>OZ241983.1:4800000-6153685 GCA_965204355.1 Candidatus Poribacteria bacterium
CATCACGATAGATAAACGCGATTGATAGCGAGTGTGGCAGTTGCCAAAGGAACAAAATTGCAAAAAGCACCCACGCCTCAATATTGAGTGTCCCTCGCGCTGCAACCCAACCGATAACAGGCGGCAATGCGCCCGGGAACGCCCCAGCAACAGTACAGAGCGAAGTCTTCTGCTTCAGTGGGGTATAGACAAATAGATAGGTCACAACAATGGAGGAAGTAACCAATGCGCTTAAGGGATTTACGTAAAACGTCATATAGAGCAAACCACCAGCAGTGAGCAAGACGCCGAAAAATAGCGCTGTCGTCGGTTGGAGGCGTTGATCCGGCAACGGACGGTGGCACGTGCGCACCATCTGGGCATCCAGATCGCGTTCGAGGTACTGATTCAGGGCTAATACTCCCGCCGCTGACAACCCAGTACCGATGATGGTGTGAATCAGTTGCAGCCAATTAAGCGGTTGCGAGGATGCAATATAGAAGCCGGCTGAAGTTGTAATCAGTATCATCGAAACGAGCCGCGGTTTCGTCAACTCGATAAGAGTCGACATTCGGCGGCTCATCTGGGAAAGGTCAACCCCCAGCGTCTGTGTCGTCGATATCATGCAGACACCTCATCAGAAACAAGCCCTCGATCTGTAACAGGCTTTGATCTATCTGCTAAGTGAAAAAAGTTCAAAGTCAGTACAACCGAAACGATTAGCATTAAAGCCCCAACTGCAACATGGGCAGTTGTGATAGTTATACCGACAACAGGAGCTACACCCTTGCTAAAAGCGGTGAACTCGGCGAGGTACGCTCCCAAGCCCAAAGTCAACTGTACGGCAAGCAGACCGCCCAGCAGCACAGCAGGACGAACCCAAACCAGATTTTCCAAATGATTCCTCAAGATTCGCCTCAAGAGCAGAAATATGTGGATTGTTACTAGCCCTGCGAAAAGCAGATGGGCATCCAGTCTTTCCCCAGTATGTCTCAATATAGCACCGAAGATGAATTGAATATAGATAAGCGCCAATGTAATGAGAGCCAAACGTCTCAACCGTATAGTATTCGTGGTCTCAATTTTCACCGATGTTTGCAACCAACCACGCGAAGTAAACAACGCAAGACTTGCGATCAATCCAAAAAAAGCTTGAGCAAAACAGGCGTGTACGATGGCAAGAACTCTGCTGAGATTCGTAACACGAAGACCTCCCATCACCCCTTGAGCGATAACTGCAACAAGGGCGATAACGCCGAGCCATTTCATCCACCTTCGCGCATCCTTCGCCCAGATTGACACCATCAGGGCGATCGTCAGAAAACCGACGATGGACCCAATCAACCGATGGCTATGTTCGTACAGCACGCCATGAACGTATACATCAAATCGCTCGCCTGATTTAATCAGCGTATAGGTGCGTTCATTCGTTTTATCCGCGAGTTTCCATCTGCTGCCTTGCTCTTCAGTTGAAATTATAACATTTTCGGATACCGAAATCTCGTTTTTTTCAAGTGCTTTCCGTAGTCCCTCGGACAGGTTATTCCTGTCTAGATCAGCTTGGAGATTCGGGTCAACACTAAACAGGAATCCACTGACTGTTTTCGAAAGCGGGTAGAGAAACATGTTGTACCCGAAGGTTGTGGGCCAATCGGGGACAGCAAGTCCCGAATCCGTGCTGGTTACAAGCCCACCCATGCAGATCAGGATGAAAGTCGTCACAGCGGTAAGTACCGCAAGTCTATAAAGCCATGGGTGATACATTAAATCAGTCTGATCCTTCCCACAGGTCAGTGGTTTAGATAGGATGCAGATAAACGCAGATTCAAAGCTGCGTTTATCTGCATCCCATATCGCATTTAATCGGCGGTAGCTCCAGCAGGGACCGGTTCACCGTGCGCCGCTTCGCCGTTCGGCTCCGTCTGTGGCGTCCAGTCTGTTTCAGCACCGGGAACGCTGTACTCATAGGGACCGTGATATACTTGCGGAATCGCACCAAAGTTACCATGAGGAACAGGTGTTGGTGCATACCATTCGAGAGTGGTTGCTTCCCACGGATTTTGTTCAGCCACTTTCCCGCGGAAGATACTCCAGAATACGTTGACTAGCAGCAGAATCTGAGCCGCCCCCAAAATAAATGCAAAGACCGTAATAAACACATTTATCCATTGCATATGTTGTAAATATTCATACTGCATCGGGTTGGCAATACGTCGCATGTGTCCCCCAACACCGAGGATGTGCATCGGGAAAAAGACACCGTTAAAGGCGATGAATGAGAGCCAGAAATGAATCTTGCCAAGGGCCGCATTCATGTGTCGCCCGAACATCTTGGGGAACCAGTAAAAGATACCGCCAAAGATAGCGAAGACACTGCCACCGAAGACAACATAATGGATATGTGCCACGATGTAGTAGGTATCGTGGATGTAGATATCCACCGGCGAGTTTGCCATGTAGATGCCGCTAAGCCCACCGATAACGAACATTGAGACAAAAGCGAGCGTATTTAGCATCGGCACTGTGAATCGAATTGATGCACGGTGAAGGGTCCCAAGCCAGTTAAATGTTTTGATTGCTGAAGGAACAGCAATTAACATGGTGGTAGTCATGAAGCTTGCCCCTAGTGCGGGGTTCATCCCACTTTGGAACATGTGGTGTCCCCACACAATCCAACTGAGAAAGGCGATCGATATCATAGCAAAGACCATTGACTTATATCCAAAGATGGGCTTTCTGGCAAAGACAGGAAGCATCTCTGACGCCATACCCATGCCGGGCAGAATGAGGATATACACCTCTGGATGCGCGAAGAACCAGAAAAGGTGTTGCCACAGCAACGGGTCACCACCACCTTCCGCCAAGAAGAAGGACGTTCCCGCCATCCGGTCAAAGAGAATCAGCGCGAGCGCGGAAGCAACGACAGGGAATGCGAGCAGTAGAAGAATTGCGACGATAAAGAGCGCCCAAATCGCGAGCGGAAGACGGAACCAAGTCATCCCTGGTGCTCGCATATTGATAATCGTGGTGATATAGTTGATAGACCCCATCAGCGAGGAGATCCCCATGACAATGAGGCTGATGCACCAGAGATTCTGTCCCCAATTTACACCGCTAAGATCAACAACTGAAGAGAGGGGCGCGTAACCAGTCCAGCCCGCAGCAGCGTGCCCGCCGGGGACGAAGAACCCAGCCATCATGATAATAGTTCCCAGCATATTGGACCAGAAGGACAGCATATTCAGGACCGGAAAAGCCATATCTCTGGTCCCGATCATCAGCGGGATGAGGAAATTACCAAATGCACCGACAAGTAGCGGTACAACGACAAAGAAGACCATAATGGTAGCGTGCATGGTAAACAGCGAATTATAAAATGCTGGGTCTATGACGCCGCCGGGTATGTTGGTCTCTAACCATGTTTCTTTGTCGTCATCGTACCGTTCCTCCCACTTTCGGTCTGCAGCGGTTGCGAGTTCGCCAGTTTCCTGATATGTTTTGGAAACACCAATGATCGGGAGCGGTCTGTCGGGCCAAGCGAGTTGCCAACGGAAAAGCAGCGCAAGTCCTCCCCCGACCATAAACATAATTAGACCAAAGATCAGGAATTGCTTACCAATCATTTTATGATCGAGCGAAAAGATATATTTACGAATAAAACTCTCTTCATGATGATCATGAGATTCGTGCGTGTGATCATTCATTCTACATTGACTCCTTTCTTTTCATTATTCTGGCCACCGTTCATTTATCCACGCTGCGTAATCTTCCTTGGTGTGGACGGTAAGGTATCCGAGCATCCCAGAGTGTCCAAATCCGCAGAGTTCAGCACAGGGAATTTCGTAGACGTTGGAGTAGATGTTTAGCACACCGTCCTCTTTCCTAACCATGTATTTTCGTCCAGTCGGCACATCAGTTATTAACCACCTACTGCCTTGTTCTTCAACCGAAACGGTAGTGTTATCAGAAAGCAGTAGTTCTGCCACATTTTCTAACTCCTCTTTACTTTTTAACTCCAACCGTAAACCTGTCGAGTTAAACTCCAACAGCAAACCCGTTGAGATCGTCCCATCATCTAAATCGCTTTGGAACTTTGCATCAATGTCAAACCGTAACGTGTAGTCCTTTGTTGCCTCGAACCACATGTTTATAAACCTGCCGGGAAGAGCATCCTGCTTGAGCCGGAGTTGAGGGACAAAGAAACTGTGAATAACATCATCAGCCGTGAGCCTGATATGCACCACCTCGTTAACGGGGACATGCAGTTGGTTCTCAAGTTGAAGGTCATCGTCAGTGCCCCATTCGCCATCGGGGCCCGGATAAGTCATGTCCCAGTTAAATTGTTTCCCGTTCACCTGAACGACAGCACCGGGGTTACCGGGAAACTGGGAAGGGAACTTAATTTTGTTCCATTGTGGCAGGCTCAACATTGCTAGCCCGAACACAATGACGGTGGTAGCAGCAGTCCATACGATTTCAAGGGTTGTGCTGCCTTCAATGTACTCCGCTTTGCGGCCTTCTTGGAAACGGTACTTAATGATGAAAACAATGAGTACCGCCATAACAGCCAAAAATACAATTGAGGTAATCCAGTAGATTAGGATAAAGAGGTTATCCACCCCTTGTCCAAAAGTTGAGACATTCTCTGGAAGCCATGCAGGAAAATTCAGCCACTTCATTAAAAGCTCCTTTCTAGACTGCTGAATTTGTAAGTCAATCTCTTTTACGCTACATTCTGACGACGGTATGCCGTTCGCGCAGCGCCAAAGTATGTTATAACACAGAACGCGCCAGTAACAATTAGCGATAATGTGAGTTGAGGAATCCCCTCAGCGGCGATGGGTACGTTAAAATATAGACAACGACGCAAGGCTGCAACCCCGTAGGTGAGCGGATTCAATTTCATTGTCCATTCAAGCAATATTGGTACGCCGGATACGGGGAAAAAGGCACCGGAGAGCAGCCAAACTGGGATGAGAATAAGATTCATAATCGCATGAAAACCTTGCGTCGAATCCATTCGCCATGCGATCGTTAATCCTAAGTTTGTCAAGCCAAAGGACAAGATCAACATCACACCGAGTGCTGCGAACACGGAAACGGGGGTTAACGGCACCCCAACTATCGGTGCGAGGAACAGTAAGAGGACAGCCTGAAAAAGTGCTAACGTTGTACCGCCGAGTGCTTGTCCTAGCACGATAACCGATCTTGAAACTGGCGCGACAAGCACTCCTTGTAGAAAACCTTCTCGACGGTCTTGGACGATCGAGATTGTTGCGAAAATTGTTGTAAACAGTAGTGCAAGCGTGATGATACCGGGATAAAAATATTCGATGTAGCTCGTTCCCTCAGGAAGACCGGGTGGGTTAAATGAAGCGTTTAGTCCGCCTCCCAAAAGCAGCCAAAAAATCAGTGGTTGCGCAATCGCGCTCACTAAGCGGCTCCGTTGGCGCAGAAACCGGATAATTTCACGCCACCAAATCGTCGCCACAGGAAGTAAGAATTTTGCTATTAACAAAGTTCAGTGAATGCTGTCAAATGTGGTTGCTTTTCAATACTTCTGAATTTTCGCTGGCCTTGTCTTCTGCGAAGTGTCGCCCGGTAAGTTTGACGAAAACATCTTCCAGCGTCGGCTTTGCAAGACGCACGGATTGAATTTCGCTTGGGAAAGTAGCGACCACCTCCCGAACAAACTCATGTCCGTTGTGGCATTCGATGCGCAGCGTTCCCTCGATTAAAGCTACCCCATACCCAAACTGTTGGTCAATTTTCGGTGCGAGCTGCTCTGGTGCTGGAGAATCAACAATGACAATATCTCCACTGACCTGCCTTTTTAACTCGTCGGGTGTTCCGACAGCGGTCAACTTTCCCTCGTTGAGAATCCCAACGCGGTCACACGCTTCAGCATCGCCCAAAATGTGCGTTGTCAAAACCACCGTTGTTTCCCGCAAGGCAGCTAAATAGGCTCTGAAACTTCGGCGTGCCCCAGGATCGAGTCCAGTGCTCGGTTCATCCAACAACAAGAGTTTCGGTCTGTGGAGAGTTGCCTTTGCAAGCTCCACACGTCGCTGTAAGCCACCAGAGAGTGTTTCCACCCGCTCATCAGCACGATCCGTCAGTTCAAATTGGTCAAGCGCTTCTTGGATTCGCTGCTTCAGTGTGTTACCACGCAGCGCGTACAGATGACCGTGATGTCGGAGATTCTCTGTGACCTTGAGTTTTTGATCCAGACTTGGATGCTGAAAAACCACACCCAGATACTGCCTGATGCTCTGTAATCCGCTGCCAAGTTGATGACCAAGAATATTGACCGCAGCCGGATCAGCTGGAATCAGGGTGGAGAGTATCTTGAAAAGTGTGGTTTTACCGCTGCCATTTGGGCCTAGAAACCCAAAGACTTCCCCTTGCGAAATGCTAAAGGTTACATCTGCAAGTGCACGTCGAGTCCCGTAAGCGTAGGACAGGTTCTCGACTTTAACAGGGAACATCTTCCCTCATTTGCTCATTGTAGCGCGAGTGTAAAGTCTTGGGCAACCGTTCCTCCAGCTTCAACAGTCACTGAAACAGGTTCGGCTTTATTTGTACCACAGGCTTCTTGCCAATACGCTAACTTATAGGTTCCCGGTGGGACATTCTCAAGCGTATATTTCCCATTCTCGTCGGTAACTGCAAAATAGGGATGGGGGATATACGCGATCCAAGCTTTCATCCACCCGTGCACATCACATTTAACAGCCACGGGTCCTTCCGCTTTCTTTACTGCCTTAACATTCATCTTCCGTCGAGTTCCCGGCTGCGATTTATTGAACGCAGGATTCGTCGAACTAAAGATATGAACGTTATGGTTGATTCTGTCGGGATTAATCATGGTCAATCGTTTCCCGACCGGCAGAAGGCGCACGTGTGGATTAAAATGGCAGCCTTTCTGGTCAATTTCGTATTTAGCATCACTTGGAAAATCCGCTCCTGATGAGATGTCGGTTAGATAAACGATGGTGTTTTTCAAACCATTTCCTTCGCCAAGGACAATTGATTCATCAAACTTGTCAGTCCTACCGCAAACTTGTGCGTCTTTGGTAATTTCCAGCTTTTTCATCTCAGGCGCGGCGCCATCAAATTTTACCATCCCGCTGATAGTACCACCGTTAGAAACACTCATTGCTTTATAGGAAGGCGGGAAGGCCAGCGATTCGACCCCTTCATCTCCACCGGCAGCAGCGGCTGTGGTAACGTAAACACATGCAATGAGCAGGGTTAGGATTGTAACAACTTTGGTTTTCATCATTGAACTCCTTTTGAAATTATTGTTGAAACAGGTTATAAGTGAGAGGAACCATATCTGATTGCTTCAAATACAGTTAAGACATTTGAACTTTCTTCATTATAAGAGAAATTTTCTCTTTTTTATGATTTACCTCTCATTTGTTGCAATTGAACAGCATTCTTATGTATCTTGTCGTCTCCTGACGCTATTTTTCAAACCGAAAAGGAGGCCAACAGAAATAAGGGCAACTAGTGGCGGATAGACGAATCGCCTGTTCGATGGCACAGGATCAAGCACGAATGTGTACCACGTTGAAATTGCTCGCTTCGTTTTTACATCACCATTCGAACCATCCCATGCAGAAAAAGCGATGGGTATAAAGACACCCGGTGTAAACTGCACGTCATTTCTTTTGTCATCGGTTGTGAGGGATCTTTTTACCCATAGTTGATATTGCCCATCTTTGTAAACCCCTTCAGCCTGTATCGGGCTTTGGTCAGATTGGACCGTCGCTGCATTGATTCCCTTCGCATTCATCTCTGTAACTGTTGATGGTTCAGCAACTTTCCAACTCCAGAGATAGACGGGACGCCGGTCGCCATAGATAAAGTAGGGTTTCGGATCCGTCGGACCTTCAGAAATTTTCACCGGAAATTGAATTGCTAAGGCATCTTCAACCGTTTCACCGGTTTCGTCATCTGTCTGAGGCAGCGTTTTCGTCCGATCATCCCACGCGAAGAGGAACGCGATTTCACTATCATTGTAGAACGATTTCGCTGTTACAGAATCGATCGAAGGATTAAACTGCCGAGGATCAATAACAATTTGACCGACCAGCGGAAAATAGCTCGCTTCTTGAATTTCATTCCACGCTTCATCGTTCATGCCCGGCAACGTACCGGCGCGATATTGTGAGCGTAACACTTTATCTCCAACCGCCGCCTGTGGACGCTCTTCAGGTCCTAACGATTTGACGTAATTTGCCAGATGCCAACTTTTTTCAAAAATCGGTTTCAGGGCTGTATCCAGTTTAGTCTGTTCTTCCGGAGTGAGTTCCACGCCTTCCTCAACGTTGAGCATGATGTCCTCAAACATAAATAGCTTTTCCTCAAGTGCTGCATATTCTTCCTCTTCTGCGTCTGAAAGGCCGTCACCATCCATTTTGAGTTCTAGCTCATTCATGCGAGCCGATTCCTCATCTGTCAGACCGAGTCGGAAACTTGAGATGAACGAAGGCATCGGCGAACCAGCAATACCGCCGATGAATCGCTTGAAGATAGCCTCAGTTGTTGCTCCACCCCGATAATTCCACTGCTCCCATAGATTGGCGGGCCATGTGCGAAAGCCCCACTCATCCGTCAGATCTGGTGCCGAAGTACCATCGCCTCTGCCAACTACTCCGTGGCAATCAACACACCCAAGATTGGTGTAAAATTCTTTCCCTTTTGTGACGCTCTCCTCGGAATAGGGAACTTTGTTCGACACATCAATTAAGCGCGGTGAAGCCCCTTCAAAACCATCGTAGAATGTTTTGATATGGGCAACGAGTTGCCAGCGTTGACCCTCAGACAATAGTTCACTCCAAGCTGGCATTGAGGATCCCGGCATACCGTTTGATATGATGTCAAAGAGATCTTGATCGGTGGGCAGTTGAGCACTTTCTGTTGAGCGGATTTTGTAAAGCCCGCGAGTGAAATCTCTCGGTCTTGGCAATAGGTTTTCTGCTGCGGATCCATCGCCCGCTCCTTCTATACCGTGGCAGTGTGCACATTTGTCATCATAGAGTGCCTTTCCTGCTTCGGAGGCTGCGGGTGCCTGCTTACCTTGGGCAAAAACTGGAATTGGGAAAACCGCTAACAACAGAATAAGACTGGCGGCTGAAATCAACATTGTATTATAGGATTGCTTTTTCATTATTTTTTTCGCTCCAATGTTAATGGGCCGCTTCACCAAACGTTCTTGGTCTATATCCTGTGTACTCAGATAGGAAGAGGATTACGTCCCAGATCTCCTCCTCTGTCAGATGGTCTTCCCAGACCGGCATGGCAGAATCCCATGGGGCTCCACGCGGAGGCAAACCGGGGCCTCCCTTACTAATACGCCAAAAAAAGAAAGCTTCCTGATAGTTTGGAATAATCCCGGGGTCTTGAAAGTTTGCAGGTGGCGGGTTGAAACCGTGGGCGAAATGCCCCGCTCCATCAAGGTCATCGCCGTGGCAGTAGAAACAATTTTGATAATAGACCCGACGCCCGTTCTCTACATGTGTCTTAAATGCTTCCTTGTCATCTTTTTCAAGGTGCCGAAACGGGTTCGCTACCTCTTGCGTGAGACCAATAACTTTGTCGCGATAAGTCAATTCAGCGGGCGGTGCGGGGTGGGCAGTGCGCAATGCTGCCGGTGGGTCCGCTTTGGTCGACATCCTAGAAAAAGTTAAACCGAGCATGATCAAAGGAATAAGGACAAACAGTACAGTACGTCTTGTCCTTCTGTTATCATCAGCCAAGGTTTCTTTGATCGGACGCAGAAATTCTCGAAATCTGTCATCTTCAACGGATACGTGAACCAAAATCGCCAATAGAATCAACCCCAGATACATTGAGATCACGCTGGCAGGCAACGGCACAGACCACACACCACCGATGAAGAATCTTAAAAAGAGCCAAAGCACAACAAACATGATTAGGCATTTTGTGAAAAGGGATACTCTTTGCATGGCAGTTTAACTCTCCTTATTCGGCGGTCTCCTCTGTTCCTTCAACTGGTGTTGCGTCTGTCGCACCCGTTAAGCTGGCTAGATAGGCAAGTAGATCGCTCATATCGGAAACCGACAGCAACAGCGGAAAGTTATTCGGCATCGGGGAAGTTACAACCAATCGCTTACCGAAAGCACGGCTGTAGGTCGGTCCTTCGTCGATATCGAATGTATCAATGATCTGCTCCTCACCCTCAACCATTAAGGTGATTTCGTCCTCATTTTCCGATACTAACTCCCCGACAATAACATTCTCATCGAAGTCAATTAACGTCGCCTGAACCTTCACATTCGACTTGGAAACCGTTTGAGGTTCTCCACCCACCTGAAGCGTAATGCTTTCGTCGTCCTCTTCTACGAGATCCCCACTTACGGTGGCTCCCGTATCGGCAAGTGTTACCTGAACCCAGAAGTATCCTTTTCCTTTTAGATCTGTCAATTCTTCAATTGGCTCCGGATCAAGCTCGCTCAATAGAATGGTGCGCTCTTCTTCGTTACCGGCTGCGTCCTTAACACGCACGCTGATCTTCTCATTATCTTGGGTAACAAGCGTCCCTTGAATTGTGGCACCGCCGGTTTTTACCGTAACGGAACCGTATCCGCTCACAATTTGTGCATTTGGCAATAGAACGGATTCCTCGATATATCGGAGGCTGTTTAACCCCGCAATATCTGTCAGGTCAGGAGCAGCGACAACCTCAACACCTTCGTCAAGCGTTTGTCCAGCGGGTTGCTCTACGCCAGCAACGGCGTGACATGCGATACACTTCGCGCCTTCAACGAAAACCCTCTTACCGCGTTCAACGTCGCCAGTAAGGAGGGGGGGCAGTTCCTCTACTACAGCTGCCGCGCTTCCGATATCAACGGGCGGCTCAAACGGCGTCAGATCGACCTCTCCACCCTGACTCTGCAAGAAAGCGATAACGGTTTCGATCTCCAATTCTGATAGACTGATTGGTGGTTTCCAGACCGGTGGCATAATGTTTCCATAACCGGGGACGAGGTATTTGTGCGGTTCATAGGTGGATTCGATGAGATACTCTTTCGCTGTTATTCCCGGCTGACGTGTCGCAGCGCGAGTGCCAATATCCGTTAAATCGGGACAACGACTTTTTGGCGCAGATGGATCGAGTGTGTGGCAGGTGTTGCATTTCCCTTTTCCGTTAAAGATTATCTCCCCAGCTTCAATAAACGCATCCGGTGTTCGTGGAACCTTGTCAAAGTCAACCGTTGCAGTTGATTCTTCTGGCACAAGACTGGCGGCAAACGCGTAGAACCATATCACCATCAACGAGAATGCTAGGAGTTTCACCACGCTCTGCCAGAGGATAATGTTCGCCAAAGCAAAGATAAAAAACCACGTTGACCACGGCAGCAGGTTTTCCGAGGCAATCGGGAAAGCCGGTGCTTTCGCGATGTAGGCGATAAAACTCACAACCATTAAAATTAAGGATACAATTCTAATTAGTTTTCTTTGCATCGCTCTCGTCCTAACTGTGTTTGATTGTTAATCATCCCCTGTGGCTGCTTCTGCTTCAACGGGTGGATCTCCTTCTTTTTTCTTATCGCCCCACAAACCGAGCCAGAAAATAAAGCCTACTAAAGCGAAGAAGATTACTATAATAACGGCAATCATGTTAACGGCATCCGCAAGCAGCGGGGTATGTGCGTCCGGCGAGGTGTCGGGCATCACACCAAAGATATGCCACTCCTCTCGCAGTCCTGACCGTGCGTAACCCATCAATCCCATGAGTGAGGTAAAGGTAATGGCGAGCAGAATTAGCACATATTGCGACCGATCTGTCATCTGCCCCCAATTGATTTCACTTGAGCGCCTAGCCTGTCGATACATGATTAGGTCAATCACCGTTACCAAAACCATGACTGCTAACGCGACCAGCACCTGTATCGGCGTTAGGACATTGACTCGAAAGCCGCTCTCGACTTTGAATCCTACAAGACCGATGGTGATAATCCCCGCAACAGCCAGTCCAAAAATAGCTGCAATGACGATGTTGCCTGCTTTGCGCCAACCCACTGTCGGTGTTTTACCGGATCGGCGATAAAACAGAAAACTGAGAAAGGTGGTCAAGATGATGAGATTGACGACCGTATTCTTCGCTGTCATTAAGCCGAAAAATCCGACGAGTGGGTGATTTGGACCGCCCATTGCTGCGAGCTCCGTGGGAGACATAATTAGTGTCCGCGGCGTCATCCAAATTGCGACAGATAAAACAATGATAGCAATCATGTAGGGACGAAAACGAGCGTATACTTCCCCGCCTGCGATGCGGGTCATGCCGGACCAGAGATAGTAATTTGCTCCGATGAACAGCACCCCGATCATGACCGCCTGAATGATGAACAACCACGAGAAGAGGCTCCCCATCATGTTGATGCCCATGGTGTTGTTGAACATATAGATTTCCCGCCCCAGCCAATATCCAGCGAATGGGAGGGGTATCAATCCGCACAGTGCGATAAAATTGCCCGTATATCCCATCCAGTCGTAATGTGCTTTATCTTCCTGCGTTTTGGCAGCAAGGAAGCGAAAGGCGGCATAAGCACCAACAATTGCACCGCCGAAAGCTATATTCCCAATGAGGCGGTGGATGTTGACAGGCATCCATGTATAGTTATTGACCGCCTGCCACAGTGTGCCGATGAATGCCCCCGACTCATCATGGAGTGGAATTGCCTCGTGGGCGGGTTTGGGCCCCATAATCGCTGGACTTGTCTGGTATGTCAGCCAAGAGTTGGAGACGAACATAATCGCTGTACCGAACACGTTCAGGAGCACACCGAGAAATAGGTGCCACATTTTCGACACCCTGCCCTGCATCCGATCCCACCCGTAAGAATAGAGATAGAGCGTAAAGGTTTCTCCAAAGAACAGGATGACGTAGAAAATCATCGTTGGACCGAAGATTCCTGACAGCTTGTTCATTACCTTCGGGTAGCACCAGATGAGGATAAAAACGAGTACCCCACCCATCAAGGCAGTCGTTGAGAACGCTCCCATGCACAGCTTGATGAACTCTTGCGCCATCTTATCATACCGTTTGTCCTTCGTTTTCATCCCGACAAACTCAATGACAACTGCGAACATCGGAACACCCAAAATGAAGGAGCCGAACAGCAGATGCAGCTGGGCAGCGATCCAAGCGGCGTTGCGGCTGCCGATCCCCGGGAAGGGGCGGTACTCTGTGTCGGTCGCATCTTGAGCAAAAGTAGTCGCGACCATCAGCAACATATAGATAGCAAGCATGCCGAGCAGAAGATATAATCTATTTTTAGATCCGTTCATACTGGAATGTTTGGGGAGGTACATTATTTTTCCCTGTTGTTTCAGACTGAATCCCGAAACGAAAAGCCCTCAAAATTAGAGAGACAATATAGGGTTGGCTCATCTTAAAAAAGTGAAACATGCCACGAGAAACCGAGTTTTCAAAAAAAACTCGGTTTCTGCGTTGGTAGTGTTACTTCTTCTTGAAATCAGCACTGGTGAAGTTGATTTCAACATCTCCGTCGGCGACTTCGACAACCTGTGCTTTTGTGGTTCCAAGCTCTTCATGCCATGCTTGGACGCGGTATTTGCCAGCAGGAATATCTTTGATCATGTAGGTTCCTGTATCGCTTGAGCTCTCGTAAGCGTCGGAACCGATCCATTTGCCCTCTTTGTCTTTATAGCCGGTTACAGCGTAATAGTCATTGTCTGTGACAAAGATATATCCTGTCATCCAGTTGTGGATATCGCAGGTGAACTTAATCGCTTCACGCTTTTCTAATTTCAGCGGTAACATTTTACCGGGACCCGGTATCTGCCAATTCGGTGCCTCGTTCTTGGTGGCATGAGAATGGACGTTATGTGCAACCGGATCACTGGAAGTGACATCTACTGTGGTCCCTGCGGTTACAACGAGGACATGCGGGTAATACATACAAGCTACCTGATCCATGACTGGATTTTTAGCGGGAATTGTTGGCTTCGCGCCTCGTGCCCGTAAGTAGACAACGACGTTTTTAATTCCTTTGCCTTTGGAAACCACAAGGGCTTCAGATTTGCCACTTTTCAGGGAATCAACACAGTGCTGGTCTTTGGTCGCTTGCAACGTTGGTCGTGTCGGCGCATCTCCGTCATACATAACCGTTCCGGCGATTGTACCGGCATACGTCAGACTCACGATGAGCATAAAACTGAGTACGGTCAGAGTTATTGCAGTTTTCATAATTTTAAATTGATCCTTTCTTCATTGAACCCTAGCATTGAAATAGTTATATGTTGATGGCATTTATGATAGCAGCATATGAAAGGGGGAATCAAGAGTTAAAAAAGAAGATGTCACGGATATCCGTGAACGCTGTTTTCTTATAGTTGGCGCCTGTTATTCGATTGCATATGCGTCAGCCACACGCTTTAACGTGAAGGTGGCCCATTGGACTATAACAATTGCTACAATTGATAACAGAATGCCACCCAATTGTAGCACAATACCTCGAAGTTTTCTGTTTCGTGGGCGGGTTAGTAAGCGCAGCGTAGAGAACAGATCAATGCTTAGGAAGAGCAGCCACGCCATATTGACAATGGATAAAATTTGATAGAGCGAAAGCCCGATATGCGTCGGACCGAGTATATGGATAGGGAATTCTTCACGGCTAGACTCGCACCAAAGCCATATAACCGGGATTAGGAACAAAAAAACGTAGACAGTTAGTCCAAGAGCGCCAGTATACCAGTTTTGATTGGTAACCCTCCTCAATATAATTTTCATTTCAGGACAACCTCCTTGTTTACGACGAGGGGTTACCTAAAAAGCCGAAAGTCCCTGTCATCAACTACTCGCTGATGACAGGGACTTTCGGTTAACATCTGATACTGCGGATTACTCAAAATCCACAAGCTCGCCGTTTTCGACAACCAGTACAATCGGGTCGTAAACCGCGTCACCAACTTCATTAAAAGAGAACTGACCGAGAATGGTGTCGAAATCCATGATATGCGCCAGCGCGTCCCGAACCGCCGTTGCCTCAGTAGATTGTGCCTCCCCAATTGCCTCCGCTAGAATACGAAGGGTAGCGTAGGACTGTGCAGCCCAGGGATCAGGTTCGATACCATACTTCGCCCGGTAATTCTCAACGAAGGCTTGATTGCCCGGTGTGTCAGACGTAGCGCGCCAATTGGTGAAAGCAATTGCCCCTTCGGCGGCCTCCTCCGCGATTTGCACCTCGTTTCCGGTGAGATCGGGAACAATGAATCGAACGGAGGCGGGGATACCGACCTCACGCCCTTGAATCATAATCTGAGTCATCTCGTTGGATAAAGCGGAGATAAAGACAGCGTCAGGATTTGCCTCCATTATCCGAGTTAATTGCGCCGAAAAGTCGGCGCCCTGGGTTTGGACTGTCTCTGTAATCACAACATCAACACCACTAGCGACAAGGGCTTTACGCATCTCTTCGTTGCTACTCGTGGAGTAGACATCGGCCTCATCATATATCAGCGCCGCCCGTTGGTAACCAAGTTTCTCTTGGGTTATCCTGACACCGTTAGGATTTAGCACATCAGTGGTGAGCCCTGTACGGAAGATGAAATCGCTAAGCGCACTCAAACCGGCGGCGGAAGAGAGTGAGCTAAAACATACAACTCCGTTCGCCTCTACTATTGGAGCTAACTCTCTGAGCTGACTTGAGAAAGTGATACCGGTGATAATAGACACGCCATCCTGGTGAATCAGTTTATTAAAGGCTGCCTTCGCGCCTTCAATGGTGCTCTGATCATCTTCAATGATGAAGGTGATTTGGGGACCGCCATAGTGGTTAAGTTCTGCTTGAGCGAGTTCAAATCCACGTTTCATCGGTAAGCCGTACAGCGGGCCGTTTACGTCATCTAGCGGCAGGGAGACACCGATGGTAATTTCTTCGGGAAGCCCTGTCTCAGGGGGTGTAGGGGCGGGGACGAGAAGTTGTCCAATCTGGTCACAGGCGGAAAGCCCCACAATCAGGGCAACAATCGCGAATACAACGGTGAATTGGGTGAGTCTCTTGATGCTCATTTTGAATCTCCTTAGTTTTGAGACTAAAAAAATTAGAAGGGGCAAAACAGATACGCACACTTTCGCGTCTGTTCCCCATAACTATACTCGCAGCGAATTTAGCAGTGAATCGGTTGAGGAGGTTTTACTCTTTTTGACGACGCACGATTGCACCAGCGAATGGTTCAATCCTGTACCGGCGTTGGTCGAAAATTCTCTCTGATAAACTCGAACAACTCTCGCTGTTCTTCATCGGTTAGGTAATAAAAAAATGCCGGCATGTCCTTTTTACCGGCATCAATACTATGGATAAATTGTTCGTCGGTACGCCCCTCCCAAAATTCGGTTGTCGTCAGATTTGCAGGTTCTAGCTTTTTGAACCGCCCAATACGTCCATTGCCTTCCCCGTTTGCACCGTGACAACCGGCACAATATCTTGCGTAATTGTACTCGACTTCGGAGCCGTATCGGGTGCTGGGATCTACCGCCCGACAGAGCCAGATTAGCCAACTCATACTAGCGGCAAATATCCCAATGATGATGAGAAGGTGTCGAATCATTTGAATGATACCACCTTTGTTATTTTAACCCGACAGTGTGGTGGAATCTGCCCCCTGTTCTGGAGCAGCCCTAGATTCAAGTGTCTCAATAACACCTGCACCGACACTATCGCCCCAGACGTTGATGGTTGTTCGGCATCGGTCAAGGAACCAATCAATGGTCAGGATTAACCCGATACCTTCAATCGGCAGCCCAACGGCTTTCAAGACAATAACCATGGTAACAAGCCCAGCTTCAGGGATACCTGCTGCGCCGATGGCGGCAATCGTCGCAGTCAGAAAGATAACGACCTGCTCCACAGGACCGAGGGTGATTCCGTAGACCTGTGCGATGAACATCGCGGCGACAGCTTCATAGAGGGCAGTGCCGTCCATGTTAATTGTGGCACCAAGCGGTAAGACAAAACTCGAAGTTCGATTGGATATACCATTCTTCTCGGTACCTTCCATTGTTACCGGCAGTGTTGCGGAACTTGATGCTGTGGAGAAGGCGTTTAACAGTGCCGCGCCCATCCCTCTTGCGTAGTTCAATGGGTTTCGTCTGCCAATCAGAAAGAGGATGATCGGCAATATAACAACGGCGTGTATAGCGAGTCCAAATATCACCGTGAAACTATATTTTCCAACTGCAAGCAGCTCCGGCAAAAATTTGGTGAATCCACCGGCGCGCCCAATACGTCCTGCAATGAGACCGAAAATGCCGATCGGTGCAAAAATCATGATCCAATGCACAATTCGCATGACCCCATCATTTAACGCTGAAATGAAATTGATGGCAGTCTGCCCACGCTCACCCAACATCGAAAAAGCGCCGCCGATCAGCAACGAGAAAAAGATTAGTGGGAGAATATCTGTTCTTACCATCGCATTGAACAGATTTCGTGGAATTAAGCCCTCTTTCCCCGTTTCTTCATTCCCAATCAGGACTTCCGACAATATGTTACCGATGTTTCTCTCTTCTTTTCCACGCACTGCCCCCGCGATAGGCAGATCGATTTTGACACCTTTTCCTTTGGGTTGTAGCTGGGGTTCATCAGAAACGAGCTGTCCTGCTACACGTCGGAACGGCAGCCGCGTTCCATCTTCCGCCTCAATATAGACCGCCTCGCCTCCTTGGATGGGTTCCCACAATTTTACTGTAGTGGAGTTTTCGGTCATTGACTGAATTGCGCCCTGCACTTCTTGATCAGGTAGGATCAGCGCGTACCTATCGTCATAACCTGTTTGCTCCCAAGTGCCGTTCGTTAAAATGACAGTGCGATTGTTTTCACCACTAATTGTATATGTATACTCTGGATGTTCTGCACCACGAGAGATACCTTTTCCCGGTTGGATGATGTTGACCAAAATGATACCGATGAGCACCGAGAGTCCAGTCGTCGCCATGTAATAGAGGACAGTGCGTCCCCCTATTGGGCCGAGATTACGGATGTCTCCTAAGCCGGTAATGCCAACAATCATTGAAAACATGACCAGCGGGACAACAATCATTTTCAGGGCATTTAGGAATATGTCACCAAGAAGAGTGGTTTTTGCAGCGAAGTCTGGTATCCAGCCACCGACGATAAGCCCAACGATGATGGCAATAACGATGCCGATGAGAATACGCTGCCCCCCACTTCCTCCCGTTGAGGCTTCATAAGATACGGAGGGATCTGTTTGGAGCATTTGTTAGCCCCCTTTCAGCGCCGCGATACGAAGGATTGGATAAAAGTCCTTATTACACTCAAGAAAGACTTCAGAATCACTCGCCCAACGAGTTAAGATAATCTCTCACCAGACGGATCTGCTCTCCGGCATCATCGACTGCAAAACCATCAACAGGTTGATGTGCGCCACCAATTTTGGGCCAAGCTTGCGGCATCGCAGTCCCCGGTTGGAAGGATTGTGGATCTTTGAGCCAGTCAATGACCCAGTCAGCTTTAAGACGGCCTTTCGCTAGGGCCAGGTCGGGACGCCCGGTCTTATCGCTACCGGGTGGTATAACTTCGCCCTGTTCCGGGTGGCAGGAGATACACTGGAGCGCGTCAAAAATCTGTTTGCCGACACGCAGCTCCCTTCGAGATGCCGGTTGTAATGCGATGGTTTCATACGGGAACACTTCATCATCAAGTGCAGAGAAGTATTTGACAAGTGCGGTTGCTTCCTCATCCGAGAAACCGAAAGTCGGCATCCGAACTGCCAGCCCGTAACGGATTGGGGTAGGTGATTTCAGGAACTCAAACAACCAATCCGGATAAACTTTAGCACCTTGCGCTTGCAGGGTAGGTGGGGCAAAGCGCTTGGCGTTCAGTAGGTCTAGGTCTTGATTAGCGGCAACTACATTTACGAAATCGGCACCTTTTCCTTCAATCTCATGGCAGCCGGTACAGTTGTATTTTTTGGCTAACCGGCGTCCAGCATCAATCTGCCGCGTTTTCTCGTTTGGTTGATGAATGTAGCTCACCGGGTATTTTACAGGTTGGAAACTCTTGAGCAAGACAGCAAGGGCGCGTGACTCTTCTTCGCCGATGGTGTGTTCGCTAAAGACAGGCATTCGGGAGACGATACGGCGCGTTTGGTAGCGTCTCGGATTGGTTACTTTTCCGACTGTCCAACCGTGCCAACTATGTTCAACATCTGTCGTATCCCCGAAGTCTAGTTCGTCAACAGTCTTAGCACCAAATTCGCCGAGATCTGCACCGACCTTCGACTCATTTTCAAAGCCGGGGATATTGTGACAACCGAAGCAGCCGTAGGTGCGAACTAGCTTTTCCCCTTCCACTGGATCAACGGCTGCATGGGGATTTTCATTGCCTGCAATAGGAGACATCGTTATCTCCTCCAACGACATTAGGTAAGCAACCGCATTGTTCACCTCGGTGTTAGTTAAGCGGAGACTGGGCATAACGGTATCAGGATCGTAAGATTTTGGATCACTGATCCATTGCCGGAGGAACTGAGGCGTGAGCTTGCTACCGACACCATCTAATGTTGGAGCGAAATCACTTCCGAGCCCGTCAACAGTATGACATGACAAGCAGCCAACTGATTTGACGACCTGTTCGCCAGCGGCAATTGCACGGGGTGTTGTCGAGTATGAGGCATCGGCTTGATCTATCGCGGGATCTTTCATCTGCGCCAAGTACGCGGCGATTGATTTTACTTCGTCCACGACCCGTTCAACGGCGTTATCAGGATAAGGATATTGTGTGCCATCATCTTTTTGGAGGATAATGCCGGTATCAGTTTTGGTGACGACGCCGTAGTGCTTATTTCCATTCTTAAGATAAACCGCTTGGGTCAACTTTTCGACGGGGAAGAAATCTGGCATCTTGGTCTCTGGCAGATAAGCGGTCGGTTGTTTAATCCACCCTTCCAACCAATCAACGTTGTTGACTTTACTGCCGATTTTAGCCAGCGATGGACCAACTTTGTCGAGGTCCGCTAACACCGAATATCCCTCAACAGCATGACAACCGTGACATCCAACATCTTCAAAGAGTGCCATCCCCTTCGAGAGGACCGGCGAATAATCTTGGAGTTGTTCGGTCTTTGGATTGACAGCGTCCAACATCATCACGCCATCATGGCAGCGACGGCAGTTGGACTCCATATAGCCGTGCAATTCCTCTGAGGCTTTTCCGGTGTGTTCATCCAATCCCAAGACAGGCGTCAACCAAAACTCTTTCTTATGGTCTAGGGCGTGTGCAGCTTTTTCGGTCAGCCCTTGCCCCTGCCCGCCGTGACAGGGGGTACATCCAAATCTCTCAACGGGGTGCTTAGCGAGCAGCACATCGCGATGGGGATGTGTTCGAAGTACAGGGTCATATCCAGTCTCATACGCAATCTCAACGATGTCGGCAAAAATATCTGGATCAGTAAACGTCAACTTCCCGTCTTCGCTTAACTCATAACTACCCTCTTCGGGGACTTCCTCATCAATGAGCATCGTTTCATTGCCTGTTTTAACGTAGGGATGTTTCAGTTGGAGCGTAAGGTTGTTTTCGCCGTCCCCTTCAATCTCCTCAAACTGCTCTGTAGCAAACCCGTCGTATCCGGCTTTGTCCGAAGCGAAGTGACAGGTTGCACATCGGTCCGCTGTATAATCAAAATCTTCTATGTAGTATTGAACAACCGTGCGTGTCTTTGTAAAAGGACTTTCTGCCAATGTGCCGATAAAGGTGCGCTTAATACCGCCGACGGAATGAAGTTTTTCCTCAAGTCTGTCAACCTCAGCGTATTTCGCTTTATCCGCTTTCGCAGCTTCAATTTTCGCCTGAAGTTCATTGATCTTCGCGGAAACGGTTGTGTCTGCTGCGTTATATTTTCGGACAAGGAGATATTCGCCTAAAGCTGTCTCAACGTGTCCATGGGCATCATAAGACTCAGCGAGATCTTTATAAGCATCAGCAAGATTTCGCTGTGCAACTAGTACTGCATCTGTCAGCTCGCCTTCAATCCGACTCTCAAACTCGTCTAGCTTCTTTTTCCATTTTTCCGCTTTGTCTTTTTCCCCGTGGTGCAGTGCATACTGATATTTATAGTTGATTGCGTCCGACTCACTCTGGTCAAATTTGCGTTCCTGCAAGGCTTCTTCTAATTTTATCTGCAACCCCGCAATCGCATCTTTTAGGGTCTTCTCTTGTTTAGGGTCAATGTCTTGAGGTGCTTCAATCTCAGGCAGATCCTGTTTCGCCTTTTCTAACTCAATCGTGGTTTTTTGATATTCATATTCGTAAAATTGTCGCTGAATCTCCTTCCATGGTCGTCTCGTAATTGTTTCGTTATAGAAACCCCATAGCGTAACGAATCCCAACAAACCGGAAAGGATAAAAAACAGTGCTGCGTAAGATTTGTCCTCAACCCGAACTTCTTTATTGCTCCTCACGATTCCTATTGACTCCTTACTGTTTGAATGGACGAATTACAGATTATCCAATACGCCCTAGATATTGAACCACGGAGAAACCCAAATGTACTTGATATTCAATGTCCATCGAAGAATCATCTTGATTGGCAAAGACATCATCGTTAAGAAAAGGAATGAAACGACGATGTATCGCACCAATCCCAACTCTTGAAGAAATTTGCTGGTTCCTCTTTTCAGAAAATAATAGATGGGACCTAAAGCAAAATATCCGACGACAACACACATCCCGAAGATACCAGCAGGTTGTTCGTTTCGGATGCCAAATAGGTAAGAGAGGTTGACGTTGGTTAACGGCACAATTTTGTGCGGATCCCACTCTTTCCACGGGGCGAAAAAGTTCCAACCGGGTCCCCTCAAGAAGGTGCCAACAACCATCAACACGATCCATAACACGAAAAAACCGAAACAGAAGGTTATAAGTGCAAACGGCCGCTCTTTCAGGGTATAGTAACCTTTTCCTTTAGGATTGATATCTATATAAGGAATGGCGATTAAACCGGCGATAATCAGCCCTGGTAAAACAACGCCTGCAATCCACGGATCAAAGTAAACCAACATCTCTTGTAATGCGAGGAAATACCACGGGGCTTTAGATGGATTCGGGGTTATTGTCGGGTCGCTCGGCTCTTCGAGGGGGGCATCAATGGTAATAGACCATATCCCCAGAACGAGCATTGTAATGATTGCACAGAGGAACTCGTTGCGGCAAAGGTAGGGCCAGCAGTAGACTTTATCGTTAAGCGCTGCTTCTGCCGGTGTGCCGGCTAGGTCATTTCTGCGTCCTTGGCTGAATGCGAGCCAAGTGAAGAAAGGTAACAACAACACAATTGCTACAATCGGAACGTTATCTGGCTTCGTAACCAATAAAAGAAAATGCTCCATACACCACCTCAATTAATAGGGATTAAAATGAATTCATTCTTACAAAGGTCCAGAGATACCGCCATCCTTGCGGACACGCCAAAAGTGGAGTGCCATCAACACGCTTGCCAAAAGCGGTACAGCAACACAGTGCAGGATGTAAAATCGCAAGAGCGTTGAGGGCCCGACAATTGTCCCGCCAAGGAGGGCAAATCGCACATCATTAGCTTGCGTAACAATATCCTGTGGGGCGAAGGGACCTTCATGCCCTAAGACGGGTGTCGCTCGCGC
This sequence comes from Candidatus Poribacteria bacterium, assembly GCA_965204355.1. Lineage (GTDB taxonomy): Bacteria > Poribacteria > WGA-4E > WGA-4E > PCPOR2b > PCPOR2b. Next base: position 4,822,652 of record OZ241983.1, read on the forward strand.
CATGTTTGTTCCGACAGTGACCGCCCAGAATGCGAGCTGATCCCATGGTAGCAGGTAGCCGGTAAAGCTGAGAAAGAAGGTGACAAGCAGTAGGATGACACCGACCCCCCAGTTAAATTCACGAGGTTTTTTATAGGATCCTGTCAGGAAAACACGGAACATGTGGAGCATCACTGCGATGACCATGCCGTGGGCTGCCCAACGGTGCATATTGCGCAGGAGCATCCCGAATGGGATATCAAACTCAAGATATTGGATATCACGGAATGCGTATTCTGCGGTGGGACGATAGTAAAACATCAGTAACACGCCTGTAACGGCGGTGACCAGAAACATAAGAAAGGTGATTCCGCCCATGCACCATGTAAACCGGAAATTGATCGCGTGGCGGGTGACGCGGGGAGGATGCAGATGGAGCCAGACATTTTGGAGGACTTGAAGGGTGTACCGCCTTCCTGTTTTCTCGTAGCCGTGGCGAAACATCGACTGCCAAATCTGGTTATTTGTGATTTTCTCTTTTAATCCATTACGTCTTTCATTCATAGCAACGACTCAGCCTGCCTCGCTTTAGCATAACCAAGGCTGTAAAACTCCTTTCTTGTTCAATTTGAGTTTATCATCAAAACTGCACCAAGGGAGTATAATTAAATTGGATAGGGCATAACAACGGTCAGGAAAGAATGTAATTGATGAGTTCTCCACTCCGCTAAATCCTTAAAGAAGATCCTGGTTTCCCCCAATCGCCCCGCTCCTCTAGAAACTTTACGGATTTATCAATCAGCAGTTGTCCATCTTCCGCCAGTGTAATTTGCACGCGCTCAAGGGGTCTCGGTGCGGGCCCTTCAAAGTGCATTCCTTCGCGGTCAAACCCGCTGCCGTGACAAGGACACTTAAATTTATTCTCAGATGAAAACCATCGGGGAGTACAACCGAGATGCGTACAGATTGCTACCAACGCATAAAACTCTCCATCCTCTTTCCGAACAATCCAGACGCCATACGGATTTTTTTTGAACTTCTCGCTAACTGTTCCGGGAGGATATTCGCCGGGAAATCCAGCCTTAAAGACCGAAGATGGTTCAAAAAGGACTCGCGGATATAAGAATCGAATCAATCCAGGACCAAAGGCAAGTCCAGCAGCAGCGAGAAAATTTCCCCAGCCCAGAAACTTAAAAAATGAACGTCGAGATAGCACCAACTTCACCTCAAATTGCAAAGTTTATGGAATTAAGTAAAACGGCGTGTAAAAAGCAAAGGACACGATCCGAGTATTTTAATTGCGGTTTGTCGAATCGGCAATCATTATAGCACGACATAAAACAGAGATCAAGGCATAAAATTAAAGGATTCACGGATATCCGTGACATCTCTTTATGAAGTGGATCAGGGCGGGAACGCAGAGGTGTAGGTAGTGAAGCATGAGTCGTGACACGTGATGTGGGACGGAATGGATTGGTTCACTAGAACCTATTTGAAAATTATTCAGAAAATATAAACTGTAGGAGTTGTGCAGTTGGATTTAAAAATTTCAAGATTGTTTCTAAAAAAAACGGCGACATTGAATACTGGCAACAAGTGACCTCTCAATGAACAAACTATTTCGACTCAAATATGCTGAATTGTCTTGGGCGATTGAACAATATCATCACCGTATAACACAATTTGTAGGGGTTGAAAGGTGTTTTGCTCGTAAAGCTGTAGCACAACGGAATCATATCGGTCTCGTATCGAGAGCGTTTCTACGCATTGAGCGACACCGTTTTTTGACAGGTATCGGTTGGTTTGAAGCAAAAGTCTCTATTGTCAGAGACGCTATGCGCGCGTATCTCGCTAAGCCAATTTACACCTTAAATCCAACTGCGTAACTCCCAAAAAAATAAAATTTTAAAAAAAAGCAAAAAAAATCAATCTATGTGAAATAACCAGTCGCAGTTGTCGTCTTATAGGTGGAAAGCAGAGTAAATGTATGTCTCACTTGCTTATATAATCCAAGCTGCTAAATAGTCCATAGGTCAAGTTTCTATACTCGACACCCATCAGAAATAACCAAATTTACGATACACATATTACTCTGTTGGGGCTTTGTAGGTCGGACAAAATGCCCAACCTACGGGTGTAGGAGGTTGACTTTTATTGCCCTGCACATAATTAGTAACTTGCGCTTATATAGGAGATAGGAAATTCTCATGTCTGCGAAACAGCACAACCTCGATAAGTCACATACTGTTGCACGCCGTAATTCATCTGGATTGACAGAGACTTTTACGACTTACCATTGCGCTTTGCATTTTCCTTTTACATGAGCTAATAGAAAGATAGGATTCAGTTTTTTGGGATAGCAACATCCTAAGTCTTGACGATTACACTAAGAGGTGGGAGATGTCACAAGATAACGCTAAACATGACGCTCAATTAATTCAACGCTTACGTGATGGAGACGGGTCCGCACTTGGTGAGTTGATGTACAAGTACCAAGAACCTTTCAAGGCATATATCTGCAAATACTACTCTGATTTGTCACTCCAGGAGGCCGAGGACATCGTGCAGGAAACCTTTGTAAAGGTGTGGAAAAATCCGTATCAGATTAAAAAACAGAAAAGCTTTCGCAGCTGGGGCTACCGGGTAATCAAAAATCACTGTATTGATTCAACCGAGAAAAAATTCCCACAATTATTGGATAGCATTGAATTATTGGATAGCATTGAGGATACCGATGACCCTCACGGCGAGGGTATCCAGGTCAGTACACATATCAATGAGAAACATCGCGATGTTTTTTTACTCAAAAAGTGGGTGTTTTTCGGTTTGATAAAAATGCTCCCCATAATGCACCAAATCGTCTGGATGTATCGTAAGTGGAAGGATCTATCCAATGAGCAGATCTCGAAAAAAATGGATAAACCACGCAATACTATCGGAACTTGGATCAAGCGCGCCACAGAAAAATTAGAGAAGATTTCCTCAGAAAACGAAATTGGCTGGATTCAGACTAACGGACCTTATGGTGGAATAATTACCGCACTTCACGCGACATCGGAAGGAATACTCTTCGCTGGAACACTAGAAGTAGGTATTTTCTGCTCAGTGGATGGCGGCGACACATGGGCACACGCCAGCAAAGGCTTGGGGAACAGGCCTCTATCCATCCGTGCGTTCACGCAGAAGGAAAACACGCTTTATGCCGGCACAGATGATGGAATTTTCTATTCGACCAACGGCGGCAATTCATGGCAGCAGTTGACTTGCTTTCAGCACGATAAGTGCGTTCGGGGGATCGCCACCATTGGCGACACAATTTACATTGGACGATTTCCACAGGCGAGCGTTTTCTTTTCCAATGATAACGGCAAGTCGTGGGGGCAAATTGATAGTGGTTTGACCGATCAAGGGACACCCATCTTGTTTGCGAGTGGGACAACGCTTTTCGCACAAATGTCGAGACACGTTTTCCGGCTCAAAGCTGGTGAGAACTCGTGGACAAAACTCACCATCAAGGATTCGTCGAAAAAGAACACCGTTGGGTCAGATATTACGAGGTTTACTGTCTCTGGCAAAATGGCTTATGCAATAACAGCCGACGGAGGGCTTTTCCGATCAACCGATATGGGCGATTGGGGGCAGTCAATCAAGCCCCAAGCGATGCAGAGTTGCGATGGCAAATTGGCGGCGTCGGGACACACGATTTTCTGCATCAGCTCAACCGATGGTCGGGTGTTTCGCTCAACCGATGCGGGTGATTCATGGACTATGTTTCACAGCAACTTAACTGATCAAAATATTCTTTCTATAGCGATCTTATCTGATAAGACGCTTTGCGTCGGTACCTACAATGGAATATTCCGATCATCGAATGGCGGAAAATCGTGGATCCAAGTCACTCCTGGTATCAGCGATACAGATAGCGAAGACCTTGTATTTTTCAGAAACGCGATCTATACGGTCACGGGTGATGGTATCGCCAAATCAGAGGATGGTGGATATTCATGGGTATTGGTGAATAATGGATTGATTGTTGACGATGGGGCGAAGTTGGCAGGTTCGGACGGAATACTAATGTGGGCTGGAGCGAAGTTGGCAGGTTCGGGAGGCAAACTCTATGTAGCGACGTGCGAAAGCAACACTAGCAGATGGAATCCAGGCACCTCCGGCCTTTATTGCTGGGAAGAAGACGAAAAATCATGGGTGTTAATTCACATGAACATGCCATCTTTCAAGGGCAGAATCGACATTATTCATCGATTGGCTATTAGCGGGGAAACCTTTTACATCATTGCATATCAAAGGCTTTATCGTTGGAGAGTGGGCGAAGATCTATGGACCGACCTCGGACTGAAGGTTTGGCACGAGAGAGGATTTGCTGTGTCAGATGGAACCGTCTGCGTCCAAAGAGACGATGGGGAAATCCTCCACTCCTTGGACGAAGGCGATACGTGGACGGAGGTAAGTCGTCTGCCAAAGTCAACTGTGAAAGTAGAACCAAAGAGGGATACCCCACTATATAGATTCGATCCACAGACGGATAGCCCAATATTTAAATTGGATCTGGACCTCATCGGCCAAACAGTTTGTGCAGCTTCTCGCTATGGGATCTTTCTATTAATAGATGGCGCATGGAAGTCAATCTCCGACGGATTGCCCGATGGGCGCATTAAGATCCAGCTTATCGATGGCCTAACAATCTACGGGACAAACTCTCATGGGATCTTTCGCTTGATACGTGAATCGGTTTCATGGAAGCTAGTTGCTCGGATACAGCACCCTGTCCGGTCACTAGCATTTGATGGTACGACGTTTTACGCCCTCACCGACTCAGAGGGATTATGCTGGCTTTCACTGGATGAGTAACTGGTGTTAGGACTTACGCAGTTGGATGCTTAAAGTTTTGTAACTCGACGATACATCGGCCCACAGGAAAACTTCCCACGCCCGAAGAATTGGGTAATTGTAGAGGCAACCCCAACGGAGTGGGCGGCAAGCACTTTTTTAGGAGGTGATAGAAATGGCGAACGCACAGCTAACTGAGGAAGAGGCTAACAGCGAATATCAAGAAGGTTATAATGACGGCAGATATGGCTCAGGCGGTGATTTCTTTGATGAGATCTTTGAACTCGCGGAGGGAATCGTGGACGGAATCGTGGAAATGAGCGTTACCGCGATGAGTCTGGGTGTGATTAATTTTGATAGTGAATCGGAGAAGGAGGATAGATTGCAAGAGATTTACGATGCTTGTAGGGCAGATCTTTTCTTTAGTATAGCGATATTAAGTTTTTCGATAAAAAAAGTGTTGACATACCTATGTGTTTGGTTTAAGATAAATAATTGTGTGGGGACTCCGAGTAGCAGCTCGAAGCCCCCCTGAAGCAAAACGAGATAGAGCCTCGAATCGCTTCGTGATTGAAAGGTGCTAGATACACCTAACAATCTCCTATAGTATAACCCTTTACGCTATTTGTTTCAATCTGAATAAAAGGGGCTGCGCGATTCGGGATTATCCTTAAAACGCAGCCCCTTTTTTTTGGGTTGACACCGATGGCGATAAGGAGAGCAGTTTTGGATTGGCGGACTAGCAAGCCGTTTCTGTATTTCCTGTTCACGCTATTAATGGAACACAGTGTGCTCATCGGAGAGGGCATTGTGGTTCCTAACAACCCTTCAGCCTCCGAACTATATCCCTGCCTGCCGACCGCTGGCATAGCCAACCGGCTGCCACTCGGACAACCCCCGATCTCCGCTGGGTCGATTGAGACAATACGAAACTGGATATTAGCTGGAGTTCCCGATTGGACTGTCCACTCGTCCCCTAGTAATCGCTTTATCCACCTTACTGTCATTGCGCCCCACCTGATGTCGCTTACCCCGTTTAACTGTCAATTTGCCTGCTACTTTACCATGCCCCACCTCTATAACGCTGGCGAAAGAACTGATGTTCTAAATCTCATTCGATTCCCCCGCAGAAGCATAACTCAAAAAGAGATTTTCGGTAGGAAGGGGGTGATTGTTAATTGAAAAGAAGGTTTTGATGATTCTTTACTTTTAACTATGATCCACGGGAGACTACGCCCGTTTCTACCGTTGTCAGCTTAAGGGGGTATATCTTGAATTACAGGATGAAATGGTTTTGGCTTATGCTTCTATTTGCGATTGGGCGCCGCAAGTCCGCTAGATAAGTCTGAGATTATGGTAGATCAGGCTGTCACCCTTACCTTTGACAGCAAGCCTACTGCCGTTAAAGCAAACGTAGGTAGCGTCAAAATTAGCAGTGAAACTGTGACAGTCACCGGTCCCTTCGAGCCAGGATCGCTCGAATTATGGTAAAAATTGTAATTACTGATACATTTGAATAATATCCTCAATAGACTTGTTTGAATGGTATTGTTGATGCCGCTTGATATTAGCAAAATCGTGTTCAATAGGATTATAATCCGGCGAATAGGGTGGGAGGAACATCAGACTCGCACCCGACGCTTCTATTAACTGTTGTGTCTGAGGGGTTTTGTGAAGCCTCGCATTATCAAGGAGGACGACGTGTTTTTCAGTTAAACGCGGACATAACTGTTCAGCTAACCACTGATTGAAATCTGTAGCTTTGCAGCTGCCTTGAAACAGTCTTTTGGCAGTGAAACCGTCTTCAAACCGGGCGGCAATCAATGTCTTTGTCCGTGGTCGTTGACCGGATACAAGTCCAAAGACTTCTTCCCCTTTGCGGGCATAGCCATATTGTCTATAACTTTCATCACGAAAGCCACTTTCATCGGCATACACAACGGATTTACCAGCGGCTTTGACTTTTGCGAGTTGTTGACGATATGCCTGTCGTTTGTCATCACATCGCTCTTTGTAGCCGAGACTTTTTTTTATAAGTGTATCCGATACGCTTCAGACTATACTGGATACAAAATCCAGAAACACCAAAATAATCGGCGCGTTGTTTGAGGGTTTGGTCTGGAAAGGCGGCGATCTGTTGTTTGAGTGCATCATAGTCAATAGACCGAGGCCCTCGGGGCCCGGGTTTTTGGTAAGCGAAAGGGTCTTTGGCTTTCAGCCATCTATCAATAGTAACACGGGTGATGGAGAACCGACGACTCGCCTCAGCTTTGCTGCCTCCAGCTTTGATGAAATCAAGAACACGTTTCCGTAAATCTGTGGAATATCTCATAATATGCAGAGGTGAACACGTTTCTTGTAATATGTATATTTATTTGTATTGTTCACCAGAATTCGGGGGATGTGCATAAATAGAGTTGATATAAGTCAGTCAAAGTGAGGTTTTCTGGAGCCTCATAATCATGTCAATCGGTATACCGATAATGAACAGTGTTAAATACGATTCGCTTGCGTGCGGATAGCCGACAATTTAGAGTCCACACAGGGAGCAAAATAAAAGTGGTGGGCATGGAGAAAGCATAAGATTTTCTCTACCTCTCTACCTTTGAACCTGTGTGGACAGCTTAACCACACTAGCTGTCCAAAATGGGAAAATACCCGTTGAAGGACAGGGGGGCAGCGCAGTTTTAGAGGGTACTGCGAGTTGGCACTCCATTATTTAAAAGAAACCCTCGTTTTTTACCAAAAGGAGAGATTTTATGACAATGTAGGAGTTACGCAGTTGGCTTTAAGATGTAAATGGTGTTAGCGAGGTAAGCTCGCGCAGCATGAGTTTTATGGTAGGTTCTATCAATGAAAGGAGATTAAGATGGCAGTTCTTAAAAGTTGTTTCTGTATCATTTCTCTGCTTGCCCTCACAGGGTGCGCGACTATCACAAGAAGTACAACCCAACAAGTTCCTATATCCAGTAGCCCTTCGGGTGCTTCTGTAACTATAAATAATCTGTCTTACGGGGAAACCCCTATAATTGCTCAACTTGACCGCAAGAATCTATATCAAGTTACCATTCAACTTGAAGGTTATCCAAAATTTGAGACAACTATCATTCGTGAAATGGACTCAAAAGCTATCCTTGGCAATTGTCTGTTGATAGGGGGGATTCCCGGAATTATAATTGACTCAATAACGGGTGCAGGATATGTGTTAAAGCCTGAAAAAATTCATGTCCAATTTTTAGAAGATGGCAGGCGCCCACAGCTCTTTATACAATCCTTAACACCTCATAGAAAACAATCTTCTGGGAGCCCAGCTGGACTATTTCTTACTTTAGTCAGCGGGGCAATAATAATGGTTCTGCTTTTTAGTTCTATATAAAATAGGGCTTACGTAGTTGAACACTTATGGTAAAAATTGTAATTACTGATACATTTGAATAATATCCTCAATAGACTTGTTTGAATGGTATTGTTGATACCGCTTGATATTAGCAAAATCGTGTTCAATAGGATTATAATCCGGCGAATAGGGTGGGAGGAACATCAGACTCGCACCCGACGCTTCTATTAACTGTTGTGTCTGAGGGGTTTTGTGAAGCCTCGCATTATCAAGGAGGACGACGTGTTTTTCAGTTAAACGCGGACATAACTGTTCAGCTAACCACTGATTGAAATCTGTAGCTTTGCAGCTGCCTTGAAACAGTCTTTTGGCAGTGAAACCGTCTTCAAACCGGGCGGCAATCAATGTCTTTGTCCGTGGTCGTTGACCGGATACAAGTCCAAAGACTTCTTCCCCTTTGCGGGCATAGCCATATTGTCTATAACTTTCATCACGAAAGCCACTTTCATCGGCATACACAACGGATTTACCAGCGGCTTTGACTTTTGCGAGTTGTTGACGATATGCCTGTCGTTTGTCATCACATCGCTCTTTGTAGCCGAGACTTTTTTTATAAGTGTATCCGATACGCTTCAGACTATACTGGATACAAAATCCAGAAACACCAAAATAATCGGCGCGTTGTTTGAGGGTTTGGTCTGGAAAGGCGGCGATCTGTTGTTTGAGTGCATCATAGTCAATAGACCGAGGCCCTCGGGGCCCGGGTTTTTGGTAAGCGAAAGGGTCTTTGGCTTTCAGCCATCTATCAATAGTAACACGGGTGATGGAGAACCGACGACTCGCCTCAGCTTTGCTGCCTCCAGCTTTGATGAAATCAAGAACACGTTTCCGTAAATCTGTGGAATATCTCATAATATGCAGAGGTGAACACGCTTCTTGTAATATGTATATTTATTTGTATTGTTCACCATAAATGCGTAAGTGACTTACCCTTGGCGTTGTTGACCTATATGGTCACACAGATGATGAACGGTTTGCCAGTCCAAAATCCACCTTATTCAACTGTCTAGTTTTTGGAGGTAATTACAATTACAGGGGAATTGCAATGAAATCATTGACCTATTTCCACAGATACACACTTTGCTTGCTAATACTTTTCATAACTATAGGTTGCGGGGCAGACAATGAAACCATGAGTGAACCAGCAATCTCGAATGACATTGTAATAATTGAGAAAGATGGAGTGTTAGTCACTGTCCAACACTACAACCAGGGCCCGATTCTCCAACTACTTGAGGTTGATGCGATATTTGAGATATATGTGACAAACAGTACCACCGAACCTAAAACAGTCCACGTCACTATAGTCTATGATAGTGAAAAGTCCGATACAATAAAATTAACTATCAGATCGGTACCACTTTCTATCCACGACACATGGGAGGAAGCACCCGCAGAGGTTACATTTAATGTATCAGTTGAAGTAGCATCCCCATAACACCATTAGGAGAACAACATGAGATGTTTGATTCTAATGACTCTAATATGTGTCATAGGTTGCGGTAGTAATAGTAATGTTCATACCGACAGCAACTTCAGCGAGGCTGATCACATATCTTATTCCACCCTTAAGGGGCATTGGGGGGATGTCTTAAGTATATCTTTCAGTCTCGATGGAGCGACGCTTGCAAGTGGGAGTAGGGACAGCACGGTGCTTTTATGGACACTCACTCCCACTACAGACACGGATACTCCATCCCTGCTTTTACCAAACACCTTTGCCCAAGATTACACGCAGTGGGGTTTACCCGAAGGTGCCAAAGCGCGGCTTGGCAAAGGGAGGATAACTGGAAATATCGCCTATTCTCCCGATGGCACCCGTCTTGCGGTTGCCAGTAGTATCGGTATTTGGCTCTACAATACAGATACCGGCGAAGAATTGTCCCTCCTCACCGGACATTTGAATGATGTCAATAGCGTATCGTTCAGTCCTGATGGAAGTACCATTGCTACGGCGAGTGGGGACACTACGGTGCGACTGTGGGACGCCAACACGGGTAATCTCATACGTACACTCGAAGGGCATACGTCTTGGGTCTATAGCGTATCGTTCAGTCCCGATGGAAACACTATCGCAAGTGGAAGTTGGGACCGCACGGTGCGACTGTGGGACGCCAACACGGGTAATCTCATACGCACACTCGAAGGGCATACGTGGGAGGTCTATAGCGTCTCTTTCAGTCCCGATGGAAACACTATCGCCAGTGCGAGTTGGGACGCGGTTCGGCTATGGGATGTCAACACGGGTAATCCCATACGTACACTCGAAGGGCATACGGGCACAGGGTATGCGGGTGAGGTTCATAGCGTAGCGTTCAGTCCGGATGGAAGTACCATTGCTACGGCGAGTGGGAGTTGGGACAACACAATCCGTCTGTGGGATGCGACATCAGGTGAACACTTAAACACCCTTGAAGGGCATACGTGGGGGGTCTATAGCGTATCGTTCAGTCCGGATGGCAGGACGCTTGCAAGTGGGAGTTGGGACGATACGGTACGGTTGTGGGACGTGGACACGGGTAATCCCATACGTACGCTCACCGGGCATACGGAGCCGGTCCGTAGCGTCTCTTTCAGTCCCGATGGAAACACTATCGCAAGTGCGAGTTGGGACGCGGTTCGGCTATGGGATGTCAACACGGGTAATCCCATACGTACACTCGAAGGGCATACGGGCACAGGGTATACGGGTGAGGTTCATAGCGTAGCGTTCAGTCCAGATGGTAACATCATTGCAAGTGGGAATCAGGACGATACCATTCGTCTGTGGAACGTCAACACGGGTAATCCCATACGCACACTCACCGGGCATGATGAGGCGGTCCTTAGCGTGGCGTTCAGTCCGGAGGGAAACACAATCGCAAGCGGGAGTGATGACAACACCGTGCGGTTGTGGGACGTGGACACGGGTAATCTCATACGCACACTCACAGGGCATCGGAGTAATGTCAATAGCGTATCGTTCAGTCCTGATGGCAGGACGCTTGCCAGTGGGAGTCGGGACAACACAATCCGTCTGTGGGATGCGACATCAGGTGAACACTTAAACACCCTTGAAGGGCATGATGAGGCGGTCCTTAGCGTCTCGTTCAGTCCCAATGGAAACACTATCGCAAGTGCGAGTGGAGGTTGGGGTAGAGATGCTGACAACGCGGTGCGATTGTGGGATGCCAACACAGGCAATCCCATACGCACACTCACCGGGCATCGGAGTAATGTCAATAGCGTATCGTTCAGTCCTGATGGCAGGACGCTTGCCAGTGGGAGTCGGGACAACACAATCCGTCTGTGGGATGCGACATCAGGTGAACACTTAAACACCCTTGAAGGGCATACGTCTTGGGTCTATAGCGTATCGTTCAGTCCCGATGGAAACACTATCGCAAGTGCGAGTTGGGACGCGGTTCGGCTATGGGATGTCAACACAAGCAACCCTATACGCACCCTCACCGGGCATACGTGGGGGGTCGAAAGCGTGTCGTTCAGTCCTGATGGCAGGACGCTTGCCAGTGGGAGTTCGGACGGCACGGTACTTTTATGGGCACTCACTCCCACTACAGACACGGATGCCCCATCCCTAACCGAAGATGTCAACGACGATGGGGTTGTGGATGTCCAAGATCTAATCTATGTCGCCCAACGCTACGGACAGACCGGGCAAAATGATGCCGATGTCAACGACGATGGGATTGTCAATATTGATGATATTATCCAAGTCGCAGCGGTAGTAGACAGCGCACCTTCTGCGCCGGCTATCCGTTCACAGATACCCAAAGACCTGACCGCGGTAAAGGTCAGGGGGTGGCTGGCTGACGCGAAGTTGACAGGTAACCAAACCGCTATCTACCAGCGTGGGATACTCACCTTGGAGCAACTCTTGGCGGCATTGACTCCCAAACAAAACGCACTCTTACCAAACTACCCCAATCCGTTTAACCCAGAGACATGGATACCGTATCATCTGTCCCAAGATGCAGATGTGAAGCTCATTATCTATGACACCAAGGGCGCGGTGGTGCGTCAGTTGGCGTTAGGGCATCAGCAGGCGGGCTACTACACAGATCGGACAAAAGCCGCGTATTGGGACGGTAGAAACAATCTCGGTGAGCAGGTTGCAAGTGGGGTCTATGTCTACCATCTCAAAGCGGGGGATTATACTGCTACGAGACGGCTGGCGATCGTTAAGTAAATTAGTTCATTGGTTCATTAGCACGCAGGTGGATTGAACAGAATCGATAAATATACCAAGCATTACAATTGAATTGCGGAGTGCAATTCTGCGTAAAGTCCTACAAATATTGAAACCCAACGCTTGCGAATCATCATGTCGGTGGGAAGGTGTTGGGTTTCACTCTATTTATCTGCGAGATGAGATTGTTGAACAGTTGAACCACCATTGGCATTCATAGCAATTCGTTTTTAACCGTTCAACCCAACCTACAACTTACTGGATCGTTGGGGTCGGGCAAGATGCTCGACCTACGGGTATGTGTGCGGGTTATGGCATATTAAATGATCAAGCATTCACCTTGACGTGTGTACCCTCCATCTGTTCCACAACGTGCTGAATCATATCCTCAACTGTCTTGAACGGATGGTCTGGATATTGTTCCAAACTAAAGTTCATGTCATTTGCGCCAAAGACAAACATGTCAATCCCCGGTTTGCCGAGGTGTCGTGCATTGGTTACAGCATCGATCGACTCCAGTTGGATAGCAAGAATGCCGTTGTTGTTCCACCATTCGGCGTATTCGAGTCGGTCCATATCTGGCTTGAATCCGTATCCCGAACTGGGCCCCCAACTTCTTTTCCCGATAGGTGGATAGTAGAAGGCGTTTATCGCCTCATCGACCGTTTCCTCGTCCTCGACCTGTGGTACCACAATGGCGAATGGTCCTAGGTCTAGGTAGTTACCGATCAGGTATGCCTGACGTGTGTTTTTGATGCGAAACTGGGTAGGTACCCCCAACTCCGTTGCCATCGCGCAAAATGAGACCAATCGATCTTCATTGAACGCTGCGTGCTGGCTATCAATAGAAACCAAATCGTAAGCATCTTGACTGAGTGTAGCTTCGACTTCGCTCCTCGACGCATCTATGGACGATCCTGCGACTTTGAGGCTCTCGCCCCGGTGTAGACGTTGTTTCAACGATTCTGGCATGTCTTGTAACCTCCTTGATGTTGTTGAAAAATTATCTTCGTTCTTTATGGACGTGAAAACTCTACATACACATAGCACTCCTCTGGAGCGCGAAGATTGAGCATATCGCCATTCTATAGATATATCGCCCCGCTGGAGCGAAGAATGGAAGTTGCGATGGCAGGTCGAGATTCATATCTCGGCACCGCACGTTGATTTTGGAAAATCGATTTATAATAGGACAACCACAAGTGCTTGCATCCCGATTTATCGGGGGGGCGCCCCTACAGAACCCCAAAATCGTCTCAAGGTCCATCAGATTAGTTTAATTTGCCAAGTGTCAATACACCTCAGTAATTTAGGCTATATCAATTCTTCATTGAGCTAGCTATTCCCCGGCTGATGGGGATAATTCTTCGTTTTTTCCCTTCAGACGCACTGTGTTCATTATATCTCCTTTGCGAAGCTGGTCGACCACATCCATGCCGGCAATGACCTTTCCAAAGGTGGTATACTGACCGTTGAGGCTAAAATATTTAGATAGCTTTGGATTCAAACAGATGTAAAATTGGCTGCCTGCGGAGTCTGGGGCGTTCGCCCGTGCCATAGCAACTATCCCTTTTCGGTGTCGGGGCATCTTCGCACGCAGCTTTGGGTTTTGAAACTCGCCCGGAATCGTCCACCCGGGTCCGCCGCTGCCACTGCCCTCCGGATCTCCGCCCTGAATCACAAAGTCCTCCACATACCGGTGAAAGGTCAGCCCATCGTAAAATTCCATTTCAATCAGCTTGATAAAGTTGGCAACAGTTTTCGGGGCGACATCTGGGTAGAGTTCTATTCCGATGCCCCCTTTGTCTGTTTCAAGCACAACAACAGGATGCTCAATCCGCAACCGTGCAAGGATTGCGCGGTGATCCGATAGTTCATCGACATCAATAATTTCACACCGCTTAGCCTTCTCAACATTGCGAAACTCTGCCCGTAAACTTGGACTGATCAGGATGTGATCAAGCAGATTTTTCTGATCTTTATAGATGTATGTATACCGGTCAGCTGCTTCGACTGCATTGGCGGTCTGTAGGAAATCACCCCAGATGTCATCGAACCCGCGGAGGCGTTTGATGACCGGCGTCCCCGGTGTATCGTTCATGTCCCCCATGACGATGACATGCTTATCTGCCATCAACCCCTTGACAGCCTGCCGGCGTACGACGGTAGCTTGTGCCAACCGCTTGGCGTCCCTTGGATTGCGACGAGAAATGAGATGAGTGATCAGGACATAGAACGGTTGATTGTCAATCTTTAATTCGACTCCCAGAATCTTTGAGGGATTCACATCGCGCTCTTGGTCATCTACAAAGTAAACTTCGCGCTCATCTGGAAAATTCGTCGCGCTCCCCGGCACGATCCGAAATTTCGTGAGGATGGCGACATCTTGACCGGTATAGGTATCTCTGCCTTCATCGAAGGCGATTTGCCAGTCGTCGGGATCTGCGAGGTAAGATTTGACTTTTTCGACGACAGCTTGATTCTCGACCTCAACGAGACCGACAATATCCGCCTTATAGGTATCAATGAGTTCAGCGATGGTTTTGGCTTTTGCTTCATATTGCTCTGCGGTTGGCACAGGCACCGATTTACCGATAACCTCGCCGTGTGGCTCTTCAGTATCGAAAAAGAATTCGGTGTTCAGTAGGAAGATATCAATATCAACGTCCGCACCCGCCGGACCAAGTAAGCATAATATCAAACAAAACATTACAAAGATTCTAAAAATCGCGTTCCGACGCATTTCATTTCCTTCCTTCAAAATATACATTCCGTTCGGCATATTATTCTTTTCCCTTTTCCCAATCAAGATTGACCTCATTCCACTCAAACACGTCAAGCGGACCAAATTTCAGGTTAATCGTTAGACTTCTTGGGGTTGGTGAACTGTCAAAACGATTGAAATCGCGGATGACCACATAGGTATGCTGTCCATCCGAAATTTTCGCACAGGCGTTGATAAAATCGTCGAGACTCCCAATCGCCCGTCCATTAATTTCCTGAATGACTACCTTTGAGTTGCCGCTGCGCTCACGGATGCCAACACGGGAAAAGCTGCTCCCTGCGTCTGCGTGGGGGAGATAGACGCCATCCGCTTCAAAGTAAAGCAGATGCCTGAGTTGAGGGGTTATATCGTGAAAGACTGATCCTGCGAATCGAACAAATCGGCGAACTTTCTTTAGTTCAATATCTTCCACGAGGACTTCAACCGTTACAGCCTGGCCGTTTCGATAGATATCCAAGGTCACATGTTCCCCGGCGTTTTCGTTGAGAATTGCGTCAAAAGTATATAGATCATCACGAATTAATTTCCCATTAATCCTATAGATAATATCGGAGGCGAGCAGATTAGCTTCACCTGTTGTTTTGGGAATAATCGACTCAATCTGAATAACCTTTGGCGTTCCTGAATCTGAGGGACCGATCTCGGCGCGGGAGGCTTCGGGTAGTCCAAAATGCTTAATCGCCTCTCCAATCGAGATCAACTCCAAATCCACGCCAATCTCGCCACGCTGAATTGTCCCCCCGCTTTGGATCTGTTTGAGCGCATCAATCACATAATTGATTGGTAGTTCAAAGCTAGATGTATCGGTTCCGCGCGCATGAATGGCAATGACCTCGCCGTTTGTGTTCCACACGGGACTCCCACTTGATCCACCAGTGCGATCAAAGGTCGTATGGATATAACTAGAATGCCGATCTCCTTTGTTCACGTTGAGATTGGCAACCCTGCCAAATTTGATGGAATACTCCTCCTTTTCATTATTGCCGATTAGGAGCAGCTCATCTCCCAGCGCAAGATCTCGCCATGAACCGAGTTGCACGGCTTGGAGCTCGAACAGCACCTCCTCCGGATCAATCTTGTAAAAACCGAAATCGTGCGTTGGATCATAGTAGAGGACCTGTGCTTCTGTAAAGCTGCCATCATAGAAGTTGATCTTGACATAGGAGGGGCTGCTGCCGGTGACATGTCGGTTGGTTGCAATAATTCCTTGCTCAGCATCAACAATGAAGCCGGTGGCGAAGCTGGTCCCCTTCGCCTCGGTTTCAAACACAACCTCCGAAGAGGTTTCAACATTTACAACCATCGGTTTGAAGGCGTCAATCTGTTCTGTCCAATCGTGTTGTGCATTACTTTCTGAGACAATCCCGGCGCCTCCTAAAACAACGATCAGAAGCCAGACAACCATCTCTCTCTTAATTTTGGGTTGTCTACATCTCAAAAACATTATTATTCCTCCATTAGTAAGAATCAGGATAACTATGATAACTATAAGGGTTACCCCTAAGTGCCCTTTGATGCGGCATCAATTATCCAAGCTTCTCGCGTACTACATGCGCTCCTTCATTAATTGCATCAAAGAAATTTCGGACCTCAACGCAGTCTCCCACTTCGTAGATTTGGCATCCCAGATCGGCGGCTTCAATATCTCGCTTGAGTTCCTGTCGTGGTGTATAGCCGCGACTGATTATCAGAGTCTCAATGGAATGAAACTCCTCCATCCCATCGCTCGTAGTAAGCACGACACCTGTCTTGTCAACCTGCTTCAATTCACGGCTTGCCAGTATTTTCGCTCCTGAATCGCGAACCCCTTTTCTAAGCGCAGCTAAATTAGTACCGTGCTCCTTTAATTTAATCACATCTTCTTCGTTTCGGCGGGACACCAGAACGACATCACGTCCCTGTTGGGCAGCAAACCACGCGACCTCATATCCGACAAGACCTGCACCGAGCACCATAACTCGCTCGCCGATGTTCAACTCGTCCCAACGTACTATCGCATCAATTGCGGTGACAACATTGTCTCCATCAATTCCGGGGATATCCGGGATGATAGCCTCGCCGCCTGTAGCAAGGATCACTACATCCGGTTCGTCGGTTTTTAGCCTATCCAGCGTAATCGCTGTCCCTGTCCGAATTTCCAAGCCGACTTTCTGAACCTCTGTGATATAATACTGGAGTAGCCGTTTAACATCCCACTTGAAATCGGGAATTGATGCCGAGATCAACTCTCCACCAATCACATCTCGTTTTTCATACACGACAACATCGTGCCCCATCTCCTTAGCACGCAAACCCGCCTCCAGACCTCCGGGACCCGCTCCGACGACTACCACCTTTTTGGGTGAATCTGTTTTATTGAATGCGACCAGTTTCTCTCTGCCTACAATGGGATTCGTTGTACACTGCACGCCACCACGGTCCATGACGACAAACGTGTGGCAAAAATTACAGCGAATACACGGAATAATATTTCCGCCCACACGTGCTTTCTTAGCCCAGTGAGGATCAGCAATTAGTGTACGGCCAAGTGCAACCATATCAGCACGTCCCTGGGAAATAATTTCCTCCGCATGTGCCGGGTCAGTAATTCCGCCCGTGGCGATAACGGGGATTGCTGCACCATTCTGCTTAATCTCCTCTGCTAAATCGACCAATGTGTTGGGCTTAATATAAAGTGGTGGCACAGATGGGTGAGTGCATTCCACGAATCCTTTGACCTGCATAATCGTTGCAGAAGTAGTTGCTACATGCAGGTAGGCGACACCGAGTTCCTCCATATAGTTGGCAATCTGTAGATGAAGGTCATCTTTTACACCTTCGTCGTATCGGGCATTCACACCGCCAGGGAGATGTTCGTGTGCACTGAATTTAAAACCGACTGGAAAATCTTCGCCACAGACCTGTTTAATTCCTGTAACAATTTCGTTACCAAACCGCATCCGCCGTTCAAAATCACCGCCGTAGGCGTCGTCACGCCGATTTGTGTGGGGCGATATAAACTGTCCACCGAGATAGGAATGTGCACAGTGATACTCCACACCATCAAAGCCAGCCCGTTTTGCCCGAGCCGCTCCCAAGATGAATGCCTCTATCACCCTTTTAATATCATCGACTGTCATTTCGCGCGGCACTTCGGTATAGAGTTCACTTTCGATTGCGGAGGGCGCAAACGGTTCAACGTAGGATTTTCCGCCTAACACGGCGATCTGCATGAATATCTTGGATCCGGCATCCTTGACAGTTTCCGCCATACGCGTAAGTCCGGGGATGAATTTATCATCCCAAACCGCTGTGGTAATCACACGTTGTTCGGGCCATACAGAAGTGAATTCAGTGATAATCAGGCTAGTTTCGCCTTTTGCCCGTTCAACCAGAAAATCTATATAACGGTCAGTGACTTGTCCTTCTGGATCATGCAACCCCACATCAAGAGGTGCCAAAACAACGCGATTTTTTAATTCTAGTGAATCAACCTTTATTGGAGAAAAAAGATGAGAAAACGGCATGCGGTGTCTCCTGTCATATAAGCGGGTGCTTTGTCATACACAATCCAAACGTTACGGAATTACTGGGTTAAGGGTAGGTTTTTCGGTCATTCTTTCCCGTGGGCTGGTTAATGACAAATCAGATAACTACCAATCCTGCACCGAACCGTCCTCCCGCCGCAAATGTGGGGGTTCGCCCGGGGCGGGTGGGTATGCAGCTGCAGCTTCTTCGTTCAGGTCAATTCCTAAACCCGGTGCATCGGTGGGTAGGAGATAGCCATCTTCCGTCCGCAAATCGTGCTGAATGACTTCGTCCATCCAACCTGACGATGGGGCATACTCCTGGACTGCACAGTTGGGAATCGACATATTTAGATGTAACATTGCTGCCGAACTAACAGGACTTGAGGTGTAATGACAGGCGAGTTCTTGGTAATGCACTTCTGCCATCGTGGCGATCTTCTTCCCTTCGGTGATTCCGCCGGTGTGACAGATGTCCACCCGGATGTAGTCGATTAATTCCTGCTCAATCAGTTCTCGAAACATCCATTTCGTTGGAAGTTGTTCGCCGGTGCCAATGGGGACATTTGTGTGTTCACGTAGCGTCGCGAACGATGCCGGGTTCTCAGAACGGATGGGATCTTCGACAAAAAATGGGTGATATTCCTCAATCCCATTGCACAACTCAATGGCGCGGGTTGGTGTCAGGCGGGTATGAACCTCAAAGATGACTTCAACCTCATCTCCGATTGCCTCGCGCAACGCGCTGAAATGTTCGATTCCGCGCATTACCGCGAGTTTTTGATTAAATCCACCCTCAATGGTATCAATGGGCGAAATTCGTAAGACCTTCCACCCTTCGTCCACCTGTTGCTGTGCCGTTTCAATGAGTTGTTCCGGTGTACCACCACCGGTGTGTCGATAGACCAGTACCTTATCCCGTGTGGCACCGCCAAGTAGCCGGTAGGTCGGCACACCGAGTGCTTTTCCTGCTAGATCCCACAATGCAATGTCAACTCCGGCGAGCGCAGATTGTAGTACGGGTCCACCGCGCCAGAACGTTCCACGGAAGATGTCCTGCCATATATGCTCGATTCGGGTAGCATCCTGTCCAATCAGGAGGGGTTTAATATGATGTTCCAACGCTCCGACGACAGCTAACGATCTACCGCTTAGCGAGGCCTCTCCAACCCCATATATTCCTTCGTCAGTAACAATTTTAACGTATATGAACTGACCCACTGGAAATACTGTGAGATCTGTGATTTTCACGACTTCCCTCCCAACTAATTTGCTAGCGCGTGTTGACAAACTTGAGAAGCAGACTTCCTAGTTTAATGGTAGCACGACCATATATACCGGTCAAGCCCAAAATCAAGACAGAAACAGAAGCATAGGGCAGACCTGTCGTCGAATAATCATTCTCGCGTTTTACATTGATATACCGAGCAATCCCCGCGTGAATTGGAAATCTATGTTTCCCTTCCCATAGAGCTTAGGAGTGTAGCGGCGCGAGGCAACCTCTAAAATAGTTTCTAGCATTTGCACTGAAAACCTCTCTGGCGTCCAATGCTCATCGGCGGGTAGCAGGTCCAGATCCGCTTCATAGATTGATCCTGTAGTCTCCTCCGTTGTGGCTTGGATCAGTGGAATCATTCGGTGCGCCTGAAGGGGATGTCCGACAACATGTGCGAACATCAAATCAACGCCTGTCGCTCCTAATCCAGTTAATGTTTCCACGACGTGATCGGTTGGTGCCTCCATGATATGAAATCCCGGCTCAGCAATACTTTGACCGTAAGATAGGGTATTCCTTATTTGATGGCGATTATCGAAGAGGCTCACTACATAGGCTGGTGAAGTTAAGAAGGTTGCATTTGCCGGGACAACAACTGTCCCACCCGTACCAACGATAGTTTGGGTAAGATGCGCTAGACTCTGTGCAACATTCTCTGTCATTTTTCCGCTTGATGTCAATCCAATGCACAGGTGTTCCAAACCGACATCGGTGTAATCGGGTTGGGGCATTGATGTTAGAGATTGGCTGAACCAATCCTCTACTTTCTGGAGGACAGCTTCAATGCCACCATCCAACTGTACACTTGCCCAGCCGTATCGCTCAAGCGGGATACCTTGCTCTGTGAGTGCGTGGCGTATGTAGTCATTGTGGGTTTTTTCGCAGCCATGTTCTAAGGGCAGACCGAGGGCAACCATTGGATGAATCAGATGCCCGATGAGTGTGCGCCTGTAGATGTCTTCGGAGTTACCACCCGACACACCACATCCCTCCGTATGTGCCAGTGCAACATAGCGCGAAATGCCATATTCGCGCCCAAGCTCTTTTTGATTGAGGCGATCGGCAATCATCTGGGCAATCTGCCCGGAGCAGAGACTTGTCGGCAAGACCAACCCGATCTGATCGCTGCGGTAGCCACTTTCGGATTGAATGGCATTAAAAGTGTATTCTGATCGCGGCGCATCAAGTCGAATTGGAATTGGCTTGCCGGTTGGGGCTTCGGCTGAAAGCACCATTTCTGGATTGATAGGTCCCGTCTGTTTCCAATTTCGCCAGATTGATACCTGCGAATGTCCAGCCTTTTCTCCGACAGACCGTTCCCCAGCAGCGACGTTGACAGTGAGATCGAGCATCTGCTGCCCTAATTCATCCATCGGTATGCCATCCTGGTAAGCCCCGGCGTTGACATCCATGTCGTTCTTCAACATTTCGTATCGCCCGGTAGTGGTAACAATCTTGATTGTCGGTACAAAGGGGAAGTTCGTAATCGATCCATTACCGGTGACAAAAAAGATCATATTTGAACCTGATGCCACCTGTCCGGCAATGCTTTCGAGATCATTGCCGGGGCTATCCATAAAGTAGTATCCTGGCGCCAGCATCTGTTCCGCATAATCGATAACGTAATCGAGACAGACCTCAGGATCCCGTTTCATTGCAGCGCCGATTGACTTGATGACAATGTTGTATAACCCTCGAAAATTATTCCCGCCAGAGGGGTTGGCTTCTGCAGTATGCCCATGCCAACTGACTCGCTCCTTAAACCGCTCGATTGTGTCTAAGAACTTACGGGCAGTCTCAAAATCTCTGGTGTTCTGTAGCACATATGGCTCGGCCCCGATTAATTCATCGGTCTCCGCGAGGTTAGCGGCACCGCCGTAACGGATAACTTCCTTCGCAACATAAGCTGCCAGTGGATTGCCTGAAACGCCGGAGAATGCGTCCGAACCACCGCACTGGAGTGCGATCTTCAGGTTGGACAGAGATTCTTCCGTACGCTTCATCGCGTTTACGGACTCCAACCACCCTTTGACGATTGTCTCTCCTGTATTCAAACTGGTATCAAAACCGCTCTGTATGCTCAGAAAATGGTGCGGCACAGCCTCAAGCGGATAACTGTTTCCCCCCATATAACGTTGCAGCATCCGATTCGTCACTACTTCTGAACCGTAATCAACAGCTAGGACCGCCCCGATATTCGGATGAATGGTAAAGCCAGCAAGTGTCGGAAGCAACATCTCAAGGTTATTGGGGGTTGCGTGTTCTCCGCCCTCAGTGTGGGTTACAGCAACAACTCCATCAATATTTTCGTAATTTGCACTCACCTCTTTGAATCTGTCCGCAAGTGCTTTCGCATAGCCAGAAGTTTGGGAGGTTGTTCCCATGATAACGATATAATTTCGTGTTCCAACACCCCGACCTCCGGCTCGCCGATAACCGAGGAAAGACCTATCACGGTCATATCGGGGAACTTGCGCTCCCGGTTGGAATGTATCTTCATCAAGGATGTAGGGAGCGATCTGATCTTTGAAGTTTGGGTGGGATGGCAGTGCGAAGTCGATATCCCGTAGCACAAGCGCTTCAAGGATCTTCTGGTTGCAGACATAATCACCGGGGGACAGGTCAGTGATTGCAAGCCCAAAAGGCAGTCCCCACGACAACAGTGGTTCTCCTTCAGGAATGGCTTGAATTGCAAAACGGTGCCCCTCTAAAATTGCATGAGATATGGTGAAACTATGACCGTTGTAGTTAATCGCTGCGCCAGCGTCTATTCTTCGCGTGGCGATTGCCACATTATCATCCGACGCCGGTAGTCTGCCAATCTCTTGAAAATCGTATTGATCTGCCATAAAATACTCCTTCGTAACGTAGTCTCAACGCGTATATATAATAACACATCACCCACTGATACTGTTATAAACTTTACAAAATCGCTATCTATTTTTGTATTGACCATATTCGCAGATGTATGTTAAGATGAAATTGTATTAGTTGACTAATTACATTAAACTTCATTGTCTATTATCCCATGATCTCATACATTATTGGAGCAGTCTATCTCGTCCTTGTTTTAGAAGGACTAATAATCATCAATTCATTCCGTTACGCACGCCGGGAACGAAATACTAAAAGACCAGACTACAGCCCAAAAGCGGCTATCATCGCCCCCCATTATGGGTGGGACGATCAGACAGCGGAAAATGTAAAGCGGCTGCTAGATCAGGAATACGCAGGCGAGTATGAAGTGTTTTTTGTCACGCACGCCAAGGGCGAATCCGGTTATGATGAGTCTTATCCGCATCTGCTTCAGATCGCTGAAGAGCGTTCAAATGTGCACACACTGCTAGCGCCGAACATCGTGGATAACTCTCTCCCACGCTCACAGAAAGTCCAGAATCTGATAACGGCAATTGAGACATTCCCAGATGATGTTGAAATCATCGCTTTTGTCGATGCGGATGCGACAATAGAGCGAGATTGGTTGAGGTTGCTCGTTCAACCGCTTCAGGATAAACAAGTCGGCGCGACAGTGGGAGCGAGATTTTATTTCCCGCATACCTTGAACACGGCATCGCTTGTCGAAGCAGTATGGGTCAACTTTCAAATAGCGTTACAAGGCGATCATCCGTTAGCAATGGTTTGGGGTGGTTCCAACGCAATGCGTCGTGAATCTTTTGAACAAGGCAAGGTATTGCAACGTTGGCACAATGCAACCATTGAAGACCACAATTTGACGCATACGGTGAGAGATCTTAAACGCAAGATTCATTTCGTGCCGGATTGCATTGCAGTCACCCACACTGAGAGACGGACATGGAAACAGATCATAGAGTTTACTAACCGGCAAATAGTAATGACCTTTCGGATGGGGCTTAAGGCGCAGTGGTGGGGCACCTTGTTGATACTTCTGCCGAAGGCCTTGCTGGTGCTCGGTTCAATTCCGTTCATGATATTCTATTCTGAGAGATTTCTTCTTGTTCTCCTTGTTCCGTTTATCGAAATTCAAAGTTTTCGCATATTCTCACGGAATCTGCCCCGTTGGCTGCGAGATACGCCCAAGATACGTGAAACCCTCCGAACCGCTGCGCTTGTCGTACCGGTAGCGATGTTTCTTGCAGGGTTGAATGCGGTATACGCACTATTTCAGAACCAGATTGTATGGGGCGGTGTTCGATACGAAATTCTTTCAGCCACCAAGTGTCGTGTTTTAGGTCGGATCGCGGAAGAAGGATAAAAAAGAGAGATCGATTTAGGCATTTAGGAGTTTATTATGGTAAACTTTAGAATTACTTGAACACGCTGTACCAGCGAGGTTTCCTAACCGCACCGCATCGGCGCAGTTACAAACAGCGCCTACCAACCATGGGGAGCGAAAGCGTCTACATATTTTGATAATTCACTATAAATAGATTGAATTTGACGTTCTGTAACAGAGAGGAAAGTTATGGCAATTCGAAGTCGTGTTTCACCCCGTTTTTTTGTGAATCAACTTGCAACCGCAATGTCAGATGATTGGTCCACCTCCTACGCGCTCATGAAATACCAGATGGCGAAGGAAAGCTTTAATTGGAGACATCCACTTGGTGCCAAGCATGGTAAGGGTGACGATGTTCAACTGGTAAGCCTACGAATCACGGATATGTGCAACCTACGCTGCCATTCTTGCGGGCAGTGGGGAGATAACGGATACCTGCTTGGCGAATCTCTCAAATCATTGAAGCAGCGAGAGGTCCCTGTCGAAACGTACAAACGCCTTGTTGATCAGATTGTTGATGCGGGGTGGTCGCCTGTGTGGTATATCTGGGGCGGCGAGCCGATGCTCTACCCCGGTTTGATTGAATTACTACATTACATCAAAGAGCGGGATATGCCAATTTCGCTTGTGACGAATGGCACCCATCTCGCCAGACGCGCGGCTGACATTGTTGACACATGCAAAATTCTTTATTTAAGCGTTGATGGACCCAACGAAGAGATTCACAACGGTCAACGTCCAGGGGTTTCGAAGAATTATGATAACTTTAAGGACGTAAAGGCGGCACTCGAAACCCTAAGCGAAGAGAAGCAGCGTCGGAATCTTGCATTCCCGTATATCGTCCCGCTCAGTTGTATTACGATGTACAATATCGACTACGTGGTCGATCTCTACAAATTCACGAGCCAGTATGCAGACACACAGATCTTCTATCTAACGTGGTGGATCGACTCGCATTCCGCACAAGCACATACTGAAGATTTTGAGGGCCGTTTCGGTTTCAAGCCCCAAACCCATTACGGCTGGATTGGCACGTGGAAGGATTTCGATCACGGTGCCATTCTCGATAAGTTTGAAGAGATGGAGCAGCTTTCGAACGAGACGCGGCGTTGTCCACCGATGATGATGCCGAGCCTTAACACGCGAGAGGAAATCCAGCGGTACTATACTGATCATACGGAGGTCTTCGGCTACAATCAGTGTGTCAGCATTTATATGACAATGGAAATTGATAGCAACGGCGACGTTAGCCTCTGCCGTGACTATCACGATTACATCATCGGTAACATCAAAACCGATGCTGTCGAAGACATGTGGAATAACGCCGCCGCCCGCAAGTTCCGTAATTCTATCAGTACTGACGGTCCTATGCCTGTTTGTCGTCGATGTTGCGGCTTAATGGGATTTTGAGACTGGACTAATGTCTCTATAAATTCATTGCGATACAGGAATAAGCCCTATGTTTTCGAGGCGGGCAATCACACGCTCGGTACATTCTTCAAGGGTCAACTCGCTTGTATTCACAGTTAATTCCGGCTGGACTGGCTCTTCGTAAGGGGCACTAATTCCCGTGAACTCTTTAATCTCGCCTGCCCGCGCCTTTTGATACAATCCCTTCGTATCTCGTGCTTCGCATACCTCTAACGGACAATCAACGAAGACCTCCACAAAGCGTCCCGCGTCAAGTAGATCCCGCGCATTATCTCGATCTGTACGGTAGGGTGAGATGAACGCCGTCATCGCGATAACTCCAGCATCGTTAAATAGCTTCGCGACCTCTCCAATGCGGCGGATGTTTTCCTCCCGATCTTCGGGGGAAAAACCAAGATTCTTATTCAAACCGTGTCGGATGTTGTCACCATCAAGGACATAGGTCAGATGACCGCGCTGGTGTAGTTTATTTTCCACCTCAAGGGCTAGTGTAGACTTACCGGATCCCGAAAGTCCTGTGAACCAGATGACACACCCTTTCTGATTGAGAAGCTTCTCCCTGTCTGCTTGGACAACGTTAGCTTCGTGCCATGTAATATTAGTTGCTTTTTGTTCTGCCATACTATTCTCCTATTTTTTTAGAATTTGAAGATGAGGAATTACTCGATAGCGGTAGCCACAGTGATATCGTTGTTCCTTGCTCAACAACGCTTTTACCCCGTATATCCCCACCGTGTTGTTCCACAATGCGTTTCGCGTTTGCCAACCCAAGTCCGGTTCCCTGTGATTTTGTTGTGAAGAAAGGCTCAAAAAGCCGATTTAGATTTTCCTGCGGGATACCACTTCCTGTATCCACAACATCAATACGGACCTTGTCTGAACCGCGCAATGTCACGATTTCCAATGTGCCGCCCTCCGGCATCGCGTCCATAGCATTTAATACGATATTCATAAACGCCTGTTTCAATTTATCTCGATCCAACGGAATCGGTGGGAGATCGGGAGCAAATTTCTTGATTAGCAGAATCTGATGGTGATTCAGGTTAGCCTCCATCAGATCCAAGAGCTCCTGTAGAACCTGATTCAAATCGCGGGGGGCAGGATTAAGGGATGCAGGGCGGGCAAAATCCATGAACCCTTTGACAATCACATCAATCCGTTCAATTTCTTCAAGGATATATTCCATTGACTGCTTTCGCCTTGCTTCTGAGAGATCTTGCTTTCGCATTAACATCTGCGCCAGCATCCGCATTGATGAAAGCGGGTTCCGAATCTCATGTGCGAACGATGCTGCCATTTTTCCCGCTGTGGCGAGGCGTTCGGCACTGATTAGTTCATTTCGCGAATTTCGGAGATCGCGCGTCATTTGATTAAACGCAACGGTAAGGTCACCAATCTCGTCGTGTGTTTTCGCTTCACACTGCTCGTTCAGTTCTCCCCCGGCGACCTTCCGCGTGAATTGTACCAAATCCTTGATCGGATTGGTAAGATTCCGTCCGATAAGATGACTGACGATCCCAACCAATAAGATAACGACAGCGGCAATTCCGAACATCAACAGAGTTACATGGCGCTTCGCATCCGCGAGTTTATCTATAGGACGCATCAGGCAGTACAACCGATCGGCTGCTTGCAGGTAATAGATGACTTTATAGTGTCTCCCATCGACTATTACATTTTGTGAAATAAAGTCGCGGTTCGATTCTTTGATGCGTGTGCGGACTTCATCCAACTTCATTTCACCGGTAAAATCCGCCCAATCTCCGGAGAGGGTGGTGTAATTAACTGTATTGTCGCTACCTACAACCGTTACTTCAGCACCGTATGCTTCTTTTACCTTGTCGGCTTGGTGCATATAGCCGGTTTCCACAATCGCCTCAAGCCACTCTTGGGTCTCGCGGTTAACCTGTTCATCGTATTTCCGATCAAAAAGCGCAATGGTAATGACCGGTCCGATGAGAACCACTACCGTGAAGAGCAGAATGAACGGAAGAACAATTTTATTTTGAATACTATATCGACGCATAAGAATCTAAAGCCATCAGTGGCAATATACTTGCACTTTAGGTGCAAAGCAGAATCAGATGGATTGTCTCATTTTGAACTCCCCGATAAATCGGGGCTGAATCATTACTATAGCCGAGATTTAAGCTGTATGTCAAGTTGAAAGCACTAACCATATCAGTTCAGGAAATGAGGAAAATTTGATACAGGTTGGAACAATTTGATACAGGTTAGTGTGTAATAAGAAGATTGGCACCGGCTGCTGCGTACTTGTACGCCTTGCCTGCTTTGCACTGTAAAGGAGAACGCGACGTGATTCAATATAATACCTTGTCTACATCTTCAACACATACATCCCTGCCTACTGACGAAAAAGAACTTGTTGAACGATTCCAGAACGGTGAACAGGAAGTTTTTAACGAACTAGTCATCAAATATCAGGGGAAGATCTATAACTTGGTTTATAAGTATGTGCCAAACCCTGAGACGGCAAGAGATCTTTCTCAAGAGATTTTCATCAAAGCCTTCCGCGCCCTGCCTAATTTCAAACGACAATCGGCATTCTATAGTTGGCTCTATCGGATTGCCATCAATCTGTGCATTGACTTCATTCGTCAACAAAAACGGGGGCAGACTTTGTCGTTTGAGGACTTACCCACAGGGGGCAACGATGAAGCGGTGCTTAACGATGTAGGACCATTACCACCAGATCAGTTAGAAACTAAAGAACTTGGGCACATCATCGGCCAAGCAGTACAACAACTTCCTCCCAAACAGCAGCGCGTATTTAACCTTCGATACCAAGATGGGCTTCAATTAAAGGAGATTGCTGCACAATTGGATCGGTCCGAAGGCACGATCAAAGCGCACCTTCACCATGCCCACAAACGCCTCCGAACACTTCTGGTCCCGTACCTGAAAAATGAAAAACTGGAATGGGCGCTCAATCCTTAACTAAAATTTGTGAAAATTCCTTCCAACTTCATGTTATAATTACAATCGCAATAAAACCCTCCCAAGACAGATTGTGAAAATCGCTGCTGCTGAAACAACCGATTCTGAAAATTCGTAACGGGCTTTCCACTGAAAGTCTGTCAGATGATGCCATTTCCAATGAAAAATTTACAAGCACTCCTTCAGAATGTAGACGAACTCCTCAATAAACCGGGTGCCCCGCCGCCAGCCTCAACAGACGACAACCAAGCTAAAGCCACGGATGAATTACTCGCAGCACTCAATAAGTATTTTGGCTACGATAGCTTTCGGGCTGGACAACGTGAAGTTGTGGAAAAGATTCTGAGTGGAGAGAATATTCTCGCGGCGTTCCCGACTGGCTATGGAAAATCGCTCTGCTACCAGCTGCCAGCATTGATGCTACCGGGGGTCACTGTGGTTGTTTCTCCACTGATCTCTTTGATGAAAGATCAGGTAGATGCGTTGCATGAGCGTGGGATTTATGCAGTAGCGTTGCTCAATAGCAGCCTAAACTGGGAAGAGTATCGTGGGGAATTGGAGCGCTTAGAACGTGGGGAGATCAAGCTGCTCTATATTGCTCCGGAGCGTTTTCGGAGTCGTCGATTTCTGAACTTGCTCAACTCACACCAGACCTCCCTGTTTGTAATTGACGAGGCACACTGCATATCTCAATGGGGACACGATTTTCGTCCTTCCTATCTCGCGCTTCGTGATGCTATTCGTGATTTGCACCCGAGTTCCATTGCCCTATTCACAGCGACAGCAACCCCTGATGTACGGGAAGATATTCGGGAACAGTTAGACATTCAACCGCCCCAAGCCTTCACGCGTGGTATTGAACGTCCTAACCTGAAATTCAGCGTTTGCGAGGTTTCGACGGATGCCGAAAAGTATCCACTTCTTGATGACTGCCTCCAGCAGCTAAGGGGCAAAGGGATTGTGTACGCCGGACGCCGCCGGGAAACTGAGGAGATCGCGTTGCATTTAAAAAAGTGTGGACGCCGTGTTGATTTTTATCACGCTGGGCGCGAAGATTTTGAGCGCAAACGGGTACAAGACCGGTTCTTCGACGATCGTCCCGATGGACTCGATTTGGTTGTTGCCACCAATGCGTTCGGGATGGGAATTGACAAATCCAATATCCAATATATCATTCATTGGACGATGACGGGCACCTTAGAACAATATTATCAGGAGGCTGGACGCGCTGGACGTGATGGTGAAACCGCACACTGCATCCTGTTTTATTGCCCAGACGACCGAGGATTGCACGAATGGTTCATCAAGGAGAGTGCGCCGAATAAACCGGACCTCCTCAAACTCCTAAAACTAATTGAAACCTTTCCTTCGGTCGGCAGCTTTCGGATGTTTGCGATGGAGGATTTAGAAATAAGCGGTTTTAATACGGACAAAATTCGCGTCGGACTTAGCCATTTAGGGAAGCACGGTTTCCTGCGGAGATTGTATAATATACCTTCAAAACTCTCGGTGAGAATACGTCTGTTTGAGTCTAGCCTGACAGCGGAGACTACCGATGAATCACAAAAGGCTTTGCTACGTCACTTACGTTCTCTGTCGGAATTAAACGTCTTGGATTTTTGTAGAGGATTAAATCTGCGTCCTGACCAATTCATGGAGCAGCTCATTGACTTGCAGAGTGCAGGGTATCTAAGGTATTGGGGGGCGGAAGATTTAACATTGATTGAATTACTTGAAGACAGCGATCTGTTCGCCTCGATGTCCGCGGATCAGATGGGGTTTGAGGACTACCTTCTCAGCAAAAACCGTCAGATTGATCAGATCGTCTTTTACGCGCTTGCAGAAGAATGTCGTGGGCGGTTGGTACGAGAGTATTTTGGGGAAACAATCGAGGCAGATTATCGCTGCGGAAGCTGTGATCTCTGCGATTCGAATCTACGAATAGTCACCTAAAATAGGGAACATAATGACATCAACATCTAATGATTCTATGGAGCAAAAACCGAACCTCGTCTTTGTCATCACCGATGATCAAGGCTACGGGGATTTCAGTTGTCATGGGAATCCGATAATCGAAACACCGAATCTAGACGCTTTGCACAACGAAAGCGTTCGTTTGACCAATTTGCATGTTGGTCCCACCTGTGCTCCAACACGGGCGGGCATTATGACCGGGCGCTACTGTAACTGTACCGGCGTGTGGCATACCATCGGCGGTCGTTCGCTCCTTCGCAACGATGAACGCACGATGGCGGATATTTTTCAGGCAAACAGTTATAGGACCGGTATGTTTGGCAAGTGGCATTTGGGGGACAACTATCCTTACAGGCCCCATGATCGGGGGTTTGAAGAATCGCTCTATCACGGTGGCGGCGGGATTAGCCAGACACCCGACCATTGGGGAAACGACTATTTCGATGATACCTACTCCCGCAATGCAGTCAAAGAACCGTTCGAGGGTTATTGCACTGATGTCTGGTTCGATGAGGCGATGAAGTTTATCGAAAAGAACAAAAATGAACCTTTCTTCTGCTACCTTCCAACTAACGCTCCACACAGTCCATACCATGTCCCGAACGCTTACAGTGAGCCGTATCGCGGACGTGTTCCCGATCCAAGAGCCAACTTCTACGGGATGATTGCAAATATCGATGAGAATGTGGCGCGACTCAGGAACCATCTGCGGGAACTTGGGATTGAAGATAACACGATCCTTATTTTTATGACTGACAACGGTTCTGCTGAAGGTTGTACACTCGATCAAAATCAATTTGTCAGGGAAGGCTTTAATGCTGGCAGGCGTGGGAGGAAGGGCTCGGAATATGAGGGCGGTCACCGAGTACCGCTATTCATGCACTGGCCTAATGGTGGATTCACAGAAGGGGTGGATGTCGATCAGTTGACTGCGAACATTGATCTGCTCCCAACACTGATTGACTTCTGTCAGTTAGAGACCTCGCAGGTTGCTTTGAATCCCGATGAAATCGGGGGTGATTTCGGTGCGGGTAGTTTTCACGGCATGAGTCTGGCACCACTTCTCAAGGGAGAGATAGAGACATTGCCCGAACGCACCATCGTGACGGACTCCCAGCGCGTTGAACACCCAATCAAGTGGAAACAGAGTGCGACGATGACGCAACGCTGGCGTCTGATTAACGGTGTTGAACTCTACGATATAGAGGTGGACCCGGAACAACGAAACGATATTGCTGCGGAGCATCCGGAGGTTGTCGAGGAATTGCGGGAACATTACGAGGCGTGGTGGGAACTGGTTTCGCCGCGCTTTGGTGAAGACCCTCCGATTGTGCTGGGCACAGAGCATGAAAAAGAGTCCCGCTTGACCACTCACGACTGGCACGGTGAGCAACACGCGTGGAATCAGGGACACGTTCGCCAAGGACTTGTATGTAACGGGTATTGGGCAATCGAAATTGCTGAAGATGGGGAGTACGCCTTTGAGCTGCGGCGGTGGCCGAAGGAAGAAGATAAGCCAATCATCGCCGGGATTCCCGGTGAAATCATCGATTGGTATCATGGTGGGAAAGCCCTCAATCTAAAGACTGCCCGCTTACGGGTCGGTGATCAGGAGGCAACACAATCAATTGATCCAGAGGCAGAGGGCGTTACGTTTACGTTTCGTCTCACTGCGGGTGAGATGCAGCTACGGACGTTTCTGACTGACGATGCGGGGGATTCACTTGGCGCATACTATGTCTATGTAACAAAAGTGGCTTAATTAGCAAGTAACCTTATTTGCTGTAAAGAAAGTCCCCAGAGTCGAAAGCTACCGAAAAAGGAAAAGTTTAAGAATGAACAAAGTAAGCGAGAGAAAACCTGCTTTAGTCCAGTATGAGGCGATTAGAGAATACCATTTTGAGATTATTCGTCTTAAGTTGTGGTATATTCATTATCTCGTTAACAACACAGAAATCGACCCGCATGAGGCAGTTCTGCGTAGGGTACGGATTATCTGGTACACCGGCAAACAGTTCTGGTCTGAGGTAGAGGTTAAGATACACCGGTTGCTGAACTGTTATAATCGTGAGGTTAATGGCTTTGAACGGGAAGGCGTTGAGCTATTACAACCTTTTATCGAAGGAGCAATCGACGATGAGTATCAACAGGAAGGTTCTTGCCACCCGTGTGGTTGTATAAGACGTTCCGAGGAAGAACATCTACACCATTCTTGTCAATGGCTTGATGAAGATGGCGATGTGCATTACGGCTGTTTCTGGCGAACTAGGCATATTCAAGGACAAGAGTGTGTTGCCCTTCACTTCAAAAGCGTAGTACAACCCCAGTCTCCTTTCCAGCAGTTACAAGCGTTAGCCAAATCGCTGTGTCGGTTGGTAGAAAATTGCAAACAAGAAAACCCCGATATGAGGTATATTTCGTGTGGATCTTGGCTAAATGCCTTTCCTCCTTTCTCGCTCTTATTCCCTGATTCGTGGCGGCTGAGCGCGAAGTCGATGGTCTGCAATAATCACTCTGAATGGTGGGGGCAATTTCGAGATCGTCGGGGCGGTTTTCACCTACATAACGCTCAAGAGTTTAGAAAGACCGGAGAGTTTCCATACCCAAGTTTACTCTGTAAGTGTAAGGTGACAGACCTTCAGACACATCTGGATTTGCTCATCCATGAAAAATTATGATTTTAGTAGCAAATTCAAGTAAGTTTCGCGTTTCTAACTCTAGTGGCAATCAGCAGTTTTCGATAAAGGAGTTGAAAAATGCCAACTGTTCTGAATCCCGATACCGACGGAGAGGAGCTCATAACAATCGCCAATTTTAGTCATCCGACCGAAGCAGATCCGGTTGTCGCGTGGCTGGAATCGGAAGACATAGAGTGTTTTCTTACCAATGAGCATACCGTAACTATGAATTGGCTCTACTCAAATGCCATTGGTGGTGTTGGGGTGCAGGTGAAGGCAGCAGATGTCGAACGAGCAAACGAAATCCTCCAAGCTGTCTTGAATCCTGCTGCAGATGGGAGTGAGTCAACCCTGTCAGATTCTGAGATGGATCGGAGCAGTGACGCTACTAGTGAGATCCGTTGCCCACAGTGTGGCTCAGAAAATGTGTATTATGAGAAATTCTCGCGCCGTCTGGTGTTTGCTTCGTGGGTACTTCTAAGTGTTCCGCTTCCATTCTTTAAAAAAAAGTGGAAGTGCCAGGAATGTGAACACCTGTTCAAATAGTTCTCCACTGATTAGGCAACCAGAAAATTACCCACTGATCTGTTGTTCCAGCGCCCGAATTTCGTCCTCACCCTCCAGAATGCCGATTTCCAGATGAAACTCTCGAATCTCGCCGGGCTGGATATGTTGTAAATACCCGTATTTGCGATTCCAAGCGCGTCCGAGCATACTGACATTGCCGGGTTCGATGCCGGTTACATACGTGCCTCTATGGAAGTGTTGCCAATGGGTAATGACAGGCATCTCTTCAACAGGGAATTTCCAGTAAAGGCCGAGTTGTAGATTGTCGTTAATTAGCCCGATGTGTACGTTCCCTTCCTTGTCTGCGCTGGGGCGGTGTATGTATACATCGTCATGTGCTTCCTGCTGCGGCCCGCGCGCCACTGTGTAGTCTTCAGGGCTGACTTCGCGGTCTTCAAGCCATTCCGTGCTCTTCTCACTGTTGATTAGCACACGGCTGCCGGCATCCAAAATTGGGAAACCGGGGTTCGTATGATAGGCAAACATCAACGGCGAAGGATCTACGCTGAGATTCTCAATGCGGTCATAAATCCGCAGGCATTTTTCGCCGAGCACTGTAGAAATTTCTCGGGTCAGTTCCAGATTAGTTCCGAAGACTACTGCCTCACGCATCTTTCCTCGGACACGCACGACGTAGTCCTCGCCTTCCCAGCTGCACTCAGCAACAGCCCCTTTCGCTGGAATAAAGGAAAGGCGCCCGTGAAGCCCAAGTTCTTCGTTTTCTTCTTCGGGATCTACCTCAGGATGACCGGTGAAGATCATACCGCAACTGGTTACCAGTCCGCCAAAAAAGCCGCGCATCCACCCATAGCCCTGGGGTTCGTAAAAAGCGGGTCCCACATCGCCGGTGTTGCCGCGAAAACCCAGGGACATCCCCTTGTAATGGGCAGAGGCAACATCAAGGGAACGTCCGGGCAGGATGGAGAAACAGAGACCAGAAGCGTTAAAAACCTCAATCAAATCGGAGCCCCGCTCGTTTCCC
The DNA here is from genome assembly GCA_965204355.1 of Candidatus Poribacteria bacterium. Taxonomy (GTDB): domain Bacteria; phylum Poribacteria; class WGA-4E; order WGA-4E; family PCPOR2b; genus PCPOR2b. The sequence continues at coordinate 4,857,474 of OZ241983.1, forward strand.
TCGACCAGTTCTGCTCGACGCGCTCCTGCCAGTTGGGTCATATCCCCGACTAACTCTAATAGCTGCTGTTTAGTGTACTGATGCCCGAAAAGTTGTGGCATGTTTATCCTCCTTTGGATGATTTATGCTCATGCAAGATCATCTGACAATGACATGAAATTCTCAAGAATCTCTGTCAGTCCCCTTAGAGATGATATTTCTAAATCGTGTTGCTTGTCTGTTCTATTATTTGCGCTCTGACGATTTAGCCAGACAGACCTCACGCCAGCTTGTTTTGCACCAACGATGTCATTTTGGTAAGAATCACCAACATGCAGCAATTGGTGTTTTGTGCACCCTGCATGCTCAATAGCAATCTCAAAGAGCCGCGGATCAGGCTTTTGGATGCCGTAGTCCTGAGCAAATATTACGAATTGAAAGTAGCCTTCTAACCCGCAACGTTCCGGATAGGTATTGCCATTGGATAGAAGGCCCAACATATAATCCCCTCGCAGTGCATTCAGTGCGGGAAGCACATCGTCGAAGAGTTGAATATCTTCAAACCGATGTTTAAGGTACAATCTATTGAGGCGAACGGCAAGGGCGTCGTCGGGACTTTGGAGAAATTCAAGGGTTCGCTTGAATGCTTCAAGCCGAATCGATTCGTGCGTCATTCCTCTGTCTTTATGTTCCTCTGCGATCTGATCCCGAATGGCAATTAGTGTTTCAATGGAGAAAGAGTCAGGAGCAGAGGGAACCAGGCGGCGGAGCTCCTCCAACGCACACCCCAGCGCGTGACGCATCACGCCTTCAAAATCCCATAGCGTACCATCCGCATCAAACGAGATCGTTGTGATCTTTTTCATCGTCAAGCCACCGCCTTAACATTTTTGCTCTTTCAATCCTTCCGAACTTTAGATAGGCTTGATATTCGTATTCTAACGATAGAACCGGCACCAGGAGCCCGTCAATCTCTACCATTCGCTTATAGTGTGCCGGATCTACAATCGCTTCCCAGACGCCATCCGCTCCCTTTTTCTGAATGGCCCCCATGATCTCCACCTGAATCCCATCAATTTGCAGTGCACCAAAGTGAGATCTAATCCGCTCAGTAGCGGAAAACTTGACTTTTCTGATTACCATATCCGAAAAGAGGCTTTCTATTTGATAAGCCCCTGCTTCGTTGGTTTGGAGGTCAATATCATTGGGTTGGACAGGGACACCCTGAAGTGCAAAACCGAGACTTCCTGTGACAACCCAATCCACATGTGTATCCGACAGCCGTGTACAGATTTGGTGCAGTACGTTCATGTAGCCTAGGTCAATCATCATTTTTTCCGTTTTAGCGTTCATCGTCGCCACAGTTGTGGGGCGAATAAAACCAGTACTGTATATAGCTCTAACCGTCCTAACAACATACAAAAAGAAAGAATAAATTTGCCGAGTGTAGGGATATGGGCGTAGTTATCAATGGGGCCAACAGATCCAAGCCCGGGACCTATATTTCCCATAGTTGCGATAGTAACGGCAGCAGCACTAATCAGATCCAATCCTAGTGCTGCCATGATGCAGGTAACGATTGCGAAGATACCGATAAAAAGGAAGAAAAAACCGAGAACGTGTGTCATCACCTCTTGCGGAACAACTCGATCGCCAAGTTTAATATTGCCGCAGAGAGGCAAATCAACAGGTTATCAAGCGTATATAGAACTAATTTTAGATTCACGGTATGATGGGAGGGTTCATTTTCTCTTTTGACCAAGCGAACGCTTCATCTTTGGTTCTACAAAGAGTTTTTCAACTACAGGAATAGAATCGGGCATGGTGAAGATTATTACGCGATCTCCCGCTTGGATTACACTTTGTCCGTTTGGGATAAGGACTCGATTCTGTCGCACGATTGCGCCAATCAGGACGTCGTTGGGCAGCATTCCGCCAAGGTGTTGGATCTCGTTATATGAAATCCAACCTCTCCCGCACCAATAATAATTGCTCTCATTGATTTATCTACTTATGCGAACCATGATGGATATAAGAATTATAGGGTTTAAGTACTCTATTTTCAAAAACCGCAGTGTAGAAAACGGATCACCTGCGTAACTCCTACTCGTAAGAATCAATCGGCGGACAAGAACAAATCAGATTTCGATCTCCCTGAACCTCGTTAATTCGTGCGACGGGGGGCCAATACTTGCGTTCTCGGACCCACGGCACCGGAAAAACAGCTTTTTCTCGAGAATACTCGTGAACCCACTCGGTTTGCATGGCTTGCACTGCGGTGTGGGGTGCATTTTTGAGAACGTTATCAGAACGATCAGCTTGACCCTCCTCAATCTCGGCAATTTCTTTCCGAATCAAGATCATCGCTTCGCAGAAGCTATCGAGTTCACGCTTTGATTCACTTTCGGTTGGCTCAATCATCATTGTTTCCGCAACCGGAAATGATACAGTAGGTGCATGGAATCCATAGTCCATCAATCTTTTAGCGACATCAGTTACTCCAATCCCGGCAGTTTTCTTGAAGTTACGGAGATCAATGATACACTCATGCGCGACAAGACCGTTGCTTCCTTTGTAAAGGACTGAATAGTGAGGTTCTAAGCATTTGGCAATGTAATTTGCATTCAGGATGGCAGTTTCAGTTGCGCGTTTGAGTTCCCTTGCTCCCATCATTGCAATGTATCCCCAAGAGATTGGGAGGATACTCGGACTGCCCCAAGGGGCTGCTGAAACTGGATTAATTCCGTCTTTATTACCGATTGGCACAACTGGATGGGTTGGCAGAAAAGCAACAAGATGTGCTTTAACACCAATCGGTCCCATTCCAGGACCGCCACCACCGTGCGGAATACAGAAGGTTTTATGCAGATTCAGATGACATACATCTGGACCAAAATCACCCGGACGGCATAGTCCAATCATCGCGTTCATATTTGCGCCGTCCATGTAGACCTGCCCTCCATGTTGATGAACGACTTCGCAAATCTCTCGAATACTTTCCTCGAACACACCGTGGGTTGAAGGATAAGTAACCATCGCCGCTGCAAGCTCTTGACTATGTTGTTCTGCTTTTGCTCGCAGATCCAAAAGGTCAACATTCCCTTCATCGTCACAGTCGACCACCACCACCCGCATACCTACCATGACCGCGCTGGCAGGATTCGTACCGTGTGCAGATCGTGGGATTAGGCAAACATCCCGCTGCTTTTCCCCACGATACTGATGGTATTTGCGGATGACCAGAAGTCCCGCATATTCCCCCTGCGATCCGGCATTGGGTTGCAAAGAGACACCGGGAAACCCGGTCAATTCCGACAACCACGCTTCGAGTTGTTCAAAGAGAATTTGATACCCTCTTGTCTGTCCAAGGGGTGCAAACGGATGGAGTTGGCTGAACTCTTGCCAAGTGACGGGCAGCATCTCGACGGTAGCGTTCAATTTCATCGTGCAAGATCCCAACGGAATCATCGATGTAGTCAGAGATAGATCCTTCTCTTGAAGCTTGTGGATGTACCGCAGCATCTCTGTTTCAGAGTGGTAGGTGTTAAAAACTGGATGGGTAAGATAAGAGCTCTTTCGTTGCAATGGCTCAGGGATTTCCGATTGAGCCCGAAGGACTAAACCTTCGACCTCAAAAGGCAGGGACCTCCCTAACGCGAATACATCAAGCAGATCTCGGATATCCTGAATGGAGGTAGTTTCATCAAGTGAAATTCCGACGCGGGATTGGTTGAAAACCCTGAAATTGATCTGATGTGTATGGGCAATGGATAAGAGACCATCAAGAGTGGGCGGTTGTCCTAGCTGCTGATTGGCCCCGCTATCAGGGCTATAACTTGGCTCTTTGAGTGAATTCAGATCAACGCTGAATGTATCAAAATAATAGCCATCATCAAGCACATATCCGACTCGTTTCAATCCTTCACGGAGGACATTTGTGAGTAGATGCACACGCTCCGCAATTTCGCGAAGCCTTTGCGGTCCGTGATACACTGCATACATGCTAGCCATCACAGCCAAGAGTACTTGTGCCGTGCAGATGTTGCTCGTCGCTTGTTCCCTGCGGATATGCTGTTCCCGCGTCTGGAGCGCAAGGCGAATTGCAGGCTGCCCTTCTACATCCTGCGAAAGTCCCGCAATTCTGCCGGGCATCTTACGCTTAAATTCCTCCTTCGTTGAAAGGAAAGCGGCGTGGGGACCGCCATATCCCATTGGCACTCCAAACCGTTGGGTGGATCCAACCGCAATATCAGCGTCAAATTCACCGGGCGGTTTCAAAAGCGTCAGGCTCAAGAGATCAGCGGCAACCGCTAATAACCCACCGGCGTCATGCACCTGTTCAGCAAAATCGCTATAGTCATAAACAGTTCCATCACTTGCCGGATATTGAACAATGGCACCCAAAAGAGGTGTATCAAACACGGCTGTGCGATGGTCCCCAATCAATAACTCAATTCCCAGTGGTTCCGCTCGGGTCTTCAAAACTCCGATCGTCTGGGGATGGCAAGTTTCTGAAACAAAAAAAGTCTTGCTAGCACCACGCTTACTAACGGCAAGACACATTCCCATCGCCTCCGCCGCTGCTGTGCTTTCGTCCAACAACGAGGCATTGGCAATCGGCAGGCCAGTCAGATCAATAACCATAGTTTGAAAGTTTAACAGCGCTTCAAGCCGCCCCTGTGCAATCTCTGCCTGATACGGGGTATATGCAGTATACCAGCCGGGATTCTCAAGTATGTTTCTCTGAATCACAGACGGCGTGATACAGTTGTAATAACCCATACCGATAAAAGATCGAAAAACCTGATTTTGAAATGCAATTTGCCTCAAGTCAGCGAGCATTTCAGACTCGGTCCTGGGTTTACTGAGCTTTAGTGGCTGGTAATAACGGGTATGCGTCGGGATAGCGTCTTCAATCAGTTCATCGACCGACGCATATCCGACTTTTTCTAGCATCAGCTCGACATCTGCCGGACGAGGCCCGATATGGCGGTCAGCAAAAGTGTCTGTGAAATTCAGGGCCTGAAGGGTTTTACTCATTTTCTTCTGTCTCAACCATCTCTTGATATTCACTTGCAGACATTAGCCCCTCCAATTCGCTTACATCACTGATACGAATTCTAACCATCCAACCGGCGCCGTAAGGGGCTTCGTTCACTAGCTCCGGTGCGTCCTCAAGTTCTTCATTGATTTCAATAACTTCGCCACTGACAGGTGCATAGAGATCAAATGCTGCTTTAACCGATTCAATGACGCCAAACGTTTTGTGCTGCTCAAGAATTGTTCCCACCTCTGGCATCTCAACGTAGACAACATCCTGGATTTCTGCTTGCGCATAGTCGCTGACGCCAATGCTGACGATATCATCTTCACGTCTCGCCCACTCGTGGCTTTTCATGTACTTTAGATCTGCCGGAAACATCTAACTTTCTCTCCTAAATCGGTGGTTGATAAAACGGCGTTCTTACCACCTTCGCGGGATGATGTCTCCCGCGGATTTCAATTTCAATTTTGCTGTTAATCTTACTCATTTCGATTGGCAGGTAAGCAAGGCCTATATTACAGTTCAGGCTGGGTGCTGGCGCGCCACTCGTGACTTCACCTACGCGCTGATCTTCACGATAAACCGCATGATGCGCCCGTGCAATGCTCCGATCCAACATCTGAAACCCCACCAAGCGGCGCTTAATTCCTTCGTCATCCTGCCGAACCAAAGCCTCTCGACCAATAAAATCACCCTTATTAAAGGCTACCGTCCATCGTAATCCGGCTTCCAGCGGCGTTGTTGTTTCGTCAATGTCATTGCCGTACAGACACAATCGTGCCTCTAATCGAAGGGTATTCCTCGCACCGAGTCCAATCGGCTTTCCACCGATGGCGTCTGCTGCCTCATAAACAGCATTCCATAAATCCGCACCGTAGTTGGCTTCGACATAAAGCTCAAAACCGACTTCTCCGGTATAACCCGTTCTTGAAATGATGGTGGGAATCCCAGCGACTTCCCCCGTTGTAAACCGGTAATAATTAACTGCTGTTAGATCAACATCAGTCAAGGTTTGAAGACACTGGAGGGCATTTCGTCCTTGCAGCGCAACGAGGGCAGTTTCGTCGCTCCGGTTTTCGATCTCTACCCGCGTTTCACTGTGGGTATGTATCCACTCCAACCCCTTTTCGAGATTCGATGCGTTGACGACGAACATATATCGGTCAGCTGCGAAGCGGTAGACAAGTAGGTCGTCCACAATTCCACCGGTTTCTGTGCACATCGGTGTATAGAGCACCTGTCCGTCAACCAGCTTAGCAGCGTCGTTGGCGATCAACTTTTGAATCAGCGATAGGGATTTGGCCCCTCGTATTTCGATCTGCCCCATGTGCGAGACATCAAATATCCCTACATTCGATCTGACGGTCAGGTGTTCATCAATGATACTGCTATACTGTACAGGCATCTCCCATCCGCCAAATTCGACCAGTCTTGCGCCAAGTTGTTTATGAATATGATAGAAGGGTGTACGCTTAAGTTTTTCTGTCACGTGCCGGCTCGTCGAGCCTCCTCGTTCCGCGTAGCGGAATCCTCGCTTCGCAGGACTTGCGGGATCTGTCCTACACCAATCCATAAATCCGAGCCAAATTATCTCCAAAAATGAGTGCTTCAGCATCGTCACCCAATTCAAGGCGACGAATGGCGTTGATAACTTGGATTGGACGATATTCTGGTGTATTGGATCCAAAAACAATTTGTTCAGGTCCTAACTCATCAACTGCTTTTTTTACTTCGGTAGGAACGACCTGGTCTGGATCAGTTCCCCACCGGCGATGAAAGCGGAGAATAGTTGTGCCTAAAGAGATGTTTTTATTCGCTTTCGCAGCTTCAATCCCAGCGTCAAGGTCATCGGGAAATCCCATGTGATCCATAATGACGGGGGTTTCAGGAATCCAACTTGCCACGTTTCCGATGCGTGTCGGGTGGCAATTCGCGGGTCCTGAATGGATCGAAACAATTAGTCCATTATCTCGTGCTGCCTCAGCGACCGGCTTAACCATTTCATCGTCAACATCGTATCCGTGAACTGCCGGCATCAACTTAATCCCTTTCATCCCCCATTCGGTCGCGGCTTTTTGGACTTGTTCGACAGGATCGGCTTCGTTGGGGTGGATGAGCGCACAACCGAGGGCACGTGGGCTGTCTTTTATCGCCTCACCGAGTTCCTGATTGTTCGGTTCAGGTTGGGTGTTGGGCATGATGACGGCAACATCCATGTCCGCTTCATCCTCAAGGACTAACAGCTTGTCTAAATCCAATTGTCCGTTCTCATCGCGGAACGAATCGTTCAAATACGCTTCAAAATCTCCTCGCATGGTATATCTCCTTTTGAGTGTAACGTACAAAACATGAAAGACGACTACTTCTATGTCGTTAGTAAATTAGCCCAACGTGCTCGATGGTTAGGCAGTTCTTGACTAATGAAAGCCGAAAATCCAATTACATTGACATCTTCGGAAAATCTCATATTCTTGATTTCATCGCGCACAACAAGGTATACGTTTTGCTCGTTAAGTCTTTCGACTTTGGATTCTGTAATGTCTGTTTTAGCCTCTTCGTAGGTCTCGGTTACAAAAAGATAAACAGTGCCTTGAGCAATGCTCAGTTCTTCAAAAACCTGCTTGTATCGTTCTCGCAACGATCGCTTTATAGAGACGATGACGCATCGTCTCCAATCACGTTCCCAGGCTTGGCGGCTTGGAAAGAGAAAATCGACTGTTCCATTCAAGATTTGTTGAGTCTCAAAGTCGCCCCCAAAAAACGTGCTGATTGTGCCATGCAAGTGCTTTAACAGCGGGTGAGTAGTCCCTATTTACGACAGATCGGATGGGATTTCCATGCAGCTGTAAAATTTGCTGTACAGATATATCCTTTTTCTGATCTTCCAAATAGGACGCTGTTATAACAGTTAAATCGTCCGGGCAAACTGAAATTACGCCTTCATCAAAAACCCAATGATGCGTTTTACACAAAGATATTCCATTGCGGGGGTCGTCAACTCCATTTTTGCGCTTCGGAATAATGTGTGCAGCTTCTGATTCATATCGGCCGCTCGGTGTTTTGAGACGAAATCCACACACAGCGCAGTAATGCTCATATTGAGCAGTCACGATTTTACGGAAGGCACTGTTCCGCACAACCGTCTTGGAGAAAGATCTTTCTTCTTGAACTGAACTGTCAAATAACTGAAACTGTTCCGAAACCAGCTTGCTTAATTGCGTTTCTTGTCGGCTAATTTCTTGATGTTGAATGGTACTCACTTCAGGCGCGTTTATTAGTATAAACTCCCACCCGCTCTCTGATAAAGCATATCGTCCATCTACAGATGTAATTAAGTCCATCGAACGCAACCAATTTATGCGATGACGACATTGATTGTGTAGAGTACGTCCACTCCAATTCCGAACTTGGGGGAATTGTTCTTTAATTGCTTCAAACCATATCGTCCGCAATGTTTCAAAATCTACATTGTTATGAATACCAAGAGCTTGCAGACATGCGAACATTCCCACGAAGCGTCCCTCAAAAATCTCAAGTAGCACCACCGGAGAAGCAGAATCTAAAACAGATTGTCCATCCGAGGTTAGATAACACCGCCCATTGCAAATACTTATCAACCCACTGCTTGTCAGGATGACAGTGTATACATTACGCGCAAAATAGTTACTTAACGCAAATGTTGTTTGAAGCCATTCAATAGTTTCTTTAGGAGTAGGTTTGAGTGTATCCAACCATCTAAGCGTCTGAAGCAAATTATCAAATTGCTCTGGCACGCTACCAGCCATTGGATAGAATGTCAATTTTACTGTGCTCGAATCTTCTAACCGACGCATTGTACTACTTTTCCTCAAATTTATAGAACTTCTATCATCCAATTGTGGTCTTGTTCTTTTCCGAATAAATTGTCACAGTTCTCTTCGCATGAAATACATCGAATTCCTTCTATTATTTCCCTATCCCAAGTATAGGGAACATCATCAGTGATATTGCCATCCTCATCTATTGATTGATACAGTTCATATTTGACAGATCGAACAAATTGTTTACCATTACAGTTCGGACAGCGGGCTTTTCTTTGCTCAGGTATAAGTCGCGACATGGTAGTTTTCCATTCTCCTTGTGGTCATATGCCCCTGTATGACTCATCCTCACTGTTCTTTAACAACAATTCCCCGGCTTGGGTCGAATCAATTTTACGGGCGTTCACCTCCAAAAGATCTCGGTAGATATCAAACGCGGTTTTCGCCTCTGACTCAGTTTCATAGCGTAAAACAAATGCTATCATCGTATCGATCCAGTCAGTAGAGGATTTCTTATGCAGATATGTAGCAGAGCATCCCGTTACGTTTGGACTAAATTGTAGTAAACGATCGGGCAGGAAGCGGTGGATTTCTTTCATGGCCACGCCGGAGGGGAAGTATTTTTCGCTGTGAGGCACCCTGTTTTCTGACGGAAGGAGGTTCAGCAGATGTGGTGTTGTCAGTGGATCTTTGATGTGGTCAGCAGTTGCTCGCGCAAGTTCAATCATACCCTGTTTAATTTGACTTGCAAATTCGTATCCCTCAATTTGTATGAAGTATCTACCTTTCCAGTAGTTAAGTTCTCGTCCAGAAATGATTGCTCTACTACCGACCCATTCAAATTCGTCCTGTGGATAGCGATTGCGGCTATAGATACCGAAAGCGTTCTCTGGAGTCCCCATGTCGAAGACTTCTAAAAGAATCAGCGGTTGAGATCCGAGCCGGGGAGTTTGATACTGGACGGAAGCTCCTTCGATAAAGCCGTAGTTGTGATATAATTCGGGATTTCCACCAATTACATTTCTGTACAAATCTTTCCCAACATCGATACTTGGTTCCCCTACTCTAATCCAGTGAGAAACCTCTCCATTTGCAGGCAGTAGACTCATCGGTTTTTCGGTTGTGACTGAGTGGAGCGGACCAACCTGAGGAATCCCCTCTGCCGACGCTTGGTCCATTTGACGCGAGAGGGCTTTCGCTGCCTTAGCAGTTCGAGCTTTCCAAGCGCCATAAATATACTGCCCATTCTGGCTTACAATCGTGTAATTGCCTTGTTCAGTCTGGCAAGAGAGCAGCGGCATCGCACAAGAAACAAAAACGATCCAAAGATACTGACCCCATCGATGAGAATTTTGAAAACGTGGAGTGTCAAACGTGATTCGTAATTCGTGATCAGTCACAGTCCTATGGTCTCGCAAGTGCCGTTTCGAGCATTTTCAGCGCAGCCGGAACCTACATCGATCAACCTACCATTGTTCAGCAAGCGTACTGTAGAAATCATCAACTAACTCGTCCACGAGTCGTTTTTGAGCTTCTTCCAGTGTTTCTGGCGGTTCTCCCTGCCCCGAAACAATATAGAAATCGTGAATTTGGAAATAACTATCCCTACGATCGATGATTTTGTTCTGTTTCTGATCCCTAAATTCGTACTCAATCTCTAAACTCATACGAAGTTGCTCAGGCTGATTATTCGCATCATAGCTATAGGGTCTGAGATCGTAATCCAAAATAATTATATCAAGTCGTGCATCATTTCCATCGCGCCATTTCTGGTTAAAACGGTCAATGAGTGCATTTCGAATTATTTCATCGTGTGCATTATTGGCGGTATTAAATGTGAAATCTGGATCCTGAATCTCAATCGGTGAAATCGTAATTGTTTTTATATGACTGAGATAGTCTGAGGTTGACACATAACCGCACCCCGAAACGACAAGAATCAGAATTAAGATGAGTCGCGAAAGCGGGGATCGTAGTGTAACAACTACTTGCATAAGATTTCGCACGGTGGTTGAGGAAAGCAAAGGACGTTTCATCCCAAAACCTCTGGAGTGAATATTAACCGTATATAGCGGATTGGATAGGGCAGGAAAGGACTATTCTAAACCAAAGCCCAGTATTACAGATTTAACAATCCACTTCGCTTGGTGGATTAACCAATCCCGACGGATCACAGCGAGAACAAAAATGGCTCCCAGCAAAACCAGAACAGCTGTTAGCAGGTAGGTCAACCATTTCTGATCGAGGAGATCTCTTTCCCTGTTAATTATTCCTCTCGTCCGCCGGTTGGGGTACTTGGCTTGCATTTGAAACACCCCCAAAATTGTGGTGCGACGAAATATTGCAGAATCTGCCCGGTGACTCTCACCGATTAATAAAACGAGGAACTTCGAGCGTTAAAAAGAGTAGTCCGTGAGATGTGAGAGATCTCTCACACCTCACACCACGGATGGTATTCGACCAATGGTGATGGGTTTTATCACCTACTTGGCATCATATTATACTAAAATCTGCCTTTGGGGATTCTTGGTGCCCGACGATCTCGCGAATCGTTGCCACGATTACTACGAGAGTTGCGATTATCACGTTGGCCTCTACTTGACCGATTGTCTCGTGAGCGCGAGTCCCCTCGATCTCGTGACTCCCCTCGTTGGGCTGCAGTCGCATCTTCGCTTACAGGGTTGCTTGCAAGCGTCAGATCGACACGTCCTTGGTCATCAATCTCAATCACGCGCACAGCCACCTCATCGCCGATATTCATCACATCTTCAACCTGTCGGACGTATCCATCTCCCATCTGAGAAATATGAAGCAAACCGTCTTGACCGGGTATGATCTCAATAAAAGCACCAAATCCTGTTATACGGGTAACTTTTCCTGCGTACTCTTTACCGACTTCAGGGATTGCTGTGATAGAGAGAATCATCTCTTCGGCTTTGTTAGCAGCTTCAGCATTGAATGATGAAAGTTCAACCCTACCATCGTCCTCAATGTCGATTGTTACACTTGTTTCCTCTTGAATAGCCTGAACAGTTTTGCCCCGCGGCCCAATCAAGTCTTTGATTTTAGATGGCGAAATCTGGAGTTCATAGATACGTGGCGCATGCGGCGAAATTTCATCGCGCGGTTTACCAATAACCTCAGCCATCTTATCTAGAACAACCATGCGTGCGTCTTTTGCCTGATGAATGGCCCTTCGCATCAAATCCGGTGGCACACCATCAATTTTAATATCCATCTGAATAGCGGTGATGCCATCGCGGGTGCCGGCGACTTTAAAGTCCATATCACCGAGAAAATCTTCCGTACCGAGCATATCGGTCAGGATAACCTCGCGCTCGCCTTCCTTAATTAAGCCAACACCAACTCCGGCCACCGGTTTTTTAATAGGCACCCCTGCGTCTAACAACGAAAGGGTTACGCCACATACGCTTGCCATGGAGGAAGATGCGTTGGACTCAAGAATCTCGGATACCGCACGAATCGTGTATCGGAACTCTTCTCGATCAGGGATAACCGGTTCAATTGCCCTCTCAGCGAGCGCACCGTGACCGATCTCTCTTCGTCCGGGCCCCATAATTCTCTTGACTTCGCCAGTGCTGTATGGCGGAAAATTGTAGTGAAGGAAGAAGTATTTTCTGACTTCTCCCGTTAGGGTTCGGTTCACATCTTCATCACCTTTGGTGCCGAGCGTTGTTACACAAAGCGCTTGGGTTTGTCCACGGGTGAAGAGCGATGAACCATGCACGCGCGGCAGAACACCAACTTCGCCTGAAATTTCGCGAACATCTGTAACACCCCGTCCGTCAACACGCTTCCCTTCGTTCAGGATTGACTGGCGCATCTCTTCTTTCTCGATGTCGCCTAATATGGACATAGTATCTTTTGTAACCTCGGGACCATCTTCTTCTACATCAACACCTTCAAGAATCTCTGACAGAACATCTGCCCGTACTTGCTCTAGATAACCTTCGCGGTCCTGCTTCTGGTCCATGCCAATGGATTCACGAATCCTCTCCGTAGCGAGGTTTCGGATGCGCGAGCTGAGTCCCTCATCGATTTCTTTCATTGTGTACTCGCGGGCGGGCTTCCCACAAAGTGCGACTAAACCTTCCTGAAGTTTGGTGATTTCTTTAATCTCTTGATGAGCTGCTACGATAGCATCGATCACTTCATCTTCCGGCACCTCGTGCGCTCCACCTTCAACAGACATGACTGCATCGTGCGTTCCACTGACAAAAAATTCTAATTCACACTCCTCTAATTGTTCATAAGTCGGATTAACGCAAAACTCTCCATTTAGTCTTCCAATCGTAACAGCACCGACAGGGCCACTAAACGGTATATCAGAGATACTGAGTGCTGCCGACGTTCCGATAAGGGCAGGAACATCAGCGGGGTGGATCTGATCTGAAGCAAGCACGGTGCACATGACCTGTACTTCAACCTGGAAATCCTTAGGGAAAAGGGGGCGAATACAATGATCAATTAGACGTGCTGTCAAAAGCTCGCTTCCACCTGGACGTGGTTCCCGTCTGCCATAGACACCGGGGATGCGCCCCGCTGCATAAGATTTTTCACGATAGTCTACGGTTAACGGAAAGAAGTCTAGATTCGACTCTTTCTTCTCAGCGACTACTGCCACTAAAACAACCGTTCCACCGTATTGTACCCAAACAGCTCCATCTGCTTGTTTGGCAACTTTTCCTGTTTCAATTGAGAGATTTTCACTCCCAAGCTGCATTTCAACTTTCAATATCTTTCCTCCTCAGAATGTTCTACGGTGGTTTACTAGCCTCTCCTGCCTGAAATTGTGTCACGAATTCCAAGCTGAGTAATCAGATTACGATACCGCTGAACATCATGCTTGTGCAGATAACGCAATAAACGACGTTGTTTACTTACAAGCCTAAACAGTCCCTGTCTCGAATGATGGTCTTTTCTATGGGTTCGAAAATGCTCTGTCAACTCCCGTATGCGAGTATGGATAATTGCCACTTGGACTTCTGGCGACCCGGTATCGCTATCATGAGTTTTGTGTGCTTCGACCAATTCTTTTTTCTTCTCAACTGCAAGCGCCATGCGAATTCACCTCCTTATTTTATATTTTTTCATATGCTATGCGTTTTTTACATATACATAGGGGTTAATATACCACAAATCAGGGCGTTTTGTAAATCAAATTCTCTCTTGATCTAAGCAAGCCTCGGCAGTAATGCGTGTTTCTACCTTGATTCGGTTCAAAATACCTTTCGCCATAGCAACATCCTGCTTAATTTGACCAACCAACATCTCCGGTGTCGGAAATCTCTGTTCGGGCCGAATCTTTTCGATGAAAAAGATTTCTATTTTTTCCCCGTAAATCGTTTTCTCAAAACCGAATAGGTGGGTTTCAATTTGGAATTTGTCTCCGTCAAACGTAGGTCTGGTTCCCATATTTAGTACCCCATCAAACATATCTCTTTCTAACTTGACCCGTACGGCGTAGACCCCACTCGGTGGTAGCATTTGATTTCCGGCATTAACGTTGGCCGTAGGAAACCCGATCTGTCGTCCACGTCCTTCGCCCTCTACTACTTCACCCATAATTGAGTATCGGCGTCCTAAGAGTTCAGAGGTGATCTCTAGGTTGCCCTCCGTAATTGCCTCACGAACCCGTGTGCTATGAACAGGTTTACCGTGAAGTTGTACGGGACCGACAATCTTCACATCAAAGTGATATCGATTCCCAAGCTGCTTCAACGCTTCGGCGTTTCCGGATCGTCCCTTGCCAAACTGCCAATCATAGCCGACAATAACTTGTGTGGCGTGCAGTTGCTGCAGTAGAACTTGCTGAACAAAGGTGTCAGGAGACATCTGCTGCAAGTACGCATCAAAGCGTGCAAAAACGACAGTATCAACGCCAAGCTGCTTTAATATCTCAATTTTCTTCGGAAGGGTTGTCAAGACTGGGGGACATCTCTCAGGGGCAAGGAAAGCTAGGGGTGGAGGGTCAAAGGTCAACACAACGCTGGCTAGCTTGATCTTTTTCGTTTGGGTCAATACTTGTTGGATGACCGCTTTATGTCCAATGTGTAGTCCATCAAACACACCAACAGTAACAATAGACTCGTGAAACGATTTAGAAGGGGCGTCTAGATCATAGTAAATCTGCAAATTTAGTCTCCAGAGACCAATGATTGAAAATCATTAAGTAGGCTCCAGTTGTCGCTTTAACATATTATCGACAACGTCAATTGGGATCACAGCCTTATCAGCGGATTTGGGGGGGCGTTCAAGCCTATCGAATGTATATGCACTCTCGATTGTGAATACGCCGGAGCGTGTACGAGTAAGCTCTGACAGATGAGCACCGCAGCCCAACGCTGTTCCAATATCCGAAGCGAGGGTTCGAATATACGTCCCTTTGGAGCAAACAACCCGGAAACGAACTTCAGGAAGGCTAAACAGTAGCAATTCGATAGATTCAATGGACACCTGCCTCGGTCGACGCTCGACCTCAATCCCTCGACGCGCCAATTTGTACAGAGGTTTTCCCTTATGCTTTACCGCGGAGAACATCGGCGGTATCTGTTCGATTTTGCCAATAAATTGCTGACAGACGAATCGAATTTGATCGGGAGTTATCTGACTGGCATCCAGGGTCTTGGTAACCTGTCCATTGGCGTCAAGGGTATCGGTTGTGATTCCCAGTGTAAACGTACCTTCATATTCTTTTGTGCCAGCTTGCAGCGCTTCAAATAGTTTTGTACCATTTCCTAAACAGATGAGTAGGACGCCGGTGGCCTCCGGATCAAGCGTGCCCCCATGTCCCGCCTTCTTCACATTTAATAGGCGTTTGACGTAATCCACAGCCTGTCTTGAGGTAATCCGTGGAGGTTTATTGAGATTGAGAATACCGTGAATTCCCATTGTCTATCAAGCGGGGTTTACTGTAAAATCAACTTCATGTTCGACAGCACCCCTGACCCAATGTTGTAATAAACCGCCGCGCATCCACACTTTTTGTCATCCAGATTCATCGATCACTCTATTTTCTCATCTGCCTTTGTGCGACAGCTACTAGTTGTGCAATTGCTTCTTCACAGGGCGCATCGATTTCACAGCCAGCCGCACGCTGATGTCCACCGCCGCCAAATACGGAAGCGATTTCGCCAACATCAACAGACGATTTGCTCCGTAGACTCACCTTCGACTCACCATGTTTCTGCTCACTTGCGAGAATTGCCATCTCAACGGTGTCAATAGAACGGATATGATTAATAAATCCATCCACATCGTCACGGCTTGTTCCAGTTTTCCGAAACATCTCCTGCGTCGCATATAACCAACCGATTTTACCATCCGGCGTCGTGCCAATAGTTTGGAAAACTTCACCCAGCAACAAAATCGTTTCAATAGGCGAAGTTTCGTACACCGCACGATATACTTCATCAACAGCAATCCCCTCCCGAATCAGATCCGCTGCCACCCGGTGAGATGCCGGTGTCGAATTTGAATATCGAAAACAACCTGTATCGAACATAATTCCTGTGTAAAGGCAAAGCGCTCGTTCCTTTCCTATTGCGGTCCCGTGATGTCGAATTAACCGGTAGATTATTTCCGATGTTGATGAAGCATCGGTTTCGACGAGGTTGTAATCACCAAAGTGTTCAGCAGCGCTGTGGTGATCAATATTGACGATTGCCTTGGTTGGGACTAGGGAGCGAGACAGATATCCACCAATGCGCTTCAATACACCTGCATCCAGAACGACCAACACTTCAGGAGAGTTGTTCTGAAAGGCTTTAGCAGGCAAAATAGCATCATAAAAGGGAAGGAACCTGTAATTCTTTGGCGGGGCATCTGTGTTGAAGATTTCGACCTGTTTTCCGAGGTCCTTAAGGAAGGAGTAGAGTGCTAATTCAGATCCGAGTGCATCGCCATCCGGATTGACGTGAGTCGAGAGAGTAAAAGATTGATGTTGGTCAAAGACCCGCAAAATTGCTTGATAATCTTCCATAGCGGATTAACTAGTTGGGCTCGGTTGATTCATCATCGGAAAGGACTGAATTTTCTTCTTGGGTATGAATTTGGTTGAGCAGGTGATCTATTTGCATTAATTGATCTACAGAATCGTCCAATTCAAAACGCAGTTCAGGGGCGTGGCGTAAGCCGATTCGTTGACCAACCTCACGCCGCAGGAAGCCAGCGGCACTTTTAAGCCCGGTTATGGAATTTCGTTTCTGCTTCTTATCGCCGACGACGCTTACCTTGATATCCGCATACTTTAGATCAGTAGAAACTTGAACTTGGGAAATGGTGCAAAAACTGACACGCGGATCTTTCAACCCTCGTTGAATGATTTCACTTAATTCTCTTTGTATGAGCACTCCTACGCGGTCTGTACGTCTTCCTGGCATTATCTCCCTCAGATCCCATCTCATCAGGACAGAATTTCGATTTGGTAGTCCGTTAATTCTACCAACAGGGTATCTTCAATAAAGTTGACAACATAAGACAACACACGATTGAGATGCTTCGTATCATTTGAAACAGATACGACCCCAAGCACAGCTTGTTGATGTCTGTCGAGACGGTCAACCTCGGCAACGGCGATGTTGAAGCGATTTTTCAGACGGCCGGTGATGCTCTTAACTACCTGCCGCTTCTGTTTGAGTGAATGGCTGTCTGGAATTGTTAGCCAGATTGTACAGACTCCAATATGCATAAGCGTAACGCGGTTGCTAGAGGGGTTTTAAACACTATTCGCCACCATATTCGCTTCTATCTCAGTGAGCGTGCTATGCGCTCTTGTGTATAGCACTCCAACACATCGTCCACTTTGAAATCATCAAAAGCACTAATGCCGATCCCACACTCATAATTCGCCTGAACTTCAGTGACATCTTCCTTAAAGTGTCGTAACGAATCAACCTTCCCCTCGTAAATGAGACGATTGTCTCGTAGGACGCGGAGATCGTAGTTACGGATGATCCGCCCCCAATTCACATAACTGCCTGCAATCGTGCCCATGCGTGGTGTCCTGAATAACTCTCGTACAACTCCCCTGCCAACGACAACTTCTCGAACTTCGGGTTCAAGCAACCCTTCCATCGCCGATCTGACATCAGAAATAAGGTCGTAGATCACGCTGTACGTCCGGACGTCAATGTCTTCGTTTTCTTTCGCGATTAGGGCACCAGTTGTGGGATGGACATTAAAACCAACGACAATTGCGTTGGAGGCAGATGCCAGTAAAACGTCTGTTTCGGTTACTCCACCAACAGCTTGATGAATAATGTTAATCTTGACTTCATCAGTACTTAATCCTTGTAAGGAATCGAGGACCGCTTCGACGGAACCTTGCACGTCACCTTTAACGATAACGTTTAGCTCTTTAATATCACCTTCCTGAATCTGTTCAAATAGATCGTCTAAACTCACACGGCTCTGCGGGCCCAGTTGCGTTGCCCGATGTTGTTCTTGACGCGACTCGCTAAGTGCTCTTGCATCTCTTTCAGAATCAACAGCAAAAAATTGGTCGCCAGCTTCGGGAACCCCCGTAAAACCAAGAACTTCGACCGGAGTTGAGGGAGGCGCCCCCTTTACACGATGTCCTCGGTCATTTATCATTGCACGAACCTTCCCGTAATAACGACCAGCAACGAACGCATCCCCGACGTGTAGAGTTCCACTTTGAACAAGCACAGTTGCCACAGGTCCTCGTCCTTTATCTAGCTTAGCTTCGGCGACTGTTCCACGAGCAGGTTTATCCGGATTGGCACTGAGTTCGAGCAATTCTGCTTCAAGGAGCAGCATTTCTAACAACTCTTCAATGCCGATCCGTTCCTTCGCAGAGATTTCAACAAAAATCGTCTGTCCGCCCCACTCTTCGGGAACGAGGTCATATTCTGCTAACTGCTGTTTGACATAGTCAGGTCTGGCGTTTTCGACATCGATTTTGTTGAGTGCAACAAGGATTGGAACCCCCGCTGCTTTTGCGTGGTTAAGCGCCTCAACGGTTTGGGGCATCACACCGTCATCCACAGCGACAACCAGGACGACAATATCGGTCACCTGTGCGCCGCGAGCACGCATCGCAGTAAACGCTGCGTGTCCGGGAGTGTCGAGAAAAACGACACTACCGCTTTCCAATTCCACATGGTAAGCACCGATGTGCTGAGTAATCTGCCCTGCCTCTGTGTCCATGACATTTGACTGTCGGATCGCGTCCAGCAAGGAAGTTTTACCGTGGTCAACATGTCCCATAATCGTAATGACAGGGGAGCGCGAAACAAGATTTGTTGCATCATCTGGCTCGTCTTGCAGAATTTGCTCTTCCAGCGTCAATCGACGAACGGCTTCAAACTCAAACTGGTCACTTATAGCTTTCAGTACCTCGTAGTTCAAGCGTTGATTAATGTTCGCCATAATTCCCAATTTCATGAGACGCATAATCATTTCGGTCCCCTTAAAACCTAGTTCGGAAGCAAGGAGACCAACGGTAATTCCTTCTTGGATTTGCGGAATAGTTGCAACTGCTTTTTCCTCACTGGCTGCTGCGCCTTCTTTGGGGGCTTTTGTCTTTATCTCAACAACTTTTGCTTCATCAATAGTGGAAACTGCTGCAGTTTTTTTTGCCTTTCTTTTTTTCTTTTTCGTGCTAGGTGGCTCAGCTTTGGCTTGGGGCGCAGCTTTAGGTTCAGGAGGTTCAGCAGGCGGTGCCTTTGCAGCGTTTCGTTCAGCTTCGATTAACTCAACAGTTTCCGAATCCAGCGTACTCATGTGATTTTTGATGGGGATGCCATACCCTTGCAGCTCTTCAACAAATTCCTTGCTGCTTACCTCATATTGCTTCGCTAGTTCATAAACCCTTACTTTTTTATTTTTGGTTTGAGTGCTTTCGTTCTGCTTGGTTTGACTACTTTTCACCATTTATACCTCCTCCACGTTTCTATGACCCACTAAACTTAGGAGATCTTGTTTGAAAGAATCAATAACCTGCCTTGAAAGATTGTTTCGCAAGTGGGCATTGATTTTCTGTGGCTTGAAAGTGACATTAATGCACGCTTGTGATAGGCATACATAGGCACCACGTCCCGGCAACTTGCCTGTTAGATCAGCTTGAAGTTTTCCTGCTGCATCTCGCACAAATCGAAGTAAATCTTTCTTGGGAAATTTACCCCGGCAGCCAATACAGGTGCGGACAGGCATCGCAGCCATGTAAACCTCCTTAAACGATGAGCAATAACAACTCGCTAGATTAAATCTAAGCCGAAAGCATTTTCGATGCAGCGTGATGAATCTTCTCAGCAGTTTTTGCACCAATTCCCGGCAATGATGAGAGTTCTTCCAACGTTGCTTGAGCGATTGATTCAACCGTCGAGAAATCGGAATCCTTCAGGAGTTCGGCAGTCTTGGCACCAACACCTTCCAATTCGGTTAAATCGAGTTCTGCCGGGTGGGACTGATCGGCAGTTTTATCGGAATCCGAGTCATCAGTTGGTTGAGATGAGTCAGGTTCAACGGATTTGAACAGCTCTTCTGCAATTTCGTCCTTAAACTCCGTATCCGCTTCAGATTCGCTTTTGATGTCGACTTTCCAACCAGTTAGTTTCGCAGCAAGACGTGCATTTTGTCCACGTCGCCCAATGGCTAGGGATAATTGGTCATCCGGCACGATTACCTCTGCGCTTGTGTTTTCGTCATTAATGTTCACACGTACAACATCAGCAGGTTGTAAGGCATTCGCAATGAAAAGTGCGGGGGCAGGATTCCATGGAAGGAGATCTATTTTCTCACCCTCCAACTCCCTTACAACTGTTTGAACTCGTGAACCTTTAACACCCACACAAGTACCAACTGCGTCAATACTCTCATCAGTCGCAGTAACAGCGACCTTTGCACGGTCTCCCGGATCGCGCGCAATTGCCATAATTCGAACTAAGCCATCATAGACCTCGGGGACCTCTATTTCAAACAGGCGTGCAATCAAGCCATTATGTGTACGTGACAGGATGATTTGTGGCCCTTTTTGGTCTGTATTTACCTCTACGATTAAGCACTTCAGCGCATCGCCTCGTCGATAATTGTGTGGACGAGGCACCTCATTATAAGGGAGGAGCCCTTCCGTCCGCTCCAAGTCGAGGATGAGGTTACCACGTTCAGTTCGCTGGAAGTATCCGGTGATGACTTCACCTTCTTGTTCTTTGTACTCCTGATAGATCTGCTCGCGTTCTGCTTCTTTTATTTTTTGGACAAGGATCTGACGTGCTGTTTGAGCCTCAATCCTCCCAAATTCGCTCGGATCAATTTCAACCTCAATGACCTCATCTAGCTGGGCATTGGGTTTTATTTTTAATGCTTCTTCAATGGGAATTTCCGTAGCAAAGTGGTGCATAATCTCAACCACTTTTTTCGGGACATAACATCTAATAGTCCCCAGCTCGGGATCAATTTTAATTGACACACCTCGCGTCGATCCGTAGCGTCGCTTGGCTGCTGAGTATAATGCTGCTTCAATTGCTTCAATAAATATTGTTTGTGGCAGGTCCGTCTGATCCATAATTTGACGCATGGTCATGACTAAATCATTATTCATTGTATGAGCTCCGCCCTCCATCCAAGACTTTACCACATCAGTTGGATTTGGGCTTGAATAACATCGGAAATTGCAATTTGAACCGTCTCTCCAGATAACAGGGTCAGAAAGATTTTTCCCTGACTGACTTGATTTAGGGTGCCGTTGATCTGTGAAAGTTTTTTAGATGCAGTGGACACCTCTACTTGAACTTTTCGCCCTAAATTCCTGTGGAAATCGGCTTCTGAAATAAGTGGTCGATTCAGTCCCGGCGAAGCGACCTCAAGATTGTATGTGTCTAGCATCACATCATGCACATCAAGGATCGGGTTCGCGATTCGGCTTACCTGTTGACAATCTTGGACGCTGATACCACCGGGCTTATGAATCAGAAGTTTTAACGTCTGGGTATCAACTTGATATTCGACATCAACCAACTCGATTCCTTCATCAGCCAGAACGGGTGATAACAAATCGGCAACAGCGGATGCTAATGAAGATGTCATAGTGCGTAAGATACGTCCGAAATTGGGCTTTTAAAAAGCCACTAACACGCCTCCGATAAGATCGGGGCTTCAAAGCAACTTGATTTTCTTTAGTTTCGCTCAACCCCAATCTCTGAGTAAAAATAATAAAGAGCGGGAAACTGCACCCCACTCTTAAAAAGACAGAAGAGTAAAACTGTAATCAAGCAATAACACTAGAGACAATATCTTTAGTATTGAATCTTCAGGATTTCAATTATCTAACTGAAACACTAAAAGATGACACACAAAAAAACCGCGATTGGCTTTCCTCTTGAGAAGGATTTCCCGCGGCAGGTTAAATAGTATCATAAGGAACAGAATTATGCAAGTAAAAATAGAACTTTGCAACTATCCCACTCGATTGCCAAATCGATTGCCAAAAAAAACGCCGTGCTGCCAATCTTGAATCTGTGAGGCGCACGGCGTCTTATCAGGTCTAGGTATTGGAGGCTAAACGATGTTATTAAAAATTACTCGGTGCAGACTGAATTGGAATTTCGTTAGGTTTTTCTTTTTCAACCTTGACAGCCTTAAGTGACGCGTGTTTCACATCTCCTAGGCGGACAATACGCACGTGAGGCGATGGGGCACGTGTCAACCCAACAGGTGGTGGCTCTGTTGAGTTAAAAAACGTCAACTTAACCATGAAAATTGTCAACATTAAGTAAAAGAGCATTGCGGTGTAGTTGACAAAAGTGGGATGGGGGCCCAATTTCATCGCAACCAGAATACGTGCAATTGGATTTACTAGGAAATCTACGACGGAACGACGGTTGGTTTGGCGGATTTGGCTCTGAATGCGCTCGACAAGTTCTGGCGGAGGAACAGGATCCGGAATACTTTCGAGCACAGCTGCTGTATGTAACATCTCCTCATACTCGTTTTGGCACATCTTACATTCGATGAGATGTCGTCTACATTCAACCTTCTCTTGGTATGTGAGGTCCGGCTGTTGATGAAGACTAAATTTTTCGATAACTTGCTTACAGTCGAGACTCATAGCTGTCCCTTTTCTATATTTTCAATCGGAATGAGCGTTTATATAAAATCTGCTCAACCGCAATCGCTACCTAGCTGGGTTTGGTCTGTAGAACTCTTTATATTGCCGGTTTAGTGAAGGTTTAGCCCTTCAAGTTTTGACTTGAGGTTCTTCACGGCTGTATTCAAGCGCGAGGCAACGGTGCCCTCCGAACAATCAAGCAACTCGGCAATTTCACGATATTTCATCTGCTGCATATAAAATAGCGTGATAACTATCCGCTGTTTCCACGGTAATTGATCAATCGCCTGTTGTATCAATTGGTCGCGCTCTGTTTTCAGCAGAACTCGATCTGGATACTCACCCGTATATTGGGCGTTTCTGTCTTGGATATCCTTTGTATAGGATGTTAGTGCGCGCTGACGGGAATCTGACCGACGTTTGTATTGTTGACAAACATTGATTCCAACTCGGTACATCCACGTCAAAAACTTCGACTGAAATTGGAAGGATTGGATGGATTTGTAAGCTTCAAGAAACGCTTCTTGTGTCGCGTCCGAAGCATCATCAGGGTTGCCAAGCATCCGATAAGCGAGCCCATAAATCCTGGCATGGTGACGTTGCACCAATTCATTGAACGCTTCCGGATCTCCCTCAATTGTTTTCTGCACGTAGATTTCGTCAGGAATCATAGGTCTGCCTACTTATAACGCTCGAGTGGGCCCCATTATTACATTGGTTAGGATATTTTGCAAATTTCTTCAGATAAAATATTAAAACGTAATTTGCAAAATTCTGGTTACACTGTGAGTCGGCCTGTTACCAATCTGTGATATTATGACACAATTCCATAGGATTTTGCTATTGACTTTCTGACCTGATTTTGTATAATGGAGTTCATTTGGGGAATCTTGCATTCAAAAGTTTCAGACCTCCGTCAATGATTCGATTGAATTAGATTCTCCGAAAAAACGATGCTGCTGAGAGGGACGGATTCTAATGCGGATTGACTGCCAAAGCCACATATTTCCTCGGGCGTATATTGATGTGCTTGCCCAAAACCCCCATCCACCGCAGATTGAGTTCCAATCCACAACGGGGGCTGACTCCGATGGATTGGCTGGTTCGGCTGCCTCGATTGGAGAACGAAGAAGTCAGCGCAAAATTCCGAGCATCTCGGGCGTAGAGCATGGCGACGACTTTGTTATCACTTACGGTGATGTCCAGCAGTTCCGTCTAAGAGAGGAGATGTACCTTCCCAAACGCAAACTTCAGGACATGGATAGGACCGGTATTGACATGGCACTTATCAGTACCAACATCCCGGGACCCTGTATGCTTGCTCCCGATTTGTCTATCAAGGGCGCCCAGGCAATCAACGATTCAATTGCGGAAATGATGCAGCAACACCCAGACCGATTTGCGGGACTTGCTAGCCTCCCCTGGCAGGACGTGGAAACCACTATTGATGAGATGGACCGTGCATACGACTTAGGTTTCTGCGGCGTTATGCTGTACTCACACATCGGGGGACGGTCTGTAGATGACCCCGCTTTCGACCCCATCTACAAACATGCACAGACAAAGGAGTTGCCAATTGTCCTGCACCCCACAGTCCCAACATGGGGTGAGGCGATCAAGGACCACTCGATGATTCCCATGATGGGGCTTCAGGTAGACACCAGCTTTGCGCTTTTACGGCTAATACTCGGTGGTGTACTTGAGCGGCACCCTAGGTTGAAGGTTGTTATGCCCCATGTTGGCGGGGTTTTGCCGTACATGATGGGACGCATCGAGCATCAAACCGAGGTGATGGGACGCGGCAGGGAACACATTAAACAGCCTCCGAGCGCCTACATGCGCCGCATCTATTTGGACACCGTTTCTCCATCCGCACAAGCGTTGCGATACGCTTACGAATTTTCCGGACCAGACCATCTGGTCTTTGGTACTGACCACCCATGGGTTGATCCGCAACTTTTTGTGACGCTTATAGAGGAAATGGACATCCCTGACAGCGAGAAAACACAAATCTTCTGTGGCAACGCCGTGGAACTGTTTGGTCTTAGCGTGTAATATTCTAGACAGCTTGCTCTTTGCGAGTTCCCAACTTCTGATCTGAAGGATTAACAATAGCACAGTAAGATAACCGTGTCAATATTGAATCTGAAAATTGAAAGGAAACACTATGAACCGGCAAGAACATCAACCGTGGGCGGGTGTATTTCCCGCAACCCTCTGTCCGTTTCACGACGATGAGTCAATTGATGAAGAGGGTTTGCGAGCATATATGCGCGAACTTGCAGCCGTTGATGGTGTTAACGGACTTGTCTGCAATGGGCACACGGGCGAGATTACATCGTTGCGTCCAAGCGAGCGTGCACGTGTGACAGCACTCGTCGCTAAAGAGGCCAAAGGTAAGGTGAAGGTCGTCTCTGGCGTAAGTGCCGAGGGCAGCTTAGAGGCCACTGACTATGCTATCGCCGCGAAGGAGGCCGGTGCCGATGCGATTTTGCTGATGCCACCGCATCACTGGTTACGTTTCGGGCGCACGAGTGAAACGGCAATCGGTTTTTTTCAAGATGTCGCGGAAGGGGCAAATATTCCGATCATCGTCCATCAGTACCCCGCCTGGACAAAGGCAAGCTATACCCTCACGGAGATGCTGGAATTTGTGAAAATCCCAAAGGTGGTCTGCATCAAGATGGGAACACGCGACATGGCACGATGGCATTGGGATTATGAACAACTGAAAGCAGCAGCACCCCATGTTCCTATTTTGACTTGTCACGATGAATATCTGCTGGCTTCATTACTGGAAGGTTGTGACGGTGCCCTAATCGGCTTTGCCGGATTTGTGCCAGAGTTGATGGTAGAGGTTGTGCGCTGCGCCCTCAGCGGCGATCTGATAGGTGCCCGTAAAGCGAGAAAGCTGGTGGACCCGCTATCTCGGATTGTGTACAACTTCGGTGAACCGAGTGGTGATGCGCACCAACGGATGAAGTGTGCACGCTGGCTGATGGGCAAGTTCCCATCCATGACAATGCGTCGTCCTCTCCGACCGCTCCCTGACGCTGAAGTTACCAAGATTCGCCGGAATCTTGAGGCAATTGGTTACGAGTGTGTGCATTAAACCGCCTGAGCGGCCCTTGACCGTTAGCAATCCTTCGGAAGGTTTAGCACATTTTTGGACCTCTCAGATACCACTCCATAAGGGAGATAGTCTACCATCAAGGGACTGGGGCTGTGTATGAGCGAAAAAGAAAGTCACGCATAGTATTAGGAAGGAGAAACATGTCCGATCTGAAGCAGGAATTATTTGAAATCGATGTCTACGGATTCACAATCCTTGAAAACGTCCTCACTCCCGATGACGCAGCAGAGATGAGGGAAGTTTTAATCCGCCTGATAGCGGAGAAGGGCGTTGATCGGGGAGATTGTATACACATCTCGAACCTCCCAACAATGGATCCGGTTTTTTTTAAGACTATCGACCATCCGAGAATCTTGCCCCTGTTAGAAGGAACGATGACCAATCGTCTACCGCTGATCCTCGGTAGCCTCAATGCCCGCATTGTTCGTCCCGGCGACCCAGTACAGCGGTTGCATGGGGACATCCTTGAGGACCTGATGAAAAAGGATGGGAAAAACCCTGTCATGATGAACACCGTCTGGATGCTAGACGATTTTACACCGGACATTGGGGCAACCCGGATTGTTCCCGGCACACATAAAAGTGGAATAAATCCACCACCCGAGGATATGGAGATTAAACATGTGTTAACTGCAACCGCATCGGCAGGAAGCGTCCTTGTTTTTAACGGTCAATGTTGGCACGGCGGCGGCGGGAATACCAGCGATAGGGATCGTCACGCGATTTTTGGACACTATCGAATCGGGCCAATGATGCGCTTTCAACTTGACCCACATCACCGTTTCCCAGAAAAGTGGTTAGATTTACTGACAGATCGCCAAAAGCAATTGTTGCGGATGGAGAATGGCGTAGGTGTGCTGCACGGCGCGGACCACTATGAATAACTCGGATTTCGAAGTTGGACTGTAACCGCCGCTGCTATTCTTTGACCCGCTGCCTTTGTATGCAAAATGTGTAACGTGATTCTGCAAGATCTTCTATAGATACAACGGCAAGGCATCATTTCACTGCTATTCAGTGTTACGGTTTTTTAAGGAGTAATTTATGTCACGTTTGAAGTACGCTCTCATCGGTTATGGTCGGCGCGGCAGAGCACATATTGAAACGGCTGCGGCGTTGAAAGAAACCTTTGAAATCGTAGCGGTATGCGATGCTCATCCGGCATCAGCAGAGGAAGGGGCAGCACATTTTAATGTGAATGCTTACACTGATGTTCGCGAGATGGTTGACTGTGAGAAACCGGATGTTTGCGATGTTGTCGTGCCTGCGGAGCTTCATCATGTGGTTTCTTGCTATCTATCGCGTTGCGGTATCCACCACAATGTTGAGACACCTCTCGCACCGACGCTGGGATTGATGGACTTGATGATTGAGAGCGCAGCCAGACACGGTGTCAAACTGCAAACATCTGAGAACTTCCCGTTTGTTCCGGTGGAACAGTTTGTTTGCAAACTTATCCGTGAAAACACCATTGGGCCAGTCCACAAATGTTACCGTCTCTTCTCAACGACAGGGTATCACGGTTTGGCAGCCATACGGTGCCGCTTGGATGCCACACCTATAGCTGTCAGCAGCATCAGCCACACGATGCCAGTTGCCCCTTACGTCGACCATGCCAAACGCGACTTCAGAACCGAAAGCCTTGAATTCTACGCTGTCGATTTCGATAACGGTGGTATCGGAATTGCGATGGTCGGCAACAAAAACAGCCGTCTCGGCCGGAACTCATTGGTTGGTTTCGAAACCTGTGGCGAGCGCGGCACAATTGTAACCAACGGCAATCAGGGCGCATCGGGCGGAGAAACGGTTAACGTCTGCACGGACGCAGATATCGCGGAGCGCACAGGTCAGGCGAGGACTTACGAATTTCAGCGCGAATATGCTGCGTCAAACGTCATAAAACGAATTTTTGCCGAACTTCCAACGGAATTGGGTGGGACAATTGAATGGGAGAATCCATATTTGGAGGTAGGCATCCAAGAACGTAACATCTCATTGGCAACAATGCTTGACGGGATTGGACGCGCCGTGGGGGAGGATATCGATCCACTTTGGACAGGCGAAATGGGACGAGCAGATCAGGAGATGGTCTTGGCGGCCCGCAGATCAATTGGGAGGGATCGGAGGCCGGTTGCGTTGCCCTTACCGCCGGATCCGTCAGAGGAGCAGGCATTTGATCGGACTTTTGAGGAACGGTTTGGCGTCCATCCCCGCGAGGATTTGGAAAAGGCGTTGGCCGTTAACTTTAAGGCACGGTGAGGGGTAGGGTTATGCGGCGTTACCCGGCATACAAAGAGAGTGGTGTAGAGTGGATTGGAGAGATACCAAAACATTGGAAGATAATGAGATGTGCCCACCTCTTTGAAGTGAAGCATATAAAGAACACATCCGGGGAAATCAATTTATCTGTTTACAGAGATTACGGAGTCATCAAACGAGACAGCAGAAACGATAATCACAACAGAGTATCAGAGGACATATCAAACTATAAACTCGTTGAGCCCGGAGATTTTGTATTTAACAAAATGAAATGTTGGCAAGGATCTTTGGGAATCTCAGAGTATAGAGGAATTGTCAGCCCAGCTTATACTGTCTGTAAGCCTAAGAGACCTTTTCATGGCAAATACTTCCACTATTTGCTTCGTTCTAGGTCTTACATTCAGGAATTCAATAGGTTATCCTACGGGGTTAGAACAGGGCAATGGGAGTTACGATTTGAGGATTTCAAGGATATCGTCGTTTCCTATCCATCTATGCTAGAACAAACCCAAATCGCCAACTTCCTCGACCGCAAGACGAAACAAATCAACGAACTTATCCGCATCAAAGAGCGACAGGTAGAACTGCTGCAAGAACAACGAACCGTACTAATAAATCAGACAGTAACGAAGGGGCTTGACCCAAATGTGGAGATGAAACCGTCGGGTGTGGAGTGGCTTGGAGAAATACCAGCACATTGGGAGATTAAACGGTTGAAGCACATGGTGCAGGGTGGGTTAACCAATGGTCTGTTTAAGAAAAAAGACCAATTTGGAAGTGGAGTTAAATTGATCAACGTCATTGATATGTATCAATATGACTTTCTCGTGAGATTTAAAGAACTTGATCGAGTGGAAGCCGAACCGCACGAAGTTGAAAGATACACTGTAGAGCCGGGAGATATTTTCTTTGTTAGATCTTCGTTAAAACTTGAAGGGGTTGCTGCTTCCGCGTGTATTACCGATGTACCAGAGTCAACTGTGTTTGAATGTCATCTTGTCAGATTACAGCCATGTCCGCGTCAGGTTTTGTCCAAATATCTAATCAACTATCTCAACTCTACTGAGACACGTCAAAGGTTAATCACTTTAGCAAATACGGTAACAATGACCACTATTTCTCAACCAAAGTTGGCGTCACTGGAGATAATTCTACCACCACTCTCTGAACAGCAAACAATCGTAGACTATCTTGACCAAAGGACCCGAGAAACAAACGAACTAATATCCACAGAACAGCGAAAGATTGAACTCCTCAAAGAATACCGTCAATCCCTCATCTCCGAAGTGGTGACCGGCAAAATTGATGTCCGAATTGATACACTTGACGAATCAAGCGAGGTTTAGACCATTTACCCGCCGGTGCATTGAAGGAAACTCGAATTCCATGATAAAATTGCAGCATCATACAAACGTTACTCTGTAAAAGAGGAGGACATTAATCTATGAACGATGCCGAAAAATATCTGTTTGATCTCAACGGTTATCTGGTCATTGAGGACGTACTTACACCTGATGAGATTGCTGTTGCCAACGAAGCCATTGAACGCCATTCGGATGAAGGACGCACCCGTCCCCGTGACCAAGCCTTAGATGGTGGTTCGCCTGCACTCAGAGGTGATAAGGGACGCGGAGAATTGGGTAATATGCTCAACTGGGAAGAACCGTGGTGCAATCCCTTCCGAGAGATGTTAGCACACCCACGAATTGTTCCCTATCTTAACCAAATCCTTGGTAAAGGTTTCCGGATGGATCACCACATGTTTCTGCTATCAATGGAGAAAGGGGCGGAGGGATTCATCTTTCATGGATCTTCGGGACCGGGCTTTGATCCGAACCAATATTACATCTTCCGCAATGGCCAGATGCACTGTGGACTGACAGTAGTGGCGTTCCAACTCACGGATGTAAATCCGGGTGACGGTGGATTGATAGTTATTCCGGGTAGCCACAAAAGTAATTTCCCATGCCCGCAAGAGATGCGACGTTATGAGGACTATCAGGAGCATGTTCGGCAGGTTGTGTGCAAAGCAGGTGGGGTTATCATCTTCACGGAGGCGGTGACGCACGGGACACTGCCATGGACATCGGATGAGCCACGCCTATCGATATTGACTCGCTACACAGCAGGCAATCTGGCGTATGTCCCGGCTTATCCCGTCCCTGAATGGGCAAATGAGAGACAGCGCGCGGTTATGGAGCCGCCATACCATACGCGGTTAGACAGGCCAATGTTAGATGAATAGTAGGTCAGGCAGTCGAGGCTGCTAAAAAAATGTCCAAAGGTAGAATTTATCCATCGGAAGCCAAGACATTTCAGGATGCACGCACTGGTGCAAACATCCGGCAGGTAACCGACCATCCTTCAATTCATCATCAGCCCTTCTTCTTCATTCCCGCTTATGACGACGCCATGCGGTGGCTGATTTTCATCTCATTCCGCACCGGTTCGCCACAAATCTTTGCCGAAGAACGCTCCACTGGATCGCTTATCCAACTGACGGATCGTCCGGATCTTAGCGAATGGTCAATTTACCCGTCACACGACGGGAGTGCCGTTTTCTTCACAGCGGGCACAAGTGCTTGGCGGTTAAATCTTGAGACACTTGAAGAACGGGAACTGGTCGACTTTGCAGCTTCACAGAGAGAAGAAGAAAGGGCGGTTCCTCCCGTAGCGGGAACAACGGGGTTGAGCTACGACGATCGGTGGTGGGCTGTGCGCTTCAATGTTGTTGAAGGATCGGCGTTAGCAATTATCAACACTGAGACTGGCGAACACGAAACGATTCTGCGCCGGGACAGTGTTGGTCACTTGCAGTTCTGTCCGGATGATTCGGATCTACTTTTCTACGCGGGACCACTCACTGACCGTGTCTGGGTGATTCGGAGGGATGGTAGTGCTAACCGTCGGTTGTACGCACGTAATGTTGAGAAAAACGAATGGATTACCCACGAGTCATGGATTTCTGGGACACGTGAGTTAGCGTTCGTTGATTGGCCTCACGGCATCCGTTGCGTCCATGTGGATACGGGTGCTGAACGGCGTGTTACGTCCTGTAATGCTTGGCACGCAATCTGTAACCGCCAAGGGACGCTTATGGTTGCTGACACAAACTTTCCCGACATTGGTCTCCAGCTTTTTGATCCGCGTGATGGGGTTGGAAAACCTGTGACGTTGTGCTACCCGGGGGCGTCATCTATCGGCGAGCATTGGAATGGTCCCTTTCCGTATGCGAAGGGTCCAGTTAAGGTCCATTCCGAGCAACATACGCACCCACACCCGTCTTTTAGTCCTGATGGGAGTCTGGTAGTTTACACATCGGATCGGACAGGATACAGTCAGGTATATGAGGCTGAGATTCCGGAAAGGTTTTGAAGGTTTTTAGATTCATCCGTTTAAAAATAGTCAGTAGCCGATAGGAATATGATGTCATTGGAAACAATACTGTGGCTTCAAGAAGAATCTTGTCCGTTGAAAATTGTCTGTGTTAAAATAGAGATCGGTTATCAAATATAATTCGAAAACTGATGTACTATGAAAAATTATGGTGAACCATGAGAGCTGTTATCCAACGTGTTAAATCTGCCAGTGTAACCGTCGATGGAAGGGTTGTCTCGGAGATTCGTAAGGGATTGCTCGTTTTTCTCGGCGTTGCTCAAGAGGATACTCCCACCGATGTCGATTATATGGCAAGCAAAATCGCCAATCTCCGAATCTTTGAAGATGATGAAGGCTTGATGAATTTGTCTATTTTAGATACCGGTGGTGAAGCCCTTGTTGTCTCTCAATTCACGCTCTACGGTGATTGCCGCAAGGGAAGACGCCCTAGTTTCATCGCTGCTGCCCGCCCTGAAAAAGCGGATCCGCTCTATCAAGCGTTTATGGACGAGATCTCGCGGTTGGGTGTGTCTGTCAAGGCTGGTGTATTTCAGGCGATGATGGATGTTGAACTGATTAACGATGGCCCCGTCACGATACTATTAGATAGCAATAAGTTGTTTTGATGTACAGATGCCTCTACCTTCAAAAAGGAAGCTGCTATGGAACGTAAAATGGAACTTGGCTTATACCTATTCGGCGAAGTGGACGAAGAATGGCTGACATTTGTCAATCAACTGGGTGTTGAGGCTGTGGTTATGGCTAACCCGCAACTGCCGGGCGATGGTCGTTGGGAATTTATGGATCTGCTACAGATGCGGACAGCAATTGAAAATGTGGGTCCTCGGCTCGCCGCTATTGAGAATGTACCACCCTCCTTTTACGATAAGATTATGCTCGGGTTGCCCGGGCGGGATGAACAGATTGAGAATATGGCAGCCACCATCCGTAATATGGGAGCTGCGGGCATTGATACCTTCGGCTACCATTGGATGCCGAATAGTGTGTGGCGGACTTCCAACACAACGCCCACTCGGGGCGGTGCGACAGTTACCAGTTTTGATATGGAACTTGTCAAGGGTGCCCCACTTTCCCATGGACGAGTTTACACTGAAGAAGAGATGTGGGAATACTACGAATATTATATGAAGGCGATTCTTCCCGTCGCAGAGGAGGCAGGCGTGCGACTCGCGCTCCATCCCGATGACCCGCCGGTCGAATCCCTCGGAGGAATCCCTCGTCTGTTTCGCAGCTTTGAAGGGTTCAAGCACGGCATATCGCTCGTTGACAATCCGATGCACGGGCTTGACTTTTGCGTGGGATCTTGGTCTGAGATGGGGCCTGGGGTTATTGATGCTGTTCGCTACTTTGGGGAGCGCGATCGGATTTTCTACGTCCATTTCCGGGATGTGCAGGGATATGTCCCCAAGTTTGCCGAAGCCTTCGTAAATGACGGGAACTGCGAGATGTTTGAGGTAATGCGCGCCTTAAAGGAAAGTGGATTTACCGGCTGGATGATTACAGATCATGTCCCAAATATGATAAACGACACACCGCAGGGACACCGCGCACGCGCCTATACAATCGGTTATATGGCAGCGTGTCTCGAAAGATTGAACGCAGCCGACTAGAGGATACGGGAGTACGCTTTGAATCGGACTCGAATTCTCTATGTTATCGATTCTATGGGCAGGGGCGGGGCTGAGACGCAGTTGCTCAGGACCTTAGCGCGCCTACCGCTAGATCGATTTGAAGCCATAATCGTGTTAAGCCGTGAGCACGGCACTTCTTACGAACAGCTTGCAGCACTCCCTATCGTTCAAGAAATTATTGTCTTGCATGATACAAGTCGATTTAACTCCCAAGCTCATCGGGGCAGATTCCCTATACTATCCTTGATACAGAAGGCTTTTAGGTTAGCAGGGATTATAAAATCGGTGAAGCCAGCAATTATTCATAGTTGGCTTTGGTATTCCAATCTGCTGTGCGGTCTTGTCCGCCAATTCTCTTTAGCTCTTTCGGGGATGTGCCCTCTGATTGTTTCACAGCGCGGCGACTACTACGCAAGATACAGTCGCTCAAGGTTATGGTTGACAGAAAAAATTATCTATCGCCACGCCGATGTCCTCTTAACCAATTCCGATGGCATCGGAGATAACCTTCGGCACCGTTATCCCAGCAAACGTATCCTAGCAATACGGAATCTGCTTGACGTGCCCGACGTACCACCACGCTCACCTTCTGACGAACCACCGCTGTGGCACATTGTAAGTGTCGGTCGATTGACCCCGGAAAAGGGGCATCAATATCTCATTGAAGCATTACATCTACTCAACACAAAATTCAACCGGCAAAATTTCACAGCGACAATCCTCGGCGAAGGCGCATTGAAGTCGGATTTAGGGCAACTTGTCAATCGCTATGACTTATCGGATCGGATACAAATGCCAGGCTTCTGCGACGATATCTTTCCTATGTTATCTACTGCACACCTTTTCGTCTTGCCCTCGCTGCATGAAAGTTCACCAAACGCCCTCATTGAAGCAATGGGTATTGGGCTGCCGTGCATCGCTTCGAGTGTTGGTGGAGTCCTCGATCTCATTGATCATCAAGAAAATGGGTTACTAATTCCACCACGAGCGAGCGGAGCACTGGCGGCAGCAATCAATGATATTTTAACCAATCAGGAATTGGCGGTATATCTGGGGCAAAATGCAAGGCGAAAAATTGAGAAGATGTTTGATAACGATAGGTCTATCCAACAATTGGAAGCGGTTTATCGGGACTGCCTGTGTATGATTTCCTGAAATCCCTGCCGATAAATTTGTTTCTTTAAGTAATGTTCTGTGTTATTTTCAGAGTATCACGGCATAGCTAGGGCGTGTTGACATTTGTAAAGCTATCTACAATCGTAGGGGCGAGGTTCCCTCGCCCATTGAACATACAGGTTGAATTGATTGTAGATTGTAGGTCGAGATTCATATCTCGACGCTGTAACGTCGATTTTGGAAAATCGACCTACAGCAGTCCGAAATCGTCTCTGACGTGTGAAAAAAGGGTTGGGAAACCCAACCCCTACGAGGAATCATGCATCTGTGCACTGTCTTGACTGTCTGATTACAGTGAAATGTCAACAGAACCTAGCAACTAAGGCTATACAAAGGAAACAATCCAATGAAATGGATCGTGCTATTTCTACTCTTTGGTATTCTCTGTATTGCCCTTGTTCTAAACGTCGTCGATGGGTCGTTTTGGCAGCACGATATGAAAATTAGCGTCCATACCGAAACTGGAGAAATTCCCCTCTACAATGAATCTTATGCCCTCATCGTCGGAAACGGAAGCTATACAAACGGTTGGGATTCACTTGATGGGTTTCTCAGAGATGTAAAAGACGTAGCTACCGTTCTTGAAAAACGCGGTTTCACCGTTACGCTAAAAACTAATCTCAAAAAGCCTGACTTTGAGGCTGTATTTGAGGCGTTCATCAGGAAGGGAGAGGGTAAAAATACCCGCCTCTTGTTTTACTACGCGGGTCACGGTTATACGGAAATCAATAAGCAGACAGACGAAGAATCTGGCTACCTCGTCATGGTAGATTCTCCTATGCCAATGGCGACCGGCAAAATCGACGGGAGTAAAAACGTAAGCATACGATCACTAGCAGAGGGGGCAAAACAGATTGAAGCGCTCCATGTGCTATATCTGTTCGATAGCAATTTTTCTGATAGTGTGCTTAACACCCAGAATCGTCCGCAACCGTGCACCGTTCAGGCGAGCGTTAAATATTCTGCAAGGCAGTTTATCATCGCAGGTCGTGCCAATGAACCGATGCCCAATTCTAGTCGATTTAAGGCGGCATTTCTGGACTTGTTGGAAGGGCGGGTTGCTGAACCGATTCCAGATGGTTACATTACCGGCGAAGAGGTAGGATTGTATTTGAATCACCATGTCCCAGAGTACACTCAAACCCTACAATACGGTAAAATTAACGATCCTAAGTTTAACCGGGGAGATTTTGTTTTTGTGTCTCAGGGTGAAAAGATCACAGCGGAACATAAAATAAACTGGCTGAGAGAGATTGTTGGAAAGGATGGGACGAAAATGGTGCCTATCCTTGCGGGTGAGTTTAAGATGGGGAGCAGCGACAGAGATGCCCATCCCGATGAGGGCCCGGTACATATCGTCTATCTTGATGCGTTCTATATGGATATACATGAGGTGACGAATGCACAGTATAAGAAATTTGTTGACGCAAATCCGGAGTGGGGAAAAATACGCAGATCTAGCAAATATGGCGATAACCATTATTTAAAGCATTGGCATGGAAACAGCTATCCAAGTGGTAAAGGAAATCACCCTGTTGTCTATGTGCATTGGCACGCGGCAATGGCGTATGCGGAGTGGGTAGGCAAGCGGCTGCCAACGGAGGCAGAGTGGGAGAAAGCGGCACGGGGCGGCCTAGCAGGTCAGAAATTTTTGCGGGGCATCAGTCAGAGTAACCGCGGGATAGGAACTCCTGTGGGGATATACGAGCCTAATCCGTATGGACTCTACGGTATGATGGATCAGCTGTGGGAATGGTGCCTTGATGAGTATGATCGGTATTTTTATGAAAATTCTCCGCGTGAGAATCCGATTGCGAAGAGGAACAATGTTCAACTCAAAGACAGTTGGATAAACTCTACAGAACACCGTGTATGCCGCCGTGGTTCGTGGCAGCCCGGTTACGTGCGAGTTTCCGATCGACCGCACACCTATCCACAACTAGCAGATTACTACCTCGGTTTTCGTTGCGTGATGCCTGTTATTCCTTGATTGTTTGCCCCTTCCGTCCCACTAGTAGGAAAGGTATGAGAACAACGATCGTTGTTCCCTACGAACTCATTATCCCTTATACTACCTTACACTAAAGGAGGATAGCTCATGACAAGTCATCCAATCAAACTTGGTGTCGTCGGCTGCGGGTTTACAGGCAGACAAACGATTTTCGCAACTACTGTGATGCCACGTATGACCACCGTTGCGCTCGCAGATCTCGATCCCGCTCGGCGTGAAGAGGTCGCCGCCGAATATTCTGTGCCGCGCGTCTACGCCGATTACCGGGAGATACTTGAAGATGACGACATTGACGCCGTATATCTCGGTACTGCTCCCGACGTTCGTTTGCCAATGGTACTTGAGACACTCGCTGCAGGTAAGCATGCGCTAGTCCAGAAGCCTCATGCGATTCGAGCAGAGGAGATCACGGAGATGGCGGATGCAGCACAGGCGGCAGGTAAGACGCTGCAGTTCTGCTATTTTATGCGCCACTTCCCCAACAATCGCCAAATTCGCCGGGCGGTGCTTAGTGGTAAGATTGGAAACCCGTACCACGCTCGGATTTTTGGGAAATACAATCATATTCCGCCACCGGACAACAACTATCGTTGGTTGCACGTCTATGGTCAGAAAGGGGGATCGTTAGGGCAGCACTATTCCCATGAGTTGGATCTGGCGTGGTGGTGGATGGGGTGTCCGAAGCCGATGTGGGCGTTTGGTGCCAAGCATGTCGTCTATCCGGCATACGACGGTCCTGAGGGTGCCGCTGACGACTATTTTACTGGATTAGTCGGTTTGGAGGGCGGGAAAACGATTCAGATCGATTGCTCACGAATGGTACATACGCCTACACCAACCATCATCGAACTTTACGGCAGCACCGGAGCGATTACAGGTGGAGCGATTTCCAGACACAAAGATGGCGAGTTTATCCGAGAGGAGATTGATGAGCCGCTAGATATAAAGCACAGTGAACCTTCCGAGCCCCGACCTGTTTTCTTTTACGAGATTGAGCATTTTGCAATGGCAATCGCCGGTGAGGTTGAGCCCGATGTTTCTGCTGCAGATGCTTATACGTTTATGAAAATCCTCGATGCCCTTTATGATAGCGCGAAAGAGCAGCGAAAAGTTATCATTGAATAGACTACCCTCACTTAGTGCCACGTTAATCCTTCTTCGACGGAGGTGGAGAAGGTGCTGGCTTCTGTTTTGACGGTTGTGAAGAAGGTAATTTAGGTTTTGGACGATCCTTGAATGTTGGTATTGGTTTGGGCGGACTGTATTTGTCAATTTTTGGCTCTCTAGTTTGGGGTAGTATTGATGTTACTTCTGGCTGAGTTACCTTTTTCTGAGAGGTATCCTTTTTTAAGCTCATTTCAAACTCCTTAAATTGTTGAAATCAGATCTCGCAGCTCTATGTTTAACTCCTCTTGAACTTTCATTCTGCGTCTTTTGGTTAGGAGTATATCGTTCTTCAACCGTTTAGAACCTTCTGAATATTGATCTCGGTATCCGAGAAACTCATCATTAAATTCTTCAATCGCAAACTTAGGATTAACTTCCATCTTATATCTGAAGGTTTCCAAATTGATGCGCAGCCCTTTCAGGTATTGCGACACGCTAATCAAATCCTTCAGGCGGTCAGGAACTTTTAGGTTGGTGTGTAGGATAGCAAAAACAGCACCTGACCCGGCAATAATTGACCAAATTATTTTGAATTGTGGCAGATTCCATAAAGTCCAACCTGAGACTGCTGAAGTTGTAGCGGTTATAGCAATAACAAATTTTGCTATCTCATCCCAACGCTGCCACAACTTGATAAGAGAATTTGCCAGACTTTCAGCGTAATAGACTCTGTAAAATGTCTCAACCGAAACCCTCCAGAGTTGATCGCGTTGATAGTCATCTAAGTTTTCGTCTTCCATAAGGCGATTTCTGCGATATTCTTGACTGTTTACCTATGTGAAGGTTCCCATTGGTCTTGGCTGATGCCAGCTTGCTGATTGAGCCGGTCCCTTTATATTTTGGAAAAATTGTAACACATAAAGCCAGATACTGTCAATCTTTTGAAGAGAGTAAATCATGAAAGGAATTGATTATGTCCAAACACAAGGTGTTAATGGCAAGACGTGAAGATCCGGAGGTCGAAGCGATACTCAAAGATGCTCCGTCAGAGGTAGATATTCAGTTCCCAGCACCGGGTGAGGGATTGGACGATCACCTCGCAGATACCGAGATTATTTACGGTGGGATTCGTGAAGCAGATCTTCCCAAAGCCAAATCTTTACGCTGGGTGCAGCAACCTTCAGCGGGTGTCGAAGGTACGATGTATCCTGCTTTCAAAGCAAGCGATGTAATTTTGACCAACTGCCAGAAACTATATGGTCTTCAGATTTCTGAGCACGCCTTTGCACTTTTACTTTCTTTGACTCGCAGTATCCCAGCACAACTAGAATTTATGAAGGAGAAACATTGGGAGCGGGTTCCGTGCATTGAATTGGCAGGGATGACCATGGGAATTCTGGGACTCGGTGGCATCGGTCGAGCGATTGCAGCGCGGGCAAAGGCGTTTGAGTTTAAGGTCATTGCGGTTGATTCGGAACCGATGGACAAACCGGATTGTGTCGAGGAACTCGGCGGACTGGATTGGCTTTCGGAATTTATGAGACAATCCAATGTCGTGATGGTCTGTTGTCCAAGCACTCCACAAACTCACAAACTTCTATCCCACGACCAGTTTAATCTCTTGCCGGATGGAAGTTATCTTGTCAACGTTAGCCGTGGTAAAGTCATTGATGAAGATGCTATGATTGCAGCACTCCGCAGCGGTAAACTCGCTGGCGCGGGGTTAGATGTCACATACATCGAGCCGTGCCCGCCGGATAGCCCGCTATGGACGGATCCGAATGTGATTTTGACCTCTCATAGTGCCGGTGCGTCGCAACATATGCGTGCCCGTGCGATGCGCTTGTTTGTTGATAATCTGCACCGTTACGTCAAAGGTGAACCGTTGGTCAACCTTGTGGACAAACAGAAGGGGTATTAAGAGTCAGAGTCGTGATTCGTAAATCATTCCTGCAGTCAATAAGGGGGCGGGATTCGGAGATCCCTCCTACCGGAGAATTAAATACCCCTAAGTTAGTAAAATAGTGATAGATTTTACGATTGGATCGTGCTATAATCACTCGTCGTAGAATCGCAGATTTAGTAGGATTCCGCAGATGATTCATTGGCGTGTCCCTACGAAATGCGGGTTATCATACGAATTGTTCCTTTAACAACCATAACCGTCACTACAGAGCTAACGGAGTGAAAGAGAGGAGTTTTCATTATGCGATGTGTCTTTGTTGGTATTGAATATGCTGGAAAATCGACCATAATTAAGCTGCTGGACGCCTATTATCGACAGCGCCGATTGCCCGTCCACGGAGACGACCATTTTACTTTGCCGGATGCTTCCTTGAGTCCAGAATCACGCGCCTTGATGGTTAATTTTCCAGATGATGTCAAAGAGCGTTCGCAGCGGATGCAGATTCAGTACCATGTCGAAGTCATTAAGAATTATCCGAATACCCTGATTGCGGGATGGCATATCGAAGAATCGGTTTACTCAGATATGTACGGCGATGATCCAGACAGCCCTTACTATAAGAATTACTCATACAGAGCACAGCGGATTTACGAGGCACAGGTGTTTGAAGCCCGCTTGCCTAATGTGGTTATGATTCATGTAACTGCTAGCGATGAGGCAATCCGAGAGCGGATGCATGCAGACCCACATGAGTATCAGATTATTAAAGAGGGAGATATTGCGGAGGTCAAACAGCGTTTTGAGGAGGAGATTGAAAAATCGCTCTTTACCCAGAACGGACGCAAGATTGTGGTTGATACTACAGGGAAAACGCCCGAAGAGTCCTTAGATGACCTGCTAACGCTTTCCGAACCTTTGATTACTCAAGAAGAGCTGGCTATCCGCTCTATACCCGTACCTAAAGGAGAATATGAGGTTCGATATGAAAACGGCGTGCGAAAGATGATACCGGTATAGCAACCTGAACTGCTATCCTTCATCAGATATGCTGTTTCTCCACAATTTTTGATCCCACGCCTACCCACTAATAGGAAGGAAAAGGACTGTCTCACGGTATTTTTCCTTCCTTTTCTTCCCGCTTCAAACTCTAAATGCAGCAACTACAGATTCTCATCAATCCCGCCTTCTTGTTCCCCATCCTGCCCTATCCATAACTGCTTCGTCTTATCGACAACTCGACGTGCTTCCTCCAACCGCTCATGAGCCTCCGGCTTTGCGGGACTGTAACGGGCAAATTTAACCAGATCGCAATTGGTTATCAAACGTTGAACCAGTTCGCTCGGAACATCTTCAGACCCCAAACGATCAAGCAGCTCCTGGGTGGTCAATTCAAGCGCAGGAATATGATATCGTGCAGCGATATACTGGCGGATAACTTGAGAAATCTCCGTGTGATATATCTTCATTTCTCCCTGTGCAACCCAATTCATCCCCTCAATGCGATTTAGCTGTTCATAAGCAATCGCGTGCGGTTGGCGTTGGGGCACCACTTCCGACTGAAACTCTACAGGTTTAGCCTGCTTCCGAAGGTAAAGAAAGCCAAGTACACCAACGATCACAATTACTAGAAGCACTGCTAAAATGTACAGAAACCAATTTGGAGACACGGACCAGGGACCTTTGATTTCCTTCACCTCTGTAGCACTAGGAGGTTTAACAGACTGAACTTCAAACCGGTAAGCAGGCGTTTGGATACTTCCGTTGTCGCCATCAGCCTCGGCGTATTTGATTGTGATAGGAGAAAGGGGGTGCGTACCGATAGCGAAGGCGCGCAGGGGATAGGTCACTTCATAGCGCGCTTTGCCTGTCGGCGTGTCCTCGGATCTGATATATTTTATTTGAGGCTTATCTACTTCTAGATGTTCTTGCTCGCTGACCTCCATTGGATCTAAGTAGATATGCAAACTTTCATCAGCTTCAATTTGCAGGCTCAACTGAACTGGATCGCCGATTGTAATAGTGTCCGGGTCAAACCGGTGCGAAAGGATACGAATGGCTTCTTGAGCAGACACTTCTTCAAGAACTATGAATAATAAAGCGAGGATGACAATGAACCTAAGGAGACAAGCAGACACAGATGGGAGGCCCAGAGAATGCAGATGAGACGATCGTGAGAAGAACCGTAGAGACATTTTCAGTTTAGAAATTTAGAACACACTGATCTGTGATAAGTTCACGCCGTGCCAACCAACATTCAAGGCATTCGCCGTCAACTCGTTTGCTCCTCTGTGTACTCTTGAATGGGGCGAACAACAATAGATTTTGGAGCTGTTGGACATTGATATTGACATACACCACAACCTACACAGCCAGACGAAAGGACTTCGACCTGTTCGTTGGAATCGAGCCGAATCGCTTTTTCGCCAATTGGGCAGCTATCAACGCAGTCACGGCAATCCACTCCGTTGGAACGCAGGCAGATGTCATAGTTGACTTCAGCGAGGCCGATCTGAATTTCATGGACGCCCAGTTTCTGCAATGCCCCACTAGGACACACCTGCATACACTCAAGCGTATCGCAGACGACGCACGGTTGATTATTTGGATCAATGTGGGGTGTTCCAGCTAGTTCAGACTGGTTGGACTCCGAAGGTTGGATGGCGTCTGCAGGACAATTATCAACACAGTTTCCACATCGTAAACAGGTTTCCAAAAACAGTGCTTCCGGGAGTGCCCCCGGTGGTCGCAACAGAGTTTGCTCGGCGGGGAGATGTTCCCCAATTTGCACATCTAAATATTCAGCGACCGGCTGAACGATTTTTGTAAATGCTTCTCGGAAGAAGTCGCGTCTGCCGTATGGCACTCCATCGTCAGATTCTGCCATTTTACACAACCCTTATGTGAAACGTAAAAATTAACCGAGTAAGGCAGCTGCTGAACTACTCCTGAAATAATGATTCATCTACCTCGGCGTTAATTATGACTTCGCTGAACGTGATCTCGGCAGATTGCTCACCATTATCGATCAAAACGGTATGGAAGGCAACCATCACGCCGGAAACGTCTCGATAGTCATCCAAAAACTCTTCTCGATCGGCCGGTCCTTGCTCCGTGAACGCTTGAAACCGCTTTTTAATAATATGTTTTGTTTCTTGGTCGATAAAGAGTTTAATGGAACCGCCGGGGGTATCGCTGATTAGTATGACATCTGTCATTTTGCCGTTTACATCTTCCGCACCAAGATATTGAACAGATGTCTCCTCATTAGAAACATAGGTTAGCAGAGGAATATTGTCCCGAAAAATCTCTTTTTTTCCTTCTTCAACATACGCCGGAGGAAGGGGTTGAACCCCTTGAGGCGTCACCATCCATGCAGATTGACCATTAAAAATTCGGCTCATCCGCATACCTATTGCCGACATACTTAGATCAGCCCGTGCCTTGTTCGGTAATACTATTGTAACCTCCCCATCAAGTTCCATCATCCCACCGGGAGTATTCACGACCATCTTCCCTTTGGTAATGATGGTTTTTACTTGCTCCAGTTTATCAAGCCCGCCATGTGCATTGATGGCATCAGCAAGAATGACTCTTGCTTTTGCGACATCTGCTTCACCCGCTTCGGGAACTGGTTCGGGGGACGGAGGTGGAATGGTGATATCAACTTCTGTGACATCTCCGAGCGTATCCAGTGGTTTATCAAAATCGCTGGCTTTGCCGACAGCGATGAGCGTGAATTTGTCGGGCTGGAGGTACTCAACGGCAACGCGTTTGACATCTGCTTTTGTGACTTCCCGAATCCCTGCCATGAGTTGCTCAACGAAATCCTGTGGATACTCATAGTATTCATACCGGAGCGCTCGAGACAGGATTTCGCCCTTGGTATCATAGTCAAACACAGAAGAATTCATGAAGCCATCAATTGCTTGTTTTAACTCTTCGTCGGAGACCTCTTCGGTTCGCATCTTTTCAACTTCAATCAGAATCGCGTCGATTGCCGTTACCGTGGCTTCGGACTTGGTCCCACATGCGATTAAGAAGACCCCGGGAACATCATAACCCGCACCGTAATTGTTACCAACAGAATATGCCAACCCTTTTTCAACTCGTATGCTGTTTATCAGTCGGCTAGAAAATCCAATCCCCAGAATTTGGCACATCACGACCAGAGAGGGATAGTCTTCATTCTTACGGAACCAACCGATGTGTCCCATACGGATATTCGTTTGGTTCACGTCATCCTTGTTTACTAGCGCTATTTTCTTCCCATACGTTTCGGGAATTTGAGGTTTTTCAGGGATGTCAATTTTCGCGGGTTCCCATCCTTTGAAAGCCTCCTGAATCTTTGCCAGCATATCTTCGGAATTGAAGTCTCCAAGCACCCCTAAAATGATGTTGTTCGGACGGAAAAATTTCTGATAGAAAGCCACAAGGTTATCACGAGTGATACTGTTAATCGTATCATATTCGGTTGTGCGTGCATAAGGACTGTCTGCCCCGTAGATGAGTTTACTAAATTCTCGCCTCGTGATACCCCCCGGATCGTCATTCCGCCGCGCAATCCCACTACGATGTTGCACCTTTTCCAGCTCGATTTTATCCTCCCGGAATGCGGGATTCATCAGGATATCAGCGAGGATGGATAGACCCGTATCAAGATCTTCTTTTAGCACCGACATCGATGCTGAACCTGAATCACTACCGATCCCTGTTTCAACGGACGCAGCTAAATTCTCCAGAATTTCGTCAAGCT
This sequence comes from Candidatus Poribacteria bacterium, assembly GCA_965204355.1. Lineage (GTDB taxonomy): Bacteria > Poribacteria > WGA-4E > WGA-4E > PCPOR2b > PCPOR2b. Next base: position 4,901,761 of record OZ241983.1, read on the forward strand.
CATCCCCGGTTTTACTTGTGGTGCCTCCGGTTCGCATAACTGCTCCGGTAATTGATGCAAGACCAACTTTGTCTGCGGGTTCATAGATTGAACCGGTGCGAATCCGCACGGAAATATCAATAATTGGGAGTTCATGATCTTCAAGGAGATAAACAATCATCCCATTACCTAATTCAAACCTATCTGGAACGGGTGGCTGCGGTTGATTTAGGGGTGGATAAACGAGTCCTTCGTGCGGCTTGTTTTGCGCCTCCCCGGTAGTCGTAATAATTAAAAGAGCCAAGATAAGATTCCATATCAACCAATGCTTTCTCACTCGCTTTCCTCCTTTTCTTCATCGGATGCCGATGTTACAATCTCTGCGACGGATCTGTTAGAATCCACAAAATATTCATTTGCAACCCGTTTGATATCCTCAGCCGTCACCTTCTCAATACGTTCAAGCGACTTAAACAACTCCCGCCAGTCCCCCAAAAGAAACTCGGCACTACACAACATTCCAGCCAACCCATTGTTGGAACGAAGGGAACGGATCTGTGCTGCCTTGGCAAGCGTTTTAACTTTCTTTAGTTCCGTTTCCGAAACCAACTCCGTTTTGAGACGCTCAATTTCAGCCAAAATCATCTCTTCGTTTTTCGCGTTGGTGTGTCCTTGCGCGGGAAAAGAGTAGAAAAGGAAGAGATTTGAGTATTTGTCGCCCGGAAATCCCGGGAAAGCACCAGCGGAGATCGAAACCTTCTCGTCCCGAATTAATTTTTTATAAAGCCGTGATGTTCGTCCCGAAGCCAAAATATCCGTTATTGCGCCAAATACAGCGTTGTCTGGGTGCCTGACCTCCGGTTTGTGGTAGGCAATAGCGATGAATGGTTGCGTCTGTTCTACAATTTTGATGCGCCGTTCCCCTAACTGTTTTGGCTCGGCAGTTTCAACGCGGGGTGGATTCGGACGAGTAGGCATTCTTCCAAAGTATTTTTCCGCCATCTGGATAACTTCATCGGCATCTACATCGCCAACGAGTGCAGCAACCATATTGCCGGGGGTATAGTATTCTTGAAAAAATTCAAGGGCTTCCGCGCGCGTTGTCGTGTTAATATCTGACATGTGTCCAATGATCGGATGACCGTAGGGATGCGCCAGATATGCAAGCCCTTGAAGCTCCTCAATCAATCTACCGATTGGACTGCTTTCAGTCCGCATCCGCCGCTCTTCTTTGATCACTTCTTTTTCTTTGAAAAACTCTCGCATTACGGGATCAATAAATCGCTCGGATTCCAGTGCCATCCACAATTCAATCCTATTTGAAGGTAGGCTATAGAAATACGCAGTCCAATCAGCGGATGTACCGGCATTGACGCCAACAGCTCCCTCTTGCTCTAAAATCTTCGTATATTCCTCGCCATCAGAATATTGAGCGGCTTCCTCCTGAAGACGCTGAAAATCAGCTTCTAGTTGCCCCAGCTTTTCTGTATCCGCGTGACCTCCCTTTGCCCATTCAACTCTGAGCTGATCGAATACCTCATCCATCTTATCCATAAGTGCTTTTTCTTCATCATACCCTTTTGTTCCGAGGGTCGTCGTTCCTTTGAATGCCATGTGTTCAAAGACATGGGCAATTCCAGTGTTTCCATATACCTCGTCAACGCTGCCGACATTGACATAAATATATCCGGAAAACACCGGAGCCTCATGCCGTTCAAGGATAATGAATTTCATACCGTTGGACAAAACATGCTCTCTGATTTTCTGCTCGACATCTTCAAAACCGGCTGCATGTAACGTTGCTGCACACATAACAAACAGCATATAAACAAGGCAGCACAGTCTTTTTTTAATCTTAATTATAGTTTTTCTGGACCATCCCATTCCAGTCCTCCTTAGATATTGGAAGTCTGCCCACGCTAAAAAAGCCCAGAGACGATGTCCCTGAGCATCTTAGTTACCAACGAGTTATGATGTCTTACTCGTCATCTCCATTTTCCTTAACAACATCAAAGTCGTGAAAATCCCTACCGATTTCGGTCGAGATAATGCTTAATGCTGCTGCTGCGCCCTCGCCAGCGGAAATAATTGCTTGTGTTCGCTGACCGCGAGTCAACCACCCGATAACATAGAGATTCTCAATGGTCGTCTTACCCTCTCGATCGGCAACGATAGCGTCATCATTGCTGCTATCGATATCAAGCCCAAGTGTTTCGGCTAACGCTTCCTCTAAACCGGTCGCAACGATAAGATATTTTCCCCGGTGTTTATCACCTGCTGCCGTACTCACGGAAAATTCAGCGCCACCGGTCTCGATCTCAGTGACTTCGACATCAAGAATTTTAGCACCGAATCCTTCGACCTGTTTGCGCGAAATCTCTTGAAACTCAGTTCCGGTTATCTGAGGGATGCCCAAGTAGTTGTAGAGCATCGCGTCATGCATCAAAGTTTTATTCTGACCAAAAACGGCTACATTCATGTCGTTTTTGGCTAGGAAAAGTGCGGCACTTAAGCCACCGGGACCATCACCAATAATCAGTACATCTGCCATTGTATTTTTCCTTGCCGTATAGTTATAGAATTGAGTGTTAATCGCGTTTATACGCGCGCCCAAGGTAGACTTTGTCCTTCATTGCTTTTGTTAAACCCATCTGGAAATAGCGAACTGATTTTAGCACACCTCATTCACAAATGCAAGCACTAAATTGGTTAGACGCAGGCCACTCTATCGCCTGTGATATCGGCGTTTAGGATTCCAGAAATACGGCATTCTATTATGCGAATGTCTCTTCTATTTCCATTGAGTGTTCAGCTATGTAACACCTAACTACAACAGCACTCTCAGAAATAGGCATGTATACCCGTTCCTATATAAACGCCTGCAAGATCCTTGGATTGGGAATCGGACTTTTCCCTGCCGAATCCTTGACCGATTTGCACATTCAAGCCGAGAGGGATCCCTCCAAGCGAAAATACAAGCTCACCTCCAAACGCGATCCCAGCTCCGAGAGTTGTTGTATCAAGCGCCTCCTTCCTGTTATAGCGCCAACCACCTTCCAGAGCGAAATAGAGTCGGGCGATGTTCAACCTGTTCTGGTGCTCAAATATGGCATACGAAACCCCAGCCCCTAACATGTGATCGCTGTTCTGATCATTAAGAATGAAACGACCAACGGTTTGAAGATAGATTGGTGCCAGTCCGTTATAGCGGAGACTAATACCACCAAATGCGGGTGTAGTTCCCTGAAGTCCAATACCGAAATTTTTGGTGAGGTCAGTTTCTTGTGCCTGCACCGAAGTACTCAAGGTAAGTCCCAAAAGGACACAAATTAAGCAACAGAAACATATTGAGCGCATCATTGTTTTTCTCCTTTTCGAAGTGTGAAAGTTGGAACGCTAAGATTGCTCGCGTTTTTTACCTCATGGATCCACAGGTCCGTGTACCTATGAATCAGTGTGCATTTACTTGCTCGGTGACGCCCGTTTTTCGTTCATTGAGTGATCAGCATGATCACCCGATGTGGTTCGGTGGTAGACGGGTGGTGCATGAGCAGGTCTTGCACTCCATCCTTGTTTAGATCCACTAGCCACGTATATTCCTCGTAGGGCATGTCGACCGCCACCTTTTGGGGCTTCCGCATGAACAGATTCGGTCCCGGCACGCCGACAAAGACATGTAGTTCTTCCTGCCCATTCTGTACCAGCAGGTCCGAACGTCCGTCACCGTTCACATCCCCGAATAGCAACGACGGGAAGTGCATGGCCTTTTTTCCTGAATCACCGGGGGAGTGTGTCCTGATCTTGCGGGTGGCGTCGGGTTCGACAGGATACGATCCTCCGTCCATGCGGTAGAGATGGAGATCCAGCAATGCGGATTCTGTCAGGAGCCCTCTAGCCAGCATACCGATGACTTTGAAGATGCCCGGATCAATAATTGCAAAGCCCATGTCAATCTGACCGTCGTGGTCGAAGTCCTGTTGCCCCAAATCAAAAGGGATGCCATCCGATTGGATCGTAGTACTTGCCTCCGTTGCGAACATGATGCCATCGGACGTCGGCGTGCCGAAATGTACCTCGTAGGCAGATTGCATACCCCAAAGTTCGGAGGTTTGACCCAAGAGACGACCTTTCCCCGCCTGCAGCGAGAAGATTGAAAGATCGGCGATACCGTCATGGTTCATATCGGTCAATGCGTGCAGCACTCTTCCCGTCATCGCTCCGGGTGCTCCGTGATCGAAACGCCTACCACGAACCCCATCAGGAGCGACAAGCGATGCGAGGTCGTCGGAGTCGAAAGGCACCTCCGTGTTGAACACTTGAGCCTCTGAGGAGAACAACCTACGCTCATCTTGATGATGAACGACAAAATGATCTTCGTTCCAGAACACTAGGTCACAGCGCCCATCTCGGTCGTAGTCAATTTCGTGGATGTTACCCTTCGCCCAAGGATTGTATCGGTATCCATTTGCCGCGTAGATCCAACCTATCTCAATGGAGGGGCCAATCTTCACCGGATCAGCAAACGCACCGTCCTCTGTCTGGATGAATACCCAGAAACCGTCGGAGTCTGGCACAACCAGATCGTCACGATTATCGCCGTTAAGGTCACGCGTGACATCGAGGTGGGGGACTTCACCTTGGGAAGATGGAACGTTGGAAATAACCGTCACCAATGTATGCTCCATTGCCAATTCGGGATCATACCAGCTCAGGCGACCGTTCTCGTACATAATCAGGCGGTCGCGTCCATCAATGTTTGCAACATCGACGAACAACACTTCGGGGCGTAACGCTATATCTAGTTTCGATGTCCAATCGTCGTCATCGAACGCGTAGATGCACAAGCGGCGGTTATCCTGTGCGTCGACGTTTACCACGACAAGCTCCGCGATAGAATCACCGAGAAGAGATCCCGTCAAAACGGTCTGGTGTTCGGCTGTGCCGGTAATAACCTCGTATTGGTCGAAATTGAATTCTGCAGCGAGTGAGATTGGATCGATCTCCCCACCGAACAGACCAGAACAACCGGACAGGGATACTCTAAGAACTAGTATGGAAAACTGACTGTATCGAACATACCTTGCGTAGTCGGTTACCCATCTCAGTTTTGTGGCAAGAAAGTGTTTGCAGGATAAGTTTAGCTTTTTCATCCGAAATTTCCTTTCAGCGTTTTTCGTATATTAACATAGATCAATAATTTAACAGTGTTAATCTATCAACAAAAAAATATGGCGCCCTGCGCCAAACAATTTAAAATCTATGTCTTCAAACCCTCGATCATCGTATCAATTACCATGTCAATCAATTTATCTTTCCCAGTCCAGGGAAAATCGGAAAAATCAATCAGGAGTAATGTAACACCGTGAACCGCTGACCAAAGTGCTTGACCGGTGATTTCGACATCCACCTCGCGGAATGCCTTCTGTCGAATACATTCAGAAACCGTTGCACGCAGGTAATTGAACACCCTTTCACCAACTGATCCCTCTTGCAGACCTAATCCCTTTTGAAACTGGGGACGAACGACGAAGGTCAGCTTGTAGTCTTGCGGATACTTCAGACCGAATTCGACATAGGCTCTTCCACTTTTTCTCAGGGTCTCGACGGGGTCGCTTTTATCTGCTTTTAGCAGCTCAAGCGTAGTCAACAGGTCTAGGAGGGTTTCCTTGCAAACAGAATCCAAAAGATCCGCCTTGTCCTTGAAATAGAGATAGATCGTCGTTGGTGAATATTCGATCTTACTGGCAATCTTTCGCATGGAGACACTCTCGTAACCTTCGTTGACGAACAACTCGCGCGCTGCAGCAAGAATTTGACGCCGTAACTGCTCTTTTTCCCTTGCTCTCCGTTCCTTAACGCCCATGATTTCCCCCCTCCTCGCTTTACATAGTAATTTAACTTAACACTGTTAATTATATCAGACGTATTTCTACCTGTCAAGGATTTTTTTTGCATCCGTGCGTTTTTTTTTGGAGGTACAATTTGATTGAAAGCAGCGAGAATCAAACCCAAGGCTTCAGCTTGACAAGCATGTCATTGGTATGGGTAGGTTTGGCGCAAGTGTTTTGGCATCCGGAAAAATAGACCGCCGGTTCGCTTGGTCAACTTCCATTGAAGGTCACCTTTTCCCGGCACACCGACGACGTAGGCTCGCACTCCCAACGATTGACACAGCGCTATTGCACGTTCCGGTGGGACAGTGCCGGTGGTTGGTTCGTCGGTCAAAACAAGGATAAAACGACTCGCATCACGACGAAAGCGAACCTGCGGCAGCCCTCTTACAATGGCATTCGTAAGATGTTCATCCCCTCCAAATGGTAGTGCCATCAGATCCCGTATCGCGGTTTCTCCAATCGGCATCTGGGTAACATCTGCACCATGGACCGATTTGATTGCATCCTTTGCCTCCGCGAAACGGATGAGTCCGATTTGATAGTCGATCGGCAAGAGTTGTAATCTCCCGATTAAGGCGCTGATACCGAGCATTATTGTTTCAGACTTGCCACCCATGCTACGACTATAATCGAGGATGATGACAATGTCCGCTATATGGTGTACGGCAGCTTCTGGATGGATACCGAGGTAGACGTTGAGTTTCCCACCCTCTTTCCGAATTGTATAGACCCGTCCGCTGCCATGATCAGTAATTACCCATATCTCGCCTGGCGATCTTACCAAGGTAGTAGCACTTTCAGAGAGTTGCCAAGCTTCAGAAAGGACAACGTTGTTCTTTCGAAACTCTCGACGAAGTTTTTGAGTGAGAATATCCCCATGGTCGTCCAAAGCTGCTTGGAATTCGAGATCAAGGCTAAATAACAGTGCCCCGGCGTTTCGGCGGATATCGGTGGCAATTGTACGGAAGGTTTGAACGAGACCTCCCTTGCTGGTAGGTGAAGCCTGCAAACTAGTTCTCTGTCTGAGCCCGCCAGGAATCTCCTGCCATAGCCCCTCGGTTTCTTCCGCAAGGCGCGTCTGGTACTTTTCTGTATGCCCTAGCACGTTGACACACAGTTCATTCAACTGACAGTTGTCGATAACCTTCTGCCGCATCTCATCGAGGTCCCAATCCATTCCTAATCGAGTCGTCGCGGGTTCGTCTGTTACGAGCACTAGAAACTTATCGGCATTTGAACGGAATTCCATGGAGTTGAAGGTGTCCATCATCGCATCAAGCGCGTGCTCGTCTCCACTCAATCGGATTTTTCGCATCTGGTGCCGAAGCATCCCAACATCTGGTACAAGTGGACGTTGTTTCAACTGCTGTCCTGCTTGTCTTACGCTAAATTCAGTCATTCCGAGAAAATATTCGATATTGACCTGATCAAACGCATCAGTCATACTGAACAGATTGTCTGCAACCTGTTGAATGTTATCTCGCATACTCGCGCTTGTATCCAGCACAAAGACAACATCAATCTGATCTTTCGTACGCGTAGCAACAATGTGCTCACCGATGCGACGCAAAGCTTCAGCAAAGGGACTCTTGGAGGAACCATCTGACGTACTGGATCCATCTTCCTGCCCGGTGCCGCGCTTCCCGGGACGATTACCAACCGTCCCGATGTCTGACGTGCCAGTAGACTCCAGCGCATGGATGCCGTCCTTACCGCTTCCTTTCGCTCGCTGGCGCTGGCTTTTTACACCTTCCCCATCGCTAGTTTGAAAGCGCGTTGAAACCGCCTGACTAATTCGCGTTTCACGGCTATTAAGTTGTTCTGCGGCTGTGGTGGCATCGGGAAGTTGGTCTTGGGGATTGAGTTGATCGGGGGTCGCATTGTGGAGCAGGGGTTGTTCGGATGGCAGGAGAGTCTCACTAATCGGATTTGCGGTAGGTGTCAACTTGACTGTTTGGGGCTGATGGGCAATTGACGATTGAACCTGTCGCGGGACCATGATACGTTTCGGTGGAGGCGGTTTAAGCGTCTCTCGGCGTGACTTGAGAAGATCTTTTTCCTCAAGGAGTGCAACCTCTACTACCTCCTCAAACCCACTCCCACTTTGTTGATAGTACACAAACGTCAACACTATGGCAATGCAGAGATAGATAATCAACGAGATGAGTAAAGCATGAATTGATCTGCGGCGATGATTCTGAGGCAGCATAGCTCCGTTCCTTTAACTACTTTTCAACTACCTTTTGTTTCACGCAGCGTATTTTGACAACAATAGTCGTTCCAAAGGTTGGCAACCAATCAATAGGGGTCAATCCGGTGTTGATAGCTGCTCAACGAGTTCTTTCACCCGTTTAGAGACGCCGTAATCCACTTCTTCACTCGGACCTTCTAAACGCATGATTTCCCACACTTTTTCATATATTCCTTTTTTCACACCTAGTTCATCCAAAGATCTAAAAATGTCACCAAAGTATTTCGAGGATTTATCCATGGGAGTGTGGGATTCCCAGTTCGTTTGGGTACCCTTGCGCTGATATCTGAAATCGGTAGAAATCCTTACTCTATCAGAAGTATTTACGACTCCTGTATGCATCATCAACGGCTGAAAAATAAGGACATCTCCGAGTTGATAGTTGGATCGAAGCCAGACGCGCTCGACATTCTTGGGCTTTGTTGTACCGGCAACAACAATACCTCCTTTCTCCCGCCAGATTCTAGCTTGCTCCGGATTTTCAGCCACACCCAGATAATCTTTGCCCTTCCACCACACTTCATGTAAACCCTCTTTGTGTGAATCACGCTCAATGGCTAGTCCACCGATGGTCGAATCAATATCCATTAGCGGGATCCAGACAGTACAGAATTCCACCGGTCGGAAAAAATAGTAGTCTTGATGCGGTGGTGTTGTAAAAGAAAACTTGGGACCATCTGCGACCTGTATGCTCTTTTCGCCGCTGAGCATCAGTCGCAGCCTGCCTTTGTTGTCTGCCCAGCAGAAGATCTCTCCATTCAACACCCGCTCCAACGCTTCGATGAGCTCAGGGGCTACGGACAACGTTTCGAGCACCCCCAGATCAACGACGGCTTTTGTGATCACCCCGTCGGGCGAAAACTCATTGCTCTCTGGCCACTTACCCGACCAAATCGGATTTGAGTTCGCGTTTTTATTAACAAATCCATGTTCCTTGAGGACGTTAATAATGCTATTTCTGACGATCTTTACCCGCTCTTTGTCCAGTAGATTTCTGAAGAAGAGATAACCGTCATCCGCAAATGTCGAAGCCAAGGCACGGGGATCCTCAACATAAGGGTCAGTCTCCTTAAACGGAACGAATTTTGAAGTGGACATGGGTTATCCCCTCCGGTTATCAATTTCACTTAATCAGTACGTTGACCCCCCGTGAACAATACTTGTAGCTCGATATTGTTACGATGAATCCGCCTGTGTTATACTGACACAATCTGTCCGTCTTTCATTTGAATTACGCGATCTGCATCTTTCTTCAATCCTTCATGATGTGTTACAATTGCAATGGTGGTTTGGTGTTCTTGGCGAAGTTCACGGACAAGGTTCATCAGATTCGCACCCTGACGGCTGTCAAGATTCGCAGTGGGTTCATCAGCAAAGACAATTTTAGGATTGTTGGCAAGAGCCCGCGCAAAGGAGACGCGCTGTTTTTCGCCACCCGAGAGCTGTGCGGGTCGATGATGCAGTCGTTGTGCTAGTCCAACCTGAGTCAGAAGTTCCGTAGCGCGCTTTTCCGCCTCATCGCCCTTCTGTCCGGCGATGTTCATGGCAATCATCACATTTTCCACGGCCGTCAGGTACGGAATAAGGTTGAAGAGTTGAAACACAAAGCCAATCTTCTCGCTGCGAAGTTGGGACAGATCACGGTTTTCGTAATCGATCTGCTCGCTATCAATCCAAACATCACCTTCGCTTGGTGTGAGGATACAACCGAGCAGACTGATTAGCGTTGTCTTACCGCAGCCGCTATCGCCCATAAACATTACCAATTCGCTCTCTTCAATGGCGATATCAACTTGGTCAACAGCCACAACCCTCGCATCCCCTTCGCCAAAATATTTTGTTAATCCTTTTCCCTCGACAACGATTCCCATTAAGTTCCTCCCTATCCCTATAGCAATTCGTGTGTCGCCTCTCTTGAGGAAGGGACGGAGAGAAACGACAGCTCATGGTAAATCCAGATCGGAAATTTATATCTGAGGTTTATTCAGCTTCGCGGATTAGACCTCTCCCCGAAATGCGACCATTGGGTCAACACTGATTGCCTTTCTTCCAGCGAGGTAACCGCCAGCACAACACACAACAAAGCTGATTAGCGCAACAACACCTGATTCGATTGGATGAATTGATACAAAGATTGGCGCAGCAGCAGCAAAGATGTACGACAAAATCAATCCACAGATTACACCGACCACCGACATCAAAACAACTTGCTTAATGATCAACGCTGAGATATAAAAGTTAGAAGCGCCAATCGCTTTGAGGACACCAATCTCTTGGGTCTTTTCGAGCGTTGTGACGTAGGTAATCATTCCGACAATAAGTCCTGCAGCAATCCAGAGCATCACTCGCAAGAATTGAACAGCCTTCATCGGTTCATCAACATAGGTGTCAATGATATCACCAAGCGTCTGCCTAAGGGTGCGGACATCAATCGTTTTAAGTTGTTCATCGAAGTTTTCAAGCTCCTTCGCAGCTTTTTCCGGCGTATATCCCTGTGCCGCTTGAGCTATCATCATATTGACGTGGAGCGAGTTTTTTAGAAGCACTTCCTGTGCAGTCCGAAGATCCATAAACAGCAACGGAGTGTCGAGAACAAACATCAGACTTCTTGCCTTTCCAACCACTTTGAGGTCCTTATTCCCAATCAAAATTCGTTCCCCGATTTCGAGATTCATCTTTTCATCAACGACAACCTCGCGTGGCGGAATATCCGCCTCCGCCCAGCCCTCATATTCGCTGGCAGTAACCAGTCGTCCCTCAATTAATTCAAACTGTGTAGGTCCTCCCAATTTCCCAGACTTATACCCCACAACGACAGCTTTGCCTAGTTTTCCACGAATTACAGGTCGCGCATGTGCGAAAACAAGCGGTGACACCGATTGCGGCTTCAATGGTTGTGCGCCATCGAGATAGGCAAGATGCTCTGGCACAAGCAGTGAGAAGCCGATAAATGCGCTACCAGAGCCCTCTGCGGAGATCCAAATATCCGCTCCTGTGAATTTAGGGTATTGCTGCGCTTGGATGCGCATCCCGTTCATGATTCCCCCTAACATCAAAATCAGGGCGATTAGCACAGTGATGCCAATCGTGGTCAAGATGACCCTTGCCTTGCGATAGGCCATATCCTTTAGAAACATATTGTTCAATTTTCATTCTCCTTTCCACACTCGCCTGCGCGTAGAGGGACACATTATGAAATCTTGGGATGATTGATATAGAACGGATGAAACAGGACGATAGAATGAGACGTTATCCACTTGAATCAATTGCCTGTTATTTATTTAATAGATGCAGCACCGGTATCTTGGAAGCAAAGATTATACCACTGATTAGGCAAATGATTGGGCAGATAGATTTTCTGGTTGCTGTTGAGGCAGCATCGGAGGATTTTCGAGTTATTTGATGAATTCCCATACTCAATTGCAAGCACAAACTGCCCAATCTGTGGCATACGCAAGGGTTGATGCACCGAGATGTGCAATTTAGCAGAGTCATTTTATCACGGATCACCGGTTGGGGCAAGCGATAAACCTGAATCTGGCTGAGATTCAGGTTGACTTTGGGAAACAGTAATGATATAATTTCGCCTGCTTTTAGCACTCACCCCATGAGAGTGCTAAAAGTTTCGGCTTTTGAAATTGTTATATTATGGATTTGTCTTTAGTAGGATTTACCGGGAGTCGCTCTACGGTTGGATTCTTGCCAACAGAGTGTGCAGATCCTGTCTCAAGATGAGGCGACACAGACGCTTGTCTCTTAAAATTGATTACAGTAGATTTAGTTAAGGAGGAACAGTATGGCAGCAAAACAGCTGATCTTTGATGTAGAAGCGAGGAACGCGCTTAAGGAAGGGGCAGATGCACTAGCAAACGCTGTGAAAGTAACGTTGGGGCCCCGTGGGAGAAACGTTGTTCTTCAGAAATCCTTTGGAGCACCCGTGATTACTAGTGATGGTGTAACGGTAGCCAAAGAAATCGATCTTCCCGATCACTATGAGAATATGGGGGCCCAATTACTGAAATCCGTCGCAACCAAGACCAATGATGCGGTCGGAGATGGCACGACTACAGCAACCGTATTGGCACAAGAAATCGTTCATGAAGGCCTTAAAAACGTTGCGGCTGGTGCGGATCCGATGCAGCTGAAAATCGGGATTGATAAAGCCGCCGAAATCGTTGTTGGAGAGCTCCAAAAACAGAGCAAATCGGTCAACACAACCGATGAAATTGCACAGGTCGCATCAATTGCTGCTAATGATAACGCAAATCGCAGCGATATTGGGACGACCGTTGCCGATGCAATGGACAAAGTTGGGAAAGATGGCGTAATTACAATTGAAGATGGCAAAGGTGCTGAAACGGAGGTCGATATTGTTGAAGGTATGCAATTTGACCGAGGCTACCTCTCCCCCCATTTTTCGACAGATCCCGAGTCTATGGTTGCCGAATTAGAAGATCCACTCATCCTGATTAACACCGGCAAAATCAGCGCAGTCGCTGATTTAGTTCCGGTTTTGGAAAAGGTCGGTCAACTTGGGCGTCCGTTGTTGATTATTGCGGAAGACATCGAAGGAGAGGCTTTAGCGGTGTTGGTTGTGAACAAGCTGCGTGGTGGACTTAAGGTCGTTGCAGTGAAAGCCCCCGGCTTCGGAGACCGTCGTAACGAAATGCTTGCAGATATTGGCATCCTCACTGGGGGTCAGGTAATTTCAGAAGATGTCGGCATCCGCTTGGAGAATGTAGTAGTCGGTATGATGGGAACAGCACGGCGTGTGATCGTTGACAAAGATAATACAACGATTGTTGGCGGAGCAGGCACTGCGGAGGATGTTCAAGCACGAATTGGACAGATTCGACAACAGATTGAGGAGACGACTTCTGATTACGACCAAGAGAAGTTAGAAGAGCGCCTTGCAAAACTTGCAGGTGGTGTCGCTGTCGTCAATGTCGGGGCCGCAACGGAAGTTGAAATGAAGGAGAAAAAGGCACGATTTGAAGATGCCTTGTCTGCGACCCGTGCAGCCGTTGAAGAGGGAATTGTTACGGGCGGTGGCATTGCACTGTTAAGAGCAGGTGCAGCGCTTGACGATTTTCATCTTGAAGGTGACCAAGAAACCGGTGTAAGCATTGTCCGAAGGGTTCTGGAATCGCCCATCCGAACCATTGCCGAAAACGCAGGTCTGGAAGGATCCGTCGTTGCTGCACAGGTCAAAGACCGTGAGGGCAGCTACGGCTTGAACGCCGCAACTGGTGAATACGGAGATTTGCTTGAGGCAGGAGTGGTTGATCCAACAAAGGTGGTCCGGTCTGCAATTCAAAATGGCGCGAGCGTCGCAGGATTGCTGTTGACAACCGAGACTTTAATTACGGAGGTGGAGGAAGAGCCGCAGGACCATGGGCATCATCACCATGGACATGGGCACCACCATCATTAATCACCACAAGATAACAACACAAACCTGTACCCACAAGGTACTATTGGGGCACGACAAAGCCATGCTGTTACATAACATGCAGCATGGCTTTTTTATTTTTGTATCAGTCGGTATATCTTTTTTCCACTACTGTTCTTTGATTGCCCTTTCTCATTAACACGCACGCTAAGAGTCACGAATATATTTTAGATTATCCCATTCGCAATCGAGGCAGAAGATATCAGTTTGGCTTAGCTTCTGTACATTTTCACTCCCACATTGTGGACATACTTGAACTGCTTTGGCTTCTGATTGATTTTCCTGAAATATGTTCAGGTAGTAGACTTTGATTTCCCCTTCGTAGCGGTGTCCCAATGGACAGCGGATGCGCTTGATAGATCGGGATTCGATACGCTCAATCATCTCTCTCAGAAACGGAATGCGGCGCCCACAAACCGGGCAAGGGTTTGGATATAATCCTTTTACAACGATAATGTCCGTGTTCTCTTCCCGAATTGTGATTGGGATTGAGAACGCTCCTTTAAGTACAGATACCGGATCTTTTTTCGCCTCACGTCCCTGCTGGACGCTAGATTCTTCGATAATCTTCTGATGCGTTGCAGGACTCAGGACAATCTCAGCTGGAATCATTTCTCCTCTAAAACTGAGCGTTATCGCGTAAATTCTATCTAATATGGGTGACGACTGAATTGACTCCACCCCCTTACTGGTGTGGTTCGGGGCAACAGTTTGCGCCTAAGTAGTAAATGCACATGCAGATGGCTGAATGAGACAAGGCTAATTCTACAGAAGATGGATTTCCTTGTCAACCCCTAAAAGCAAAATTTTGGGGCTTGGCGAGTGGAAGTCGCAATAGACTGGTATCTTATGGGCCCCAAGCCGCTCTGGTATTTGAGTTGACGGGGTTTTCAGTATAAGGTATAATTCATCAAAAATTGGAAACGAAGAAGGAAAACTGATGCGATTTACTTACCTGTGGCCATGGTGGGCGGTTGCGCTTGGACTAACTATCATGGCTAGCATTACGGTGTATGGGTATCTCCGCTTGAATCGCCCGCTGAGTCAAAGGTTTAGGGTGCTTCTCATCGGTTTACGAATTTTCGCGGCACTTGTGTTGCTGATATGCCTGCTTGAACCAGTGCTGATTGAACGAAAAGATATTACCCCGCCAACAAACCTATTGGTCCTTGCCGATACCTCCCAAAGCATGCAACTTAAAGATGTAGAATCATTAGGTCAATCTTCAACACGATTAGACCTTGTGAACCGCATTTTATTTGACCCAGCTAGTCGTTTCCTCCCAACCCTGACTGACCGCTTTGATGTTCACCTATACCGTTTTGATAAACGGTCCCACCAAATTTCTAGTGAGATCGGTTCACTTGATTCGGTGGGCGGATTAACTGATATCGCCACCTCAATTTATGACGCCTCTAAGGAGTGGCGCGGGCAATTGCTTGCGGGGATAGTTCTGCTCACTGACGGAGCGCATAACGCCTCAACGTCCATGGTTGATCAGGTGACTGAAACGGAGATTCCCATCTATGCAGTCGGTGTCGGTGACCCCACCCCGCCAAGAGACCTTAAACTCTCTAGGGTCGAAGCCAGTCCTATTGTTTATACGGAGCACAATGTACCTATTCGCGTTACTGTAGATCACACAGGTTACTCAGGGAGTCAGTCACGCGTTTCACTCATAATGGATGGTCAGGTTGTGGACAGTGTACCGATTACACTGACGGACGAATCGACGCAAATGATTGAGTTTGCTTTGAATCCCCAGGAGGAAGGTACTTTTCAATACATTGTTTCTGTTCCCGCACTTGAAGGTGAACTGACTGCCGAAAACAATACGCGATCGTTTCCGTTGAAAGTGGTCAAAACAAAGTTAAATCTGCTTTACATTGAAGGAGAACCCGGCTGGGAATACGCTTTTCTCAAGCGTACACTTGAACGTGATCCAAACATTGATTCGACCTGCATAATCCTATCAAGCAAGTCACCAAACCAACTCCGCGGCACGTTGTTAGCCCGTTATGATCGATACTATCCACAGACAACTCAACCAAACCGCATGCCCCGCGTTCCGGAAACGCTCAAGGACCTACTGTTTTACGATATACTCATCCTCGGCGATCTCCGGTCCAACACCTTAACACCACAACAGCGCTCTGCGATTGTTAATTTTGTTGAAAAAGAAGGGAAAGCCGTCATATTTCTCGGTGGTAGGCACTCGCTCGGTCACGATGGTTTTAGGGAAACCGAGCTCGCTGCACTTTTGCCAATTGTCATCCCACCCAACGGTTGCTACGTGCGGGATGAGGATTTTAGTCTTCAATTGACGCAACAGGGTATGTACCATCCAACTACTCGTTTGGCAGAGACGCAAGCAAAGGTCAAAGCTTTATGGCGTGATTTGCCGCCGCTCTCGCGTTGGTTGGGTGGATTTGAACTCAAAAGTGGGGCCACAACACTCGCCGAGTTTCACTCAGATAGAAATCAGACGGCGCTGCCAATCATAATTTTTCAACGTTCAGGATTAGGCAAAAGCCTGCTCATCGCCGCTGAAGGCCTATGGAATTGGGGGTTTGGCGTATGGAATTTCAAAGATGAGGACGATACTTATCCTCGCTTTTGGGGACAGATGATTCGCTGGATGTCAACACGAACAGATACCAAACGAATCAACGTTACGACAGATTTGACAACGTATTCAGTTGGCGATGAAGTCCAAATCATCGCATACGCCTATAACGAGAGTTATCAGCCGATGGTCGCTGCAGATCTCAAAATCGAGGTTACACCGCCGGACCAAAAGGACTTTCAGGTCCGAATTAGTTCACATTCACAGGATCCTGGCACCTACCGTGCCCAGTTTCGCGCTAACCAAAAAGGAGCGTACCGTATTCGCGTTTCAGGTGTAAATCGCTCAACCACACTCGGTGAGGACTTGGTGGAAATTTTTGTAGAATCTCCGTTGGCGGAGTTTGATCAGCCACAACTCAACGAGGCTCTGCTTAAACAGCTTGCCGCTAAGACTGGTGGTCATTACACTTCAATTGTTGACATTACATCACTATCTGAAAAGATAAAGCCTGTTCAAGAATCCGTCTTTGCGGTTCAAGAACGTGAACTGTGGGATAATCCGATCGTCCTCATCCTCGCGGTTGGTTTCTTGGGAACGGAATGGTTTTTACGTATGCGGAGAGGGCTGGTGTAATTTTAGGGATATGATGGACAGAGCAGCCGAATATCAAATAAATCACGCGTTCCGTTTTACACTTTACGTTGTGTTGAGTATAGCTTTCGTGATTGGATCCGTCCATAGTGCGGGTGAGAAGTTTGTGATCGCGCAAGTGCAATACGGCGGAGGTGGCGATTGGTACGGCGATCAGACTACCATTTCTAACTGGCTAAAGATCCTTCGCGCAAGAACAGATATTGAGGCGGCAGAAGATCGTGTAATTGTGAAGTTGACAGATCGGAACCTGTACCAATATCCAATGCTCTACATCGTGGGTCATGGCAATATTCACCTCACTAAGGGAGAGGTCGAGGCGCTGCGCTTTTATTTGACACATGGCGGTTTCCTCTTTGTGAACGACGATTATGGGTTAGATGAGAGCTTCCGTCGTGAAATACGCCGCGTGTTCCCTGATCAGTCACTGCAACCTCTACCGAATTCACATCTCATCTACCACTGCTTCTACGATTTTCCCAATGGACTTCCGAAGATCCACGAGCACGATGGGAAACCTGCACAAGGTTTCGGGTTGTTCCACGAGGGTCGAATGGTCGTCTACTATGTCTATAGTTCAGACATTGGGGACGGATTGGAAGACCCGCAAGTGCACCCCAAGGATACGCCGCAAGTTCGCGAGCTTGCGGCAAAGATGGCAGTCAATGTTGCAGTGTATGTGTTAACACACTAAATGGAGGTTACGCTGTGTCAAACTCAAATACTGAACAGAGTTATCAAGAAATAATTAATCGACTTCACGCATTGCGAAGACAGTGGCGAGTATTGCTTTTTTCGCACAGTTTACTCCGGTGGTTAGGGGCCCTTGCGCTCGCCCTCACCCCTGCCCTTATTATTGATCAGATTCTACCATTGCCGCGTTTTCTTCGCATGGGACTGGTGTTGGTCTGGTTAGGAGTTGGTGTATATGCAGCGTTTCGCTACTTGATTCGTCCTGTGTTCCAAAAACTTACAACTGCTCGTGTAGCGGCATATGTTGAAGATTACTATCCCGGATTTGAAAACCGCATTTTGAGTACTGTGCAACTCAAGCCAGAGATGGAGAATAACCGCTTTGGATACGCTTTGGAATTCATTGAAAAATTGATTGAGGGCACGCATCAATTGATCGCTGAGATCGAAAGCAGAAAAGTCTTCTCGCAAGAATTTCTGAAACTCAAGCGGTATGGTAGTTTTGCCCTTGTCGCTTTCGCACTGCTGTTTATTACCCTTTTCATTTTTCCGTCCGCAGCAAAGGATTTTGCACAAGCGTTCGACGAGCTACCTAAAACGCCACAGGATATTCTTGTCGTCCAGATTGATGAGATTCAACCGGGGAGTGTACTAATTGAATCTGAGGCAGATGTCACAATCACCGCAAAGGTGACGGGGCACTTCGGTGCGCCTGTGCACCTCTATTATCGTGTGGGAAGTGGTGGTGAAACGATGACATCGGCGAGCGCACAGCGTAATGTTTTGATGACAAGAAATGAAACTGAAATCGCTTATCGGTTCACGTTCAAGAACGTCACGCAATCAATGGAATACTACATCGCGGTGAAAGGGGAAAAATCAGAACACTTTCACATTACTGTTGCTCGCGCACCTATCTTAAGCCGCTTCCAACTTAAACTTAGTTACCCGAAATACACCGAACTTTCCCCGCAGATACTTGAAGAGAATCTTGGCGATGTTACCACTCTTATTGGAACAATGACCAACTTTGAGGGCGAGGGGAACAAGTCAATCGCTTCAGCACGGTTGGTCTTTGAAGAATCGGATCCAGTCAAACTTACCGTTACAGAAGGAATCCGGTTATCGGGCAGCTTTATCGTCCAGCGTAGCGAAAAGTATCATATCGAACTAATCGACACCGATAGTGTTTCAAACGCGCAACCGATTGTGTACACACTTCACGCAATTGAGGACACCGCGCCACAAATCGAAATTGTTGCACCGGGCAAAGATGTTGTGCTCGATGACTCGATGATTGTTTCGCTCCAACTCGACGCAAAAGATGACTACGGTGTGCAGAAGATTCAGCTTATTTATCGGGTTGAAGGCACAGATGATGATGTAGCAGTGCCTTTGAAAAAGTGGGATCCAACAGATACGCCGGTCTTTATTGAATTTCCTTGGGACATTGATCCGATGGGACTGTATCCGGGGGATGTCATCTCTTACCATGCTGAAGCATTTGATGCGGATAATGTTTCCGGACCAAACATTGGCAAATCTAACATTTATTCCATCCGTTTTCCTACTCTGGCTGAACTTTACAATGAGGTCGAATTTGAACAGGAAGTGGGGATGCAAGGCATTGAAGCATTATACGATGATCAGGCAGAGCAGACCGCGATAACCGATGAATTGCTAGACAAGATACGGAAGAGCCAAGAACTGACTCTAAAAGATAAGAAACTGATGGAGCAAGTTCTCAAGAATCAGGAAGAGATTGACAAAACAGCGAAGGATCTGTTCGAAGAGATGAAGCGAACCACCGAGCAGATGCAAAAGCAACAACTCTTTGACATGCAGACGGTTGAGAAGTTTCAAGAGTTACAGGAACTGATGCAGCAAGCCCTGTCGGAAGAGCATAAGGAGTTGTTACGCAAGTTAGCTGAGGCGTTGGAACATCAGGAGCTGTCTGAACAGGAACAGAAGTTGATGGAAGCAAACTTTAACCAAGAACGGTTCCTTCAGCAGCTTGATCGACTCAAAGATCTCTATAAACAGATGATTATTCAGCAGAAGCTAGAAGCAGCAGTAAATCAGACGAAGGAACTTGCGGAACGCCAAGAACGTGTAATGGACCAGTTGAGCAATCTTGCTGAACAAGTTCGTCAAAACAGTCAGAGCAACCCACAAGATGTAGATCAGCGTCTCAACGGTCTTGCCAATCAGGAGGAGCGTATCGCAGAAGAGATGAACAACCTCCATCAAACACTGGAAGAACTCGGAGAGGAGATGTTAGAGTTAGAGAATCTCAAACGAGTTGGTGATGAAATCAAGCGGCTCAATCAATTCGCTCGAGATGTGCAGATTGCACAAGACCTCCGATCCGCAACTCAACAGATGCGTGGAGAGCAGATGCAGGGCGCAATGGAATCCGGGGCGGCGGCGCAACAAGGATTGACCGAACTACATCAAGGGCTAGATAATGCGCTCGAGTTTATGGAAGGCGGAAATGCAGAGGAGACGTTGACGGCAATACGTGAGGCGGTGCGGGGTGGTCTCTATATCTCAAGAACCCATGAGGAAGTGATTGATCGCACCAACGAGATTTTGGGATCTGGGCATGGACGGTATTTGCCAGGTGAAGTTAAGCAGTTGCAGGGGCTCGCAGCAAGCGAATTAGGACTCGCATCCGGGCTTAATCTGCTTGCCGATCGGCTCTGGGAGTTAGGCAGTAACCAGATGCAAATTGATCCTAAAACCGTCTGGCGGCTTAGCGCTGCTGCCAATGCCTTTGAACGCTCAGCGCGAGCGTTGGAAGATCGAAAACCAAACCTCGCTGTCCCGATCCAGCAGCAGGGGTTGGCAGACCTTAACCAAGCAGTCGCTGACCTGCTCGAAGCAATGGACCAGATGAACCAACAGATGGGCGAAGCCGGGATGCAAAATATGTTGGAGCAGCTTGAGCAATTGGCACAAAGTCAGGGGCAATTGAATGAAATGGCACAGCAGCTGAATCAACAGATGCGGCAACAGGGACGCACACCAAGTAACGAACAGTTGCTCAGACGGTTAGCGTATGAGCAGCAGATGATCAGGGAAGCCACAGAACGGGTGGCAGACATGATGGAAAGGATGTCGGAAGTGCTTGGCGATCTCAACAACATCTCTGAAGAGATGAAGGAGGTAGAAGGCGAACTTCAGCAGGGCAATTTGAATCAACAGGTGTTAGATAAACAGCGGGAAATCTTGACACGGATGCTCGAAAGTTCCAAATCGTTGCAGAAGCGGGAAGTCAGCAAGAGACGTAAGAGTGAGGTTGCCAAAACACCAACTGCCACTGGAGATGATGCCCCCCCACTTGATCCTAAGCTGATAGAAACTATACAGCAGATCGAATCAAATCTCAGGTCTGGTGAGCAGGAGAATTTGCCGCCGCAATATCGGGAACTAATTCAGCAGTATTTCAAAGCGTTATCCGAACAGACACAGAAAAAATTATCAACTAATCCGCCTTTTGGATCCAGCTTGGAAAATCAGCTCCGATAGGATCGGGGTACAAAGCAGTATGACATATCGTGGTGCGGCAAGATGCTCCCCCTACGGGGATGAAGGCACCCTCTTATAGTGAATGATTAAAATATGTAGACACTTTCGCTCCCCATGTTTGGTAGGCGCTGTTTCTAACCGCGCCGGTACAGAGTGTCCAAGTAATTCTAAAGTTCACCATAGTAGGTAGAATTTACACAATTGAGGGACCGAAGTCAACATTAGTAAGATGTTCTAGGAACTTTTCGCAGCAGTTCTTGCTCTCGCTCCGACAGCGTTTGATAGAACGACTCCGTAAGCACAGGCGTGTCTTCGTTTGCCTCCAGCCGCTCCCGACTGATGTTGTACCAATGGCGGTTATGGACAATAACAGCGAAGGGACGGGGCGTATCGGTGCGGTTGGGGGTGCCACGATGAATGGTGCGCGGGTCGGAGATTAACACGTCTCCGGCTTTAAGCAGCAAAGGCTTGAGAGAGATTTTGCCCGCATTGGCCCTCTCCAGTGTCTCGGTTCGGGGCAGATGCTGGGTGCGTTCCGCGACTTCGAATGGACCATTCTCCGGCGTCATATCGACAAATGTGAACCTCACAGACAACAGCGCCGGTGGGTGGCGGTGTGCTGGCTCCTCTTTGAACAGAAAAGGCAGATCGGCGTGGACGTGCTGATATTCTGAGCCCGGTATCGGTGTGTCTGTACCATAGTAGGAGATGTGCATGTCTTCGCCCAAGATGCGACTGACAATCTCAATGACCGTGTCGTCGTTGAAGAAAGCAGAGTGATAGAACGGCGGCGCGAAGGGCAAGCCAATCGCCCATCGATTGGGACCGCGGTTGCCTTCGGGAATATGGGCGGCAACATCCTCCAGCAATGGCTGAAATGCCTGACGGCATTCTTCAAGTGCTGTACGGGGAAAGTGATCCGGTAGAATGCAGTGTCCGATGTCCAAAATTTCTGCGACACACTCATCAATATCGATTGGCATTGCGAACTCCATACCTAATTTGGTTCATTAGTTCATTTAGTCCCAACAAGACGATAGACACAAGACCGTCGATTTTGGAAAATCGACCTACTGAAGTGATGTAATTTGCACAACGGTTACCGCATACGGAGTATGCCTACTACTATTTGTGCACCCCGAATTTTTACCAGTCTCCCGGCGGCGTGGACGGTGCCCCGTATGGCTTGTAGTTAGCCCCCCTACCGTAACGCAGTGGCCATCCCTGTCCCCCAATCCAGCGAAACTCCTCCTTCTTCCCGCAGAGCCAATAGAACATGTGAGCACTTTGGAAACGATTAGGACCGTAATTCGCAGATTCAAAGTCGAAGTCGGGTTCAATTATCCAATCCCGTTCCGGCGGCACGGTTCGCCAGTAGTTGTATTTCAACATGTGCCGCATCCCTTCCGCTGTCGAAACAGAGCGACGGTGCCAGATTGAGTAGACCGTGATGAAGATTGACCCTGCGGGAGCGGTTGTTTTCACCGTTCCTCGAATATTACCGTAGTGACTCATATAACGCGCAGATGCGTTGAAAAGGTGTGAACCGGGCAACACCTCGGTAGGACCGAACGCTTCCGGTGTATCTTGCGGATAGTAGAACACTTGCAGATAATTCAGTTCAGGTCCCCATTTGGAGCCGGCATCCCGATGCCACGATTGACCCGACATCGGACACTGAACCCGATGCTGACTCATCATGATTGGTAAGCCGAAGTCTTTACCGAGTAACGACCGGACGGCACCGGCTGCCTGTGGATTGAGAATCACGTTATCAACGAACCAGTCTTCTTTGAGGATTTCTGCCGGTTCAAAATAGGTGTTCTCTTCGAGATACGCAAATGCTCTGCGATTAACCTCGTCTGGCACAACCCCTTCCAATACAAGAAAACCCTGTTGGCAAAACTCCAGCACCTGACTGTCTGTCAGCATTGGCGGACAGTCATACGTTCTGCGTTCTAAATTAAACCGTTCCTCTTCTGTCAGTTCCATTGGGGATCCTCCTCCTGAAGAATAGAGAAACTGAATTTTTGTCACCTTTAATTTCCAAAAAGGGGCTTGAGTTGGGAATAAGCCGGTTTCTGTTCCCCGAATTGCTCTTGCGCATCGGGGTGGTGATCATTCATCTGGGATTGATGTTACCATCAACCTCAAGCAGCTATACCCGAGGACTAGGCGGGCGCGCCTACATACATCCTCCTATTTTGCCTTGCTCCGGATGGGGTTTACCGAGCTTCCGATGTCACCATCGGAACTGGTGCGCTTTTACCGCACCGTTTCACCTGTACAACGCCGAAGCGCTGTAGTCTGCTTTCTGTTGCACTGTCCATAGCGTCACCGCTCCTGGGGGTTACCCAGCATCCCGCCCTGCGGAGTCCGGACTTTCCTCATCCCGATCTCTCGGAACGCGATCACCTACCCAACTCAAGCGTCTGAGTATAATACCATATTGGACGTGAAACGTGAAACGTAAAACGTAAGGTACTGTACTCCTGTGGTTACGGCATACGGAGTATGCCTACTACTCTCCTCAAAAAATCTCGTCTTTTTCACAACTCAGCCGTTTATACCTATTGAGACCGGATAGATTGAGGGTAAGTATGGAGAGATCAGATGAGGCTTTGATGCTCGAACTGCAGACGGGCGATCTGCGTTCGCTTGATATATTGGTCAAACGGTGGGAGAAACCGCTGCTGAATTATTGCTATCGAATGGTCAACGACATCGCGTTGGCGGAAGATCTGCGGCAGGAGGTATTTCTCCGGATCTATAGATCCGCCACAACGTATCGTGCAACGGCGCAATTTTCTACATGGCTGTATCGAATTGCGACAAACCTTTGTCTGGATACACTTGCCAAACAACAACGCAGAAAAGAAAGGTCGATAGATTCTTCTCTGGAGTCGGAATCTGAAGATTTCGACGAGAGACTCATCGATCCATCGGACGCACCTGATGCAATCGTGCTGAAGAAGGAGATGAAAGACCGGGTACGCTCGGCGTTGACGCGTTTGCCGGAAGATCAGCGAATCGTGGTTATTATGCGACATTACCATGACCTGAAATTTCATGAGATTGCCGCAATCGTGGAGCGTCCTATCAGTACGGTCAAGTCGCGGATGGTAGCTGGACTGGAACGTCTCAACAAAATGTTATCAAAGCAAGAATAAATCTCTCAGCGCTCACCGCTGATTCATAGGCAAAGGAGGTGTTTGCATTGGATTGCAGATTTTTTAGAGAACAGATCGTGCTTGACAGCTACGATGAATTGGACGCGGAGGCGAAAAAATCGCTGGAAGTACACTTACAGACTTGTCGTGAGTGTGAGCAATTTCAAGCGCGTTTAAACGAGACGCAACAAACCCTCAACCAATGGGAAGAGGTAGATCGTCCAATCAATATAGAGGCATTGCACAGGGCGATACGGCCTAAATCTTTGTCATGGACCCCTCAATTACCAGCATGGCGATGGCTCGCTTGGGGTGTGGCGGCTTGTTTGATTTTAGTCATCAGTCTTTCTGCATTGGCGTGGATCGGCGTTGATATTAAGTGGGAAGGCCGTGGTTTGACACTTAGGATTGGGCAGGAGCCTGTCCCGGAGATTACAGAGCAGGAATTGGTACGATTGCTTCAGGCAGAACGTCACGCCACCCAAGTGGAGATTGTAAAACAACTTCAAGGGGCGTTGGATGAATTCAGCGAACAACTCCAAGTCCATCTGGATGAACGGCAGAAACAGGCAGATGCACGATTAGCGTTAATCTACCAAGGGTTGCAATCACAAAGGATACAGGATCTGGAACTCATCCGTCAAGAACTTCAGCACCTTGCCGGTGCAACAGAAGCTGAATTTCTTGAAACTCAACGCGCCTTCGAGTTCATCCTTGCTTCTCATGTGTCTGAAATACAAAAGAATATGAAATGACATTTATAGTGAAACGTGAGGCGTGAAACGTAAAACAATGGGTTCATGGATTCATCCATGAACCCTTAAACGATGTGAAAACGACAGCCTCACCAACTCGCATCAAAGGTTATTAAAGGAGGATACAATCATGAAATTCTATATGACTCTTATCATAGCTATGCTTGGCATCGGCTTGGTTGCTGGCACCGCATCAGCACAAGATCAGATTGACTACACCGAGATGGTTGAAGACCTCAAGGTAATGTGTCGGATTGTTGATGAAACAATGGAGGAGACATTTGAGAATGATTATGTCAAGGGCGGATTTTTTCGTAGGGGTAGCTGCCAACATTTATATCTCACAGGTTATGGACCTGTGTTCCTGCTTGATGTGCGGTTTCCCGTTGCGGAAAAAGAGATGAAGATTGTTAAAACAGAAAAGAAAACAGGCTTATGGGAAAAGTATGAGCGAGAAGTTCGATATCAATATCAACCAGAAGAAGCGGTATGGGTAGTCGGTAAAAATGAGTCATATAGTAAGGAGAAGGTTGATAAACTCAAGGAGCAACTCGCTTACCTCGTCGGCGAGTATGGCTCCCGTATCGGTCAATTGGGGTTTGAGGATACGATCTCGTTTGTGGTCTTCGGGCATTCGGGTCACGCCGTCGGAGATGCGATGTCTCACACGCCGGAAACCGTCAAAGAATTAAGAAAGAAAGTTCAGGAAATCCGTGAAGCAACGAAAAAACTGAAAGTGATAAACCGAAAACAGGAAGGAACCGCAGAGGAGGAAAGCCAAGACAATGACAAAAAGGTTATCAACCCGCGGGAGATAATCATCGAAAAAGAGATCGAAGAAGAGAAAGACGAAGAAATAGAAGGCTCACAATCAAAAAAGGGGAAACGATTCCGCACGCTTATTCTGAGTCATCATAAGCCTCCGGTTCCCCCTCCTCCGATTCCAATAAGTGTTCCCCACAGATTTCGTAGCAAACCGGCAACGACACTGGTTCTCACTTTCAAACGGAGCCAACTTGAGGGCAAAAAGGGAGCGGATTGGGAGGCTTTGCTGGAAGCAGCAGAGGTTGTGGAGTATTGAACCGCTCAACCGAAGAAAATAAATCCGATATACATGAGGGCAGAAATGAGGTTTATAAAAACTAATACACCCTTCATGAGTCGGGATTGTAGGCGGGGAAAGAGATAAACCGACGCCCCAATTGTGACCAATATTTCGATAGCAGACACAATCCCACCGTGATGTTTGGGATCCCAATAGGAAATCGGGCTATGGAAGCGGTACTGGAGCAGCGGGAAGAAGTGGCGATGCCCGTCATCTTGGTGGAGGAAAAAATCGCCGGCAGCGTGTAACAGTAGACTAATGGAACAGATGATGAGAGCGTTGGATTTGCGCCAGTAACCAATTCCGAGGAGGATAAGAAAGAGTGGAATGGAGTTGAAAATGTCAAAGAGGTTCTGCCACTCTGGGAGGAAATACCGCTCTCCCCAAATCAGGCTTTGTGGATGCTTGAGAATGAACGCTTCAACCGCAAAAAAGATGAACATCGGTAG
Organism: Candidatus Poribacteria bacterium; assembly: GCA_965204355.1. Lineage (GTDB taxonomy): Bacteria > Poribacteria > WGA-4E > WGA-4E > PCPOR2b > PCPOR2b. The sequence continues at coordinate 4,928,260 of OZ241983.1, forward strand.
GTCCGGCAATGCGGCACCAATGAGCGCGTAACGATGTAGATGCGGCGCTGCCTTCCGACTTAGGAGCGCGACGTTAATGATGGCGTGAGACTGCGTATTCATGGACTCGTGTATCTGATCATTCCCTGATCCAACATAGTCAGCAACGCAGAGTCCTCCACGTCGAGGGGCAGGGTAATCTTCGCACGACGGCGGCTTGACTCGTAGGTCGAAAAGATGAGTTCTGTTGCTTGGATTGCCTTTCGTCCGCTGAGTTCTGGCTCGCGTCCCGTTTTGACACAATCGATGAGGTCGAGTACGGCGAGGACGGTATCCCCACCGGACGGCACAACCCCGTCAAGGTTCGGCACTTCCCAATCACTTGCCCCATGTCGCAGGACACGCACCGGCGGTTTGTCTCGCCCGCTAACTTCAATGATACCATCTGTGCCGATGATGCGATTCTGTACCCCATCTAACGCAGCCTCACCCGTTGCAAGTAAACCTTCCACTCCGTTTTTATAGCGAATCCATGAGACTCCACTCGTCTCTACTGGCACACCGAAAACAAGAATTTCTTCAACTATATCAATTTGGCCCATCACCCATTCTGCCGGTTCATCGTTGTTGTAGAAGAAGAACATGTCGAACCAGTGCGTTCCCCAATCGATCATATTGGGGCATGCCCCTTCGAAGCGGTAGACCTGACCGATTGTGCCGTCGTTTGCCAATTCCTTCGCTTTGATAAAACTCGCACCGAAGCGGCGTTGATGGCAGAAGCTAATCATCACGTCGTTGTCCACACACGCTTGATAGAGCGCTTTGGCGTCGCCCCACGTCGGTGCCATCGGTTTCTCGGCGTGGATGGCTTTGATCCCACTATTCGCTGCTGCGATAACCATCTCTTTGTGCAGGGCAATCCACGTACAGACGCTGACAAAGTCGAGCGATTCCTTATCTAGCATCTCACGGTAATCTTCATAGGTTCTCGGAACTCCGAACTGCTCCGCAAAATTCCCACGAGCTTCTTCAAAGGGATCCGCACATGCGACAATCTCTACATCCGGCGATGCCTGATACCCTTCCGCATGACCACGTCCACGTCCGCCACAACCGATAACACCTGCTTTGAATAACGCCATAATGGTTCTCCATTTTAGTTCATCAGTCCATTAGTTCACGAGTTCATTTATGAATCAATGAACAAATTGTTTTCACGTTTTTTGCGTTTGCACTTTCTTTTAACATGAGTCACGGCATTAACACCGTAATTTCACCTTTTATATTGGTTTCTGCGCTGTTATAATACCCAACCCATCCGGCAACGTATCTCGCTTAAAGTCCACAAATCCAGCTGCTGTTATCCAATCCTGATATTCATCTTCGGTATAAGCCTGTCCTTCGTCGTAGATATTGATGAAGATGGTATTGGTTATCGCAGCACCCCGCGGAGAAATGCGAGAGTTATCAAGGATACCGATCCCCAAGATATAGATAACACCGCCCGGTGCCGTGGTTGCATGGAGGTTCTTGAGCGCACGTTGTGCATCCCTCGGCGAAAGTACTTGAATGAATGATTTCAGAACGACGGCATCAAATGCCTCATGGAGCGGGGCTTCCACGATATTCGCCGTAATGACCTTGACTCGGTCGGACACACCTGCTTCCGTCACGAAACGTTGCGTGATTGGTGTCACATTCGATACATCTGCAACCATCGCTTGGATATGGGGGCAGGCTTTCACTGCTGCGATGGCTACTCCGCCGGAGCCTCCACCAACGTCTAACAACCTCCGACAGGACGAAAGCCCGTAGTCTTTTACCAGTGTGCGTCCTGTTGTCAGGGCACCCGGATGCAAACCTTGATAGAATGTTTCTAACGCTTCGCGGGGCATCTGTGTGTAGTCATGCTTGGCTTGTGGCTGCCCCGTGCGGATGGATTCCGCTGTTTGAAGCGCTGCATCCCACAGATCTGCATATAAGGGGTGCACCCCGCCCATGTAAAATGGACTGCCGCGGACCAGGAAATGGTTCGCCTCATCAGTATTGGCAAAACGATCTCCGTCTACGGTCAACAACTCGGCGGCAACAAGCGCGTAGAGTAGCGGTTTGAGTTTAGCCACACCCACGCCGATGCCATTGGCAATCTGCTCTGGGCGCATGGGACCGGCTTTGAGTGGCGTGAACAGATCGAGTTGCATCCCTGCCAGCAAGGCAAAGGACGGATAAACATCCACCAGTTTCTGGATGGTCTTTGGTTCTGGGGGTGATGTCATGTGGAAGCCACCTTATCGGGGTTGATGTAAATGTGTCGGCTCATTGTAGCAGCAAAGCATCTGCGTGTCAACATAGTATCGCTTGCCACAAGTATGAATTGGTTGTTATAATAATTTGAAACTGTGCTGCTGCGGCAAACCAGTTGTAGGGAACAACGATCGTTGTTCCCTATGATGCCGAGTTTTGGTGTCGAGATGTGAATCTCGACCTACAGATTGTTGATACTTGAGAAATTGAGCCCATTTTGGGAAACTACATTTTTGTGATATGGCAAGCGAATTACACTCTTTCATTGAAACGCTCGGACGAGAAGCGTTGACGCAGATTCAACTAAAGAAGCTGCAGGCGATGCTTGCACCGGTGCTGGAAACCAACCCCTTCTATCGCCAAAAATTAGGTGAGGCGGGAGTGAGGCAGCCAGAAGAGATACAAACACTCGAAGATTACCAACAGCTGCCCTTTACAACAAAGGATGAACTCTCCGCAGACGGAAAGGCTCACCCACCCTACGGCACCAACCTCACATTTCCCCGTGAACGGTATATCCGTATCCATCAGACCTCTGGCACGACCGGCGAACCGTTGCGCTGCTTGGACACCGAAGGGAGCTGGGACTGGTGGGCGCGCTGCTGGGAGACGGTATACAATGCCGCCGGTGTAACGTCGAGAGATCGGATTTTCTTTGCGTTTTCCTTCGGTCCCTTTATCGGTTTCTGGAGTGCTTACGAAGGCGCACGGCGGATTGGTGCATTGTCCGTTCCGGGGGGCGGAATGACCTCGCTCCAGCGGGTGCGCGTTATCTGCTCCAACGATATTTCGACGTTAATCTGTACCCCCACCTATGCCTTGCATCTCGCAGAAGTTGCTGAAGCAGAAGGAATTGATATCGCCAACGCTAACGTTAGTGTGACTATTCATGCCGGAGAGCCGGGCGCTAGCCTGCCGTGGACAAAACATCGGATTGAAACCGCATGGAATGCGCGCTGCTACGACCACGCCGGCGCCACGGAGGTAGGTGCTTGGGGGTATGAGTGTCAGGCGCAAGCGGGGGTGCACCTGAACGAAGGGGAGTTTATCTGCGAAGTGATTGATCCTGTGAGCGGTGAATCCGCCGAAGAGGGCGAGTTGGTCATCACCAATCTGGGTAGGGTTGGGATGCCGGTCATCCGCTATCGCACCGGTGATCAGGTCAAATTGGAAACGGAACCGTGTGAATGTGGACGGACATTTTGGCGTCTTGAGGGTGGCGTCATCGGACGAATCGACGACGCGCTGATTATACGCGGCGTGAATGTCTATCCGAGTACCATCGAGAACATCATCCGTCGTTTCGCTGAAGTAGGTGAGTTTGCGGTAGACGTTTATCGGCGGGGTGCGCTTGATGAGATGGAGATTCGGATCCAGACCAGCAGCACAGATCCAGAGGTGATCGCCCAAGCTGTTGCCAAGGCAGTGCGCGAATCTCTGGGTCTGCGCGCTGTGGTGACCCCGGTGCCTCACGGCACATTGCCTAGCTTTGAGTTGAAGGCGCGGCGGTTCACAGATCACCGTCGGAATTAAAAGATCAGAGTCGCGATTCGGAGGGTACGCCCCCTACATTGCCAGTGTGGCATTTTTGCAACGACGGTGTAGCACAGTTTCGACAACTATCTTGTTAGCACGATCCTTCCTTTGAAATAATAGCTCATATCGAAAATAGATGCCAAACTCCCCATAGAACGGGTTTATCGACAAACTCGGTTTTCTGTACTACCACTTCAAGTGACTCGAGATAATTGTGGCATCTAAATTGCTCATGGTTAATGTGCAAGCGACTTTCGTTTGGCAAAGATTTGAGTCATATCTTATAAGGAGAATTAGTTGCACCTCTCATCGTAACACATCAGGAGGATAGATATGAAATGCAAAATCGAGACGTATCGCAAATACTTCTACATCGGTTGGCTTTGTCTATTGATGTTTGCTGCCACCCAAATAGGATATGCAGCATTGAAGATTTACTATATGCAGATTGGAGACGCGTTTTGGGAAAATACGCTCTGGCGGATGGATATCAATGGAGAAAACAAGGAACTGTTCCTTGAACCACCTATTCCAATGCAGAGTCCTAGGGTCTCTCCAGATGGGCAGCAAATCCTGTTTACGACCAGACACAAGTTGGGAGAGCCCTTTAAATATAAGCTGATGGTGATGAATTTTGATGGCAGAAAGTTGCGGGAACTGCTTGCGGTCCCACAGCTCCACACCATTTCCGACGGAAAATGGTCACCAGATGGCAAGCGAATTGTTTATACAGTTGCTGATCTAGATCGGCGCCCCTTCAAGTCGGAATTGTTCGTGATGAATGCTCGTGGACTCAACCCCTTCCAAATTGCCCCCGATTTGAAAGACCACATTACTGGTTACAATTGGTTCCCGGACAGTAAACAGCTTGCCATTAGCATCGCGAAACCGCTCGAGCACGGCAAACTTCACTGGATTGATGCTGTACCCGACGCAAAACCCAAAGCCATGGACTTCCCATTCTTTGTCAACTCAATTTATTGGTCTCCAAATGGAAAGCGGACAATTGTCACTGGATCAATGCGTGCAAGGGGAAAGCAGGAGGTATTTCTGGGTGATGCGTTAGGCAATAATCTGATTCGCCTTGATGCTGCTGGGGAACTAAACAGAGTACAATGGCTGCCGGACAATACGCATATAGTTTATGCGCCTATTATTTGGCACCGTGCCAATGATGTGGTGGAAGTGGATGTGGCAGTGATGAACGTTGATACTCAAAAAGTTCACCGTTTAACCGATGATGGTCGAAGTCAATTTGTCTTTTGGCATGATTCAACACTTGCGGTGGAACCTGCGGGGAAGCTATCGACATCTTGGGGGGCAATCAAAAGGCAAGTTATAGATGCTGAAAAGTGAGGTTCATGTTAAACATGCACGGGCGGGGAAACCCCGCCCCCCGATAAATCGGGATGTAAGCACCTACGAATTATTTTCGTGCTGTGCACGTTTTGCCATGAACTAATAAAAGAAAAGGGGGGTATATCTGAAAGGGAAACTACGATGACCTTTTCGGCACCTCCACTCCTGATCTCTGCATGAAATCTCGCATGATTTCCAACTGATCCTCCTGCCCACGTCCTTGATCGCAGAACCGCCTGAAAATATCTTCAACCAGCGGCCCAAGCTCTATCGGAATACCGAGCTCTCTGCCAAGTTCCACCGCCAATTGCACATCTTTAACCGCCAGATCCGCGGCGGAATTCACATCCTCGCCAGCCAAGAGTAAATCGATTGTTCGGCGCAAGTACATGCTATCGCCTGTGCTGGTCTTAATCACATCGAGCAGTGCTTGCGGATGGATGCCCGCCTTGGCACCCATCGCCATCCCTTCACAGACACCAGCGAAATTGATGAACATGATGAAATTGTTCACCAATTTGGTCACGTGTCCACTGCCTATCGGTCCCATGTAAGCGATATGGTCGCCGATGCTCTGAAACAGCGGTTGAAACCGTTCAAAATCCCCCTGCTCGCCGCCCACAAATATAGTGAGCGTTCCGTCCCTTGCACCAAATACACCACCGCTAATCGGCGCGTCGAGGACGTGGAACCCCTTTGACGCACCAATCTCGGCAATTTTTTGCAGCGTTGTGGGTGAATTGGTGCTCAGATCGATATAAGCGCATCCGCTGTTCAACCCCGCGAAAATACCGTCTTCACCGAGGACAACAGCTTCGACCTCTTTGGGACCCGGCAGGGATGTAAGCACCACGTCCGATTGGGCTGCTACGCTCTTTGGGCTTGCCCCCCACTTTGCGCCAGCGTCCTCAAGAGGCTGCCCCATTTCGCGACGGAGGTCGTAGACCGTTAGGTTGTATTGGGCTTTGAGGATGTTTGCTGCCATCGGATTGCCCATATTACCTAGACCGATGAAACCAACGTTCATGTCAATCCTTCCAAGTCATTCTATAGACATATCGCTCCTCATGAAGATTAATTTATTAATTGGGTAACCTTCAAGCGATGTCCGGTGCGGTTGGAAACCGCACCTACCGGGTCTAGGGAAAAACATAGAATTACCCGTTTAATTTCTTAAAACTCATCTGGAGCGAAAAGCGTTTGACGGGCGGGGAAACCCCACCCCTACACTGGCACACGATTTCTTTACATGAGCGTATTTTGAATGTGTTAATGATGTTTAGCGTGATTCGTCCTGTGTGGGGAACTCAGCGGGCATGGTGATCTCAATGACCTCAAAGTCATCGGAATACTCCAACACCTCATGCTTGATTCCGGGCGGTTGATACCACGCATCGCCAGCCTCAACGCGGATCTCACCGATGTCTTCAAAGTCGAGTCGTGCCCAGCCCTTGAGCAGGTAATTCATTTGGAAGTCGAGGGCGTGGGAGTGGTAGCCCATCGGTCCGTCACAAGATTGATTAGCGCGGATGACGTGTGCCAATACCTTGCCGTCAGTGGCGGTGTTGATCCCCAGATCTCGGTAGAGGAAATAGGGGCGTAAACCTTCTGCCCAATCAGCATCCTTTATGTGCGAAGCAAACGCTCCGGTCGTTTTTTCACTCATGTTGAAGCTCCTTCTTGTATGAGATGGTAATGTCGAATACTTTTTAATGGTACTATGGTGGATTCTAAAAATAAATGGACACTTTCGCCTCACGGTAGGTGCGGTTTCCAACCGCACCGAATAGGCGCAGTTAGAAATCCTGGTCACGATTTATGCCGTTCCGAGCATCCACGAGAATCGGGATCGGACAGCACCTACCAAACGGTCGTTTCGTTTTCCTAACCGCACCGGGTTGGAGTATCTCATTAATTAAAATCTACCATAGTTTGGAACTATTGATGACGTGAAACGTGATACCCGATAAATCGGGCAACTACAATCTGAAGTGCATAATCCCTAAATAAATTAAAGATTGAGGAACGTCTCAATTTCCGATGCTGTTGGTAAAGCGGGGATGACGCCGATTTTCTGTGTTGTCAGTGCTCCGGCTGCGTTGGCGTATCTCATCATCTCTTGGAGTTGATTATCGCCAAATGTAGGCAGTTCCCCCACGCCTCCAGCGGAATTCATTATTTGGGTCAACATCGCTGCGACAAATCCGTCGCCTGCACCGAGTGGATCGACCACTTCTACCCTGAATCCGTCTACATACCCTTGATGCGAGCCGTTATTGTAATAACAACCGTGTTCGCCCAATGTAACGATGACCAACTCCACCCCAGTCTTTAAGATACGCTCACTTCCACTTTCCAGTTCAGGGGTATCCGTGATAAACTCCCACTCCTCGTCTGCGGCTTTGACAACATTCGCATATGGCATGACCTCCCAGATCCAATGTTTGGCCTCCTCCGGCGCCTCCCACATCATCAGGCGCAGATTTGGGTCGTAGGAGATGAATGCACCGCCATCCTTCGCATACCGAATCGCCCTTACCGTAGCATCGCGGACAGGCTGGTGACTCAAACTGCATGAACCGTAGTGAAATACCTCCGCAGATTGAACATACACTTTATCAATTTCATCAGGTCTGAGCAGTATGTCCGCTCCCGGATTGCGATAGAAAAGGATGTCCTTCGCGCCATCTGATCGGGTCGCAACAAACGCTAATGTTGTTCGGCGACTAGCCTCCGAAATGAGATTGGTGGTATCAACGCTGCTCTGCTCAAGCGTTTCCCGTAAGAAATCACCGAACGGTTCGGCACCGATTTTGCCGATAAACCCTGAATCAACGCCAAGCTTTGCCAAGCCAACAGCAACGTTCGCCGTTGCGCCGCCTGCTGCTCTGGCGAATCCCGGTGCCTCTGCAAGCGTGACATCAACTGTAGTGGAAACGAAATCGATGAGTAGTTCACCGATGCAAAGCGCTTTGGGCATCTTCCCCCCTTTTCCCTAACGTATTCCTGTCTCTGTGTATAGTAATAACGCTTGCGTCACTTTTCTTGGCGTTGATCAGTCGGCGCGAAAGGCGCCGTTGGCCGATTAGAAGATAGGTGTGGTTTAGGGAATTGGTTGATCGGAACAATCTCAAATTCTACGAGTAGGGCTTGTTTATCCGTTGGTGCCTGAGCGAGCGTCAGCACATCGTTCGATGGAAGAGGAAGCCGCGGTTGATACAGCGTGAGACTTACAACTGTGGCAATCAATGCCAATGAAGCTACAACAGCATAGGGACGCACTCGCGTTCGAAAACTGTAACGTATCCACGCGAATGACGATTCCATTCGTCGTAAGATACGACGAATAGCAGAGATTTGTTCTCTTTCAATTGCGGTGATTGCTGCGGCACGACGCATCAGGTCCGGCAGGAAATTGTCAGAGGTCTTTACCGAATCAAGTTGATGAAGGATCTTGTCTGTTTGTCGGAGGCGCATCGCTTCATGTGCACAACTTGGACACCGCTTGAGGTGCCACTGAATCAGTTGGATCGTCCACAAGGGCATCTCACGGTCTACATAAGCGGATAACTGGGGTTGAACATTTTCACACTTTAGCATGGGAACTCTCTCCAATTCCAACTTCTATCAGGAGTGTCTTCATATTCTGGCGGGCGCGATGGATAAGTGATTTCACGGCACTAACGGAGCACTCAAGAACTTCTGCGATTTCATCGTACCTCAGATTTTGATAGCTCACCAGAAGTAATGCCAACCGCTGGTTGTCAGGTAAGCGGTTAATTGTTTGTTGAATGATGATTTGTCGTTCTTTTTTTTCGTAGACTTCATCGGGCAGCTGGCTGACATCTTGTAGTAGCTCAAAATAGCTGGTATCTTCATTATCAGGCACAAGATCGTCTAGATACGCTGTATTCCGCCGTTTCCGATCTCGAATTTCGTTGCGGCACAAGTTCGTCGCGATAAGATACAGCCAATTTTTGAATCGGCACTTCGGCTCATAACGGTCCGCACTTCTGAAAACTCGCAGAAATGTCTCCTGTGCCAAGTCCTCAGCGCGGTGATAGTCGTCTATGGATCGATAGATGAAATTTGTGATGAGGTCTTTATAGCGCATTACGATTAGCTCGAAAGCACTCATGTCACCATTTCGACATTTCATCATCAATTCTTCGTCGGAGGTACGCAAAACGCATTCTCCTTCTTTTTTAGGAGTAGAAGTCTTAAAATGTTGATCTAAGATTATAACATCTGAATAACAGCGGATCAATAATTTTATAAACACCGTAATCCCACTAGAAGTTTCGCTCAGTGATTTTTGTTGACCGGCAGTTGATAAATTGGTAAGATAGCTGCGTGTTCGTTTCCAACCACGAAATATAGCGTTGCCCCGTGCTACGCCGAATTGTAAAATGTGAAAATTAGAGGAGAGATAGCCATGAGAGTTGTTACCGGTGGGATCGCCCACGAAACCAGCACCTTTACCACAGTCAAAACAGATTGGCATAGCTACAGGGAACGGTTCTACCTGCGGGGCGAAGAGATATTAAACAGATTCCGTGGTACTAACACCCCAATTGGCGGATTTATTGATGGTGCCGACACTCACGGCTTTGAACTGATTCCGACTGTGTTCGCCGAGGCACATCCCAGTGGACCAACTCCTCGAAATATCTTTGATACTATTCTAGAGGAGATACTAAACGGAATAGCAGAAGCCGGTTCAATAGACGGGGTACTTTTTGGGCTGCACGGCTCGATGGTGGTCGGAAACCTTGGGGAATCAGATGGCATTGATGATCCCGAAGGGCATATCTTAGCGGCAATTCGTGAGGCGGTCGGTCCGGAGGTGCCTATCCTTGCACAATTGGATATTCACTCCAATGTCTCTCCGCAAATGGTTGATGCTGCAGATGTGCTAATTGGGCGGGAAACTTATCCCGAAATTGATATGGCGGAGCGTAGCCGTGAATGCGCCGATGTGCTGATATCAATCGTAAATGATGGCAAGCGTCCGACGATGGCTTTGCATCAAATTCCGATGATCTGGGGGATACACCAAGTTACCGCACACCCACCGATGCGGGAGGCAATTGAGGAACTTCATCGTATCGAAGCCCGCCCCAATGTCATTTGCGGTTCGATTGCAACCTGCTACTATTTAGCTGATGTGCCGAATATGGGCGCGTCGGTTTACGTTGTAACAGATAATGACCAAGCCTTAGCTCAGACCTACGCTGACCAGTTGGGGGAATGGATTTTTGAGCGACGCGAGGAGTGGCATGGTCCTTCACTGACAACTCGTGAAGCCCTGAAAATCGCTGAAGCAGAGGGGAAATTCCCTGTGATTTTTGCAGATCGAAATGATAATACCGGCGGCGGTTCTCCGGGCGACAGTACCGGCATGTTAGAGTGCTTCATAGACGCGGGCCTTCAGGCCGCCTGCATACTTTACATCGTTGATTCGCAGACAATTGCGGAGTGCCATCGCGCTGGTGTGGGAGCGACGTTGACCCTAGATGTCGGTGCAAAATCAACCCCGGCACAGGGACAGCCTATCCGCATGACAGCGGAGGTAATCGCACTGTCGGATGGCGATTTCCGTTACGATGGACCGATGCTTGCTGGTTTAAGCAGTACCATGGGACCATCAGCGCACATCAAACAAGATGGTATTCATGTTTTGTTAGTCACACAACGGGAGCAACCCTTTGACACCGCATTTTCTCGGACCCTTGGACTGGAGCCGCGCCAAATGCGCTATATCGGCGTCAAGTCTTCCGCTCACTTTCGCGCAGGGTTTGAGTCTTGGGCGGGGGCAATTCATGTTGTGTATGAGCCTAGCGTCCACACACTGAGTGATCTGACCTTCAAACGACTTGGTCGCAAATTATATCCTTTTGATAACATCTAACATCCGACTCTTGAGGAGAGCCTATGAAAATTCCAATTCTATATGGTGCGCGGGATCTTCGCATGGAAGAGCACCCCCTCGATACAGATAACTTGAAACCGAAAGACATTTGGATTGAGACTGAGATTTCCGCCTTGAAGATCGGAACGGATCGCGGCAACTATGAAGGCGCGGAACAGGTGCCGGGTGCCCCCGCTTACCCCCGATGGGTTGGGGATAGTAATTTGGGGGTTGTTCGCGGCGTCGGAAGTGAGGTTACTCGCGTGCAGGTTGGTGACCGGGTTGTGACCCGTCAACCTCATCAATCCGAATATATCACGGATGAATCTGCGAGTATCGTCAAAGTTCCCGATGGCGTACATCCAGAGGATGCCGTCTACACACATCTTTATGCTCTCAGCGGTCACTGTTATCGCAAAGCGCATTTCCAGCCCGGTGAAAATGTGGCGGTTGTTGGGTTAGGGGTCCTTGGTTTAGGCGCGGTTGGGTTGGGGCAACCGTTTGGGGCAAGGGTCGTTGGAATTGGTAACAGCCCCATCCGTTTGGAGATGGCAGAGCGAATGGGCGCGCACGCTGCCTTTTTGTATAATGATCCTGACCTCAATGCAAAGTTAGACGAATTTACTAACGGCATCGGTATTGATTTGGTTATCCTTACGGCAAACCCATGGCCCGCCTTCCGCACGTCTTTACAGATTGTTCGGGATAACGGTCGCGTATCTGTAGTCAGTCTGCTCGGTCGTGGCGAACCTCCTCTCGATTTTAATCCGTTGCCGATGGAGTTGTTCTATAACAAAGGGATCTCAATTATTGCGGTGTCTGGACCTCCGGGCTATCTGTATCCCACGCCCGAAACCCGATTTAACAATGATCGGCAGGGAGATTATATCGTTTCCTTAATGGCGAACGGGCTTGTTGAACCGAAGCGGTTAATCACCCATCGCTTCCATTACACAGAGATAGTCAAGGCTTATGAGATGGCGTACCATCGGGAAAAATCGATGTTAGGCGTCATTTTTAATTGGAAAGATTAGGCTGAGTTATGTCCAACACAGAGATATGCTTTCTGACCGCTACAGAGTTGGTGCGTCTCATCCGTGCAAAGGAACTCTCCGTTAGAGAGGTAGTGGAAGCGCATTTGGCTCAAATCGAGCGTGTCAATCCGCAGGTAAACGCCATTGTCACACATGCGGATCTTACCGCGGTGATAGAGCAGGCAGATACAGCGGATGCGGCGTTGGCACGTGGAGAGGATGTGGGTCCGTTGCATGGACTTCCCATCGCACATAAAGATCTCGTTGAGACCAAAGACATGCGCACCACCTACGGCTCTCCAATTTTTAAGGACTTTGTGCCTGAACACGACGCTCTGATTGTGGAACGCCTGAACAAAGCAGGAGCTATCACTGTTGGGAAAACCAATACACCAGAGTTTGGTGCTGGGTCGCAAACTTACAACGAGGTGTTTGGGGAAACGCTTAATCCGTATGATACAACTAGGACCTGCGGTGGCAGCAGCGGCGGCGCTGCGGTAGCGTTGGCGTGCGGTATGATCCCAATCGCCGACGGAAGTGATATGGGCGGTTCATTACGAAACCCCGCTAATTTTTGTAACGTTGTGGGCTTTCGCACTTCTCCCGGCAGGGTTCCGGTGTGGCCCGCCGTGTTGGGTTGGTTTCCAATATCGGTGGAGGGCCCGATGGCACGGACGGTACAGGATGCAGCTCTGATGTTGAGTGCAATTGCCGGTCCAGATCGCCGTGTTCCTATTTCCATCAGTGAATCGGGAGAGATGTTCTCTCAGCCCCTTGAGCGTGATTTTAGCGGCGTACATATCGCTTGGGATCAGGATTTGGGTGGGCTGCCAGTTAATCCGCAAGTAACTGCCACCATTGAGACGCAACGAAGTGTGTTCGAATCGTTGGGCTGTGTAGTCGTGGACGAGGTACCGGATTTTACGGATGCGGATGAGGTCTTTAAGGTATGGCGGGCATGGCGGTTTGAACTAGCTTATTCCAAGCTGTTAGAAACCCACCCGGGGCAGCTAAAGGATACTGTGGTTTGGAACATCAAAGCGGGTATGGAATTGAGTGGGCCACAGATTGGACAAGCGGAGATTAAGCGTACAGCCCTTTATCAGCGCGTACGGGAATTTATGGAGACCTACGAGTTTTTGATTCTTCCCGTGAACCAAACGCTTCCGTTCGACGTGAAGCAACGCTACATCACCGAAATCAACGGCGTGAAAATGGAGACGTATATTGATTGGATGCGGTCATGCTATTATATCAGCGTTCTTGGCTTGCCTGCGATCTCGGTGCCCTGCGGCTTTACCGCGGCCGGTTTGCCGGTAGGCGTCCAAATTGTTGGACGACACCAAGATGATTTTGGTGTGTTGCAATTGGCTCAGGCATTCGAACAGGCTACAGGTTTTTGGAAACAGAGACCGACTGTGGTTGAATAGTATAACCTTCAGAAAAAGAGTTTCCCTTACGCTTGTTACACAGAAAGGAGTTACAAATGTCTCAACATACCCATGATGTTACCCGTTCTAATGAACTCTACAAGAAGGCTGGCGAAATTATCCCCGGCTGGACGCAACTGATCAGTCGACGCGCCAGCCAGTTTGCTAACGGCATTAGTCCCACTTACGCTCAACGCGCAAAAGGCTCCCGTTTCATTGATGTAGATGGGAATGAATACATCGATTGGGTCAATGCGGTCGGGGCAATTATCCTCGGTCATGCAGATCCGGTTGTGGATACAGCAGTTAAAGACCAAATTGATCGTGGTAGTCTTTACACGCTGAATGGCCCGGTCGAAATTGAATTAGCGGAAGAACTCATAAACACTATTCCGAGTGCTGAAATGGTGCGATATACCAAAGGGGGCGGCGAAGCCTGTGCCGTCGCAGCGCGTATTGCACGGGGTACAACCGGCAAAGACAAAATTGTGTTCTGTGGCTATCACGGTTGGCACGACTGGTATCAAGCGGCGAATTATGGTGTCGATCCTGAAAGTGGCGAATACCCGTTTGCTGGGATTGAACCAATCGGTGTCCCACAAGCACTTGCTGGAACCGCTATTCCCTTTATTTATGGTGACCTCCCCATGTTAGAAAACCTGTTAGAGGAAAACCAAGGTGAGGTTGCGGCGATTATGATGGAGCCTGCCCGCTCTGAGTTCCCTGAGCCGGGATACCTAGAAGGGGTTAAAGCCCTCGCCCGTAAACATAACGCGATTTTTATCTTTGATGAAGTGTCTTGCGGTTGGCGGTATTCGGTTGGTGGTATGCAGAAACCCCTTGGGGTTATCCCAGATATGACCGTTGTTGCAAAGGCGATGTCAAACGGCTATCCGATGGGTGCGGTCGTTGGCTCACGAGAGGTAATGGAGCCCGCTGGTCGCATGTTCATCTCTAGTTCCTATTGGAGTGATAACATTGGAACCGTCGCTGCACTGACGACAATTCGTGAACTGAGACGCCGGAATTCTGAGGTTCGCTTTAAGGAACTTGGCGAGAATTTGCGCTCCGTACTCAACGAAGTAATTGCCGCTAGTGGGCTATCGGGTGCCTGTACCGGTCTCCACACAGCCCTTGGTGTTTCCCTTGATTTACCGGATGAAACCCTGGCTCCGCAAGTGAAGACGCTATTCATCCAAGAGATGGCGAAGCGTGGTATTCACTGCTATATGGGATTCAAAGGAACTCTTGCTCACACTGAAGAAGATATCCGTTTGACCGCCGATGCGGTAGCGGGGGCATTGGGTGTGATTAAATCCGGTGTCGACGCAGGCGATGTGGATAGTTTGCTGGAATCTGATCTGAAGAAGGATCCGTTCCGCCGCCTGGTCCGGTAGTTGTTCTTAAATCTTGTTCGTTGTTAATGAACCGCCATCGGGAGATTTCTGTTTATGCTAATCATTGATGCCCACCTTGATCTTTCTTGGAACGCACTTCAAGGGAATAGGGACTTGTTGCGTTCCGCTTATACCATCCGCACACAAGAAGTCAGTACTCCGGGCAAGGGCCGCGCCCAAGGTACGGTCGCATTTCCGGACATGTGCGAGGGAAGGCTCGCGGTATCTGTCGTCACGTTGTTCGCCCGCTGTACCGGGCAACCTGCTCCCCATGCGGATTTTGCATCGCCTGCCCAGTCCTACGGTGTGGCCCAAGGACAGTTGGCTTACTACCGCGCTTTAGACCATGAGGGGCATATCCGTATCATCGTAGATCGGACCACTTTGGATAGCCATATTGCCCAGTGGGAGACTTGGGAAGAATCTGGGGCGGATGACAGTCCGCCTCTTGGATTTGTAATTAGTATGGAAGGAGCGGACCCGATTTTACAACCAAGCCAACTAGAGGAATGGGTGGGGAGTGGCCTGCGTCTGCTTGGACTTACACACTATGGTCCCGGACGCTACGCCGGTGGGACGGGCACCGAATTGGGTTTAACGAAGCTCGGACCGTCATTGCTTGCCGAAATGCAGCGATTAGGCGTCACTCTCGATCTCACCCACTGCTCAGATCAGGCGTTCTGGGAGGCATTGGAGCACTACGAAGGATTGGTGTTAGCAAGCCACAACAACTGCCGAGCACTGGTCCCCCATCAACGTCAGTTCAGCGATGAACAGTTGCAAGCAATTTTTGAACGAGATGGTGTGATTGGTGCAGCCTTTGATGCGTGGATGTTGCAACCGGGTTGGGTTTCTGGCCAAAGCACAAATGAAGCGGTCACGTTGAACACTGTCGTTGATCACATGGACCACGTATGCCAGTTGGCAGGTAATAGCCGTCACGCTGGCATCGGCACAGACCTTGATGGCGGTTATGGACGGGAGCAATCCCCTTGTGATTTAGATACCATCGCCGATCTCCAAAAAATTACGAATTTGCTGGCAGACCGGGGCTACAACGACGATGACATCCGCGCCATCATGCACGGGAACTGGCTGCGTCTATTACGGCAAGCGTGGAGCAATTAACACGGATTGTAGTTAACGGAGGGAGATTATGAGTGCCAATGAACGCAGTGTTATAGATTTATTCAGCTTACAGGGCAGAGTCGTTGTGGTGACTGGAGCGTGTGGCTGGTTAGGATCAGCAATGAGTCGAGCTCTTGCCGAGGCGGGTGCACAGGTTGTAGTTACCAGCCGCGATGGGGGACAGGCTGCTGAGTTTGCTGCATCGCTGCCCGGCGATGGTCATTTGGGATTCGAGTTCAGTCAGGGTGACACCGATACCATTCCCGGCTTCGTCGCAGAGATGGTGGAGCGCATGGGCAAGATCGATGTGTTAGTCAATAACGCTTACGGTGCTACCGCACCGGATATCGACAACGCCACAGCGGAAGACTTTAATCAGGCGTATCATGTCGGCGTAACAGCGTATTTTCTGTTAGCGCGAGATGTGATGCTTCATTTGCGCGAGCAGCAGCGCCCGGGATCAATTATCAATATTGCTAGTATGTATGGCGTTGTGGCGAGCTATCCGAGCGCGTACGAAGAACTGCCGGTCAACAGTCCGCCCAATTACCACGCTCTCAAGGGTGGCGTGGTGCATTTAACCCGTCATCTTGCAGCGTATTGGGCAAAATACAACATTAGGGTCAACGCCATCGCTCCCGGACCATTTCCTAAGCCTGAGGTACGTGATAATGTTGAAGGCTTCATCCCTCGGCTGGAGGAGAAAGTGCCGTTAGGACGTATGGGAAGACCAGAGGAGTTGAAAGGGGCTGTCGTGCTGTTAGCCAGTGATGCCGGCAGTTATATTACCGGACAGAACCTGTTAGTTGATGGTGGGTGGACCGCTTGGTAGGAAGCGTAGAAAATCTATAATTAACGGTCACCTATGTTAGTTGACCGCTCTGCAATGTCGTGACCTTCTCCTTCAAGGGACGATACACATACTCATTCATCACCGCAATCGCTCCCCTATCGGATTGATCGCGGACGACATTTGCATACGCTTCTAATGCATTACGGGCGGTTGCCAACGCAATCTCTGCATGTCGGATCGCCTCAGTAAGCTGCTGATTAGCTTCCGCAATTGCAGCGCGACGGACCGCGGCGATCATATCCAGATAACCGATACCAAACTTCAAACGTCCAATCCAATAATCTACGTAATTTTGTCCCGATGGTTGTGCTTTTTCACGCGCCCGGCATGCAGCGTCCAGTGCCTGTTGATAGCTCTGTCGGTCCTCAATTAACTCATCAGAAATCGGCTGAGGCGTCCAGTGCTTGGTCAGCATACCGGGTACGAGGAAGGTCAACCCCAACCCATGCGCTTCTAGCGCGACCGTTGTTCTTTCCACTTCGCGAAACGCCGTCAACATATCATTGATGCACTCTTCCCCACAGGCAGCACGAATCTGATCTCGATAAACGTCCTCATGCTTTATTCCCTCTTCCCACGCTGCTTTCGACAGATATGCAATACATGGGTCGTGATCGGCGATGAGCCAGTAGCGCGTGGAGAACCCAGCCCAGTCGTGCCGGCATAGGTCCTGCGTCAATTCATATAGGGAGCCGGTCGCCAGTTGTGGTAACAGTCCCACGTTGTCGTCGTGAAGCGTGTAAATCAGGCTGCAGGCGTGTTCTCGGCTCGGAACGTTTTTGAGGACTTCCCGTCGTTTGACAATGCGTGACGCAGTATAATCCACAAAATTCAACGTTTCCCAACCGTGAGGCACAAGGTTCCCAAGAAGTGGAAAGAGTTCCTCCGCTACGCTGTTGTAGATAAATTTCATGTCGGGACAGCGGGATTCCTTGAGCACTTGGATCTCATTGAGGAGTCGGTCGTAGAAGTATAGGGCAACGATGTCGCCTTTGACCTCCTGTAAGGCACGTTCTTCTCCGCCGGGATATGCGGAACGTTGCGTTGCAGCAGTTAGCACATCATCGAGTGAGCGGTGCGATGAAATACAATACTTTGCATCGAGTGCAGCCCATGCCCCTTCGTACAGTCCCGACCACTGCCGAAATTCTGGCATCCCCAACGCCACATAATCTACTTCGGGATAGGTATCCACTGTGGCTCGTAGCACAGCCGTTGCAAGTTCGGTAAGCGCGGGGTCATCAATATCAGTTTCTGCACTTGGCACAACGGTCAACTCCGCTAACTGATGGACTTCTTGGGCATCGTTGAGTAGCGGCGCAAATTCGGGCGGGAATTCGGTCAGTGTAGCGACAATAACACACTCTATTCCACGTTGGTGCGCGTAGTTTATCAGGTTATGTATCAATTGCTCACCCGCTGCCGTAAATTCTTCGTAACTTGCACCGCGTGGCAGATCGGGATTCCAGAATTCTTCTTCGTCGTCGAACAAGTGCCGTCCCACCATATCGTCAGTGATGGGATAGTGGAAGTCGAACCAGAGCGTCGCCGACTCTCGCTTGATTCCTTTGACTTCGTAGTGTAGAAACGGCTGCCAGGGCCAAACGGACAGAAGGATGCGGTTAAACTTGAGTTTCGCTAGTTGATCAAGCATGGGGTGGTAATCTTCTATGCCCCACGATTCGGGACCGCACGCGAAATCGTTGATGACGCGCCACTGACGAACCGATAACGTTGGCTCCATCACAACATCCAGATCGGGGAGGTGGAAGATGGCTGGTGCCGGCAAGACATCACCGTGTAAAAGATAACGTACGCCCCAACGTTCTACCAATTCATACACCGCCCATAACGTCGCACGCGGACTACCGCCGCAAATTAGAAGCGATGGACATCCTTGAAATTGCATACGGCGTAAGATGAAGCCCTGTTCACTGACCGGTGGAAAAGGGGCTCTCTCCGCAATCTGCTGAACAG
Source organism: Candidatus Poribacteria bacterium (assembly GCA_965204355.1). GTDB lineage: Bacteria > Poribacteria > WGA-4E > WGA-4E > PCPOR2b > PCPOR2b. Next base: position 4,947,168 of record OZ241983.1, read on the forward strand.
TCACGTCAATATCCAAGTTGCCGACGAGAAATAGCACCTCCGCTTCCGCAGACACATTTGACGCTGGGCGGCTTTGGATGCCGAAAAGTTTCTCAAGGTAGTCGCAGAGTTGTTCTGCAGCGAAGTGTTCTAATTCAGGAGCATTTTCGCTGACGATCACAGCAACTTGCGTGTTATCGCCTGTGTGCGTATGATTCGTCTGCATCTGATTTTTCCTTTCCGTTACTCAGCGGATGTTTTTTTAATTTTACCATCTTTAGAAAATTCGAGGGTCGTTCCCGTTTTGATTAGCTCACCTTTAGGAGATTCCCAATCTTTTGCTAAAGTTGCGTACTTGAGATGACCATCTTTAAAGTATTCCACCCAAGTACCTGCTTGTACCCAAAAACCAGCCGGTGCCTGCCAATCTTGATTGAGCATAAGACCGACAACTTGGCCATTTGCAGCGTAGTAAATCGGCGTATTCGCTCTCGCTTGGGGCTTATCAGCAAATTCTCGGTCTTCAGGAAACACTGCCAGCTGCGGATTGCCGTTTTCATAAGATCGTAAGACGTAAGCTTTTCCATACTTTCTTAACAGGACCTTAAACATCTGGTCGGAGGGGAAAGCCTTTTCTTCGTCCCGATATTTTTTCAAGAGGGACATCCATGTTTCTGAAGTCGCATTTGCTAATGATGAATCAGTAAAAGGTGAATCGGTATTGGATTGTTCAATTAAAGGAATTAAATCAGGGTTTTCTTCCAAAATCTTTTCCAACCAATCGAAACTTAATGGAGTTAAAGCCAACGAGGTATTGTCCTTATCAATTTGGACCTTATACACAAGATGAACCGGTCTCCAATGAAACATTGACCAGAAGGTGAACGCAGTATTTGTGAGAAGATTCATATCGCTATCTATCATGTCATCGTTGGAACCATCGAAAAGATCCAAATTAAAATTTGCCATAACGATGTCAGCGAAGTATGAATCTTCTATCTGAAAAAACTTGATCCGAGCAACGGAGATTTTTCTATTTTCATCGAATATTTTTATTGTATTTTTCTCAAACACCCACGGCTTTATATTCATTGGCGAAACGTCCCCATCAAGGACTATAAAAGAGAGCCATTCTCCTTCGAGTTGGGGAAATTCAACAACAGCTTCGTCTGTGTAGAAAGGGTTCAATGACTGCACAGTATTATCAATATCAATGCAGCCTGCAAATATGCTGGATAACAAAATGAGTAGCAACAGATATAGCTTTGTAGTAGCGGTCCCCGAATTCACTGTAAAAATGAAGCGAATCTTCCACGCTGCCGAAGTAACTTGAGGTATTCGCCAACCTATGCCGTCTTCTCTACTCATAATCGACATTCCTTCTCATTGTCCCAAGGTTCGCGCTTATAACGCTAGGTGGACTCGAACCGTTAGAATAGTCAGTGTCAAGAACATGTTAGGGTGACTGTTTCCTGTTTGACAATCTCTTTGACGTGCTTGTAGGGGGCGACCTCGATTAATTCCAACGTCTCCGGTGACAATTTTGCCTGAATTTCGTCTGGGAATGGGTCAAATGTGCTGTAGGTGGTGTACTGCGGCATGTAGCGCAGTATCAGGAAGCGGCGGTCTCGATCTTTCGGTTGCCAGACGAGGACACCGTGGGTGAGCAATTCCGAGATGATTACGGCATCTCCAGCGCGCGGCGTGATATTGGTTATAGCTGGATGCGGTTCTGGGTCAATCTCATCGGTGTCCGGGACAAATAGGTCTGGTGGGCGTAAAAATTCGCTTTTGTGCGAACCCGGAATCACGACGAGTCCTCCATCACCGGGCATCACATCGGTTAGATAGAAGAAGACAACAAAGAAATCACAGTAAATCTGGCCATCTTGGCAGAAATAACGGGGCATTTCCGGTCCACCGCCCCCTTCTCGCGCGCAGTGTAATGGGTGAAATCGTTGTCCATGGGTATTTCGTCCCAACGTACCACTTGTAAACCGGGGTTTGTTGCCGGTCAACTCCTTAACGATGGGCCACGTCACTGGATGGAAGCAGAGCGTCTCCAGCACCTTATCGAACGCAAAGCCGTGAGAATACGGGGTAAAGTCCGGACGCTCTAGATCTGCCCTAAATCCAGGTTCCCATTTTTCCGGTGGGGTGCGGATGTAGCGGTCGGCTGCCTCCTGAGCCTCTTTTAGTACGTGAGGATTGAGTACGTTCTTCAAGTGAAGATAGCCGGTCACATCAAGCAGGTAGCGTTGTTTGGGCGTCATTGAAATCTCCAATAGTGGTGTAGTACATGACTTTACAGTACGCGATTCAACAAATCTTATCCGTTGTTCTTTGCAATTCCTGTCATCACTTCCTCCTGATCTGAAGGGGAATAAAAGTAAGATCCAGGCTGCCATTCCCCAACGTCCCCGAGTAACCTTCGCTGTCGAGGCGTACACCGCTCCAAAAGTTCCGGTGATGGTTCTTTGTAGTCGTAAGCACGGAAGCAGTGATGGTTATAGCAATAAATGAGTGTTTTGCGTGGATAATTCGATCTGTTACTCGCTGCCCCGTGCCATAACGCATGTGGGAAAATCGCCGCGTCTCCGGCTTCCGCATAAAGTTGTAGCGCTTCTGTGTTATAAGGACTTTCTGCGTTTCCAAGCTGGGCAGTTGGGAACGGACGGTGATGGCTGCCAGGAACAATGGTGAAGTTGCCATGCTCGGGGGCAGCAAGCGGTGTAAGAAAATATTGGATTTTAACCTGTAGAGGGAGACTACTTTTTTCAACGCGTATGCGCTGCATCGCTTGGCCCCCATCCGGGTGTAGTGCGTGTGCAAGACCTTTACTTTCCGGATTTGGTGGCCGAATCATGGCTTGAGACATACTCAGTTGAATGAAGGGACCGAGCAGTTGAAGTATAATAGGGAATGTTACAGGATGGTCCATCAATCTGACGAAAATATCACTATCTTCAATGATGTTTAGTTTATTCAGCCCAGTATATGACTTCGCGTCAACCCCATTCTGCGCCCCTTCGGAGGATAGCTGCTTTCGATGTTCTTCCCCCATCTCATCGACCACGGCTGTCAGCTGCTTAATATCTTCTGCAGAAAGCACACTCTTTAGAACTAGATAGCCCTCTTCCTTCCATTGATATTTCTGTTCTTCAGTTAAAATCCCTATTTTCAAAACGGTCTCCCAAGATACTTCAAGTTTCGTGCGTTGCTGCACGGAAATTTTAACTATTTACTAACGCAAGTTGCTATTTATGAAAAATGTCATGGAACAGAAGAATGGACACTGAATAGAGACCATCACCGCTCGCAGTGGATTGACAAATCCACTGCATACGTACAAGGCTGGCTTGGATAGACAAATCCAAGCCGAGCAAGTCTGACAACTAGCAACTTAGGTTAAATTAACTAAAGCACTGTGCATCTTCTCATAACGATTACTCTAATTCTTCTTGTGTTTTATCTGCGCTTTCGATATAATAAAGAAATGAAACCTTGGTATACTATTTTATTATTACCATGGATTCCAGATGAAACTCAGATGTCATGACTTTGAAGCGCAACAAGTAAGAATCTAGGTTGAAATCAACATCATATTCTAACGACCATTGGGAGCGAAATTTTTATGGCAAACGAATCAATGACTATCCGCGAAAGCGGGGATGCAAAAATTATTGACGTGAATGAAGATCTCGGCAGCTATGCGGCCGCCGATTTGCGAAAAACAATTGATACACTCATTGACGGAGCATCGCAGCAAATTATCGTGAATTTAAGTGAGGTTCAACATATCAATAGTACAGCTATCGGGGCAATGGTTGGTTCCGCAAAGCGACTCCGCACGAATGGTGGAGACCTCAAGGTTTACGGTCTAGCGGTGAATCTTAAACGAACTTTTGATTTAGTAGGAGCCTCTAGCGTTCTCGAAATCTATGATTCAGAGAGTAGTGCACTCGCTGCGTTTTAGGCTACCATTTAGGTGTTAGTGAAAAGATTTCAAAAACGAGGGCTTGGTCGGTATGTATAATTTTTGTGCCAAGCCCCTGACTTTTCGAATTAGTGTTCTGGCATGACTCAAACACAAAAAACAAAACAGGAAATTCTCCAACTCACAGTACCTAGCTGCCTGCAGTATATCCGTCCAATCCAAATGTTTATCGGACAGTTGGCGCAGCAGCTTGGGTTTTGCCGGACCCGCATCTACGATATTGAGCTTATTATTGATGAAGTTTGTAGTAATGCCATCGAACACGGCTCAGAGACCCCTGATTCAGGGATTGATTTGACTCTCATGTTCGATTCAAGCAAGTTAGAAATTCATGTTCGAGATAAAGGTAAATCTGTACGAAAGAATTGGCTAGCAACAGGAAGGCTAGACGAAGTATCTCAAAAGATGACTCCTGACAGTGAACGTGGACACGGCATTTTTCTCGCGGAAAAACTATCAGATTCCCTCGAAATACTAACCAATCCCCTTGGCGGAACTGATGTTCAAGTTATTTTCTACTTTTCCACAAGCAGCGGTTCCTAACATGTGAAGGAATAGACCAATGGAATTTAACATTCGTCACAGAGCTGGGGTTACCATTTTCAGTCCAAGCGGTGAAATCATTGGAGATGCTAGCCGTGAGTTTCGGGAAGTAGTTGCCGCCCAACTTGCTTCAACTTCTGAGGCGCCCAAATTTCTGTTTGATTTCACCACCGTTCCAATGATGGATAGCACTGGACTGGGAGTGTTAGTGGGAACACGTTTAACCATTATGCCTAAACGTGGACAGGTTGCCCTCATCAATCCTGGCTCGAAAATTAAAACGCTGATCGCTGCATCGAAATTGACCGAGATGTTTGAACAATACTCAAACGAAGATGAAGCGATAGCGGCACTGACCGCCAGTTGAGACGGCATAGGGCAGTTGGATGGAGGTGTCGTATGTGTTTATGTCATGATACTTCTATACAAGCCTTTTAACCATCTTGATGAGTGTGCCAGATTTTTCGTAAGTAACATCATCCATGCATGATTCAATCAAAAAAATCCCTCTACCACTGCTCTTAAAGAGATTTTCGGGCTGCATCGGATCTGGAACTTGTTCGCGGTTGAAACCTTGTCCCTCATCTTGGATCACAACTGTGAACTGATCTGGTTGGATAATGAATTCGAAATATGCACGTTTCTCCGGATCTTCCTGATTGCCGTGTTTTATCGCATTGGTGCCCGCTTCAACCACTGCCAGATTGATTTGGTCGCTTGACTCTTCATCCAACGACATCTGGCTAAGAATTTCGGTAATAACAGCATGCAAGATATGAACCCATCGCAGTGAACTGGGGACATTTAGACGAATCACTTGTGCAATTGCTTGTTCCACGTGGTCTCTTCTCCCATATCATTTGGTTAGCCATTGCCGGATCACGCAGTAAAAAGGTACAACACCGAAGGCGAATATAGATAGACACACCCATTGTTATCGTTATGTGACTGACCGATTTTGAAACGCTTTCGCATGATCACGGAAACATCATCCTGAAGAGGTAACAATCTTATGTCAGAAGAATCATCGCGCATCCGCCAGAACGCAGATGTCAAAATTATCGATGTCAACAACTATTTGGGAAGCTACGCGGCTGCTGACTTACGTGAAACACTTGCAGACCTTGTCAAGCAAGATGTCCAGAAGATCATTGTGAATTTGAGTAAAGTCGAGCACATCAACAGTGCGGCTATCGGAGCCCTTGTTGGTACCGCGAAACAGCTTCGCCTTAAAGATGGGGATGTCAAGATTTACGGACTGACAGACAACATTAAGCGGACATTCGACTTAATCGGTGCTTCTGAGATTGTCGAGATCCATGACTCAGAAGATAGCGCGCTTTCCACTTTCTAGAGCACGTTGACAAACTATCCATCAATTGATTAAGGATTGAATGCCCTAGATCCATTCTCGGCATTCGACCGCCTCTCACACCCATCAATAGCAACAATTGTAATATCATCATCTTTTGGTCGACCATCACTAAACTGATCCGTTTTGTTGAGAACAGTTTCAACAAGAACAGGTGCTGGCTGAGCGATTTGTTGGGTGATGACCTCTTGAATCCCTTGAGGGGTAAATTCCTCTCCACGTGAATTTTGGAGTTCATAAGCACCGTCAGTATAAAGAAACAGTCCATCCGAAGGAGTGAAAGGGTAATGGTGGGTTTGATAAGTAGAGTCTGGAAGTAATCCCAACCCTTTTCCCGTTGACTGGTCTCCAATAGGTCTACAGACCTTGTGTTGACGTTGGACTAGGAATGGGAAGGGGTGCCCTGCATTGGCATAGTGTAATGTCTCTTTGTCGAGGTCTATAACGCCGCAGAATGCAGTTGCAAACATATATTGTTGCGAACTGATCATCTTATTGAAACGAGTGTTTAATTCTTTGAGCAAGTGTCCGGGGTCGTCTGTTTGAATGCTCATCTCTTCGACAATCGTTTTGATAAACACGGTGATAAAGGCTGCTGAAACCCCATGCCCCATTACATCGGATATAAAAACGCCTAACCGCCCCCGTTCAACCTCCCACAAATCAAAAAAGTCTCCACCCACCACAACTGCAGGTGTATAGTGGGAGACAATGCGAAATCCCAAGAGATCGGTGACTCCTTGAGGCATCAGACTATCCTGAATTTCGCTTGCCATCTGTAACTCTTTATCCAAACGTTCATTATGCAACTTGAGTTCACGATTGGCTTGTTCAAGTGCATCATGGTATCTTTTGATACGCACTAATGAACGCACACGAGATAGGACCTCATAACTATCAAATGGCTTGGATATAAAATCGTCTGCGCCTGCCTCAATTGCTTTGATTCGATCTTCCTGTTCTGAAAGAGCAGTTACCATCACCACTGGTATAAATTGCGTGGCCTCCTCGGCACGAATCTGCTGACACACCTCAAATCCATTCATCCCGGGCATCATAATATCAAGCAGAATCAGATCAGGTGCATTCTTATGCACCAACTCTAACGCTTCCTGACCGCTGTTTGCCGCGAGAACGGTGTGCCCATCCGTCTGGAGCCGAATTTGAAGTAATCGGATGTTTTGCGGTTCATCATCAACAACAAGGATTCTAGCATTAGGTGGTTTAGTCATTATTCTCGCGTCCTTCGAGAGGAGGCATGGACCGATTCCAGCTTACAGATCCGAAGAGCACTTATGAAGATTATACCATAAACTTATCCCTATCTACATTACCTAGATCCGCTAGCGCCTCATCTTCAGTATCGTACAGATCAAAGACATTCGTGAGCTTAGTAATAGCTAGCAATGATTTGACAGATCTGTCAACATTTGACAATAATAGCCTCACCTCGTTTCGCATCAACGAAGCACGCAGGGCAACCAACATGCCCAACCCAACACTGTCCATTAAGTCAACATCCCGCAAATTCAGGATGACATTTTTCCCGCCCTCATCAACTAACTCTTGAATTTTGTCGCTCAATTCGATTCGATCTTCGCCAAGGATACTGCCCGAAATACGGAGAATAATATTCTCATTTTCATATTTGACTGAAATGTCCATGATGTAATTTACTCCTATTAGAAAAACGCAGCCAAGCGATGCAGATAAGGTTTATCAAAAAGTGTACATAATTCAGGACAAAATGATTCGTGGTGCGGAGGTCCTAATCAGTGAACATTAGAGTTGCGAGCGAGAAATTGCTGTTACAATTCCTCTATTCCATAATTAAGCACACTGCTCAGTTTATCATAGCCCTATGCAGGGAGTCAATGGTTTTTTTCTATGGACTGTCTTGCCACCTGCTCCGCTTATGTTATCGCAAAAGTACAAACTATTTGGATTCTTGCTCATTTAAGTGGCGCGCTATCAAATCAACCAACGCATGTGTGTCAACCGGCTTGCTGATATAGTCATCACAACCTGCAGCACGAAACTGTTCTGGCTCTCCTTTCATTGCTGCCGCAGTGAAGGCAATAACTGGCACATGACACCATTCGGCATTGGCTTTAATCTGCCGAGTCAAGTCTTCTCCACTGATACCGGGAAGCGCAATGTCCATCAGAATCAGATCCGGGAGTCCGGCTTGCAATATTGCCAGAGCTTCGTCCGCATCAACAGCTTCCAGCACTTCATACCCCTTCGCCTTCAACACAATCCGCACAACCTTCCGGTTCAGTTCTAGGTCTTCAACCACTAGAATCCGTTTGGTGCTCATGAGCGTGTCTCCGCTTTCTAAGTTGGCGTTCGCAAACGTTCGATCCTCTTGATTGCTGCTAGCAGTTCCTCTTTGACGCTGCCTGTCTTCTGGATAATCGATTGAATCTGACCGTTGAGCCGATCCCGATCGTCATCAGTAAGATCCAATGCCGTGCAGATAACAATTGGAATGTCGCAAGTTCGTGGATCACCGGTTAAACGCTGAATGACTTGAAATCCGTCTACTTGAGGCATCATCATATCAAGAATAATTAAGTCAGGCGACTGAGAAATCGCTGTTTCAATTGCCTCACTTCCCCCATACACCTTCAGGACTTCATATCCATCGCTGGTCAATACCGTGGATAGTAAGCGCACCGTCTGCGGATCATCGTCAACGACGAGGATGCGAGGTGAGCCGTCCCGGCTGGGAAGTTTTAGAGATTGGAGCGAGGTGAGAAGTGCCTCTTTATCAATAGGCTTGACTAGATGGTCTACCGCTCCCAATCCAAAAGCTAACTGACGCTCTTCCGTTACTGATACGATGATAACCGGAATTGATTGCAAGTTCGGTTTCATCTTCAATTCTCTTAGTACTTGCCAGCCATCCTTTTTCGGCAAAAGAATATCAAGCGTGATTGCAAATGGGCGTATTTCTGTAGCCTTCTCAATAGCTTCTTCGCCATCTGTGGCATACTCTACATGGTATCCCGCATCTGTTAGATAAATTCCTAAAAGTTGGGCAGCTTGTTCGTTGTCTTCAGCAACTAAGATGGTGCGGTTGTTATCAAAAGAGATGGCAGTTTCAGAAGTTGGGGTATCTGGTACAATTACTTCAACCTGTTCTTCCTGTTGGTGTAGTGGGAACGTGAAGGAGAAGGTGCTCCCTTCGTCTATCTCACTATCAACCCGGATCTTTCCTCCATGTAATTGAATCAGCCGATTAGTCAATGCGAGTCCCAATCCGGTCCCACCATGGGCGCGGGTACTTGAAGCATCCAATTGTGTGAAAGGTTGAAACAATTTTTCCCGGTCCTGTGGCGAGATACCCACACCAGTATCGGTCACACTCCCCAGCAATGCAGAACTAGACACCTCGAACTTCGTGGTAACTTTCCCACCTTCATTGGTAAACTTGATAGCATTGGAAAGCAAATTGTAGAGGATTTGCTTGAATTTGAGTTTGTCCGCTTCTATCGAAACATCCTGATCCAATTCGAGGACGAGTTGAATCTGTTTCTTATTTGCAAGAGCCGTAATAATGGTATTAACCTCGGTCACCGCTTCCCGAATGGAGAACTGTTCCAGCTGCAGATCCATTTTACCAGCCTCGATTTTCGACAAATCGAGAATATCGTTAATCATGGCAAGGAGGTGATTTCCGCTGGTACGGATATCGAGGATTAACTCTTTCTGTTCGTCGTTAAGGGTGCCTAGGATTTCATCTCGCAAGATTTCCGAAAATCCAATAATCGCGTTTAACGGTGTGCGGAGTTCATGACTCATAGTGGCAAGAAATTCACTTTTGGCACGGTTTGCATACTCAGCGGCATCTTTAGCTTCCTGCAATGCAATTTCAGCTTGCACTCGATCCGCGATATTAGTATTAATACCGACCCAATTGATAATTTCTCCTGACTCGTTGCGAACAGGGGTGCCAATAAAAATAAACGTTTGATAGGAACCATCTTTGGCTTGGAACCGACACTCACCGCTGTAAGTCTCACCGTGGTTATACGCACGCTCCCATTTTGCGAGCACGTCCGGAAGATCTTCTGGATGCAACGCTTCTGCCCACCGAGTGCCCAGTGATTCCTCCTCCGCACGTCCGGAGAATTCATGCCAAGCTTTGTTCAGAAGAGCAACCTGACCATCAGCGTCCGCAACCCAAATGACCTGTGGTGCCGCTTCAATGAGTGTCCGATAGAGCGCTTCTTGAGCGGCCAGTGCCCTTTCGGCTTCCTTCTGTTTGGTCACGTCGCGCCATGTTGATCGACTTGCGACAATCTTGCCGGTTTCATCACGCATTGGCGTCGCTTGCAAGAGCACGTCAATAGTGCTACCATCCGCCCGTCGGAGGGCCCGTTCCTGCCTGATAATTTCGCCCGTTTCGACAAATGCCGAGGAGGTTTGTTGTGCAGCTTCTATCGATTCAGAAGCATATAGTTCCAAGAAAGAATTACCGGTAATCTCCTCTTTACTCCGCCCGATAACGTCCGCAAGGGTTTGGTTACATTCTAAAATGTTTCCGCTAACTAGATCAACAACAGCCATCATATCTGGGGCGTTTTCGTATAGGTCACGATAGTGGACCTCTGCTTGTTTACGTTCAGTAATATCTCGTGCAACGGCGTAATATAGTTGCTCTTCAAAGGATACCGTTGAGCTCCACAAGAGCCACTTATACGATCCATCTTTGCATAGATAGCGATTTTCAAAGGAAACAACATCTTCGCCGGTTGTTATGATCTTCTGGGCTTCAGCAATCGTTGCTTCTTGGTCTTCAGGGTGAACAAACTCAATGAAGGGCTTTGTTTTAAGTTCCTCAACTGTAAAGCCGAGCGTTTTTTCCCACATCGGATTCAGTTCCTTGAAGTAACCATCGAAACCGGCAATACACAGCATATCCAGCGATAGCGTAAAAAAACGGTCGCGTTCAGTGGTATCCGCAGGAATAGTCATGGTGGTTTATCTCCTTCATTTTTCGGTCTCGAATTTCAATCATCGGGGAAGGGAAAGCCTAAACTATTAAAGCCTTTTTGGAAAAACTAACGCAACTTTCCAAAGATTGGTTAGAAAAATTACTCCATCCATTCTCAGAACGGTCTTTTTCAATGTCGCGGGTTCTTGATTTTTCTCACTAATAGAAGAAAAATAACATCAGAATTCTGATGCATACAGAGCGGTAAACCCACGGTTTTATCCGTTTGAACCAGACAACGGAATTAGAATCCGTCCTACAGGAATAAGTGGCAACTGAGGCAGCTTCATTTCTTCCTCAGCACCATTAAAGTTAAATCATCAAACCGCTGGGCATCTCCTTGAAACTCCAACGTTGAGTTATAAATTTTCGTGCAGATTTCACTAGCATCTGCATAGCGGAGTTGTTTCGCTAGTTCCTCTAACCGCTCTTCTTCATACATTTCGTCGTGGATATTCACCGTTTCGGTAACCCCATCGGTATAAAATAAAACTGTATCTCCACTGTAAAGTTGAATTGTTTCGTCTTCATATTCCAACATCTGACACAGCATATCGTCAGGATACATGCCTATCATTAAGCCGCCGGCTTCTAGCCGTTGTATGCTGCCATCTTGTCGAATGACCAAGGGAGAGTTGTGGCCCGCATTGAGTGAGGTAAGTTTACCTGTCTCTGGGTGCAACCGCGCATAGCAGAGTGTTGCGTATTTGTCGATTGGGCTGCTCTCACGGATAAGGGCATTCAGTGCCATTGCCCTCGCGGGCAGATCCTCTTGTCTGGCAACCTCTGAGAGTAAAGCCGCACGAAGCGTTGCTACCAACAAAGCTGCTTGCATGCCTTTACCAGCAATATCAGCAATGACCAATCCCCACGATCCATCTGGTTCTTGGATGTAACCGTAGTAGTCTCCTCCAACGCCATCATGGTGCGGTATACTCATCCCAGCAATTTCATAACCTGGAATCTCTGGCGGTGCTTTTGGCAGTAGGTTTTCCTGTATTTTTGCTGCTTCCTCCATTTCTGCCTGTAATCGACGCTTTTCAATTGCTTCCTGATAAAGCCTTGCATTTTCGATGGCTACACCGACTTGCGTGGCAAAGGCTTCAAGAAGAATTCCATCCTCATCTGTGAACTCCAATGTGATGCCGGCTCTACCTTCTTTACCAAAAACAATGAGAATTCCCAGAATTTCATGTCCAAAAACTGGCGCTGCTATCAGGTTATGTCCACCAAATAGTGTCGTTGTCTCTCTATCGTTATGGATTTGGGTTTTGCCTTCGATTGCTACCTTGCAAAGTATAGAAAGCGTAGGCTGAATCCCTTGGTCAACTTCTAGCGGAATAGAAAGATTTTCTAGTTCTGGAGACAATTGTAAATCAAGTGGGAAAGAATTTCTTATTTCCAGTTGCTGCGTCACTGGATTGATAAGCATCAGACAACCGGCGTTAGCGTCTAGCAAGCTGACGGCATGATTGACAACCTTTTCCTCCAACAGCTCTGTATCTAACAATTTGGCAATTTGAGCGGTTGTGTCAGAAAGCATAAAGAGGCGGAATTTGGCGGCACGCATATCTGCTTGAGAGCGTGAATGTGCAATTGAAACCGAGATATGGTCGGCGAGGACATTTAGGAGTTCTCGCGTCCACCCTGAACCTTCAGAATCACCAGAAAGTTCGCCAAGACTGATAATACCTAGAAACTCTTCGTGGATCTTTAGTGGTGCCCAAAGGGTTGCGCTTAGTACTTGCAGCTGCGGCTGAATCGTGTTCAAGAACGATTTTAATGGGGTAGGCGGTTGAGAAACATCAAGGAGGGAAAATTGCAGCATAGCATCGATTTCATTGGAGGTCATTGGGATGACCAACGCTTCACCCGCAGATTCATCTGGGATATTAACTGATGATTCAATAATAAGCCGACTCTCTGTGGGATCGAAGCGTAATATGGCACCTCGGGTGACCTGCAATGTCTTGAGAACTATTCGCAAATAGGTGTGACTTGATGCACCAAAGTTACTCTGCCCAGAAACGAGAGCTTTTCCCACCTCCTCAATCTCAGACAAACCCAGAATTAGTCGCTGCATGGTTTGTTCAACTGAATCAGTCTGCATTTAAGGACCTTTGTTTTGATATAAACGTTCTAGGCGACAGAGGCAGAGTCATTCACATGGGAACAAATCTATCTGTTTCGAGAACCACATCAGTCAACGAGATAATGGCCGGCGCTTGAAGACAAGCTAAGGCTTTAACCGGTCTGCTCACGTCCAGCTAAAGCCTCGGCAGCCAAGTATGTACTATTCACACTAACCCACAAATTTTGCGCGCTTATTTTGAATTTGAAGCGACAGCTCCAACTGCTCGACAGATCAGGAATGCAGAGAGGATCGATATGAGTTATGTCTCACGCTAGTTAACCTACTTCGGCAAGAAAGATAATTACTATCCGCCACTAAGCGACGAAACTGCGTCATCTTCGCTATCGAAATGTTCAAATGTGGAGATTAATCGGCTTCTAATAATGAGGCTTTTGACATTTTTCTCGCTGACGTTGATGACAGCAACTCGACCACCCTTTTGTACAATGGATACATGTGCTCCAAGTAGGGTTCCGAGTCCAGAACTGTCCATCATTGAAACATCGGCAAAGTCAAACAGAAATTTGGGCGAATTGGAAATTTTTGCATTTTCCTCATTAATCGCCTTGCTGAGATCGCGAACAGATCTTCCAATAATTTTGCCCTTGGGTTTTAAGATGATTACATCATCTCTTTGACGAACGTCGACAGCCATTGGTTTTCCTCCTATTTCTTAATCTCAATATATACTGCCCACTGTCAGAACTTGCACCTTTCGCCTTTCATTCTGAGGTTTGAAACCCTTCCTTGGACGAAGCAATGAATCTCAGCATCAGAGAAACCCCACGAAGCATAGTGTCAAACACAACACGAGGTTCAAGGCTCAAACGATATTTATCCAACCGATGATAATCGTCTGCAGAAGTGCAATATTACCCGGCGCCGGGTATGGTTTGTTGCAGCGCTAAGTGTTTCCTATTCTAAAGGAGATAGATTTTTTTGTCAAGTGTTTAATTTCTTATCGTTGCAGTGCTGGGGTAATGTTATCATATTTTCAATTTTGATTCTTCGCGCCGAAGAGTCAAGTGACTGATATTGCATCCGTATACCGTAAATTTTTCCTGTCTGAACTCAAGAACCAACCTAAGGTGGTATGCCTATGACCTATCCAACAAGTATTCCGCTTGACAAGCGATTGCGAGGTATAATAGAATCTACAGTATGGGACAATAGTAGGTAGAGGGGAAGACATTATGGCTAAAATGAATCAAGCTGATGCGACCTGGGGTGCAGTCGTTGACAGAAAGAGTAAAGCAAAGGTTGAACGGAGTATTATCGATGTCCTCAAGGGGGTCCCCATCTTTGAGGAACTGAGCAATCGGGAAATTCAAAACATCGCGCGTATTGCTTATCAGCGGTATTATAGTGCAGGGGAAGTCATCATTCATGAGGGACAGAATGCAGCAGGAATGTATATTATGGTGGACGGACAAGCGGAGGTTACCAAAGCCCTAGAGGATGGGACAATTCTGCACCTGACGACCTTAGAAAATAGCGGATTGTTTGGTGACGTGGGCTTGCTGGATAGTTCTCCACGGACAGCTACGGTTAAAGCAACCCGCAACTCAAGCATTATTGGTTTTTTTCGTCCTGAACTACTTGAGTTAATGAATTCAAATCCAAGGTTGGCATCTAAGGTAATTTTCAAGTTGGGTCAAATCCTCACGGCCCGCTTCCGATTTATACACAACGAATTTGAAAAAGCACAGGAAGAAATTGGTCGCTTGAAGGCACAACTCGCAGCAGCTACAGACAGGGACGGGAGCGAAATAGTTTCCAGCGACCCCTCCATCAGTGAATCACCGGTGGAAATTGAAACATCGGACTCCATCAACCCTGATGCCCCCGGAGCAGAGGAAAACTGATGAATGATTCTACCAATCAGAACATGATACAGCATCAGTCTACTGAGGAGGTTACTTCGTCTAAAGCAGTTGATCCCCCCAACCAAATCAATACGGAACAGACCCTTGCACAGACGGCTACGCTCGCGAGAGAAACGATCATTCCGCTGACACAAGATATTGAGACGATGACATCGGACATTCGGTTAGTTGTGCGTGAAGCCCGTGAGCAGACACGCCAAGCACGCGTAGCAAACGCTTCTCTAAAAATTATTGCTTTTGGAACAACGTTGCTTTCGCTTGCAATTCTCATTGGCGTCATCTATCTGCTTAAAGATATTCTTGCACTGGTGGTAGTTTCGTTCCTAATCGCTTATATTATCAGTCCAGTCGTAGACTTAACCGAGCGAAGAGGTGTTAATCGGACACTTGTAGTTATTATCATAACACTCTTGATGCTCAGTGGTTTTGCCTTTCTTTCAACAGTGACGGTAAGTAGCATCACCGGGCAGATTTGGAAGTTCAGCGAAGTACTGTTAACGGTGGAACTGGGACATGAAGACGCTTTAGACCGCGGCGAGATCTCAGAAGTTTTACGACAGAAGTTTCTGGAGGAGGGCGTTACACTTTCTGAGAATACAGTGATTGCTGTTGAAGGGATGGGCACCAGTTGGAAACTGACTGACACAGGGAATCGCCGTGCATATAATATCAGAAAAGAAGAAAACCAGCTCAAAGTTAACAAAACGTTTGCATATCTTGTTGACCTTGAAAATCTTGTCGACACAGCCACAACAGCGTTGAACCTCATCCCTAAGCCCCTTCGCATACCCGTGCTCAATTATCTTGAGATAACTGAAGGCGTGGAAACCTCAGCGGGGATCACCGAGAGAAATGTTGTTCAAACAATTGACCGCGAGCAAGTTAATGCCCTCGTTGGACGGATGCAAGACCAGATTTTGGGATTTGTAATTGGACAATCGCAATCAATCTTCAATGCAATTGGTACTTCTGCAATAGGTGCATTTTCAGTATTTACAACCGGTATTATTATCCTATTCTTAACCTTCTTTCTTCTAAATAGTGGACGTCAGATGAAGAAAGCGTTTATTCAGATTGTGCCGAATCGCTTCTTTGAAGTCGCTTTGGTACTGATTCAGGGGCTCGATCGGCAGTTAGGAGATTATCTTCGCAGCCGTTTGATACAGACAATTATACTGTCGATAATTGCCGCAACTGGGTATTGGATTTTGGGCTTACGGTTTGCAATTCTCATCGGAATTATTGCTGGGTTGGCAAATCTGATTCCCTACATCGGCCCATTCATTGGGGCAATTCCCGCGATCATTGTTGTCTTCTTAGGTTCCCGATTCGGTCTTGGTTGGAGTCTGTTAGCTGTCATCATTCTGACGCTTGTGATACAGATCATCGACAATGCGATTATTACACCGTTGGTAATAGGCAAAAGTGTTGAGCTGGGCCCCGTGACAACAATCGTCGTGGTGTTACTTGGCGAGCAATTACTCGGTCTGATTGGTTTGCTAATGGCAGTCCCGATTGCAGCAATGTGCAAGTTAATCATCGAAGAAGTGTGGACGGAGTTTAAGGGGTACTCACAATCTATTCTTGTGGGCCACTGAGTGCACCAAGCTCGTCCTACTCTCCAAAACAGGTAGGACGTGTGAATGGTGCTAACTTGAGCACCACTCCTATTTAGATGTGGTGGACGACTACTTACATGATGAACGAAGAGGTAAAATCCGCGTTGCACCGCGGAGCCACTTTCTTAATGCAGCAGCAAAACGCAGCGGGTGGATTTGAAGGGCAACTCTCTTCAAGCACGTTCCCTACTTGCGCCTATGGTTGGGTACTCTTCGCCCAAGATCAGTTGCCAGATGAAGCCTTAATCAATTGGTTAATTGAACGCCAGAACCCGGATGGCACATGGGGGCTTGATGCAGCCAATCAGTCAAACCGAGAAGCCACGTTATTTGCACAGCTCATTTTAGAGCAGGTTTGGCAACGGAAACCTAGTCCACAGCTTGCTGGAGTGCTCGCACGTATCCCTGGATATCCGTTAAACCTTGCGCTCATTAAACTATCCTACGCAGCCTTTGGCGATTTTAATTGGAACAAACTAACATTGCCAAAATATCTGCTTCCTATGGTGTCGCTGATGAAAGGGCTGCTAACGAAGTTCCCCTTCTTGCAATCGTTTCTCAAGCCTCCGACCCACCGTCTTCCACCGGTTGACCTCTTCAACACCCCGACCTTTGAGAAACTGTTTATCGCAGAGCAGCACACACTTGTACCAGTCTTCATCCTGATTGAACTGAATACCACACGACGGCCGGAAATGATTGGTTCATTGGTCAGTTGGTTAATAGAACATAAGCTTTCTGATAACAGTTGGTTTCGCGTGAATTACATCACGGCATTGTCGGTGTTAGCACTCATCGAACTTCAAAAGCATATAACGGGTCACCAAGCTACTTCGAATCTAGAACCAACGGAACTCTCTCAATCAGCGGAGATTCAGGAGTTGATCGACGGCGGAATCGCATGGCTGCAGTCAACACGGAACCCGGACGGTGGTTGTCGAGAGGCATTGAATCTTAATATTTGGGATACGGCATTAAGTGTGCTCACCCTCATCGATATTGGCAGCGCAGACGCAAATCACGCCATTCAACGCGCCGGTAAGTGGTTTATAGACAATCAGAATCCGGATGGCGGTTGGGCGTTTTCGGCGATGGGAAGGAGTGGCAGTCTTCTGAGCGATGCTGATGACACGGCGTTAGCCACACTTGCTTTACTGCGGGCAAAGATGCCCAGCGGTACTGAAGCGATTGAGCGGGGGCTCAATTGGTTGAAGGCACACCAGAGCCCTGACGGAAGTTGTAGCACATATCTGCCCGGTCAAGGCGATGTTGGGTGTGTGAGTCTTACCACTCACGCAATCGAGGCATGGTGCGAAACGACGGGGATGGAAACAGAGATAGATCAAGCCTGCCAGTGGTTAGAAGATGAGATTTCCAAAGAGGGATATTGGTCAGATCTTTGGCTTGCCAAGCGAACCTATGGAACAGCCTGTGCTATTATCGGTTTAATCAAAGCAGGGAAAACCACCTCTCCGGCGATTGCGCGTGGGGTACGTTGGCTGGAGTCGGTGCAAAACAGTGATGGCGGTTGGGGCGAGGATATGTTCGGTAATCTGACGGATAGCACGGTTGAGCAGACGGGCTGGTGCACTTATGCTCTACTACTTGCTGACCGTGACAGCTCCCATGCTCAACAGGGATTGGAGTTTCTTCTTAGTCGCCAGCGTCCGGATGGTTCATGGGATGCTAGTTGTGTCGGTATCTATTGGGAGATTATCGGTGGCTACGCAGATCCAATCTATGCTGCGGTCTTCCCGCTGCTCGCGCTGAATCAGTATTTTAAGCGGATTGACGACATCTGAGTGCGCTTACGAGCTTAGAGATTTCTGATTTATCGATTTTTTCACGGTTCACGTCGTATGATTTCTGTTATTATTCCAGCCCTCAACGAAGCGAAGATTCTAGACCAATCGCTATCTCGACTCTCACCTCAACTAAAAGACCATGAGTTGATTATCGTTGATGGGGGCAGTACCGATGAAACCCCGTTGATCGCGAAACGGTATGGACGGGTAATTGCCGCTGAACGTGGTCGGGCTAACCAGTCAAACGTGGGAGCTGCTGGGGCAAGGGGAGATATCCTGCTTTTTCTGCACGCCGATGTGTGGCTTGATTCTGGAGCCATTGAGGGCGTTGAACAAGCAATCTCATCAGGTTATGTCGGTGGAGCGTTTAAACAACGGATTGACGGAGATCACCCCTTGTACCGGCTAATCGAGCGTGCTGCCAATTTCAGAGCGAAACGGGTGCGGATTTTCTACGGTGACGGTGGGATTTTTATTCGCCGCGCCCATTTTAATCAAATTGGAGGCTTCCCCGATATTCCGATCATGGAAGAAGTGGGACTCTCTCGAAAATTGTGTCGGTGTGGAGAGGTTACACTTGTTGAACCGGGGATTCACATTTCCGCACGCCGTTGGCAAAAGAACGGCATTGTCCGCACGACCCTAATAAACTGGCTCATTACCCTACTCTATCTGCTACGAGTTCCTCCAAATTACCTCGCAAAACTATATCGCCATATCCGATAATCCACTGCCTAACTAACTTAACCTACCAATGCCAATCTTGAGGACGGTGAATCTACTCCCGAAATCCCTGCTTTGCCCAGACCTCTTTCGCATACCTGATTGTCGCCTCCGACGATTCAATATCACCGAGGATGCTACTTGGCGGTTGACCTTCTTTCTTACGCTCCGGATCTGGAGACCAGTCGTCATTTTCATAGGACTTACGAATCGATTCTGTACGAAAATCAGGCACTTCAATTGGGGCAGAATCGTTGAGGGCAGATCGCCAAGCGAGGATACCAACAATACTCATGTCGATCCCACGATAAACGTCGAGATACGGTTGTTCACCCGTCCGAATGGCGTCCGCGAAGTGGTAGGTGGTAAAGAAATCACCACCGCCATGCCCTGCACTTGTCGCTTTGTTGTGATGGACGGGAAAATCGGGCTTGTAGACGATTTCGGCTGGTTCTCCTTCATCTTTTTCCCACGGCTCGCGCCAAACGCGCAGCCGGTGTTTATCCCCATGCCGGCTGTTTTCCATCAACCCCTTATTCCCGTGGATACGGACGTAGTTCCCGTGCCCACGTAGCCCGCCATGAAGTGACTTCATTACCGCCCCATTATCCATTCTACAAATAATGACAGCGCAGGTATCGCTGCGTTTCATGTGCATCGTCTGGGTTGGATCATTGAAGTCGTAGGGCACCACGAATCCATTCACCTTTATGGGCCGTGTCTCCGTTATGTACATCACCGGCGCAATGGAATGGGTGCAGTAGTAGGTGGATGGAATCCAATTCCGCCAGTGGTTGGTCCCGCAGCTGCGAGCGAGTTTGACTTCGGCGGGATCTGGGTGCACATACTCCCCCTCACCGTACTTAAATTCACCGATTCGTCCCGCTTGGTATAATCGATGCATTTCCTGATTGTAAACCATATAGGGATAGTTTTCGGCGAAAAGATAGATCTTCCCACTTTTCTCAAACGCACGTGCTAATTCGACTCCTTCCGCCAGCGTGTGACAGGCGGCGCACTCACTCATTACATGTTTGTCTGCGTCAAACGCTTTGACTGCGAAGGGAGCGTGTTCGTGAAAATAGTTGGCGAGTACAACTGCATCCATGTCATGTTCAAGGAATTTGTCATAATCAGTGTAAGTAGTCACACCAAGTTGATCGCCAATCTGCTTCAACTTCTCCTCCCACGTATCGCAGATAGCTACCAACTCAAGCCCGACAGCGGCGGCGGATCGCATAAAGGATTGTCCACGCCCTGCACCGACGACCCCCACGCGGATAGGCTTATTTCCTGAAATCTCCATATGAAACACCTCCGATAGAATAAAAAAACCTTGCGAAGGCTCGGAACCTTCGCAAGGTCGGGATTTTCAACTCAATTTGGCCTATTAAGTGCATAGCACTTTCCAGATGATAGCCTGCTCTATAGCAGAAAATGGAAATATGGAAATAGTTCAATCTAATGTCCTATTTCTTATCATTATCTTTCTTATCATCAACGACTTCGTAATCAGCGTCAATGACTTCACCGTCAGCCGACGAAGATGTAGGTTGTTGCTCATCTGTTGGTGCGCTCTGATACTCTGGTTCCGCAGATGGATCACCACCAGCCTCAGCAGTTTGCTTATAAAGATCTTCCGAAGCCTGATGCCAAACCTGCATCAGATTTTCAGTTTTCGCTTTAATATCTTCGGTATTCTGGCTTTCGAGGGCTTTCTTAAGCTCCTCAACAGCATTTTCGACATTACCTTTGGTGGTCGCATCAACCTTATCACCGAACTCGTTGAGGTTCTTCTCGGTTTCATAGATTAGCGAATCTGCTTGATTATGGACCTCCACCTCTTCGCGCTTCTGCTGGTCTTCGGCGGCGTGGGTTTCAGCATCTTTGACCATCTGATCAATTTCTGTCTCAGACAACCCGGAAGAGGCGGTAATGGTAATCTGCTGTTCCTTACCTGTCGCCTGATCTTTTGCAGAAACATTGAGAATACCGTTTGCGTCAATGTCAAACGCCACCTCAATCTGCGGCATACTACGTGGTGCCGGCGGGATGCCATCGAGTTGGAAGCGACCAATCGTTTTGTTGTAGACCGCTTGCTCCCGCTCGCCCTGCAACACATGCACATCAACAGTGGTTTGACTGTCTTGCGATGTCGTAAAGATTTGTGATTTCTTAGCTGGAATCGTTGTATTCCGCTCTATCAGTCGGGTGAATATTCCGCCTAATGTTTCGACGCCCAACGACAAGGGAGTTACATCAAGCAGCAGGATGTCTTTTACACCTTCGTCGCCAGAAAGGACACCGCCTTGGATTGCGGCACCAATTGCAACCACTTCGTCGGGATTAACCCCCTTATGGGGTTCCCTACCAAACAGTCGCTGCACGGCTTCTTGAACTTTAGGCATCCGTGTTTGTCCACCGACCAATATGATTTCTTCAATATCATTCGCAGATAACCCTGCATCTGCAAGGGCTTTCCGACACGGTTCAAGGGATCGTTCAACGAGATCGTCGGTAATCTGCTCGAGCTTTGCACGGGTCAGATTGACATTAAGGTGTTTTGGTCCACTTGCATCCGCAGTGACAAAAGGCAGGTTAATATCGGTCTGCGTAGCGGTCGAGAGCTCGCATTTTGCCTTTTCCGCTGCCTCTTTCAGCCTTTGCAGTGCCATGTTATCCTTGCGGAGATCTATCCCCTGCTCCCGTTGGAACTCCTCAGCAAGCCAATCAATGATTTTCTGATCGAAATCGTCACCACCAAGGTGGGTATCACCATTGGTACTCTTGACCTCAAATACCCCGTCGCCGATTTCAAGGATTGAGATGTCAAATGTACCGCCACCGAGATCGTAGACCGCAATATTTTTATCCTTCTGGTTATCTAGTCCGTAAGCCAATGATGCGGCTGTCGGCTCGTTTATGATACGAAGCACTTCCAATCCCGCAATCCTGCCCGCATCCTTCGTGGCTTGACGCTGTGAATCGTTAAAATAAGCAGGAACCGTAATGACAGCTTGCGTCACCGATTCACCGAGGTAGGATTCTGCAGTTTCTTTCATCTTCTGAAGAATCATTGCGGAAATTTCAGGTGGCGCATGCTGTTTATCCTCAATTTTTATAGACACATCGCCATCTGCATCGCTCTGAGCTTCGTAGGGCACGCGATTGCTTTCTTCACCCACTTCCTTGTACTTGCGGCCCATAAACCGCTTGACAGAGAAGATCGTATTTTTCGGATTGGTAACAGCTTGCCTTTTGGCAACTTGTCCGACTAACCGCTCACCCTCTTTCGTAACAGCAACAACAGATGGTGTTGTTCGAGTACCTTCAGCGTTTTCGAGCACTTTCGGCTCACCGCCATCTAAAACGGCAACGCACGAATTTGTGGTTCCCAAATCAATTCCAATGACTTTACTCATCCTAAATCCCTCCATGAAATAATGATAATTGTTAATTGATTATTGATATAGGTATTTGCATACTACTTGTGTCTGATAATGCGAATCCATCGGAAAATACTTAATCTTTTAATCTGAAGTGCCTGAGTGTCTCGGCCTGTTGCCCCCCCCTGCCGACCGCCTTGATAACGTGGTCCTGGCTGTTGTCTGAGGTCTAACGCGCGGGAAACACAGCCCAGCAATTGTGTCAAGTCTATAGGTTTTGATATAAAGGTGTAGGCACCTGCCTCAAACACGTCAAATTTGACACCCTGCGATGTGTTTGCGCTCATAATGATAGCTGGCACCCCCGGTTGAAGTTGTTTAATCTGTTGAAATAATTCTGCACCCGTTGTATCCGGCAGATTAAAATCTAGGAGAGCGAGATCTATAGAAGCCTCTCGAATAACTTCTAAGGCTTCATATCCAGTCTCTGCAGACACAGCATCATAGCCGGCACGAGTCAAAACCTCGCCCAAGACTTCTAAAGAAGCCATATCATCATCGACCAGAAGAATTCTATAGCTGTGCCGGATCATCTTTCAGTGCTCCTCTCCTTCCATTTCCAACGATACATATTACTTTACGGACGAAGTCCGAGTTCACATTGCAGATTATCAGGCAATATACATGCCAACCCAAAGATCCTAGTCAGGAGCGGATACAACTGGCAGAAGAGCCTTGAAAATGCCAGAATGGCAATACTTCATTTCAGAGTCCTTGTCAATATGGCGCATACCATTTGCCCAAATGCATAATATCTCGTCTTCTATCTTGTATAGATCGAACACAGAATTATGGTGAACTTTAGAATTATTTGGACACGCTGTACCGGCGCAGTTACAAACAGCGCCTACCAAACAGGGGGAGCGAAAGTGTCTACATATTTTGATAATTCACTATAAGTCTGCTATCAATAGTCACTCAACAAATTTACTAACAATGAAAATCTCACTCGTTTTCCGGAGTTCAATTGACCACATTCATAGGTAATCAACTGTACTGGACAAGCGAACAAAAATCAACTTGAAATTTCCCTTTTTCAGCGGGCGGACAAGTATCTAACTAAGATAGGAAATGAACCGCCGTTACTTTGCTTCAAGCCAACTCGCGCCTGCATGGATGTCAACCTTGATGGGCACATCAATCTGACAGGCATTTTCCATTAGACGTTTGATCTCTGTTAAGACCTCATCTTGCTCAGTTTTTGGTGCTTCAAACACCAACTCGTCATGGACTTGCAGCAGTAGTTTCGTCCGCTTACCGCTTTTCATGAGATAGTCATGAATCCCAAGCATAGCGAGTTTGATGAGTTCTGCGGCTGTGCCCTGCATTGGTGCATTAATAGCGACACGTTTGCCAAATTCTTGGGTGTTTCGGTCACCGGCTCGGATCTCCGGGACATAGCAGCGTCGCCCAAGCAGGGTGGTGACATATTCTTGTTCCTGCGCTTTTGCAACGATTTGGTCGAAATACTCCCTGACCCCAGCATAGGTATGAAAGTAGTTGTCGATTAGTTGTTGCGCTTCACCAAACTCAATTTGAAGTTCGCTGGCAAGACGGAACGCTCCTACGCCGTAGACGATGCCGTAGTTCATTGTTTTCGCCTGCCGTCGCATATGGGCATCGATTTCATCCGACGGCAGTCCAAAGATAAGAGACGCAGATTGTGTGTGGATATCCAGGTCCTGTTCAAAGGCTTCTCGAAGATGATCGTCGCCGGATAGGTGAGCGAGGATACGCAATTCGATCTGTGAGTAATCCGCAACAATCAGCGAATGCTCATCATCGCTGGCAACAAATGCTCGACGAATCTCCCGTCCTTCGGCGGTTCGCACAGGAATGTTTTGCAGATTTGGATCGCTGCTGCTGAGCCGCCCCGTCCGAACGCCGGCTTGATGAAACGATGTGTGGATGCGCCCAGTATCCGGGTTGATTAGCCCAACCAACGCATCGGTGTAGGTAGATTTGAGTTTGGCAAAGGAACGATACTCCAAAATCAACTCTGGCAATGGGTGGTATTGAG
This sequence comes from Candidatus Poribacteria bacterium, assembly GCA_965204355.1. Taxonomy (GTDB): domain Bacteria; phylum Poribacteria; class WGA-4E; order WGA-4E; family PCPOR2b; genus PCPOR2b. The sequence continues at coordinate 4,971,694 of OZ241983.1, forward strand.
CCAACCTTTGTAAGACTCTAATATCGGTTGAATAACCTGTTTTCGTTCGACGCGTCAGATTCTTCGGCAGATCAAGCTCTTCAAATAAAAGCTGCCCAAGCTGTTTTGGTGAATTGATATTAAATTCCTGTCCTGCTTCCCCGTAGATCTGATCCATTTTCTGATCAAGACGCTCTTGAAATTCCTGCGATAATTGTCTAAGGTAATTGCCGTCAACCTGAATCCCAGCCAACTCCATATCCGCAAGCACAGGGATTAATGGCATTTCTATATCGCGGAAAATATCAGTCAATCCTTCCGTCGCTAGCTCCGATTCAAATTTGTTCTTGAGTTGCAGTGTAATATCCACATCTTCGCAAGCATATTCTGTGATCTGCGAGAGCGGGACAATATCCATCGTAATCTGTTTTGAACCTGTGCCGATCAAATCTTTAATCGGGATCATTTTATGGTTCAGATGGGTGAAGGCGAGGTCATCCAGACCGTGGCTGGATGACGCTGGATGCAGGAGTCCAGATGCCACCATCGTGTCAAATGAGATGCCCTTCAAGTCTACCCCGTGGCGTTTGAACACCTTAAGATCATACTTGATATTTTGTCCCACTTTTTGATAGGATGGATCCTGAAGAATAGGGCGGAGAACATCTAAAACTTGATCTTGAGGCAGCAAAGATGGGGCGTCTAGGAGGGAGTTCAGAGTCGGGATATAATATCCCTGATGCGGATTAGTGGCGATGGCAATCCCAACGATCTGGGCATCAATTGAATTGGTTGAGGTGGTCTCCAAATCCACAGAAAGTGCCGCACTCTTCTTGAGATCCTCAACGAGACGCTTCAAGCCGTTTTCATCCGTGATCGTCTGATAGTCTGTGTCCGGCTTCGGAATGTCGGTGTCTATTATGATCTGATCAAGCAAGCTATGAAACTCAAGTTCGCGGAAAAGTGATAACAACGCTTCGTTGTTTCTATCCCCGACCTTGCACCCTTCCGGTGTAATGGGGAGTTCCAGCGCAGTTTCGAGGGTTGCTAGCTTCTTGCTCAGGAGCGCGTGGCTCTCGCCTGCCTCCAGCTTCGTGCGAAATCGTTCCGGAACTTCGTCCAACCGCTCAAGGAGGGTTTCGATTGTTCCAAATTCAGATAACAGTTTTGGACTGGTTTTTTCACCAATACCCCTGACGCCGGGAATTTGATCGACACTATCGCCTGCAAGTGCAAGGTAATCGGGGATCTGATATGGTTCAATCCCGTAACGCCTTTTGCACGCTGCTGCATCGTAGATTTCATATCCACCACGCGGATTGACACGATGCACCTTAATTTTTGGGGAGATCAACTGGAGCATATCTTTATCATTGGTCATAATCAACACGTCAAACCCTGCTGCCTCCGCTTGTTTTGCCAAGGTTCCGGCGACATCATCCGCTTCGTACTCGTCCATTTCCACGGTTGGAACACCAAGCGCCTCTATGATTTTTCGCACATACGGAAATTGGGCAATGAGCGCATCCGGGGTCGGGGGCCGATCCGCCTTATAGGCGGCATAAAGCTCATCTCTCTTGCTTTTTCCACCTCTATCAAAACAGATCGCAATGTACTGATTATTCTCAGCCAGCAGTTTCAGGAGCGTTCTGGTGAAGCTAAGTATTGCGGCTGTCGGTTGGCCCTGGGAATTGGTGAGCTGTCGTTGTGTTCCATAAAACGCGCGATAGACAAACGCTGTACCGTCAATAATTAGCAACTGTTTCGTATCGTTTTGTTCTGCCATCGTATCTTCCCTACGCTTTTTCCATGTATTGTGCGATAAATTATGACCCATTGAAGTTAAGCCAAGCTGCGAGCGGTTCGCTTTATTGAGCAGCTTTAGACGTTTTGCTGGTCGCCGATGCACGGCAGTTATAACGCTAACTGAAGCACCATTGCTGTATTCGCAATAGCGATCGGTGCGGCAATAATAGTTTGAAGGAACGTGTGTCGTTTCCGATGCACTCTTGCCCAAGCAATGAACGGTAAGAGGATAAACAGATAGACAAATTGGCTGCTGATTAGCGTCGCAAGCCCTGTCATACACCCCGCGGCAACCCCGCTGTGGAAGCTGATTTTCCACACCTGTGTAATCAGGGTAAGTACAAGTCCGTTAATGACACAGGCAATGCAGAGCCAGACGATCTCCTGAGGCACATCGAGGAGGTGCAAAATGCCGATGCCAACGAGGGCACTTACAAGAGAAAATATCAAGGGTTTGGCACGTTGTTCTCTCACAGTCAAACGAACATCGCTCAGGCGCCCAAGACGAAAAAGGATAAAAATATAAAGCATTGGCAGCACACTGGCAAACAGTATGACAATCACCATCCACAACAATCCTTGCTGCATTGTCACAACGGATGAACGAACGATTAGCAGGATTGACGCAATCGGCAATAGGAATGGACTGAAAAGCACGGATATAGTAACCGCAATTCGATTGAGCATTTTTGTGTTTCGCGTCTGCCGTATTATTGTAGAGTCAAAACTGCTATCAGGCATGGTTGACGACCTCTGATGATCTCTGCCGATTCCAACGAATCTTCCCACGACGCCATTCTCGATAGATTAGGAAAGCACCCAACGCCAATAATCCGTTGTCGAATATCCTCGCAATATGTTGATACAACACCACGAATTGTCCGAGTGTCATGTTCTGAGTCATCCAGTTATCCAGCTCACCGCGACTCCACTGTTCTATGAATGGCTTCATAACATAAGATGAAATCAAGCCAACTATCGAATCGAAAATAAGCACTGCTGTAATAATTATCAAACCCTTTGAGCGCGTACGGATACATAGCAATACCAGCAAACCTATGAACACTAGCGTTAAGACCACGCTAGTGCCTGCAAGTGTGTATTGTACAAAATCAAACAGCGGCAAACCCTCCTCGTTTTTTCGTATATAACGAAAAGATGTTTTCTATTGTATCATACTTATCCACATCAGCGCATCCCAAATACACTGTTTTCTCTTGACACCCCTTCCTTATTTCTGCGACAATGTTTTGATACGAACCTGCATCTTGAAGGTTCACCAAATCGTGAGCAGCGTTAGATTTCAATTATATCAACTTAGGAGTATGCCTACATGAAACGACCGTATCGACACATTTTTGCAATTTTTCTGATTTTAATGTTTTCTGTTTATGCCGTGGATGCCCAAGTGATTGGGGGCACATTGATTTTCGGACGAGGCGGCGATTCCGTTGGACTCGATCCTGCACACGAAGAGGATGGTGAATCTTTCAAGGTGTGTGAAAACATTTACGATAGACTCGTACAATACAAGGACGGGAGCACGGAAATCGAGCCTGCGTTGGCGGAGTCATGGGAATCATCTGAGGATGGATTGACGTGGCGGTTTTATCTCCGCAAGGGGGTTAAGTTCCACGATGGCACATCTTTCAACGCGGCCGCTGTGCTATTTTCTCTCAATCGCCAGCATGATCCCAATCACCCTTTCCATAACGTTGGTGGCTCCTATACTTATTGGTCGTACACGGGATTAGCCAAGATTGTGGACAAAATCACTGCGCCGAATGCGTATACAGTCCAAATCACTCTCAATCGCCCCTACGCTCCTTTTATCTATACCATCGCAATGCCACCTTTTTCGATCGTCAGTCCAACTGCGCTCCAGAAATGGAAAGAGGATTTTACAAATCATCCGGTTGGCACAGGACCGTTCAAGTTTGTACGCTGGGACCACGGGGATAAGGTTGTCTTGGAGGTGAACGAGGACTATTGGGAAGGACGTCCACCACTTGACCGAATTATCTTCCGATCCATCTCTGACAACTCTGCACGTCTTATTGAGTTACAAAATGGAAGCATTCATGCGATGGAATTTCCGAATCCGGATGACCTATCCCAGATCCGTGCAGATGACCAACTCAGGATCATCGAACAGCCCGGCATGAACATCGGTTACCTTGCCATGAATTTCGATAAAAAGCCTTTCGATAATCTCAAGGTTCGGCTTGCCCTCAACCATGCAATTAACAAACACGAGATTGTCACAGAGCTTTATCAAGGCATGGGTATCCCCGCCAAAAATCCCATCCCCCCGACGATGTGGAGCTATGATGACTCGATTGAAGAGTACACCTATAACCCGGCGAAGGCGAAGGCGTTGCTCGCAGAGGCGGGGCACCCAGATGGGTTCGACACCACCTTGTGGGCATTGCCGGTGCCACGTCCATATATTCCCGATGGAAGTGCCCTTGCAGCAGCCATCCAATCGGATTTACGTCATGTTGGAATCAAGGCAAAGATCGTGACCTTCGACTGGGGAACATACTTGGATAAGGTGACAAACGGTGAACACGATACAGCAATGCTCGGCTGGTCCGCCGACCTTGGCGATCCGGATAACTTCTTCTATTATCTCTTGAGCAAGGAGGCGGCGAAAAAGCCAGCGGGGAACATCGCATTCTATCGCAGTGATGAAATGCAGGAGGTGCTTACTCAAGCAAAGTCAACTACCAATCAAGCTGAGCGGATCGAACTCTATAAAAGAGCCCAAGCGATCTTTCACCGTGATGTGCCTTGGGTGCCCCTAGCACATGCCAAACAGATCCTAATCATCAATAATCAGATTAAGAATCTCAAACTTCATCCCACATCGTGGAAGTATTTTCGGCAGATCTGGCTTGAAAAGTGACGTGACGCATGATTGTCTACATCCTGCATCGACTCCTTTCCATGGGATTATCGCTCTTCGGTGTTTCGCTTCTCGTCTTTTTCATGGTCCATCTGATCCCCGGTGATGCCGCGCTCGCAATTCTCGGCGAACGCGCCACGGAGGAAGCATTGACGGAACTCCGTCAGCAGATGGGGTTAGATCAGCCGCTGTACAAGCAGTACGGAGTGTTTCTATGGGATTTAGTGCATTTAGATCTGGGGCGCTCGTTTAAGACAAACCAACCGGTTATTGACGAAATTCTCCGCAAATTTCCTGCAACAGTAGAACTGACACTTGCAGCAATGATTTTCTCAATCCTTTTTGGCATCGCTGCGGGAATTATCGCTGCTGTCAACCGCGGGACGTTTTGGGACTACACAACGATGTTCGGATCATTGGCAGGGATTTCTATACCAATCTTCTGGCTTGGTTTGATGCTTATTCTACTGTTCGCTTACGCTCTGCCGATTTTTCCCAGCTCACAACGGCTCGACGCTGTATTAGACCTCGACATTCAGCACCGTACCCACTTTTACTTAATCGACACCCTCCTCGCTGGCAATTTCACTGCGTTTCGAGATGCAATCGCGCACCTTATCCTCCCTGCGATAACACTTGGCACGATACCGTTAGCCATTATCGCTCGCATGACACGGTCTAGCCTCTTAGAAATTCTCAACCAACAGTACATCGTCACCGCGTATGCAAAGGGACTGCCCAAACGGATCGTAATCCTCAAACATGCCCTAAAAAATAGTATCATTCCTGTTTTGACAGTAATAGGACTCGAATTTGGCTATCTAATGGGAGGCGCGATCTTAACAGAACATATTTTCTCTTGGCCTGGGTTGGGATCGTGGCTGCGCGCTGCTGTTGAAGCCCGTGATATCCGTCCGATACAAGGCGGTGTTCTCTTTGTCGCCACGGTTTTCATGACCGTGAACCTGATTGTCGATCTGCTCTACGCATACTTTGATCCGCGTATCCGGATTGGAGGGGAGGCAACATGAGAGAGCATCGTCGTCAATTTTATCGAGAGCTGCTGCGTCAGAAATCGGCGTTGATTGGCGCATCGATCTTGAGTTTTTTCATTATTATCGCAATCTTTGCCCCGATAGTCGCAACACATGACCCTCGTGACGCGGATGTAACCGCCCGCCTCAAAGGGTGGTCTCAGGAACATTACTTCGGGACCGACAAGGTTGGAAGGGATATTTTCAGCCGCATTGTTTATGGCTCACGAATTTCGATCAAAGTCGGGTTGGTTGCAATGACGTTCTCGATTTCGATTGGCGCGTTGTTCGGGATTCTCGCAGGCTATTACGGGGGTTGGATCGACAACATCATCATGCGAATAATGGATATGATGCTTGCCATGCCGAGTATCCTGTTAGCAATGGTCATTGTTACTATATTGGGGCAGAGCCTGACAAATGCGATTATCGCTGTTTCGATTGTTTACATCCCACAATATGCTAGAATCCTGCGTGCGTCTGTACTCACCATCCGCGAGCAGGATTATGTAACTGCTGCCCACGCCATCGGCGTGAGCGATTTTCGTATTCTGACCCGTGCGATTTTGCCCAACTGTCTTGCACCCCTGATTGTACAGGCAACGCTCGGCATGGGCGCAGCTATTTTGGACGCCGCAGGTCTCAGCTTTCTTGGGCTTGGTGCCGAGATCGGCGAACCGGAGTGGGGTGCGATGCTCAACGAGAATCGAGCACTGATCCGTCGTGCACCGTGGACCGTCATGACGCCGGGGATTGCAATTTTTCTGATTGTTTTAGGTTTCAATCTGTTAGGGGATGCGCTGCGGGATGTGCTGGATCCACAGGTGAAGACATAACGGGCGTGAAACCTAATTGGTTCATTGATATACATATCGCACATGTTCTATAAGAAAGGGTAAAAATGAAAATTACAGATGTAAAACCTTTGCCGGTATGGGGAGGCGCGAGGAATTTTTTCTTTGTCAAGGTCGAAACCGACGAAGGTATCTACGGAATCGGCGAAGGCGGGATTACTTGGCGGGAACTCGCGGCGACGGAATGTGTCAATCATCTCAAGTCCGTTTTAATTGGTGAAGATCCACGTCGCATCGAACACCTATGGCAGGTGATGTTCCGAGGTGGATTTTTCCCTGCCGGGCGTATTGCTTGCTCTGCGATCAGTGCTATCGATATCGCGCTGTGGGATATTCGCGGGAAGGTTTTGGGGGTTCCTGTCTACGACCTGCTCGGTGGGCTTGTGCGTCAGAAAGCTGTGTGCTATCCCCATGCTGTCGGCAATTCCGCCGAACAACTTGCTGAACATGCACGGTCACTCGTGGAAGATGGATGGAAATTTGTCCGTTGGGGTGTGCCGCAGCAGGGAGATGTCCTCAATCCATCGTGGGCGGTTCGGGAGACCATTAGGCAGTGCGAAGCGGTTCGAGATGCTGTCGGGGAGGAGATTGAGATTTTGATTGACGTTCACACACGGCTCGACCCACCCCATGTGATTCCGCTCTGCCGCACTTTGGAGGATTATCGTCCCTATTTCATCGAAGATCCGTTGCGTTCTGAAAATATGTCCACGTACCATCAGTTGGCACGCCACGTTGCCGTGCCGTTAGCGGTGGGAGAACAGTACGCCACGAAATGGGAATTCCGCGAATTGGTTGAACAGGAACTGATGCAGTATGCACGGATAGATCTCTGTATTGTTGGGGGTATCACGGAGGCGAAGAAAATCGCTGGTTGGTGCGAAGCGCACTACATTGATCTAGCGCCCCATAATCCATTGGGTCCCGTTTCAACAGCGGCGTGTCTCCATCTGGATCTCGCTTCGACGAACTTCGGCGTTCAAGAACTGCCAAGCAAACCGGGAACAACGCTGCCCGATGTCTTCCCGGTACAGTTAGAATGGGAGGATGGTTATCTACTGCCGCCAACGAGTCCGGGATTGGGGATTGAATTTGATGAGGAGGCGGCGTTGGCGAATCCGTACCGTGAAGTTGAGGCACCACAGTTGCGCCGGCCAGATGGAGCGTTTACGAACTGGTAGGTACAAAAAAAAGAATAAAGCAATCCAGAGAAATCGAGTTTTTTTGAAAAACTCGATTTCTTTACACTATTAGGACTTGCGCACTTCCGTAGTGAACAACGATCATTGTTCACTACAAGTCTGTAGTTACCCGATGAATCGACCGTAGGCGGGGCATCCTGCCCCGCTAAATCGCCGAAGATACCAGGGGACTATTGTGCAATAGTCCTAGCTCAACCAGCCCGGTGTGTAGCGCGAATGTTTCTGGTGTTTGATTTGACGTTCAACTGCGTAACTCCTAAGTTCATTAGATTCCCATCTCTTGAAGTCTCGTTATGAGGTGTGCCTGTGAGTTTGTGCCCTTGACCGAGTTACAGAAATTGCACAACAGTTGTAGGTTTTCGAGATGGTCGCTCCCCCCCTGCGACTGAGCAACGATGTGATCAACTGTCATGTTGCGGAAAGGGAAATGGGTCTGACAACCGTTGCACAGTCCCTCCTGCTGGCCGTAGAGGGTGTGTTTGTGCGTCCGGTAGTTGGGAAGTTTCTCGGAGGGAAGCGGGAGGTCTATGCGGTGGATGACCGTCCCCAAAAGCCCTTCACGCTCATCAAGCCCGAGTTCTCTTTCAAGCCTGTACCGAACCAGCTCCACTGCCCTCGGCGAGATGTCAATTCCTACCCACTGTCTGCCGAGCTTCTCTGCAGCGATGCACGTCGTCGCACAGCCACAGAAAGGGTCTAACACCACGTCGCCTTGATTGCTACTTGCTTTGATGATGCGCTCAAGTAGTTTCAATGGTTTCTGCGTCGGATAGCCGGTGTCTTCTTTGCCTTTTACAGGTGGTGTATCGAGAACCAAGTCACCTGCTACAACACCTGGCATCGCAGATAGATACTTCTTCCACCGCGGTCTTCCTTTCTCACCTTTTGACCAATATAGCAGTCCCGCATCATCGAGGGCTTCACATTTTGCCAATTGGTCGAGTGTTTCGTAATTTTCTGGCAGCAGCCCTTGTGCGGAATCAGGAAATTTGTTACGAGTCGGTGGTGCCCATGCCCGACCGGGAGGAGGTTCAATACCTTTCAATGACATGTATGCTCGCTCGCCGCCTGCTTTACCACCCGATAAATCAACTGTGCCCCATCTACCATGCTTGTCGCTACCTCGAAAATTCTTCCGTATGTATTCATTATCATAAGGGGTATACTGTTGATTCCAAGTTGCGCCATCGGACTTGACATAGTAAAGAATCCGGTCAGTGTTCATCGCGTAGCGTTTCGCTAACGATTTCGTTGAGGTCCGCTTCCAAATTACCTCATTTCGAAAGTTATCCCTTCCGAACACAGCATCCATCAATAGCTTTAGATAATGGGAAGCAGTCGAATCACAATGGAGGTAGATGCTACCGGTCTCCTTCAAAACACGTCGCATCTCAAGCATTCGCAGCCCCATCATAATCAGGTACGACTTCATGCTTTTTCCATGCGTCAACTCGGCTGCATGGATCGCTGCATACAAAGCAGGTTCTCTATCCGCCAGTTCTCCGTGCTCTGCCTCGTTTACGTCACTGAGTGTCCAAGTATCTCTGAACGCCGCGCCAGCTGCCTCGCTCCCTATCGGTGCAGCATAATCCTGATTTGAGTTAAATGGCGGGTCAAGGTAGATTAGGTCTACGGTGTCGGCATCCAGTGCGCGTAAGATGGGGAGGTTATCGTTTTCAAACAGGGTGCGGTTTTGGAAGTTAGGCATTTTCTCTATTATTCTGAGGGGCGTAGGTCTTAACTATTTCTTAACATGAACGTTGCTTGTTATTTTCACTGTGCTTTCATTCGTGCCCAGGTTGTCGTCAGTTTGTCGGTTGGTTCAACTGATAGTTTACCTGTGATGTTTTGGAGCAGCTCGTCTCTACTCAACGGTCTGTCGTAAATACGAAGGATAGCGATTGAGCCGTTGAAGTTTCGATCTCTGTCATGAGACGTAAATATCGAAAGCCACATAGGTTCTTCAGGATCGAAATCCTGATTCATATCAACCATCCCCACTTTTTCCCCATCTTGGTAGGTTTCGACCGACTTCTGATCGGTGAAGACAAACGCAAGCCAGTGCCACTCCTTTTTCTTAATATCAATGCCGAGATCTTCCGGGATTAACCACTTGCCTTTATCATTCGCGCGGCCCTTAAACCTTGCGATGAGTTCGCCGGTATCCGGTCCGTTGAGAGAGACCTGAAACTGTTGTAATTCCCTGTCACGCGCTCTAAATCCAAGAACTTGGGAGGCAACAACGAGATCGGGCCATTTGGGACCGTTGCGTTTGATGAGAACTTCCATTGTCCAATCTTCAAGCTGCATTTTAGGGAGCAAATCCGGAGGACCGCCAAAAGTCTCAGACTTGCGTGTAGCGGTATACCATTTTGCGTCCTCATTGATACCGAGTGCGGGGATTCTGATTTTTCCCTCTTCAAATTCAGGCACTTCATTGTTGGCTGGCATTTTCCCGCCGGCTAAGCCGAGGTTCCTCCAAGCAATTTCCCGCCGTTTCTGCTCGCTGGCATCAAGGTGAATTATTGCACCGGGAAGAACCTTCTTTTGTGCAATCACAGGAAAACTGGCGAGTCCTAACGCGAAAACCACACTAAAGACTGCAATTCTGTTTATACACTTCATTTGGAAATATCCCTCGGGATGACGGTTAGCGGTCAATGATTATTCTTCATTGCAGCCCATGATGTGGCGAGCTTCCCCGATGGAGAAACTGCAAAGATTGCTATATCCAGCCCTTTTCCGAGCTGCTTTACATCAGCATCGCTCAATGCAACATTGAAGATGGCAAGTTCGTCAATGAGGCTCTTACTGAACGAGTCAAATCGCGCTGGCAACAGTGCACCAATGTATATCGACTGTCCGTGTGGGGGTGCTAATCCCATCTTCTTCACCCCGTCGCCGTGTTCAACAGGTTTCGACTCGCCATCAATATAGAGCGTTGGTGCTCTTTCTCCATCTTTGGCAACGACGACATAGTGGTGCCATTGATCGTCTTTTATACCGCTGGCACCCTGAAATCCATTTTCATACCAGAAATAAAACATATTGTTAAAGACTTTGTGGAGCGCAATACCGTATCCTGCACCGTGCCATTGCCATTCTGCGCCCCTATGTAGAATGAAATAGGGTGCAACATCGGTCGCTTGTAGTCGTGGAGGTCGTTTCACCCAAACCGAAATCGAGATGACCTTCTCAAGGTTTAAGCCCACATCGTCCGACACCTCCAAGTAGTTTTTTCTGGTGTCACTAAACTCTATTGCTCTACCGAATTTTCCCTCAACCAACGCAGGTTTATTCACCAATTTCGCATCATGCCCATTTCCGGTAATATCTGGGATACCCTTCATACCAGCCTCTTCAAAGGTCCATATTGCAACAGCTTTCTCCAGAAATTTACGTCCTGTCAATTATGCATCACTTACCAGCGTCAACTCCAAAGACAAAATAAGTAAACTAAGACTAATCGAAATAAGTTTTGCTGTCGAGATTCTCATGATTCAATAGTTCCTTTTTCGCCGACTCATTGGGTCTGTTTCAGTACTGCCCACGTTGTGGCAAGTTTGCCCGATGGAGAAACCGCGAAAATTGAGTTATCAACCCCTTTCCCAAGCCGTTCAACATCAGCTTGACTCAACGCAACATTGAAGATAGCAAGATCATCTATGGTGTTATTAGACCACGAATCAAATCGCTCGGGGAACACCGCTCCAATGTGCAGTGCGCGCGGTGAAGGTTCCAGCGCAACCACCCGCTGACCATCCCGATGTTCGACCTCTTTTAATTCCCCATCAATATACATGGACGGATCTCTCTCCCTATCTTTGGCAACTACAACGTAGTGATGCCACTGATCATCTTTTATCCCGTTCACTCCTTGGAATCCGCCTTGATACCAGAAATAGAACATGTTGTTAAAAACCTTATGCAGCGCTATTCCAAAAGTGGGGCGCCCGTGCTGCCATTCTCCACCTTTTTCAAGTATAAAATAGGGAGCTATATCGGTTGCTTGTAAGCGAGGCGGCCGTTTCACCCATACCGAAATCGAAATGGCTTCATCAAGATCGAAATCCTCGTGGTGTGGTACTTCCAAGTAATTTTTTCTGCCGGAATTAAACTCTACCGCTTTACCGAATTGTCCCTCAACCAATGCAGGCTTGTTCACCATCACTGCGTCATGACCGTTTCCAGAAACGTCTTTGACAAAAGGATCGTTATCTTTATTTCTTTCCGTTCCGTCAAAGGTCCATATTGCTACAGCCGCCTCCAGCAACTCCGGTCCCGTCAGTCTAGCATCGCTCGCACCTGCGAACATCCAGCCCATCATAATTAAGCCAAACCCAACCCTGCTCATCCTATTAATGAAAGTATGCATTTTCACCGTCTCCTTGTATGATACCCTGCAAAGTACACACACCAACGCATTTACCCAAGCCGAATAGTCTTTACAGTGTATCGACAAAAGAATTGAATGTCAATGCAAAAGTGTCCTCTTTGCGCTTGACTTGTTCAGCAGGAAAATGTTAATATGTTGATGTTACTAATGCCGGCTTTCCACAGGCTCTCCGAATCCTGCAACGTTAGGTTGAAATTGGATGCCGTTGCAGATCGGTTCTCTAACTTAATTACAACCTCTGGCGATTGAAGCAGACCAAGATAGGATCTTGGTCTACCGCCGCGGTTTTTTGTAGTAGCTCATCAGAGTCCAAAACCCATATTATAAGGAAGGATACTACGATGAAAAAAGGGCGATTAATCTCATTAGCCTTGGTTCTTGTATTTGCATTCACACTGACACAAGTGGTTTTTGCTGCGCCGAAGAACTTTGCACTCAAATTCGATGCAAAAAAGGATAATGGAGAGAAAGGAACACGGATTATTGTTGACCATAGCGAGGAATTGAACCTTGCAGAAAAACTAACGCTCGAAGCATGGATTTATGCCACTGCCCTAGATTCAGGCGGTGGGAGAATGATGATTACCGGGAAGGCAGATACTTGGATGCATGCTCTCCTCAACGATGGGGGCGCTTACCAAGGAGCGGTCAATGCTGCTCAGTGGAGTTGGGAAGGCTCAGGTAAAGTCAGCTTAGAGAGATGGACCCATGTTGCGCTGTCCTTCGATGGTCGTGCCTACCTACTCCATGTTGATGGTAAGTTGAAAGATGAAGTCGAAGATCCAGGGAAGATTAACACATCTTTATCTGATGTTTATATCGGTTGGCTTCCTCAGTGGAATGAAGCGTTTACTGGGTTAATCGACGAAGTCCGGATTTCTAACATTCCCAGATATCCAGCCGCCAACTTTCCGAGACCGACGACCGAGTTTGAAGAGCGCGATCGCAATACCGTACTCCTGATGCACTTTAATGAAGGAAACGGTGGCGAAGCGATGGATTCGTCCGCTTTTGAGCATCACGGCTTAATCGATGGTGCAACATGGGAAGAGGTACCAGATGCGCCCTACAAACCGTTAGCGGTCGAACCGGGCGTGGGTAAGCTATCAACAACATGGGGTCAGCTCAAACGTAATTACTAAACTTTATCTGGGTTGAATTAACTTTGCAACACAGGATTTCCTAATAATTTGCCTCCTGATTTCCGATTGAATCGGTATATTTTCTATCGGCATCAGGAGGCTTTTCTTTTTTGGTTTAAATAGGGTTCACAAGCAATTATATTTCGGTAGTGGCAATCCAAATTTTGATTGAGGTGTCAAATGATTTTAATGAGTCCGTCTGTGCGTTTGGGCAAGACCTCGGAGGAGCGGGCTGCCTTCCTCCAAAAAGTCAAGTTAATGGAAGTTAAGACTGTAACCACAAATACATCTGCTGATTGGAGTGATGCGGATGTTGAAGAAGCTAAGCGATTTCTCGATGATCACGGCATCCGAGTCGGTGAGTTCAGTGGACATCAGGGAGGATTTGGCTCAGCAGATCCGGAGGAGTATCGAGCCGCTATTGAAGGACATCGCCGTCAATTGCGTCATGCACATATCATAGGGGCACATTGCATCGCCTGCGCGATACTCATCGGCAGGATCTGGATTGATGAGATGCCAAAAACCTTCGCGGAACGGGGTGGGACCATCCCTCCGATGTGGTCTGAGGAGACTTGGAAACGATGTATTGGCGCGGTCGAGGAACTAATGCCTTACGCGGAAGAATTCGAGACGGACGTAGCGATACATCCTCATATCATCACACCGGTCTACTCTGTCGAGCGATATCAGGAACTCTTTGAGGCGGTTCCGTCCCCGCGTCTGAAAGCACTTTTTGACCCTGTGAATATGACAGGACCCCATATGTTTCTTAGGATGACAGACTTTATAAATGAGATTTTCGATGGAATTGGGGATAAAATTGTCACGATGCACGCAAAAGATGCTACAATGTGGTCGGCGCAACCGATTAGCATTATTAGCCGTGTGGATGAAGCGGTCCCGGGCACCGGTATGATGGATTATGCGACAATACTTCGACGGTTGGATGCCTTAGACAATGATGTTCCGGTACATGTAGAACACTTCCCTGAATTGGAAACAATTGCAGGTCAGCAGTATATCCGGCATGTTGGACGGGAAATTGGTATAACTATAGGTTAGCAATTGACAATCTTCAATGTCTGGTGATTTAGTCCAGCCGTTATAGATCGGCATATAGATGATCATTCTTACACCGGCAACCGGCAAGTAGATAAGGAGGAGGTATGACGGAAGAAGTGACATCAAGTGCAAATCAACCGTGGAATATTGTGGTTGTGGTTTCGGACACACTCAGGACAGCGTATCTGGGTGCCTATGGGAATAAATGGATTCATACCCCCAATCTGGATCGGTTCGCTCAAGAGGGGGTGCGATTTACAAATGCCCACCCGGAATGCCTGCCAACGATTCCGACGCGTCGCACCTTGCATAGTGGTCGCCGGGCGTTCCCGTTTCGGGATTACCGTCCGGTGCCTTGGGATAATGTTTATATCCCGGGCTGGCAGCCGTTATCCTCGGAGGAAAGCACGATAGCGGAGGCGCTTGTCCGCCAGGGTTATCACACCGGTTTCTTCGCAGATGTACCCCACTATTTTGTGCCGGGGATGAACTTTACGCGCGGGTTTCTGCAGTGGGAGTTTATCCGGGGTCAGGCGGAAGACCGGTACAACGCTATTGCACACGCGGATGAGAGGCTGCTATCGCGCTACCGTGGAGGTGCGGATCGGATTCGGGCACATCTGGTGAACGTGCAGCCGGAGCAGCCAGAAGAGACGTGGCCCGCAGCGCGCACATTCCGGGCAGCGACAAAATTTGTCGAACAAAATTATAACAACGGTCCCTTTTATCTCTACGTCGACAGTTTTACACCGCACGAAACTTGGGAAGCCCCACTTCACTACTACGATCTCTACGGGAGTCGAGAGGACCGGGAACCAATCTATCTTTCTGCGCCCTATGGCCCCATAGATCGCAATCCCGAAGTCGAAGAGCGTTTGCCCAGCATTCGAGCAAATTATGCCGGTTTGGTAACGATGGTAGACACATGGTTTGGAAAGTTGATTAATACCATCGATAGGCTGGGATTGAAAGAGAATACCCTCGTGATATTTCTGAGCGATCACGGAACCAACTTCGGTGAAAACCCGGATCGTGTTACTGGAAAACCGGCGGATTTCATGTATCCGGGCACAATGGACATCCCGATGCTGCTGCGCCATCCAGAAGGGATCCGTGCTGGAAGCACACGCGACGAATTTGTTTACAGTTTGGATGTACCGGCAACCGTC
Organism: Candidatus Poribacteria bacterium; assembly: GCA_965204355.1. Lineage (GTDB taxonomy): Bacteria > Poribacteria > WGA-4E > WGA-4E > PCPOR2b > PCPOR2b. The sequence continues at coordinate 4,987,249 of OZ241983.1, forward strand.
ATCGCCGCCGCTGGCGTCGAGCCGATCGGTAAAATAGAGGGACAAAGTCTGCTTCCACTGGTAGAAAGCGGCAGCGGATTTGAGGCACGGGATTATCTGACCTGTCGTTACGGTAACTCTGTGTGGTACAAAGATTCAAAGAATTGGTTCTTTAGCGGCGTGGACTTCCGAGATCCGCGTCTCTTTGACTTGGAAGCGGATTCGACATGTCAGCACAACATTGCGGCGGAGGCAACAGATCGGCTCACACTCGCGCGGGAACGGATCTTGGCGGAGGCGGGTGGTGAACTACAGCGGTACGAACGGCAGGAAAAGACCGATGCGCTGGGTAGACCTGAGTTTGCGGAGGGAAGATAACTACCGAACACCGTGCCATCTTATCCATAGATCTTCGGATCGAGTTTGTAGGTATAATGGAGGTATAAGCTAAGTGAACCCACATTTCTTTGAAGGAATCGACGGAATCGAACGGCAACAGAAACCGAGGCATTGTGGTCTGACCATGGTCATTGATTGGGGTATTGGGACACACGAACAGGAAGACCTGATCGAGACTGGGGCAGATCACTTTGACTTCGCAAAAATCGCCGTCGGTATCTCCCGCTTGTTGTCAAATGATATTTTAGCAGGGAAATTGAAAAGGTATCGGGAACACCAGATTGAGCCGTTTGCGGGAGGTATGTTTCTCGAATACGCGGAGGTATCAAGGAAGGCGGATCTCTACTTTCCCGCGATCGTTGAAGCTGGTTATCGTTGGGTTGAGGTATCGGACAATCTGGGAACCGTTTCGGTTGAGTGGAAGCGGAAGATGATTTGTCAAGCGGTCGATGAACACGGTTTGCAGGTTATGGGCGAAGTCGGCAAGAAGGAGGGGCTTGCAAGCGAAATCCCTTTTCCTGACGATGCACAGGGGTGTCTCGACGCCGGCGCAGCACTCGTACTTTTAGAAGCCGCTGAGTTGGTCAGCGAAGATGTTGACACAGCAAAAGCAGTTGAGGCAGTTGTGGAACTCGTTGGATTGGAGAAAGTCATGTTTGAGTTACCCGGTCCGTGGATTGCCGGGGTCACTGCACACGGCATTCATCATCTTCGCCGTCAGCTTATAGATCGATATGGTTCAGAGGTCAACCTAGGCAATGTCGCGCCCGGTGACTTAGTGTCTTTGGAGGCGTATCGTCGAGGGTTGGGGGTTAATGCCGGCGAGATTAAGTGTAAAAGGTCAGAGGTTCATTAGTTCACTAGTTCATTATGAGGAGGGACAATCAGTATGGTTTACGGAAGTGGCGATTATCGCTATGAGGTTGTAGAAGGTTGGGGACAGATACCACAGTTAGGGCTCGCGTCCGCTGTAGCTTGTGACTCCCAAGATCGTGTCTATGTATTCAATCGGAGTCCCACTCCTGCTATGCTCGTTTTCGAGCGAGATGGGAAGTTCATCGGTTCTTGGGGAGAAGATATCTTCAAAGCACCACACGGGATTTGGATAAGTCCGGATGATGAAATCTACACTACGGATACCGAAGATCACACCGTTCGGAGATTTTCGCTTTCTGGAGAACTTTTACAAACGTGGGGGACTGTGGATGAGCCGGGGCCACCGGGGCAGCCATTTAATCAGCCAACCCGTGCGGTCTTATCCGAATCCGGCGAAATGTACGTCTCGGACGGCTACGGGCAATCGCGGGTTCACCGCATGACGCCTGATGGCGAAGTTATTGTGTCGTGGGGTGCATCGGGATCGGGACCTAGCGAGTTTAACCTGCCACATGATGTCACCGTGGACAAGAATGATCGGGTCTACATCTTAGACCGTGGCAATCTTCGGTGTCAGATTTTCGATTCAAATGGGGAATACATCACAGAGTGGGGAGACCTTCGTTCTCCTAACGATCTGTTCATAGATTCGGATGATGTTATCCATATCGCAGAAGGTGGGCAGCGTATTACCGTCATGACACTTGACGGTGAGATTATCACCCAGTGGGGCGAGAAAGGTGAGGAACCTGGTCAGTTCAGCAATTCGCCGCACGGTATATGGATCGATTCCCACGGCGATGTCTATATTAGTGAAGTCATAGCAGAAAAACGGTTCCAGAAGTTTGTAAGGGTCTGATCAACGGGTTAGAGCGACGCATTACTGCGTCGCTTTGACCTCTCTTCGCCGAGTGTGTAGTACGGGTTCTGTATAGCCGTTGGGAACAGTTCCGCCCTTAAAAACCAAATCTAGCGCTGCCTGAAAGGCGATGCTTTTGTCAAATTCGGGTGCCATATTTCGGTAGTTGTCATCTCCCGCATTCTGCTTGTCAACAATCGCAGCCATCCGCTCGAAGGTTTCTATGATCTGTTCCCTCGTTACGACACCGTGATGTAGCCAGTTGGCAATGTGCTGGCTCGATATACGCAACGTCGCTCGATCTTCCATCAGTCCAACGTCGTGGATGTCTGGCACCTTTGAACAGCCAATCCCTTGATCAACCCAGCGTACCACATAACCTAAGATTCCTTGCGCATTATTATCCAATTCCTGCTGGATTTCCGCCTCACTGAATTCCCCATCCGATAATGGTGGCGTCAGGATGTCCGACAGGTTGGCACGTCCCCTGCTCGCAAGTTCCTCGTGTCTGTTTTTGACATTCACCTCATGGTAATGTACGGCGTGGAGTGTAGCAGCTCTTGGCGAAGGCACCCAAGCGGTCGTCGCGCCGGCTTGCGGATGAGCTATCTTTTGCTCCATCATTGCTGCCATTTCATCCGGCATTGCCCACATCCCTTTACCAATCTGTGCTTTACCGGGGAGTCCTGTTTCAATACCGATATCGACATTCCAGTCTTCATAGGCGAGCATCCACGGTTGGCTCTTGATGTCAGGTTTGGGTATCATCGGTCCCGCTTCCATACTGGTATGGATTTCATCACCTGTCCGATCTAGAAATCCGGTATTGATAAACACGACCCGTTCTTTCGCTGCGCGGATTGCCTCTTTTAGGTTAATGGTAGTTCGACGTTCCTCATCCATAATGCCCATCTTCAGCGTATTGCGTTCAAGCCCGAGTGCGTGTTCTACTCGTTCAAACAGTTCGACTGTTGCCGCAGCTTCCTCGGGACCGTGGAGTTTAGGTTTGACGATGTAGATGCTGCCCGTCTGGCTATTGACGTAACTCCCATTTCTTTTTAGGTCATGTATGGCTGCCAGCGATGTGACCATCGCATCAAGAAAGCCTTCAGGAATTTCCTGATCATCTGCCGTGGTAACCGCATCGGTGTACATGTGAATTCCAACATTCCGAATTAGCAGAAGGCTTCGGCCCGGGAGTGTCAGTGTTGACCCATCTGGTGCCCTAAAGGTTTTATCTGCATTTAGCCGGCGGGTCATCTGCTCCCCATCTTTTTCAAAGATCGATTCCAATGACCCCTGCATAATGCCGTTCCAGTTGCTGTAGATCTTCGTCTTATCCTCGGCGTCAACAGCGGCGACAGAATCTTCGCAGTCCTGAATTGTGGTGATAGCAGACTCTAGTATCACATCTTTTACCCCTGCAGGATGGGCTTTTCCAACAGGATGATCGCGGTCAATTTGAATCTCAATGTGTAATCCATTATTTCTCAGCAAAACAGTGCACAGTTCACTATCTTTTTCATGAAACCCAACAAATTTACTGGGATCAGCTAAACCTACTTCGCTGCCATCCTTAAGCCTTACAACCAATTGGTTGGTTCCACCAACATCTTTAAGTGAGAATTGCGTAACCTCTCGGAAATTTCCCCGTTCAAGCCCCACCATCTCATCCAAGAACACCTCCACCTGGGCGATGACGGCCGCGCCGCGCATAGGATTGTAATCTGCCTCCTTTTGCTCACGCCCTTCTTCCGAAATCAGATATGTGCCGTACAACGCATCATACAGACTCCCCCAACGGGCATTGGCGGCGTTCAACGCATAGCGGGCATTATCCAAAGGCACTACCAGTTGGGGACCTGAGACCTCCGCAATTTCGGGATCTACATTCGTCGTGGTCGCTTGGAAATCTCCACCTTCAGGGAGGAGGTAACCAATCTCTGCAAGAAAATCCTCATATTCATTTGGCTCAACCGGTTCGCCTTTTGTAGATAAATACCATTCGTCAATCCGCTGCTGCAAGGCGTCCCGTTTATCCAGAAGCACCCGGTTTTTTGGCGCGAGATCTGCAACAATCTCACCCAGTGCTGTCCAAAAGTCCTCGGCTTCTACACCTGTGCCGGGGGCAATCTCGTCCTGCACCAAACAATACAATCCCTCATCAATTTTGAGCTGACCAACTTGAATTCTATTTGCCATTCTTTCATATGCCTCCACACTTTAGGACTTCCAACGAAGATCAATTTTGTAAAAGTTCTATATCTGATTCTTATTTTAACTCGATTTGTCTCAACCTGTCAAGATGCTTGCACTGGTGCAGGGAGTTTTTGCTGCACATGTTGCTAATTTCTGTTGAGCATGCAACTCAACTCCGAAAGCTAAGAGTAGGACTAAGGTGTGTTGCGGAACTCAATGAACACATCACGTAAGACGCCTTTTTCCTTCACTTTTGACAATATAGATGGAGTATGGTATCATACCATATCTTATACTAATTCCCGATTGCATGTTACAGACCGCAGAGAAAGCACGGATAGCAGTCCGCCCGTAGCTTATCCATGCGTGGAGTGAAGAAAGTAGAGCAAAAGGGGTTCCATTACAGAGCAATCACTGTAACAAATGAGAATTGGATTTAGTGTTAGAAAAAGCGATCGAAAAAACTTGGAGGCAGGACATACAAACCGATGAACAAACTGAAATTGGGTATTCCTAAAGGATCTCTACAGGAATCTACTATTGACCTTTTCAAACAAGCGGGTTACACAATTACGATTAGTGGCAGATCATACTATCCACATATTGATGACAATGAAATCGAGGTGATGTTGCTGCGCCCACAGGAGATGGCACTCTATGTAGAACGTGGTGTCATTGATGTGGGATTAGCAGGACGAGATTGGGTCCGAGAATGCAAAGCGGATGTGTTAGAAGTCGCTTCCCTAACCTACGGCAAGCAGACAACTCAACCAGCACGGTGGGTGTTGGCGGTCGCAGAAGATTCTCCCATTCAATCCCCCGCGGACCTCGAAGGAAAAGTTATTTTTACGGAACTGGTTGAAGCAACAAAATCATATCTCACGGATAACGGCATCAATGCAACCGTCAAATTTTCGCACGGCGCAACCGAGGTGAAGATTCCCCATCTCTGCGATGCAATAGTAGAACTGACGGAGACCGGCAGCACCCTGCGTGCCAACCAATTAAGAATCGTCGATGTCGTCATTGAATCGGTAACGATGCTGATCGCAAATAAGGAGAGTTGGGTAGATGAATGGAAACGGAACAAGGCGGAAAGTTTGTATATACTTCTTTCTGGGGCGTTGGCGGCACAAAACAAAGTCGGACTCAAGATGAACATTGCTCAAGAAAACTTGCAGTCCTTGCTCGCCATTTTGCCAGCGATGAGAAATCCAACGATTTCCCAACTTAGCCAAGATGGCTGGTATGCTGTCGAAACGATTGTGGATGAGCATATTGTTCGGGACTTCATCCCAGAACTCAGGAACGTAGGTGCAGAGGGGATTATCGAATACCCTTTGAGCAAAGTAATTCCGTGATGGGTTAATCGCGCTACACACGGTTAGTTCTTGTGTATTAAACGGAGGATAAATCGAATGAAATTTCAAATCAATCTATGCTTGTTTCTTCTTCTGATTTGGACGATTATTGGTCTAGGTTGTGGTGAAGATTCGCCCTCGCCTTCTGTCGATCCCGGAGAAGAATCCGAGCACATAGTAGACTTAGAAGGAGAGGATGGGGCGCAGTCAGGTATGGTATCAGGAATTATCACTGACATCAGGACGGGAAAACCGATTCCGGGGGTAACCGTCAGTCTGTTAGGCCAAACGGTGGAAACTGGAGAAGACGGCAAATACGTCTTCACAGAGGTTCGTTATTCGGATAGCCACAATTTGATCACCATGGATCTTGATTACCAACCCAAAATGAGGAAATTCAAACTTAGGACTGAACAGGTACAGTTAAATATTTCCCTCTCTCCAAAGTTTGGGGCGGTTTCAGGCGTTATTACCGATGGCACAACAGGAAACCCGATTGCGGGCGCCACTGTCAACCTATTGGATCGGATGATGATAACCGAAATAGATGGCAGATACAATTTCACAGGGGTCCCCTATTCGGAGACTCTCAGCATAACGATTGAAGCTGTCGATTATCAATCCAAAACAGAAAACTTTGAACTTAGGATTGGCCGCGTTGGATTGAACGTCCCACTTATGCCCGCGACGAATCCCGAGACGGAGATTCCTCAGTTCTTAGAACGCTTTTCTGCACTAATTGAATCGTTGAATCTAGGTAAATTGGAAACAATCCGGGAACTCTTTTCGGAAACTTACATGGCAGGAGATGATCCTATTACACTCCTTGGTTTAGCGACAGGTGTTATTCCCGCAACCTTCGATGAAGTTAATCCAACGATCGCTAAAGTGTTTAGCAAGTATGATGCCCTTCAATTTCAGTTTAATAAAATTCAAGTGGATGTGACCAATTCACGTCAGGCGTCTGCACGACTTACCTTACACATCATCAGCGAAGAGGGAGCAGGTCCCGACAAACCACGAGCCGAAAAAAGAGAAATTATTGTTGATTGCCAAATAGATTTCCGCAAAGAAGATGCGTTGTGGAAAATCGTTTTCTGGCAACTTTTCAACGTAGAATTTCTATGATATGATGGATTTAGACCTGACATCAAACGAGATGTGAGTTCTCCCTCCGGATAAGCACACAAAACCAGTGTAATAAAACCGCTAACCGTAATCGTGTGGCGATATGACAGATGATTTTATTCGAAATCAGGTTGAGGCATTACGGGAAAAGATCTGCTACCATGAACGCAAGTATTTCATCGACAATCAGCCGGAGATTTCGGATCAGGACTATGATCAGTTAATGAAGGAGTTAGAACGTCTAGAAGCCGTGCATCCTGAACTGGTCACGCCTGATTCGCCGACACAGCGGGTTGGCGGTGAAACTGCACTTGGCACTAGTGTCCCCCACCGTGGGCAAATGTTGAGTCTCGATAATACGTATAGTCCTGAAGAACTATATGATTTCGATCAGCGTGTGCGGAAGGCATTACCGGATCTGCCGATTGCGTACGTGACGGAGTTAAAAATTGATGGCTTGGGGGTTGCCTTGCTCTATGAAGATGGCAAGTTCACGCGTGGTGCAACACGAGGGGATGGAGAGTATGGTGAAGATGTAACGGCGAATCTACGCACCATCCGCACAATTCCACTGAGACTAACGCCGATTCAGCCGATGCCGACTGTTTTGGAAGTGCGAGGCGAGGTATTTATCCCAAGGGATCGATTGTCTGAAGTGAATCAACAGCGGACAGCGGAGGACCAAGCCCCTTTCGCAAATGCACGGAACGCCGCCGCCGGTTCCGTTCGCCTGCTGGATTCCACCATCACAGCGTCACGTCCACTGGATATTTTTATCTATACCCTCGGTTATGCAGAAGGGGTCGAGATTGCCAAGCATACCGAAGCACTCGCCCTACTTACCGACCTGGGGTTCAAGATGAATCCCCATAATAAACCACATTCATTAATCGAAGATGTCATCGAGTATTGCTATCGGTGGACCGCTGATCGGGAAACGCTTCCTTACGACACCGATGGAATTGTCGTCAAAGTTGACTCACTTCAGCAGCAAGAGATGCTCGGTACTACAGCAAAAAGTCCCCGTTGGGCAATCGCCTGTAAATTCCCCGCACGTCAGGTAACAACACAGATTGAAGCAATAGAGGTACAGGTAGGGCGAACCGGTGTCTTGACGCCCGTAGCAATTCTTTCTCCGGTACAGTTGGCGGGTGCTACGATAACCCATGCCACGCTGCATAACGAGCAGGAACTTATCCGTAAAGACGTTCGCGTTGGGGACACGGTAGTTCTTGAGCGGTCGGGGGATGTAATTCCGAAAATTACTGGTGTACTCACAAATCAACGAAAAGGTGTTGAGAAGATCTTTCGTTTGCCAAATCATTGCCCGGTATGCACAACTCCTGTCCAGCGGTCGGAAGATGAAGCAGCGGTTCGTTGTATCAATGTGAGTTGCTCCGCCCAACTGAAGCGCCGCATTGAACACTTTGCCTCACGAAATGCCCTAAATATTGACGGGCTTGGTCCCGCACTTGTTGAGCAACTAGTTGAGTTAGGCTGGATCCGTGATGTTGCCGATCTCTACACCTTGAAGCAGAAGGATCTGACCAGTATTGAACGGATGGGAGAAAAATCCGCCGAAAATCTCGTAAACGCCATTGCATCAAGCCGACATATTCCAGTCGCAAAGGTGCTGTTTGGATTAGGGATCCCCCACGTTGGTGAAAACGTCGCGGAATTACTGATTGACCACTTTTCCTCGATTGATGCCCTCGCCGATGCAAGTATGGAAGATATTGAAAGCATCCACGGCATTGGGCAACAAATTGCGGAAAGCATCCTCCATTTCTTCTCACAAGAGCGGGTTCAAGAATGCCTGAAACGGCTGAAAGATGCAGGACTCCAATGGATAGCCGAATCAAGTGAATCTCTAGAAGTTTCCAATAGTATCTTCATGGATAAAACCTTTGTTTTAACAGGCTCGCTTTCGACAATGACGCGCTCGGAAGCATCTGAAAAAATAAAGGAACGCGGTGGCAACGTCAGTTCCAGTGTTAGTCGAAAGACGGATTACCTCATTGCCGGGGAATCGCCGGGGGCTAAATATGACCGCGCCGTCGAACTCGATATCCCAATTCTAACAGAAGATGCATTTACTGAAAAACTATAGAGAGAATTTTAACTTTCAATCTATTAGCTTCTATGCTATACTCACAGTAGTTTTTTAAAGATAGTTCGAACTTTTTTAAAAATGTAGATTTTACAGAGTCGTCTTGTCCATCACGAACATACCAGCGCCTTTAGGGCTTCAAGTCCGAAAACTAAGTTATAGCTGGACTCAAGTTGTATTTGAACCGATCTTGTTAAAGTATCTGTAGAATCTCAGAAACGGTTGTTCTGGAACAGGCTTACAGGGTGAGCGCTGGTTGCCTTGGATTCTAATTTATCAACTGTCAACGGAACAGTAGAATAGGAGAACGAAAAATGAGAGGTAATCGGGGAAAAGGCAGTAAATCACTAGATAGCGCAAATAAAGGTGTAGTCAAAAAGACTGCGACTAAAAAAGGACGTAAAGAGAAAAAACTCGCTAAGCAAGAAAAACGGGCGAAAAAGACGTATTAAACAAACCGGGCGATAGCACACAAACGAACAGACCCACGATCAGTAGAGGTTAACCGCGATCACCTCTGCAACCCGCAGCCAGACACGGTTGGAATCCGTATCACGGTCTACAGTTTGTGCTATCGCCTTTTTTTTGGAGTTACCGCATCGTGGAATTCACACGGAACCAGAAAAAAGCTCATGATCTCAATCGGCACATCAGTGTGACTGCTGGTGCCGGATCAGGGAAAACAGCGGTATTGGTCCACCGATACCTCAAGATTTTGCTTGAAACAGATCTGCCCCCCAATCAAGTAGTTGCAATCACGTTTACGGAAAAAGCTGCAGCAGAACTCAAGCAGCGTATCGTCAATGAGGTCAACGCAAGATTGGCGGAAGAACCTCACAGCGCTAAGTTAGAAAAAATCAAAGCAGGCATGCTCTCTGCACAGATCTCAACAATCCACGCATTTTGTTCGCGAATTCTGCGAGAGTATCCCGTTGAAGTGGGTGTTGATGCGGGTTTCAGTGTGTTACAAGGGATACAACACCGGTTGGCTCTCCGTGAAATAATTGATTCCACGCTTCGGGAGATTGCTGACCGCCCCGATGGGGACGAGACACGCGAAAAATTGGTAGACCTACTGCGAATCCTTGGCAAAGCCCGGCTTGAAGGACACTTAGGTGAACTGGTTAATCAGCGCGAAGTGGTGGATCGCCTAATGTGCGGCTTATACAGCCACACAGATTCAGAGATTTTGGATGTTTGGCGGAGCTATACACAATCACAATTATCGCGAAGTTTAGAAAATCAGTTTTCTATCGGAAATTGGTTGCGTTGTCTGAACAGAGTCCTAGAAGTTGCTACAGGGAGAAATGCTTCGATAGTCCTAGAATTGATGGGATATATTTTTCCACAACTAGCAATACTAACCGTCATTTCGATTTTTCTCGAACTTGCACCATTGATTCTAGCGGAGGAGGAACAGATCAGCGGAAGAGATTCCTCGGAGTCAAATGCCGAAATCGACCCAACCACGGAGCATGTTGGTTTTCTTGTTCGTGCAGCGAACTACTTCCAATCCGCCCCATCAATTACTAATGCTTCGATAGCCCTAGAATTGGTGGGATATATTTTTCCACAACTAGCAATACTAACTGTCATTCCGACTGTCCTCGAACTTGCTCCACTGATTGTAACGAAAAGCGGAGACATTAGTAAAAGAGATTTCCTTGGCTCAAAAACTGAGATTGATCCAATCAAGGAGGAGGTTGATTTCCTTGTCCCCGCAGCGAACTACTTCCGATCCTTTGCGTCAATTACGGCTGATGATGAATTACTTATTCGTGTGACACGCTCTTTGCTGGCTGTTTATGACGAAGTTCAAGGTGCATACGAACAACACAAAATCCAAGCGGGACAGCTCGATTTCGATGATCTTCAGATTAAGGTCAGGAATTTATTACAGCAAGAATCAATTCATGAACAGTTCGCTGAGAGATACCCTTATATCATGGTCGATGAGTACCAAGATACGAACCAGCTACAATACGAGATTCTGAAACCATTAGTCTCGGATTTTAAATCGGGCAATCTGCTCATCGTCGGCGATCAGAACCAGAGTATTTATAGGTTTCGCGGGGCAGATGTGCGGGTATTCAATAAGACACGGGACGACATAATCGACTATCAATCCGCATTAACCTCGGATTTTACTTGGGAAGGGGAAACACTTGATGGAAGCAATTCGGAGAAACGTGGCGAACTTCGCCTTCCTGAGAATTTCCGTCTCTTGAGAAATCTCATAGGTTTTGTTAATGTAGTGTTTGGGAAACTTATGAAAGAGAGGAATGAGTTTGAAATTAAGTATGAGCCGCTGATTCAGGGAAGAGCCACCGATTCTCCCGGCGATGTGGAACTGCTCATTGGATCAAAGGAAGGTAACCTACAACCATCTGTTGACGAATATGAACTGATTGTGGCACGTATCCGCCATTTGATCGGGACAGGTGAAACGATCTGGACAGATGACGGTGAAGGCGAAAAACTTCGGCCGATCCGATATAGTGACATTGTCATCCTTATTCGCAGTCGGACACGCCTACCAGAGATTGAAGCTGCCTTGCTCGAAGCGGGGATTCCATACAAAATTACGGGCGGTATCGGATTTTATCAGCGTCAAGAAATTTACGACATTGGTAACTATCTGCAATTCCTTGACAATTCCAACAACGATGTGGCACTTGCGGGAATCCTCCGGGCACCATTCTTCGGTATTTCAGATGTAGAATTGTATGAAGTAGCACAACCGTCCTCCAAAAAGACATTCTGGGAGAAAGTCCAAGATTACGCCGCTCAAACAAATCAATCCTCAACCTCCCAAATAGGTTATGCAGTCCAGACATTGCGAGACCATATTGAAATCTGTCGTCACATCCCCCCGAGCGAGCTCATCCGGAAAATCGTCAACGATACTGGAATGGTGGGGGTGCTTCCTGTTGGGCGGAGTGGTGAGCAGCGGTGGGCAAACTACGAAAAGCTATTAGAGATTGCTAGGGAATCTGAAAGATTAGGGTTCGCGGATCTCGACGATTTCTTGGAACGGTTGAACCTGCTAATTGAAGAGGAAGAGCGCGAGGGACAAGCAACAACACAATTGACATCAGATGCTGTTGAGATAATGACTATCCATGCGGCGAAGGGACTTGAGTTTCCGGTTGTCATTCTTCCTAATCTAGATCGAAGGGGCACGAGATACGATCAGGAACCGTTCGTCGATGATCAACTGGGCATCGGTTTTAGCCCTGCGGACCCGGAAAAAAATTACACACAGAGTAATCCAGGAGCGACCCAGATGATGAAGGAGCGCATAAGTAATAAAAGGGTAGCAGAGGAACAACGACTTTTTTACGTGGGGACAACCCGTGCTCGCGATCGGCTGATTCTATCAGGAACGCTCAATGAAAGAGGAGAAGCAAGAGATTGGTTCGAGTGGTTGTTCAATGCCCTAGACATTTCGGAGATACCATCGGAGGAAGGGGCTTTAGCTCGAAAGACGACGATTCAAACTTTGTCGGGAGAGCAAACTAGGCAAATCACCTTCGATTTGCCAATTCGAATCATTAAATCGCCTGATGAACTCGATTTTGCTGAAGAAGAGACGCCCACTCCATCACCGTCAGTCGAATTTCCATCGTACCATATCGATCCGTTGATCCCTTCCTCTACTAGCAAAATCTTTTCGGTGACCGAACTTACAACGTACACTCACTGTCCGACGCGGTTTTATTTGCAACATCAGATTCAAATGCCGAGACCGGAGCACCATCTTGAGGAGACTACTGAGGCAGTTAGCGAGGATGTCAACCGTTTACTGGACTTGAAAGTTAGGGAGATAGCGTTAAACACAGATGAGGTGTACCGTGAACGGCATATTCACGCCGAAATTGGTTCTCATATAATTGACGGAATTGCAGGCAGGCTCTTCAAGGATTCGACGGGGGTATGGCAGGTTATCAGCTATGAAACAGATAGAATTGATTGGGAAGAAATCGGCAATCTGGAGGATTACTATCAATCGCAAATTGAACTATACGCTCTGCTTATTCACCGGCTCTATCCTGAACAGCGGGTCATGCCGGCAACAATCTACTCAATAGATCTCGTCTCAGCGTATTCAGCAGAGATAACGAGGGAAGAATTAGTAGATATTGAGAGGGCATGGCTACAACGGATTGAAGCAATGCAGGGTGCTTTGAATTCTGATGCAATCGGGGTAGGAAGGTTTGAGAAGAATAGAGAACATTGTCGATTATGTCCCTATTTTGTTGACGGGGAGTGTATGGTTGAAGATTAATAGTAGTGAATAGCTTGAGTCTTTACTCATCCTCCCCGTGATGTGTTTGCTGGAGTCACTTCTTACTGAACGACATCTCCCTCAATCGGCTCAACTTCCACCTTGACGTTCTTGAGGTGCTCAACAACCCTTTCAAGCTCATCAGGCTCGCCCCTAATCTCCAAAACAACCCACCCTCTGTCAGACGTGACATCGGCGCGTCGAATACTTGTAATCACATTATACTGTTGACCGATGTTATGGATGATGGGCTCAGTGATCAGATCCGGCGGGAAAGTCAATCGCAGTCTTAAAAATGCCATATCTGCCACTCCTTTCTGGTTTAACCAGTCCTATTGTGCCACGCGGTTCGTACCTATCGGTACTTCTTCAAAGTTCATATCAGTGTTATTCCAAACGAAAGCCTTTGTTGCTTTCACTTCGTGATCATAGACCGAGATTACAACATAAGCCGCCCCGGGATACACCGGTTCGTCCCAAGCCGTTGCGTCCGCTTTATCTTTCTCCGAAAAATAGGCATCGTGATTTGGGTGAGAATGATAAAATGCCTTGATTGGTCGATTTTGGGTTTCAGCCTCTTTGTGGATACGGATTAGGTCGTTGGGATCTATTAGGTATGCGGTGCGTGCATCGCGGGGATACGTATCCGGATCTTCGGCATGCCGTTCATTTTGTATATTCCGGCACTCCCGGACGAATTCCCGGGCCCCGTCGCTCAAAATGATACCACAGCACTCATCGGGAAATTCGACCTTCGCGTGCACGTAGATTTGATCCAGAGTCTCGCTTTGTAATTCTAACACTTCAGTCTCTTTCATCAACTGATGAACCACCTGCAATTGCAGGAATAATTGAGATTTCGTCACCATCATTAACTGCCGTTGCACTACCATCCAAGAAGCGAATATCTTCGTCGTTGATGTAAATATTAACAAAACGACGAACATTACCGGCCTCATCGCAGATGCGTTCTTTGATCCCCGGATAGTTTGCCTCAAGGTTTTCGATAAGGCTTTCAATAGTGTTTCCCTCCGCTTCAACTTCCGGCTGACTCTGCGTGAGTCTCCTGAGAGGGGTTGGAATACGTACGGTAACAGCCATTGCAAAACTCCCTTCTTTGTAGAGTGAAATAACACGAGACCAAAAATCTTTTGGTCTTAATTGTGATAGCTTCTATATTTATGAGATAAAACTTAGATACTTTGCGTTTTAGGTTTTATATTGCGTAGTGAATCCCGCATTCTTTTTTGTTATCTTCCTCGGCTGCCGGTGCGTTTTGCCACCGCCACCGTCCTGCTCTTTTTGGTTCACCGGGCAGGATCGGCGTTGTGCATATGACACATCCAAGCGACTCATAATATTGCCCGTACTTTTGAGGCTCCATCAGTGGATTTACGGGCACATCGTGTTTGTGAATGTACTCCCAGATCTGTGCCTCGGGCCAATCTGCTAGCGGGTTGACTTTCAGTATAGAACGTCCTTTGTGCTCAATGATATCCGCTTTGGGTGTGCTTTGCCGATTACTGGATTGATCTTTTCGCAGCCCGGAAAACCAGACATCTAGTGTATCTAACAATTGCTGCATCGGCTCCACTTTCCTAATGTTGCAGCAATATTCCTGTTTCTGTTTGCTGTCGAAGAACAGGAATTCGCCGTGATTTACCACCATTCGATCCACTGCTTCCGCTTCTGGAGCAATCCTCTCAATATGAATGTTGTAACGTGCCTCGACACGCTCAAGGAATTGATAGGTTTCAGGGAACAGACGCAGTGTGTCAATTGTACAGGCTCGAAATGGCAGCTTATTTTCGTAAGCCATGTGGAGCAGGATCATTCCGGACAACTGACCACTCGTAACAATTGCGGCGCGTTCTTTAAAACGTTTAATAAGATTGAATAAGATCTCCTGTGGTTCTTCGAGCAAACGAACTTCGTAGCAAAGCTCTTCATTTATCAGATCTTGATTTGTTAATTCATTCAAGGGATACCCAATCCTTCCTACATACATGGAACATGATAAATGAGCGATGAGTGAATTGGTGAACCCAGGAACTTCCACGCTCATGTTCCTATTTCACTCAAAATCGGCTTCCAATCCAATTTCTGATTCAAAATACCGGGCAAGACTAAAATAACGGTCTCCCGTATCCGGTAAAATTGTGACGACAGTTTTATCCTTCCCAAGCCCTCGCGCTACCTCTAATGCGGCGTGGACATTTGCCCCTGACGACATCCCAACGAGCAAACCCTCGGCTTTTGAAATCCGTCGCATCGTCTGATAAGCCTCTCCGTCGGACACAGTAACCACCTGATCAATGATATTAACGTTCAGCACCTGTGGAATTCTGCCGGCTCCAATACCATCAATGCGGGTTGGTCCCGGTTGTCCACCGGACAGAACGGGAGAGATGCTCGGTTCCACTGCAACTACCTGCGTCTTCGACCGATGAGTCTTGAGGACTTCTCCAACACCTGTTAGGGTTCCGCCCGTTCCCACACCAGCGACAAAAAAATCAATCTCACGGTCAATGTCGTCTAAAATCTCACGCGCTGTCGTTTGCCGGTGAATTTCAGGATTCACAGGATTTTCAAACTGATTGGGCATAAAGCTACGTGGATTTCGCGAGACAATTTCCTCGGCTTCCCAAATTGCGCCTCCCATCCCAGCGTCTTCAGGTGTTAGTATAATTTTCGCGCCAAAAGAAGCAAGCAGCGTATACTTTTCCTGACTGACGTTCTCCGGCATGGTCAAGGTAACACGGTATCCTTTTGCAATCGCGACAATGGACAGTCCGATTCCTGTATTACCTGCCGTGGGTTCAACAATTGTGCAGCCCGGCTTGAGAAATCCGCGCTCTTCTGCATCGGCTATCATAGCATAGCCAATCCGATCTTTGATACTGCCGCCGGGGTTATAGGACTCCAGCTTTGCCAAGATTGTAGCGTCGTCCGGTCCGGGTAGGTAGTTCAGATGAACCAGTGGGGTATTGCCGATGAGGCCGATGAGGTTTTCAGCAATCTTCATGTTTCTGTTCGCTTAGCGTTCACAAAGAACAAGGCGGAAAGTGTGCCTCCATAACGTATCGGATCGGTAGTGTTTTCCAATTTCAGACAGCCTATAACTTTAGCACACTTTGTCTTGGTGCGTCAAGTTTATTTAATCTTCTACAATCTCAAAGATCTTCGTCCAATGCTTTTTGTTCTTCTTTGGACTTTGCTGCGTAGGAGTCGCGAATCCAACGCTCCAGCATAACATCTGGATCGTCCACCACCGCTTTAGTAAAGGCGAAAACGGACTGGCCAGTATTTTGCTTGATAAGGTTCAGACCGTGTTGGTAGCTTTGCAGCAGTTCCTCACAGATCTCCTTTGGCGCTCGTCCCTGGTCAATCGCCTTTTGGCATAAGAGTTCAGTCGCTTCATCATCAAACTGAATCTGCATCTGATGTTCGCGCTGGAAATCCTCTTCGTATCGGCGTACCCGTTCACACATTACAATTTGGAAATTATAGTCTGCATTTTCTAGAATGTGCTGTAGCTCGCCCGCCGGATTCTCAATGACTTTTTCTGTCACAACAAACTCCCGGATATTGGAGGATGGCAGCTCAAACTTATACTCTCGCAGCGTTTTTTCGCAAACCGTCATCAATGCGCGCGCGCCTGTTCCTTGGAGGTATGCTTGCTCGGCAATTCGATGGAGTCCTTTGTCCGAAAACAGCACCTCAATTCCATAAGCTCCGAATGCACGTTCATACTGACGGATGATTGATCCCTCGGAGTGCTTTAGAATATGATAGAGATCATCAACGGCAAGATTTTGGCACACAACATGGACAGGTAGACGACCAATTAATTCAGGTTCAAATCCGAACTCAATGAAATCCTGCGGTGTAACAAACTGAAAGGGATCTCCTAACTCCGTTTGACTTTTCACCGTTGCGTTAAAGCCAATATTGCTCTGATTCATGCGTTTATTGATAATCTCTTTTAACCCGTTGAATGCCCCACTGATAATAAAAAGGATATGACGCGTATTGATGATACGCTTTTCCACCTTGCCTTTCTGCTGAAACTCCATCATAGCTTGCATCTGAGAGGCTGCATCGTAGCCAGCGCGGAGATCCACCTCTGTTTCCTCCATCAGTTTGAGGAGACCAATCTGCACGCCGCGTCCGCTGACATCACGTCCAATGATGTTCGGTGGTGTCGCAATCTTGTCCACTTCATCAAGGTAAATAATACCGTATTGTGCAAGCTCAATATCGTCGTCCGCCTGCGTTACAAGATCCCGAATCATGTCATCAACATTTGCACCGACGTAGCCGGTTTCGCTAAATCGAGTGGCATCCGCTTTGACGAAGGGCACACCAATCAACTTGGCAATATGGCGAATGAGGTAAGTTTTACCAACGCCTGTTGGTCCGAGCATGACAACATTCTGTTTCGAGTAATCGGTGTCTGCAACTTTCGGATTTTCGTGTACCTCACGCACATGATTATAGTGATCACACACGGCAATCGCCAAAGCTTTCTTCGCGTCATCTTGTTTGATGACATAGCGGTCAAGATACTGCTTAACCTCTTTCGGTTTGAGGTCAAATTTCAGATCGAACGTCTTTTTTTCAGGAGCGGTGGTGTTTGTATCATCCGTCGTAGTTGTGTCTGGCTTCGCCTGCGACATTGTAAAATTGACGGTACCGCCGTACTTCTGTTTAACGAAATCCTCAAACTCTTTCTGAATTTCTTCAATGGTAGGTATTTTCTTATTCAATCTTTGGTTGGACATATTTCACCTCTGATTCTAATTTCACGATGTTTCTATAAGACGTAACCAACTCGCC
This sequence comes from Candidatus Poribacteria bacterium, assembly GCA_965204355.1. GTDB lineage: Bacteria > Poribacteria > WGA-4E > WGA-4E > PCPOR2b > PCPOR2b. The sequence continues at coordinate 5,005,287 of OZ241983.1, forward strand.
AACTTCATTGGACATTGACGTAAAGAAACGGTGGCATTGTCAAAGCAACAACGTCATCTTCGCCGGAAATTACCTTCGCTACCCCCAACGCGTGATCCAAATTTCTTGCCCAATCTACGCCTAATCTCTTGGCAACACTATCATCTTTGGGACCAACCAAAATGACCTTGGATAGATACTTGAGCGCGTATGTCGCCCAATACCAAACAGTGAATGGATGAAATCCGTGATACGCAAACTTATTGCGATAGCAGTCTATGAGATGGGGGTCATAGGCGTATTGTTCTTGAAATTGCTGCTGCATTTCAAAGGGCTCGGTCGTTTCGGTAAGGACTTCATCAAAGAACTTCTTATAGGCGACGTGATATTCTTCGTGGAAAACTTCAAAGGTTGGATTCAAGATGATCACAACGCCCCCTTCCTTAATCAGCGGTTTGTTATAAAACCAGTTGAAAACATACCCCAATATATCGCTGACAACCAGCACAGGGTTAATCCGAGCGCCGATAGCATACGGGCTCATATCGGGCAATCCAAAAACCAAAGTGCTGAACTGTTTCGGAACGTCTATTATCAATTGATCTTTCATCGCTTCAAGGGTTTTGGAATGAACATCGTCAATGGCACCGGCGTTAATCTCAATCGGCTCATAATCCGTTCGGATACCTTTGAAGATTTTGTATCGCAGAGCTTCCGGCAGCAGTGATAGTGTAGGCGGTGTTAACGTTTTTAACATTTTCTCAAAGCCGTTGCATTGAGCATTTGGCTTGCCTAACTGCCGAAAACCTGTGGGATAGATTTGATTATTCATAGCAGCTTCAATAACCATGATTTTACTATGGTTCTGAATAATTCGGCTCATCCGCTCAATGCAAGCGTGCATGTTTGACCCCCCAGGTTGCATGACATGTGGACATTCCGCAGTCATGTGTGGCGAGTGGTGAGGGGCGATCGATTTATACGTCCCCATCCCAACAGCAACTGACTTGTGTCCACCGTTAAGGGGGATCTGGATGGTGTCAACATAGATCACTAGGTCACTTTCCACGACCTCACGCTCGACTTCAACAATTTCGTCCTGCTCCGTTTTCCCTAAATCAACGATATTATTGGAATCCTCCGCATCAAAGTTTCTTAACTGATACGGATAGAATTCGTTCATGATTTTTTTGCCTAACATATATGCTAACTCGTGCGTCTTCATTTTGCGATGAAGTCCACCAGCGCAGATTAGCTGTATATTCTGCTTTTCAACTCCGTAGGAGTAAAGTATGGGCAGCAATGTTTCGAGAATAATCTGACGCATGTCAGGCTTTTTTGTCATCGGAAAAGGCTGGCAATTATTATCAAAAGCGATCAGAATCTTACTGTCCCCGTTAACAAGTTCCTTCAGCGGAGGCATCCCCTGCGGATTTTCCACAGCCTTTTTGACATGTTCCGGAATCTCGGAGCGTCCGACTCCAGGTTTTGCTGGTTGTGGATAGTAGATTTCCGAGTTATCGGGCAATTTCGCGTTAATCAGATGGTTGCCGGAGTAGGTCAAATATTTCATGGATAGTTTTCCTTTGCGTACTATGCCTATTTAATTTCTGACAGATGTATATTTTTAATGAGTTTAGGGTTGACTTTCACAAATTTATATAGTATTATATCGTATACAAAATAATTATATCTGTTATACGACATAATTCCAACAATCTGAAAGAGACTTTGAGAAAATGTCCAAGTATGCTGAAAACGCAATGCTGATTATGCGCGTGATGCGACATGCACAGGGTGCAGTGAAGTCACGCTTTGTGCAGCAAGTTGTACCGAAGAAACTCACGGTTGTGCAGTTTAACGCTTTACTGCATCTCCACTGGTATGGTGGTGAAACCGGTATGACCATCGGCGAGTTGGGCGAACATCTCGGACTCGCTCACAGCACCGTCTCAGGTCTTGTAGATCGCCTAGAGCGTGATGCGTGGACGATTCGTCGCAAATGCGATACAGATCGTCGGCAGAATCGTATACAGTTGACAGAAAAATCAGAACAGCTTTTTCAGGACAGAGCAGAAAGCGCGACTGATTTCTGGCATCAGACAATTGGACAGTTGACCGCTGAAGAACAGGAGGAACTAATCACAAGTTTGACGCGCTTGAAACAGGTGATGGACAAACCGGTTTGGCCGAGCTACGATCAACTTCACCCTCGGGACCCCGGGCACATAAAAAAACGTCTGGAAGCCGAGTTGGACGAATTAGCACATGCAAAATTGACTTCAATTGGCACACGATTTATCTTGGCACAGATGGCGGAGCAGCAAAACCAACATGAACTCGCCGCCTACTTAAAGCAAGTGGCTTCGGAGGAAATTCGCCACGCCAATCAAATCTTTGAACTGCTTGGACATGAACAGAACCTCAAAGCAGCGCTATCTGATCTGATTCGTCAAGATCGGGTCGTGCTTGAAGAGGTATTAGATCTCGTGGATACCGCTCAAACTGCGAATCACAAAGAAAGTTTAGAACTGTTGCAGCGAATCGTTCAAGATAATAAGAGATACAAACGTTGGTTTTCGAATATGTTCAAACAGATGGATTAATCCTGTATTATGCTATCCCTTCAGTTCATTAGTGCTCAAAACTTAGTTATCAATTAGCTGTTCACGGTTGATGACTAAATTCGCCGAATTTGCCACACCCCCCGAAGGGAAATGTGTCGACTACGGCATTTTTCGTGAAAGGCAAAAATGCAAGAAGAAGATTATCCGAAAATATTACCACCATGTATCCAAGCGTTCCCCGATGACGCAAAGCTGATTGAGCAGTTTCAACAGGGAGATAAATCGGTTTTTGATAAGTTGGTGGTGCGCTACCACGATCGGACCTACCGACTCGCTCAGCGTTTTGTTCCAAATTCCGAAGATGCCCTTGATATTACTCAGGATGCTTTCATCAGAGCCTATCAGGGACTCCCAGATTTCAAAAGAAAGTCTCAATTTTATAGCTGGCTCTATCGCATTACTGTCAATCTTTGCATCGATTTTTTGCGTAAGAGCGCTCGGCGCGAAACGATGAACTATGCGCTGGAATCCGATGACCTACCGATGATGAACATCGCAGACATCAATCTGAGACCCCCAACGCAAGCGGTTGAAGACAAAGAGCTATTAACCTACCTTCGTAGGGCAATTATGCAACTGGCTCCTAAACAGCGTGAGATTTTCATCCTTCGCCACTGGGAAGGGCTTTCCCTCAAAGAGATTGCTAATACTTTGGGGCGTTCGAGCGGTACTGTGAAAGCGCATCTTTTCCACGCACACCGGAATTTGAGAAAACTGCTTCGCCACTATCTTCAAGCGTAATCTATCCAACGGTACATGCATTATCGAATTTGATTGGTAAGAATTACTGGTCACCCGCCATCTGCCAAAAGCCAGCTGCTCTCTAAACTAACCCATGCTCAGCGTTAGGCTCAAGCACTTCTTTGTCGCCTCCGATTGTTTTACCTGTGTTATCCCCTCTTTACGCTCTCTTGCTTCTGGATTAATAAACATCACTCCCTCAGAATCTTCATTCCGTTTTAACAGTCTCTAAGTACCTTTAACACATCCCCACACAATCAAATAGGACCTCACAAATACTCTGATTGCACCGATTTATCGATCACTAATCGGGCAATTTGAAGATCGCTCAACATATATCGGATGTGGAATGTGCAGAAGCGATGCAAGCATATCAAAAAGGAGACCATGTGTCAAGGTGAAAAAGGTTCAACCCTTAGCGTCTTCACATATTCTTTTTCAGTTGACCGCACCTAGCGAGTAATGTATCATATTCGAATCACTTGATGTTGCTTATTTACAGGAGGAGCCAAAGATGGCAAAAGCTGACATTGGGCTCATTGGATTAGCCGTGATGGGCGAAAATTTAACTCTCAATATGGAGGGTCAAGGGTTTCGGGTCTCGGTATTCAATCGTACTGTCTCAAAGGTGACTGATTTCATCGCACGAGGGGCAAAAGGTAAGAATATTGTTGGGACACACTCAATTGAAGAGTTCATTGATTCGTTGAGTGCACCAAGGAAAATGATCTTAATGGTACAGGCTGGCCCTGCGGTTGACGCATGTATCAACGAATTAACGCCATATCTCTCAGAAGGCGATCTGATTATTGATGGAGGAAACTCGAATTTCCAAGATACTATCCGCCGTAGCAAGGATCTCACAGCGAAAGGAATAAGGTTTATGGGAACCGGAATATCAGGCGGTGAGGAAGGTGCTCGATATGGTCCCGCGATGATGCCCGGTGGGGACCCCGAAGCTTATGCGCTTGTTGAACCGATTTTCACAAAAATTGCGGCCCAAGTCGATGGTACTCCGTGTGTATCTCACATCGGCACTGATGGCGCAGGACACTATGTTAAAATGGTGCATAACGGCATTGAATACGGAGATATGCAGATCATCTGTGAGGCGTATGCCCTGATGAAACATGTTCTCGGTATGAGTGCTGAGGAGATGCACCAAATCTTCAAAAGGTGGAATGAAGGTGAACTAGATTCATACCTAATTGAGATTACAGCCGACATCTTTACGCAGATGGATAAATCGGGGGAGCCTATCGTGGAAGTTATTCTCGATGCTGCAGGACAAAAGGGAACGGGAAAATGGACAAGTATTTCTGCCCTCGATACCGGCATTGCTGCTCCAACCATCGCAGAGGCGGTCTTCGCACGGTGTATCTCTGCGGTTAAGGAAGAAAGGGTCAAAGCCTCGAAAATTATCCGCGGTCCTAGCGGAGAGTATGAAGGCGACAAATCGGAACTACTAGAGGCTATCCACGATGCGATGTATGCTTCAAAGATCTGCTCCTACGCTCAAGGATTTGCGTTGATGCGTGAAGCGAGCAGCGAGTATAATTGGGACCTCGATCTTGGAACAATCGCCCTCGGTTGGCGCGGTGGATGCATCATTCGCGCCCGTTTTCTTCATCGAATCGCCGATGCTTATGAGAACGCCCCTGACTTACCGAATCTATTACTTGATCCTTACTTCCTTGAGGTTATTGAAAGGACTCAGGACAACTGGCGTCATGTCGTTGCAACTGCTATGCAGCTCGGTATTCCAGTACCTGCGTGTAGTTCAGCACTGGCTTACTTCGATAGCTACCGCAGCGCTCGTGTATCTGCCAACCTCATCCAAGCACAACGGGATTACTTTGGCGCACACACTTATAACCGAATTGATGCCGATGGTAAGACAGTTGTGGGAGCGGATGGGCAGCCGACCGTTTTCCATACGGAGTGGATGGTGGAAGGGAGACCAGAAGTCGTTGTTAAGTAGCATCTGATTCACGGAATTACGAACGCAATGAAGCGATAAACCTATGAACGCTTGGACTTATGCCTATCTGATAGCCCGAATTGAAAGGAGAAAATTGAATGGCTCAAGATGCAGCGGCAGCGTTAAAGGACTTTCAACCGAAACATGAGTACTTTGTGGGAATTGATTCGGACGGTTGTGCGTTCAATTCGATGGAAGTTAAGCATAACGACTGCTTCAGTGTCAACTTGATTAAGCACTTCGGGCTCCCCGCTGTTTCGAGGCAAGTTCATCAAGCGTGGGATTTTGTGAATCTTTACTCCCAAACGCGCGGGTGTAATCGTTTCAAAGCAATCCTCCTTGTTTGCGATTTTCTTCGGGAAATGCCGAAGGTTCGCAGGGCAGGGGTTCCAGATTTTCCATACCTTAGGGAATGGGCAGAAACGGAGACCAAACTCGGTAATCCGACACTTAGGAACGTGATTGAAAATGCAACGGGCGCACAACGAGAGGAGTTGAGCCAAGTCCTTGAGTGGAGCCTTGCTGTGAATGAAACCATCTCTGAGATTGTCCACAATTTGCCACCCTTCCCCGGCGTGCGTGAGACGCTGCAAGGTCTACAGGGGCGCGCTGATGCGATTGTGGTTTCAGCAACTCCCAACGAGGCACTCGAACGGGAATGGGCTGAACACAATATCGACCAATATGTGGCGGTGATTGCAGGGCAGGAGATGGGATCAAAGACGGAACATCTCACGCTAACAGCGAAAGGAAATTATCCATCAAATCACATCTTGATGATTGGCGACGCTCCGGGTGATCTGAAAGCTGCACGAGATGTTGGCGCACTCTTTTTTCCCGTCAATCCGGGATACGAGGAGGAATCGTGGGAACGCTTGGTGGAGGAAAGCATGGATAAATTTTTCAATAACGAATATGTTGGGGCGTATGAAGCGGAGCTGATTGAGGAGTTTGAAGCGTTGTTGCCTGAAGTACCACCGTGGAAATGAAGTAATTATGATGTGTAGTGCCAAGGAAGCTTGGGAAAACAGGAAATCTCCCTTTTCTCTACTCTTCTATTTTTAGTTTTTTGAATGGAGGCGATTCATGAAAATTTTGGTACAGAGACCAAATTCAAATGAAGAATTGAATCAGATCATCCGGGATGCTGCGGGTGAGGAAAACAGCGTCGTATTCGCAAACTCTGAAGAGGAGTATGTCAGAGAAGCTGCGGACGCAGAAATCCTCTTTGGTGGTTGTAGCGAGGAACTGTTCAAACAGATGCCGAACCTGAAGTGGATTCAGTCCTCGAGCGCGGGGATGGATAACACGCTGCATCCTGCTCTCATAAATAGCGATGTCATTTTGACGAATGCAGCAGGGTTGTATGGCTCTCACGTCGCGGATCAAGGTTTCGCCCTGCTACTTGCTCTCGCAAGAGGCATTGACCAATTCACTCGTAACCAAGATCAGCGTAAATGGGGCGGCGGAAGACCCATGATCGAGCTTGGTGGCTTCACGATTGGTATTGTCGGTATGGGCGGGATTGGTCAGCATATGGCAAGACGCGCCAAAGGTTTTGAGATGTACGTTCTCTCGGTTGATGCCTATCGTACAGATAAGCCCGATGTGGTTGACGAGTTGATGCCAATTGATCAACTACCTGATCTCATGAGTCGCGCAGATGTGGTGATGATCGCATGTCCACTCACAGATGAGACACGGGGACTAATCAACGCTGAAAACCTCGCACTAATGAAGCCGACTGCTTATTTCATCAATGTTGCTCGTGGTCCTATTGTTGACGAAACTGCTCTCATTGAAGTCCTTAAACAGAGAAAGATTGCTGCTGCGGGATTAGATGTCACTGAAATTGAGCCGCTTCCGCAGGATAGCCCTTTGTGGGATATGGACAATGTGATCCTCACGCCACATGCCGCTGGGGGGTCACAGCACCGCCCACGTCGCACCATTGAATTTTTCTGCGATAATATCAGGCGGTATAAAGCGGGCGAACCACTAAAGAATGTGGTCAGGAAAACGCTCGGATTTTAGGTAAAAAAAGGGACTGGAGTAAACAGTCCCTTTTTTCTTAGCACAAAAACGTTACCCGTTTTTCACTGAGCTTGAATAGTAGGAATATAATTACCCATGCCCCAAACGAAAAATGAATATGACGGCATTGCTGAAGCCTACAGGGACTCCAAACAGTTATCATTTCGGAAGTATCTTGAAGAATATTCTCTCTTTGAAATGCTAGGGGATGTTCAAGGGAAAAGGGTCTTAGACTTGGCTTGTGGTGAGGGGTTTTACACGCGGAAGATCAAGCGAGCAGGTGCTGCCGAAGTTACAGGTGTCGATATTTCCGCCGAAATGATCCGGTTGGCGCAAGAGGAAGAAAAGAACTGCCCTTTAGGGTGCAAATATGTAAATCGAGATGTAGCGGAACTTGAATTAGCTGCACCGGTTGATTTCATTGTGGCAATGTACCTTTTGAATTACGCCAAAACGAAAGAAGAGCTCCTTCGCTTTTGCCAAGTCAGCTATAATGCACTACGCTCGGAAGGGCGGTTTCTTGGGGTTAATGACAACGTTCAGAATCCCCCCAACGGCACCGTCTCTTTTGCCAAATATGGATTTGAAAAAGAGTGCGTCAGTCCTCCCAAGGAAGGAGATGTAATCTTATATAAACTCGTCAATGAAGACGGGCAGCAGTTTGAATTTAAGAATTTTTTTCTCACGCCAGAGACTTATCAGTGGGCTTTTCAAAAAGCCGGTTTTTCTGATTTTGAATGGGTCGAGCTCCATTTAGCACCTACTCAACACGGTAACTCATTTTGGGATGAGTTTCTGTCTAGCCCGCCGTTAATCGGTTTTATGGCCTCTAAACGCTAAATCATTCCCCACAGCAAAGGACAAGGGACCAATGGTCCGGATTTCCACCGGTGAATCTCTGATGGAAAGTGAAAACCATCTGAGCCACGAAAAACGGTCCCGTATGATAGCCCTCGACAATGGCGAATTATAGTAAAGGAATCGTGTGCTATGGCATTGACATCAGCGCAATGTGATTTTTTTAACTTGTTCGGGTATCTGTGTCTTCCCGACCTACTAACGGAAGAGATTGAGTGGCTGACGGCGGAGCATCGAGCAATCTTCAAGAAGAAGGGCATGGTGCATGATGGGACGAAGCGATCCCAGATTGTTCCCTTTATTGACCAGAGCGAGCGTCTCTGTACCCTTCTGGACCATCCGAAAGTGGTTGAGGTGATTGGATCGCTGTTAGGTGATGACTTCAATTATGTGGGTGGGGATGGGAACTATTACAGCGGGGATACCGACTGGCATTCCGACGGAGCACACAGGGTTGGACTCTACGCCAAGTTTCATCTCTACCTTGATCCACTTACGCGTGATACAGGATGCATCCGTGTGATACCGGGAAGCCACCTGTTTGGGGAATGGCGGGAGCGTATTGAACAGATACGTCACACAAACGAGACGTTGGGTATCAATGGGCGTGATGTTCCGTGCGTCGCTGTTGAAACTAAACCGGGTGACGTTGTGGTTTTTAACCATAATATTTTCCATGCATCATTCGGCGGTGGGCGTAGCCGTCGCCATTTTGATCTTAATGTGGCGAGTCGAGCAAAAACCGATACCGAGATTGCTGAACTCGACAGTTACCTTCAGCGGGATGGCAAACCGCGGTATTACCCAAGATCGCAGAGCGTCCACTCAGAGGTTATGCGCCAGACCGCTTCTTCTAAACGAATGTATCATCTAGAGCAGGTAATCGAACGCGAAACGTATCTCTCGAAGGCATAAATCGAAACTATAGGGAGAGGCAGTTATGGGGGATCGCTTAAAAGATAAGGTAGCAATTGTAACCGGTGCGGGATCAGTTGGGCCGGGTTGGGGTAACGGCAAGGCGACTGCTGTTCTCTTCGCACGCGAGAGGGCGAAAGTTTTCGCCGTTGACATTAATCTCGCTGCTGCGGAAGAAACAAAGGAGATCATCAATCAGGAAGAAGGGGATTGTACTGCTCATCAGACAGATGTCTCTAAGTCGGAAGCGGTCAAGGCAATGGTGGAACGCTGCCTCGAAACCTATGGACGCGTTGACATCCTTCATAATAACGTAGGTATTCTTGAAGTCGGCGGTCCTGTCGAAGCAAGCGAAGAGAGTTGGGATTTTGTTAATAACGTCAATCTCAAGAGCATCTTTTTGACTTGCAAATATGTCCTTCCCCAGATGGAACGGCAGGGGGGTGGTGCTATTGTGAATATTTCTTCCATCGCTGGCATCCGTTGGTTGGGGGTGCCCTACATCTCCTACAGCACAACCAAAGGGGCGATCAGGCAGTTCACCCAGAGCATTGCCATTCAGTACGCAAAACAGAACATCCGAGCAAACAGTATTCTGCCCGGTTTCATGAACACACCGATGGTCGTTAAGTCGCTTGTCGATACCTATGCGGATGGGGACGTAGAGAAAATGATCGAGGTACGAAACGCTCTCTGTCCAACCGGAAAGATGGGCGACGCTTGGGATGTGGCTTATGCTGCCCTGTTTCTCGCCTCTGATGAAGCGAAATACATCACTGGAACGGAACTGGTTGTCGATGGCGGGGCGAGTTGTAAATGCGTCTGAGAAGGAGAGGGATATGGCAAAGTACCGTGCCGGGGTTATCGGCTTGGGTTGGATGGGAATGCTCTCCGACCTTGCCGGTCGGATCTGGGATACGTACCACGTCGACGATGTGAATCGTCCCACACCTAAACTTGATATCCACCGCAGATTCCACCTTCACGAGTATCACAGAGACGGGAATGTACCTCATAGCTGGGCGGAAGTAATATGGGATCGGCCGGAAATTGACTTAGTCGCTGGTGCAGACCGAGATCGGAATCGGTTAAAAGCATTTGGCGAACGCTACGGTCAGGTGACACTTTACACCGACGCAGCAGACATGTTACACACAGAAGTACTCGACATTGTCGCCATTGCCACTAACACGAAAGGTCGCGCTGACCTGACCTGCTTGGCGGTTGATTGCGGTGTGAAGGGCATTGCAACAGAAAAACCGATGGCGCATACGCTAGAGGAGGCAGACCGGATGGTCAACGCATGTGCTGACGCCGGCGTACCACTCTGCTGCGGCGCTATTCCAGTGAACCATCCCTCTTATGCTAAGGCAAAGGAATTGGCTAACGGGGGCACCATCGGTGAGCTCCTCTCCATTGAGACAGAAACACCAACATCACAGAAGCAATATTGGTCCTATTTTGTTGATAGCCCACCTGCGTGGGTTATCGGTGTCGGCGATCAGCCGCAACGCGAATCAGGCAGTAACGAGTTCGCTGGACAAGGAATGGTGACTACTGTAGAAGGCAAATCAATTCATTTCAGAAAGGGCGCGGGTGTAATTCGTCTGACCGGTACTGAGGGCGAGATACAATTCCACTCAGGCCCTCCGGGTAGTTGGCGGTTATGGCAGGACATTGAGACTCCCGAAGGCAGCCGGCGTGTAGAGATGCCGTGGCCCTCACCCCAATTTGTCGGTGGATATAACGCTGTCTATGGATTAGCCGACATCGTTGACTGCCTCGAAAGTAGGCTTGATGAACCAAAGAATTCAGGCAGGCGGGTAGCGATGGCACTTGAAGTTGAGCTTGGACTTAAGCAATCCTCCGCACAGGGAGGCGTGCGTGTTGAACTACCGCTCGAAGATCGTTCAGTGGGACTTCATTACGACTGGTTCAGGTAGAGGTCGTGCTTGAACATTGCTATTGAATTAAACCGTGGTAATGTATTAAAATTTTATCTGACCGGAGCAATGGTGGCCTACCCGTGCAAAGAGGGATGAAAACTAGTATTATAGTGAACAATATAAATATGTAGACGTTCACCAATAATGCCCCTTATCGAAGCCTCATGAAGTCCCCCTGATAAGGGGGATTTAGGGGGTTGGTTGTGTGTCGAAAGTGTATAAGTAATTCTAAAGTTCACCATAAAAGGAAGTATGCGAAAATGATGAAAAGTTTATATCAGACACAGAGCAACCTATTGAATGGTCCACTAATTTTCATTTGTGCGAGTATTATACTGTTGACCGTCACCAGTAGCGTTGAGGGACGCATTTGGTCTGGTACGAGGCATTTGGATCGACATATCGACGCTCGATTGAAAGAAGAAGATATTAAACCATCGAAACGATCTGGTAATGCTGAATTTTTGAGACGTGTGCATTTGGATCTGACAGGAAAAATTCCCACCGTCGAAGCGGTTGTCGATTTTCTTGAGGATGGTTCTAAGGATAAACGTGAAAAAAAGATTGATGAACTGATTGGCAGTGAACTTTATCTCGACTACTGGACACGACTGTGGAGTAATTGGCTCATTGGTCGAGATGATAATAACAGAGAGCAACGCATGGGATTGGAGGGATGGATACGTGAAAGTCTCGCGCAAAACATGCCTTATAACCAATTTGTGACAACCCTGATCACAGCGGAAGGCAGCGTGGAGGAAAACGGTGCGGGGAACTATCTGCTACGTTACGACCTCTCGCCGGTGGATCTCGCCGCTCACACCTCTCGGTTGTTTCTTGGGTTGCCGATGCAGTGTGCACAATGTCATGACCACAAAACCGAAGCGTGGTATCAGGAGGACTTCTACGGGTTGGCGGCGTTTTTTGCCAATACCCGCCAAGAAAGTATCTACGAAGAGGAAGAGGACGGCGGAAGGCGCGTTGTAGACCGCATTTTGAAAAATGTCCCCAGGGGATCGGTCCGTATACCGGGAACTCATGAACGCATCCCACCGAGTTTCCTTGACGGCAAGCAACCCAAGACACGACCAGCTAAACAACGGCGTGCCTTGAGTGAGTGGATGACAGCTAAGGAAAATCCGTACTTCTGCCACGCCATTGTCAACCGGATCTGGGCGCATTTCATGGGGAGAGGGTTTGTAGAACCGCTGGACGGATTCGGAGAGGAGTATCCACCGTCACATCCTAAATTGCTGGACTGGTTGGCGGAAGATTTTATGATTCACGGATATGACCTCCGATACTTGATGCGAACCATCCTCAACACCAAAGCCTATCAACGCACTTCTGAAACGAACAAAAGCAATCAGTATGACGATCTTTATTATTCACATGCCTACGTTAAACCGTTGACTGCGGAGCAGTTTTTCTATTCAATGTTAGAATCAACAGGATTTGAACGTTTGCAAAAGCGGCGAGACCGTGGCCAACTGGAAAATATGAAACGCCGCTATTTGGAACGGTTTCTTTTTCTGATTGATAACGGGGAAATGGAGGAGGTTGAAGCGTTTAACGGCACGGTCCCGCAGGCGTTGATGATGATTAATGGACCACTGGTCAATGATAGCGGAAATCACAAAGCACGGGGCGGTCTCCTTCACTATATTCTCAAAACACATCGCACCAAACGGGCACGACTCGATCAGATCTACCTTACCACCCTTTCACGTTACCCTCGGACCACAGAACGGACGTATTTCGATCGATACCTGCGATCAAGTCTATATCGCAACAAGGCGCTTGCTTACGAGGACCTCTATTGGGCATTACTCAACTCTGCTGAATTTGCGCTGAATCATTAGATATGTGGCGTGAGACTTAATCAACGAGGTTCACATTATGGTGAACTTTAGAATTACTTGAACACTTTGTACCGGCGAGGTTAGGGAACCTCGCCTACCGAGTATGGGAAAATCCGGACTATCACCCCGGTAGGTGCGGTTTGTAACCGCACCGCATAGGCGCAGTTAGAAACAGCGCCTACCAAACATGGGGAGCGAAAGTGTTTACATATTTTGATAATTCACTATAAAAGAAAGTGCAAAATGCGAAGAGAAACCGAGTTTTTTCTTGAAAATTCAGTTTCTTTGCACTTCCTAACATGAGCCATCAATGAGATAGAGACAAAAGGAGAATCCCCTATCATGAAAGCCAATCCGGAAACAACTGAACTGAAGAATATGGTTCAGAACCTCAGTGATTTGGTGGTACAGGTCTCCAAAGATGTTAATCAAATGCGTGGTGAGTTGAATCAGATTAACGAGCGCCTCGGTTCATTGGAGGGACGGATGAGTACGCTCGACACACGGATGGGTACGCTCGAAACACGGATGAGTACGCTCGAAACGCGAGTTGAACAACGGATGAGTGCACTGGAAGCACGACTCGAAAGGCGAATCACAGATGTTTTCAAGTGGATGGTTGGTATGATGGTGCCGGTCTGGATCACTCTCCTCGTGCTCATCATCACTCAGTTTACCAAGGGATAGAAAGATGAACACACACGTTGGAATACATGAATGTGAAACACTTAATCCCCAGCAGAAAGATGTTTCAAGACGTGATTTCCTTAAAGTTGGGGTGAGCAGTTTCTTAGGGCTAATTGCGATGCGGCATCTGCAATCATTGGCGTGGACCCCAGTCGAGGGGATTACAGCAAGCGCCAAGCATTGTATCGTCCTGTTCATGAATGGTGGTGCGAGTCAATTGGATACCTTTGACCCAAAACCAGATACGCTTAATGCTGGACCTTTCGCAGCGATTCCCACAAGCGTGGCAGGTATTCAGTTTTCCGAACATCTGCCTCAACTCGCGGAACAAGCCCACCATCTGTCGATTATCCGATCGATGGTTACGCGTGAGGGAAATCATGAACGGGCGCGCTATTTGCTCCACACCGGTTACGCGCCAACCGGCTCTGTGACGCACCCGACCTTGGGTTCGATAGCCTCACACTATCTGAACGATGAAGATTTTGAACTGCCCAACTGCGTCAATATCAATGCTCCCGCTTTTACGAGCGGGTTTCTCAGTGCTGAACACGATCCCTTTGTTGTTAGCGATCCGGTGAAACCGATTGAGGATCTCAAATATCCGCCGCAGATGGATGCGCGTCGATTTGAGCAGCGCCTCCGGATGCTGGCAGATCTGGAAAAGGATTTTCTCAAGAAGCACGCGAACCGGAGCACAGAAGCGCATCAAGCAATTTACAAAAAGGCAGATAAGCTGATTAATTCTCCGAACGTGAAAGCGTTCGATCTCTCACAGGAACCGCTAGCCGTAAGGGAAGCCTACGGCATGAATCAATTTGGAGATGGCTGCTTGATGGCACGGCGATTGGTTGAGGCGGGCACGAAATTTGTCGAAGTTTCGCTTGATGGATGGGATACCCATAACAATAACTTTGAGCGAAGCAAAAATCTGCTCGAAGTACTTGACCCTGCTTTTTCGATGCTTTTGAAAGATCTTGCCGGTCGGGACCTGTTGGAGGAAACCATCGTCCTGTGGCTCGGTGAGTTTGGACGCACCCCCAAAATTAATGATAACGATGGACGTGATCATTTTCCCAACGGATGGTCGGTTGTTCTTGCAGGCGGTGGAATTCGTGGTGGGCAGGTGATTGGTGCTACCAGTGAAGATGGGCTGGAGGTTGTGGACCGACCTGTATCCGTCCCTGACCTGTTTGCGTCGCTCTGTTACTCTCTCGGAATTGATGCGGAAGACCAGAATTACTCCAGGGGTGGACGACCGATTCGGGTGGTGAACGACGGGTATGTTATTAAGGAGTTGTTTGCTTAGATTGCCAGTATCGGGTAATCTGGAGCAATAACCTAACCGCTCTCACTTCAGAAAGGAAATTTAAAATGGCAATACCAAAACAACGCCTCATCACCACTCAAGTCAATATGGGTCACCGGAAAATTGATTCCGAATTGAGCAATAAACACTTAGAGAAGCTATTGGAAAACGGGCGTAATCTCAGAAAATCCAAGAACTTTCCTATCAAGTGCCGACTTATGCTCAATCGCGTTTGGAGAATGTCTGAGGCACAATGCGAGACAATCCGTCGCAATACAGGTTCTTTACCGATCCATCCTTATCAGGAACACTGGTATCCCCACTTCACGATAATTCCCACTGATGGTATAACCCGAAGAGGCTACGTAAAAGAGGTATGGATTGAAGTCTTTGCTAAATCAATTGAAGTTGATAACCAGCACTATGACTTAATAGATCCCTACGTCCATGATATCGAACAATGGATACAGGGGTTCATGTTGGATCCCACCGATTCGATACAATTATTACCCAGCCGCAAAATAGTGGTGAAATACTATCGCCCCTCTAGGTAAAATCATTTCTAAACAAACACCGCTATCCTGTAAAATCTGACTTAAAGAAAAAAACCTCTAAGGATAAAATATAAAACCGCCGCTAACTTGCTGTGACAATTGATGTGTCTATCCAATAAGAATTGACAACAATCCAATTAGCAGCAGGATCTCATCACGCTTAATTTCCTCAACAATCCTACGCAACCTCTGGCGGTCCCGTATAGCCAATACTCTCCCAACCTGCCACATCGCCACCCTTCAAGCGGTAGGGATGAGGATAGATTTTGAGAGATCGATCTTCCAGCGGCAGAGATATCCGTTCATGCCCATGGTGGGCAGACTGCTTCAGGGCGATTGCGATTTCGAGTGCTTGACGGTAGTCGTGTCCACTGCAAAGGGCATCTTCGCCGGTATCTACCGCTCGCATGAGCCGTTCAATGGCTGATGTAAACCCGTCTTTTCGGGAACTATCCAGAAATTCAGGCTGCACAGGCGCTGAAGCGGCACCTTGACCTTGAATAAGGATCGGCTTGGGAGAGGTAATCCATACCCGTCCATTCTCGCCGGTAATCGAAACGGGGCAGAACACTTTTTGATCCATTTGTGGCTCGACAATTTCGCAGACGATTCCACCGGATAATCCCAAGCGACCATAAGCGGGGGAATCCGTCTCCACTTCCTCAAATTCGACCGAAGGCATCCAGCCAGCTTGCGGCGGTAATACCCATCCCTCCGCCCACTCGACCTCCATACCTGTGAGTAGACGCGTCATGGTTAGCTGCACACAACCTCCGCCCGATACTTCTGTCGGCAACCCACCGGGAATTGCGGCGTCGGTCAGTTGACCGATATTGCCTGCACGGACCCAATCAGCTATATCCAGTAGATAGGGTGCATCCCAATAACCAGTTCCGCAGCCGAAGGCAGTCCCACGTTCACGGCAGACACGCACCATCTCATCCGCCTGCGAGAGTTCCACGGCTATCGGTTTCTCACATGATACAGCCTTGACACCGGCTTCGGCGCATGCGATTACCGTCTCAGGATTATGTCCGACGGGTAGAATAACTGAGACGATGTCAGGCACTTCTTTCGCGAAGAGTTCGTCCACCGTGTCAAAGACGGTCTCGACGTCATAACGCTCGGCGAAGGCACCCCGCCGGTCCCTTGCACGGTCTACCAGCGCTACAATCTCGCAGTCTGGATGGTTGGCGTAGGCGCGTAGATAGAAGCGTCCCCAGGTCCCTGCGCCTCCGACGACTGCAACTCTGTATTTTTTCGCTGACAAGATTAAACTCCTTTCGTACGTTAGCGTATGTGTTGAAGTTAAAACTGGCTCAGGCGGTTAAGCCTCCCGTCCATTAAAATCGGTCGGGCCACCAGACGTGCGGATAACCGAGTGGAAAGAGGATTTCCAGAATCGGAATAATTCCCCCAGTTACTGAAACGTCGGGTTCAATGACAAGATCTTCGATGCTTCGTCTCCCCATCATCAGTTGAATCAGCTTGTCCTGTGGCATCTTAAGGTGAAAGGCATTCGCCTTACTGCCGGTGTATGTAACGCGCCCCCGATCAATCCCCAAACAGTCCTGCCCCAGGTCTGTTGAGATCAGAATCTTCCCGCTCCACTGTGAAAGATGGGCGGAGCGGCGCAGCCGTTTTTCCAACTCACCGGTAATTCCTTTTATGGTGTTCGATTGGTTGATAATCCGCATCATACCGCCGCGGTTCTTCGGGTTCTGGGTATTTGTCCGGCAGCCGTAGCGTCGGCAGAAGATGGCAAACGGATGGTCAGCAGGCATAGAACACTCAATCTGCGCTGCCCCAATCCGTCTGGCGCGATCACCAAGAAAGCGAACGATTGTCTCAAAAATCGTCCTGTCCTGAAATCCGATGTCGCAAAGGATACACTTTTCTTCTGTTTCATCACAGACGAAATAGCCAATTACCTCACCGGCTTCGTTTAAGAGGACAAAGGGGTCAGCAACAACGCCAAAGCCACTTCCCATCTTGAATTCCTTCCAACGGGTCTCGTCTCTTAAAGGAGTGCCTGTTCGCTCGGCGTTGTTTGCTGCATAGAGGGACAATATTTTTGATGCATCCCCCGTCTCAAAACTCCGGATCTGATATGTGGATACGGCCGCTTGTGCCTCCTCCGTGTCAAGTTCCATCCATGTTTCCGGCAGTACTGTTGCATAGCCGAATTTGGGGTAGAAGTCCGGGATACCAAACAGCATGGCAACATCGAAGCCGTTCTCTGTCATGAACGCTGTGGAGTCCTCCATGACACGCCGAGAATATCCTTTGTTGCGATGTTCTTCAATCGTGCCCACGCCTGCGACGCCCCCTAACTTGAGTTGCGCAGTCCCGAATCGCATCTGGTATTCATGGATCCAGAGGCGGCTTATATCCTGCTCGGCTTCGGTTGAAAGCGAGATCTTCCAAACACCGTCAGTTCGTAATAATCGGTCAATTTTCATTGAACCCTCTCAATGGTTATTCTTACGAAGGTTACGGCATACGGATCCCCGATAAATCGGGATTCAAAGAAATATGCCTACTACTATATTATTACGTTTCACGCATCACGGTTTCACGCACCACGCCACTGTTCCAGCGGGTGCCGGCGATCGGCAAGTGGCAATTCGACGCGGTGCCCACCTTCGCGGTGCGACTGGTAAATCGCCATCATCATCTCAAATGCCCAACGTCCCTCTTCGCCGCTACTCGGCGGCTGCGCCCCCGTTTCGATAGCATGAATTAGCCGTCGGTACATGGTGACGACTGGCTCCTCAAGACCGACATCTGACAGATCCACCTGCTGCCAATCCGAGAATTGTGCCGGTGCGCCCTCCATTGGACGCGGCAGATGCCACAGGTTGTCTTTCACATTCGCAGAGGCACGCACCGCCAACTGTCCTTCCGTACCAAGAACATCTACGCCGTAATTTTCGCTCATTGTCTTGGCGTAATTGATAAAGTGCGTCTCACCCCAGATACCGCCTTGGAAACCGTAATGCGCTATCGCACGTGTCCCCATCACCAACCCAGAATCTCGATCTCGCGGAGACATCTCTTTCGCCTCCATAATGTCCGTCGGTCCGGCGGGTCGGTTCTCGTTGTAGACCGTCCCCGAACACCACTCTGGAACTCCACCAAAGCAGAGCATCATGTCCGCGACATGCGTTCCCATCTCCATGAATTCGTTCCCACTTTTGCGTCCAGCTTTGTTTCTCCCTCGTACTAAGATAACATCGCCGATAACCCCTTCCGCCACCATCGCTTGCGCTTTGCGGATGCCAGGGTTGACGTGGTTCTGTTGATGGATGGCTAATTTTGCGCCGGACCTTTCCGCGGCGGCGACCATGTCATCCGCTTCGATGAGGTCGATGGCAATCGGCTTCTCGCACATAACGGAAATGCCGCGTTGTAACGCCGCAACCACCGGCCCATGATGTCCCCGTGTCTGTGTAGCAACGGCGACGAGATTCAAATTTGCTTCATCATACATCTGATTAAAATCGAGGTAACGCGCTTCGACCCCATATTCATCCCCCGATTTATTGACGGCATCAGGGAAGATATCGCAGAGCGCGACAAGCTCAAATTCGGGTAAATCATTGAGAACGCGGAGATGGTGGCTTCCCATACCGCCACACCCGACGAGTCCTGTACGATAGGTTTTGGACATGATTGTGTCTCCTTACATGAAACGTGATGTGTGATGCGATTCTTGATGAGTCTGTAACAAGCTATGATCACCGCAGTCCAGACTTTTTCAATGCGTCTTTGAGCATTTTCAATTCGGCAGCTTCTCCCTTTTTCCCTCGGTAACGTCGCCGCCAGACATTCCCTTTACGCCGACTAGGGTGCACTAAGGCAACAACGGTTGCGGGCTTGGAACCGTTGAAGCGAACTTTCTTCACCAAAGTCCCCAAATTCGAAGCGTCTAGCTCGGTGAAAGTATTACATTCTTTCCATTCAGTTAAGTTAGGTGATAGCTGTGCGATGAATTTCCGAGCCTCGGCACCTAATACTATGATGAGACGCGGTTTCTGCATTGGAAGCTGCTTGTCAAGAAAGAATAATTGACAGCGCTCTACGAACTTTGGATCAACCATCCCCGGAAATGGTCCCGTGCTCTTACCTGTGTTCCTCAACCCCATATAAGCGTTCGTAAAGAAGCAATTCTTTGGCTTGATGCCAGCGCAATGCAAGAGTTCAAGCAGATTACGCCATGTTGATGAAGAATCCAGATTTTTGTACGGATTATCCTGGACCTTTTTATACCCATCTTTTGAACCGAAGTCATTCCCAAGTACCATTATCTTCTTCTTCAGCATACGTGGTTTGTTTGAAGCCGTTTTTGA
The DNA here is from genome assembly GCA_965204355.1 of Candidatus Poribacteria bacterium. Taxonomy (GTDB): domain Bacteria; phylum Poribacteria; class WGA-4E; order WGA-4E; family PCPOR2b; genus PCPOR2b. The sequence goes on from OZ241983.1 coordinate 5,025,132, forward strand.
TGAACTGGAACGACCTAGCCATAAACCGGAACCTCCCGGGAAAAAGGCTGTGCTGCAAAGCATCTTTTTTACGGGAATAACTTTTCCGTATTGATCCGGAGCAACCTTTTTTTGCGCCTTGAAGAGGTATTCGATTGGGTTTCGTTTCTGTTTAGGCATATCTAAAAGTCTCCTTTGTTGATAAGGTAAGGAAAGTCAACCATAAAGGTTACACCTACTAACAGAACCGGCATTGAACTACTACACTCTGACGTATAGAACCTCGGTTTCAAGGATAAAAAAAGCCGTTTTCCCATGTTATGCGGAGGAAAACGGCTTTTCGATCAGTGAGAGCAAACGATTGTTTGTCCCTTTTGGTTCTTTAATCCGCAGCGGAGGAATATACCTCTGAACCCGCTTCTTTGAATTCATCGCTTTTTTCTGCCATGCCCAACCGGATCGCTTCCTCGTCAGTGACTCCCTTTTCCCGCGCATACTGACGGACATCTTCCGTGATCTTCATGGAACAGAAATGCGGACCACACATTGAGCAGAAGTGTGCTTGTTTGGCACCTTCCTGTGGTAGGGTTTCGTCGTGGAATTCACGGGCGGTTTCCGGATCGAGGCTCAGATTGAACTGGTCCTCCCACCGGAACTCAAAACGTGCCTTTGAGATCACGTTATCGCGCTCTTGGGCGCCGGGATGCCCCTTGGCGAGATCTGCAGCGTGCGCCGCGACCTTGTAGGCGATGACACCATCTTTAACATCCTTTTTGTTCGGCAGTCCCAGATGCTCTTTCGGCGTAACGTAACAGAGCATTGCGCAACCGAACCAACCGATCATCGCCGCACCGATTGCGCTGGTGATGTGGTCATAGCCGGGAGCTATATCGGTTGTCAATGGACCGAGGGTGTAGAATGGTGCATCATAGCAGTGCTTGAGCTCCAGATCCATATTCTCTTTAATTAGTTGCATCGGCACATGTCCGGGCCCCTCAATCATCACCTGACAGTCTGATTCCCAAGCAATCTTCGTGAGTTCGCCCAACGTTTCCAACTCGGCAATTTGTGCAGCATCGTTCGCATCTGCAAGCGCACCGGGACGCAGTCCATCACCGAGTGAGAAGGAGACATCGTAGGTCTTCATGATGTCACAAATCTCACGGAAATTGGTGTAGAGGAAACTCTCTTGATGATGCGATAGACACCATTTCGCCATGATGCTTCCGCCGCGCGAGACAATCCCGCAGGAACGATTTGCTGTAAGCGGAATGTATGGCAGGCGCACACCTGCATGGATGGTAAAGTAATCAACGCCTTGCTCGGCTTGCTCAATTAGGGTATCCCGATAAATATCCCACGTCAATTCTTCTGCCTTACCCCCTACTTTTTCAAGGGCTTGGTAGATTGGAACTGTGCCAATCGGGACGGGAGAATTGCGAAGGATCCATTCACGGGTTTCATGGATATTTTTCCCCGTTGACAAATCCATGACGGTATCGGCGCCCCATTTCGTCGCCCACCGCATCTTCTCCACCTCTTCTTCAATGGAGGAAGCGACCGCAGAATTGCCAATATTCGCGTTAATTTTCACGAGGAAGTTTCGGCCAATAATCATCGGTTCGGTTTCAGGATGATTGATATTCGCCGGGATGATTGCCCGTCCGCGTGCGACCTCGTCACGAACAAATTCAGGGGTAATGAAATCAGGAATAAACGCCCCAAAAGATTCGCCGGGGTGCTGATAGTTCAGGTGATTCCGGGGGGCAGATTCGCTCATGAGAGCCTCATACGCTTCAGCTCTTCCCAAATTCTCGCGGATAGCGATAAACTCCATCTCTGGTGTAACCATCCCGCGTCTGGCATAGTGCATTTGGGTGACACAGCCACCCGCTTTTGCACGAAGTGGTTTTTTTTCTAGGCCCGGAAAGTATTCCAAACGACCTTTCTGTTTTTCACGGCGGCTGGCGTACTGTTCGTGACCACGGGTTAGATAACCGTTATCTTGTGGTTGGACTTCGCGACCTTCATATTCCTCAGTATCACCGCGTGTCTGAATCCAATCCGCTCGCAATGGAGTCAGTCCCTGCTCGCTATCGCATGATTGCGAATCATCGCCCCACGGTCCGCTTGTGTCATACACGCGCAGCGGTTTGTTGGTTTCCATCTCACCGTTAAATGCCTGTGTGGGATGAAGCGAAATCTCACGGAAAGGCACACGCAGATCTTTGTTCTCATTGCTAGAAACGTATACTCTTTTACTGTTCGGAAAAAAATCGTTGGATTTTTCAGTAGCCATCGTCTCAACCTCCTATGCGGCAAGCAAACGCCAATCAAAAAAAAACCGCTTTCCTGCATAAGGAAAACGGCTCGACAATACAAGTCAGGAACAACGAACGCTGCTCTCTACTCTTAAACTCATATTTCCCTACGCTGGTATTACCCAGATCAGGTCCAAAGGGTATATTCTCAGTGCCCCGCGTCAAATTGGAGCGCACCCCAACAAAGATTACCGTCGGTTTTAATTTATAGCTTTATTGTCTACTTTTGTAGGATTTCCTATATCTATCCTCTGTTAAAATTAGTTTCCATTCTTTCTTTGTACGATTACGCAATTTACAGTTCCGTTTCAATGTTACAGCAGTTACAGAAGAAAGTCAAGAGAAAAATTCAATGTATCGCTACCCAATTCTTTACTTGCACCGCAAATTCAACTACCTCGGCAGCCAGAACCCGCCATCAACCCGCAAACAGGCTCCAGTAATATAGTCCGCCGCATCGGAGCAGAGAAACGCCGCCGTTTTTCCAATATCCTCAATCGTTCCCAATCTGCCCCACGGTAGTTTCTCGCCGCCCTCCCTCAATTCCTCTTCTGTAGCGAAGTTTCGTTCCCCCGGTGTATCGGTCCATCCTGGCTCAATGACATTGACGTTGATACGATGCTCGGTGAGTTCTGTCGCCATTGTGTACCCCATGTGGTTGATGCCTGCCTTCGCGGTATTGTAGGCAACAGAATTTCCAAACGGGATAAAGGCGTGGACGGAACTGATAATCAGGATTTTCCCACCTCCGCCGCGATCCACCATGTGACGTGCAGCGACCTGACTGCAATGAAATACGCCCCACATACAAACGTCAATAGTTCGTGACACATCAGCAACGGGAATCTCCAGAAACGGTTTTCGAATACTCATCGCCGCGTTATTCACAAGAATGTCTATCTTTCCAAACCGATCAATCCCCTGCTGTACCATTGCCTCGACAGCATCCCGATCGGCGATGTCGGCCCCGACAGTGATGGCGCTGCGTCCAAGGCCTCGCACGATTGCAGCGACCTCTTCTGCCTCATCGGGATGGGTTCGGTAGTTAATTACGATATCAGCACCACAGGTCGCCATCTCAACTGCACACCCACGTCCAATTCCGCGCGATGAGCCGGTGATCAGAGCGACCTTGCCCTGTAAATCAACCATTTTTATCCTTTCTCAAGGCACCAGAAACCGAGTTTTTCCCAAAAACTCGGTTTCTCTATCTTTCTGTATTATATTCTCGAATCAATAATCGCTATCACGTTTCACACCTACAATTTCCACTCATCACCGAGGATAACCTCCAACTGGTCATGTGGTTTGAAATAATCGGTCGGGTGATAGTCCTCGCCCATGTATCCGAATAGACGGCGGCGGCGAGGTGTCATTCGTTCTAGCACCTGTGATGGAAGCGTTTCATAGTCGTAGGGCCGACTCCACATCTGACCATAACGGAAGGTGACACTTTTGCGAATTCGATCGGTTTTATTCGGTCCGACCGAGTGCCATTGTGCCCAAGGGAAGATGACAGCATCGCCCGGATCGGCGAGTACTTGGATCGCCCCTTCCGGAATAAATCCGGGTTCCGGGTGTTCAGGGAAAGGCTCTCGCTGGCTGCCCGGCACCAACATGAAATTCGCGCTGTCCGGCTGTGATACATCGGTTAGGAAAAACTGAACCTTAAATTGCAGCGGGAGGCTTTGGGGATGGGGGTGGATCTGTTGCAGCGAGGGACCAGCATCTGTATGGAAACCCAGCAAGGGATCATCGCTGGGATGTCGAGTATAAATCTGTGTTCCCATGATCTGGAGGTAGGGACCCATCAATGCAAGAATTGTCCCAAAGATATTAGGGTGATCTGTCAAGGTGTCCAGCGCATCCGTTCTTTCAATCGCCCGAATGATGGTGAAAGCCCCTTGCCCAAACCGCGGCGCATCTGGACCTTCCGTTTCCCGAATGTAGTCTTCAATAACCGAATCGACAGCCTCCAGAAGTGTGCGAATCTCTTCGGGGGACAGCACCTGTTTTACAATGAGATAGCCTTCCTCATCCCAGTGTTTGCGTTGCTCCTCTGTCAAGTATCCGTTTACCATCATGATTCCTCCTGTTGTCCGTAACAAATGAACCTCAAATTCTGCGTTGGTCAGCAACATTATAGACGATTTTGTGAATGAGATCTACCGGAAAATGAATCGACAAGATGATGTCCCTATTTTTTGATTGACGCGGGTAGATATATCTGTATAATGAATCTTGTTCTGGCTTTGGGGCACAGGCTTGTGCCAATAGAAAGATTTTAGTTGAGGAGATAGCGTATGAGCGATGTACTGTCGGTAGGAGTTATCGGTGCGGGAGGGATTGCCCGATCACACATGAACGCAATCGAAACAAACGATAATATCCGATTGGTTTCGGTTATGGATGTAGATCCAGATCGAGCGGGTGCAGCAGCGGAGGATTTTGGTGCCAGTGCCTATACAGACCTTGAGTCACTTTTAGCGGATGCACAGGTGGAGGCAGTGCATGTCTGCACACCTCATTCCTTACATGCTGATCAGGTGGTTGCGGCGGCGGCGGCGGGAAAGCATGTGTTGGTGGAAAAACCGATGGCGTTGACGCTTGCAGATTGCGACCGGATGATTGATGCCTGTGATCAAGCCGGAAAGATTTTGATGGTGGGTCAAGTTATGCGGTACTACCCCGTAAGCCGGATGATACGGAAAATGATTGCTGACGGAGAAATTGGGCAAGTGGGACACCTAATACGGAGGCGTTACAGCTATTTCAACCCAACACCAGCGGGGAGTGATTCCCGACATTGGTATCTGGATCTGGAGATAGGCGGAAATTGTGTCCTTTACTGCTTTGGACCGCATGAATATGATATCTTACACTGGTATCTCAATTCACCAGTAACCCAAGTCTATGCCCAGGGGTCAGAGAGCACCGATCTGTACCGAGGACAAAAGGACTCCTACACCGCCATGATGACGCATGAAAATGGCGCGGTGAGTGTGCTGTCGCAAACAGTGGTCTGCCACACCGGGGCCCACGATCAGTACATCGTTGGAAGCGAAGGCTCAATGATGCTAACAGGCGATAAGCTGACCGTTAATGGACAAGAGGTATCGGTGGAAGGATCGAGCCGAGAGGGGATGCCCAACCAGATTCGTGAGTTTGCAGACTGTTGCCTTGGCAACCGTGCACCCGATGCAAGTGGACATTCTGTGCGCCATTCGATGGCAGTGATTGAAGCGGCTAAACTGAGTGCTGAACGGAATGCACCGGTTCAGATCTCTGAACTTGACAGAGCTTCGTAGGCAAGGGCAGTTCCTTCACCCCAAAAGCAGACTTGAACAGGACGAAAGGATATCCGGAATGAAACCACGTCAACGAAAGTACGGTACTGTAGTTGGACCTCACCCTAGAACTGCCGACGCAGGAATGAAGATTCTTCAATCAGGTGGCAATGCGGTGGACGCTGCCATCGCAGCTGCGTTCACCGAAGGGGTCGTTGAACCGTGCCACAACGGCATAGCGGGTTATGGTGGGTGCATGGTCATCTATCTGGCGGATCAGGGGAAGGTCATCTCCATTGATTACAATACAGCGGCGCCCGCTGCCGCTTCAGATCAGATGTTCACCATCGAGAAGACCGACACCCCAGCGGGCTACCGAGTGCCGGGAAGAGTCAATCTGCACGGACCCTTGGCAGTCGGCGTTCCCGGTGTGGTGGCAGGATTATGTTTGGCACTTGAGCAATTTGGATCTATGCCCCTCACCGAAGTGATTGGACCGGCTATTAGATCTGCTCGTTATGGATATGTTCCCAATACCGCTAATCGAGGCGCCATGGCGGGCAACGCGGAACGATGGTTGCAGGATTTTCCAGAGACAGCGCGTGTTTTCTTAAAGAATGGTCGGGCACCAAAGCCGGGCGAGCGGCTGACAAACCCCGATCTCGCCCGAACCCTGGAGACTGTCGCCGAAGGTGGAGCCCCTGCTTTCTATCAGGGGAGTATCGCACAAACGATTGCGGATTACACCCAAGAGAGTGGTGGATGCTTGAGTGTTGAAGATTTGGAGCGTTACACACCAAGGGTGCTTGAACCGTACGAAATCAGTTACCGAGGATATCAGATCTATACAGCCCCACTCGGTGCGGGCGGATTGACCACTCTGCAAATGCTCCGACTAATCGAGGCGTACGACGTTGGCAGTACCTCTCTTGTTGAGCGAACACATCTCCTCGCCGAAGCGATGAAAATCGGTTGGCAAGAACGGCTCAGCCGATTCGGGGATCCCGATTTTGTGGAGATTGATATCTCAGAGGAGCTTTCGGATTCATTCGTCGCTAGATTCACACCGGAGTTGAAAGAGGGTCTGAAGTCACCGAAGCCGGGTAAAATTGTGTATTACGAACCGCTCAATTGCACTAGTCATATCTCTACGGCGGATAGCCACGGAAACATGGTAAGCCTCACACAAACGCATGGCGGTGGGTTTGGCTCAATGTTCACTGTACCGGGAACGGGTTTGTTGTTTGGTCACGGGGTTGGTCGTTTCGATCCGCGACCGGGGTATGCGAACTCTATCGCCCCCGGTAAACGCCCATTACATAACATGGCACCGATGCTCGCGCTGCGGAACGACGCTCCTTTTGCGACTTACGGCATTCCCGGCGGTCGTACCATTCCGAACAATCAACTTAGTATCTCAGTGAACCTGATCGATTTGCAAATGACCGCCCAAGAAGCCTTGGACGCACCTCGTGTACATAACGAAGGAGCCGAACCGATTGGCATCGAGGAACGCGCCGGGGCGGAGGTATTAGAAGAGCTACGAGAACGAGGGCATCAGGTCGAGTCGCAGGCAGGCATCGGCGGGCCTGGTCATGCCGTTGTGCTTTCGGATGATCCGGCTGTCCAATCCGGGGGCACTGACCCGCGTGGCGAGGGTCGGGTGGCAGCCCTATAACAACGCTTAACTAATCAAAGCGAAAAAGTATGAATACTTACGAAACCAATCTTTTTATCAATCCAGAAGCCCACCCTCCCCCGGAGTACGGTCCGGCGCAGAAGGCGCTACTGAATCAGGACGCCTTCGCTGACGTGGAAGCGGAGGTTACAAAGTTGCCCGGTTATCAACCGACGCCGTTAATCGCACTGAACGGTCTTGCTATGGCGAGCAGTGTCAGGGCCCTGTGGTGCAAACATGAGGGATATCGATTCGAGGTAGGGAGTTTCAAACCGACGGGTCCTGTCTACGCTATGCTGTCCGTGTTGAAGGGCGAAATCAGAAAAGCCACCGGTGTGGAAACGGTTACGACGCAGGATTTGATAGATCGAAAGTATGAATCGGTGACGCAAGAGATTGTTGTTTCAGCAGCAACATCAGGCAACCATGGACGAGCGTTAGCTTGGGGTGCCCGTATGTTCGGTTGTCGGTGCGCCATTTACATGAACGATGGCGTCAGTGCCGGTAGGGAGGAAGCGATTGCTGCCTACGGTGCAGAGGTGGTGAGGGTGCCGGGAAACTATGACCGAGCGGTGCAACGTTCTTTTGCGGATGCTGAGAGATTAGGCTATTTTGTCGTCTCGGATGACAAATCCGCCGAGTATCCCCACATTGCCGGTGCGATTATGCAAGGCTACGCGATGGTCGCGGACGAAATCGTTCAACAGTTCAGGGGAGCCCAGCCGCCCACTCACGTCTTTGTCCCCGGCGGTGGCGGTCGATTTGCCGGTGCAACCTGTGGGCATTTGTGGGAACGATATGGCAGCAGCCATCCACGGATAGTTGTCGTTGAACCAACCACGTCCGCCTGCCTGTACCAAAGCATGATCGAAAACAGAGCGGCAACCGTCAGCGGTGATGGTCGATCGGTTATGGATGGACTAGTCGTTGAATTGGCTTCGTCCCAAGCGTGGGAGATTCTCAAGGGTGGTGCTTTCGCTTTTCTGACTATCCCTGACGAAGCGGCGATTGATGCCATACGACTGGCCGCGGCAGGTATCAGTGACGATTACCCGGTCGTTATTGGTGAAACGGGGATTGCAGGATGGGCAGGATTTATGGCATCAATCTATGACGAAAATCTGCGTCAGCAGCTTGGGCTCGATTATAACAGTCGGGTTGTCATCATTGCAACCGAGGGAGCAACTGATCCAGAGGTTTATCAGAACATTGTCGGTGCAAGCCCGGAAAGGGTTTTGGCGGGACCCAAACCTCAACCAACGGAATAGGAAAGATTACAAATGGCAGCCTGTGTTCTCCAAACCTTGATACCAGACATCGAACGCTTAGCAGAAACAACGGTTGCACAGTATAGACTTCCCGGCATGGCACTCGGTATTATCCGTGATCAAGAACTCGCTTGGTTCGGTGGGTTTGGGACAGCGGATCTTGATTTGGGCAACAAGCCGACAGAACACACGATTGCCCGCATCGCTTCAGTAACTAAGACATTCACGACAACTGCCATTATGCAGTTGCGGAATGAAGGAAAGCTTAGGCTGGAGGACCCACTGGCGCAGCACATTCCTGAGTTTGCTTCGGCTCGTGCTGTCTGCGATGACATCGAAGGCGTGACGATCCGACGTTTGCTGACGCACCGATCCGGATTGGTCACAGAGTCACCGACGCACGGTTGGAATGCCCTTAATTTCCCAAGCCGTGAAGAGATGCTTGCCAAACTGCCAGAGACCGGCATTGTCATCCCGCAGGACTCCGCGTTCAAATACTCGAACCTCGCATTTGGGTTACTTGGCGAGGTGGTGCATAGGCTTACCGGTACGCCATACACCGAATACGTCCACGCCAATATTATTGATCCGCTTGGTCTAACCTCCACAGTATTTGACCTCACGGACGAATTACGTCCCCACTTCTTCGTTGGCTATAACCCAACACCCTACCAAGACCGCCCGGAACGTGCCCCCTACGCCCATCTGAACGGAATTTCATCGGCAGGGCAACTCCATTCTACCGTCAGCGACTTGGCAAAATGGATATCGTTCCAATTTCGAAGTGATAGCGGAGACCGCAGCGGTGCACAGGTGCTTAAGGGGCAAACACTCGTGGAGATTCAACAGCCGCAGTATGTCGAACCGGACTGGTCGGCGGGGCAATGTCTAGGCTGGCGGGCAACCCGCATCGGGGACCACATCTATCACAATCACGGTGGTGGCATTCACGGATTTGGAACACAGGTGTGGTTTAATGTTCCGAGTAAGACGGGCGTGGTTGTGCTCATCAATATGTGGCCCCCACACGGAGGCCTAGAGATCGCGCAGGAGGTGCTTGAAATGGTACTGAATGCGGACGAAGCGGCGCCGCCTATATCAGAGCAACCAATGCTTGAACCAACGCCGGAGGCACTGCAGCGTTTCATCGGTTACTATCGTGCCGAGCCGGGCATTGATGTGAACGTTGAAGTCCGTGACGGCAGCTTGAGGCTTGCAGGCCACGGTGGATCTGCATACTCTCTACACGCCCCGGCGGTCCTTGAACCAACTGACAAGGAGGAGGAATGGCTTGTTCGTGGTGGTCGTGCAGCTGGAGAAATCGCTCTCTTTAAGTTTGGCGATGATGATAGTGTGATAAGCTACGAGTTGGGTGCTTTTGTGTTCAAGAAATTAGTATGACGATGTAGGTGAATAGGGGGGCTTATTTTTTGCGCCGTGCGGAATATAGTTCTCTGAATTATCAGGGGATTGTGCTACCGCATCTTTGAAATCTTGGGAACTCGCGCATTAGGGCTATAGGCAAATGGATACCATTCATAATAAGCAGCATAAGAGTAGTACGGATTTTTATCTTTATGCCATGCTGTATCGGTGCGAATCCCCTCAAAATATTCTATATCTAATTGCCCATCCTTGATGACCCCTGAAACTTTGATTGGGCGATTTTCCTTCCGGGCAGACGCTGCCATCTGGCGCATAGATCGGATGCGAGGATGGTTTTCGAAGTTGATCGTCTCCGCGCATCTAATGTCCTCGATAACGAGCACCCATCGTCCCTCGTTGTAGGGCATCGGTGGCAAGAAATCACTGTGGTGAGGAGCTTCGGGAATCCCAAGTATTGATACGCGCTGTCCTTCGTAACTATTCAGTTGCATTCCCAGACTATCGACAGCGATGGATTGATACGTCTTTCCGCATCCTAACCCAGTAAAACTAATCCAACATAGAATTAGAATAATCTGTATCGGTTTCACTTTTTAATTCCTCCTCAATCTCCAAATACCTCCGATCAACCGGCTCACTGCTCAATCGGCTTGCCAGTAAAAAACTTCGGGCAAACCTTCTGGATAAGCGTTAGCCGGATCATACGTTTCGCCGGTGGCACTTTCCATGATCGGTGCCATGTACTCTTCCCACCGCACGGAATCATCACTTTCTGCCAGAATACGTGCGGCTTCTGCGTAATTATTCACCTCCATATAAAGGAAGAGTTGCAAGCCAAACATGAAGATACTCATTTTATGAATACCCGCCTGCTGTAAATCTACAAGCACTTCTTGCCACACATGCTGATGTCGTCGGATATATTCCTCTTGCTGTCCTTCCTTCACACGCATAACAAAAGCAACACGCTGCATTGGCATCCCTCCTTTGAGCGTACTATTCCTGAGTACCCGGTACCGGCATGGTACTGAGCAAGCCTCCATCAACATCAAGGGCAACGCCTGTTAAAAAGGCAGACCCATCGGACAGAAAAAACATCACAGCATTAACTACATCCGCCACGGTCGCATTGCGTTTGAGTGGAATGCCTGCCGCAGTTTCTGCGAGGATTTCATCGGTTTTCTGACCTGTCGCGCCAATTTTCCAGTCAAGTACTGTTTGTCCCATGCCGGTTGCTGAAACACCCACCGGACAGACACAGTTGACAGTTACCTCGTAGGGTGCCAACTCGGCAGCCAACGCTTTGGTCAAGCCGACAACACCGAATTTCGCCGCACAGTATGAGAGAATCATTGGACAGCCAATCTTTGCCGCATCGGAACCGATGTTGACAATACGTCCACGCCGTCCACTTTCGCATAGCAATGGTGCCGCCGCTTGGCTGCACAAGAAGGGCCCTTTCAGATCTACATCTACCACGCGGTCCCAATCCACCTCGCGGATTTCTGCCAATGGTGCAAAGTGGATGACCCCCGCTGAATTGATTAGGGTATCCAGTCCGCCGAAGGCTTCCTGACAAGCGGCCACTGCTGCTTTCGCTGAAGCAGGTGAAGTAACGTCGAGCTCCAAGGGTAGCACATGATTACTCATATCCAAGTTTCGGGCAACTGCTCGCAACTGATTGGAATCAATGTCGCCAATTGCTACACGTGCCCCTTGGCTGAGTAGCGTCCGGGCAATAGCCAACCCAAAACCGCTAGCCCCTCCAGTGATGAGCACACAACGCTGGCTATCTTGCATATCCGACATCTTCCCAACTCCTTGCGTAGCCCCACAACGTAACAAAGCCAAGTTATTTTTGTCGGACAAATTTCTGTAAGCGATGATCTGCTTGCACTTCAGTGACATAAAGATCGCCGTGGGAATCCACCCAGATACCGTGCGGACAGGCGAAGAACTCACCGGGAACAGTGCTGCCGCGCTCGCTACCCCATTGGGTAATAATCTCACCATCAAGCGTCAGAATCGTGACACGCTGCTGTAACTCGGCAATGTAAATAGTGTCATCGTCATCAATAAAGATGGTATCTGGCTCCAAGAATCCGCCCCACTCTTCAATATATTCGCCATTAAGCGTGAACAGTTGGATGCGGTTGTTGTTCCGATCCGCAACCATTACACGGTTATGACGGTCTACCCGGACGCAATGGGGCAGGTCAAATTCCCCTGGTCCCGTCCCCGGTGTTCCCCAGGACATAATATACTTACCATCTGGATCGTATTTGTGGACCCGTGCGTTTCCGTACCCATCGCTGATGAACATCTCACCATCGGGACCGAGTGCGATGTCTGTTGGCAAATTGAAAGGCTCACCCGCCGCACCGGGTTGGTCGGGGGTACCCAAAGTCATTAGGAGCTCCCCGTCAGACGTAAATTTGTGCATGACATGCACTTCTCTCTCAACACAATAGATATTATCCTCAGCATCGATGAAAATACCGTGCGAATCCTTGAGAATGTCCTCTCCCCACGACGCGAGGAAGCTGCCTTCGCGATCAAATACAATCATCGGACGTTCGCTTCGACTGTAGACATAAATCCTGTCCTGTGAATCCACCGCAATTGCGGGAATCCAACCAAATTTCCAACCTTCGGGGAGTTGTCCCCAACCTTCTTGGACCTCATAGGTGTGGCTACCTGAACCATATGTCATAATATCGTACCTCCAAAAATAAGAATTTGAACAATCCGTGAGTTAAATTACGAATACCGCCTAACGGTGTGGTATACTTTCATGGATACATCAAGTTGAAGCCCTTTCTGTCTTTTTTGAATTTCCCTCAGAAGGCGTACCTATGGCTAAAGAAGAAAGGTAAAAAAATGAAAGCCAAATTAACGTTCTTACTGACAGCAGTAGTTTTTATACTGTTCGGTTGTGCCCGAAATTCGGGGGTGGTTGATGCACAAGCACGGGGACAAGATTATTCCGATGACCAAATTCTCACAGCTCTCCCCTACGACGCGATCCCTGCGATCCTAAACCCCCAATTTGTCTCTGCCAGCAAAGCAAGAATAGGGGACGACTCACCGGTTATTGGTGTTAGTTTCAATGGCGACAGCCGCGCCTATTCGATCTATCTACTTAACGGGCACGAAATCGTCAATGATGAGGTCGGTGGCGTCAAGATTGCGACAACTTGGTGACCGCTCTGCAAAACGGCTATCGTGTATAGCCGTGAGCTTGATGGAGAAACCTATACGTTTGGTGTGTCCGGCAAACTCTTGCGCGATGCGCTACTTATGTATGACCACCAAACTCAGACCCTCTGGTCGCACATTACCGGCGAAGCGGTGGTAGGTGAACTCCAAGGCAAGCAGTTAAAGATGTTAGCTAGTATGCCCCGAATTAACTGGAAGGACTGGAAACGCAACCATCCTTTGACGAAAGTACTCTCTGTGCCAAGCGATTCTCGTCGCCCGGGGAGGTTACGCCAAGATCCGATAGTAGATAACTATGCTCAATACCATGCCGGTCCCATCGCGGGAATAAGCGGCACACGGTACACCGACGACCGTTTGATGGACAAGGCACTAGTTGTTGGCGTCCGCGTCAATGAAAGCTATCGTGCTTATCCTTTTAGATCCTTCAGGAGAAGATCAATCATCAACGACGAAGTAGGCGACGTTCCGGTACTAGCCTTCCATGATTTGAAGTCAAATGCCACCGCCGTTTTTCTTCGTATTGTGAACGGGCAAACGTTGACATTTGAACAGGCACGAGGCTACATTGTTAAAGACACCACTACGAAGACAACGTGGAACCTTGTCACAGGAATGGCAACCGAAGGCACACTTATAGGACATACCCTAGAGCGATTGCCAGCGATGAATATCTACTGGTTTGCTTGGGCACGTTACCATCCTGAAACGACTATCTATAAATAAGGTTTTATTGCCGCCCACGATACACACATTTGGTAAAAATCCCCCTGAGCAGGGGGAAGGAAAGTCTGTTCTTCCCTCCGCTCATCTACACTTCCTACCGTCTCGACAACACCCCGTAGTTGATATTATATCACAATCATCAATGCTGATGGGAAGATTTGTTTTCTCACGATTCAGAGAGAAGGTCGAATCGGAGAATTAATAGCTCGGTTCCAACACTATGCGATTGCACAATTGCCCGAAATCGAGTAAAATCTCCGCGTGGTGTACTAAAGCACTTGACTATAAATACCCTCAAAGTAAAAAGGGAGCTGCAGATGAAGGATCGATTAAGAGTTGGCATTGTTGGCGCACGTAGAGGCGCCGGGCATATCCGTCCCTTCACAACCATTACCGAAACAGAGGTGACCGCAGTTTGCGATCTGAGCGAAGATACCCTCCACGAGGTCGGAGAGCAATATGATATCCCAAAACGGTTCACAGATTATGAGGCGATGTTAGCGGACGATATTGATATCGTCGTGCTGGGGACGCCCGAAAATCTGCATGTGCCGCAGTCTATTTCGGCGTTGGAGGCAGGGAAGCATGTGATCAGTGAGGTGACAGCTGCCACGTCCATCGAACAGTGCTACGAGTTGGTAAGGGCGGTAAGAAGAAGCAAAACGAAGTATATGATGGCAGAGAATAAGTGCTATACGCGATCGGGCATGCTAATTGGAAACATGGTGCGTCAAGGCTTGTTCGGAGACATTTACTTTGGCGAAGGTGAATATCTCCATGACATTAAAGTGCTGCACCACGATAGCAGTGGCAATCCGACTTGGCGATACTATTGGCAGGTGGGAATAAACCGCTGCAACTATGCGACGCATAGTCTCGGTCCGGTGATGGATTGGTTCAACGAACGGGTTGTTTCGGTATGTTGTCTGGGAACTGGTGTGCACACCGATCCCGAGCACGCTATGGAAGATACAGTAATGATGCTGTGCAAGACTGAAAGTGGCGCTCTGATTAAAATCCGTATCGATATGCTTTCCAATCGTCCGGCGAATTCATACCTGAGTTTGCAGGGAACAAAAGGTTGTTACGAAGGTACGCGGGGATTGGGGGATGTGGAGAAGGTTTGGTTGGCAGATTATCATCAACAGGGAGAGTGGCAACCACTTGCAGACTTTGAGGAAGAGTTCTTGCCAGAAAGTTGGAAAAACCCACCAGAGGAAGCGGTGAAGGCTGGAGATGTGACTGAGGAGTATTTTGAGATGCGCGGTTTCGTCGATAGCATCATTAACGATACCAAACCGCCTATTGATGTCTATGACGCTATGGATCTCACGGTGCCGGGACTCGTTTCTGAGGAGTCGATTGCGAATGGAGGAAAACCTGTTGAAGTGCCTGATTTTCGGGAAATTGATTAATCTAGAATATCGAAGTAGAAGGATTGAAACCTCCTCAATCCCTTAACAGTATCTTTGCTACTGAGTATACCCACCATCTCAGAAATTGAGCCTGAAACCTGCCTCTACAGAGGTTTTTTGGATTGGCTCAAAGTGCGTCTTACCCGCCGCATCTTCTACCTGCCGGAAACGGTATTCACGGAGAACAGCGACTTCAAACCTTGGAAAGATCTCATATCCGATTCGCACGATGAAAGCGGATTTACTATCGAGACGGATGAGATCCTCGAAAAAGCTCGGATCTTTACTCCCTTCTTTCCAAGGAAAGCCGGGATCTGGCTCACCGATGTTGCGTTTGACATAGAACGCTCGGAATGATGTCCGTTCAGCGAGATCGGATTCCGTAATGCCGGCGTATAACTTTGGCTCTGTGTTGGTATAATCCTCAAAAGTCGCGATGAGATTGACCTGTGGAACCGGTCTCACGGCAATCATTGAGAAGTAACCCCGTCTTGCCTGAACTTCGTCATTCTCGTCCATGCCCAAAAAGTCAGGGGCAACCCCTTTGGCAGCATCGTAGGTGTAATCAAAAATGGTCGGGTAAAATTGTGCACCAAAAGTGCGGTATTCCACCTTAAAAAGGGCTTGGGAGAGTGATACACCGATCCCGATAGCATTTCCCATTGCAACATCGTTTATCTCATCAATCTCAGCTGCTTTTCGGCTTGATTTCGTGTTTAAGAAAGCTACGTCATCGTATATGTCCAAGCGCAGTGTCTTGTTATGAATGAGTGGGAAACCGATATCGACCCCCAATGCAATAAGTGGATCTCCATTCGGGATCAGATTCGGATCAGGGTCAATGTCCGTTAGATAGGTTGCCCCCAATTCAAGGCTGTTGAAGAGTGGTATACCACCTTCATCCTGCTGCAAAGGACGAACAAACATCCGGCCGCCGAAAACAGTTGGTGCACCAACGTTGTTAATAATTGTTTCAACGCCAGCCCTCTTCGTCTCTGTACTGAGATTTAGGCGCAAGCCGCGGCGATCATGGTTTGAATAACCTGACATAATGAATCCGTGCCCAATAATGGCGTAGTCCAGTGCACCAAAACGGGTGTAAAGCGACTCGCTGAGATGACCATAACGCACGTAGCGCACAACCCGCAAGATGGTACTTATATCGTCCCACGTCTCGCCATCCTCAGCGAGGATTGTGTATTCACCATCATCAGAAGAGCTATAAAGCAGCACAAGTCCGAGCCCAAACCCAACTTTACCGAGATCTATCTCCGGCTGCAACTGAAACCGCAAGAACGGTTCGCCATTGATGAAGGTGAAGCCAAGTCCTGAAAGTTCTCCCCTTCTCATAGCCATCTGTTCTGGATCCGGGGGTCCTCCGTACGACAATGCTGTTCCACCTGTCCCCTCCTGTCCATAAGTTGCCAAAACAAAAATGAATAATAAAATACCTACCCAAATAGCAATGCACTTGTTCCAACTCATGTATGTTCCCTTAAAGAATATTTTGTATAAGTGCTTGGTAAAGCAGATAGTTCTCTCCGTCGGCGCGTGGTGGTGTCGTCTTCATTCAAAGACCCGGAACAGAATATCGAAAACCGCGTGATCATCAACACGATGGTTGAATGTATCCCGACACAGTGTTATTTTTCCAAGCCCACTCTGGAACTTGAGCCGAATTTTAATCGTGGTACTTGGGATCAATGCATCAAGCGCAAAAACTTCATAGAAATCTTGTCGTTCTTCCGGTTCCAGGATAATAGGTAAGCTGTTGCGTAGTAAGCTTGGAAAGAGTACTGCGTGAGGGACTTGATATAGCTCTGTATCTTGCCACCGGTGCCCAATTTTCGCTTGCAACTGACACGCTTGAACTGTAACAGGAACCTGATCACCTTCGTTATAGATACGACACGAAACGAGAAAGAGCAGATGTCCACCGCGCGTAATAAAGCAGTTTGTCTGTTTCGTTAATAATTCGACACTGAAATGACTCCTTCGACGCCTTCGACTGTGAGTCCGTCTGTCAGCGCGGTCCGCATGGAGGTCATAGATCCATTTAGAGGCAGCAAGCATCACAGCGATGATACTGAGAATGAGAGCAATTGTCGCATGGTCCATTGGCGATTCAAAATTACGCTTACATGAAACGTAAGCCGCTTTTCCATTTCACGTTTGATACATTAGATTTGTGTTTCAAGGAGGGCTATACTCTTCGGATCTAGCCGATGGTAGTTGACGATTTCGTATCGATTCCCATCAATATCTTTAATCAGCACCCGTCCGCCCTCAAGTGCGGTAATGTCATTCCGAGAACGCAGATCAAAAGAAACGGTGCCACTATCGGTTTCGGCTTCCCACTCGGTGACACCGAACCGTCCCGCAAGGTTGTGAATCTTTGTAATTTTTGGCATAAAATAGCATTTTTCCAACTCTTCTGCAAGAATCGTTTGATCCGCTTTTTTTAATTGATTTAGGTCCTCAATCAAGCCGAGCTCGTTTTTGTGGGCATCAAGCAAGCTGATATACTGATCCGGTTGGGTCAATGGAAATGTGCGTACCGGCTCAACAGGCGCGTGAACTGAACCGTCTGGCAGCTCTGCTTCTAACTCTGCAAACTGGTTACGGCTAATTTTCACAAGTTTGGGATCAAGAAATTGGACCTCATCTTTAATCTGAATGGGCTGCTCCACTGCATCTGCTCCTTATCATGTTTTAAGTTTCACGTTTCATTCCTACCATGCCCGAATTTTCGAGAGTTCCGTTTGCTTTTCACACAGATTGGCATACGTGCCACCTTTGGCGATGAGCTCTTCGTGTGTACCAATCTCATCAACTTGCCCCTCTTTAAGGACAACCAGACGATTAGAATGTTTCAATGTCGAAAGACGGTGTGCGATTGCGAAGACCGTCCGTCCTTGAATCAACCGTCCTAACGCCTCTTGGATTCTTGATTCGGTCTCCGTATCAACAGACGAAGTTGCCTCATCAAGGATCAGAATACGCGGATTTTTAAGAATGGCGCGAGCGATAGAGATTCGCTGTCGCTCTCCCCCAGAGACCCGCACCCCTCTTTCGCCGACCATCGTGTCATAACCATCGGGAAATTTAACGATAAAATCGTGGGCGTTTGCGGCTTTTGCTGCCGCAATAATCTCGTGGCGAGTTGCCTCCGGTTTTCCGTAGCCGATGTTGTCTGCAACGGTCCCTTCAAACAGGAATGGATCCTGTAGCACCACCCCAATTTGCCCTCGCAGAGATCCGAGTGCAATATCGCGGCTATCATGCCCGTCAATGAGAATTTCACCTTCGTTGGGATCGTAGAATCGGGTGACTAAATTGATGAGGGTGCTCTTGCCCGCACCACTATGTCCGACGAGTCCGATCATCTCCCCCGGTTGGGTGGTGAAACTGATGCCGTTGATGGCGTTTTTCTCATTATCGTAGGAGAAGAAAACGTCACGAAATTCGACCTGCCCTCGCATATTTGGAAGGTCAATAGCATCTTTACGGCTTGCAACGCTAGGCGGTGTATCAAGGATCTCAAAGACCCGTTCCGCAGAAGTTGCGGCTCTCAGGAATCGACGGTTCATCTGAGCAAGCGTTCTTACGGGCTGTAAAAACTGGGTCATATAGGTCATGAATAGTGTAATATCACCAAGCGTTAATTCTCCATTCAGGATCTGGCGTCCCCCAACGAACCAGATGAGCACCGTTCCAATATAGGTCAGGAAGGTCATAATTGGCTGATAGAGTGTCCACAGCTTGGCGGCATTCATCTCCCCTTCAAAAACCTGATGGGTCTGTTCTTGAAAACGCTCGACTTCGTATTTCTCACGGGTAAACGCTTTGACAACCCGTATCCCCGGAATTGTACTTGCCAAAATTGTGCTAATCCCGGCGTAGCGTTTCCACAGGACGTGGAAAACCTTGTGCATCTTGTGTCCAAAGTAGAAAGAGAAAAGGATAATGAGAGGAATCGGAAGCAACACCCAAAGTGCCAGCTGCCAGTTAATGACAAACATGATAATGCACATATAGACCAATGCCATCGAATCACCGATAATATCCTGTAATCCTTCAGCAATAAAGTCTCGCAGGCGCCCGACATCTTGAGTAATGCGTGACATCAGATTTCCTGTCTCCCGCTGTTGGTAGAAGTCGAGAGAGAGAATACTCATGTGCTGAAAAGCATCGTTCCGCAATGTAAGAGTAATGCGCTGACCGACCCACGTCATCATGTACCCCCGGACTGCTGAGAAAACTGCCGTGAAAACGTGCGCTCCGACCATCATAAGTACAATGGTCACCAATTGTCCAAATGCACCCGGATCAACCGGCTGTCCTCCTGTTACCGCGAATGTTGCGGGCACGAGGATGTCATCAATAAGGGACCTGCTCAGAATAGGGGGATAGACACCTACAAGTCGTATAACCAGCATGATTAGTAGTGCCGGCACAGAAACCTTCCAGAATGGAATCGCATACTTTAGCAAACGGACGAGGAGTTTCCCTTTTTCGACGCAGTTCGGGCAGACATCAGACCAGCGCGGGATTGGGCGCCCACAGGTTTCACATCGAATCCTCTTTTTTCCGGGATCAACATATTTCCGACGCCGCTTAGATTTGTCCGTTTCCTCCGGCTTGATCTTGTCAATTAAAGATTCAATTTCTGGTGTTGCCTCGGCAAATTTGGGAACGAACCGCTTGGAATAGCGAGCAATTTCAAATGCTCCCTCTGCAGTTCGCACTTTCATGAAGTTATTGCCGTATAACTCTCGTATTTCGATTCTGTCAATGGCTTCGAGTGCAATATTTCGGATTTCAGGTCCGGGCGCACCGTTTTGGTTAAAAGCGAGAAGGCGTTTCTCCGTCGCTAATACCCAATCTTTCCCGTAAGTACCATCAAACTGCAGATCGGTTGAGATAGCAATTTTAATCTCTTCTTCTCCATCCAGCAAATCTTCAAGATGATCTTGGAGTTCTGCTGGTACTTCTTCTAAAATTGTCATCTCTACATCGGGCCGTCTAACGTTGCTTCTTCTACCGGAAGAACGAGCCATGCGATGCATGTCTCGTCTAGAAAATCCCCCGCTGTGCATAAGAAAACCTCCTTGCTGAAACACAAAACAGAAACCGTACCGATGAATTTGTGCACGGTCTTTTTTGGACGACGAAACCAAGAAAATGTTGAGGTGAAATTGGGGCGGGGTAATGTACAGCAACAGATAAAATTAGAGAGGGTTCAAAGGAAGAGAAAAAAAACAGGGTTTCACGGATAGGGGATACGGTTGGAGGGAAAATCTGAAGACTGTGTCTATAATCTGTGAAAGGGAAGGAAGATTCCAATGTATAATTGTCGCCTCGCAGTGCTGTAAGGTTATAGACCTTCACCGGAACTCGGTTGAACCAACAGCACTGGAGCCTATGTTTATCGTGAAATAGGGAGTAATTTGCGAGTCACAAATACCGAGAGTGGGAGACGAATCGCGTGCGCTAGCAGCCGGTAGCGATAAATAGTGCAACCTTCTGGACTAAATTACCGCCCTTCGCCATTGACGAAAGAAATAGCATCGGAGCAGCATATACGGCGTAATGTGGGGTTGCGTTAATGACGAAATCCAATTTACTGTCCCCATCTAGGTCACCCGCCCAGAGCAGGGTAGGTATAGCGCCAGTTGTTGAACTGTATGCAAGAAGTTCCTGAGATAGCGGCCCCTTCGATAGTTCAACACTGTAATTTTCCAACGAAGTAAACCCGTTTGCTCCTATATCTCCTTCGCCATAAACTGTTAGGTAATAACCATTTTCGCCGTCCAATCCGAGGTTAAGGAACTTACCCGGACTCAAGATGGTCTCTTCAGCGAGTAATGTCTTGATAAATTCTCTTTTGGGTGCATTCAAACCCTTTATGAGAAAAAGCGGGGGCGTCTGCTCTTCCACTAACACCATTTTTCCGGTCTTCTCCCCGGTATTATCAATGAGCGGATCATAAACGGCTTCGACTGTAATCGTCGAAGGAATCAGCATATACCCATCAGATGTTGCGTACAGTCCCAGCCAGACTTCACCCGATTCTGCTGAGACCTCGTCGCCGTGAAACGCACCGACTTGCAAGAGTTGAATTTCAGACTCCTTCGGTGATGCCGCTGCTTGATCATAACAACCAAACATGACGCAACAGATCCACCCCGCCCAAAAAATAGACATTGTAATTGTGAATGACATACGAACTAGCATGGTCTTATTTCTCCTTACCTCAGATTGTGTTTCAGCTTACCTATCTTCAAAGATTTCAAAACTGTGTGATATTTTGTTGAGCAAGACGCGTGCCAAAACTATCAATCGCTTACGAGGCAAGGAATTTGAGGCCATTTATAGATGCAAGAGAGGAAACAGTGTCTCGATTCAGTGACACTTAGGACATGTGCACCTAAGCAGGTGTGTCTCTGAACATACACACCCACTCACCTACAAATTCTAAGTGCTTGAATTTTTGGGCAGTTCGTGCTATACTGAGCATATAAAACAGGTAGATCGATATGATACACATCAGTGTAAGTAGAACTCACACACTTCAATCCTGCATGTTAAGTGCAATATATACAACTAAATCATTTGAGGGAATCTGATTCAATGAAAAAAACGATTGTTCTTTTGTTTATTATCGCTGCTCTTTTTGTCTGGCAGGCGACCGAAATATTTGCTGTAGGTTTTTTGAAGTTTGAACGGGAGTTTGGTGGTAAAGGCTCAACGGACGGTTTTTTTAGTAAGAATATTCGCATCGGATTTGATGCTACAGGCAATATTTATGTCAGCGATGCAGATAACCGGCTAGTCCAGAAACTGTCACCGACAGGTGAATTCATTATGCAAATTCCGAAAGAGAAAACTGTGGATAGCATACTGAGAAAGCCGGGAGATGTTGCCGTCGATAACAGTGATAATATCTACGTTGTTGATCAGGCTATACCCCATCATATCCCGGAAACTGCGGATCCGAGACTTTATTGGTTTGGTCCCTGCGTTTATAAATTCAATCGAGATGGCGAGTTAATACACACCTACGTTGTTGATGCGATTGACGTGCGCCCCAAAGTGGTTCTGCCCACACGCTTGATGATTGATGAGGAAGGCAAAACGGCATTTGCCTATCAACCAAAGAACTACGATCGGGCAGTTTTCATTGATGTCGATAGCCAGAACCAACTGTATGTGTTAGACGCGAAAAACACAACGGTTCATAAATTTGGTGCGGAGGGAAAGAAGTTGAATACCTTTGGCAGATACGGCGGTGGCAATGGCGAATTTGACAGCGATGCCTCAGATATCGAAATTGATATGGAAGGGAATGTCTTTATCGCGGACACCGGCAATCATCGCGTGGTCAAGTTTAACGCAGCAGGAAAATTTATGTCGAGTTTTGGAACAAGGGGGCGCGGCGAGGGAGAATTCATCAAACCTATCGCCCTTGTTACTTTGTCAACGGGCGAAATCTTGGTTAAAGATAAGAGCCAGTTCAAAAGGTTTTTGGGAAGCCCACTCGCAAATTTCTTGGACGTTGTTTCACCCTCTGGACAGGGACTTGCCGATGTTCATTCAACCGGCACAGGACTTGCCAATTCGGTCATTGATACGACCCGCCCACGTTCTGCCTATCTTAACCCTGCTTCGCAGTCTTCAGATTTGGCTATACTGCATCGGCGGATTCGCTTACTTGAGGAGGCGGAATACCGCCGTTATCTCAACGAATACCTTGATGAAGCTGACGCAAAAGATGAGAACAAAAAGGAGGAAGAGGAAGATCTAAAAATCAAAGAGATTCGTGAGACAATCTATCACAACGTCATCGCGCGCATACAGCGATTTAGTAGCACTGGGACATACAAAGGACGCGTGGTTTATGAAGTGGATCGGCGGAGTGCAGAAGACCATGATCTCGCTTTTCTCACTTTAGATCCCCTCGGTCATATCTACCTGCGCGATGGAAGTGATTTAATCATTCGTCAATATTCCATTGAAGGCTTTACGGTTAAGCCATCGCACATGAACGCGGTTTACAACAGTAGGGCAGTCAATCGTGATAATGACTTCATCGAAGATTATGAGGATATCGATGCTGACGCGGATGTCGATGATCAATTGAATCTGTTACAGTTGAACAACTCCCTCTTTTGGACGTATAATCTTTCGGAACGCTGGAACTTAACCCTTGCGGATGTATTCACTTATGCTGAACAGGATGAACGTTATATAACACCGCCAAAGGAAGAAGATAGCTACGATTTCGAAACCCAAGCGTTGACGAATACAGCTGTTGCTAATCTGAAATTTATAATAAATCCCAACGCCTACCACTACAAGGAATTTAATCTGTATGCCGAACGGATTGATGGTACAACAGACCTCTATCAACAGTCGCTCTTTCCAGATCTGAACCGCCAAGCGCAGGAGGGTGAGGGCGATGCAAGTTCCCTAGCTATCGGAGGAAATTGGGACGTATTCACGGATGTCAATCTGTGGTTAGAATATACAGACCTTAATCCGGCGGAGACCAGTCGCAATTTTGTGCGTCGTTATTTCGACGCTTCGGGAAATCTCTACGAGGTCTTTGGCAGTCGCAATCAGGCAAAACAGTTTGTAGGTGAATTAACGGTTAAGTTTTAGGTTCTGATTGCAACCTAACCACCGTTGGTATCACACACCGAAAAATAGATGTCAACCCCCCAAAAAATACTGTTAGGGGCATTTATGGTGAACTTTAGAATTACTTGGACACGCTGTACCGGCGATGTTAGGAAACCTCGCCTATCGGGGATGGGAAAATCCGAGCTATCACCTCGGTAGGTGCGGTTGCAAACCGCACCGCACTCAATCTAACCCGGTAGGCGCTGTTTCCAACTGCGCCTATGCAGCGCCTACCAAACATCGGGAGCGAAAGTGTCTACATATTTTGATAATTCACTATAGTTCTTCTGTAGGTGCTTGCATCCCGATTTATCGGGGAGGGATTTCCAAATCCCGACACGTCGCTCTAAGACCAACTGCCCGACTCTGACTTTTCAAACAAAATGGGTCATAAGTCTAAAACTGAATAGCCCTAAAATACTGTAGTCATATCCACGCCTCAAGTCTGTATCCACTAGCCCCGTCTAAGTAATATCAGTTTTTTCTTGATGGCGACACCGGCCTTCCCTAACTGTCCTTCCTAAAAATTGTTTGACTTTGCCCTCGAATTTTGCTACACTGAATTTCCCCAAAAATAGGACATGTTTATCAAGTAACTGAAAGGCATAGAGGTTACCAAGCGAATCAACCTCCCTAAACGAAAGGAAAAAAATCATGTCTCACAAACGCAAAAACGTTGTCAAATTTTTCGCGATTTTAGGTTCAGCGGTGTTACTAATCGCGCTGACAGCAACTTGGACGATCACAGAAGAATCCAACTGGTATCCCTCCAAATGGGGAAAAGACGATCAACGCGGCGCAGCAAACCTATTGACAGCTGCGAAGGTTTTGGAAGCTGCCAGTCTGATTAAGGAAGGAAAAGTCTACCAACTTGGTCGAGTCTACGAAGCAGGAATGCCGCTGTTTGGGACGCGTCACTATAGCCTGTTGATCCCCCAAACCGGCAGCACCGATCACGCAAATAACGTCACATGGCACGATGAGATTGTCAGCGGCGAGATTGGACAGATTGGCACCCAATTTGATGGATTGGGACACATCGGTATCGGCGATCTTTACTACAACGGAAACAATCGACTCGACTTTGCCAAGCTCGATGGACTGAAGAAATTGGGTGTGGAAAACGTCGGCGTTTTCGTCACCCGTGGGGTCCTTCTTGATGTTGCAGGTTATAAAGGGGTCGAACATCTGGAGGGCGGCTACGAAATCACGGTTGGAGATATAGAGGGCACGTTAAAAAAGCAAGGTGTGGAGATACGTCCGGGTGATGTGGTTATTACTCATACCGGTTGGGGCAAATTCTGGATGACGGATAATGACCGTTATAACGGATCGGAACCCGGTATTGGTATGGACGCAGGCAAGTACTTGGTTGACAAACAGATTGTTATGGCGGGCGCGGATAACTGGGCAATCGAAGTCATTCCGAACCCTGACGAATCGCTTTTTGCCCCTGTTCATCAACTATTCATCGCCAAAAATGGCATCTATAACATTGAGAATCTCATCACCGCAGAGCTCGCAGCAGATAAAGTCTACGAGTTTGCCTTTATCTTCTCTCCGCTGAGACTGAAAGGTGGCACCGGATCTCCGGGGAATCCGATTGCGATTCGCTGATTAGAAAACAGTTATCCCCTTTCGATAGCACCAATGAAAATCAAACTTGAGGTGCCGGAGCACTAATGACGTTAAGTCGATAGACACCACAGGTAGAGGGTTGGAGTATGTCCAAAACAAAGTATCGCGTCGGAATTATCGGTTGTGGCAGCATTGGGACGCGTTATGCGACAGCGTTTCAGCAGCTGCGTGACCGTGTGGAGGTTGTCGCCGCTTGCGATATCCTCGAAGAGAAGGTGAACGCACTTGTCGAGCAATTTGAGATCCCGTCGGCGTACGCGGACATGCAACAGATGTTAAGCAAAGAGGGGCTTGATATCGTCGGCGTGACAACGCATAATCGAGAGCATGTCGAGCCGACAATTGCAGCAGCCCACGCCGGGGTTAAAGCAATTCTCTGCGAAAAGCCGATGGCGTTGAACATGAGGGACGCAGATCGAGTCATCGAAGCGTGTGAGCGATCTGGAACGAAACTGGCGATTGACCACACCATGCGGTTTGAACCGAATTGGCGCCGTGTCAAGCAGATGGTGGAGGACGGCGTAATTGGTAGCCTCCTACATATTGAGGTTCAAAATTACGGCGATACCAGTACGCTGCTGCACAACGGGACACACAGTTGTGATGCTATTCGATGGTTCGGCGGAGATCCGGAGTGGGTGATTGCAACCGTTGATCGACGTGATGAACGCGAACGGGTTATGAGTTTCTTCGGTCTCAAAAATGATGTGACCGCCCTGTTCATGACCGGCGGACACTGGGATTATCGGTTGGATGGCTGTTTCATCCTTGAAGGCAGCGAAGGAAAGATAGAGGTTCGTCCGCACCGTAGTTGGCAACCGCTGATCCATCTTTGGAAGCAAGACGAGGGGTTGGGAGACTTTCGCGAAGGAGAACAGATTGAGGCGATAGGCAGCGAACTCATTGGGGATTCGACAGGAGATGTACCGAGTGAAGGTGCATGGGAAATGGTCGCTTGTCTCGACGAAGACAGAGAGAGTGCCTCCAGCGGATACGATGGTCGCATCGCTTTGGAGATGTGTCTCGCCGCTTACGAATCGGAACGGCTCGGTCGAGTTAAAATCCCGTTTCCATTAGCTCAAAAAGAATCTCCGCTTGAACTGATGCTCCAGAGCGGACAGCTTCCATACATTCCTGCCAGAGAATACGGTTGGGAGTTGGGCTAGACCTTTGTAAAATCTTTCCGGCTGTAATCTTTTCACTCACCCCAACGTTTTACAGTTTCGTTGAGTCCCAACTCCATTGGGAAAGCAACCATTCCACATTCATGAAGGAGACCCTACTATGTTTTTACGCAGGGGGCTGCCCCTACTTTCTCTGTTTATAGCAATCCCTCTTTTCCTAATTCTGGGGTGTGGCGAGACCAATCGTGACGATAACTTCGCACCAAGAATTTCTGTTTTCGAGGTTGAATCTGATATTGTTGAACCCGGTGCACAAGTCGATATCAAACTTGAAGCTATCGATGTTGACGGCGACGAACTATCTTTTGAATGGTATGCAACTGGCGGTACGATTCAGAGTGATGATCTCGGTGCAATTTGGACCGCCCCCAGCGAGGAACAAAAATATCTGATTGAAGTCACCGTGAGTGATGGCAGGAAATCTACAACTAGCACTATCGATATTCGTGTGTGGCGGACCCGTCCGGGGGATTACTATCCACTCGCTGTCGGCAATACGTGGAGATACCGCGATGACGAGGGAAATCGGGTTATCTTTGAAATCGTTGACGCGATAGAGATTCAAGTCACCAGTGATAGGACAGTTAAAAGCTACGTTTTACAGAAATCGAGCCCTGATGAAGGACTCGAAGGTATCGTTAATTTTTCCTACCTAGGTCATAAAACTGAAAATGGCATTGTCAAAGGAATCCTCCAACATGCACAAAATGTCAGCTCCGGTGGGGAAGATACAATTCTTTTCGCGCCCTTTTTACCACTCTACAATTTTCCATTAATTCCGGGGAATAAATGGTTCACCAATTTTCAGGCAAAGCTGACCCCTGAATTGTTCCCAATCGGTGGTGGGGCAGATGAGTTTGAAGTGCTGTCAGAGGAGACCATGACGGTTCCGGCAGGCACGTTTGAAAACGTATTTCAGATACAAGAATCGTTTACGTGGAGCATTTTCGATCACCCTCTCGACATAACGGTAGCACAGAAATGGCTTGCCCCCAATGTTGGCATCATCAAATTCACTCAGTCTCAGACCCGTGAGGATGTTACCGTTGATGTCGCGTTTGAGCTAGAGTCTTTTGAACTAGTGCAGGAATAAGCACCGCATTTAGCGATGTGGAACCAGTTCTTTTAAAGGGGCCAGCAGCTTTGCAGTAAGATAAGGATCAGATTCATCTCCAATTGCGTCAGGATCCCACGCCTCCGGTGTTTCATGGTCATCGTTTTCTAGAATCGACTCAGCAGATTTAACACCTTCCCAAACTTCTCGCTGCATCTCCATGTGGTAGCATTCCAAACCCCCGTAACGCCCTTGGTCGATGTATTCCAATCCACACCTTTCGAAACAGAGAAAGGCGCCATAGTTATCGATGCCAACTTGCAGCTGAAAAGAGTCCACACCGAGATGCTCAAATGCCAAGTCGATCGCTTGCTGTACCGCTTCCGTTCCATATCCATGATAGCGGCAATCAGGTCGGATAACGATAAATTCAAGCGTCGCGGTCTTCCGGTCCTTACCTGTACATCTAATCAGCATAAAGCCAGCGAGTTCAGCACTTGGCAGATCAATTGAAAACGGGTGTGTGTCTTCGTCGGCGAGCCAACGGTGCCAACTATCGACGTATGCTTGGAATGCTACGAATTCAGTACGCAAGCGATCACGAAGGGCGGGTTCATTTGTCCAACCCCAGGTCCGGCGCAGATCTCGCTCCTCTGTCGTCCTTAGTTTTAAGCTGCCGCCGTAAAGCCGTTCTAACTCGCGCAACTGAGTTCGCAGGATCGCTAACTGATCTGTATAGGAGTCTGCTTGTCCCGCTGCGGTGCCAATCAAGCGCTGATTCGGCAGATCAATGAACTCAGCCTGCTTCAGTCGATTCTGAAAATAGGTGAGTTTTTGCTCGTTCTTTTCAATGATCCGCCTCAACTTGTCAATGACTTGATGCCCACTATCGCTTCGCACGTTTATGTCTCCTCTCATAGCGCCTTTTTTCTTTTCTCGGCGCTTCTCGCTCGAACCGTCCTTCACTAAAACCCGATATACGCAGGTAGCTATTGTACCGTAATTCGCTAATCTGCCCACGGTCGACAGCGCTCTTTACCGCACACCCTGGTTCATGTTGGTGAGTGCACGCGGCAAATTTGCATTCGGGGATGTGGGGACGCATTTCGGGGAAATGGATGTCGAGTCCCTGCTCATCATCAATCTCAAACAGGCCGAGTGTACGGATGCCCGGTGTGTCTGCGACGAACCCACCAAAATTGAGCGGCAAAAGGGAAACCTCCGTAGTCGTGTGCTGTCCTTTGTGCATCCGTTCATCGACATCACCGACGCGTAACTGCAAACCCGGCTGAATCTCATTGAGTAACGACGATTTACCAACACCAGACGATCCAACGATAGCGGAGATTCGATCTTTCATCGCTGCACACATCTCATCAATTCCAGCGTTTGTTACGATACTGGTGTAAATTACTGTGTAGCCGATTTTCTCGTACAGTGCCATTTGTGCTTTTAGCTTTTCCAGTTGGGCTAGATCTATCTTGTTGATACAGATTATGGGTAGCATCCCCGATGCCTCTGCCGTCACGAGAAATCGATCGAGCATGCGTAATTTGAGCTGAGGATTTCGTGCTGCAAAGATAACTAACAGGAGATCAAGATTGGCTACAATCACCTGTGGCAGTTTATTCACACGCGTTCGGCCGAATTGCGTTTCACGTGGGAGAATTTCTTCAATATAACCCACCCCCGCTTCCGACTGCGACCGAGAGATTTGCACCCGATCACCGACGGAAACGAGATCTACATAGGGCAACTCTTTCGTTTCTGCACGCTCCCGTCTATCCGCCTCAATAATATGATGTCGCAATGAACAGTGGTAAAGTTGTTCCCCAATCTGGACATCATAACCTCCGCTATGTGCTTTAATAACAATTCCTTCATTCATACAATATAACCTCACAAGCGTAAATGAAAAAAGCCCGCAAGGAAACTCATCCTTACGGGCTTTTCAACATCACACCAAACGAGATTTAAGTAGCCGTTTTCACCAACCTAAAACGCAGATGGGCAGAGTCAAGATGAGTTCCCTGATTTTCCAATGTACTGTTTTGTCTACCGCAGTTAGTTCGTTTAAGTATTTCTTGCATGACTTTGCACCACCTTTCAATACGAATTGATTGAGTTGCTGCCAATACCTAAAACCTGTTTCTAATCAAGGTTACAACTCCGCTAATTTTAACACACTTAAACCCCATCCTCAAGCAAAACTTCAAACAATTTTCAAATATTCAGATCCATTAACAACAAGGTCTGATATTGATACTCAATTTTTATGCCAACTAGTCGCACTTCCTCTTTGCAGACCTGAATTTCCTTGTCATCTGGAGCCTGAGTTTGCTATAATAGGGGTATGTATGTGGCGCACTCTGAAAGATTACTATTACGCATTCATAGCAAAATGTCTAGGTCAGTGTATTGCTCGGTTGCCTCGTAAACTTGCTTTATTCGTAGGCGTTTATTTAGCAACAGTAGTGTTTTTGTTATTCCCCCGCCAAAAAGATAAGGCGTGCAAGCATCTGAAACAAAGCCTTGGGATTGAGCAGCCGAAAGCACACAGACTTGTTCGACGCTCCTTCCAGAACATGGGCAAGAACTTGATGGAATTTATGCAGTTGCCCTATATGTCTTCTGAAACTCTCCATCACCTTGTTACCTTTGAAGGCAGAGAACACATTGATAAGGTATTGGATCAAGGCAGGGGCGCGATCATCCTGACGGCTCACTTTGGGAATTGGGAACTTCTTGGTGCTAGCATCCTTGCACATGGTTATACCATCCGCGGCATCACCCGTCAGCTGCGGTCGAAACGTTTAGACGCCATTGTTAGTAGCTATCGGGCAAAGGTTGGATGGCAAGGCATAGACCGAGATCGGGCCGTTCGTGAAGTATTACGTAGTCTCAATCGAAATGAATTGATCGCGATTCTTGCAGACGTGGACACCCGCACTCGAGGGATCTTCGTTGATTTTTTCGGCAGACCGGCCTACACACCTTATAGTCCGGTAGCCTTAGCCCTCAAGACAGGGGCTGCAATTTTACCAACTTTTATTGTACGTCAACCTGATGATTCGCATCGTGCTATTGTCGAAGCACCGTTGCCTCTACAACAGGATGGGGAGCGAGAAAAAGATCTCTTGGTCAATACGCAGCGGTTCACCAAAGTAATTGAATCTTACATTCGACGCTACCCGGAACAGTGGATCTGGATGCATGAGCGCTGGAAAACACAACCTAAATAATCAACATTTACATATCGCATTTCAAGTATCCTTCTTTTGGGTGGTTTTGAGTCTGCTCACTTACGGCTGTGACAAAGCAGACGAGGAGCCGACACAACCGGTACAAGAAATGCCTCAACAGATAATGTATGAATTTTCAACCCAACATGCAGACGGGGGTATTACGCGGTGGACACTTGTGGCAGAAAAAGCAACATTTCTGAAAGAGATTGTGGAGATGAAAAAGCCAAGGGTCCAGATCTTTGAGGAGGGTAAATGGGCGATAACAATAACAGGTGATCGAGGCGAACTTATCGAGTCAAGCAGTGATATTTATATTTTTGAGAATGTTGTTGGAAATAGCCCAGATGGGTATCTGTACACCGATGAACTTCATTGGAAAAATAGTGATGGCAAGTTATTTGCACCGAATATATCCACAATTGTGCGGGGCGATTCAACAATGGTCGGTCAAGAATTGGAAGGCGATCCGACACTCGAAGTCGTTACAATGAAGAATGTTCAATCTAAAATTTATCCAAAGGATGAGAAATTTGATGCAACTGAGAATTAATTCTGTGACAATTCCAAAACTTACCGTGGCTTTGCTTTGGGCGGTTGGCTTGCTCTTTAATATTCTTTTGCTCAACAACCACGTATACCCAGCCGATGAACAAGAGACCGCCCCACCCCAACAGGAAGAAGTGAGCGATGAAACAGCCGCAGAAGAGGATGTGATCAACGTTAAGCATGCAGATCGCTTCGAGCAGCGTGAAAAAGAAGGATTGACAATTTTTATTGGCAACGTTCAAATCGAAAGGCCCGACGGCTTTTTGAACGCCGACAAAGTGACCATTTACGAAAACGTTGAAACGAATGAAACCGTTAAAACTGTTGCGGAAGGAAATGTCGAACTTCGGGACGGGGATACATTTGTTACTTGTGCTCACGCAGTCTTGAACCATCTCACCGATATTCTCGACTTTCGCGATGACGTCATCGTTCTCCAAAATGAAGATCGGTTGGAAGCAGATACTTTTACATATAACCGCCGTACTGGCGAACGCTCCGGAGAAGGAAATATAAAGGTTCGGTTTCGTGTGAAGTCTAACGAGGAATCTGAGTCGGATTCACAGGAGGAAGAGAGCAGTGGCGGTTCTTAAAACCCATGAACTCATCAAAAGTTATACAAGGCGTGGGCCCATTGTTGTCGACCAAGTCAGCCTTGAAGTTGAGACAGGTGAAATTGTCGGTTTGTTGGGACCAAACGGTGCGGGAAAGTCAACGACATTTTATATGGTTGTTGGACTGATCCGCCCCAATGCAGGGCAGATTATTTATGACAATGAGGACATCACATTTCTGCCGATGTATAAACGCGCACGACGGGGAATCGGCTATCTTGCTCAGGAAACCTCTATCTTTCGGAAACTGACAGTTAAACAGAACATCGAGTCCATCCTAGAGGTACGCGATATTCCCAAGAGCGAACGCAAGCAACACAGTGAACAGTTGATGGAAGAGCTTGGCATCTCTGAGTTGGCAGATCGTAAAGCATATACTCTTTCTGGTGGGGAATGTCGCCGTGCTGAGATAGCAAGAGCTTTGGCAGCATCTCCGTCCTTTATTTTATTGGATGAACCGTTTTCAGGTATAGATCCAATTGCAGTGCAAGATATTAAACAGCTTATTTTACATTTACGCAATAGAAATCTTGGCGTGTTAATAACAGACCACAACGCAGCAGAAATGTTAGGCATCGTTGACCGCGCGTATTTGATTACAGATGGAAAAATTACGCTAAGCGGCACCCCTGAAGCACTCGTTGAGAGCGATATTGCTAAGGAACAGTACTTGGGGCATAATTTTGAACTGCGGCGCCCTCGAGTATAGCCCCGAAAATCTCTGTCCGGACAGAAGATATCGGACAGAGTTCGTCTGTCATGGGCGCCTAGGACCAACTGATTGCAATAGAGCCGCTATGAGCACTTCAACAGGTTTTAAGAAACTTATAATCTATGCAACCATTTGAGGAGATCAAGTCATGAACGCTGGAATGAGACAAACCGCGAGCTTACAGCACCGGCTAGTCATGACGCCCAAGCTGCAGCAAGCGATTCAGGTACTTCTAATGTCACGGATGGATCTGACGCAGCATTTGAGTCAGCAGTTGGAGCAGAATCCGCTTTTGGAGGAGATACCGGAAAATGATGAGATCGAAGAAATCACTGATTTAGAGGGACTTGATCCAGATACCCAATGGAATGAACCGGAAGAAATTATCGACCGCGAGGATAAGGAACCAGACTTTGACTGGCAAGACTTTCTGGATGATTCCTTCCATCGAGGTGAAAGCGGAGAGTTTGAGCATTGGGGGAACAACGAGGATCAACGCCCATCCGATATTGCTGGCTTCCAAACGTTACACGATTTTCTGATGCAACAACTTAGTGTCGCACCTTTTTCGGAAACGGATCGAAAAATTGGTGAGCAGATTATCGGCAATCTCGATGATAACGGTCAGTTCCGTGCCAGTCCCCTGTTCGAAATCAATCCATTGGCTCAAAGCGACTTAAACAGTGAGATACTCTCAGACTACTTGCACAAAGCAATAGAAAGCGGGCTGCGCAAGGAACTTGAAAACGGTGACATTTCACTGTCTCAGAGTACAACTATTACTGTGAAATCGGAAGACAGCCGTTGGCTCATAACCGATGCAGAGGACAGTCAGACTTATATAATTAAAAACGAGGATGGTCAGCTAAATCTTTACAGCATCACCCTCGAAGATATTGCAGGTGCTATTCCATGTGATGTGGATGAAGTAGAGGCTGTCTTGGATTTTATTCACAACCATTTTGAGCCCATTGGAATCGCCTACCGAACAATCCCAGAGACCCTCCTTACACAAATGAAAGCCGCTCAGATTGATAACCCACTTGCAGAAGCGGTTATCAAGTCCTACTGGGAGGATTTAACAAATAACCACCTGCAGCGTATTGCCCAAGGACTTGAGGTACAAATCAGCGAAATTGTAGAAGTGCGCGAACTCATTGGCACTTTAGATCCCTATCCGGGACGCCACTTCTCTGATCCAAGAGATCCGAGGGCTTCTGAAACGATCATACCTGATGTTACCGTTGAAAAAATTGATGGCGAATACAGAATCACCACAAATGACGACGGTATGCCTCGATTGCGTCTCAACCCAGTCTACATTGATTGGATGATGAACGGGAATAAGAACTTAGATAACAAAACTAAGGAGTGGCTAGAAGCTCGTAGAACTCAGGCAAGAGATTTATTACAAAGTATTGTGCAGCGTCGTCAAACGATTGCAAGGGTAACGGACGCAATTTTTGAGGTACAGGCGGATTTTTTAGAGCAGGGAGTTGACGGACTTAAGCCGTTAGTATTAAAGCAGATAGCAGATATGGCGGGTGTTCATGAATCAACTGTCAGTCGGGTCACTTCTAACAAATATGTCGAGACACCCCAAGGCATTTATAGGTTGAAGTATTTTTTTAGTGGTGAACTCCCGACCGATTCCGGATCAAACGTGGCTGCAACCACCGTCAAAGAGAAGATTAAAAATATGATTGGAAATGAGGATGCAGCGAAACCGTTAAGTGATAAGGCGATCTCCGATGCACTGGAAGCAGAAGGGATTCATACAGCAAGACGAACTGTTGCCAAATACCGTGAGGAACTTAACATTCTACCATCTCCCAAAAGGAAACGGAAATGGTAGAGTCACTAAGAACTAGGGGCATTTAGTTTTTCTGTAGGAGGGATTTCCAAATCCCGACACGTCGCCCTAGGTCTGTAGGAGGGATTTCCAAATCCCGACACTGCGCCCCGAGAGCAACTTCCCGACTCCGACTTTTCAAACAAAATGCGTAATAACCCTAAAACTGAACAGCCCTACACTAAGAACTGACCGATTTACGCTGAATCGGCAGTAACCAATGAAATATGAACTTAACGGAGGGAGTCTAAGGTATGCAAATCCATCTTACCAGCCGTCACCTTGAGATTACGGACGATATTCGAACTTACATTGAGAAGCGTGCTAAGAAAATTGAAGTGATTTTTAATCCTGTTATCGATTTTCAGGTGGTTATGGAGGTGGAGAAAAACCGCTACCGAGTGGAAATTACGCTTGCAACACGGAAAGCAACCTTCCATGCCCAGGGTGAAACGCACGATGTCTTCTCGTCGCTCGATGATGTAATAGATAAAATTGAGGCACAAATTCGTCGCCATAAAGAACGTATTAAAGATTGGCGACAGCGCCTGTCGCGGCGTGAGGTTGCAGTGCAGTTAAGCGGCAATGCAGATGACACATCGGTGGAAACTGACACAAGTGATCCATCAAATGTAACGACACCTCACTTCAGAGCTCCAGAAAAATTTGCTTCCAAGCCGATGAGTGTAGGGGAAGCGGTGATGCAGCTTCGGTCTTCTGGAGACGTTTTGTTACTTTTTCTAAACGCGGAAACGAACCAGATAAATGTGGTATACGAAGACGATAATGGTGAATATGGATGGGTCGAACCCCAATTTGTTTAGGGGTATCCGGGGGAGGTACTTCACTGGACGATATCCTAAGGATCACTGCCAATTGAAATTAGGGGTATAGCAGATGACATCGGAAGAGAGATACCTGTTTGACCTGCACGGATACCTAGTACTTCGCGGGGTACTGTCCCCCACTCTGCGTCAGCGGCTCAACGAAACAATAGATCACCTTGAAACGCTTGATGATATTCAAACCGCAGCCTTGGGGACTGAAAGAAAATATCGTGCTTCAGATAACCTCTACGCCCAGACGGGTGATCCACTGGAGGGGAGCTTGGGCGATTATGATTGCGAGGTACTTCGCTACGGCGGTCCATTCGAGGAACTTATTGACTTGCCCGAGACACTTCGATATATCGAGGAGATGATCGGTGAGCCCAGCCGACTCGACGCGGCCAGTTTCATGTCACGGAATAGTGGAGGAGCGTTTCGGTTCCACCACGGGTATGCGGAGCTGTTACCTTATAGCGAATACGCCTTCAGGGATGGCGCGTTCAAGTGTGTGAGCGTAAAGATCGGATATGCACTGACAGACGTTGATGTCGAAGATGGTTGTTTTGCGGTTATCCCCGGAAGTCATAAGAGTAACTTCACCAATCCACTCGTGGGACAGATTCCCGATCCCAATCATCCACTTGTGAAGCCGCTGCCGTGTAAAGCTGGCGATGCTATCATTTTCTCAGAAGACCTATCTCACGGTGCTGTGGAGAACCACGGCTCGAAGGTCCGTCGAACACTGTTTTATTCGTATGCACCGGCGTTTCACTGCACTTGGCACGGCTTAGCAATGACAGCCGAAGGTTTTGAACAGCGTGCAACTCCGCGCCAACTTGAACTGATCCAAGGGCCTCCCCCGTTTGCTCATGCAGCTGAGGCAGATGTTCGCCAACATCAGTCCTGATGAATTGAAAGCGGGCATAACCCTTGAGAAAACGGAAGGTGAGTTTCATGAAACCAGCCACGGAAGAAGATGTCTTTGACTTGCAGATTGGCCTCGGTGAATCTGTGACCTCCGTTGAAGACAAACATTTCTTCGATACGGCCGGCTATCTAGTGTTGGAAGACCTTCTGACCCCGGATCAGGTCTCACAGACGCAGGATATACTGGTGGGTCTTAGATCAGCGACACCAGAAAATATGACGCTCTCGCCAGAGGGTCCTTATGGCTGCGAATTGCTTAATATTATCGAAGGCAGGGGTGCCCTTGAGAATGCCATGGCACTGCCCCGTGTTCTCGATTATGTGCAGGAATTCATCTGGGGACACCAATACCGTCTCGTCGGCTCACGGGCAATACTCAGAACACCGGGACGGGGCAGCCAGCTCACGCAAGGCGGCGATGCTGATCCGCGACGTTATGCTCGTTACCGTTGCTTTGGGGATGGTCAATTTCGTTGTCTGATGATTACCTGTCTGATTGCATTGACTGACACTGCCGATAACGATGGGACGTTCTGTGCGATCCCTGCCAGCCACAAAGCTAGCCTTCCGCACCCCTATGAGAATACGGATCTAAACGCAATTTCACCGTTGCACAACCTCCCGCTGCGTGCTGGATCAGGTATTCTTTTTACTGAAAACCTCTCTCACGCATTCAAACCGGCAGTTCGCGCAGGACATGTGTGGTTGTCCTACCAGTATGGGCCTTCGTACATGGTCAATTGGCCCGGCTGCGAGCCTTCAGCAGACCTACTAGCGCGTACTGCCACCGACCCCGCCAAGTCGCACTTGTTACTGGAACCGTACTACCATCCCGCTGGCTCACAGAAGAAACAGAAGATGTAGTTAATGCAGCGTATCTAAGAAAAACCGAATTGGCATCGGTCTGGTACTTGGTTAAATAGTGCCCGCCGTAAAATCCTCCAGTTGAATTAACTCGCCCCCCCGTGCCGCCGACGCATTGGCACCGAGAACCGCTGCCAAACTATTCATGCTGGTGGCATAAGAACTCCGCATCATGCTAGGGTCGCCAGACCGCACAGCTTCGACAAAGGCTTGTGCTTGCAAAGCAAAAGCGTTATGGCTTTCCGTCGTCTCCCAGACAGTCTCACCGTTCTCTACAACCGCTTGTGCTGACCACTCAATTAGCGAATCATCACTAACCAACATAATTTGCTGCCGTGAAACGCTCACATTTGTTAGTACCCGTGAAACACTTGCATTGGCTGTGACGCCGCTAGTGAATCGGTAATTGACGTTGTACACATGTGGTAGGTTCATCGGCTCCGGTCCTTCACCGGGCTTCCGCTCAACGTA
Organism: Candidatus Poribacteria bacterium; assembly: GCA_965204355.1. Taxonomy (GTDB): domain Bacteria; phylum Poribacteria; class WGA-4E; order WGA-4E; family PCPOR2b; genus PCPOR2b. Next base: position 5,063,030 of record OZ241983.1, read on the forward strand.
GAAGGCAGATACGGCTTCAATGTCCCCCAAAAAGTAGCGCAATAAGTCCACCGTGTGGATAGTGTTTTCAACGAATGAACCGCCGCATAACTCAAAGCGACTAGTCCAGTAGCGAATTGGGTTACCACTGTAGAGACGTTGTACCAAAGCATGTCGCAATGTGCGTTCCTGTAACCTCCGACACACCTCTTCCGCTGATGGATAATAGCGGCTCATAAAGCCGACTTGCGAGACAACACCTGCTTTTTGGATAGCACTCTCGAACTGCACAGCTTGCGCCATATCCAGCGTTTGCGGTTTTTCGACAAAGATAGCCAAGCCCTTGTCTGCAGCAATTGGGATTTCGTCGGTGTGGAATGTCGGTGGAATGCAGAGATAGATTGCGTCCAGGTCTTCTTTGTCCAACATTTCGTGGTGGTTGGTGTAGGTTGCCTGTGCACCGAAGGTTGCAGCTTGTGTCTTTGCAGTCTCTTCATTGATATCGCAGAATGCCTGCAAAGCCACTTCGCCGGCTTCGACCAGTGGTGCAAGACCTGGCAAATGTGATCGGGTAGTAATATGACCAAGACCAATAAATCCTAAACGAACAGGTTTCATAGTGGCGGATGCCTCCATTTCTAAAGAATGCTATAAGGACATGATGAGAATACCATATCTCAGCAGCATTAGCAAGTGTAGGACCATTTATAGTGAATTATCAAAATATGTAGACACTTTCGCTCCCCATATTTGGTAGGCGCTGTTTCCAACTGCGCCGGTACAGAGTGTCCAAGTAATTCTAAAGTTCACCATAGTTCTTCTGTAGGAGGGATTTCCAAATCCCGACACGTCGCCCTAGGTCTGTAGGAGGGATTTCCAAATCCCGACACTGCGCTCTATGAGCGACTTTCCGACTCTGACTTTTCAAACAAAATGGGTCATAAGTCTAAAACTATGGTGAATTAGATAAATAAATAGACACTTTCGCCCCCGTGTTTGGTAGGCGCTGTTTCCAACTGCGCCGATGCCGTGCGGTTAAAAACCGCACCTACCGGGCCTGGGAGCAATGCGGTGCGGTTTGGAGTGTCTCAGTAATTCTAAAATCTACCATAAATAGCCTTATTAGCAAGTGTGATACGAATTGACAAATCAATGGGTTGTGGGTGATAATTGGTTATAGATTTTCTTGCGAATCGGGATTGTTTCGAGGGGACAATCTAACTGTACCGGATTTGGAGGTTGTGCGACCCAAAGTTTAGCGAAAGTGTCAATCTATTTTTGAATTATCGCGCTACAATTATGATATAATAACCCAAGCCCGTTAAAAGGAGAGAACATGACGAATTTATACCGTGTTGCTATTATCGGTACCGGTCGTATGGGCGGCTTAATTGAAGATGAACTCTCGGTTAACCAATTTTCGAGCCCTTACGGTCATTTTAGCGCCTATGCTGCTATCGAGCAGACTGAGGTGGTAGCCGTTGCCAATCGTGGGGAGGACCGTCTGAAACGGTTCACCGATAGGTTCGGAATTACTAACACTTATCTCGATTATCGTGAGATGATTGAGCAGGAAAAGCCGGACATCGTGAGCGTGACTACGCCGTCATTCGCACGCGCTGAACCGATTATCTTTGCAGCAGAACACGGTGTGCGAGGAATATATTCAGAAAAGGGACTGTGTGCCTCGCTGGCAGAAGCTGACCGCATCGCCGCTGCGTGTAAGGCTAACGGTGTTGCCTTCAATTGGGGCGCGATGCGCCGACACCATGACGGTTATATTCGGATGCGTGATGCCATAACCCAAGGAGATATTGGTGAACCTCGCTACGCGGTGATGTCGAGTTATACCGACATAATCAAACATCACCCACACACCCTAGACCTCGTATCCATGTTGCTTGGCGATCCAATGCCAAGTTGGGTGGAGGGACGCCTTGTGCAGCGGGGAGAGCCGTTGGCTGCAAACGCAGATGAACGCCCACGTGCATACCCGGAGTATGACTCGACTGGACACTGCTTTGTGCCACCCGCCGGAGAAGAAATTGCCGATCCCATGGTCGGATTTTTCCGGATCAGCTATGAGAACGATACAGAGGGAATTTTTCTGCCCATATCTGGACCATTTAACGTTGAGGTATACGGTACTGAAGGTCATGCCTACGCATGGGACAACGGCGACCTTTTCTGCGTCCGTAGCAGCGCAAAGGGCGGGGCAGCTGTTGATGAACAGGTTATTAAACCGACGGGCGAAAGTCCTACGGTGTGCACGATTCGCAACATTATCCGAGAGATTGAAACGGGTGAGCGCACCACAGGCAATATCGATATAACGATGCAATCAGTAGAGGCGCAGTTTGGTATCGCACACTCGCACTTGCAAGGCGGTGCTCGTGTGTCATTACCCGTCGCGGATCGGACGCTTTACATCCCCGGTGGTTGATAGTATAGTGGACCTTAGAATTAATGAGACACTCCAAATCGAACCGCATTACCCTCAGGCCCGGTAGGTGCGGTTTTTAACCGCACCGCATCGGCGCAGTTGGAAACAGCGCCTACCATACACGGGGAGCGAAAGCGCCTATCTGTTTTTAGAATTCACCATAATAGGACTGATGCAGCTGGAAGTTGGACAGGCACAAAACCTGCCCCTACAAAGGATTGACCCCCTGTAGGGGTAACCCTTGTGGTTGCCCTTGCTACTCAATTCACTACAAAGGAGACAGCACTTATGGCAAACGAATCAATTCAACTTTTTAACGGAACGGACCTCACTGGCTGGCGGATGCGACATACGGACCAAGAACACAAGTGGGTTGTTCACGACGGCATCCTCGACAACACCGATAAAGGTGTAGATATTCTTACACAGCAAGAGTTCGGTGACTTTGAACTGCATATTGAGTACTCAGTACCAGCAGAGAGTAACAGTGGTATCTATCTCCGGGGTCGATATGAGATTCAGATTTTAGACAGCCTAGGAAAGACTTATTCGTACCCAGCGGAGAATGGCGCGCTCTATAACCAAAAGCATGTGGATACCGAAGCAAGCAAGCCGGCAGGGGAATGGCAAACGGTGGATGCAACGCTCAAGGGCATGAGTCTGACAGTATTACTAAACGGGGTCAAGATTCACGACAACGTGACTATCGAGGGACCGACAGGCGGACAACTCGCTGATGACAATCCACCCAAGGGGCCCCTGATGTTACAAGGTGATCATGGACCCGTTCAATTCCGTAACATTCGGATTCGGGAACTGTGAGGGTAAAAGGTTCATTAGTTCATTGGTTCATTTAGCCTCAGCGAGATCAATTTGTAGGGAACGCAGATCTGCGTTCCGTTTCATCTGACCTTCGCCCTTCGGTTTCGATCCCGATTTATCGGGGCGGCGTATGCCTACTACTTTATAAATAGTGAACAATATAAATATGTAGACGTTCACCAATAGTGCCCCTTATCGAAGCCTCATGAAGTCCCCCTGAGCTTCCCAAGTCCCCCTGACAAGGGGGATTTAGGGGGTTGGTTGTGTGTCGAAAGTGTATAAGTAATTCTAAAGTTCACCAAAAATGCTCAATCTCAAGCCAACACACAAAATCATCAGAGACTACTACGATGAGTTGGATCGGTTGGATCAGCTCGACACAACGCATGAGGGGGCCGTGCGATCGGCGTTCCAAGCTTTGCTCCAAGGTTGTGCACGACAGTTTAATTGGACCTTGGTGACTGAACATTCAATGTCCCCTCCCGATAAATCGGGATCCCGATGCCGTTCCGAGCATTCCGATCTATCGGAACCTGTCGGGACCGTGATAAAGGGGGCTAGGGGGGTTAAGAACAAGCGGATTGTCGTTGATGGCGCGTTGGTAGATAGCTTCCAACTGCCACACGGCTATTGGGAGGCGAAGGACATCCACGATAATCTACCCACTGAAGTCCAGCGCAAGTTTGAGGTGGGGTATCCCCGTGACAACATCCTCTTCCAAACCCCACACCGCGCCATCCTTTGGCAGCACAATCGGCAGGCGCTCGATGCCGACCTAACGGATCCGACGCAACTGATAGGGACCCTCGAAACCTTCTTTTCCCACCGGCCGCAGGAATACGCGGAATGGGAGGAGGCGGTGGCACAGTTCCGGGAACGGGTACCCGCACTTGGGAAGGGCCTGGCGGAACGCATCCACGCTGAACGGGAGACAAATCGGGCGTTTATTGCTGCCTTTGCCGACTTCCATGAGAAGTGTTGTCAATCAATCAACCCGAACCTCTCCGAAGCTGCCGTTGAGGAAATGTTGATCCAGCACCTGTTGACCGAGCGGATCTTCCGAACCGTGTTTAGCAACTCCGATTTCATCCACCGCAATGTCATCGCCCGTGAAATCGAAACCGTTATCAACGCGCTAACGTCTCACGCGTTCAGTCGCGAGGATTTTCTGCGTAGCCTTGATCCGTTCTATGTGGCGATCGAGCGTACCGCTGCCACCATTGATGACTTCTCCCAAAAACAGGGGTTTCTCAACACGGTTTACGAGCAGTTTTTTCAAGGCTTTTCCGTGGAGGTTGCGGACACGCACGGGATCGTCTATACGCCGCAGCCGATTGTCGATTTTATGGTGAGAAGTGTTGAGGAGATCCTAAAGACCGAGTTCAGTCGATCGCTCTCCGATTCGGGTGTTCATATCATTGATCCGTTTGTGGGGACCGGCAATTTTATCGTGCGGCTGATGCGAGAAATTCGCAAGACCGCGCTGGGGCAAAAATACACGACCGAACTCCACTGCAACGAGGTGATGTTGCTGCCGTATTACATCGCGTCGATGAACATCGAACATGAATTTTACGAGGCGACGGGTAGATATCAACCGTTTGAGGGAATCTGTCTTGTGGATACCTTTGAACTGGCAGAAGACACCCACTACTATGAAGATTCGCTGTTTACAGAGGAGAACACCCGCCGCGTTGAAAAACAGAAGGAAACGCCGATGTTTGTGGTCATCGGTAATCCACCCTATAACGTCGGTCAGGTCAACGAGAACGACAACAATAAAAATCGGAAATATGAGAAAATGGATGCGCGGGTTGCGGAAACTTATGCAAAAGACTCCACAGCGACGCTCAAACGTAAACTCTACGACCCATACATAAAGGCGATCCGGTGGGCAGCGGACCGGATAGACGGGGAAGGGGTTGTTGCATTCATAACGAACAACAGCTTTCTCGCTGATATGACCTTTGACGGAATGCGGAAGCACCTCACAGACGATTTCGACGCGATTTACATTCTGGATCTGGGTGGGAATGCCCGGAAGGAATTGAAGGCCTCGGATGCCAATGTGTTCGGGATTCGGGTTGGTGTGAGCATCAACCTATTTGTAAAAACCGGGCGAGCGATGAATCACCCGACTAGCCGTGGGAGGGACATCTCCCGTTCCGCCTGTCCCGATGCTGTCGGGGAGGATCCCGACAAGTCGGGACCTGCCCTGATGCGTATCTTTTACCATCGCACCGATGACCTGTGGAACAAGAAACAGAAAATCGATTTTCTGAATGAACGCGGACACATCGGCAATGTAGATTGGCAAACCATTCAACCTGACACACACCACACATGGCTCACCGAAGGACTCCACGCTGAATTTGAAACCTTTATTCCAATGGGAACTAAGGAAGTGAAGGCAGCAAAAAGTGAAGCGGTGGATGTGATTTTTCAGACTTATAGTCTCGGTATCAGCACCAACCGTGATGCGTGGGCGCGTAATTTCAACCAAAACACGCTGACTAAAAAAATGAGTGGAATGATTGAAACTTACAACGCCGAGGTTGATAGGTGGCAACGTCGTGAGAACCGCGATGCGAATGTTGATGATTTTGTGATTTATGATGATGAGAAAATCAAGTGGAGTTCGGGTTTAAAGCAGAAGCTAGAAAGCGGAGAAATCGCAGAATTTGCAGAATCAAAAATCCGACAATTCCTCTATCGTCCGTTTACGAGATCGAACCTCTACTTTGACCGAATGATAAACGATAGGGTGCTCCTGTTCCCATCCATCTTCCCTACACCTGAAACAGAAGCGGAAAATCGGGTAATTTGCCTGACTGATAAAGGTTCTGAGAAACCCTTTATGATTCTTATGGGTCATCAATTAACTGATCTTCATGTTGTGGGTCCCGGTTGTGGTACTCAATGCTTTCCCTTCTACACCTACGACGAGGCTGGGAGAAACCGCCGAGAAAACATCACCGATTGGGCGTTAGAGCAATTCCGAGCGCATTACGGAGACGACACTATTGGCAGGTGGGACATCTTTCATTATGTCTACGGTCTACTCCACCATCCAACTTATCGCGAGCGGTATCAGGCAAACCTCAAACGGGATCTGCCACGTCTCCCTTATGCACCGGATTTCTGGGCGTTTGCCGAAGCGGGGAAACGGTTAGGGGAAATCCACGTCGGCTACGAGGATGTAGACGAATATCCGCTACGTTTCGTCGAGACACCGGATACACCCCTCGATTGGCGGGTGGAGAAGATGAAATTGTCTAAGGACAAGACGGGGATAAAATATAACAATTTCCTAACACTCGACGGAATACCCGCGAAGGTGTTTGACTATCGGCTGGGGAATCGGTCTGCGTTGGAATGGGTGATAGATCAGTATCGCGTCAAGACGGACAAACGGAGCGGCATCGTCAACGACCCGAACCGCGAAGATGATCCGGAGTATATCGTCCGGTTGATTGGAAAGGTGATCGCGGTTAGTTTGGAGACGGTGGAGATTGTGGAGGGATTGCCCAATTTGGGAGTGCCTTCTCATTAAACACAGCGCGTAAAAGAAATGTCTCAAATTATAGTAGATTTTAGAATTACTTGGACACTGCCAATAGTCGAGGTGAGGAAACCTCGACTACCGGAGATGGAAAAATCTGGGCTATGACCCCGGTAGGTGCGGTTTCTCCCCGCACCGCATCAGCGCAGTTACAAACAGCGCCTACCAAACACGGAGAGCGAAGGCACTCATCAAACCGGTGGGTGACACATCAATTGATTAAATACCTATCTCGACAGTCGTATGTATTCCGCTCCAGCGGAGCGATATGTCTATAGAATCGTGATAGGTCCAACGGCCGCGCTCCAGCGGAGCGCAATATGTATAGCAAGAGTTTCAGTTCGTAGTAGCGCATTTCTTAATCCCGATTTATCGGGGATTCATTGCGCGTTCGGACGGCGGATGAAGAAACGGGCGGCTACAATCTGAAGTGTGCAAGCCGCCCTGATGTCACAAAATGTCACAAAATGTCACAGATTTTGCATATTTTCGTTAGTCTTGGGGCGGACCGTTGATGAACATTAGCTTTGATTTTGATCAGATGTCACAGAATGTCACAGATTCTCACAAATTCTCACATATTTTTTACCTGAGTGTGCGTTTTAGTGCGTTTTAGTGAGGTGGTTTGGACTTCTGAACCCTGATTTATGCCGTTCCCCCGATAAATCGGGACAAGCAGATTGTACTACTTATCAGGGGGACTTATGAGCCAGCTGCATAAGTCCTGGGATTGTCAGGTTATAGCTGATAGCTGTTTCTGCCATCCGTAATTATTATTTTAACATATCGGAATAACATATTGCAAAAAATTAATCATTCCGCCGGGGCTTTAGGGCTATTCAGTTTTAGGCTTTTTACGTATTTTGTTTGAAAAGTCGGAGTCGGGCAGTCGCTCTTAGAGCGACGTGTCGGGATTTGGAAATCCCTCCTACAGAAGAACTATGGTGAATTTTAGAATTACTTGAACGCTCTGTACCGGCGAGGATGGGAAAAGCCGGACTATCACCCCGGTAGGCGCAGTTACAAACAGCACCTACCAAACATGGGGAACGAAAGTGTCTATCTGTTTTTAGAATCCACTAATTATGAGATGTAAAGCACGAACCCCCTTCATTTTTCGATGTCATAGAAGCGCCGTTGAAAACAGCCCCTACTGCGCTGAGCATCAGAACTACCCACCGAGCGGTTGGCGGTATGGATTGCTAACGGCTTCAAGGATTGCGACCGGGATTGCTGCGGCTGCGGTTACGGTTGTCGGTTTCGCCTGCCTAAGAAACTGTCCCAACAAGGATCTGAAGGAGAGCGAAGGGCAGCTGCGTGGGATGGCGCCATTTGAGTACGCTGTGTTGTGTCTGGCGATTTACGAGGCTAAGACGGAACTGCGCATCTCCACAAAAACGGATGGCGCCCAGATCTTTATGACGCCAGCGGCGAGTAACGATGTCTATTTCTCCCGAATAACAGAGCCACCGAACTGGACGCAGCTCTCCGCTCCTTCACGTCGGGCCCAACTTCCGGAGGCGCTAAAGGGCGCAACGTTTGAGGACCCTAACACAGGTTTCCGTGCGATGTTATACCGATCAAGGGACGAGCAGGAGATTGTCGTTGTTTATCGGGGTGTAAGGAGAACCAATATCCTCCAAGATAGCCAGACCTGCCTCTCCCAAGGGTTAGGGTTTGGCGCAGCAATATATCGACAGGCAATCGAACTCGCCCTAGCGGTTGTGGAGGCGTATGGGGACAAGGTGATCTTCACGGGGCATTCCATGGGCGGCGGTCTGGCAGCCTCAGCGAGCATCGTTGCGAATCGTCCAGCGGTGACTTTCAACAGTGCAGGGGTGCACCCCGCTACCCTTGAAGGGTTTGACTTAGTAGATCATGCGACCATTGACGAAAGACTGAAGTCCATTGAGAACTATTATGTGCCGGGCGAATGGCTATCCACTTTACAACGTCCCTGCTTTGTCAAGAGCGCCGCTGGGGTACATATTCCACTGCCGGATGTCGGAGGTCGAGTCTCTGTGAAAATGGTGCCCGCCCGGAATAAAGGACGTGGCAAACACTCAATCACGTTGATTATTGCGACACTGTACGAACTCGCCGAACCCTCCTAACCCGTTTTCCATTCATATCTGCTTTTCTCTGCGTCTTTGCTCCTTTGCGTTAAATGGTTTTTTCATTCGTGTATATTTGCGTGGATTCGCGGATGGGTTGCTCTTTTCACATTTCACGCCTTACGTTTCACGTTTCATTCATCTGTATTTGCAATGGCATCTATATAATCCTTAACCCGCTGCCGATACCGCACCGGAATCTCTTCCCGCTCCACTGCCTCCGCGTAAGCCTGTTTCGCGTTGAGATAGACTTCGCGGTGTTGCATATAAGTGGGTTCCTCTTCGCCGCTCGGCGCCGCTTGCGTTGAGGCTGTGGAAAATTCCTCCGAATCCGATGTGGCTCCTCTCAATTGTAGCGCCTCCGTGGATTGCTCCTCCGACGCCATAGCGCCAAGCTGTGTTCCCTGCGCCTCTCCCGTTCCAGATTCCTCGCCCGGTCCCCCATCGCTACCTGCCACGCCGCCCGTTTTACGCGCCATTTCGATACCCGCCAATCCAATATTTTTTCGACTCGCCTTAATCTCCTCCAAAATTCCTTCCAACTGCGCCATATCTTTTGCCTGCCGATCAATGTTTAACAGCGAACGTGCAATTTTCTCCAGCATCTCAGGGCTGACTCCCTCCGTTCCAATCTCGTTCAGTTGGCTCACGAGGTTCTTGGCGGCAGGATTATCCCCAAGCCGTTCAGCAAGTTGTCTGAGTAACGCATCCAATTCCGTCCGCTGTGCCTCAGTCAGTCCGTCCATCTGATCCGCTAACTTCTGTAGCTCTGAAGCGATCTCCTCTGTATCCGTTCCACTGAGTAGTTCGGAGTTTTTGCTTACCGCGGAGATGGTTTCAGCAGCTTCATCTATTTCATTTTCTGATAGTTGTTGCTTTTCTGTCTCAACCTCCTCACGGAGTTTGCTAAGTTTCTTCTGAGCGGGTTGCACACCGCCGCGCTTGTTCCGCAATGTCTTGACGGTTTCCTCAACCTTTTTGGAAAGTTCGGCGTTATCAAGACTACTAACCGCTTTTTCAAGCCTTGTTGCAGCATCATGGATAGCGGCACGTTCCGAGATAGTCGGAGGGGCGGGGACTTCATACATACGCGGGATGAAAAACGAAAGCGCAACTAACAACACAGGGAGGGGCAGCCATTTGAGGGTTGACGGAACTGTGTAGGAGACCGCAGCTGCCGGAAGAATCTCTTGGGATGCCCTTGCAGTATCACGAATCTGCAACACGGTAAAATCATCGGTTCCCTTCCGGTCCATCACTTCAAGGGCAGTGCCCATGCGTTCTTTCAGATTGAGGCGCTGATCTACAAGGCGCGCTACCTCAGACGGATTGATCTTCCGTCCGAGACTCAAACCAAACGCAATAACGCTTGCGACGGTGATCGGGGTGAAAACTGCAAGTCCAATCGGTATCGGCAGCGGGAAAAATCGGTTAGCTACAAGCAATATCCCGGCGATAAGCAGCCCCCAGAAGTTAAACGTAGCCAGAGTCTCGAAACTACGCTCGATCCGCATTCGACGCTGGACGGCAGATAGCTTATTCTGGATAATCTGTTCAGGTTGACTTTGGACTGAGTTTCGCATATCTTATAAGACGAACTGACCGGCAAAATTGTTCATAAAGAGACCTGAAATTTTCTACTAGGTTCTGTTGACGTTGCATTGCAATCAGATAATCGAGGGATGTGCACAGACACATGCTGCTTCGTAGGGGTTGGGTTTCCCAACCCTTTTTTTACATATCAAAGCCGATTTTGAACTTCTGTAGGTCGATTTTCCAAAATCGACGTTTCGGAGTCGAGATATGAATCTCGACCTATGCCGTTCCGAGCCTCCCGATGAATCGGGACAATCCACTCAATCTATACGGTTTGGGGAGGCTAATCTGGATTGGTCAATGGGCGAGGGGACCTCGTCCCTAAGATTATGGACAGTTTTACGTAAATGTCAATACGCCCTAGTGTTCTGTCAAATAAATCATGATAAAGCACTCACCGCTCGGCTCCGACTTCGCCGAGAGTCCAAGACTTGGATAGCCATAGCCAAGCCGCTGTGCGGGGGAAGTGTCTAAAGGAGGCTTTTGTACCATCCCGATGAAATCGGGATGATCCCTCCACAAACTAACAGTTTGCGCTACATGTATCTGACAATGTACTAACGGCAAGAACCGATTACCGTGAATAAACCTATGGGATACGCACATCGTCGCAGAAAAACGACAACTTCACACCAATTTCCAATAATATTTTGGCAAAGGATCTATCCAACGTGAAAACAAATCAACGAATCAGAAACGTAGCCAATCACGCATCGCGTCCCGATATATCGGGATCCTCGGAACGGGATTTCACGCATCACGTCCCGATATATCGGGATCCTCGGAACGGGATTTCACGCATCACGTTTCACGTCATATTTCTCATTCTGATACTTGTCGGCGGGGGCATTGGATGTTCAACCGACCGATCTCCCAAGTCCGGTCGTTGGGAAATTGTTCGGCGCGCAGATTGGGAAGCGAGATTCTACGATGTATTCTTCATTGATGAGCGTACCGGATGGATAGTTGGAAATAACGCGGGAAGCACATTTGCTGAAGAACTTGACAGCGTCATCGCTCACACAACGGATGGCGGCGTGACATGGCAGCCACAACAGAGCGACGTCTACCATCCGTTACGAGCGGTGCGATTTGTGGACAGCCAAACCGGGTGGATCGTTGGCGAAAATGGTGTTATTCTACACACAAAAAATGGCGGGGAGAAGTGGGAACGGCAATCAGCGGACACGTATGACAACCTGTTCGATCTTCATTTTGCTTCAGCCCAAGAAGGGTGGATCGTCGGCGATTTCGGGACGGTGTTACACACAACGGATGGCGGACAGACTTGGGCGAATCGATCGGAAGGAATCGGTGACAATTCACTGCGAGGCGTATTTTTCCTCAATTCCCGTCAAGGCTGGACGGTTAGCCATCAGGGCAACGCTTTTTATACACGCGATGGCGGAAAGCGTTGGACTTATCAGAAAACAAACGTCCGCTACGAGTTGTCCGATGTCCATTTTGTCGATGAAAATCGTGGTTGGATCATCGGCGACAAGCGCACGGTGCTTGCCACACAGGATGGCGGCAGGAATTGGGAGTATCTAACACGAGGCTCCAATAAACGTCACGAAGAGCACTACGGTCAGCAGATAAGAACTGGGGATGAACCACTACACACCTTCCTCCTGTACGCGCTCCACTTCACCGATACCGAGAATGGCTGGATCGTTGGCGACTTGGGGGCTATCTTGCACACCAACGATGGTGGGCGGACGTGGAAACATCAGCGGGGCGGTGCAACACAATTGGTCGGAGCGGATGTCGTTCTGCTGGGGGTCCATTTTGTCAATGCCCAGCTCGGTTGGACTGTCGGTGAGTTTGGGACGATCTGGCATACTAAAAATGGCGGGCAAACGTGGGAACTTCAATCCGCACCCAGCTACCTGCTCACAGATCTCCACTTTATCAATGACAAGGTTGGATATGCGGTGGGTGACCGTGGGGAGGTTCTTCGCACAGACGACGGCGGGTTACACTGGCAATCGCAGGATAGCGGAACGATGGAGTGTTTCGGATCAACCCATTTTATCAACGACAAGGTCGGCTGGAGCGTTGCAGAATGGGGAACGATTGTCCACACCATTGACGGCGGCAAAACGTGGTCACAGCAAGAAGCGGATACGGAAAATGACCTCCTCGGCGTCTCCTTCGTTGACCCACAGCGAGGGTGGGCAATCGGTCACAGCGGGGAGATTTTGCACACCGCGGACGGCGGCAAAACGTGGGAGAAACAACGCAGCGGTGTCAATCGTCATCTCTTTGGAGTACATTTCATTGACCCTCAAAACGGATGGGTTGTAGGGCAGGGCGGTGTGATTCTTCACACCCGGAACGGCGGTCAAAAGTGGGATTTGCAAGCCGAACTCGGAGAAATCTGGCTATCAGGGGTCTATTTTACAGACTATCTAAACGGTTGGGTTGTCGGGATTGATGGCTTGGTGCTCCACACAACCGACGGCGGGCGCACGTGGAAACGTCAAAAAAGCTACGTGGAAAGTTTCCTGAATAGTGTCTTCTTCCTCAATGCAAACCTCGGTTGGGCGGTCGGCGGCGAAGGCACGGTTATCCGTACCCTCGATGGCGGTGAGAACTGGCGTCCGCAACGGTGCGAAAGCCACTATAACCTGAACTCGATCTATATGCAGGACGCTGAAACCGGTTGGATCGTCGGCGATCTCGGCGTGATGTTGCGGTATGTCATTGATGATTAGCCGACAACAGTAGGCACATCTTAATCCAAGTTGCTAATCGTCAAGCCCACTCGGCTTGGATAGACATATCCAAGTCATCTGTGCATGTTTACAGTGGATTTGTCAGTCCACTGCGAACGGTGATTAAGAGCATTCTCCTGTAGGAGCGATTTCCAAATCGCGACACGTCGGGAATCGGAGTTCCCAGCTACCGGCGCAACATTGTATTCTGTAGAGCGATCCCCGAATCGCGACTGAATGCTTTGATAGTCGGGAATCGGAGTTCCCTCCTACCGCATGTCGAATTTGCATCGCCAATGTGGGTAATCTTCGGGATGTTTGACAAGCCCTTTTCTGACGGGGTTTTCGTAACAATAACGAATGATTTTGTTCAAGGATTCATCGCGGCGGATCCCGTGGTCATAGTAGTTAGCTTGCCAGATGGGACTGTTCCCCAGCAGCCGCGCGTTGATTTGGTTGGCTGTGAACCTCTTGAAAGATTGGACGAGGCTAGATAAAGTTTGTTTGTTTCCGAGTTGGAAGACAACGTGAATGTGGTCTGGCATCACCATGATGCACATCCATTTGAGACGTACCTCCTTTTCAAGCCAGTCGAAAGATTCATAAATAATATCTGGAATGCCGGAGTTCGTTAAGAGGGGTTCCCTGTTGTGGGTAGCGAGTGTGATGGAATAATATGCGCTAGGTATTGATTTTCTACCTTTCCGCAATTGGCGGTGTCCTTTATTAGGGGTTCGGTTCATGTTTTGTTCTCTTGGCAAGATATTTTGTAACAGATTACAGCGTGATACTTAGTTGTGTATCAAGTCATTTTCACGTAGGAGCGATCTCCGAATCGCGACCCCTCGGGAATTAGAGTTCCCGGCTACCGGCGCAACATTGTATTCTGTAGAGCGATCCCCGAATCGCGACTGAATGCTTTGATAGTCGGGAAGCGGAGTTCCCTCCTACAACATACTTAGTGTATCAAGTCATTTTCACGTAGGAGCGATCTCCGAATCGCGACCCCTCGGGAATCGGAGTTCCCGGCTACCGGCGCAACATTGTATTCTGTAGAGCGATCCCCGAATCGCGACTGAATGCTTTGATAGTCGGGAAGCGGAGTTCCCTCCTACAACATACTTAGTGTATCAAGTCATTTTCACGTAGGAGCGATCTCCGAATCGCGACCCCTCGGGAATTAGAGTTCCCGGCTACCGGCGCAACATTGTATTCTGTAGAGCGATCCCCGAATCGCGACTGAATGCTTTGATAGTCGGGAAGCGGAGTTCCCTCCTACAACTCAAAAATGTCAAGTTAATTGTAAAATCCACCATAGTTCATTGGTTCACTAGTTCGTTAATGCATTCAATGAACCAATGAACCAATAAACTAGTGAACAATGTAGCAACAACACGTCATCAGCCAATGTCAAAAAGTTGCTAAACAACCGCTGACAACCCTCCATCGATGTTGATCGCTGTCCCCGTTATATACGAAGCGCGATCCGAAACGAGGAAAGCAACGAGATCGCCGACCTCAGTCGGTTCACCCAAGCGACCAAGTGGATGCTCGGCCCCCCTTGCTTCCCAATACTCATCAATCGTACCGGGCGAGCCATCTGCCCTCCAAGACCGTTCACCCTGTGCGCTCTTGATTGAGGTTAAGCAGACGGTGTTGACAAGAATCTTGTCCGCAAGTAACTCTTTGGAGAGCGCTTTTGTCATCGCGATGCCTGCCGCTCGACTGACGGAAGTTGGGACAGAACCTGCGTCCGGTTGTTTGCCACCGGGATGAGTGATATTGATAATGCGTCCACCGCCCGTTGGTCTCATGTGAGGGATAGCCAACCGCGAACAGCGCACCGCTCCCATCAGTTTGAGATCGAGGTCCTCGTACCATTCCGCATCGGTGACCTGTTCAAAATTTCCGCCCGCAGACTTCCCGGCGTTGTTGACCAGAATATCAATCTTGCCGTACGTATTAACCGTTTGGTTGATAAAGTTTTCGAGTGTTCCGGCGATTGTCACGTCAGCGGCGACCGCGAGCACCTCGCCACCCGTTGCATCGCGAATCTCCTGTGCCGCATCTTCTAAGACATCCTCACGGCGAGCGCAGATTGCGACTTTCGCGCCCTCTTCGCAAAGCCGTTGGGCAATTCCTTTGCCAATACCTTCACTACCGCCTGTGATGACGGCGACCTTTCCTGTCAATCCCAGATCCATGGTAACCTCCTATGATTGGGTTAAGGGTTCGCTTAGTAAATCCCTTGACTTACGTACGCTTTCCCCGATGTATGTCAGTTTAGGACTTACGCAGCGCGTTCATAAGTCCCCCTGACAATGGTTTCCCCCCTGACAAGGGGGGCTAGGGGGGTTAGAGGATTTAGGGGGTTAAAAATCAAAAATCTACCCCCGTGTGCCAAATTTGCGTAAGTCCTGTCAGTTGTAACTTTTCTCATAAATGTCAACCCAGAGCGGGATCGTTGCGGTTGACGGTGGGGTGCACCGGTACGCATCACACGCCTGATAGCGAACATTTATGTTCAACGGAAACACTTTTTCGATTGTTTCACCCGGCTTCAACTTCAGCTTCATCTTGACCGTGACATCCCCTTCATATACGGAAATTGGGGTCTCGCTGAAATCTGCGTGGAACGGTTTCCCCTCGGGGTATATGACCGACAAGATTTCGACGGACGCATCAGGACTGACGGACACAGTTGTCGGGATCAACAGATCCCACGAAGAGGGATTGGCGTTGATATGCCACCCTTCAGTGAGTTCAAGGTGTACCTCCACATCAAAGCCGTTACCAAGCAAGATATCCCTTTTCGAGGGGATGGAAGCTGCAAGCGTCAATACTTCGTCCTCGGAGGGCTGCGGGGCTTTTGGCAGTCCGAAGATATTTATTTTACTCGGCACCTCTCTGTTCAAACCTAATTGAGATGATTGTTCTTGATGTGCCTCCCCGACTTTGGTCCAGTCCGTCGAGAGATAGCGATTTGTAGCAAAAAGCATGTGCATAAAGGCGCCGGGCGACTGTTTCATCATCCCAGCGAAATTTTGAAGCGTTTTTTCTGCCTTATCCAGATAATCCTTCTTGTCAAGGTGCTGTGCGAGCGCGAGTAAGTTATTAGCCGCTACAGCGTTCCCCGACGGGAGAGCGGAGTCGTAAGGATTTTTGGTGCGCACAACCAGATGTTTTTGGTTGGCAAGGGTAAAGTAGAAACCGCCATTTTTGTTATCCCAAAACAGCAAATTCATTGTGTCGGTCAGAGACGCTGCTTCAGTCAACCAAGTTTCCTCAGCTGTTGCCTGATACAGCCCCAGCAGACCGCGAACGAGGAAGGCATAATCATCGAGGTAACCGTTATATTTGGCGACACCTTCCCTATAGGTTCGCATCAGCCGTCCCTCAGCTGTCCGAAGATATTTCAAATTAAACCGGGCAGCTTTCTCCGCTACATCACGATACTGTTTATCCCCGAGGACTTTGTAGCCGTAGGCAAACGCATCAATCATTAAGCCGTTCCAACTTGCAATCACCTTTGTGTCGAGTAGGGGTTGCTTCCGTTCTTCTCGCGCCGAGAGCAGTTGCGCTTTAAGCGGGTCAAGTTGGCTATGGAGCTCGTCCTCCGACTTTTTCAGCGATTTTGCGGCGCTTGAGAACGGGACAGGAAGGTAGAGGATGTTGGTTCCACCTTCAAAGTTAGGTCCCCTGTCCATCCCATAAACCTGCATGAACAGGTTGGCATTTTTTCGCCCAAGAATTTTCTGAATCTGTTCCTTTGTCCAAATGTAAGATTTGCCCTCCTCCGCATCTACTTCCGCGTCGAGTGCCGAATAGAATCCACCCGCTCCAGATGTCATCTCCCGCGAAACAAACCTGAAAATCTCCGCAGCTATCCGTCGATAGAGCGGATTTTTTGTGAGTTGATAGGTGTGCAGATAGACTTTCGCGAGGAGGGCGTTGTCATATAGCATCTTCTCAAAGTGCGGAACCAGCCACCTGGCGTCAACAGAATAACGGTGAAAACCACCGCCTATCTGATCGTACATCCCGCCGTAGGCCATTTTGTCAAGAGTATTCGTGACCATCTCAAGGATCGGCTTGGAGGGTTCACGTTCATACTCGCTCAACAACAACTCCAGATTTGTGGGGCTCGGAAACTTCGGCGCACTACCGAAGCCGCCGTAAGTGGCATCGTACCTCGATTGGAGTGCTTTCACCGCCGCTGAGATCAGCTGCCGATCTAACGGCGTTTCCTCGATGGAAGCCGGGGCGGCAGCCGTTGCCTGTCTGATAACCTCTGTTATCTTCTCTGCCTGTACAATGACCTCCGTCTGTTGTGTTAGCCATACCTCACGAAGTGCGTTCAAGACTTTCGGAAAACCAGGACGACCCCGACTATCCTCTGGTGGAAAATAGGTGCCTCCGAAAAAAGGGAGAAGGTCAGGCGTTAAAAAAATCGAGTTGGGCCACCCGCCGGAACCTGTCATAATCTGGGTAGCGGTCATATAGATCTCATCTATATCTGGGCGTTCTTCCCGGTCCACTTTAATGTTGATAAACCACGCGTTCATCATCTTGGCTATTTCTGGATCTGAGAACACCTTCCGCTCCATGACGTGACACCAGTAGCAGGTGGAGTACCCTACAGAAAGGAAAATCGGTTTATTCTCAGCCTTCGCCCGTTCCAACGCCTCAGGACCCCATGGATACCAGTCAACCGGATTATGAGCGTGCAGCAGCAGGTAAGGGCTCGTTTCACGAATAAGCGCATTTGTCCACTTCCACGTGCCATCTGGGTTCTTGAGCGCTGCTTCGTGTGGATGCGAATCCTCGGCGGCGTGAACGAAGACACCAAAGCTGCTGGCACTAATGCAGAAATATACGAGTGAGGAAATTAAGTTCAATCGCATGTCAACGTTCCTTATTTTTAGAACTTACGCAGCTAGCTTATAAGTCCCCCTGAACCCCTCTTATCTTCTCCCCTTGTCAGGTGCTTGCATCCCGATTTATCGGGGGGGAGTGGGGGATTTAGGAGGTTAGGGGATTTATGGTGAATTCTAAAAATAAATAAACACGTTCGCCCCCGGTTTGGCGTGTCTCATTAATTCTAATATCCACTATATTTAATCCTTACAGATCAAGGATGGAACCATCAACATCGAAAGCATCCCATTTTCCGCGTGATGAATCGCCTGAAAGCGACCGAATATAATCTTCATTTAACGAAACACCCCATCCTGGTCCCTCCGGCACTGTCAGATATCCGTCGACTGGGTTCTCTTCAAATCCAACGATGAGGTTCTTCCGCTCTGGGTTGTGCCCGTTGGGAACTTCTTGGATAAGGAAGTTTGGCACGACGGTATCCAAATGCAGACAAATCACCGTTGATAAAGGGCTCAGCGGGTTGTGCGGCGCAATCGTTGCGAAAAAAGCGTCCGCCATCGCTGCAATTTTGAACGCTTCCATGATACCGCCGCAGGTACAGATGTCCGGCTGGACAACATCCACAGCCTCCTTGACAAGATACTCGCGGAAAGGATAGCGTGTATAAAGCCGCTCGCCGGTAGCGATTGGAACCCCCGCATTGCGACGCAGCGTTGCCATCGCATCAATTGATTCTGGGAGTATCGCCTCCTCGAAAAAGAGGATACCGTAAGGCTCAATCCGTTTCGCCATCTCCATAGCGTTGACGGGGTTCAGACGCCCATGTCCATCAATTGCAATCGGGATTTCATCGCCGACCGCTTCGCGCACCGCCTTGACTATCGCTTCGACTTTTTTACCGTGGGCAAGACTAAAAGCGGGGCCCGTCGGATCGAATGGCGTGAATTTCAGTCCGCCCCAACCCGCTTCAATGCGTTGCACAGCCGCCTCCGCCCAAGATTCTGGTGTGCCTCCGCCAATCCAGCAGTAAACCTTTATCTTGTGCCGGTACTTTCCGCCTATCAACTCATATACTGGAACATTCAGCGCCTTGCCTTTGATGTCCCAGAGCGCGTGCTCGATGCCGGACAACGCGCCGATGAGCACCGGACCGCCTCGCCAGAAAGCGTTGCGATAGATCATCTGCCAAATCTTTTCAATCTGAAATGGGTCTTCTCCAATCAGTACATGTTCAACGTCTCGCAATGCACCGATTAAGGCGCCCTCTTTCCCTGAACAAGCCGATTCACCAATACCGGTGATCCCCTCATCGGTATGTAGCTTAACGTAGATATACGCCCGCCCCTGATATTGCGCGGGAAGAATTTCGAGTTGTGTAATTTTCATTTTTTGATCCTTTGGATATGCTATTCATTAAGTTATGTTAAATTAGAGCAATAATGTAGACATTCACCAATCTTGGTCTCGCCTGCCCCGATAAGGGGGTTACATCCCAAGTCCCCCTGATAAGGGGGATTTAGGGGGTTGCTGTGTATTGGTAGTGCCTAAGCAATTCTAAAATCTGGCATAAATTGATGAACCGCACACATTTTTTGCTTTGACAACTTGGCTGAAACCTTAGTACGATAGGGTTTTCCCAATTCAATGGACCGATTCAAATCTGATTAAGATTTCCAAAACGATAGACAGAGGTTTCAAGTGGCATCAAAGCAGACAGAATATACGATAATCTCTCAAATTCTGAGTGAGTATTTGGGGTCGCTGTTTCTCGTCATGGCAGCAATCTCGCCGATTATCCTTTTCCATCAAGTCCTGGAAGCCGGGATCGGTATGGCGGTACTTGCTGATGCACTTGCCGTCGGGTTTATTCTTTTCGCCCTCATTGAAGTATTTGGACCTATCAGCGGTGCCCATTTCAATCCCGCGGTAAGCCTTGCAATGGTGCTTGGAGGTAAAATCAGTTGGAAGGGTGCGTTAATCTATATTATAGCACAGATCGCCGGTGGATTGACAGGAACAATCTTTTCGCATTTGATGTTCTATCATAAAATTCCCAAGCTGATCGCTGTTGCTGAAGTAACGCGCGCGGGAGGGAACTATTTCGCTGAGATTCTAGGCACCTTTATCCTTGTTCTCGCGATCTTTCTTTTGGTACACAATCAATCGGATAAACTTTCCTTGGTGGTTGGTATGTTAGTTGGGGGACAGTTGATTGCGACATCAAGCACTATGTTCGCCAACCCGCAAGTCACCTTTGCACGGATGTTCACCTACGCGGCGGCGGGCGTAAAACCCTTCGATGGCGCGGCGTTTATCCTGATGCAGATTATTGGTACGGTACTCGCTGTGTTGGTCTTCAGAGCGGTGACAGGGAGACGGGGTGAAGAGTAACAGATCTCTCTCGCTTTAGTTATCCGGTGCATCTGGGGGCCAAGCATCCAATGTCGATCCGCTGGGTTCTGGTCCCATTGGTCGAATCGGCAGCTGCTCGTATGAACGATAAGAGAGATCTGCCAAGTGCGGTGTTTCTAAGCGGATATGTCCCTCATGCCTCGAACGCATCGCCGCGTCCAACACACCTGTCGTCAGCAGCGTCCGTTCAACGGGATATTGGGTAACCCCTGAAAGAAACATCTCTTCAATGTTTAGGCTGAGATAGCTAAAATGTGCATGGGGACCTCCACCTTGTAAACGAAACTGAGCGCCTTGAATCTCGCCATCGATCTGCCCGGCATAGGCAAAATCGCTGATGTAGCCGTTTAGCATCAGCACCGCCGACCTGAACCCATCGCTGTGTTCGAGTAGAAAAACGGCAGGATTCTCGCAATGGTCTGCCGGTCGTCCCTCCGGCTTGTCGGGGATTGGCGCACATGCAGCGGTCGCCAATTCGGGAGACCAACGTCCTTCCTCGCCCGCCTGCCAGACCGCATCTCCTTCCAAGCACTGGACAGCGACCACACCGGACTCACCACCCGTGCGTCGCTCAATCATACACTGCAACGTCTCCAAGGCGTGGAAACCGTAGGACTCGATGCCGCCGTAGCCTATCCCGATTGCCGCCTCGAGCGGGGTGTCAAGTTCGTACTCAAGGAACGGATTCCGCCAGCAGGTCGGCAGGGATGAACCCGCCATAAAGGGGACATTGAGCGCGTTAGCGCGGTCATACATCCACTTCGCATCTGGCCAATTATACGAGAGATGCTTGTCGCAGAAGGCGGGGACGGAGCGCCCACTCGATGCGAAGACACCACAGATCTGTTCAAACAGATAACGGCGCGGATACATGTGCTGCTCAAGTTCGTTGTACGGATAATCGCCGTGCTCGCCAATCAGGAGGACACCATCAACAGCGAGTTCCTTCCCGCCAAGCGTCAACGCCTGACGAATGCTCGGATAGATCGGCACATTGTGTGAAGCGGCAAGTTCACGTCCGATATCCCGTGGGTCAATCTGATCCAGATAAATCGAAACCAGATCGACACGCGGCTCCTGAAGGCCGTCATCGGTAGGAAATCCCTTCATATACTTTGTGGCGATTACGTCTGCGTGGGAGAGCGGAAAGTATGTGGTGATGACAGCTGCTATCTTTTTGCGCTTGGACATTGTGGGGTCCCCTTCGTTCAAAAGTGAAATGTTAAGAATGAAACGGGAAACGTGAGGCGTGAAAACGGGAAAACCAGAAAACAGGATTGCTTCATCTGCTCACCCTCTCGTTTCCTCGTCCATTACCCCGATGATGTAATGCAATTATTTAGAAACGGTATTAGATTTACGTGAACAGTGTGGGATTGTGTGCTATAATATTGTACAAACCGACATGGGAGGCTAACATGGACAAAGATACGCTGCAAATCTTAATTATGGTCGTTGGCTTTGCGATTACGATTATCACCTTTCTCTTGAAATTTCCGAGTCGAGATGAGATAAATCAGCGGTTTGATGATACGAATAAGCGACTTGATGATATGAATAGGCGATTCGATGATGTGAATCAGAGGATCACTGATATGAACCAACAGTTCAATGAAAGGATTGCCGATCTGAACCAACGGTTCGATGATATGAATAAACGGTTCGATGATATGAATCAAAGGCTCATTGATTTGAGTGCAGATGTGAGAAACATCTATCACATACTCATACAGGGAAAACTAGGAGAGTCAGAGAAAGACGATTAATCTCCCTCCGAATCACCAGTCGCTTCGTCACCTCACACGCTCCCACCGAGAAGTGGTAGAAGTAAACCCCACTTGTCATGCGCTAACCAGTATCATGCCAGTCCTCCCAAGAGATTGATTTGCGCAGAGAGAAACCGTAGAGGCGGGGCCGCCCGTAGGTGTCGAAAACTCGGTTTCTATTACGTCATTTCTTTACTATCTTTAACGCAAGTTGCTAGTTAAATGTAGCGCAAACTGTTAGTTTGCGTCCTCGGATCACAATCTAACAGATTGTGGTACAAAAGCCGCCTTTAGATGCTCCCTCCGCCTAGGGTGCCCTCAATCTATAAAGCTGATGAAACATAGAAACCATTGGGGAGAACCCTGATTCAGACAGCACCATAACTAGCAACTTAGGTTATCTTTACTATAGTGAATTCTAAAAACAGATAGACACCTTCGCCCCTCGGTTTTGATCCCGATTTATCGGGGCTGGTAGGTGCGGTTTCTAACCACACCGCATTGCCCCCAGGTCCGGTAGGTGCGGTTTCCAACCGCACCGGTGCCGACTCGTCGAGCATCCTCGATAAATCGGGATTTGGAGCGTCTCATTAATTCTAAGGTCCACTATAATCAGAAAATGCTTTTATCAGCCCTGAACGACGGGATTCCTCAAAACACCGATCTTCTCGATCTCGACCTCAACGACATCCCCATCGACCAGTTTCTGATCGGGATGTCCAACGCCTGCGGGTGTACCTGTTGAAATAATATCGCCCGGTTCAAGCGTGACTAACGTTGAGGTGAATTCCACGATTTCCGCACAGTTAAAGATCATGTGTCCCGTATTGGCATCCTGCTTGGTTTCGCCGTTGACGCGACAGGAGATACGCAGCGTGCCCGGATCCGGGATTTCATCCTTTGTCGTGAGACAGGGACCCACCGGCGCAAAGGTGTCGAACCACTTACCATTTAGCCAATCAAACCACTCGTCACCCTCTCGGTCTACACGACTGTCCTTCACCTTCAGCTCGCGCTCCGAAACGTCATTGACCGCCGTATAGCCTGCAACATAATCATAGGCTTCATCGGCGGAGATGAATTTCCCGCGCTTGCCCATAACGATACCGATCTCCGCTTCCCAGTCGGTAAAAACGCCGTTAGGTGGAATAATGATCGGTTCTTCATGTGCAACTATGGTTGTCGTCGGTGGTTTCATGAAAACGCGTGGTGTTGTCTCCAATCGGCTCAACGCAACCCCGCCGCCTTCCTCGATATGCGAGGCATAGTTCCCGGCGAGCAGCAATAACTTCTTCGGATTGGGAATTGGTGACAGGAGCGGATCTGTACTCCAAACCGCTTTCTCTGGATTTTCCGCTGCTACGTTAATCGCATGTGTGGCGGCGTCAAATCCCCTCTGTCCAGCTTCGAGAAATGCGATCATACCGCTCAAGAGCGCAGGCAATGCATCATCTGTGACCGCTGCTTGATAGGTAGCTTGCAGGTCTAAAACCTTATCATCAACTAAAGCGCCCAGTTTGGGTCCATCGGAACTTTGAAAACTTACTAATCTCATGAGATCTCCTTTAACTGTTTTTTGGATAGGACTTACGCAGCTAGCCGTAGGCGGGGCATCCCCGATAAATTGGGATTCAGAGCAACTTGCCCCGCCCTGAAATACACAAGTCCCCCTGATAAGGGGGATTTAGGGGGTTAAAAATCAAGGCTCATGTAAAAAGTAAAGTGCAAAACGCGAATCGAAATCGTAGGGGCGGGGTCTCCCCGCCCGCAGTCCGTAAGGGTTGGGTGACCCAACCCCTACGAAGATTCGGTTGCTGTTGCACGCCCCGATTCTCGGGATCCCGAGAATCGGGACTTTCTTAACATGAACCAAAATCAAAAATCTACCCTCCGTGTGCTAAATTTGCGTAAGTCCTGTTGGATTGAAATTACTTGCAAATGTAAACTATAAAGCCAAGACGCACCTTTACATTATAAAGTGCGTGTAGATCCGTTAAAATTCGATTCACTTCCCTCTATTCCCCTCAAGCCAATCAACCGCAAAGTCCACGACAACGCGCTGTGGCATTAGTTGGCAATTTGCAAGCCCAACCCTGCCGCGGTGCACTCCATATCCTATATCACTACGTAGAAAGTTCTCACCGATCTGCTCAAAATCTGAACTATCCAGATCTATATCTTCAAAGGTCGTCCATCTCCTTGTCCCTGCTTCCGAAATTGGGGCGCCCTCCTCTATCGTGCATTTGGTTGGAAAGGTAGCACGATATTCTGCAAGGTGCATAGATGTATTGCTGTCATGTCCTACACCGAGGAGAAGGACAAAACCGTCCAAATCATAGATTCTGGCAAGCGGTGAACCCTCACCCAGACCGAACTTTAACGAATGGTCATCTGTGATATACGCTGCTTGATCTCCATGCGCGCAGAACGAGTGGTGTGGATGTGCGCTACGCAAGGCGCCCTTCTGCTTTCGGAATGTCTCTGCGACAACCCCCATTGATCGGGTGGGCGTCAGATCCGGCTGATAGGCTCGCATTGTCGCACGTATGACCGGCCACCACGATTCAGGGACAGGCGGATTTTCCCACCGGCTCGGTTCAGTCAAATCGGTCGAGTGGGCCGGCATAACAAGTGTTCCGGTTGCGCCTAAAACCTGCTGAAGTGCTATTATGACCGCCACCGGTCCGCCACACACCCAACCTATCGCGCTCAGAGATGAATGCACCAACAATACCATTCCCGATCTGATGCCGAGGGCATTGAAAGCAGCCTGTAGCGAGTCAATCGTAGCCGGGACGTCTGTTTTTTGAACGATTTCACCTTGACTCATCTGTTCTATACCCAATGCCTAAATTGACTCATACAGGAGGCATCCAAAACGCAGGATAGGGATCAATGTGCGCCAGTACAACGGAGGGGATTATAGCAAATTCGTTAATTCAAGTCAACGACAATATGGTTGCAAAGAAGCAGAGGTATTCTGTATAATACGCTCAATTAACCATAACCCTAAACCATACACGGAGGATGCAGTGAAATTGAATAACGGAATTAAACTCACCTGGCTTGGACACGGCACCTTTACGACTGAATTTGAGGGACAGACCTGTCTAATAGATCCATGGGTAGCCAGTAACCCAGTCTGTCCGGATGCCATGAAAACATTTGATAAACTCGATGTCATGCTTATTACACATGGGCACGCTGATCACACCGCCGATGCTGTTGACCTTGCGACGCAGCATTCCCCAACCGTTGTGGCGATGATCGAAGTCAGCGCTTGGCTCGCGAGTAAAGGGGTTGAAAACACAATCGGAATGAACAAAGGGGGCACCGTTTCGGTCGATGGACTGAGCGCGACTATGGTAACAGCCAACCATAGCAGCAGCTTCACCGAAGAGGATGGCACAATCGTCTATCTCGGTGAACCTGCGGGACTTATCCTTGAGTTTTCAAATGGCTATAAAATCTACCACGCAGGCGATACCAATGTGTTCGGCGATATGCGGATTATCGGTGAAATCTATCAGCCAGATCTCGCGCTCCTTCCAATTGGCGACCACTTCACAATGGGACCCCGCGAGGCTGCCTATGCGATACAGCTACTCGGTGCGCCTGCTGTTGTGCCGATGCATTACGGGACATTTCCGCTCCTGACCGGCACCCCGGACGCACTACGCGAACTGACCAAAGATCAAGTCGTTGAAATTGTCGAACTCCAACCGGGCGAAACTCTGGATTGAAATGTAACAAACAATGGTGCTAGTTTGCAGTTGATGATACGCTTTCCAGCCAACGATTGAGAGTGAAACGTGATGCGTGAAACGTGAAAACCGGAAGTCTTGATTTGTTAATTTTTAAGGGGAGATCTGAAAATGAAAATTGCTTATGCTCGACGTGAAGAGATGGAAGAAATCAGCAGCGTCCATGCCGGGGCAAACTCGATCCTGTTCAAAAGTCTTTTTGGAAGCGATGATTTTGGAACCCCATGGCGGTTTATCCATAGCGCAATCCTGCTGCCCGGCGGTGGTATCGGTCACCATCGACACGACACCGCCGAGGAAGTTTTCGTCACGGTTGACAACGCAGCCCAGTTTACCCACAACGGTCGCACAGCGGAGATTGTCGGCGGCGCAGCCGTTCCGTTACGTCAAGGCGAATCCCACGCCATTTACAACCACACCGACAAAGAGACGCGATGGTTCAATTTCAACGTCACAGCGGTTGGTGTGCCCGCAGATTCAACCGATTTCGGCGATGACCGTGTCAACGCGCCGTTGGAGTCGATTGATCGTCTGCCTGTCGCTCGGTTGGATCGCAATCTACTGACCTACAGCCGGTCACATGAGGGCAAAGGCGAAATTGCCGCTCGGATGTTGTGGCAACATCAAGATTTCCGCAACAACTGGGGATTCGTCGGTCATGCTGTGTTACCACCCGGCACCTCTGTCGGCTATCATCGACACGATCGTATTGAGGAAGCATACATTATCCTGAACGGCAGCGGTCGGATGACCGTTGATGATGAAACGGAGGAGGTCTACGAAGGCGCGGCAATTCCCAATCGGCTTGGGGGATCACACGGTCTCTATAATCACACGCAGGACGACCTTGAGATGCTTGTGGTCGCTGTATGCCTTGAACGTGGCAAGACCGACGCCACCAATTTCGGGGATGATTTGACGACGCGATAACTTATAGCGAACACCAAAAACAGATAGACACTTTCATCCCCCGGTAGGTGCGGTTTCCAACCACACCGCATCGGCACAGTTTGAAACAGTGCCTACCAAATCCCGACTAATCGGGATCCCGTGACTACGGGACGAGGAGAACGGTAGGGGCAGTTTCTTAACCACACCGGTTTGGAGTGTCTCATTCATTCCAAGATCTACCATAGTTGATGAGAATTCTAAAATCTCTTTTTCTTATTCTGGTCAGTTGCCTAATCCTTTGTCTCAGTGCCTTGGAGACGGCAGAAGCCAAATCGCTTGCTGACTATCCGAATCAGGTAACGCGAGATGGAGCGTTGGTTGTCCTGCCTGACAAAGGCACCGTGTATGTTGCAACGGACTTTCAGGCGCAGTGGAGCAATTTCAGTCGATGGCTGACACAGACAAAATTGGTGGAGCGGATTGAAGCAGGGGAAGATGTCTACGGGTTGATCCTCGGCGATGCGGTTGATCATAAACCGGGTGATCCGATCTTTGAGCCTTACGGTGATGTGAAAATTGTCGATCGGATTATGCAGCTCCAAGAGCAGTTGGGAGAAGAACGTCTCATCTATATCAGAGGGAATCACGAATTTGCCTCCGCTGATGCGTATGCCATGCTCAAAAAAGCCGGTATGAACCCGGATAACCGCCGTGATATGATTGCTCAGCTTTATCAGACCGCCCACGGTCCCTACTTCAAGCAGTTCAATTTTATTGAGCGGATGACGGATGAACACTACAATTACCTGACCAGTCTCCCAACAATCGCTATCGGCAAAAACGGATTTGTCGGTGTCCATGCCGGGACATCGCGTTCTGCCAAAAACCTCGCTGACCTCGTTAATCCGAGCAAAAAGGTGCTTGACGAATTGCTCTGGGGACGCCCTACCGTCGCGCTGAGCAGTGGATACACCCCATCTCACACGGCTGAATTCCTCAAAAGAATCGGAGGTCGAGTGTTAGCCGTTGGACACACGCCGGTGAGTGTTTTCCCTGAAGAGGAGATCAGTGATGGCGTGGCACGACTCGGAGAGCACCAGATTATCTTCTCAACCGGTTATGGTGCGTCGCCGGGGGTACGCTCTTATCTCGCTATCGATCTCTCCAAACGCTACAACGCTGTCACTGAACTGCGATACGGTACGGAGATTCAGCCACTGCGTCCCTGAAGACTTATGTGAATTCTAAAAACAGATAGACACTTTCGTCCCCCCGATAGGTTCGTATTCTCCCCGCACCACATCGGCACAGTTGGAAACAGTGCCTACCAAATCCCGACTAATCGGGATCCCGTGACTACGGGACGAGGAGAACGGTAGGTGCGGTTTCTAACCGCACCGGTTTGGAGTGTCTCATTTCTAAGATCCACTATAATTGCGCTTCACCAAGGGTCCCTCATGTCACGTTTATTAGTCTACGTTATGTTACCGGTACTCATCGCCTGCGCCCTCATCGCCTCCCGATTCGTGAGTTGGGATAGCCTGAAAGGGGAAGATCCCCAGGCGCTCCAGTTCGTCGTCAAGGGGACAGAATTCCTGGGACGGCAATCAGACCGCGATAACCGCAGCGCGGTCTCCGCCTTCACCCGTGCGATTGAAGTCAGCCCAAAATACGCGGAAGCCTACGTTAAACGGGGACTTGCTCACTATCGTCTGGGCGAATATCTAAAAGCAATTGATGATTATACGCAGACATTGAGCCTGAATCGGTACGCAGCCGACGCCTATTACAGTCGTGGGGATGCCCATCGCGCTTTGGGCGATTATCAGCGAGCGCTCGCAGATTACACCGCATCGTTGGAAAAAAGATGGGCGGGTTTTGTAACATGGAAGCGGGCGGAAGCCTATCTGGAGATGGGAGATACACAACGCGCACTTGAGGATTATGGAGCGGTTATTGAGCGTAAACCCGGTGCCGCAGCCTACTATTACCGGGGGATTGCGTACACGCGGCTGGGGAAAAATCAGCTTGCGCTCGCAGACTTTGGCAAGGCAATCGAGATTGAACCGGCGTTTGCGGAGGCATATCTCCGACGGGGCGAAATGTATCTTCGATTAAATCAACTGGACGCAGCGGAATCTGACTATCACAAAGTCGTCCAGCTTTCAACCGATGAGATTCAGGGATGGGGAGAAGGGCATCCGACGTTAGGTCCAATCTATTTCCGTAGAGCATCCGCATATCAGCGGTTAGGTCGTTACGACGATGCCCACGCCGACTATGAGCAGGTCCTCGCGCTTCAACCGGGATCAGAAATTGCACAAAAAGCAGCAGGGAAGTTGAGTATAGGAATGGCTGAGTGAGTCAGTATTGGTTCATACCAAAAGAAAATGCAAAATGCGAAGATAAACCGAGTTTTTTCTTCAAAACTCGGTTTCTTTGCACTATTTCTTAACATGAGTCCCGGTACTTTCCATTCCAGTGGGAAACCCGAGAGATTCGATCATGCCACACGAATACCGCACAAAACGCCGAATAGAATTCTCCGACACCGACATGGCGGGCATTGTCCACTTTGCACGGTTCTTTGTATTTATGGAATCCGCTGAACATGAATTCCTCCGTTCATTAGGAACAAGTGTCGCTACGGAATGGGAGGGAAACAAAATCGGTTGGCCCCGACTATCAGCCTCCTGTGAATATCTCAAACCAGTCAAATTTGAAGATGAACTGGAAATCCACCTGACGATTGCCAGAAAAGGGACCAAATCCCTCACCTATCAATTCGTTTTTACGAAAGACGACGTAGAAATTGCTCACGGTCAATTGACGGCGGCGTGCTGCATCTGCAACCTCGGCGAAAAGCTGAGAGCCATCCCGATACCAGATTTTATCGCCGATCAGATCGAAGCAGCGAACTGTGAAACGTAAAACGTATCCGGTTCTTCAATGAACCGATGCACCAATGAACCAATGAACTCTCTCAAAGTATCCGACATCTACAAAAACTTCGATACTGAAACACAACAGGTTGAAGTGCTTCGTGGTATTTCGTTTGAAATGGCGCAAGGTGAATCCCTCGCTATCACCGGTCCCTCTGGATCCGGTAAAAGTACGCTGCTGCACCTAATCGGTACACTGGATCGACCCTCGTCAGGACAGATTGAGATTAACGGTGAAGATCCGTTTGGACTCGCAGAGCCACAACTCGCCAGATTTCGGAATCAGGGGATCGGCTTTGTCTTTCAGGATCACCATCTGTTGCCACAGTATTCTGTCTGGGAAAACGTACTGATTCCCACCATGGCTTTCAAGAGCCGAGATGGGGATACCGAAACACGCGCACGGGAACTCCTCGAACGGGTTGGACTTGCCCACCGTTTGAGCCATCGACCAGCAGAGCTCTCCGGCGGCGAACGGCAACGCGTAGCCGTGGCGCGTGCCCTAATCAACTCACCCAGCCTCATCCTCTGCGACGAACCTACAGGCAACCTCGATCGCGCCATCGCAGATGGGGTGTCGTCCCTGTTGTTTGAACTACACCAAGCCGAACAGAACATTCTGATCGTAGTCACTCACAGCCTTGAACTCGCATCTCGCTTTGAACGACGTTTTGAATTGGAGGCGGGTAGATGCGCCGAAGTTTAAGCTATTTCTGGCGAATTCAGCTTGCTGTGTTGCTCGGAGCTGCGGTCGCGACCGCGGTACTCACAGGCGCGCTGCTTGTTGGTGACTCCGTCCGGGGCAGTCTGCGCGATCTCACCTTGGATCGATTGGGGAGGATTGACTACGCGCTCGTATCAGAACGGTTTTTTCGCGAAGAATTAGCGGCCGATCTATCCCTCAAATTGGAGGGTGAAACGCAATTTCATCGGGAAACGGTGCCAGCTATTCTTCTCAACGGCACCGCTGTCAACCCCAAGACCAAGGCGCGCGCCTCTCGTGTCCAGATCCAGGGAATTGATGAGCGATTCGCAGATTTGTGGGAGGACGCTTCGAGCCAATCCGCCCCCTCTTCGGAAAAACAGTCGGATCAGCTTTTTCCATCGGTCCACATAAACCAATCCCTGCAGAACGAATTAGATATAACAGTTGGCGAGCAAGTTCTACTCTCCTTTGAAAGATACAGCAACGTCCATCGGGAATCTTTGCTCGGTCACCGGGATTCATCGGAGGTCCTTCAAACCCTTCGGCTGACCGTTACGAAAATCCTTCCAGACGGTGGCGTTGCCAGCTTTGGATTGCGTCCCAATCAGAACCGCCCGCTGAACGCCTACATCCCTTTGACAGTTTTGCAAAAAGCGATCGGGGGTGAAGCACAGGTCAACGCGATTTTCGTTTCTGCTGGCGCCTCCAACTCCTCCGATCCCACTACAACAGATGCGCTTCCTGCTTTACAAAATAGGCTGCATCAGGCTTTGAAGTTAGAGGATCTCGGTTTAATCCTGCGTCACGTCTCTGCCGAGTCTATCGGGGGAGTGGGATACCTCTCCCTTGAAAGCACACAATTTCTGCTCAAGCCCGCTGTCATTGAAGCTGCCCGATCGGTTGCGATTGAGCGGCGGACGTTGTTTCTGCCAATCTTGACCTACCTCGCCAACACCATTGCAGCCAATGGACGAACGATTCCGTATTCAACGATTACGGGATTAGATACGCAGCGCGCATTTTCTCTGGAGTTGACCGACGGTTCAGCTGCCCCTCCACTCGCCGATGACGAAATCCTCCTCAACGAATGGGCTGCCACAGATTTAGGCGCAGCGGTTGGAGACCAGATTGATATCAGCTATTACATCGTGGGTCCGGGAGAAAAGTTATCGACACGAGGCGCACAATTCCGATTGAAGGGGGTCGTCGCGATAGAGGGGTTAGCCGCCGATCGGGGACTGACACCAGAATTTCCGGGAATCCATGAAGCGGCTGACATGTCTGAGTGGAACGCACCCTTTCCGATAGATCTTAACCGTATTCGCCCAAAAGATGAGGTGTACTGGGATCTCTTCCGGGCGACTCCCAAAGCGTTCATTTCAGGAACAGCAGCACAACATCTGTGGCATAGTCGGTTCGGAGATTTAACCGCGGTTCAGATCCGGACACTTTTTGGCGTAGATCTGCAAACAATCCAAACTCACTTTCAGAGGCGGCTGCTGGACAGAATCCATCCAGAACAGGTCGGTTTGGTATTTCAACCGGTTAAAGCGGACGGTCTAGCAGCTGCTACCGGCGCAACAGACTTTAGCGCCCTCTTTATCGGATTCAGTCTATTCCTCATCGCATCCGCTGCACTTCTGGTCGGATTGCTCTTTAGACTCGGCGTCGAACAACGGGCGAGCGAAATCGGGGTTCTGCTCGCTGCGGGGTATCCCATCTCCGTTGTCCGCCGACGTTTTATGAAGGAAGGTGGGTTAATCGCTGGAATTGGTGGATTGATCGGGCTGGGAGGCGGCGTTATTTACGCGTGGTTGTTGATGGCTGGATTACGGACGTGGTGGTTAGCCGCGGTAGGGACCCCTTTTCTAACTTTACACATCAACCCATTAAGCTTGGTTCTGGGGTATCTGATTGCACTTGTTGTAATCCTATTCTCAATCGGTTGGACCGTGCGACAACTCGGCAGGGTGCCTATTCCCACGCTAATTGCCGGCGGATCAAGCGCCGATGGGCTCTCCAGTCGAAGTTCGGGAGTCCGCGCTCGAAGCCAAATCCTTGCTTTTACCAGTTTAGGAATCGCCCTTGCTTTAACGGTATTTGCCCTCGTCTCCGATGCCACCGCTTTGACCGGACTGTTTTTCGGGAGTGGTGTGTTGTTGCTGATTGCGGGACTGTCCTTCTTCTCCATCTGGTTGCGGTCAGGTAGGAGAGCAGTGAGTTCGCCCAAAGTTGCTACAACCGCGCAGATGGGGATCAAAAATAGTGGACGCCAGTCGGGACGCAGTATGCTCTGTGCCGCGTTGGTTGGCTGTGCGTGCTTCGTCATTGTCGCGGTGGGTGCGAACCGTCAGATCGAACAAAAGCAGGAAACGGTATCACAGAAAGCCGCCGGGGCAGGTGGTTTTGCGTTAATCGCTGAATCCGACATCCCGCTACATCATGACCTCAATTCTCAGGCAGGGCGATTTGAGTTAGGATTTTCCGAATCTGACTCGGACGCCACGGCTCAGGCTCAAATCTTCCCGTTCCGCGTCCTGCCGGGAGAAGATGCAAGCTGCCTCAATCTTTATCGGCCCCAAAAGCCTCGCGTTCTGGGAGTATCAGACGATTTTATTGAGCGGGGCGGATTTCAATTTCAGGCAACAGTTGTGGCAAAGGAGAATCCGTGGGAATTACTCGAACATGAGTTGGAGCCCGGCGTTATTCCAGCCATCGGGGATTACAATTCAGTCCAATGGATCTTGCACCTCGGGCTTGGCGATGAGCTGAGCATCCAAGACGAATTGGGAGAGCCATTAAAGCTTCGGTTGGTCGGAGTTCTGCAGCGCAGTGTTTTTCAGAGTGAGTTGCTAATCTCCGACGCCAATTTCAAGAAACATTTTCCAAGCCAAAGTGGATATGCGTATTTCTTGATTCAGGCACCTCCAACGCCCAATCCAACGGGGGTGTCCGAAAGCGCAGAACACATTGGGCACACACTCGAAAAAACGTTGGAGGATTACGGATTGGATGTCACGTCAGCGACTGAAAAATTAGCCAGCTATCGAGTCGTTGAAAATACCTATCTCTCTACCTTCCAGACGCTCGGCGGGCTGGGGCTACTTCTCGGTACGCTAGGTCTGGGGATTGTGCTGCTGAGGAACGTCATTGAGCGAAGTGGAGAATTAGCAACGCTGCGCGCCTTCGGTTTTCGGAGGGCTACCCTGTCGCTGATGCTTCTATCGGAAAACGGGTTTCTGCTGTTAATCGGGATTCTGATTGGCACCGCCTCTGCGCTCATCGCAGTGGTACCGCACCTGACGACCCCCGGGGTTCAGGTGCCATGGCTTTCGCTCGCGAT
This sequence comes from Candidatus Poribacteria bacterium, assembly GCA_965204355.1. GTDB lineage: Bacteria > Poribacteria > WGA-4E > WGA-4E > PCPOR2b > PCPOR2b. The sequence continues at coordinate 5,096,965 of OZ241983.1, forward strand.
GACGTTAGTTTCGGTATTTCTCGTTGGTACGGTTGCTAGTGCTACCGCTGTCTACTTTGCCCTGCGAAGACCGCTACTGCCTGCACTGAAACATGACGCTTGATTCGAGGACGCTCACTCCTCCTGAACCACATCGGGGCGTTGACCGATAGAGGGTGGCGCCAACATTCGCTTCTGCTGCTCCGTCAGGTCGTCGAATTCGTCCAGATCGTAGTAGTTTTGCGACCAAGCCGAGTGTCCGGGGCTATACTTATAGAGCAGGGATCGCCGCTCATGTTTGGCGTTCCACTGCATCGTTCCATGGATGAGCGCTTCTGTGAAGAACAGGGCATCCCCCGCCTCGACCGCCGGTTGAACGACATAGTGCATTGGACGTTCATAATTACGGATATCGTCGGGTAAACTTGAGACAAAATTGGTTTTATGGCTGCCCGGAATACACGCAAAGCCGCCGTCGCCTTCTGCCGCATCTGTCAAGAAATACGTAACGACACTCAACCCATTGCGCATCACGCCGTCCCAATATTTGTACCAATGGTCACCGACAACTTCGGGACCTCCATGCAGCCTGCCGCTCTGACCCCCTTCGGTCATGAAAATGCAGTAGTCGTGATCGAGTCGCACCTTGGGACCCATTAACTCTATCAGATAGGGCAACACCTTGGGGTGATCTATCAGCTTTTTGTACGGTTCCCCCCAGCACGAAACTCGACTGGCACGACGGTAACGCGTATCATCGCCTTCGGGAGGGAAGGCACGATCGGCGATTTCGTTCATCTCCGCAACTTCATCGGCGGACAACACATTCTTGATAATCAGATAGCCTTCGAGATCGAAGCTAAATCTCTCTTCACCGGTCATAACGCGACTCCTTGCATAAAATGTGATGTGTCAATATAAAGCACGGATTTTTTGGGATTGCAGTATATATTACAACGGTTGGTTATGGTATAATAGCATAAATTAATCGGTATCCAAAATCCCTCAAGTTACCGTTAAATTAAATTGTTTGCAACTTTTCGCTCCAGTTTTGAATCCCGAACCGCACCGGTGCCGACTCAGCTTGCCCCGATGCAATCGGGGAGCATCTCCCGAAAAATCGGGATTTGGCGTGTCTCATTAATTCTAAGGTCCACTATAGTAAGCCACGATGAGTCTAACACAAAAAGACATTTCTGTGAAGGCGTTTTTTCTAAAAGGAAGGATTCCAAACATGTACCGAAGATCGACTTTATTTCAACTCTCCATTTACGCCTTAATTTTCAGCTTGATTGCGTCCACCGGTTGGGCTGGTTATAAACGTATCAACGAACCCAACCCAGATGACCCAATGGCGGTTGAAATTTATAAGTTGGACAACGGCTTAACTGTCTACCTCACTGAAAACCGTGAAGAACCACGATTCTACGCGGAAATCTCAGTCCGCGCCGGTAGCAAACATGATCCCTCAGACGCGACCGGTATCGCGCACTATCTGGAACATATGCTCTTTAAGGGTACCCAGAATTTCGGCACCCTCAACTACGAAGCAGAGAAGCCGCATCTGGATAAAATCACGGATCTCTATGAACAGCATTTCCACGAAACCGATCCAGAAAAACGGAAGGAGATCTACGCTGCTATCAATGAAACCGCGCAACTCGCCACCCAATACGGCATCCCCAATGAACTTGACAAACTGTACAAAGCGATGGGCGGACGTGGGGTGAATGCGCATACGTGGGTAGAGGAGACCGTTTATAAGGTAGATCTTCCCGCTAACCGTCTGAAGCAGTGGGCGGTTATTGAATCCGACCGCTTCATTGATCCGGTATTTCGCCTCTTCCAAACCGAGTTGGAAACCGTATATGAAGAAAAGAACCGGTCGATGGACAGCAAAAGTCGTATCATCAGTGAAGCTGTCAGAGATCTGCTCTATAAGAAACACCCGTATGGGCAACAGACGACACTCGGCTCGGTCGAACATCTGAAAAACCCATCTCTGAAGCAGATGTACCAGTTCTACCATACCTACTATGTGCCCAATAACATGGCAATCCACATCTCCGGTGACATCGATAGCGCGGAGACTATCGGTATTATCGACGAACACTTCTCCCGATGGCAACCGAAGGAACTCCCCGAAGCCAAGACGTGGACAGAGGAACCGCTTCAGGGCGCTGAGCGTATAACGGTCAAATATCAGGGTGAGGAGTATGTCCTGCTTGCGTTTCGGACAGCGGATCGCAATCATTCTGATGCGGAAGCCTTGAAACTACTCGATATGACCTTAGATAATGCAACCGCCGGGCTGATCAACTTGAACCTTAATCAAGGCCAAAAAGTCCGCGAGGCGGGTTCCTATCCCTATCTGGACAACGATTATGGGGCGCAATATCTGTGGGGCATTCCTAAAGAGGGGCAATCCCTCGCAGAGGTTGAGGGGCTCCTCTTAGAACAGATTGAACTGATCAAAAAGGGTGAGTTTGAAGAATGGATCATTCCTGCGGTTGTGACCGACTTCAAGAAATCTCAGAAAGCGGATTTAGAGTCAAATCGTGCGCGGGTCAGTATCATGCGTGATTCGTTCTTGGCACATCAGGATTGGGATACCACAGCGGGGGAGATCTCGCGCATGGAAAAGTTGACCCAAGGGGATATTGTCGCTGTGGCAAACCGATATTTTGGCGCTAACTATGTGGCGGGCTATCGTTTAGATGAACAGCATGAAGTCCCCTCGATTGAAAAGCCCGCTCTCGATACAATTGAGATCGATGCGACACGGCAATCCGATTTCGCCAAACGGGTCCTAGAGATGCCTGTGGAAGAGATTGAGCCGGTCTTTGTTGATGCCGCGAAAGACTACCAAATCGCCGCCTATCACGAAGACGTCAAACTCTATTACGCTCAAAACCCAATCAACGATCTCTTTGTCTTCACAATCTCTGTGGATGTCGGCAGCCGCCACAATAATAAGTTGGCTATCGCCGCGCAACTGCTCGATAAATCCGGCACGTCCAAATACAGCAGTGAGGATCTGAAGAAAGAGTGGTATAAACTTGGCACCGATTTCAGCCTCAACGTTGGCAACAATGAGACAACTATTGCCATTTCGGGGCTTGATGAAAACTTCGACGCCTCTTTGGCGTTAGCTATGGATTACCTAACGCAGCCCGCCGCTGATCCCACAACGCTGAAAGAACTAGTCAAGATCATCCTCGCCAATCGGGAGGATGCCAAGAAAAATTATCGCAGCATTCGGGGGGCGTTGGTCAACTACAATCGTCACGGAACGGATTCGCGCTATCTGCGTCTGTTACCTAGCGAAGCGGTTCAGAAGTTGACAGTGGACGAACTTCACAAAGAGATTCAAGGACTCTTGAGCTACAAACACACTATCAGCTATACAGGCTCGATTCCGCTTGATGAAATGCGAGCTACCCTTAAAGCACATCATCCCATTTCAGACACTTTAGTTGAACCGCCACCCTACTATTTTCTCAGAACGCGTATTCCTGAAAAGACTGAAATACTGTTCTTCCACAAGGAACTCGCACAATCGCAGGTGGACATCGAATTTGGCGGCGAAGATTACAACGAGGCGAACAATCCCGCCATCCAACTCTATAACGCCTACTTTGCGGGAGGGATGTCTGGCATTGTCTTCCAAGAACTACGCGAAGCCCGCGCACTCGCCTATTCCACATTTGCCAGATATGCGACGGGCAGCCGCAAGGGTGAGCAAAACCTGATGTGGGGATATATCGCTTGTCAAGCGGATAAAACGCCGGAAGCGGTGGAAGCCCTCATCGATCTCATTGATAACCTGCCGGAATCACCTGAGCGATTTGATCAGGCGCGTCAAGCGAGAGTTAATCGGTACCGTACGGCAAAGATCGGTTTTCGACAGGTCATTGGTGCCGTCCGTTCTTGGGAACGCTTGGAAGTCCCAATTGATCCGCGAAAGGCGCGCTATGAGTTGATCAGCGCATCGAATATGGACCTCATGCTCCAATTCCATAAAGCGCACGTTCAGGGGCATCCTAAGCTTATCTCCATCGTTGGAGATCGGAACAAGATGGACATGGAGAGGTTAGCGGCGGTGGGGCATGTGATAGAAATCGGCTTGGAAGACATCTTCGTCGATTAAACCCTATTCAAAGAAAGTGTGGATCAGCTCAGGGAAACCGAGTTTTTTGCCGACTTGTCGAGCATCCTCGCTACGCGGGACTTGAAAACTCGGTTTCTTTTTATAGTAGATCTTAGAATTAATGAGACACTCCAAACCGCACCGCGTTGCCCCAGGCTCGGTAGGTGCGGTTTCTAACCGCACCGAATAGGCGCAGTTGGAAACAGCGCCTACCAAACATGGGGAGCGAAAGCGTCTATCTGTTTTTAGGATTTACTACAATTTATTAGTATGACCATCCGTGTCATCTGCTTAATCCGCGATTCAGACAATAATTATGAGCACCCCTCAAATACTATGAACATATACCTCGTCATTATATTGATTGCGTTGATTGGCGAATTCACGCTTCGCAGCATTGCACGCTATCTGAACCTGACAGCGCTCGATCCAAAACTCCCCGCAGAATTTGAGGGGTTCTACGATGGAGACAAATATCGCCAGTCTCAAGAGTACACCAGAGCAGGTGCAAAATTTGCCTATGTTTCATCTACATTCGACCTGTGCCTAATTTTGGCTTTCATCTTGGTGGGTGGGTTCAACGCCGTGGATGTTTTTGTCCGTGGGTTCAATCTGCCGCCGATCCCGACCGGCTTGATTTTTTTTGCTATCCTCTATTTTGCGCGGACCATCATCTCCATCCCCTTTTCGCTCTATAGTAATTTTGTTATTGAAGAAAAATTCGGATTCAATAAGATGACAGTCAGGACGTTTGTGTTGGATCAGATCAAAACTTACGCACTGGCAATCGTTTTAGGTGTTCCTCTGCTTGGCGGGGTGCTGTTCTTCTTCGAGCAGACTGGTAGCTATGCGTGGGTCTATGCGTGGGGATTGATATCCTTTTTCATTATAATTGCGCCACCCCTGTTTACCACCCTGATCGCACCGATGTTTAACAAGTTCACACCGTTAGCGGAGGGCGAACTTAAAGACGCTATTGAGCAATACACGGCGGAAGTGAAATTTCCGCTCACAGAGATCTCCGTCATGGACGGCTCTAAACGCTCTACACACTCTAACGCATATTTAAGCGGGTTCGGGGCAAAAAAGCGGATCGCACTTTTTGATACCTTGATCGACAAGCATTCTGTTGGCGAACTCGTCTCAGTCATCGCGCATGAGGTGGGACACCATAAGAAAAAGCATGTCCTGAAAAACACAGTTTTATCGGTGCTTCATTCGGGGCTATTGCTTTTCCTGCTTTCACGCTTTGTTGAAAATAGGGCGCTCTTCGATGCGTTCCAGATGGAACAAACGTCAATTTATGCAGGGATCGTTTTCTTCTCTCTCCTCTACGCTCCGATTGAATTGGTTCTCTCTATTGGGCTCAATTATATGTCTCGGAAGCATGAATATGAGGCAGACGCCTTTGCCGCTGAAACCATCGCCTCTCCCGAACCACTCATTTCCGGTCTGAAAAATCTCTCTGTTTCCAACCTCGGCAATTTGACGCCCCACCCCTTGTCCGTCTTTCTCAACTATAGCCACCCACCGATGCTTCAGCGTATTGCAGCTTTGCGTCAATTCGGGAACACATTGTAATAAGCCTCCACACCTGTGTGATATAGTCTACAGCCTCTATGCCAACAGCAGATTCATCCCGTCCAAAAATGGAGCAGCGCCCGCTCGAAGGTGTCACCGCCAAATCCCTCCTCATTGCCTCCCTTCTTATCCCGATTAACTGCTATTGGGTCATTGAGATGGAAGTCATTCGTTACTCCGGGCATCCGGTCACTATCTCTCTCTTCTTCAACGTCATTTTCAGCCTTTTTGTGGTTATCGGTATTAATCAGTTTCTCAAGTGGTTTTCGCCCCGTTCTGCGTTGAGTCAGGGAGAACTCATCATCATCTATCTGATGCTCTCCATTGCGTCTGGCATCACGGGGCATGACATGCTCGAAATCCTCGTTCCGATGTTGGGACACGCGTTCCGCTTTGCTACACCGGAGAACGAATGGCGCGAGCTATTTCTGCCCTACCTGCCGGAGTGGTTGACCGTCGGCGATAGCAAAGTTGCCCGCGGGTATTACGAAGGTGACGTGAACCTCTACGCCCCTGAACAGCTAATCGGTTGGGCATCGCCTGTCCTCTGGTGGACAACGTTCATCTTTATACTTGTTTTTGGAATGTTCTGTATCAACGTCATTGTCCGCAAACAGTGGATCGAGCATGAGAAACTCAGTTACCCGATTATTCAACTCCCACTCCAAATGACGGACACACAACGGCAAGCGTTTTTTCGGAATCGGGTGATGTGGCTCGGATTTGCCATCGCGGGAATGTTAGCACTGTTGAACGGCCTAAACTTCATCTTTCCTATTATCCCTGAACTTCGGACGCGGATTCGGAGTTTCCAGCTTTTCACAGAGAGTCCGTGGAACGCCATGGGACGAATTCCACTCTCGTTCTACCCATTTGCCATCGGACTCGGATTCTTCATTCCGCTCGACCTATCCTTTTCATGCTGGTTTTTCTTCTGGTTCTGGCGATTGATGCGTGTTGCCGGGGCCGCAATGGGGCTGCAAAGCCTGCCGAACTTCCCTTACATGAGAGAACAGGCATCGGGAGGCTATATCGCATTGGCTGTCATTGCGCTCTGGGCAAGCCGAAGGCACTTGATCGAAGTTATCAGAAAGGCATTCGGGGGGGCGGAAGATCTCGACGACAGGAATGAGCCAATGCAGTATCGTACAGCGGTTTTGGGGCTAATCGGCGTGATGGTGTTCCTTGTCTGTTTCTGCTATCGCGGTGGAGCAACGGTGCTCATCACGATTGGGTTCTTCGTCCTCTATTACGCTATCTCCATTGCCATTACCCGTATGCGGGCGGAGTTGGGTACACCTGTCCATGACCTACACTATTCCGGTCCCGATGAAATCCTCACACGAACAATCGGTACGCGAAAGCTGGGACGCGGGAATCTGGTGATGTTTTCGATGTTCTGGTTCATCAATCGTGCCTACCGCAGCCACCCGATGCCGCATCAACTGGAGGGATTCAAGATGGCTGAGCGGACACGCATGAACTTGCAGCGACTCCTGTTTGCACTGATGCTCGCCGCACTGCTCGGTTCACTCTCAGGCTTTTGGGCGCTTATTGACCGTGGGTATCGGCTGGGGATGGAGACACGTGCCTTCTGGCCCTCATTGAGCGCGTTCGGCATAGAACCGTATCGACGCCTCGACCGTTGGCTAACTACACCGACAGACCCATTGATTGCCGAGAGCGGCTTTATGGTTGGCGGTTTTATCATCGCTAGCTTACTGATGTTTTTCCGTATGCGGTTTGTGTGGTGGCCCTTCCATCCCGCCGGTTTTGCTATCTCGACGAGTTGGGGGATGAACGTGACATGGAGTTGCCTCTTTGTGAGTTGGTTCATCAAGTGGCTATTGTTGCGACACGGTGGGATCGGGCTGCATCGTCGCGTTGCCCCTTTCTTCTTGGGGCTTATTCTCGGTGAATTCACCGTCGGCAGCCTCTGGACGCTCTTCGGCATCCTAGGACGGATGTCAACCTACGGATTTTGGGTGTGATATGGTAAATTATAGAAATAAGTAGACGTTCACCAGTATCTTCCCTTAGCGACGCCTCAATGGTCCCCCTGACAAGTTTCCCCCCTGACAAGGGGGGCTAGGGGGGTTAGGGGATTTAGCGGGTTGGCCGTGCATCAAAGGTGTATAAGTAATTATAGCATTCACCAAAATTATATTAGAACAGATCCAAATCAGCGACAATCCAGCCAATTTAGCGTCACAGATAACTCTTGTGCGAGTCCCTCCATATCCTCTGCTAATTTGAGGGGGATTGGAATTCCTTCTACCAGATACTCGGTGCGGCGGCGATAGCTGCCCTGGCCGGGCCACCGCGCCTCGCCTTGTTCTTCTGCCGGCGGTGCGGACTTTAGGTAGGATTTGAGCGACGCGGTCCTTTCGTTTAACCAATCCCCATGAGGTCGTATAGCGATAAAAAGTTTTGATGAGCCTCCCGATGTGTCCGTCGGTCGCCCCTCGGTTCCTAACTCATAGCAGAGCATTCCGCCCGCTAACCCCGCTGTCAGCAGCTCGATCATGAACGCGAGACCGGATCCCTTGTATTCACCCATCGGCAGAAAGCGTTGAGACTCGACGATTGCTGCCGGGTCCGTTGTTGGCTGTCCCGCTGTATCCAACCCCCATCCGACCGGAACACGCTGTCCCGTCTCGGCTGCTTCCCGGACCCGACCGATGGCAATCTGTGTCATGGCGATGTCTAACACCACCGGTTCACTCCCATCCGCCGCAGGTATACCAATAGCCATCGGGTTGTTACCCAAGGACGGCGCAGAGGTTCCCCATGCAGGAAAGTTGATGATAGCGTTTGTGTACGCTAGACCGATCACACCGGCTCGCGCCGCCCGGGCAGCGTAGCTATATCCCCGTCCCCAGTGTGCCACTCCCCGGATGGTGGCTGCACCGATTCCGTAAGTTTCTGCACGTTCTATTGCCATATCCATTCCCACGGCGGAGACGTAACGCCCGATGCCCCGGTCCGTTTCCGCGAGCACCGAAGCCGGCTGCTCCGAAAGGACTGTTACTGTTGGATTTGGGTTTGTCAATCCGGTTTGAATGTTCTCGACCATCACCGGCAGCAACCGAACGCCGTGTGAATGTACACCGCAGAGGTCAACCTCTGCGCCAATCTCTGCCTCCACCGCTGCTACATGTGCCGGCGCACCGACAGCCATCAGTGCCTCTTTGAAAAATTGAATGAGATCACGATGCTCAATTCGCTTTGAATCTATCATTATCGAATACCTCGGTTTCGGAAATAGCTCGTGTTCAGATGAGTAAGAGCTCATTTGACACCAACTCAATTTATGCTATAATTACACAAGCTGCTAATTATTCGCCCGTCTGATACAATCGATACCTATACCCGTAGGTCGAGCCTCTCCGGTCGCATGGTCTCGACATGGACAGATCCTCGTGGACTTGCCCGATGCGTAACCCCAGCGGGGCGGCATGTTTATAGAGCAGCGGCAGTCCAATTCCGCCAAGCCCCAGTGGGGCTTAGGCGATGCAGAGAGGGAACCCGGCATGCCATCCGTTGATGAACTTGATTTCAAACTTCGCATCTTCATGAAACTCTATCGCTATCGACGTTACGACACAACGCCGCATACCCCGCTGCAGCGACCACTAACGGAATGCCGAGTTGCCTTGGTCACCACCGCCGGTTTACATACAGCGTCTCAAGAATCGTTTGATGATCACTTCATGAGCTGCGATTACTCCTATCGTGAAATCCCTAACACTGTTGATGTGCAAGCATTGACGACTGCACACAGTAGCACTGTATACGATCAGACCGGCAGCTTTGCGGATCGGAATCTGGCGTTTCCACTCGATCGCTTTCGTGAGCTAGAGCAGACGGGCAAAATCGGGGAGCTCAACGACCGGCATTTCAGCTTTATGGGATCGCAACCCGCTCCGGGACGTTTAATCAAACGCACCGCCCCGGAAGTTGGGGAGCATCTCAAATCGGACAGCGTTGACGTCGCCTTTCTAACCCCCGTCTGACCGCTATGCAATCAGTCCGTTGGGCTGATCCAACGTGCAATCGAGGAAGCTGGCATCTCAACCGTTTCGATCACTTTGGTTCGAAGCATTACCGAGCAGGTCAAACCGCCCCGCGCACTCTCCGTGCCATATCGCTTCGGCTATCCACTTGGCGAGCCGAACAACCCTGCCCTGCAACATAAGATTATCTCAGCTGCGCTCTCGCTCTTACAGGATAGTCAACCGCTCCCGATTCTGGAGACATTTGTCCCTTAGTTTTTGACTGTCTACTTTAGTATAATCATTTTCTTCGCTGCCGAATAACTCCCCGCCTGCAAGTGATAGAAGTACGTACCGCTGGACACCCATTCCCCGGTATCACTCCGCCCATCCCAGTACGCTGCCCTTTCTTGGGTGAGGTATAACCCCGGTGACTGAGATCCTAGCCTAAGAGTCCGCACCCGTTGTCCACCGCTATCGTAAATAACGATGTTAACATCCGCTTCCGTTGCCAGTTGGTACGGCATCCAAGTTTCGGGGTTGAACGGATTGGGATAATTTTGCAGTAAGCGGGTCTGTTTCACGTAACCGAGGGAGGTCAACAGCTTCTCTTTCGGTTCGACTGCCAGCGAGTCATCATAGGTGAACCCATCTACAAGTGTAACTTCCTCTCCGTTGGGATTCCTTAGAACAACATCCTTCGCACCAGGGGTCGTTACCTCCGGCGTCCTGACTATCAGCTCTGTCAATGACATGTCAGTGATGGCTGAGACAAGTACGCCGCCAATAGTGACCCTTGTACTCCAGTCGCCGACGCGAAACCCTGTTCCAGTGATAGTCACCGACGTTCTACCTTTCGTAGGTCCCATATTGGGAGCAATACCGGTAATATCGAGGGGTGCGTTGTAGGTGAATGCCCGTTTTTGCACGACTTCTTGGCCATCGGGATTGACCACACGGACATCTTTGTGGCCAAAGGGCATTGGCAACGTCCTTAAGCGAATTTCGGTTGACGCGAGACTGTCCAACTGTTCGACCTGTATCCCGCCAATGAAAACAACGTTTCCGTCGCGGAAGTTATTCCCTCTGATAATTACCTCTGTACCGCCGTCAATCGGTCCTTCGATAGGATAAATCTCATGAATAACCGGGGGAGGAAATGGATCGTAGGTGTACCCTTTCTCCAAAATCCACCCCCTTCCATCTGGAGCCGTTACGGTAACATCTACCGTTCCAACCGTGCCGGGCGGAATCATGAAATGAATTAGCGTTGGCGTGACGACGACATCGGTCGCCGGATTATCTCCAATTTTTACCGCCGTATCAAGGGCAAAAGCGCTGCCAGTCAGAATGCCAGTTCCACCACCCATCTGAGATCCATGCGTTGGAGTCATTGTTAGGGGCATTGATGGGGTGTTCGTGTAAAGAAATTTTCTCCTTTCAACAATGAATGTACTACTGTTAGGAACACGGACCTCAATATCTGTTTCGCCGAGGACGCCCGGCGGTGTGAGTCCCGTAATCAGTGTGTTAGTTACCTCCAGGTCCGTCACTGACCGACCGCCAATCGTAACAGTCGTTCCAACCGGAAAATCTCCTCCAAAAACTGTGATAGGTTCGCCACCGTCGACGCTACCTTCTTGAGGGGCAATCGTTCTGACCTTAGCCAAATAATAGATGCCGTTCTCCGCTGTACCCACGTAGAGCCCCGATCCGTGCGATAGGAGGGAATAAACAGAGGCTCCCTCTAGGGCAGTAGACGACCAAGTCTCTGACCCTGAATCGAAGACGTAAACGCCATGTACCTGCAACCCTGCGTATAACCGACCGCCTTGAACAGCAAACGTTGAAATGTACGGGGGCTCATCTGATCTATGACGGTTACCGAGTGGAAGTCCAGCCATCGGGTATTCCCAATTTTGCGTACCCTCGTTCCATACGCCAACCCCCGCTTGACCGGCAACGTACAGCCGCCCATTAAGGGCCGCCCAATCATTTACACGACCATAATCAAAACGGCCGAGCCCTTCCCATGTCTTGCCGTTGTCAGGTGAACGAAGCATAGAACCGATTGATATTGCACTCCAAAGATAACCATCAAACGCTGTCATCGAGTAGATGCTATTTCCTGCCAGCCACTCCTCTGAGATATCGTGCCACGTCTCCCCACGGTCTGTCGATGTATAGGTGCCGTTATGGTACATCACATTGATGATATTGTTATCCGTGATAAGGATGCGACGAACTTCACCGTAATGGCGTGTCCCGTCTTCGAATTCATGAAAGCGCAATCCGTTCCGAATCGATTTCCAAGTCAGCCCGGCATCATCGGACCGGAACACGCCTTGGCCCCATGTCCCCACGTAAATGGTATCTCTATTGACCGTCAGTGTGCTGACTGGATCGTTAAACGAAGTCGGAAACCAACTATTTCCCCCATCTTCGGAAACAAAAACACCGTTATCCGTCCCGGCGTAGAGTCGGAAGGCATGGGCTGCAAGTGATCTAACGCTTTCCATTGCTATCCCATCGTCGAGTTGGATCCAGTTGTTATCTCCCCATGTAAGGTTCGTTCCCCCTACCATTCCTACCACAATCACTGCAACAGCAACTTTGGCTAAACGTCGGGTGTGCATCGTATCCCTCCATAGTATCTGCGATAAGTAGTTCCAATCGCTGTAGCGGAGGGCAATTTTCATGCCGAGTGACGATGCCTGTATAATCTGTTGCAGTCGCAGAAACGTCTCAAACGGGTGTATTGATAGCGAACAGTGATGTTCAATTTGTGAACAATCGTAGGCAAAGGCTTCAGTAAGTCGATTTCTAATGAACTAGAACCGTTGCCCGACACGGTGCAATCCTGCTATCGCTTCTAACCTTAAATGCACAACGCGTCTATAAAACCTATCAACTCGCGTTAATACACCTTCCGACGGAGGGATGATAAATCAACACTTTTCATTATAACACAGGAGTCAAAGGGCGGAAAGCACAAACCCTTATCCAGTCCCCTAACTCCCTCCCCAAAGTTATTGACAAAAAGAACGGCGAGATGTTATTATTGCCAATATGTAATCTATCCCAATACGATTGACGCACCCCAAAATATCACGATTCAGAGGAATGTGAGTGAACCACTTAAAATTTTTCCTAATCCTGTTATTGACCCTCGGTACTCTCGCTGCCGCCCCGGTCCCTGTCGATGCACGTCCACCTGATCCAGGGTTGTATAGCGCCATTCGGAGTGCCCGAAAATATATCAATCCCAAGCCGAGTTATGCCCTCAACGAAATTGAGGAATGCTTTACAGACACCTTCAACACCCTCGCCCAAAACTGGGATCGCCTGCCAGCGGTCTATCAGCGTGAGTTTCAAGGAATTTTCCTGCGACCGGGGCAACCCGGCAGCCCTTACGGTTCCGTCAACCTGCCAAATAAATTTGATACGCCCCACTTTCGGTTACACTACACCACCGTCGGTCCACATGCACCACCGCTTGAAGATGTCAATCCGTTGAACGGTGTGCCGGACTACGTTGATCTTTGTGCCGAAGCACACGAGAAATCGTTCCACATTGAGGTCAATCTGATGGGCTTCAAAAAGCCTTATGACGATTTTTGGGACGCGCACAACGGCGGCAATCATAAATATGATGTGTACCTGTTTCAATTTCCGGCGCTCGGCTTTACAACGACCAACTGGTATCATGGACGGATACGACCGACCGTCGTGACCTTCGGTCCCTATTTTGCGATAAATTCCCGCCTCTATGACTATTTTGGCAAGTTAGAGGGCAACCGTTTCATAGAAACAACCACCGCACATGAATTTCTTCACGGGATCCAGTTCGCTTATAACGCACGAATGCCGGGTTGGTTCATGGAAGCGTCGGCGACATGGATTGAGTCAAAAGTATACGACGGCGGACTGATTGATGATCGCGACGATATCCCCGATCCCGACGAGATTGGTGAGACCGATGCCTACGACTATTACGCCAGACAACTGGGTATCTTTTTGGATCAGCCTGATATCGCGCTCGACAGTCTTGTCGGTTTGCACGAATACGCCGCGGTGATCTGGGTATTTTACATGGCGGAACGATTCGATGTCGATATTGTTCGCCAGTTTTATGGGGATGCAACGGAGGGCTCTTACCGCGAATTCGGTAACTTTCTGGACGTCTTTACCAACCACGGCACAACGCTGGTTGAGGCGTTTAAGACGTTTACCGAATGGAACTACTTTACGCATGACCGTGATGACGGGAAACACTACCTCAACGGACACCGCTTCCCGCCGGTTGTCATTCACCCGAGCGATATACATGACGACTATCCTATCCGCGTTGATTTTGATTCAGAGGCGATGCCAGAGCCGTTCTCGGCACGTTATATCGTCTTCGAACCGCCTCCCGGCGTTGTGATGAACGAATTCGCTGTCAAGGTTGATGGCGCCGACATCGCTCCAATCGACCTAAGCGCTTTGCACGTAACAGATCGGGCTGCAATTCAGAACGAATTGGATCGACTCGATATCTTTGGCGTGCGCGGTTGGGGCGCAAAGTTCATCGTCGAAAAACGGGATGGGAGCCATGAGATCCGAGAGGCATTCACCTACCAACGTTCTCAAGAAGGACAGATCACGTTCAATGACTTCGGGGGTGATATTAAAAAAATTACACTTATCCTGATTAATCTGCGTCCGGATGTCGAGCAGGTTGTTATCCCCGGTGGGGGCTATTTTGGCGGTGCTGTGAGCTATATGGCAGGTCGTCCGCCCGCTGGTGCCCTTTCGACACCTACAGTCTCGCAAGAAGGGGACGTAGGCGTACGTGTGCAGTGGGAGCTGGAAGATTTGACAGATATTCGTGAAGTGGTTATTGTCCGCAAGCGCTATACATCGTTGATTGATACCGATGACCCGCAATCCTTCCAGACCGCCGCAGAAGTGCTGAATGCCGCAGATCGGAATGACGATGGTATCCCCAACGATGACATCAATATTGTCGGACGGGTCAATGCAACGGATACGTACTTTGTGGACACGACGATCTTTCAAGATATTGATGTGGACGATTCTCGCTTCAACCCAGAGGATACCCGCTACTACTACGCAGTTGTGCCCGTCGATGCAATTGGGATTATGGGCACGCCGAGCATCGACCCAAACGGTATTACCCCCATCTTTAACCCGCCGAATATCGCTGCTGCCCCAGTACAGACTCAACTGCTCCAAAGTTATCCCAATCCATTCAATCCAGACGTTTGGATCCCCTACGAATTGGGAAACGACGCCTCCGTTTCAGTCGAGATCTACAATATATCAGGGCAGTTGGTACGGACATTGCACGTCGGTATGCAAGAGCGCGGACGTTACATCAGCAAGGATAAAGCTGTTTTCTGGGATGGACGCACCCAACTGGGAGAACGGGCTGCCAGCGGTGTCTACTTCTATCTGCTGAAGGCTGGCGATTATGTCTCCATGCGGAAAATGGCAATTCTGAAGTAGTGCACAAAGCGTAATTGTTTCCATTACGATAGGAGCTCTTTGACGTGATAAAAGATATCATCGTTATTCTTCTTTTTGGCGCATATAAAAAGAAAGTGCAAAATATGAAGCGAAATCGTAGGGGCGGGGTTTCCCCGCCCGCCGTAAGGGTTGGGAAACCCAACCCCCCTGGTCTCGGAACGGACTACGAAAACTCGGTTGCTGTTACACGTTTTCTTAACATGAGCCTTCTTTTTTGTATCGTGCTACTTTCCATCCTCGGTTGTGGCGAGGAAGGTCTAATCGATCCACACGGCGAAGTCGAGCTTTCACCGCTTTCCAATGAAGGATTTCAAGCCGCCGACTTCCCTACAAACAACGGATCCGCGTGGACCTATCGTAACGTGGGATTTGGATTGTATAACGCTGGTCAGGAAGAGGCCATCCAAGCGCTCTTGGAGGAGACATTTACAATCAGGATTGAAGGCACACGAGATATTAGCGGGCTTACCCACCGTCAGGCGACTGTCAGTGAAATCAAAGCAATTGTTCGCACAGACCGCGGAGACGAAGAGAGAGTCTTCCGAGCACCGGTCGATCATCTTTCCGCAAATGCGCGCTATTATCGCATCGACTCCGATTTTCTGGATGTCGATTTGCCACTATATGCGACCTATTTCCATAACACGCCACAGACCTATACCGAATCAGCATTTGATGTCTATGTTTTCTTTCTTGATAACCCGGTACTACATCAGAAACATTTCCCGCCGCGGCTTATCTGGGATTTTCCCTTGCAGATCGGGAAAGAATGGACGGTCTTCGAGACCAAAACATCACCACCGCATCGGGTGGTCCGCCGTGTTGTCGACGCAAATGTCTCCATAACGGTTCCCGCCGGAAGTTACAATAACGCTTACCTGGTTGAGGAGGAAATTGTCGGCTTGTCACAACTGCCAGCGTTAAAAGTATCTGACGATTTTGAGACGTTGGAGAATGCCAGGTACGAACCCGCAAAGTATTGGGTCGTTCCGAACCTCGGCGTGGTTAAATATCAGTATACCTATCTGTTGACCGAAAGGGAATTAACGGATGGAGTGTTCGTGAATCTACTTTTTTCTGGGGATTTTGAGTTGAGTGACTTTGATCTCCCCGACGACAGCTTACGTTAGTCCACAGCTATCCATTATGCAGCCATTACAGTTCATCAAAAAGAAGATTAAACAGCTGTTCTACGTCCTGTATCAGAAACGGCTTGAGCGTGAAGCGAGTCAGTGGCATACCCCTTATCATATCGGAATTATCTTGGATGGAAACCGCCGGTACGCGAAAACGGAAGGCTTTTTTGATGCCACTAAAGGGCAGTACGGACACTCTGAAGGCGGGGATAAATTAGAAGAGGTACTCCATTGGTGCGACGAATTGGGGGTAAAAATTGTCTCGATCTGGATCTGTTCTCTCGATAACTTCGTCAACCGCGAGGAGAAGGAAGTAGCCGAGATTTTCAATGTCATTGAGACCAAAATGCGCTCGCTGCTCACCATCGAAGGGCTCCACACCAACCAGATTAAGGTTCGTCCCATGGGAGAGCTCGAATTACTGCCGCCGAGCCTTCAAGAAGCCATTCGCGATGTCGAAGAAGCGACAAAGAACTACGATAAATTTATCCTCAACGTCGCTGTGGCGTACGGCGGACGTGAGGAAATCGTCGAAGCGTTCCGGCGTTACCTAAAATCGGAGGCGGCGGAAGGTAAAACGCCGGACCAGATAGCAGCAGAACTGAGTGCGGATACGATTACTGAGCATCTCTACACCTCCAACCTGCCAGATCCGGACCTGATTATCCGAACCAGCGGCGAGATTCGGCTCAGCGGCTTTATGCTCTGGCAGAGTGCTTATTCAGAATACTACTTCTGCGATACCTATTGGCCCGGCTTCAGAAAGATCGACTTCCTCCGCGCAATCCGTGACTATAGCCATCGAGAACGACGGTTCGGAAAATAGGAAGCGCATGCTGCTGTACGAGGACCACTACCGGCGGTGTGCAATTTCGATGAGCGTCTCACCCACGATCTTGTATCTATGCGAATCTAACCGTTCAACCTCTGACCGTTTCGCTTTCGCGTCAACCGCCTTTTCGTCCAGCAGTTCTGTGATAAACTCATAAGGCGGATCAATACTAAACGGCTCGATCTCCCCGATTTTTTCCATCGCTTCCCTTCCACCATCCTGCAAGAGCACTCTCGCTTTCGCGGGCGAGAGCGACAACGCACTCGTCTGCGAGAGCCCCTTCTTCGTCATTACCGATACGATGTTCGGCACATACCCCTGTGTTTCAGCGATTGCCGTATCGTCCCCACTGATAAATACCGTTGGGATGCCGAACGAGCCTGCAACTGCTGCATTAAATCCGATCTCTCCTATCAATTCCCCATTAAGCCAGCAGTTGGCAATTGTGCGCGAACTCCAGCTATGACAGAGAACACCGCGTTCTGTGTTTCCCATCGAATGGTGCCCGTAAAGCATAAACGCATCGAACGACTCATCCAATCCCCAAGGCGCCGAAATTGGACGACCGATGATCATCTGGGCTTCCGGATGCATCAGTTCATAGTCGATTCCTCCCGGCCCGTGACCATCTAAAAACCACACCTCCCGCGCTCCGCCCTCCAATACACCATCAACCAGTGCATTCACTTCCAAGGTCGCAAGCCGCTTCGCTTGCTCATAATATTTCGCATCGCTATAGGTCTGCTGATGGAAATCGACGACTCCGGCAGTTCCTTCCAAGTCACCAAGAATAAATACTCGCATATCCGCCTCCTTTTGACTCTCAGAAAATCCTTGACAACTGACCACATCTGTTTCATAATAACTTCAAGAAACGCCCACGGAGAAAAGTTAGTGATTACAAGCCTGTAGGACGTTATGGTGGATTCTCAATTGGCTATTATACTCTTGTTCTTTGGTTTGTCAATCTTTTCGCTGGGGCTTAAATGCAGCCGTTTAGAGCCAATTCACAAATTGTATGATGGAGGCTAAATTATGGGTTTCAAACTTGGTTATAGTACGTTACGCTGGCAAACACCTGACCTCGAACCGCTCCTGTTAGAACTCAAGGAAGCTGGATGGGACGGATGGGAAATGCGCCAATCTTTTGATTGGGTGGGAACGCCTAAGCGGGTTCGACAGGTCTGTGATAATGTCGGTATGCCGGTCGTCGTGGTCACCGCACGGGGACTCCCGATTGACAAGGATTGGGAGCAGATGGAGATGAACAAACGCCGGATGGACTTCGCCGCTGAAGTTGGCGCGGACTGTTTTATGTTCATGGGAGCGGGCAAACCGCAAGACCGTCCTGTCAATGACGACGACATCGCTGCACTCGCAGATGTGTCAGAAGAGTGGGCAGAATACGCCGGGCAGTACGACCTTGAGGTGTGTTACCATATACATACCAACACGACGATTGACTCGATCGAAGATTGGGCGAAATATATGAGCCTGCTTAGAAAGTGTAAGCTGTGCATCGACGTTTCGCACTCCGCGTTGTGGGGATATGATCCCGTCGAGTCGATAAAGCGTTACAAGGATCAGCTAATCTACGTCCACCTGCAAGACTACGCAAGTTTCTCCGGCGGCAACGGCGACTCTTACGACGTCAATTGGGTCGATGTCGGCAGTGGGACCGTGATGGACTTCCCAAAAATCATGAAAACCTTGGAGGAGATTGGATACGACCGCTGGGTGACAGCCTGCCCCGGTCAAATCGAAGACCGATCCGATCGGGAGCGCATGGACGTCAATCGGAAATATCTCCAGCAGTTGGGATATTAAGCCTAATCCAAATTACCACTTATGGGATAGGTTACGGCTGGGTTAAGATAACTCAAATTGCTAGGTATTGAGATTTCATCGGCTAGTACAGTGTCAGATAAAGTTAATGGCCCTGCTTGTTGTGGATTGACAAATCCACAACCCTTTCAAAAAGAGGGCTTGGATATCACTATCCAAGCCCTAGTGAGGGACTCATCATGGTTTATGTGACAGAGCACTAGTCGTTATAGCTAAATTGCTCAACTTTTCGTTCCAATAGAATAGCGATGCGGACTCTCCTCGCGCTCCAAAGGTGAGTTTGTTTGCCGCCCATACCCCGCCGAAGAAAACTAGAGGAGACAATTATGGATTTTTCTGCATGGTCCCCATCACACGCCCTGCTTGTTGGCATCACGCTGCTTGCATTTGGTGGGCAACTGATAGCAATATTAACTTACTTGAAAATAACAGCAAAACAGCATAGCACGGAAATTCAGCAATTAGCGGATCAGATACAAAAGCAGGGCGAGCGATTAGAAGATCGAATTGACAAGCGAATTGGTGAGGTGAAAGCCGAAATCTCCGACGTGCGAGGAGAAATCCGCGATGTCCGGTTGGAGATGAGCAAACTCAACCAGAATCACATCGATCACCTAACACATCATGATCAGTGATCAATATCAGCCAACCCACGGTGAAATTCAACCTGCGTCGGCTACACGATGACCGCTTCTTTGTTATACTAGATCTACGACATCTCCTCCAACATTACTTAACGGAGGCACGACAACCTTGAGGCATATCCAAACTGCTAGGCCATCGGCTATAAATCATTTACGTTTCATGCATCACGCTAAAGGGGTGAAAAACCGTGTCACTGGTTATGGGAATTGACCTCGGCACCTCAAATGCCAAAACGGTCTTGATGGACGAGGCGGGACATATCGTGTCGATGGCGAGCGCTGACTATCCGTTGTTGACACCACACCCCGGTTGGGCGGAGCAGAATCCCGACGATTGGTGGAACGCGCTGTGCGACACAAGCCGCCAAGTGCTCCGAGAACTCAAGACCCACCATCCCGCATATTCGATCCACGACATAAAAAGTGTATCGCTTTCGGGGCAGATGAACAGCGCAATGCTTGTGGATGTTCGTGGGGTGCCGATTCGCCGTGCGATTGCTTGGTTGGACGGGCGCTCGAAACGGGAATGCGATGAGGCGAATCAACGGGCAGGTGACCTATTTCGCAAACGGGTGATGCAGGTGCTTAACCCCGTCAACACGTTGGGGAAAATTCTCTGGCTACGGGACAACGAACCGGACCTCTATACCGATGCCCGGTATGCCCTCATTCAGAAAGATTGGATCCGCTTCCGACTGACCGGCAGCTTTGCGTCGGACGTTTCGGACGCCTCGATATCGGCGGCTGGGGACATCTACACGCGGGATTGGAGCGATGAGATTTTAGATGCGCTCGAAATTCGTCGTGACCTTTTTCCGCCCATCGTCGAATCATCTGTCGTGGTTGGTGAAATCACAGCGGAGGCGTCCGCAGAAACGGGGTTAGCGGCAGGGACGCCCGTATGTGCCGGCGCGGGTGATATGGCTTGTATGGCGGTGGGCGGCGGCGTTATCAAACCGGGGGTCGCCAACGTCGGGATCGGTACAGCCGGTCATGCGTTAGCTTTTGCTGAAGGGGTCAACGATGAGGGGTACAATCAACTTTGGCCCATCTGCCATGCGGTGCCGGGAAAATACATCTGGCTCGGATGCACATATACGGGTGGAGGGAGTCTGGCATGGATCCGTGACCAGTTTGGTGAGGAGTTCGAGGACTTAACCGCACAGGCTGAAAACGCGCCCGTAGGCAGTGACGGGCTATTTTTTATGCCGTGGTTTCAGGGAGCAGCGACGCCAAATCCCGATCCCCACGCACGTGCCGGCTGGATCGGCTTGACGTTGCACCACACAAAGGGACACATGATTCGCGCGTTGATGGAGGGGGTCGCCTTTGACCTCCGACACTCGCTCGAATGCTTCAAGCGGTTGGGATCCCCGATTGACGAACTCCGTATCGGTGAAGGTGGGGCGAAGTCCCCGCTCTGGCGGGGGATTCAAGCTGATGTTTTTGGTCAAGATGTTCAGATAATAGGGACGCAGGAGTTGTCCGCTATCGGTGCGGCGATCATTGCCGGCGTTGGCATCGGTCTGTTTCCGGACTTCGAGTCCGCATGTGAAAAAGCAATCGTGCTGGGCGAGACGATCAGGTGTGATGCGGATCGGGTCCGACAATATGAGGAGTGCTATCAGCGATATTGCGAACTGTATCCGCTACTCAAAGATTGGTTTCGTAGTTGATAACCCTGTGAATCAAGCATCCACAAATCGAATAAACCACAAGAGGAGACACAACACCATGAAAATTACCCAAATCGACGCAATATCGGTCAATGTTCCATACCATGAAGGCATCGCCGAAATGATGGTCGAACGGAATCTATACCAAGGGAACACCGTCTATAAAGTTCACACCGACGCAGGAATCGTCGGTATCGGTGAAGCTGAAGGGCAGCCCGATGAGAATCTTCAGGAGTACGTTGGCAGAGATCCGTTTGAACTCATGAACGGACTGGCACCGACACCGGTTCAGCAAGCAGCATACGACATCATGGGAAAATCACTCGGTGTGCCGGTCCATCAACTGGTGGGTGAAAAGGTGCAAGATAAAGTGGCGATTGGATACTGGTCGATCGATATGCCAGCCGCAGAGTGGGCAGAAGAAGCGAAACGCGCCTATTCGCTCGGATACCGGCTCCACAAAATCAAGGCACGTCCTTGGCACGATATCGTTGAACAGGTGGGAGCAATCTCAGAGGTCGTTCCGTCCGATTACAAGCTGCGGGTCGATCCCAACGACTCATTTGAGACACCGGCAAAGTCTATTGAGTTCGCAAAGCAGCTCCGGGATTACAACATTGAGGCGTTTGAAACGCCAATTCCCCAAAGCGATATCGACGGATACTTGGAGATTCGACGAGGCTGCGATATGCCGATTACAATTCACTTCGGCAATCCCGATCCCGTCGAGGCAATCAAAGCAGGCATGAACGACTCCTTCATCATTGCCTACCCGGACTCACGTGCTGCAAACGCCAAGCGCGAAGCCTCCATCTCTGAGTCTGCACATCTGCCGCTCTGGATTCAGATTGTCGGGATGGGCATAACAACCACCTATCTCATCCATCTCGCTGCCACGATGCCCAACGCTACCATGTCCTCCATTACGCTTAATTGTCTGCGAGCGTTCGACATCATCACGCCGGCGGTCCAGATGGAGAACGGCTACGCAACCGTCCCCGATGCGCCGGGGTTGGGAATTGAGCTTGATGAGGACCTCCTGGACAACTGCCGGGTATAAGTCCCCCTGACAAGAGGGATTTCAGAGAGTACGTGCCAAGTCCCCCTGACAAGGGGGATTTAGGGGGTTGGCTGTGCATTTGTAGTATCTAAATAATCTTAAAATCTACCTTAATAGCACCTCATGTTAAGAGATTGTGCGATAGAAACTGTAGGGGCGGGGTTACCCCGCCCGAATTTACGTTCTAGCCCGGCTGAACCAATCAACCCAATAAATGAAACAATGAACAAACGCTTTTCACGCCTTACGCGGCTCGCACTGTATATCTTCAGTCTACTGCTCCTCGGTTGTGGTGGAGGCGTTAAACTGATCAATCTGCCCCAAACCAGCGTCGTACTTAACCTATCTAAAGCGCAGCGAGAGAGCATTGAGCCCAAGATTGCGCTCATCCGGGATATAGTTGAAGATTACGAGTTCGAAAAAGATGAAGTGGACGCTGAATATCGCCGATACACCAGCCGTGCCAGCTTGCCTCCAATGAGTCGGTATGAGGGAGGGCGTTTGAACAGGGGGATTCGGTCGGAGTGGCACGAACTGAGAATCAAACTCAGAAGTTTTGTCGCACAACGACGGCAATACGCCAAAGAGATCTCCGGACTCATCAACGATATTAAGGCAGATTTGACGCCTAATCAACGGGTCGCGTTTGAGGATCTCGAACTGCCTCAGCTCCGGCTGCCGGAGGTGCTCAGAAGGCGTTCCCATGACGAGTTTGGAATGCGGATGAGAGGGGTGCCATTCCGGTTCTGAAGCAACACTTAATTCACAAAAGGAGACGTTTCTAACGATGAAACTTTCACTCTCGGTTCGGGTTGCAGAAGCACCCGGATCCAAAGAAGAGACCATCCGGTCCTTTGATAAAATTGCCACGCTCGCCGACCAACTCGGCTATCACGCGGTCTGTATGAGAGCATCACAGGCGGGGACACAGACACCCCTCCAGGAAATCACCGCTATCCGCCAGAAAACCGGTCAACTCAATCTCGCTGTGTCCATGGTCACGGGCGATTTCCCAATTCCAATCAACAACGACCAAGGTCCCGATGCCCTACGGAACATTACGCCTTATTTGGATCTAACTGAACTGTTGGGCGCCAATCTGATCCGGATCGCCATGAAAAAGGAGGAGGACATTATCTGGGCGAAACGAGCCTCCGACGAAGCTTTCGAGCGAGGCATCCGGTTGGCGCATCAGTCACACACGCGCAGTCTGTTTGAAACAGTAGACGGCTCAGTTGATATCCTCAAACGGGTGGGAAGAAACAACTTCGGTATCATCTACGAGCCAGCGAATTTAGACCTCTGTGGACAGGATTACGGTCCCGAAACACTCAAACGTTTTTCACCCTACCTGTTCAACGTCTACCTCCAAAACCATATCCGACGGCCTGACGGAAAGACGCATCTTGAGACGTGGATTCACGGCGATGTCCCGCACGATCCAATCCGCTTGCAGGATGAGGGCGGAATTGACTATTCGAGTGTCTTTGAGGGATTGGCAGAAATTGGCTACAACGGTTATGTGACAGTGCATCAGGCGTTCACCGAAATTATGGAGCCAGAGGATGCCGCACAGCAAAGCTACGATTACTTGACGCAGCTCGCGGATTTTGAAGCAAGGTAGGTTTCGTAAACAGGTGTAGAAAAAAAGGTAAGCAGATTGGGCACATACTACGGAGCCTCTGCAAAATCAGTAGGGCTATTCAGTTTTAGGCTTATGACCCATTTTGTTTGAAAAGTCAGAGTCGGGCAGTCGCTCTTAGAGCGAAGTGTCGGGATTTGGAAATCCCTCCCCGATAAATCGGGATGCAAGCACCTACAGAAAAACTATGGTGAACTTTAGAATGACTTGGACACGCTGTACCGGCGCAGTTAGAAATCCTGGTCACGATTTATCGGACAGCGCCTACCAAATACCGGGAGCGAAAGTGTCTACATATTTTGATAATTCACTATAAATGCCCCTAGTCAAGTGGTTTTAAACGGATGTTATTGCTTTTGTATAGCAACTTTTGAATAATCTTGTCCAAAAAAATATTTGAGAGATTGGAGTGAATATATGACCGATTTTTCCAAATTTATTCGGGATATCCCCGATTTTCCACAACCCGGAATCCTTTTCAAGGATATCACCCCGCTGCTTCAAGATCCACACGCCTTCCGGGGTGTGGTGGATACAATGGCAGCCCACTACGAATCGAAAAATATTGATGCGATCGTGGGAATAGATGCACGTGGCTTTATCTTCGGTAGTGCACTTGCCTATCGTTTAGGTGTGAGCTTTGTGCCCGTCCGCAAGAACGGAAAACTCCCCTACCTTACGCATGAAGCCAGTTATGAACTAGAATACGGTGTGGATACCCTCGCTATTCATCAGGACGCCTGTGCGCCGGGAAGCCGTGTAGTAATCTGTGATGATGTGATTGCGACGGGAGGCACAATCGCTGCTTCGATTGAACTCATCGAAAAACTTGGCAGTGACGTTGCCGGAATTGCAGCCCTTATCGAACTTACCTTCCTTAATGGACGCGATAAATTCTCGAACCACGATATTTTTTCTCTAATTGAATTTTAACCCTTGATATGCTATACTATCCCTTTGTTGTTAGTCGAGCTGCGCCTGTAGCTCAGGGGATAGAGCAGGGGCTTCCTAAGCCTCGTGTCGGGGGTTCGAATCCTCCCAGGCGCACCATTTTTTATTCTTAGGAGAAATGAATGTACAGCGTTAGTGTGTGGAAATTAATTTTAATTATTGTGGTACTCCTGTTTTCAGTATTGTACCTCATCCCGACCCCGGAGAATCTCTATAATCCCCTATACGGAAATCTCTCCCTCTGGATGCAAGAGAGACTCCCCCAATTTGAAGCAACCGATGAAAATGCCTTAAAGGTAAGCCTGCAAGACGTTCAATACCCGGAAGGCGTCAACTTTCAGGACGCAACAACCGAACTCAAGGAAATCTTGGCGAGAAGATTAGAGGCTAATGGATTTGAAGAGGTGGTGGATTATCAATTTGATACAACGGAAGCGGGAGAGTTCCTTGTCAATTTCTCATCCCCAAAGAACAAAGCTGACCTTGAACGGGTTCTGGAAAATCTACATCTGTACGGACGTATTCCAACCATCGTCCGTCGCTTGATACCAGATAATCGCTTAAAACTCGGTCTCGATCTCAGGGGTGGGGTTCACCTCGTCCTTGAGGTGGATCTTGAGGAATCAAAAATTGAGCTGCTGAAGGGGCGCGCTTCATCGATTCCTGATCGATTGCGAACGGATAAAATCCACTGTAGGGTGGCGGAACCTGTCTTAGAAGAAAATGCCCTCAATGTCATTGTAGGCATCCCGAAACGGCTGTCGGACCCAAGCGAGCAGACGGAATATCTGAAAACGGCACAGGACAATCTTGAAGAGTTAGAGTTCTTCGATGCGCCCCAAGAGATCAATCGGACGGACACGGAGGTCACCTATCAGATTCGCTTGAATGAATCCGGCTTGGAACAATATAGCGAACAAGCGATCGATCAAGTCATGGTGGTGCTACGCAACCGCATTGATGCGTTCGGGGTCGCTGAACCGTCGATTCGACGCGAAGCCAATCGTCCCCGGATTATCGTAGAATTGCCCGGTGCGAAGGATTCATCAAAACCGCTCCAGATTGTCAAGACGATGGGACGACTCGAATTTAAGCTGGTCGAAAAGAGTCCTACCGGTGCGGTCGCTTGGTCAGGATCAGCCGACACCCCACCGCCTGACGAAATTCCCGAAGGCACCGAAATCCGATACCACAACGACGATGGAACAGCTTTGGCAAATAGTTGGTACGTTGTGCAGAGCCCAATCCTACTGAGTGGCGACCGGATCAGAAGCGCGCGGGAAACCCCAGGCAATACCAGCTTCGAGATTGTCGTGTCTATGAGTTTCGACTCCCAAGGTACACGGCAATTCGGGCAACTGACTACCAACCATGTCGGTGAACTGTTGGCCATTCTGTTGGATGGCAAGGTTCAATCTGCACCCCGAATTAACGAACCGATTCTCGGTGGAAATGCACAAATCTCTGGAGACTTTACCTTTGAAGAAGCCCAATATCTGGCTAATATTCTCAAAGCCGGGGCATTCCCCGTCGGCGTGAAAATCGCGGAAGAGCGGACCGTTGGACCGACCCTCGGTCAAGAAGCAATCGACGATGGGGTTCGTGCCGCCGTTATTGGCATGAGCGTTGTGCTAATCTTCATGTTAATCTACTATCGGTTTTCGGGTATTGTTGCGATCATCGCGCTGGCATTTAATATGCTCATCATTCTGGGAGCACTTGCCGGGTTTGGTGCCGCGTTGACGCTGCCCGGACTCGCAGGGCTTGTTTTAACCATTGGTATGGCGGTTGATGCAAATGTGCTTATTTTTGAGCGTATCCGTGAGGAGCTACGCACCGGCAAAACCGTATGGTCCGCAATTCAGACCGGGTACCAGAAGGCTTTCTGGACAATCCTTGACGCCAATGTAACGACGTTAGCCGTGGCAGCGGTGCTCTACCATTTCGGAACAGGTCCCATCAAGGGATTTGCCGTCACATTGGGAATCGGTATCTTTGCCAGCATGTTCACCGCTATTGTTGTCACACGAGAGATTTACGGCTGGGTGCTTGGCGGTCGGGATGTCCAGAGGCTAAGTATCGGACGGGAGGCCATCAGAAACACAACCATCGGCTTTCTTGGTAGGAGTCGAATGGGATTTACACTATCTGCGATCCTTATTATTATCGGCATCGTTTCACTTGTTCTGCATAACGGACCTAATTTTGGGATTGATTTTCGGGGCGGCGTCAAGACCTACGCTAAATTTAATCGCGTAGTTACTCAACCGGAACTCTCCGCTAAACTGACCGAACTGGGTTACGAGCGCTCGAAAGTCCAAGTAGATGCTGCAAAGCAGGAGGCCTCAATTGACATCGGCTACAGCGCGGAATTTGAAAGGCAGCGAGTCGTTGTCCCATTGTCCGCGGATCCTGGGGGAGCGACCGCAATGAGTGTTCAGGTGAGCGCCGCGCAGGAGAGAATACATGTGTTCCAACCCGGAGATGCTATTCAGCTCATCGAGGGAGACGTTCGATTGCGAAATGAAATTCGTGACGTTGTAGAGGACGAGGACGCAATCACCTTTGCACTCGCAAACGAAATTGGATCCGATTTGACACAGGCAGCGCAGATACAGATTCAAGCGAGTGTCGGTCAGATCCTTACTGATGCCTTGTTAGAGGGAGATCGGGATTGGAAAGCCATACCGCGTGCAATAAGTGTGAATGAAGTTGGACCCAGCGTTGGCAAGGACCTTAAGTGGGCCGCACTATGGTCTGTCCTCTGGTCAATAGTTATCCTGCTTTTCTATATCTCTTGGCGCTTTGAATTCCGTTTCGCTATCGGCGCGATCGCTGCGCTGATTCACGATGTGCTGATTACACTCGGTGTCTTTTCGGTGTTTGTCAAGGAAATTAACCTGCCGACGGTCGCCGCATTCCTCACAATTATCGGTTACTCCTTGAACGATACGATTGTCGTGTTTGACCGTATCCGCGAAAACAGCACGCTGCTCAAGGGGACCGACTTTGCCGAGGTTATCAATAGAAGCATCAATCAATCTCTGAGCAGGACCGTAGTGACCTCTTTGACAACGCTCTTTGTTGTTCTCGTGATTTTCCTTCAAACAGCTGCGGGACAGGAGATTAACACCTTTGCATTGGCGTTGATTGTGGGCGTCATCGTTGGAACCTATTCATCTATTTTCATCGCCAGTCCGATCATATATCTCTGGCACTTAAAGAACCGGAATAGAGAGGTTCAGGAAGTCCAAGAGGTCCAAGGCGGTACTGTATAGCAGCTGATGTGTCCATCGGTGTTAGCCCGGGGAGATACACCTCCGGGCTCGTACTCATGTTTTTAACCTTTAGTACGCGTTGATGGGCATATTGAGTTCATTAGTACATTAGTAGGACTTACACAGCAGGCTTATAACTCCCCCTGATTTTCCAAAGTCCCCCTGACAAGGGGGGCTAGGGGGGTTGGGGATTTAGGGGGTTAGCCGTGCATTGGGAGTGTCTAAATAACTCTAAAATCTACCATAATGAGACACTCCAAACCGAACCGCATTGCCCCCATCCCCGGTAGGTGCGGTTAAAAACCGCACCGCATCTCCCGATTCTCGGAATTCTCGATGCAATCGGAACCGACGAGTCCCCGATTGTATCGGGAGTCCGTGCCGAGACCAGGCAGGTCCCGACTCGTCGGGATGCACGGAACGGCACAGGACGGGACACGAGGAGCGAAAGCGTCTATCTGTTTTTAGGATTTACTATAATTGCACTCTGTTTTTACATGAGCCTCTCTTAAAATCTCTCCTGTCAAACCGTATGAACGTCACCTGGTGGTTGATTCCAAGTGGATTCATTCTGATTCTTGCCGTTGGCTTTCTGATTGTCGCGGCGCGGCGGCGAAGACCCCTGCATGCCCAAAAACCAAATAACGAGCCTACTAAATCGGCACATCCTACCACCCGCGAGTTAGTCCATGAAATCCGAAATCCGCTAAATAGCATCAGCATCAATCTCCAAATTCTGGAAGAAGATCTATCCGCTGAGGATCCTCGTTCTCCCGGTGACTTACAAAACCGTGTCCGACGCATCCGCGGAGAAGTGGAACGTCTCAATCGAATATTAACCGATTTTCGTCGTTATGCAAATCTGCCGCCACTGACGCTCGAAACGTGTGACCTCGTACCGCTTATCGAAGAGGTTTTGGACTTCAATGAGCCAGAGGCACAAAAGCAGAGGGTTCAAGTCAACCGAGAAATCGAAGCGCTGCCCCCCGTTCAACTTGACCAATCGCAGTTCAAGCAGGCGCTACTTAATCTGATTATCAATGGGGTTCAGGCTATGGAGGATGGTGGCGCACTTACCGTGCGCGCAAAACCGTTGAATGAAGGGGTACAAATTGATGTGGAAGATACGGGTCAAGGGGTAAAACCAGAGCAACTCGATAAAATCTTTGATCTGTTCTTTTCCACAAAAGAGGGTGGGACCGGCGTCGGTCTTACAATCACAAAACAGGTGATTGAGGATCACGGCGGGGATATAGACGTAGAAAGTAATCCCGGTCAAGGCACAAAATTCTCCATCCTACTACCCGCCAAGTAAAAAGTATAGGACTTACGCACTTGGTTCATAAGTCCCCCTGATTTTCCAAAGTCCCCCCTGACAAAGGTTTCCCCCCTGACAAGGGGGGCTAGGGGGGTTGGGGATTTAGGGGGTTAAAAATCGGGGCTCATGTAAAAAGAAAGTGCAAAATTAGCCCCAGAAGGACGATATGTGCATGGTATTATCAGGCAAACCAGCAACTCAGACTATAGTGAATTATCAAAATATGTAAACACTTTCGCCCCCTCTGTTTGGTAGGCGCTGTTTCTAACTGCGCCTATGCGGTGCGGTGAGAAACCGCACCTACCGGGATGATAGTCCGGATTTTCCCATACTCGGTAGGCGAGGTTCCCTAACCTCGCCGGTACAAAGTGTTCAAGTAATTCTAAAGTTCACCATAAATAACAGCAGGTGATAAAATGCCCTCAAAAATCCTTGTTGTAGACGACGACTCGGCAAGTATCGAGGCAGTCATCGAAGTCCTTGAACGGGAAGGCTACGACCTATCTGCAGCGTCGGGCGGGCACGAAGCATTGCGGATGTTAGCCTCCGAAGACATCGATGTGGTCATCACCGATGAAAAAATGCCCGACCTGAGTGGGATTGATCTGCTCAAGCATATAAAGGACAACTATCCTTACACACAAGTCATCATCTTAACAGGTTACGGCTCGATTGATAGTGCGGTTCAAGCCACAAAAGCAGGCGCGGATGGTTACCTCGAAAAACCGATACAGATTAACATCCTGCGCCAAACAGCGAAAAACGCGCTCGAAAAACGGTCACTTTTCCTCCAGAACGTCAACCTGCGAGAACAACTCGATGACAAATTCGGATTTGCAAACATTATCGGTACTTCAAAGCCGATGCAAGAACTTTTCCGCATGATCCGGCTCGTCGCCCCAACCAATGCAACAGTCCTAATCCGCGGCGAAAGTGGCGTCGGGAAGGAACTCATTGCGAATGCAATCCACAACCACAGCCGCCGAAAGGATAACCCATACCGAACAATCAACTGCGGCGCACTTTATCGTGAACTCCTTGAAAGCGAACTGTTTGGTCATGAACGTGGTGCCTTCACCGGAGCGACTGCCCGCAAACTGGGGCTGTTTGAGCAGGCAAATGGCGGAACCCTACTGCTGGACGAGGTCGGGGAAATGGGACCCGAAACACAAGTAAAATTCCTCCGCGTACTCGAAGGTCAAGAATTCACACGCCTCGGCGGGGATAAACCCATCAAAACCGATGTCCGTATCATCGCTGCAACCAACGCGGATCTTGAAGAAGCGGTAAAAAACGGTAAATTCCGTAGCGATCTCTATCACCGTATCAACCGGTTTCCGATTCGGGTGCCCCCGTTAAGGGAACGACGCGAGGATATCCCCCTACTGGTCAGCGCGTTCATCAAAGAGTTCAGCAAAGAGCATGAACGCTCCATTTCAGACATTACCCCCCAAGCAATGGATTACCTGAAAAATGCCGCGTGGGATGGAAACATCCGTGAACTACGCAACGCCATCGAAACCGCTATCATCTTAGCGCAGACGGAGACCCTGGATCTCGGCGATTTCTCCTCCGAATTTCAAACGAGTTTCGTAGATTCGGAGGTTGCTTCCGACCCCGATATTCAAATGGGGATTCCTGTGGGCATCGATACCCCGGATAGTCCGGAAGGTTCAGTGGATACGGAGGGCGAGCAGGTTGGAACAGTTGGAATGACAATGGAAGAGATCGAAAAAGAGGCTATCAGTAAAACGTTAGCAGAAACCGGCAATAACAAAAAACGGACGGCGGAAATACTCAAAATCGGTTTGCGGACACTATATCGCAAAATGGAATCTTACGGCTGGTTGAACAAAAACGACCCAGAAGACAATCTAAGCGATTAGGGGGTTATGTTCCTCAAGTCCCCCTGACAAGGGGGGCTAGGGGGGTTAGGGGATTTAGGGGGGTGCCTGTTTCTTGGGAGTGTATGAGCAATTCTAAGATCTACCATAGTTTGCCCGTAGGAGGGATTTCCCAATCCCGACTTCTCACTAAATAACCCTACTACATGATTGATTCACCCCAAGCGTGAGATGAACCAATGAACTAGTGCTCTGTCAAATAAATCATGATAAGGCACTCACCGCTCGGCTTGGCTATGGCTAGCCAAGCCGCTTTGTGGAGGAAGTGTCTAAAGGAGGCTTTTGTACCACAATCTGTTAGATTGTGATCCGAGTCCGCAAACTAACAGTTTGCGCTACATTTATCTGACAATGAACTAGTAGACTAA
Organism: Candidatus Poribacteria bacterium; assembly: GCA_965204355.1. Taxonomy (GTDB): domain Bacteria; phylum Poribacteria; class WGA-4E; order WGA-4E; family PCPOR2b; genus PCPOR2b. The sequence goes on from OZ241983.1 coordinate 5,128,856, forward strand.
ATTGTGTAGGTCGAGATTCATATATCGACGCTTGCGCTCCCCGGTAGGTTTGGTGATTTTCCCACTTCATTATTGAATCTCCTGTGGTTAAGTCAGGCTTACGCAAATTTAGCATGTGGTGTGGATTTTTTATCTTTAACCCCCTAAATCCCCCTTGTCAGGGGGACTTGCAAGTCAACTGCGTAAGTCCTGTAAGTATTATTGCATCGTATGTTGAAACGAAATATATTATGCCTCAAAATGACGTATATCTCAACCCATAATTACAGTCTTTCAGAATATCGGCTCGCTGAAATTAACGGCGCAGCAAAGGAGACACTACATGGCTTTAACAACCGATCAGAAAGCGTTCTTTGAAGAATACGGTTACCTACCCTATACGCAGGTGTTATCTGACGAAGAAGTAGAAGCCCTCCGTCAGCGGAGCGAAGATATCATTGAAGGGCGTGTCGACCACGTCCCATCGCGTTACATCCAGCTTGAGGCGGAGTTCCGTGAAGGTGAGGAGCCGACTACACCTCGGCTCGATACCGTCCGCAAAATGACACAACTCTGCTACTTCGATGACCTCTTCCAAGCGGCTGCAAAGAAACCTGAGATCGTTGATGTCATCGAAGAACTCCTCGGTCCCAACATCAAGCTCTATACCGACCAGCTCATGATGAAACCCCGCTATAACGGCACAGTAACCGACTGGCACCAAGACTCACCCGCGTGGCCCTTCTTTGTCCCGCAAGACCACGTCACCTGCTGGGTCGCCTTGGATGACGCCACCGTCGAAAACGGCTGTATGACCGTCATCCCCGGCAGCCACAAGTGGGGTCCCGTCACCCGCGAATACAAACAGCGATTCATTGACGATCCCGAGATCGCCACGCCGACACCCGTCGAATTGAAGGCAGGGCACTGCATGTTCCACCACGGTCTCAACTTCCACCGCACCGGCGCGAACCCAACACCGAACCGGCGTCGCGGCCTGGCGCTGCACTATCTCCACGCCGAGACCAAATACCTCGGTATCGAAAATGAGGAAGCGCGCCTCGGCACCGAATGCGGGATGCCACGCGGACAATTCCGTTTCATGCCCATCCGCGGAAAAGAATTCCCCGGACGGGTCTGAATTGTTTAGATCACCATGGGTTCAGCGAAGTTGTGCTTGATGGTTGATGGCAGGGCATCGGTTCGCTACGTTACTAATTGATGTAGAATAGCCAAATTAACGGAGGAACAAAAAAATGGCGATGCAAGCTATTCAATATCCAACTGAAATTCTATCGGCACTCGGAAAAGAACCAGAAGAATTTGAAGAGGAAGCTCGCTTGCTACTGGCGTTGAAATATTACGAAACGGGCAAACTCAGCACCGGACTCGCCGCTCAACTGGCCGGGGTGTCACGCCCCACATTTATATTACTTCTCGGTGAGCACAACCTGTCACCCTTTGGGGAAACACCTGAGGAACTCGAAGAATCTCTCGTAAATGCAAGAAAAGCGTTTATCTGAGCCTCTGTAGATCGGGATTTCGCTACGTTCAACCTGTAGGTCGAGATTCATATCTCGACAAAACACTGTCTTTCGCTCCATCTGTTTTCTTGTTTTTGAAGCCCCAGCGGGGCGGCATGTTTATAGCCGGCGTGATACCCCACGGACCCAAGCCCCAGCGGGGCGACATGTGCCATTTGTCTGAATTGCGGATTAAACGGATTTAGCAGACACAACCCAAACCACAATTCCGTTTTCCTTTCCAGACTAGGAATTTAGGTTATGATTAAAAGCCCTTGACAATATTATATCCAATTGGTTATAATAATTTATGGATCACGAAAGACCGAACTTAAAAGAAGTTACATGGGTAGGGAATTCAAAAGCAAAACTGAAAGAATTTCCGGAGGACGTTCAAAAGGATGTAGGTGACGCCCTGTTTTTTGCACAAGCAGGAAGCATGTCTCCGGCTGCCAAACCGTTCAAGGGTGTTGGTTTCAGGAGTTTTTGAGATACGGGCTTCTCACAGAACGGATGCTTACCGCACCGTATATGCTGTGCAGATTGGGGAAAGAATTTATGTGCTACACTGCTTTCAGAAAAAATCCAAACGTGGCATTAAAACCCCCAAGTACGAGGTGGACCTTATCAAGAGACGCCTAAGAATGGCGCAAGAACTGGAGGGCAAATTATGAACAAGAAGATTCAATTTGAAAAGAGTTCCGGTAACGTTTTCAAGGATCTCGACTTGCCAGATGCGGAGGAACTGTTTCTCAAGGCAAAACTGGGATTCGAAGTGTTCCAGATTATAGAAAAGCGGAATCTGACCCAAACAGCGGCAGCAAAGGTTTTAGGCGTAAAGCAACCTGAAATATCCCGGCTAAAGCAGGGGAAGTTTAACCATTATAGCGTTGAGCGATTAATGACATTTCTTAACCGACTGAATCACGATGTTGAGATCCGTATTATCCCCTCCGAAAATAGAGAAGGACAACAGCGGGTTGTTGCTGTTTAGTTCTACTAGGATTTATTGCAAAGGATTAGGTATGAGAGGAACCGAGCAGGAACACCGGATACAACCTATAGTTTGGGTCGGTTCTTCACACGAGGATCTGAAGGAATTTCCCTCGGATGTTCAAGATGAAATAGGATACGCGCTTTATGTTGCACAGATTCGGGATAAGCATCCCAAAGCCAAACCGTTAAAAGGATTTTCAGGTGTCATGGAAATCCGGAGTGACTACGCAAGTGATACCTATCGAGCCGTGTACACCACCAAAATCGGTGATGCAATTTACGTGTTACACGCTTTTCAAAAGAAGTCCAAAAGGGGCATCAGAACACCTAAGAAAGAAATTGATCTCATCAAACGCCGATTAAAAATAGCTCAAAACTTAGCGAAAGGAAGCTAAATCATGGCAGATCATACCCTCAGTTCAGGAAACGTTTTTAAAGATTTGGGGCTTCCCTCACCCGATGAAAGATTGGCAAAAGCGAAACTCGCATATAAGATCAACCACTTGATTGCCGATCAAGGAATGACGCAAAAGGAAGCTGCTAATTTTTTGGGAATGAGTCGATCCAAAATGGCATCACTGAGAAATGGTCGATTGAAAGACTTTACCATTGACCGCCTGTTTTCTCTGTTGGGACAACTGGATCACCATATCGAAATCCGAGTGGTTCCCAAATCAAGCCGCGACACACAAGAAACTATCAATGTTGCTTTCATTTAACCTCCCTTTCATAGGAGCATAACCATTGCCAAAAAATAACACCACAGCAGATTCAACCCAAACCACAATCCCATTTTCCTCCCCAGACGAGGCACAATTAGATATCTCCACCCTTGAAACATGGCTATGGGACGCCGCCTGTGTCATTCGAGGGGCGACCGATGCCCCGAAATTCAAAGATTTCATCCTCCCCCTCATTTTCTACAAACGCCTCTCCGATGTATTCGACGATGAATTTGCTAAACAGATCGAGGTATTCGGTAGTGAAGAAAACGCGCGCGAAACCATTGACGAAGACCATAAGGACGCCCTCAAAAGCGGACGCTCCGTGCTGATTGTCCGTTTCTATATCCCTCAAAAATACCGTTGGGAAGCACTTCGCAACCGTCCCGCAGATGGCCACTTGGGAGAGTTTGTCACCGAAGCCATGCGCGAAGTTGCTCGTCTCAACCCACCGTTACAGGGGGTGCTGGATGTCGAGGACTTCAACGAACAACAGAGCGGACAGCGCACCCTTGACGATGATCGACTATGGGCACTAATTGAGGTCATCAGTCAGCATCGGCTTGGGCTGCAAGACACTGAGCCAGATATCCTTGGGCGCGCTTACGAATACCTGTTGCGGAAATTTGCCGAAGGACAGGGACAGAGCGCGGGTGAGTTCTACACGCCGAAAGAGGTCGGCTGGCTAATGGCGCACCTCATCAACCCCGAACCGCGCACCAAAATTTACGATCCGGCATGCGGTTCGGGTGGGCTGCTTATCAAACCCCGCCTCCTCTTTGAGATGACGCACCCGGACGAAAAGGGCGCAGCCCCACAAATCTATGGACAAGAGTTGACTCCCACCACCTTCGCTATGGCAAAGATGAACGCCTTTCTACACGACTTTATCGGTGCCGATTTACGGATCGGCGACACCTTTCGCAATCCGGGTTTTGTTGATGGGAATTCGGGGCTGCAACGCTTCGACTATGTGCTCGCCAATCCGATGTGGAATCAGAAGGAGTATGACGAGACCTTCTACGCCAACGACAGTTGGGGGCGCTTCACCTACGGTGTTGCGCCGAGTTTCTCCGCAGATTGGGCGTGGGTGCAGCATATACTCGTCTCCCTGAAAGAGAATGGACGCGCCGCGATTGTCCTTGACACCGGCGCGGTGTCTCGTGGTTCTAATGACAACAGGTTCAGGCGAGAACGAGATATTCGGAAAGCGTTTGTTGAGAACGACCTGATTGAAGGCGTGATACGATTACCCAAAAACCTGTTTTACAACACACCCGCGCCGGGCATCATCTTGCTGCTGAACCGCAGCAAACCAGCAAAACGTAAATCACAAATCCTGCTAATCAATCTTTCCAACTGTTTTGTCAACCAAAAGCCGAAAAACGTCTTGACTGATGAAGGGATTGATGTTGCGACTGAGATGTATCAGGCGTGGGAATCCCGTGAAAAGTTAAGCGCAATTATCACTCTGGAAGATGTCCGAAAAACCGATTATAATCTGGGACCTTCCCAATTTGTAGATATGGAGGATGAGGTTGAACACCGCTCCGTCTATGAAATTCTGGGGGAATTAACGGGAGCGCGAATCGCTCGTGAAAAAGCGGATAAGGCATTGGAGGAGGTATTAATCCGGCTTGGATTAAATGGGGAGAGACTGCAATGAACATAGTGAATTTGCCAGAACATTGGGAGATGGTACGTTTTGGCGAAGTTGTTACATTTACAAAGAAACCGAGAGACTTGCGATATTCAGAATATAATGAAGTGCCATTCGTGCCAATGGAGTTAATTCCAATCGCCAAGCTCTTTGCGGAACATTTTACGCTTAAAACGAATGATGAACTCAGTAGTGGAACTTATTTTGAACCCGGAGACATTCTGCTCGCTAAAATTACGCCATCTTTTGAAAATGGTAAACAGTGTATCATTGAAGATTTGCCCACGCCATTTGGTATTGCAACAACTGAAGTGATTCCAATGCGCGAAGTTGTAGGTGTTAGTGATAAGTTCTATCTTTTCTATTACTTATTGCTCCCTGATGTGCGCGTTTTGCTTGCAGGGAGAATGCAAGGAACGACTGGACGGCAGCGATTAAGCAAAGAAACACTTATTAAATTGGAAATTCCCCTTCCACCACTTCCCGAACAACGCGCCATTGCCCACATTTTACAGACAATCCAAGAAGCGAAAGCTGCACGGCAACGCGAAATTGAATTAGAGCGCGAGCGCAAAGCCGCGTTAATGGATCATCTCTTTTCCTACGGCACAAAGGACGAACCTCGCAATCAAACCGAAATCGGTGAGATTCCTGAGAGTTGGACAATTCAACCTTTTGAGGATTGTTTAAAAAAAATCAGGTCTAAGAAAATGTCGTCAATTCTTCAAAAGGACTATCAGGAATCGGGTGAATTTCCTATCATTGACCAAGGAGCGACATTTATTTCTGGTTGGACAAACTCAACTGAGTGCGTAATTTTTGATCATTTACCTGTAGTGATTTTTGGCGATCATACTCGTATTTTCAAATATGTTGATTTTCCATTTGCGATTGGTGCTGATGGGACAAAACTTCTTTATGCAAATGATGACGTTTTGGACACACGTTTTTTATATTATGCGCTTTTGAATCTTAAAATACCTGATAAGGGATATAATCGACACTATAAGTATTTGCGAGAGTTTTCAATAGCTCATCCCCCACTTTCTGAACAACGCGCTATTTCTCACGTTTTACAGGCAATTGACAAAAAAATCGCCGCCCTTGAAGAGGAAGCTGCACGATTGGATGAACTGTTCCACGCCATGCTCGACGAACTGATGACAGGACAAAGGTCCGCCGTATCTCTGATCGATTCGGAATTGCCAAATTAACGGTTGAAAGCTTTTGGGTTGAATTGCTTGTCGTTCAGCAGCCGAACCAACTCCTCTCTGCCCAGGCCGAGAACGAACAGGCCGCGGCGGTAGGCGAATTCACTAACGCCTTCGTCAATTTGTACACCGGCGACAGCACCGTAGATGGTATATCCTTCGTATTGTGGGAAGAAGTCTAAAAAGGTATCAAATTTGCTGAGAAAATCGCGTACATCGGATACCTGTAGGGTTGTCTTTACTTCAACGACGACGACAATTTTGGCGTCCATGTCGCTTAAAAGGATGTCGACTTCCATGTGTCGGCCGTTTTGCGAACTACCGACGTGGCGTGTACTCTTTGTAACGTTTATGCCTCTATCTTGGAATAGTTTTAAACATCCGGGTTCGATGAGTGCTTCGATCAGTTTTCCCCATTGGCCTGTGAAGAGATTGGTGAGCTCTCTGATTCGGCGATCGGTTTCGCGCATTCGCCTGGCGTTTTCCTGCATAAACGCCTTAGTCTCCTGAAATTGTTGAGCTATCTCTTGAAACAGTTGGCTCGTTTCTTGATATCGCCGTTCAGCTGCTTCATTCATATCTTGTAACCGTTGGTCAAATTCTTGGGATCGCCGGTCGGCTGCTTCAGACCGCTGCTTTGACTCCTCTACCGTTTGTCGTAGTAGCTGCCGGATTTCATCGAATCCTTTTGTGATTTCTTTGTTTGTCATTGCTTCTCCTTCGGGGCCGGAAGCCCCGCCTATGGTATGTCGCAAAGACCGCCACGACCCTAAGGGTTGCTAATTATAACATAGGTAGGGGCGTTTTGCAAAGGCTCACGCTTCCGTTCCGCAGCCCGACTTAAACAAGCAAAAAAACGAGGTTCATGTCAAAAGAGTGTACAAAACATGAATAGAAACTAAAAAACTTTGAATCCCGATCCGCCTGTGGGAGGGGCATCCCTGCCCCGATACCCGTCGGACTAGTCCCGATTCTCGGGATCCCGACTTCGGCGGGAGATGCCCGACTCACAGCCGTCCTCAGTCTCTATTGCACTATTTCTTTACATGCGCCAAAAGCGAAAATATAGTAAAGTTTAGAATTATAGTGAATTATAAAAATATATTGACACCTCTTTTGTAGGGGGCGTCCCCTCCGAATCGCGACAGAATGCTTTGATAGTCGGGAATCGGAGTTCCCTCCTACGGTTCAAAAACATCAAGCTAATTATAAAATCTACCATAATTGGACACGCTGTACCGGCGCAGTTGGAAACAGCGCCTACCAAACATGGGGAGCGAAAGTGTCCATTTATTTTCGGAGAAAATGATGGCTGAACGCGCCGCAGTACAAGACCCAATGCTCACATACGCCGATGAAATTGGCTGGAGATCTGTTTCTCGATCGGAAGCGATGGGGATGCGCGGCGGTGATAAGGGGCTTTACTTCATCGACCTGCTAAAATCGCAACTGATGAGACTCAACGGCGGGATACTGGACGAATCTCGTTGCGGTGAGATTGTGCGACAACTAAATCTGCTTCGATCGACGCTTAAAGGGAACCAAGACGCGCTCTCCTGGTTGCGCGGGGAGCGGTCGATTTTTGTCCCGGACGAGGGCCTTTATCGGAATATTACGCTGATTGATTACGATACCCCTGACAATAACCTCTTCCATGTGACCGATGAATGGACGCAGGGTGGGACAGTCCACCGCAACCGCGCCGATGTCGTTTTTCTGATTAACGGAATTCCGGTGGCGATTGTGGAGACCAAATCCGTTAACAAGCGGGACGGCTTAGAGGAAGGGGTGGAACAGATCCGCCGCTACCACCGTGAAACACCGGAGATGTTCACGGTCGCACAACTGTTCGGCGTCACGCAGATGCTGGATTTTTACTACGGCGTAACATGGAACGTCAATCGCAACAACCTGTTTAACTGGAAGACCGACGATCCCACAAACTACGAGGAGAAAGTCAAAACCTTTTTTGACCGCGAGCGATTCCTGAAAGTGTTGCGGGAGTCAATCATTTTCCAGAGCAAAGACGACGCACTCACCAAAGTTGTATTGCGTCAGCACCAGACCCGTGCGGTGGATAAGGTGATTGAGCGGGTGCACGACCCGGACAGACGGCGCGGACTTATCTGGCACACGCAGGGCAGCGGCAAAACCCTCACCATGATAACGATTGCCGCTCGACTGTTACGCGGCGGTGGAGAGACGGAAAAGCCGACGCTGCTGATGCTAATTGACCGCAATGAATTGGAGAGCCAGCTTTTCAAGAATATCACCGGCTACGGCATCACTTCACATAGAGTCGCAAAGAGCAAGCGCGACCTACAAAAGATTCTGTCGTCCGATTATCGAGGCTTAATTGTCTCAATGATCCATAAGTTTAACGATATACCGGCGGGTATCAACACCCGTGGGGGCGTGACGGTATTGGTTGACGAAGCGCACCGGACCACCGGCGGCGATTTGGGCAACTACCTGATGGCAGCCCTCCCCAATGCGACCTATATCGGTTTTACCGGCACCCCGATCGACAAACTCAGTCAAGGCGAGGGGACCTTTAAGGTGTTCGGCGCGGACGACGCACAGGGCTATCTGGATAAATACGCGATAGCAGAATCCATCGAAGATGGGACAACCGTTCCACTCAATTATGCCCTCGCACCGTCCGGTTTACAGGTTGATAGCGAAACATTGGAGAGTGAATTTTTCAGGCTTGTAGTTGGGGAGGGTGTGAGTGACTTTGAAGAACTGGACGCAATTCTGGACCGTGCGGTCAACTTGAAAGCGATAATGAAAGCCCCCGATCGAATTGATAACGTCGCCGCAGCGGTTGCGGAGCATTTTCGAGAAAACGTAGAGCCGATGGGATTCAAGGCGTTTCTGGTCGCTGTTGACCGCGAGGCGTGTGCGTCCTACAAGACAGCGCTTGACAGACATCTACCAGCCGAGTGTTCGGAGGTGGTCTATTCCGGGAACAGTCGGGATTCCGAAGCTATGAAAGTTTATCACCGCACCGATGACGAAGAGAGGGAGATTCGTCAGAAATTCACCGATAAAAACGAACAGCCAAAGATCCTAATTGTGACCCAAAAGTTACTGACCGGCTTCGACGCGCCAATTCTCTACTGCATCTACCTCGATAAACCGATGCGTGACCATGTACTGCTACAGGCAATCGCCCGTGTCAACCGTCCCTACGAGGACAACGACGGACTGGTCAAACCGTACGGATTTGTCTTAGATTTTGTCGGTATCTTTGGGGATTTGGAAAAAGCCCTCGCCTTTGATTCAGAAGAGATGGGGAGTGTGATTCGGAATATTAGCGTACTCAAGAAACTTTTCGCTCGGCTAATGCAGGAGGATGCGGCAGAATATTTACCCTTTGCGATGGGGTGGGACGATAGGGCGAAAGAACGTGCGATTGAACATTTCGATGACTATCAGGGCAGAGAGGCGTTTTTCAAATTCTTCAAGCAGCTGCAGAATATCTATACCATTCTATCGCCGGCCCCCTTCTTACGCCCGTTTATAGCGGATTATCAGTCACTGGCATCGCTCTACGGACTCATCCGTAACGCCTACGCCGACCATCCTTATGTCGATAAGGAATTGACCGCTAAAACGCAGGAACTTCTACAGCAGCATACAGGGAGTGATCGGTTCGCGCTACCGGATTCTATTCAGGAATTAGACGCAAACACATTGAGGGAAATTAAACAGAGCTATGTATCCGACAGAGTGAAGGTGCTGAATTTACGAAAAGTTCTGCGTAAAACAGTAACGGAAGAAAGCCGATCCAAGCCGTTTCTAATTTCGATTGGAGAGCGGGCGGAAGAACTGGCTGAAAGGTATGAGAATGGTCTGTTGGCAACGCAAGCGGCCCTGGCTGCGTTTGAAAGCATAGCGACTGAGTATGTACAATCTGAAACAGAACGTGCCCAAATGGGTCTCGACGAAAACGCCTACGCAGTTTATAAGGTTCTTCAAAGCTATGCGGAGGCTATTAGACCAGAGCAGGCGCAAGTTTTCAATGAAGTCTTTGATGAATTTCCCGATTATCAATGGGATAAACACCAATATAGGCAATTGCGAATTAGATTCCTCCGAACGTTAATTTCTATTATTACAACAAACGACGATCGAAGCCAAGCAGCAAGCGCACTGTTAAAGTTAGAACGAGTATGAAGGCCGAAAACGTCTGGAAAGATTCTGAGGACTTGAAAGGGTCCGTGTGGGAATGGGCAGACCGCATAGGTGTGGAGGTGCACGAGGTGCATCTACGCGACATGCGGAGAAAGTGGGCATCCATATCGACGAATGGGCGCCTGACCCTCAACACCGATCTGCTCCACCTACCAGAAGCGTTGGGAGAATTTGTCATCGTCCACGAATTAGTCCACCTCCTCGTCCCAAATCACGGCAGAGTGTTCAAGAGTTTCATGTCCGCTTACCTCCCCGATTGGGAAGAACGGCAGCACCACCTCCAGACCTTACCGGATGCTTAGTGCTGATTGCTGGCAGAAACCCCAAATCTGCGCTCCCTACTAACCCAAAAGTGTTAGATTTTGTTAAATTCTGTTAAGTGACTGTGGATAACTCACGATTTAGACTCCTCTTGATGCGCTTGAAACAACTTCGGACTCCTGTAGAATTCCGCAAAAAGTGTTAAATTTTGTTAAATTCTGTTAAGTGTTTGATATGAAATTCTTTCTCTCCAACATGTCAACGCAGATGAAGATCTTTCCGTCATAGACATAGAAACAAACTAAAAATATCAAAGGAGAAATAGCACTACATGAAGAGGTGTTCAATCTGTTTTTTATTAATCGTATTTATTTATCCCTGTGCTGCATTTGGACAACAACCGCCAAGCAGTATAGGGGAGATTTACGGTACGGTTTATCAGCAAGATCCTGAGCAGCCAGTCCCATCCGCACGGATCCGCATCGTAGAAACAGATCAGCGGATCGCAACCGATCAGAACGGCGAATTTCGAGTCCGGAACCTACCCGCTGGAACATATACACTTACCATCTCCGCTTCCGGTTATGAGCCGCCGGAGGATGTTGTCGTCACCATTGACCCGGGACAAACAACCCAACTCAAAATTTACCTTGAAGGGGTTGCAGTCGAACTTGATGAGGTAGAAGTGACCGGAGAACGCGCCGCGGCCCCCGTTGGCAGACAAACGTTAAGCAGCTCGGAGATTCAGCGTGTCCCCGGTTCCACAGGCGATGCCCTACGCGCCCTACAAGCCCTGCCCAGTGTCGGCGTTGCAAACGACTTCAGCGGCGCCCTCTATATCCGCGGCGGCTCCGACGAAGATAACCTCTACTACTTTGACCGGGTGCCGATCGGTTATCCCTACCATTTTGGCGGAATCGTCTCCTCCCTCAGTTCCGAAGTCATTGAGCGGATCGATGTCTACGCCGGCGGCTACGGTGCCGAATTCGGTGTCGATTCTCAGGCGGTAATCGACATCTATTCCCGGAACAAAAACAGAGACGGATTTCGTGCAAAATTTAACCTGAATGTGCTTTACTCTGAGGGGCTATTGGAGGGACAAATCAGCGATCAGGGTTTCTGGTACTTCGCCGGACGACGAAGCTACATAGACCTCTTCCTCGGCTCACTGTCGTTTGCCAGTGGAGAAATCACCGCCTTCCCCCGGTTCTGGGATTATCAGGTAAAGGGCAGCTATGATCTCAATGCAAAACATCAACTCTCTCTCAACATATTCGCTTCTGGCGACAACTTTGCACTCAAGCTGGACGGTGAAGATATAGACCAAGATATTAGAGGGAACGTTAGCTTCGGAAGCGGCTTTGAAGGGGCGGGTATTCACCTCCGTTCCCGATTCACTGACCGGCTGACCTCCTTTCTGTCTTTGACCCGTTCCGACTTCCAATTTGACGTCAGCGCCGGTCCCGAAATATCTCTCGCGATTGATGCTCCAGACTACGTACTCCGCGAAGATCTCACCTATAGGTTAAACCCGAAACATCAACTTGAATCCGGCGTGATACTTGGGTTCGAAACGGGGAGGGCGGTTGGTACGGGTAACCGTCCGCCCGATGAGGGTGAGGTCGATTACGATTTTCGGTTCGCCGAAAGGCAAACCTTCGATGAATCCGTATCGAGTCAACGAATAGAAGTGTACCTGCAAGACCGGTATAAAGTGTTGCCATTCCTATCAGTTGTGCTCGGTTTGAGGGTAGACTATTTCAGCGTTGTGAACGAACCCTCTATCCAACCGCGTGGGAGTGTCTTGTTGGATATTATGGAAGGGTCTCAACTCCAATTCTCTTACGGCAACTATTATCAGGTCCCGGGACCCCCACGACTGACCCAGAGCGTCGGAAACCCCGACTTGAGCACAAGCCAAGCGAGTCACTATGTATTGGAGTTCACACGCCAAGTGTCGGAGGGGACAGAATTCAAATTCGCAGGCTATTATAAAGACCTAGCGAACCTTGTTACCAGCGATGCTGAGATGAAATATCTTAACCAGGGTGTTGGATTCGCACAGGGGACTGAGGTGTTCCTGCGCCATCGCGCCGGAGATCGATTTCTGGGCTGGGGATCTTACACGTATGGGCTTTCCAAACGACGTGACCGCCCAGAGGACCCATATCGCTACTATTCGTTTGACCAGACACACGTTGCGACCTTGGCGGCGACTTACAGACTAACGCCGACGTGGGAGATCGGTCTAAAATGGCAATACCGAACTGGCAACCCATATACCCCGGTGGAAGGCGCGACCCTAGACACTGACCCACGCAACGGTGAATCTATCTACCTCCCAATTTATGCAGAAACGAATTCGGGGCGCTTACCATCCTATCACCGGTTGGACGTGAAACTCAGCAAGGCGTTCCAATTTAAGCGTTGGGAGATGAGCTTTTTTCTTGAACTCTTGAACGCCTATAATCGCCAAAATCTGCTCGATTTCAGCTACAACGATGACTATACAGAAAAGGACGAAATCTACCAATTCCCGATCATCCCCTACTTAGGAATCACCACCGAGTTTTAGTAGTAGGCATATTGCTTTGAATCCCGATTGCAGCATCGGGACGGGGCAACAGGTATATCAAACCGTACCACACCCGTAGGTCGGGCATCTTGCCCGACCTCAATAGTAAATTCTAAAAACAGATAGACACTTTCGCTCCCCATGTTTGGTAGGCGCTGTTTGTAACTGCGCCTATGCGGTGCGGTTAAAAACCGCACCTACCGGGGTGATAGCTTGGTAGGCGCTGTTTCCAACTGCGCGGGTACAGCGTGTCCAATTAATTCTAAACTTTACTGTAGTAAGGTTGATTCGTAGGGAACGCAGATCTGCGTTCCGTTTTTTTACGCATTACGCATTACGTATTATACTTCATTTAGCCCCAGAAGGGTGCCCTGTGTGTTGAATCTTAAAGTAATCTTCGTATCGGAGGAAACATGAGACCCAACATTCTTATCTTTATGACCGACCAAGAACAAGCCGATGTGGTACATCCAGACCATCCCTGTATCACACCAAACGCTACGAGGTTAGCGCAGGAGGGAGTTCTATTTAACCGTTCATTCTGTCCAACCGCGCACTGCTGCCCCTCACGCGCAACATTCATGACAGGTGTATATCCCAGTCGGCACGGCATCTACAACAACGTCAGCAATCCAACCGCCATCCACCACGCCCTCTATGAAGGTGTCGGGATGTTCAGTGAGACACTCCGATCTTCCGGCTATAACCTCGCGTACGCCGGAAAATGGCACGTCACCGACGCCGAGAACCCGTCCGATCGCGGCTGGGAGGACCTACACATCACGGGCGGCAAAGGCAGCTACATGCACCGTTCCGTGGCGCAGTGGCAGGAACAAGCCAAACAACCCGAATCGACGGAACGCGAGCGGGGGCAAATTCTCCGTCCCGGTTGGGGACACTATCAGCTATACAATTCCTATCCGACCGACACACCGAAAGGTTACGAAGACCACCGGGACTATCGCGTTGTCCAATCTGGATTAGAAGGCTTGCGACGATTAGCGCAAGCGGATGCACCGTGGTGCCTATACATCGGACCGAGCGGTCCCCACGATCCGTTCATCGTGCCGGAGCGATTCGCCCAAATGTATGACCCCAAAGAGATTCCACTACCGCCGAACTTCCACGACACACTCGAAGACAAACCCCGCGTCTATCAGCGTGCGCGTCAGCAGTATTGGGGACAACTTTCGGAAGACGAAGTGCGCGAGTCCCTCCAGCACTACTGGGGATACTGTACAATGGAAGACGCGATGTTCGGTGAGGTGCTTGAGGCATTGGAGGAGACTGGACAGGCGGAGGACACCCTCGTTCTACGGATGAGCGATCACGGCGATTACTGCGGCGCACACGGCTTGTATCTCAAAGGGGTGCCGGCGTTCCGTGAGGCTTATAATATCGCCACGATTGCCCGCTGGCCCCAAGGGATCGCCAATCCCAACCGCGAAGTCGATGAGTTTGTCAGTCTCGCCGATTTTGCACCTACCTTCATCGAATTGGCGGGCGAATCCGTGCCAGAGGACCTGACAGGCAGAAGCCTTGTGCCGTTCCTGCAAGACGAACCCCCTGCCGACTGGACAGACGCATTCCACACGCAGTTTAACGGTGTCGAACTGTATTACAGCCAACGCGTCGTGACCACCAAAGAATTCAAGTACGTCTACAACGGTTTCGACTTCGATGAGGTGTACGATCTCCGAAACGACCCACACGAGATGGTGAACCTCAGCGACCACCCCGATTATCAGGAGGTAAAGCGCGATCTGGTGCGTCGGATGTGGCGATTCGCAGGACGTGAGGACGATATCATCTTCAACCCCTACGCAACGGTGGCATTTGCGCCGTGGGGGCCCGCCGATGCACTGCGTGACGAAGCGTAAAAAGGAGCAACTTCATGGCAACCCTTAAAGGAATCATTCGAGACAGCGTTTCTGGTGCCTCCGTTGAGGCGAAGGTCCACGTGCTGACCAGTAGTGGGCGCTTCGTCCATCCCGCAGATAGTATCCTGAAGATTGGACCGGGCGACCCGTTTTTCTACTGTCCGGGAGAGTTCACTGTGGACGTGCCCCGCGGCTCAACGGACATCGTGGTTGAGCGTGGCACGGAGTACGAGCCGCTTCGGAAGGTTGTGTCAATGCCGGCAAAAGGGGCGGTCGAGATCGAGTTACATCTCAAACGGTGGGCAGACCTCCCCGCGCAAGGGTGGTATCCGGGGAATACACATCTGCACTACAATGAGGAGGAGGCGCAACCCGATAATCGGTTGCATCTCGATCCCAAAGTCCATGATCTTAGCGTAACCGTTATCAGCATCCTGCAACGCGGTGAAATCCCCTATGCCAGCAATAAGTATCCGCTCGGGTTCATGACCGACTACTCGACCGCCCACCATCTTGTCGATTGCGGTGAGGAAAATCGTCACAACTCCCCTTACGGCGGCGGATCCGGGCACGTCATGTTCCTGCATATCGAGAATCTGGTCGAGCCTGTCAGTCGCGGCAACCTCGTCAGCGACTTTGACCCCGACTACCCGCCAATTTGCTACGCCTGCGATGACGCCAAACGACAGGGAGGCGTTGTGCTGTGGTGCCATAACGGACGGGGTATGGAAGCGCCGGTAGCTGCAGCGTTGGGGAAGTTAGACGCCTTTAATCTGTTCGATCCTGCTTGGAAAGACCTCGAATACGATATCTGGTATCACCTGCTCAACTGCGGCATTCCGCTGCCTGCATCGACCGGGACAGATTGGTTCATCTGTGCGAACAACCGTGTCTATGTCGAAACTGATGGCGACTTTACTTATGAAAGCTGGTTAAAAGGATTGCAGGCGGGACGTACATTTATCACCAACGGGCCCGCGCTGTTTCTAAATCTTGATGGGAAAGCGCCCGGCGGTGGTATCGAATCACCCAACGGGTCTCCTCGCACGGTGTCAGGGCAAATTAGGTGGCAGTCACACTATCCACTCACTTACGTCGAATTGATTCATAACGGAACGGTGGCACAAAGGGCACCACTCGACGGGGTGAGACGCGGCGGCGAGTGGACGTTTGACCTCCAAATTGAATCTGACGGTTGGGTCGCAGCACGCGCCTTTGGGGAAGCCCGTGATAGCTTTGCACAACCGGTCTATGCCCACACCAGTCCCATCTGCATCGGCACAGGTCGTCCTGCCGATATCGCGCAAACGTCGGCGTCGTTCTTTGTGCGTTCGATCGATAGCGCAATGGAGATAGTGAACCGGGATTGGCGATTTACAAAGGATTCACAGCGGGAAGAGGTCCTACACCTGTTCAACGAAGGACGAAAAGTGTACGCAAATCTAGCTGGGTTGGGTTAGGCGCGCCCCTCCTCAGGGGAAACCCGACGCTGTCCGCTCGCTTGCGTCTCCGCCGATTCAATGGTCGGTGCCGTTTCCCCTGCCTCAACCATGCGACGGATAAGACGCTCCTGCATCACCGCAGAGACCCCCTGGTGCGACTCCCGTCCGATCAGGTTTGTCAACTCATACGGATCTGCCTGCAAATCGTAGAGGTATTCCTCAATATACTCCTCTGATCCCGCACCTTGTGCACTACGTCCCCACGGCGCGGTAACGCCGTATTTCCATCGCTGTGTGCGGACGGCACGTCCCACCTGTGACTCGCTTACCTGAACAAAGACCTCCTCAGGCCATCCTTCCGTTTCACCTCTCGTCAACGGCAGAATTGAGCGTCCTTGCATCTCTACGGGCACCGGAATCCCCGCAGCATCGAGCAGCGTTGGCGGTAAGTCAACGAGGCTGACCAACTGTTGGAGCTGGCCCCCGCCGTTGAAACCGGGACCGTGCAGCGCTGTTGGAACACGGATTGAACTGTCGTGGCAGGACCGCTTGTATTCCGCGTTTCGCGTCTTGAAATGGCAACCGTGATCCGATGTAAAGAGCAAAATTGTGTTATCGAGCAAGTCGAGACTCTTAAGTGCATCCAACACCCTGCCAAGTGCCTCATCAAGGCGTTTGACCATACCGTAATAGCCGGCGATATGCTGATGCGTTGAGCCTCCCAACGCAGCGAGATCTGGCGGAATCCATCTCCCCGCGTAACGCTCACGATAGCCATCTGGCGGCGGATAATCGTCGAGGTGATTCTGGTGGTGAGGTTCGATATATGAGGTGAAAAGGTAAAATGGATCGCCTTGGTGTGCGTCAATATACCGAATCATCGCGTCAGTGACAGCATCCACGCGATAGCCGGGGAGTTTGACGGCGTTGTTGTCATTATCGTAGAGGACGGTGTGATACGCATCAGAGGTGAACTCAAGCACGTTAGAGGCGAGCCAATATTCATAACCGGCACGCGCAGATTCAGGAACGGCACCCTCAACACCTCTGTCGTAGAGATGCCACTTACCGATATAACCGGTCCTATAACCGTTTTCGCCAAAGTGGTGGGCAAGTGTCTTCAGATCTGACGATAGTGGGATGCCGTTTCGGTAGCATCCGGTTTCAGTCGCGTAAAGTCCGGTCTGCAAGCAGGAACGTGCAGGACCACAAACAGGTTGGCATGTGAACGAGCGATGGAGGTGTGTGCCCCGGCGCGCCATCCGATCAAAATTCGGTGTCAGATCCAGCGGGTTGCCGTGGAGCCCGGTTGTATCCCACCGCTGCTGGTCTGTGAAAAACACGATGACATTAGGTTGGTCTGAAGTTCTGGTCATATTACTATCTCTCCGCTTTCTAATGACCGCTAAAGTTGATTTAGTATGATTATGGCTTACATTCGGCAAAGCTCCAAGTAAAATACCAGTTAATCTCCGAGACTTTTCAGAAATAAGCGACCGACATCAAGGTTATACGCGAAATCGCTCGCTATCCACGGACTGTTATAGCCGATAACCGGCACTTCACTCTCATGGCGTGAACCGTGAGATCTGATATCGACAAGCGTTTCCGTTTCAGTCAGTTCACCAAAAACCGTGTCTCGATCTGCCAGAACGAAAATATCCCCAATCCGATCCGGATGGAGCCGAAATTGACGTGCTGCATCCTCTGAAGGATAAACCTCTTCAACGCCCGGCGCAGCGGCTAACATCTCAATTGCCGTCGGAAGGTCCCTCGCTCTCTCAAGAAAAATATACGCCGCCCCTCCCAGATTACCGTGATGTGCGACATAGCGGTCTTTGATGATAGGGATAGCGCTTGACGGGATACCGTGCTCGGTCAACCAACGCCCCGGATCGACCGCGCGGGTCTTTGGCAACATCGCGTGATCCGCGGTGATATAAATCTCACGCTCCGGGTCATCGTCCACGATCTCCCCAATGAGCCTATCCAGTTCCGCGATATGTTGCAGCGAATGTTCTTCCATCGGAGCGTACTTGTGCTGATTCCAATCCGTTGTTGAGCAGTAGGCGAGTTGCGGATCGTGCTGCCGTAGAACCTCGCGCAGTGCCCGCAGCAACCACCAATTAATCTCTGACGAGTAGATATCCTCAACCGGTCCAACCGCTTCAACGTATTCGGACGCTGGGTCTTCCGCAGCGATAGCGATATCCGTGCCAGCCTCAAGCATCCGGAGCAGCTTTTTCTTTGTAACAAGCAGGGCAGTTTTCTCCGCAAAGCCCGACAATTTTGTATGTTCAAACAGTGTTGGTGCTAACAGAAAGCGACTGTCCTCTATGAACTCCCCCTTACCGGTCTCTCGGTCAACATGGTAGTTAGTCGTGATGCCGTGCGTCTCTGGAAACGTTCCAGTGGCTAAGCTCACGTTGTTGACGTTTGTGACCGAAGGAATGACTGACATTGCATGCTGATAGAACCCCTCCTCCGCTAACCTTTGGATATTTGGTATATCGCTGGCGGCGAGGTAGTCGTGTCCGCCGGCGTCTATGCAGATAATTAAAACCTTACGATCGCTCACAACGACTTACCTCCTGAATTTGGACTAATGCCCACTCGGATTAAATCTCCCTGCATCGCTCGGGCAAACGCAGCGTTAATCTCTTCTAAGGGATAGACCGCACCAACTAAATCCTCAAACGGATAACGCTCCCGCGTCTCCTCAACAAACCGAAGCGCGTCTCCTAACGCGGACGGATGGTAGTTGTGATTTCCTCGCACCGTCAGGCATTTTGTCACGATGTTATGCGCGTCCACTGTGACATTGGCATGTGGAAAGACGTAGCCGAGCGTCAAACAACTTCCACCGTTTCCCAACCAATCGAGAGAGTTGATTAACGCAGCTTCTGAGCCACTCACTTCAACAGCGAGATCGACACCGTGCCCACCTGTTAAACCGTGTAAAGTTGTCCCGATTTCGACCGCGGAATCTTTCGAAAGATTAAACGTATGCGTTGCACCGAAGGCTTTCGCAATACGCAGACGCTCCGCAACACGGTCCACGCAAGCGACAATTTCAAACCCACGCTCACGCAAACAACACGCAGCGTAAATACCTAACATGCCCGCGCCTTGAATAACCGCGCTAGATTTACCTGTGAGGTCAAGTGTTGCTAACCCGCCCAGAACGGTAGAGAGCGCACAGTTGAGCGGTGCTGCTTCAATATCGCTCACTGCATCAGGGATACGGTAGATCGCCGTTCCTGAACGCAAACAGATCTCTTCTGCAAAACCGCCGTTAAGGAGATATGGAGCTTCGCTGCGTACATGTCCATACTTGAACAATTTCTCACACTTCTGCGGCAGATTCCGCCTGTTACAATATTCGCACGCACCACATGCGGCCATAATACTCCACGTCACGCGATCGCCTTCGCACAAAGGGTCGCCATACGCATCGCGAGCCTCCGTTGGCGCGACGATACGTCCAACCGCTTCGTGACCTAACACACACGGCACGGGCGCAGCCCGTCGTCCTGTGAAGGTGTGTAGATCTGAACCACAGATGGTTGCCAGCGACACCCGAACCAGTATCTCGTCCGCATTCGGTGTTGTAATTTGCTGTTCACAAAGTTCAAATGGTTGGTCTGCGCCGTGAAAGAGCGCAGTCAAAGCCCGCTGACGCATACAGTTTCCTTTCAATCCATACCTGTTTTGCTTATTCAGTTGTGCTATGACTTGCGATAAACTCCATTGTTGCTTGTGCAATAAACTTCGATCGGGTCTCGCCATGCTGCTTAGCATGTTGGTCTATCAATGCTAACAGAATTTCATGCATAGTGATATTAACACGACGTGATTCACCTGGGAGCTTATCAAGAGTTACCGATACTAACGCCCAAACCCCATCGGTATAATCTGGATTTTTCTGATGGAACTCAATGTTACGGGGTGTTGGAATTGCATTGCCGTCAAGCACCAACCCTTCAATGTGGCATTCGATGGCTTCCGCGGCTTGAGCGATTGCGTCATCAATGGTGTCTCCGGCAGTAAAACAACCCGGAAGATCTGGAACGGTTACACCGTAATCGCTATCTGAATCTTTGTGGATAACAACTAGGTAGCGCATAAAATAGCTTCAAGTTGATAAGTATTGAAAATCTATCAGTTTTCTGTCAAAGTTGATACGCTTAGTCTTTCGCTCCAGATGAGTTTTAAGAAATTAAACGGGTAATTCTATATTTTTCCCTAGACCCGGTAGGTGCGTGGGTTGAAACGGCGCAGTTAGAAACAGCGCCTACCAAATCCCGATTTATCGGGATCCCGTGACTACGGGACGAGGAGCCCGGTAGGTGCGGTTTCCAACCCTGGTCTCGATTCATCGGACCGCACCGAACATCGCTTGAAGATGACCCAATTAATAAATTAATCTTCATGAGGAGCGACATGTCTATAGAGTTCCAGCATTCTGATGTCCGCGCTCCAGAGGAGCGCAATGTATAGTCTTCATCCGTTCAATCGGCTAATGAACCAATGAACTAATGAACATATGGTTTTCACACGTCACGTTTCACTTTCCCACTTCGCCAAAGCTCAAAGGCGAGTGCCGCCGAGATAACAACCGTGCCAGCAGCCACAGCAAATGGTAAGGAGATGCTTACCGATTCAAGTCTTCCTCCAACCATGTGTCCTGAGAGGAAACCTGAACTCCACGCAAGATGCGTTATCCCAACACCCCGGCCCTTCTCCTCTGTTTCAAAGAATTCATCAATAAGGCGGGGCATTGTGATTGAAACTGACCACGCTACCCCCGCACTGAAAACCCCCAGCATAAACAGAAGGATGGTCGAGTCCGTATTCACTGTAATCAGTATCGCACTCAGTGCGACAAGGCAGGTCGCTACAAGCGCGGTGGGTTTAGCGCCGACGGTATCACAAATCCGCCCCGAAACCAGTTGACAGCACGCAGCAAACAGATCTCTTGATGCGCCGTAGTATCCCGCCAGCCTAACTCCCGCAGTACGTGCGATCAAAACCGGCAACAAGAGGCTAACTGTGCCCCAAAAATAGGTCGGCAAAAAACGCATTCCGAGCAGCAAACGAACCTCTCGACGTCGGAGCATTTCTCCATATCCTACCAACATTTGGGTGAAAGATTTACGTTCATTATTCCCATGTGGCAGCCGGGGTAGGAGAATCAGTGCCGCTAAAATGAGTAGCACCATGACAATAATCGTTCCGCCGCCAACAACCCCGTAATTGAAGCGATCGATTAACTCGCCCCCAATTGCACTGCCCACCGAACCCCCGAAGGTATACGTCAGGAAATAGACAGCAGCGCCCAAGCCGAGCCGATGTGCGTCAACGGCGCTGATAAGATACGATTGGCCACCCGCTATCCGGAAACCGGAGGCAATCCCTTGATAGCAGAGCACTCCCCAGATTAGCAACGGTTGTTCACTTATAAACACTACCCCCACAACCAGTGCCCCTGTCATACCCAAAATTAACGTGGACTTCCGCCCCAATCGATCGCTTAACGCGCCACCGACCAAAGCAAACAGACCACCGAGAGCGATTGGAACTGCCCGTAATAGCGCGGCAAACCACACGGTTTTTCCCAATGCCTCTTCCACGTAGACCGGGAACAGGAGTTCGATAGGTGCGGTGACAAGTCCCGCTGCAAGTAGGATGAGGCACAGTGTGATGAATTGGCGATTCCACATTAGTTTATGGGACCTGTCTCTGAAAGATATCTGCTGTACCTTTAAATTTCTTATGGGGGGCGGCAAAAATCTTTCGGCTTTTAGGTGGGGTGTACATAGGAATATCTCCGGTATCAACTATGGTGAACCAAGGCTTAATGAAAATCGAGAGCCACTTCAGAATCACTGTTTTCATTATACAGATTAATATGGGGAATGCAAGATTTTAATTGATGTTTGCCATTGTATCGTGGGGAGGAAATATGATAAAATGGCGAATAAAATTAGACCGCTTCACAAGAAGGAGAAAAACATGCATTACAGACGTTTAGGAAGAACTGGACTCAAAGTTTCAGAGGTCTGTTTGGGAACGATGACCTTTGGGGCAGCCGATTGGGGCAACAATGAAGCCGAATCAGATGCAATCTTCAACTGCGCGTTGGATGCGGGCATTAACTTTTTTGATGTGGCAAATTCATACGCTGAAGGTCGATCAGAGACGATTTTGGGGCGCATCATGAAAGGGAAGCGTGATAAGCTCATTATCGCGACCAAAGTGTTCAACCCGATGGGAACGGACATCAACGATTCCGGCACTTCGCGGGTGCATATCATGAGATCAGTGGAGGACAGTCTGAGACGGCTACAGATTGATCATATCGACCTCTTCCTCATCCATCATGTCGATAGGGAAACGCCGACCGAAGAACGCTTGCGCGCTCTCGATGATCTCGTGCATCAAGGCAAAGTCCGCTATATCGGTTGCAGCAACGAATACGCTTGGCGGTTGTGCGATTCCCTGTGGATTAGCGAGGTGAAGAATTTGGCGCGCTATGAGGCACTGCAACCCCAGTACAATCTGCTGACACGCGACATCGAAGAAGAGATCTTACCCGTCTGCCGTGATAAGGGAGTTGGCGTGTATGTCTGGGGACCGTTGGCGTCAGGATACCTAACCGGAAAGTATAAACCGGACCAGCCACCACCCGAAGACTCACGTTTTGCTCGAAGGGCGGAGTCTTCAATGGATCGATACCTTGAACCCCGAATACAGAAAATCCTAGAAACACTTCAAGATGTCGCACAAGAATTGGGCAAGAGCATGGCACAGGTGGCTTTGCGATGGATCCTGGAACAGGAGGGCATAACTTCAGTCATTGTCGGATCAACAAAAGTGGAACAACTCCGGGATAACATCGGTTGTTCTGGCTGGAGTCTGCCTGATGATGCGTTGGCGAGGTTGAGCGAAGTTTCCGCCCCTCCAATGCGCTACCCGGATTCGATGGAGTTGAATATCCATGAACGTAGAGCGAGTGCCGTGGATATGCCAACACTGGAAACGTAATACCTAATTCGTTCTAAAGGGATGGAATCGTGAGTGAGACAAACTACCAAGTTGGGGCCGCCAAAATTGATATCACACCCGATTTTCCGGTTCGACTCAGCGGTTATGGCGGGCGACGAGATGAAGCTAATAGCGTTGAACAGCGGATCTGGGCGAAGGCGTTAGCCATTCGCAACGGAGCCGAAAGTCCTGCTGTGTTAATAACGGTGGATAACTGTGGCGTGCCGGATTACATAACCGAGGAGGTTGCTGCCACGTTAAAGCAGGACGCAGCTATTCCTCGCGAACAATTTGTAATCTGCTCCACGCACACCCACAGCGCGCCATACCTCTCAGGCGTGCTGCGGGCTCTGTTTGGTGTGCCAATTCCCGAAGCGCATCAGGAGAATATTGATCGCTACACCCGTGAATTGACGGAGAAACTGAAACAGGTAACAAAGGCAGCGCTCGCGGATCTCTGCCCCGGTTCTCTCTCGTGGGGCGAAGGGAGGGTTGGATTCGCCGATAATCGTCGGACGAAGGGAGGGCCCGTTGACCATGCCCTGCCGATGCTTCGTGCCGTGGGAGCCGACGGTGGACTGCGGGCAATTCTTACCAGTTACGCCTGTCACTGTACCACGCTCGGCGGCGATTTCAACGCTGTCTGTGGGGATTGGGCAGGCTATGCGAGTGCCTATATCGAAGCAGATTATCCCGATGCAACTGCGCTGGTGGCGATCGGATGTGCAGGAGATGCAAACCCCGCGCCGCGGACCGGGCTGAACTTTGCACGACAACATGGTCACGCAATTGCCGCCGAAGTGAACCGGCTCCTTGGTAGTGACCTTACTGCGATAGAAGGGAAACTCACAGGTCAAGTCAAATGCATTGATTTACCCTTCGACACATTACCTACACGTCAAGAGTGGGAAAAGCGGGTAGCGGGCGGCGGGGCAATCGGCTACCACGCGCAGATACAACTCGATAGATTGGACCGCGGCAAAGCCCTTCAAACAGCGCTCCCCTACCCTATCCAAACCTGGGCTTTTGGGGATGAACTCGCAGTCGTTTTTCTACCCGGCGAGGTAGTGGTTGATTATTCAATCCGTCTTAAACGCGAGTGTGATGCTTCGCGTCTGTGGGTCAATGCGTACTGCAACGACGTGCCGTGCTATATTCCGTCGAGACGTATTCTGAGGGAGGGCGGTTACGAAGGCGAAAGGGCGATGATTTACTACGATCGCCCAACGCGCTTCGCACCAGTTGTAGAGGATATGATTGTCCGAACCGTCCATGAACTGCTACCGATGACGTTTCGTGTAGACAGTCTTTGATGAGTATAGGTTAGGATGGGTTGTGCCATACACAAAATTGTTCCGTTGTGCCATGGCTGAACTGGCTATTCCTGTAGTGCAGAGATCGCTGCATCTTCGCTATCAAAATGCTCGAAGATAGTAATTAGCCTCCCTATCACAAGGAGATTGTTGATAGTATTACTAACGTTGATCACACCGATCCGCCCGTTCTTGCGTGCAACGGATACGTGCAAGCCTATCAGCGTTCCGATTCCGGAACTATCCATCCGGGATACATCGGCAAAATCAAACAGGAATTTAGGGGAGTCAGGGGCATTTTCCAGCTGCTCTTCGATTATCTGTCTGAGCTCGCCACCTGCGATACCCACAATTCTCCCACCAAGTTTCAGAACGATAACGCCATCCCTGTGTTCAACATTGACATCCATCACTTCTTCTCCTGAAATGTTATGCGGCAAAAAGCCGGTTATTTTGAAAAATATAGATGCGCTATTTTCTATCTGCTTTCATTCTAAAATGATATGCCACTTTTTGTCAAGCCTACTTTTCTGAATTTTAGGGCTATTCAGTTTTAGGCTTATGACCCATTTTGTTTGAAAAGTCAGAGGCGGTAAGTCGCTCTTAGAGCGAAGTGTCGGGATTGGGAAATCCCTCCTACAGAAGAACTATGGTGAACTTTAGAATTACTTGGACACTCTGTACCGGCGCAGTTGGAAACAGCGCCTACCGAGGATGGGAAAATCCGGACTATCACCCCGGTAGGTGCGGTTTGTAACCGCACGGCATAGGCGCAGTTGGAAACAGCGCCTACCAAATATGGGGAGCGAAAGTGTCTACATATTTTGATAATTCACTATAAATGATCCTATTCTGAATTTGATCAGATACGTAACGCTATCCGGATTCAGCGTAACGAGCCTCTCGCATACAGGGGAAGGAAGCAAAAAGCGCGAGAATTCGTTGATTTATCCAAAATTGTCCAGATCAAACCTTGACAAAGCCCGCCCTTTGATGATACTATTTCAGGCTGTTGTGCCTAGCGTTTGATAATGTAATAACGCAAGTCGCTACGGCAGGTTGACATTTCAAGTTGAGCGTAGCGAAATCCCGATTTGTCGGGGGTGTTATGAATCCCGATCTTGTCAAGGGCACATCAAAATTGGTTCAATCCGTTAAATGTCAATAAAAACTTACCTACCGCCCCACTGGTGGAGGTAGGGGGCAAATCGGGTCAGGGTAGTGGACGAAAATCTCCCGCTGCGATACAGTGGGAAGTTGTTGAAGGTAAAATTATGCTTGCAATGAAAACATCTTTTGTTGGATCGGATACAGATATCAAATGGTGTGTCGTGGATGCGAATGGAAAGGTCCTTGGACGCTTAGCCACTCAAATTGCGATGATACTTCGAGGGAAACATCACCCCACGTACACCCCACATGCCGATATGGGGTATCGTGTGGCTGTGATTAACGCTGAAAAAATCGTTGTCACAGGAAACAAAGCAACGGACAAAACATACTTTCGTTATAGCGGTTACCCCGGCGGTGGGAAGGTCCGAACTTTTGAAGAGCAGATGCAGAAAAAACCGGAAGAAATCATACGGCACGCTGTCAAAGGGATGCTCCCTAAAAATCGCCTGGGCCGCAAACTGATTAGAAAGCTAAAAGTCTATGTGGGGCCAAACCACCCGCACCAAGCACAGAGTCCAGAAGTAGTGGAAGTGTAATTTTTTAGAGGAGGAAGTATGGCTGTAGAGCAGTATTGGGGAACGGGAAGACGGAAAACATCCGTTGCACGCGTACGCGTGATTCCAGGAGGTTCTGGTCAATTTGTCGTCAATAAAAAACCGATTGAAGCGTATTTTGATCGAGAAGATCTGATTCAGTTGGCTAAACAACCTACAGAATTAACGGAAAAAGGCAGTGCGTATGATGTGTTCGTTAACGCCCGCGGCGGCGGCATTTCAGGCCAAGCCGGTGCTATCCTACACGGTCTTGCACGTGCACTTGTTAAAGCTGACGAGTCTTTGAAGCCTACCTTGAAGAAAGCAGGATTTCTCACCCGTGACTCCCGTATGGTTGAGCGTAAAAAATATGGGCAAAAGGGAGCGCGAGCACGGTTCCAATTTTCCAAGCGTTAAGGATTACCCCGATTATAGATTGGGTTTGAATCAATTTCGAGGATACAAAAAATTATGGCGAACACGGTCATATTAGGCGCACAGTGGGGAGATGAGAGCAAGGGCGGAACGACCGATTTTCTCGCTGAACACGCCGATGTTGTCGCGAGGTATCAAGGAGGCGACAATGCCGGGCATACCATTGTTGTTGGGGAGGATAAGTTCGTTTTTCATCTGCTCCCTTCTGGTCTGCTCTATCCTCATACGGTGAATGTGATTGGCAACGGTGTCGTCGTCAACTTGGAAACGCTTTTCAACGAAATCGACACTTTGCAAGCGCATGGTATCGAAGTTGGAGACCGCCTCAAGATCAGTTCGCGTGCACACTTAATCCTGCCCTATCACAAGGTCATGGAGTCGTGGGACGACCTTGGAAGTTCATTAAAACTCGGCACAACCTCGCGGGGCATCGGTCCGACATACTCCGATAAAATGAACCGCCATGCGGGGATACGGGTTGCCGATCTGCTTGAATTTGACCTTTTTCAGAAGCAATTGGACTTTAATCTCGCTGCCAAAGGTTATATCCTCGATCAGATTGGTGGCGAAATTGATAGAACCGCGCTGTTGGAGGAATATCACGGTTACGCTCAGCGGCTTGCGCCCTATGTGGTCGATACATCTGAATTTATGAATAACGCCCTCAAGGCTGGGAAGCGGATACTTTACGAGGGCGCGCAGGGAACGATGCTCGACATCGATTTCGGGACGTATCCCTATGTCACTTCGTCTAACACCACTGTCGGTGCGGTTTGCACAGGGTTGGGTGTCGGTCCTCAGGCAATAGATCGGGTGCTTGGGGTTTCGAAGGCTTACGTGACCCGCGTGGGCTCAGGTCCATTTCCAACCGAGATGCCGCCAGATCTGGACGAAGAGATTCGCGAAATCGGTCAGGAATATGGGGCAACCACGCAACGTGCCCGCCGTTGCGGATGGCTCGATCTCGTCGCGCTACGCTACGCCGCCTGGGTCAATGGGTTCACTGATCTGGTTTTGACGAAATTCGATGTCCTAGACCATCTCGACGAGATCCAGGTTTGCGTTGCTTATCGGCGCCGTGGTGAAGTGCTATCAACTTTTCCCACGAGCCTGCATGTGCTTGAGGAGTGCGAGCCTGTCTACGAAACGCTACCCGGTTGGAAAGCACCAACGGTAGATGCGCGGAAATATGAGGACCTGCCGGCGAATGCACAGCGATATAACGCTTACATATCCGAATTTCTCGATGTCCCGGTGACAATCCTTTCTGTTGGTCCTGAGAGAACCCAAACAATAGTCTGCGATGAGAGCATTCTAACTGGCTGATAGACGCCAGCGAGCGTTATTTTAAGATTGACAATTTTTAACACATTGGGTATTATTTCTGCCCGTTTTTGTCAACATTTTTTCATTGAGGGCCGTTAGCTCAGTAGGTAGAGCATCTGACTTTTAATCAGGTGGTCACAGGTTCGATTCCTGTACGGCTCACTGTCTGTCCCCGTCGTCTAGCCTGGCCAAGGACACCGGCCTTTCACGCCGGCGACACGGGTTCAAATCCCGTCGGGGACATGTTTTAGCCCCCTCCACATCGAATGTGGAAGGGGCTTTTTTGTTGCTTACCCTCCGAACCACTCACGCGTTAGGCAGCTTCTCACTTAAACCAATTCCTCAAAGCCTAACTCATGAGGGGATTCATAGAAGATGGGGCGCATCTGTAGATTCGTCTGGATAGGTGTTGCTTCCAGATCGACCGGCAAATAGATCGAAAATGTCGTTCCGTGTCCTTCCTCGCTGTGGAGTTCCGTGCTGCCCCGATGGTCGCGAACCGTTCGCTGAACAATGTTCAGACCGAATCCGCTTCCATGCTGCTTGAGGGTGTAGCCGGGGTGGTAAAGCTGATCTCGTACTTCATACGGGATGCCGATCCCTGTATCGATGAAGGAGATTTTGATCTGGGAGATCTCTGGCAGATAGGCGGTTTTGATCTGGAGAAAACCGCCGCCTTCCATCGCGTCAACCGCGTTAATGATCAGATTATTGAATGCTTCTTTCAGCTGACTAGAATCTCCTTTAACCGGGGGCAAGCGTGTATCGAAAACCTGCTGACACTCAATATCTTTGGCTTCCAAAACAGGCATCAAGTCTCGCAGCAGCGTATCAAGGATTCTGTTAATATCTGTGAGACCAAAGACCGGTTCGTCCATACGCAACTGCTGCAGGAGTGTAATCATTTCATTATAGCACTCCTCATGTTGAGTGAGAATCTGATTGAGTGCGTTGTGCAGCTTGGAATCCGGCTCCGCTTGGCGAGATGCCGATCTAAGCTGCACGCCGGTTGCACTAACCAGATTTTTTTGACGGTGTAGTTGGGAATAGAGACTCTGGTACGCTTCCGCCCGTGCGACGTCCATCAGGGAGAGTGTGAGATGAAAAATGATACGCGCAGCTGTCTGCGGCTCCGTTTCTAACCATGCTTGTAGGTCTTTCAGGATTTCTTCATCCCGCTCGTAGAAGTAGAGTTTTGCAAGGTTATGGTAAGGTGATTCATAATCCGGGTAACGTTGAATAACCTGCTTAAATTCTTCAGCAGCCTTATCAATCATGTTCTTCTGGAGGTAGAGAAGCCCGAGATTATTTTGTGCTTGCGGTGAAGGGGCATGTTCTAAGCCGGTTCTGTAGGCGTAGATTGCGAGGTCCGCATCTTCTGGGCGGTCATCGTACAGGCTGCCAAGCACAAAGAACACCTGATCGAGTGGCTCAAAGGTCTGTAATTCATCGTTGCGCTTGATTAATTCGGTAAATTGGTTTATCGCCTGCTGACGGAATTCTGGTCGCGTATACCGATGCTTTGCATAAAGCAATCCAAGTTCAAAACGAGCGTCCAGGTGTTCTGGATCTCGTTCAATAGCGTACTGCAAACAGTGAATTGCCCGATCAACATCGCCATATCGGTTTAAGTAAATTGCTGCAAGATGATAATGGGCATCCGGTTCCTGGGGCTCGGATTCAAGGATTTCTTCAAAAACTCGTTCTGCGTCTTCCCAATGTTGCTGTTTTATGTGCAAGACACCAAGATTATGACGTGCCGCATGAAACGTCGGATCACGCTGGACAACCTGCTGGAAATCCTCACACGCTTTCTCAATGTCCCCCAGTTTCTCGTAAAGTAAGCCCCGATTGTACCACACCTCGATGTATAAGGGATCTAACTCGATTGCACGAGTAAATTCGTGGATCGCCTTTTCCCACGCTCCGTCAAGTCCTGTCCAATCTTCCAGCAGCTGTCCCAAAACATAATGATAGTTCGCGTTTAGTGGATTGAGTTCAATTGCTTTTTCGAGCGACTCCCGCGCAAGATCAAACTCGCCTTCTTTATAATACGCGAAACCGAGACTGTGATGAACTGCTGCGCAGCCTGGATCTAACTCAAGTGCACGCTTATAGGCGTTGATTGCAAGGGAATACTGACGCTGGACAGGTTCTAAATACCAATTACCAAGCGCATATTGATCTCGCGCTTCCTTGGAGGCGGGTAAAGCGGATGATTCGGTTGTCGAGACAGGCGTCTCGGCCTCTCCGCTGGAGGTAGGTGAAGTATCGTGAAGCTCATGTCCCTGGAAGTGTGAGTTTACGCCGGGCTTTGCGTTGGACATGGTTCATTACCTCAGATGGCTATATCAACATCTCATCCCCTATTGGGAAGAATTGATCTGCGATCCGCTGCAGATCCATTGACGTATTGTGTTCAAAAGCTGCTACCTCAATACGTTTTCCATGCTGCTTAATCAGTTCCGCAAGCGCGCAGAAATCGCCATCTCCGCTTGCCAAAATCACAATATCTAAGGCATCAAGCATTGACACAATATCGATGGCAATTCCAACATCCCAATCTCCCTTAGCAGAACCATCGCCGCGCATTCGCAGATCTTTGCTTTTGATTGTGTAGCCGTTGTGTTCAAGAAGCGACAGAAATCCAGCCTGATTAATTTCGGGGATCTGGACAACATAAGCGTAGGCGGCCACCAAGTTCCGAGGACCAACAATGAGGTCTAGGAGCTTAATGTAATCAAGGCGTCTTGCATAGCG
This sequence comes from Candidatus Poribacteria bacterium, assembly GCA_965204355.1. Taxonomy (GTDB): domain Bacteria; phylum Poribacteria; class WGA-4E; order WGA-4E; family PCPOR2b; genus PCPOR2b. The sequence goes on from OZ241983.1 coordinate 5,159,892, forward strand.
ATCTTTTGCAGCATAGAACATATTCTGGACATCAACAAAAACACCGACACGTGGTTTTCCTGCCAGCATACGGTTCGCGCCTGCAGCGTTTCGCTGTCCCGAGAGACTTACGATTTTTTGGCGTGCCCTTGTGATGACTGTTTTGTACTCCTCGTTGACTCCCTGCAGGTAGGAAAATTGAGAATAGAAATTGGACTGTATCTGTTCAAGCACTTGCTGTGAGTGATATGCCATCTCCTCAACCGATTTCAATTCCACGGTTATCTTTTCCTTTTGTGCTTGAAGTTCGTGGAATTCACAGAGTTGATTTGAGAACTTTTCCACATCTCGTTTGAGGTTTCTATTATCATGGCTGAGTCGGTCAATCCGCAGCTCACTTTCCCGATACAGTTGCTCTCTACCCTGTAGAAAGTTGTTTTCGTCTACTAATGCTGCTATTTTCTGTTTAAGCCTGTCGTTTTCATTTTGCAGAACCGTATATCCATTTTTCAGTTCAGAGAGCGCATTATAGAGTTTGTTAATCTGATATTGGTTTTGTCTGAGCTCCTCGCTTAGTTTAGCCTTCTGTTCTGGGCTTAAATCTGTTTCAGGAATAGGGGTGATCTTAAGGTACTCGGCGTCATTGACAAGAGGAGGGGTAGCAGGTTCCGTAGACTCAAGAATCCGTTCTTCATCATGATCGGGTTGTTCTGCTTCTTCTGCGGTGTCTAATGATGAAGTGTAGTTTCTATCTTCAGGTGGAGGAGCGGAGGGAGGAACAGATTGCTCATGGTCGGCAAGCAGCCTGTGGCCATGCTGTTGTACATCTTCACGCGAATCGACCAATAGTGCCCATAAAATCTCGCCCAACTCGCCTTCTGATCGGAGCTGTTCGGCACTTCTCAGGAAGACCCGAATTTCTTGGACATCCATAAATTGGACTCGACGCGCAGCTTGTTCCGCCTTCTTGGCTAAGTATTGACTCACGATATCTTCGGTTACAGCAACATCAAAAAAACGTGCTGCTAAATCGTAGGCAATCCAATCCTTACGAATCCGTGTCCTGCGCTGGGTATCGTGAAGCAGGCCACACTGATTTGCCATCGTGATGATTTCTTCTTCACCGCAGCAGTCGGTGATAATCCAAGCCAGTTGATGGGTAGCAATGTGTCCTTTGGCTGGAAACATGGTTAATCCCCCGAATCTTATTATATTTTTCTATCTGTCTTAAAGTTTTAGAATTTTATTCCGGTTTTTTATAATTGATTTTGTTGCATTGCGTGTGTCTACTACTATAGTAGCGTGGTCAACAAGCCAGCTGTAATCGATAGCCGTGTGATCTGCCATAATTACCACACAATCAATACTCTGGACCAATTCGGCTGTCAGTTCTGCACAGGAATAGCATGCGGGCTGTCGGTTCTTCGGAGTAACCTCTTCAATCTCCAATTCTGACACATACGGGTCGTGGTATGAAATCTCACCACCGCGCCGCACAAGCATCCGTATGACATCAATAGCCGGTGATTCGCGAACATCACCAACATTTTTCTTATAGGCAACACCCATGACCAAGATTTTCGAGCCGTTGATAGCTTTCTGGTGTTGGTTGAGTGCGTCAATAATTTTGCCAAGTACATACTCTGGCATCGAGCCGTTGATTTCACTCGCAAGTTCTATGAAGCGCGCGTGAAATTCATAAGTTTTTGCCTTCCAGGATAGGTAGTGTGGATCAACGGGGATACAGTGTCCGCCTAGCCCCGGTCCTGGATAGAACGGCATAAATCCAAACGGCTTTGTGGCGGCAGCATCAACAATTTCCCATACATCCAGTCCCATCTGATCGCACATTAATGCCATTTCGTTGACGAGACCGATATTGACGCTCCGAAAGGTATTTTCCAGCAGCTTAGCCATTTCTGCTACCCTTGTCGAAGAGACCGCGTGAACTTCCTGAATGAACTGCTTATAAAAGAGCTGCGCCACCTTCGTGCAAGCAGGGGTTATCCCCCCAACGATTTTCGCCGTATTTGCAGTGGAATATGTCGCATTCCCCGGATCAATGCGTTCAGGGGAAAAGGCAAGGAAGAAATCTTCACCGACCTGCAAACCACTCTGTTCAAGTTTTGGTAGTACGACCTCTTCTGTTGTGCCAGGGTAAGTTGTACTCTCCAGAATAATCAACTGATCTTTGCGTAAATACTGTGCAACTTCGTCTACCGCGGAGATGATAAAACTCATATCCGGGTCCTTGCTCTTACGCAACGGCGTGGGAACGCAAATATTAATGGTGTCTAACTCTTTCAGAATCCGATAGTCCGTCGTTGCTTGAATCTGCCCCCGATGGACAAAGGACGCGAGGTCTTCTGAAGGAACATCGGAGACAATCGAGACTCCATCCTGAATACATTCAACCTTGTCGCTATCCACATCGATCCCGGTAACAGAAAATCCAGCCTTTGCCATAGTTACTGCAAGTGGAAGCCCGACATAGCCAAGTCCGATAACGCCCGCGTATGCAGTCTGATTTTCAATCTTCTTTTGGATCATTTGCTGAGAGCTTTCGTCATTTTGGCTCTGCGGTCTTGATGCTTTGTATCTATGGCTTAAATACTCGGTCGAAAACCGGAGATTATTGGCCCTGCCGGAAGTTTTGGCACGTTATCAACGGACTAGTTATAAATTCTATCACATTACCGTAAAGCACATCAATACCTAATCTACAGGACATAGCAACATCTGTAGGAGGGATCTCCGAATCCCGACACCTCTCTGCCTTATGTAAGTATCGCCTTTCATACAGTTCGCGGCACAAACTTCTGTATCCGCTGCCCCGCTAACACTTCACCCACATAGAGCGCATCTTGGGAATCCGTCCAGACCGCGTGAGGAGCAACAAACTCCCCGGGGGCATGACTTGATTCACCGCCCATTCGTGTCAGTACCTCTCCGTCGAGGTTTAAGATGCTGACGCGGTGTTGTAGTTCGGCAACATAGAACCGTCCATCCGCATCAAGGAAAAAATCGGTTGGTTGGCGAAATCCTGTCCATTGATCGATAAAAGAGCCTTGCGGGTCGAAAATTTGAATCCGATGGTTTTCCCGGTCTGCGACATAGACACGATCGTTATCATCCACCCAGACACTGTGGGGTAGGTTGAATTCACCTGCGCCGTTGCCAGGCGCACCCCACGAGAGGAGATGTTCCCCCTCCGCCGAGAATTTGTGCATTCGCGTATTTCCATAGCCATCAGAAACGTATATGTCGCCGGTTGATGACAGCGCAACATCTGTCGGGTGATTAAACGGCCCACCATCTGTAGAAGGTTGGTCAAGTGTGCCTATCGTCATCAGGAGTTCGCCATCCGGCGTATATTTCAGTACCGCATGCAACCACCGGTCAACAAGATAGATCATATCTGCCGAGTCAATAAAAATACCGTGTGCATGCTTTAAGAATCCTTCTCCCCAGGTGTTAAGTAGATTGCCGTCACCATCAAAGACAATCATGGGATGCTCTCCACGATTGTATACGTAAATTCGATCTTGGGAATCAACAGCCACGCCAGCTACCTGTGTGAATTCCCAGCCTTCTGGAAGTTGTCCCCATCCCTCTACAACCTGATATGTAAAGTTCGCATGAGATGCCATGTGTAACTTCTCCTGTTCTGGTCAAACTGTCTGTCCATAGGACTGCGCTTTTCTCACGCCTCGTAGATTGCGCTGCACTTGACCGCGTCGGAAAAATGTAGTAGATCTTAGAATTAATGAGACTCTCCAAACCGAACCGCATTGCCCCCAGTCCCGGTAGGTTCGCTTTCTCCCCGCACCGCCTTCCGTCAGGAACAACGATCGTTGTTCCCTACGAACTGCTTGATGGAGCCTTAATGGTAGTTGCCCAATTCATTGGGCGTCCGTTCCGAGACCAAGGTTGGGATCGGTGTCCGGCGGCGATAAATCGCCGAACTACAAAGTTGAGCATTCAACTGCGTAACTCCTACTATAGTTAGAAACTCCAATCCGCTGTTATCGTCATTTTATAGTGTCGCAGAAATTTTTTCATTTGTCAATGGAATACTTTCTGATGACAGGACTGGGCACATCTGATATAATAAGCGTTCAGCATTTTCCAGCCTCAAGCTCCATAATATAAATTAAGAATATGTTTTACAGAACACCCATCATCCAAAGATACTATAATCCAATGCAGATTGATCGCTGCACTGCATTCAAATGGAAATCGCTTTTCCTCGTCTTTTCGTGTCTCATGAGTTTCGTAAGCGTTTGTGCTGCTGATGAAAACGACGCTTGGGACAAGCCCTTAAACTCGCTCACGTTGGAGGGCCACAGCGGTGCTGTCCTGTGTGTTGCCTTCTCACCCGATGGCAGAACGTTAGCAAGTGGGAGTAGCGACAAGACTGTGAAACTGTGGGACGTGGGAACCCAGAAGTTGAAACTAACGCTGACGGGGCACACCGAGATGGTGACCGCAATTGACTTCACCCCGGACGGAAAGCGCTTGGCGAGCAGCAGTTGGGACAAAACTATAAGACTATGGGACGTACAGACGGGAAAATTGAGGACAGTCCTAAGGGGGCACAACGGTCGAGTGAACACGTTAACCCTTTCGGGAGATGGCGCACTACTCGCGAGCGGTGCGTCCGATGAGACAGTGAGGTTGTGGAACGGACGCACCGGTGAACTAAAACAGACGCTAATGGGGAGCGAGGGACCAGTGTTTGCATTAGCTTTCTCGCCCGACAACAGTACGCTGGCGAGTGGCGGTGAACTTGAAAACACTGTTATCAGACTGTGGGAGGTACAGACCGGGAAATTGCAGAAAACCTTGAAATGGCGTAGGGTTGATGCTGTGAAAGCGGTGGCTTTTTCCCCTGACGGCGCGGTTTTAGCGAATGGGAGTAGCCGTCCCGAAGAAAATACAATACGACTCTGGAACGTCCGCACATGGGAATTGGTTCGAACGCTGACGGGACACCGACAGGAAGTGACCTCCGTAGCTTTTTCGCCCGACAGTAAAACGTTGGCAAGCGGAGCTTGGGACCGGGAGGTGAAGTTGTGGGATGCACGGACAGGGAAATTTAAGCGGACGCTGAGCGGGCATAGTGGCGCAGTATTTTCTGTTGTTTTCTCACCCGATGGTGAAATGCTCGCAAGTGGAAGTGCTGACAAAACTGTAAGACTGTGGACCACGGCTATGCAGTAAAAATGGGTAAATACAGAGAGGCACAATTAATGCTTAAAAGGAAACACTTTCGTTATCGAGACATTGATGCGTTACGGACTGAGATTGCCGAGCTCGGACTGAGCATCCGCCTCGAAGAAAAGATTGAAAAGCTGCTTGAGCCCGTCCAAGTCGGGCACAAAACCGCCGGTAATGCGTTTGGTATCCACCCGATGGAGGGCTGCGATGGCACACTTGACGGCAAGCCAAGCGAACTCACCATCCGCCGCTGGGAACGGTTCGGACGTGGCGGCGCAAAGTTGATATGGGGTGAAGCGACAGCACTCTTCGACGAAGTGAAGTCGAACAGCCGTCAATTGGTAATCAGCGACGACACCGCGGGTTCAATGGAGTCTATACTCAACCTAACGCGCAACGCCCACCGAGAGGAGTTTGGCGCAAATGAAGAGGTCATCGTTGGAATGCAGCTGACCCATTCGGGGCGGTATAGCTATCAGAAGCCATTAATCGCTTTTCGCCACCCTGTTGTTGACAAGGTAACGCTCATCGACAAAAAAAACAAGATCCCCATTCCTGATGACTACCCTATTCTGAGCGATGATTATCTGGAGCGTCAGGAGGATATCTTTGTGGAAGCTGCTAAGTTAGCTTGGAAAATTGGGTTCGATTTCGTTGATCTCAAACAGTGTCACACCTACCTACTCTCTGAACTCTTAGCAGCGAAGACACGAGCTGGAAAGTACGGCGGCAGCTTTGAAAATCGCACCCGATTTATCCGAAACATCGTCGGTAAGATTCGCGCAGAGATCGGAGATGAACTCATCCTTGCCACCCGCCTCAATGTCTACGACGGCGTAGCTTACATGGAAGATCCAGAGACTACAGTAGGAGTTCCACGGGATATCCCAACCCCTTATCTTTACGGCTTCGGTGTAGATGAAAATAATCCGCCACAACCAGATATGACTGAACCAATCAAGTTAGTCGGAACGCTCAGGGAACTTGGCGTCAAACTGGTTAACGTCACGACGGGCAGTCCATATTTCAACCCACATATCGGTCGTCCGTTTGAGCGCCCACCAATTGATGGCTACGAAACCCCCGAACACCCACTAATTGGCGTTGATCGACACATCCAACTGACGGGCGACATCCAGCGAGCGTATCCAGACCTACCGGTTGTCGGTACCGGCTACAGTTGGCTGCAGCAATATCTCGTCAACGCCGCCGAGGCGAATATTCGGGATGGGCGCGTGAGTTTCGTTGCTGTGGGACGTGGCGCATTGGCGTATCCCGACTACGCGAGGGATACGATTGAGAGTGGAGAAATGGTCAAGAAAAAGGTGTGTGTTGCAGTCAGTTACTGCACAGCGCTGATGCGTGCAAAAGCGAATCCGCTTGGCCAATTCGCCGCCGGTTGCGTGCCCCGTGATAAGATCTATGCCCCGATCTACAAAGAAGCCGAGAAGACGTTGACGAAACGTGACTAATCTTTAATGATTTATTTTTATAGAAAGCGCGACATACATGACCGTACAGGAACCGCCCCTTAAAGCTGCTATTGTTGGTCTACATATCCACGCAGGAAGCCTACATCCGGATAAAAACCACGGACTGATCAAGTCGTTCAAAGCACAAGAGGATGTTGAGGTAGTAGCATACTGCGAACCCTCGCCGGATCTGACTGACGCATTAAACGAAATCCACCTTGCCGATCCAGACGCACGTATCTACACAGACCTCGATGACTTGATGACGAACGAAGAATTCGACTTTGCCGTCATTATGCTACCACCCAATGAGGCAGCGTCCGCAGCACTCAATTTAGCGGCGTCAGGTAAACATCTCTTTATTGAGAAGCAGGTCGCACGCACCGCCACAGATATGCAACAACTCTGTGATGTGGTTGCCAACAAAGGGTTGGTAACGCAGGTAGGTTATCCGTGGCCATATCACCCCATACCGATTGAGATGAAACGGCTTCTTAACATCGGTGCGCTCGGACAGTTGGTAGATATGGAAGCACGTCTCGTCACGGTTCAGGTGAAACCGGGGCTCCGCGAACCGGATTTCTGGATGTATCGAAGCGAGAGCGAAGGAGGCGGTATCCTTCACATGGAAGGTGGCCACTGGCTGACACTGTTCCGATTCTTCAGTGATGCAGAGGTGAAATCGGTGACAGCGCTCTGTGGACGAGTAACAGGCTTCATTGATGAAAGCTTGGAGGACGTAGCGACGGTCGCGCTGGAGTTCGACAACGGTGTCCATGCCTGCCTACACATGGGATATTTGCTGTCCGGCGCAGGACCACGAAACGACACCTATTTTGGGCTTCGGGGGACGCTCGGTGCTGCTACGTGGCAGCCCACTGGTGAAGGCAATCTCACTGTTACCAGCGCCGCACCGGACTGGGAAGCTGCACCGGAACGGCAATTCAGGGTGGATGTGGCGCAGCGTCCGGTATACGCGGACCAATGGGGCTACGAGTTCGTTGCGGAATTTATCCGCGCGATCCGTCAAGGGGGCAAGACGACGGTCACCATCCACGATGCCTGTCGAGTCATGCAAATCATCGACGCTAGCTACGAATCTTCTCGGACCGGTCGTCGGATCGAGTTAGGTTCATCTCGTGGATAACTGGAGATATCATATCTGCCTCGCAATGGCAGATTATAAACTGAGAGGGATCACAGTCATACCTATCGTGACGGGGAACTAAAAACATGAAAATCACACATATCGGTTCGGTTCTGCTGAAACCCACCGGCTGGGTGCTGATCAAAGTCAAGACGGATGAAGGCATCACCGGTATCGGGGAAGCTTACCACGGGGCAGGGGTGCATCAAATTGCTGTGGACGAGCGGTTGACCAGACCATTAATCGGTCAAGACCCGCGTAACGTTGATAAACTGTTCCGTGATATGATGAGTGCTATGTCCGCTTCCGGGTTTTATCAAGGTGCCGTGATGAGCGCCATCAGCGGGATAGAAAGTGCATTGTGGGACATCACCGGACAGGCAGCTGGTGTTCCAATTTGGCAGCTGCTGGGAGGCAAGTTTCGGGATAAGATACGGATTTATAACGATTGTCACGCCGGCGAAACAGAGACCCCCGAAGCCTACGCCGCCAAAGCACGCGAAGTGGAAGCACGCGGTTTTACCGCCATCAAATTTGACATCGATCCGCTCCCGTCCCGTCGAGACCGATACAATCGCTGCATCAGCAACGACGACATCGCTCACTATGTCGAAATAGTAACCGCTGTCCGTGAAAGTTTAGATTCTAATACCGATCTTGCGATAGATGCGCACTGGTTTTACGCCCCAGTTGATATCCTAAAAGTCGCACATGCGTTTGAAGATCTTGATCTGCTCTGGCTGGAGGATCCCATCCCGCCCGAAAACATAGCAGCGATGGAAGGGGTAACAAAATCCACGCGTACACCGATCTGCACCGGCGAGAACTTCTACACCCGATTTGGATTCCGAGACCTGATCGAAACCCAAGCAGCGGACATTATTTCGCCGGATATGGCAAAGGCGGGTGGACTGTTAGAGGGAAGACGCATCGCAGACCTCGCGGATATGTACTATATCCCAATCGCTCCACACAATATCGGCAGCCCCGTCCAGACTGTTGCAAATTGCCATGTGATGGCGGCTGTGCCCAATTTCCTTGTCTTAGAATTCCATCACTTGGACGACCGCTTTTGGGAAGGAATTATCAATGAGGGTCCCTTAATTCAAGAGGGGCATATTGACGTGCCAAATCTTCCCGGATTGGGGGTCACTCTAAACGAAGACCTACTCAAAAACAGCTTCAGGGAAGAGTTCGGATTCTTTGATTGAACAGGAGAGAGGCTTTATGTTTAAGCGTTATCTCGTTCCCAATTTGATTGGGGCTTATAAGCAGCAGTACTGCATCCCACTCATCGGTTTATTGATGTTCATGGTAGGTTCTCAAACCGTATCCGCCCAACAGGGGGTAGCCCAAGATGCCTACGCTATCTTTCAACAGAGCTGCTTTAACTGTCACGGTCCTGACGGCGCTTATAAAGAAACACTCTTAATGGAACACAAAGCACTCATTACAGAAAACGGTCCCGTTGTTCCGGGAAACCCAGAAGCATCGAGGCTGTATAAGCGGCTTCTTGGAGAAAGGGGACCACTGATGCCGCTGGGAGGTCCCCAGCTACCCAATCCACAGATTGAAACAGTGAAAAACTGGATATTAGCTGGTGCTCCCGATTGGGCGACACCCCCTACAACCGATGTCAACTTCATCACTCCCGGCGACGTCCTTAATACCATTGAAACCCACCTGATGTCTCTCCCATCGTTTGACCGTGCCTATGCCCGGTACTTCACGCTGACACATCTCTATAACGCAGGTGAACCAGTGAGGATACTCCAAGAATACCGTAAGGGGCTCTCCAAACTGATCAATAGCCTCTCATGGGGGGCGACCGTAATCAACCCGCAGCCGATAGACGCACAAAAGACTATCCTTTACATCGACCTCAGACACTACGAATGGGATCGCAATGACGCTTGGGGACAGATTGAAGGCGCATATCCTTACCACATTTCATTTGAGCCCCCTACACAAACCGCATTGAAACAGCAGTTGGGGCGATTGCAAACAGAGACAAATAGTAATATCCCATCAGTTCATGTTGACTGGTTTCTGGCACGGGGGTCTTTGCCCCCATTGTACCATGACTTACTCTCTTTACCACTGACAGATGGTGAACTAGAGACACGACTAGGAATTGATGTAGACGGCAATGTCCGAAATGCACCGGGGGTGCGTGTCTGGCGTGCTGGATTCAACAACTCCGGTGTCTCCGATAACAACCGGATGGTGGAGCGGCATGCCTCTCAACATGGTGCATATTGGAAAAGCTACGACTTTGCTGGCAGTGTCGGTACACAGAACATCTTCAACCATCCTCTCGATTTTACGCATGATGGTGGGGAGGTTATCTTCAACCTGCCCAACGGATTACAAGGCTACTACATTACGACGGCGGCGGGTTCTCGGTTGGACGCGGCACCGATAAACATTGTTGATAATCCCGCAGCGAGTGATCCGAGGGTGCGGAATGGGTTGTCCTGTTTCGGTTGCCATACAGAGGGCATGAAGACCTTTGAAGATCAGGTGCGTCCTGTGATAGAGAGCAATGCCAACCCAACGTATGACAAAGCGCAGGCGTTGCGTCTCTACGTTGAGCAGTCAGAGATGGACGCGCTCATCGCTAAAGATATGGAGCGGTATAAAAATGCCCTTGAGGCGACGGGCGGCGCGGTTGATGATATTGAACCGATTGCTCGTTTCCATGAGGCGTTTCAGGGTGAGGTGGACGCTGAATACGCTGCCGCAGTCGTTGGGTTAGAGACGGAAGCGTTCCAAGAGAAGATCCGTGAGAACGTGGGGCTACAGAACGCAGGGCTATTGGTATTAGACAGTCCCAATGGCAGTATGAAAAGAGATGCGTGGAGGTCTAATTTTCCTGCGATCATTTACGCATTGGACTTCCCTGGCGAACAGGTAGACAGTCCCTCGCAGCCGGAGCAGCCGCCGGGAACCGTTGTTCGTATTCCTGATACGAATCTGCGTGCTGCAATCGCAGAGGAACTTGGTAAAAGCCCCAATGCTCCAATTACTGTGGAAGATATGGAAAGGCTGAAAAGAATTGATGCACGAAACAATGGCATCGAAGATTTGACAGGACTTCAGTTTGCAATAAATCTGAATGAGCTAAGGCTTAATAATAATCAAATTTCTGACCTTTCACCCATAGCAGGATTAATCAACCTAAGAGTATTGAATCTTTGGATCAACTCTGTCTCCGATTTGTCTCCCGTGAAGGAGTTAAAAAATCTCCATAATCTAAATTTTGGGATAACTTCGGTATCGGATCTGTCACCGGTTGCCGGGTTAATAAACTTGAAGTCGTTACATTTTTACGGTGCTCCTGTATCCGACCTGTCACCGGTCGCGGGATTAATCAACCTGACGGATTTACATTTTTCGAGTGCACGTATATCCGACTTATCGCCGGTTGCGGGACTAGTCAACTTAAAATCGATTCTCACGTGGGGCAGCCCTATATCCGATTTATCACCCGTAGCCGGATTAACAAAACTGATATATTTAGAGGTCGCCGGCGCAGAGATATCAGACCTTACACCTGTAGCCGGTTTAACCAACTTGGACAACCTACGCCTTCACGTCAATAACATATCAGACCTATCCCCACTCGCACGGTTAACCAAATTAACCCGTCTGGAGATTGGAGGCAACAATATATCGGACCTATCACCCCTTGCCGGTTTGACCAACTTGAAATGGCTAAGGATTGATAACAACAACATTTCTGATCTTTCACCTTTGGACGGGATACGTGAGAATCTAAAACTTCTTTGGCACAGCAATCCGGGGTTCCCAAAGGGGGGACCGAAAATAGAGGGACCGTGGTTATGGGTGGTTTTACCAGGCACCGGATTCCGCAATACGGATTTATTATCAAAGGCGAGTGAAGGCACCGTGACAGAGGTGGAGATTGCCACCCATGGGGCGATAAAGGGAGGTTCTGTCGGAGATAGTGTGTGGACCTCCTACAAACTTCCGCCTACAGGAAGGAACAATATTGCGGATATGCTGAAGCAATCCATTGATGGTGGGGTCATCTACGGCTCCGTATCCCTGCATTCACCGCGTGAACAGGAAACAACGATGTATGTTGGTAGCGATGACAGGATAAAGGTCTGGCTCAACGGGGCTTTGATTCACCAGGAGTCCCATTGGAGGGGTAACCCAGAAGATTACACCGATTTTTTCCCGGCCACGCTACCGCAGGGGGTGAATGTCCTGTTAGTCGCGGTTCACACTCATGGCAACGGCTTCTTTGGATTTGAACCCGGCACCGAGTATACCGTGGCAAATACCGGTGTTGAATACACCATTTCTCCAACAACCATTCATCAAGGTGAGACGTTTACCCTCGATATTCGCGCGTGGAATGTCTCTGACTTGATGGGCTGGCAGTTTGACATTGTGTTTGATCCCAAAAGACTTGAAGCCGTTGATGTAACCGAAGGTGATTTCCTAAAGACAGGCGCAGCAACCTTCTTTCAAAGTGGGAGCATTGATAATAGTAAAGGTCAAATCACTGGACTCACCGCTGCGCGGCTATCTACTCAAGGCGTCACCGGCACCGGCAGCTTAGTGAAGGCGCGGTTTAAGGCGAAAACGAGTGGAGAGTCGGAAGTAACACTGCATAACTTCCAGCTCGTCTCGCTTGGCGGTGATACGATTGATGCAATCGCCCACGGAATCCGCATCACTGTCGAGGGTAGGCTTACTACGGGAGACGTAAATCGAGATGGGGTTGTCACCATTGTGGATCTAGTGCTTGTCGCACAGAAACTGAATCAAACGGTTTCTGCTGACGATCCTGCGGATGTCAACGGTGATGGTGTTGTCAACATCCTTGATCTGGCTGTCGTCGCGCAGGCAATCGGCAACGCCGCCGCTCCCGCAGCACCGCTGGTTGGGACAGATAACATAGATGCGGCAATGATAGAAGCGTGGATCGCACAGGCACGGTTAGAAGACGACGGTTCGCTCGCCTTCAAAGAAGGCATCGAGAATCTCCAAAATCTGTTAGCCTCGTTGATACCTGAAAAGACTGCGTTATTAGCAAACTATCCGAATCCGTTTAACCCGGATACATGGATACCGTATCAGTTAGCAGAGTCGGCAGAAGTCACGCTGACAATTTATGATGGGGATGGGCAGCTATTGCGACGGTTGGCGGTAGGGCATCAGGCAGCGGGTATGTATCAGAGTCGCAGCCGTGCAGCCTATTGGGACGGACGGAATCAACTTGGAGAGTTTGTCGCCAGTGGCCTCTATTTTTACACCCTAACAGCCGGTGAGTTCACAGCCACACGACGGATGCTGATACTCAAGTAAGTTAAACCCGCCTGTCCCACTTTAGATGGTATACTAACCCAAGTTGCTAGGGCATGTTGACATTTATGCGAGGTGTATTCGTAATCGTAGGGGCGAGGTCTCCTCGCCCATTGACTAGTGCGGGCTGGAAATCCCTAACCATATAGGTTGAGTCGAGTGTCCCGATTCATCGGGAGGCTCCCCGATTACATCGGGACAGGCGGAACGGCATAGGTCGAGATTCATATCTTGATAAAATTCCCAGTGTGTAGTGTCACAATTTTAGCTCAATCAACTCGGAACATTGCGCTATGTTCTAGTGCTCAGTCAAATAAATCATGATAAAGCACTCGCGGCTCAGCTTCGCTATGACTATCCAAGCCGTTGTGCGGGGGAGGTGTCTAAAGGCGGCTTTTGTACCACAATCTGTTAGATTGTGATCCCCCCGCAAACTGACAGTTTGCGCTACATTTATCTGACAATGTACTAGGTATTGTCGATTTTGGAAAATCGACCTACAGGGTTCCGGACAACGGATTGGGAGACCCACCCCCTACGGAGGACGATGCGTCTGTGCAACCCACTCGGTTATCTGATTGTGATGAAATGTCAACACACTCTAGTTAGCCTATAGGGCTGTTCAGTTTTAGGCTTATTACCCATTTTGTTTGAAAAGTCGGAGTCGGGAGGTCGCTCTTAGAGCAAAGTGTCGGGATTTGGAAATCCCTCCTACAGAAAGAGCGAAGTGTCGGGATTGGGAAATCCCTCCCCGATAAATCGGGATGCAAGCACCTACAGAAAAACTATGGTGAACTTAAGAATTACTTGAACACTCTGTACCGGCGCAGTTAGAAACAGCGCCTACCGAGGATGGGAAAATCCGGACTATCACCCCGGTAGGTGCGGTTTGTAACCGCACGGCATCGGCGCAGTTGGAAATCCTGGTCACGATTTATCGGACAGCGCCTACCAAACATGGGGAGCGGAAGTGTCTACATATTTTGATAATTCACCATAAATGACCTTAGTTGGCCTATAAATTGAGTTTCCAGATCCGTGCATTAATCGACCCGTTCCACCCATTTGTTAGGGGCGGTGTCAATTTCGTATTCGGCGAAGACCTGATCGATTTCAGCTCGCACATCGTCCGTCAAACCCCAACCGACCGCCCCCATGTTATCTTCAACCTCGGAGGCGCGCCGCGCTCCAACAAGCGAAACGCTAACGCCGGGGTTGGAAACCGTCCAATTGAGTGCGAGGTGGGGAAGGTTTTTCCCAAGTCGTTCTGCGATCGCTTTGAGTTCATTGACCGCTTGCACGTTACGCTTAAAAACCTCTGGCATGAACAACCTCAGCGACATATCCCAACCCCCATTGCGCCGCCAATCCCCCTCTTCAAATGTGGTTTCCTCAGTAAATGCGCCCGTCAGCAAACCGTAAGCGAGCGAACCATACGTCATGACGCCGATCCCATTCTCTTCGGCATAAGGGAAGATCCACTTTGCCATGCGTCGATCAAAGAGATTGCAGCTATACTGCAAAACCTCAACCCGACGCATTGCCGTGCACGTCTTGATCTCATCAAGCGTAAAATTCGATAGACCGACGTGACGCACCTTCCCCTGTTGGACAATCTCCTCCAGTGCCTGCATTGTTTCGTCAAAGGGGGTTGTGCGGTCGGGCCAATGAACCAGGTACACATCGACATAATCAGTATTCAGTGCCTTCAGGCTCCGGTCAATCGCAGCATGTGCCATGGATCTCCGGCTGTCCCTTCCTTTCGGACGGTCATCGTAACCTACGCCGAACTTGGTTACAACAATGACGTCCTTCCGCCGGGCACCCAACGCCTTTGCCAACAACGCCTCAGATCTGCCTTTCCCGTAGCCTTCGGCGGTGTCAAAGCAGTTGATTCCAAGATCAAGAGCGCGGTGAATTGCCCCGATGACCTCCGATTCCTCGATGGAACCGTAACCGCCACCCATCTCCCAGCAACCAAATCCAATCGCTGAAACCTGCAGCCCTGTTTGACCAAACGGACGATATTGCATAGTTTGCCTCCAGTCTTTTCCCTATGCGGGTTGGGGGTAGGGAACAACGATCGTTGTTCCCTACATACGCTTTTCAACCTCAGACTACTGAAGGATCCGTTGATCGCTTAGGTCTTTGCCTCCAACGCTCTTAGAGATAGTCGCACCACGATATTCCTTGATTTCCAACTCATGGAAGGCGTTGACTACGTGATACTGGGTCGGCAAGTCTTCCCATCTCGCTTTATGGAACTCCACCGTTCCCTCGCCGCGCCACAGTTCTTTGGTAACACTGTTGCTTCCCTCTGCCGGCGTAAGTACCGCATAGCCGACATCGCCTTGCCCCCATTCCCCGGTTCGGGGCATATATTTATAGTGCAAAGTTCCCCGCAGCACACCATCGTCCGGAGGGGCTGCTGCCGGGGCAGGGTTTGTGTCCAGTTCTATCTGTGTCATGTTAGTTAGTTTCATGTCCAAGAACTTAAAGCCCAACCAACTGGCGATGCAGTGTGTGTCTCCGCGAAGCACAACCGGCTCTGGAAGTTCACAGTAGATTTTGGAGAAACCCAACTGTTCACGCCCCGTGAGAATCGGATCACATAGGTTTTCCCAAAGCACCGTCAGCAGTCCACCTTCAGCGCGATCCCTCTCCCCGTTGAAGATAGCGGGAAAGCTGACGCCGAGGACGTTGTATCCACGACCAGCCAACCACTCAATCTCCGTCATATAGGACGCCGATACGCTGACGACCGGCTCCGCACCAACCTCAAAGCGTTCAGGCAAAAATTCCTCAAGTTGTTCGCGATTCGTTAAAAAACTGACCGATACGGATGTCGACTTCGGACTATCCTTGCACTCAAATTTACGTCCGCAGGGACCCTGCCGGGGTCCCATGCTTGGACCAAAGTGTGTTGGCATCATATACATCTTGTCAGGTCGAAGTTTGTAAGGCATAATATCCTCCTGTTGATTTGAATTTCAGATTTTATTTTAACACAAAGGTGCAACGGAGAAAATGGGCAGACGAGAGAACGAGAAAATGTCATCCACGAATCTCCACGAATCATCGCTAATCATTATTTTCATTCGTGCAGATTCACGTGATTCGTGGAGGTATTTTCCATTCTCTGGTTGTCCTGTTTTCTTTTTCGCTTAGCCTCCTTGCGCCTTTGCGTCATAGCGTTCCTTATTATTGGCGATGTTTAACCTCCGCCCATGTTGTCGCGAGTTTGCCACGAGGAGAAACAGACAACAGGCTTCTGGGGAATGGCCAACCGTCAGGAGTGTATTCTTCCGTTTTTTCTCGGTTAACCCACCAGTCTACTCTTCTAGGCCAACCTCCAACGGCATAGATCTTCCCATCTATAACACTTGTTCCTAATCCCCATCTTTCAGTTGGCATCTCCTCTACCATTTTCCATATGTTCTTTGCCCGGTCATATTCCGCTACCGTTTTATAGACTGTCCATTTTCCTGCTGCCATAACCCCGCCTTTTCCTTCTTTACCCTCCCATTTCTGACCCCCTAAGACGTAAATCATCCCGTTATCAACAGCGCTAGCGGATATCCCATTGGTATCTAACCAGAAATCAGCTTTCTGCTCCCAAGTGTCTGTGAAGGGGGTGTACGCCTCCACTATATTAGATCCCTTTCTATTAGAGTCGGTTAAGCAGCCACCAATGACATAAATTGTTCCAAGCACCGCAGCAGATGCTAAATTCCATCTCGGATTCGGCATATCAGCTTTCTGTTCCCAAGTGTCTGTCGCAGGATCGTAAACCTCGACTGCTCCAGACGGAACCATATCGGCGTCTGCTCCCCCAATGGCATAAATCTTTTTCGCTACTACAACCGTGGTTAGCCCCAATCTCGGTGTTGGCATGTCCGCCTTCTGCGTCCACGTGTCTGTTTTGGGATCATATTCATCGACCCGTGCGAAGGCATCAAGACCATCGAACCCCCCAATTACGTAAATCTTTTCCCCGACCGCGCTGGCGGATAACAGAAACCTGCCCACAGGTATTCTACCTTTTTGCGTCCATGTGTTTGCTACAGGGTCATATTCTTCCACCGGTGGCTGGATTTGTGGGCTATTATCTTGACCTCCAATTGCATAGATCTTCCCGTTCACTGCACTGGTGGCAAGAGCATATCTTCCGACGTGCATGTTCGCTTTCGCTTCCCATTTTCCTGCAAAACTGACGGTTGAAAAGCCAAAGAATCCACCTAATGTCAATCCCATGAATATCCCGTACACAATATGTTTCATCGTCCAACCCTCTCCGATAAGCCGAGAGTCTTCGACCTGCATTCTTCTGACGTTCGTTCTCACGATACCTCCTCCTTTCAGATACGGAGTGTTTCCTCAAAAATGCACTATTATACTATAAATTTTCCATGAGGCTGCTTGGTAATGAGTGAAAACTATACCGGACGGCCGGGGAAAAACACATATACCGTTGTGTTGAACAGTGTTCCATATATCAGCCATAGACTGCCAATAACGAAATCGCCAAGCACCAGTCCGAGAAAAAAATATGAAGCCCGGCGGTAGAGTTGAGGACCACCATATTTAAGGATAATCCATTTCGTGATTGAACTAATCATTAAACAGAGCCAAAGAAACTGAATCCAATGCCCTAAAGACATGATGTACCCCAACGGATGTAGGGGCCACCAGATGAACCATAATCGCATTAGTGTCAAAAAGAAAACTGATAACCCGCCAACGCCTATAAAAGCAAGTTCACTATATTTTATTTCCGAGAGATTGGTCAGCCAACGGGCTAGTGCTTGGTAAGTCCAAGCACCGTACCATGCGTTTGGCCAATCACCAAATCCTGACATGGCACCGTACCTGTGATAAATATCCAGATACGCCCAGAAACAGCCAAGAATACCGAAGAAAACAGCAACCATGATTAACGTAGAGAGCTGCTTTCGTCTTATGATTGATGTGCTATCTGCTAGTTTGAATCCCTCCAGTTGGTGCGGCATCGGATGACTCGCATATGCCCGATTAAACCAAGTATACAGCGCGAAACCTGTCAAGTCCCCCGGGCTAAACCGGCGCGAACCCAAAGTGTTCGGCAAATCTTCAGAAACCCGAAGATACTCAAACGCGTGAACAGGAAATCCCAACTCCGCACGCACGCGCGTTATTGTCACGGAAACGGCGTAGTATATGGCAAAGAAACTCAACGCCGGCCAGATGGACATTCCAATCTGAACCGAGAATACAACGAGAAAAATGCAACCGAAAACAATACCCGCAATTGCTTGTCGGTAAGGCATCGGTTCATCTGAGTCACCCGCAGCAGCTCTGCGGAATACCCCGATCAACACACGCGTAAAAAATCTTTTGCCGACCCAGATTGCTGCGACACAAAGTCCAAGCACTGACCCAAATTCCTGCTGCTTGAAAAACGGGATGCCAGGAATATTAGATAGTCCAAAAACACTGATTAATATTTTAACAAGGTTCCGAAAAAGAAAGAAAAACCAACAGGAAAAAGATAGGTCCAACGGCATGAGAAACCCGATGCCTATGATAAACGGGTAAAACGCGGTGTATGTGTTTCCCATAGCATCCCACGGCCTGTCTGTGAAGGAACCGATGTTCTGACGCGTTATCGGTATCTGAGGAAACGTAGGATATAAAATATTTAGACCATTGATAAGAGAAATACCGCCTGCTATAGCAAATCCAATCCACATCAAGCGATTGCGGTAAAAACCCGATGTTGCATCCACCATCTCCAAGGGCAAGCGAGTTATCGGATAAGTTAACCGTTCGTTTTCCGTCCACTGCCGTCGCAAAACAACGGTTATACACAACATGACGAAGACCAGCACAAAGGTAAAAATGCCCCATGCGATTATCGGGGAGAGCCACACTCGGAGCGTATGTATATCATAAAGCGATGAATCTCCCTTGTAGTATCCTTTCAATACATCTCTATCGTTGACCGTAAGCCAATCTGGCAGATACTTCCAAAGAACGTCCTTCCATTCATTTTCCGGCGTTGCAAACCAATAAGCGTACCCAAACGACGGGATGACTTCGGCGAGCATGATATTGTTTGAAATCGCCGATGCGATGGAGAGCATGATATAAATAATCAGTAGCTCACCGTGAGTCAACCTCATTTTTGAAAAACGTCCAAAGATCGCGTTGAACGCTGCCAACAAAAAAACAGTGAAAATTACATTCGGAAAAGGGGAGACATAGGTTAGCCGTGCATACCAGGCGACCTCTTGATAGGCAATCCAGTAGCTATTGAATGGTATCCAAATAATCGCGATAAGTACCGGTCGCCAAGGAAACTTTGGACTTTTGCTTTCCATTATCTGTTGTTGGCGACTTGAAGATAGCAACCATGTTTTCTTCGCTAGCCAATCGCCTAGATTAAACCACGATTTCTAAACCATTTGAGTATTTCCAAGAGAGCCTCGTCACGCTGTTGAATTGACTCGGCAAGTCGGTCTGGGGACCAATCATAAAATCCTTTACCTGTCTTTGCCCCTAACTCACCCTTTGCGATCTTGTCCCGAACAAGCTGGGTAGGTTCGGTAGAACGATCGAGTTCCGGTAGCAGGTACGTTTGAATCGCCAGCGTGAGATCCAGACCGCCCAAGTCTGCTGTCTCCAACGGACCAATCACCGGCATCCGCAGCCCAAAGCTCAACCGAGCGATGAGATCCACATCTTCGGGTGTAGCAATATCCTCCGCTACGATAGCGATTGCTTCTCGGCGTAAAGCGTGTTGCAGACGATTGCCCACGAAACCGGGGACATCCTTCCTGACCTGCGCAGGATACTTCCCAACCGCCTTCAGCAGTGCGTTTGTCGTTTCAATGGTTTCAGCGGAGGTCTGTTCTCCGTGCACAACCTCTACCAGTGGGATGAGATGAGGCGGATTCCAGTAGTGAGTAACCAGAAGCCGTTCAGGACGGTTCAGTGCAGTTGCCATGTCACCGACGCGAAAACTGGAACTGTTGCTGGCGATGATGGTGTGCGTCGGGCAATGTGCTTCCAGTTGACGAAGTACCTCATGCTTGATGGCAAGATCCTCAAAAACCGCTTCAACGATAAAGTCAGCTTGGGAGACTGCCTCCGCTAAATCAGGAGTAAGGGTGATGCGTGAAGGCACAACCGCTGCCGCATCTTCACTTACAAAGTCGTGGGCGATGCAAGTTTGAAGATTTTCCCGAATACGCGGTACGGCGTTGCGTAAAATCTTATCGTCGTTGTCAGTCAAGGTAATCTGGAAGCCCGCTAACGCAAATATCTGAGCGATACCGTGGCCCATTGTACCAGCGCCGATGACTGCGATATTGTTGACGTTCACGCACCCCTCCTCAGCTCAGGGGACCATTAAATTCCACCGTAATGCCGTCCGGGTCACGGGCGTAGAACCACCCCCAACCTTCTGGATAACTACTCGGAAAGGGCTGCGTATTACAAGGCACCCCTAACGCTTGCAGCCGGTCATAGGTCGCTTGGAGATCCGCCACGTTCAAGGCGATATGGGTCGCGCCAACATCGTTATTCTGACGGTCAAATGGCACCCCAACGGGGTTAAGATACTGGAGCAACTCAAGTCTGGCATTTCCCGCGTCAAGCAAAGCAATTTTAATCTGAGCGTCCGGCACCTGTACCCCAGCCGATATGCGTTCACCTGACACCTCACGAACGGATATAATCTCCAGTCCGAGTGCTTCATGATAGAACTGGAGAGATCGGTCTATGTCGCTCACCGGCAGCCCAAGATGGGCGATGGCTTGTATGTCTATATCACTCACGAAAAGTTCTCCTAACGATGTTTTAGCTTATAAACCGCGGATTTGACCGCAGCCACGATAGTATCTAAATCATCTTGGGTGAGACGTGGATACATAGGCAGCCCCACAGATGCTTCGTGGACCCGTTCTGCTACAGGGCATAGACCACGCGGGTAACCGCGCACACGATAGATTTGGTGTAGATAGTTGGGCATGTTGCAACCGGGAGCCGTTTGAATTCCCTCTTCACGATTCAATATATCGCGTAAATCGAGCAGAGTCGCACCGAATTTCGACCCATCGAACAGAATGTTATAAAGGTGGAAGACATGTTTGCAATCCGGGTCTTCGTAAGGCGGCGTAATTTCTTCAATCTCTTCCAATCGTTCAGTTAGGTAGTGGGCAGCCGCACGACGCCGCTTGTTCAAGCTTTCCAATTTACGCAACTGGACCCGTCCCACCGCCGCTTGCGATTCATTCATTCGGTTGTTCCGTGGGATAACGCCTGCTGGTTCGACGACATCGAAGGAGAAGTTACGGATGGTTTCGTCATCGGGCAGTTCGTCCTCCTCAAATTCAAAGAAGTATTTGACCCCCATAGACCGAAGCATCGGCGTTATGGCTGCATAGTCGTCCCGGTTGGTTGTGATCATCCCGCCCTCGCCCAAGGTGGTCATGTTCTTGATAGAGTGAAAACTGAATGTACCAATATCACCGAAAGATCCGACCTTACGCCCCTTATACTCTGCGCCCACGGCTCTCGCAGCATCTTCCAATACCAACAGGTCGTGCTTACGGGCAAGCGCCATAATTGGGTCCATGTCGCACGGATGACCGCCGTCATGGACAAGAAAAATCGCCCGTGTGCGATCGGTGATCTGCTCAGCGATGCTCGCAGGATTGATGTTAAAAGTCCTTGCATCCACATCGGCAAACACTACCTTTGCGCCGCGTGCTAAGATTGGCTGTGATGTCGCAATAAAGGTAATCGGCGTCGTGATGACCTCATCTTCCGGGTTCAGACGCATCAGATCTGCGCCGATATGCAGTGCTGCGGTGCAGTTGCTGGTGGCAAAGGCGTGCCGTGTACCGGTATAGGCAGCAAATTCTTCCTCAAAGGCAGCTGTCTGGGGACCATTGGTCAACCACTCCTGCTGCATCGCCTCGAGGACGGCTTGCTGTTCTTCCTCGTCATACTCGCTACCGAAGTAGGAGTTTTTAACCTTGTAGGTGACACCTTCGGGTGGGCGGTATGCCGCCCGGAAACCGCTGCGACTTGCGCCTGTTTGTTCTTTACTCATGACGAGTATTCTCCTCTATGCGAATTATAAAATTTCGGTAAACTCATTACGCCATACCTATAGTCAGGAACACGCTTGGCTTGTCGCTTCCCTGTTCGTAGCCATCGGCTATCATGGCAATGCCGCCCTCTTGGTCTGCAGTTCATCGTATACATATGAATTGTGAGTGTCGGGCATGTAGTCATCCTCGGCTAGTTTACGATTTTCCATCTTGCCATAAGCTGCTCCACGCCCCCAATACGAATAAGAATAATCAGGATTCAGTTTTATTGCTTGAGTATAATCGGCTATAGCACGAATATAATCAGCTATTTCATAGTAAGCACTCGCTCGACTATGAAAGGCAGACGCAAAATCAGGATACAATTCTATCGCTTTAGTAAAGTTTGCAATCGCACGATCATAACTAATGTTACCACCAAAACTTACTAGGTCATTCAAACCACGATTATAAAAAGACTTCGCAAGCTCGCTAATTGAACTGTCTGACATATCAAGGTCTCTAGACTCCAGAGCCCTCTTAATAGTTTCAATGACCTTATCAATTTGAGAATTAATTTCACTGCCTGTGAATCTTAATACAATCCATCCCAGCAACTGTAACTCTCTTGATTGCCACCGATCTTCATAAAATGATTGTTTGTCTTTATGCCATTTGTAGCTATCACAATAAATAGCGATTTTCGCGTGTGGAAATGCAAAATCGGGGATTGTGTTAGGAGGCAGATGGATAGGATATTGAGCTTCTAATTTCTCCCTAATAACAAGGGAAAGTTCAGGATATAGATTTTCTACCAAACGCTTTTCTATTGGTGATTCCTCATGACATCGCTTCAATAATTCATCTAAAGTCATTTTTCAAATCTCCGTTTCCTGAATTTTCGCCACAAGCGAGGCATGGGGCTGTGCATCTGCTTTGGGGCTTTTATCCCCTCACGATTCATGGCGCGTCAGATGGTCAATGTGGTTCTGGTTCAGCTTACTGATTTCTGATCGAACATCCTTGATTTCGCCTTGCATATCAGATAGCCGTTGATTCATTTCGCCTCGGAGGTCAGAAAAGCCCTGATTCATCTCTGATCTCACTTCCGAGATTTGTTTGGTCATCTCCAATCTCACCGTTTCGATTTGGTTGTCGGTCTTGTCTTGGCGTTGTTCAAGCCGTTCAGTCCTAATTTTTAGGCTGATCAATATCACTATCAGTTGAACACCAAAAGTCACCAACGTGATAGCGACCAAAATCGTGTGGCTTGGTGACCATGCTGAAAAGTCCATTTCAATTTCGTCCTTTCTGGGATAATATTTGGTAATGTGTCCTTTTTATCGGATATTTATAATTTGCATAGAACCATGAATACGGCTATTATAAAATATATTAAGAACATTTCCCGTCGAAGGTAACGACTTTTTAGCAGTCGCTTGTATCCCGTGTTACATTTCTCCCTTTTAGGCTAGGACAATCACCTCTATGATACTTACCTCCCTGTGAAGTCATGTAGACATCATATCGTCAACCACGCGGGTTTCAGACGGCTTCAAAGGATGCCTATGTTCCTCTCGAGGTATTGTATACCAGTATTTTCTCTGCACCAGTGGAAGTCTGTCTTGTATAAGTCCTTTCATTCACTTCTGGAACTTCACAGCACCCCGTGATCTTTCAGATACTGGATACTGTCGTCAAAGACCTGTTCGGTCAACTCTCGCAGCGTGTGCAACTCAATCGCCATAATCCCCTCATAGTTGTCCTCCTGAAGCCGCTTGAGAAGCCCTTCCATATTGAGACCACCACTCCCCAATGCCACACAGATCCAACTCCCACGCGCATCTGTTTGCAAATCTTTGCGATACTTGCGACCATGACGCGCCGGATCATACTTTGTCGCGTCCTTCAAATGGACATGGCGGATGTAGGGCTTCAGCACATCGTAAGCGTAAGGGAAACCCTCCTCACCTGCGATGAAGAGGTTACACGGATCAAAGTTCACCTGGAAGTGTGCCGAATCCATAAACTCAACCAGATCCAGCGTACCGTCCGCTGTACGAGTCACATCAGTAGCAACCTGATTATACTCTGTTTCAATGATGATCGTAACATCGTGCTTCTCGGCGGCTTCCATGACAGGCTGCATGTTACGCTTGTAACGCTGCATGGAGGCTTTGGCGTCGTAGGCAAGATTACCACCGTAATAACTGATGACGTAGGGAGCACCTAACTCGGCTGCGGTCTCAATTGCTTCGATAAAGTTACCGTGTAATTCGGGGATATCAGCTTGTGTACTAGCATTCATCTTGATAGAACCGCCCTTAACTGTGCCCCCAATGGCTCCGGGATGTATGCCGTACTTGTCTAACGCTCGCTTGAAGTCGGACAGGGTGTCCCGCGTGGGGGCAATACAATCTATGTACTCCAGTCCGTAATCGCGGGCTTTCTGGCAAATTTCATCAATACTAAGCCAAGCGAATTCCCAAGCGGTGATTGCAACTTTTAGCTTCTTGGACATACTATGCTTCTCCTATCGGAAGTAGATCATGGGCTCGCACGCGTCTGGCAGCGTAAAGAGCGCAGAAAGCTTCGGCATACTGGACGCCGCACTGCATACCACGATAGCGAGATTGGACATCCATCCGGGCGACAAGATCGGTTCCACGCCATTCTTTCAGCCATTTCACTTGGCTTTCATGGCTTTCGAGCATCTGCTTCTTTAACTCAAAAGTCTGGGTGATGTCAACCCAGATAGTCGGTTGAAACTCAAGGCCGCCGAAGGATTCCATGTAAAAGATAGGTCCCAACGATGGATGAACGTCAGTGCCTATATCACTTTCGTAGTTGGGCAGCGTGGCAAGGAACGAGGCATCGAAAACTAACTGACTGGTTGCGACGTGATCCGGTGCGTAATCTACCGGTGGGTGGGTGATGATGATGTCCGGACGTGCCTGCCTGATCACTTCAGCCACCTGCTGGCGGGCAGCTTTGTCTGGATAGATAGCCAGATCCTCGAACAAGGGTGGGATATACTCAGCCCCGATGATGGCTGCGGACGCCTCTGATTCCTTGCGACGGATGGCAGCCAATTCCGCCTTGGGGATGTTGCCCCCTAAGGCACCATCGCACAGATTACACATAATCACTGTGTGACCAGCCAACGCATACTTGGCTAATGTCCCCGCACAGGCGGTTTCCAAATCATCGGGATGGGCAGCGATGGCAAGAACTCGCATATACCTCCCTCCTACGAATGAACCAAACAGGTTAGACAGGATCACCTTCCCACTGGGGTGATATAACGTCGTTGACCACCCAATAACCATTTGCGCGGATGCGCGGTTTCTGCGTCATTATCACGTCCAGCACATAGGGACGATCTGCGTGGATCGCTTCTTCCAAAGCTGGTTTTAAATCTTCAGGACGTTCGACCCGCTTGCCCTCTGCCCCAAAGGCACGGGCGAGCGCAGCAAAATCCGGATTATACGGTTTGTCTTCAGCCTCTATTTTGAACTCGGTGCCAATGAGTCGCTCCCAGTGACGTTTCTGATAAAGGGAGATGATATTAAATGAATAGTTGTTCTGCACGACCCATACCGGATTAATCCCATACTCCACAGCGGGTAACAGTGTCTGCATAGTAGATCGGAATGCACCATCACCTACCGCAGCGACGACGGGGACATCCGGGTTGCCGAGCTTTGTTCCGAGAGCAGCGGGCACCTCCTGCCCCATTGTCCCGTATCCGCTACCGACCACATGTGTCATTGGGCGTGTAAAACGCATATGCTGACCCACAGCATGACGCACACCCACTCCACTGATAAAGATCCCTTCCGGTGGCAAGACCTGTCGGATATCACCCAAGAGCCGTTCCACAGCGATAGGTGTATCATTTGATCCCTCGGCAGCATGTAACTCAGCCCACCACGCTTCGCGCTGTTGCTGCATATTTTTTACCCAGTCAGAGGGCTGGCGGGACGGTGTTGTAGCTTCTGCTGCTTCCAAGAACTGCTTGAGGGTCGCCTCGGCATCGCCAACAACGCCAACTTCTACAGGGAAAATCTTACCAATTTGGTGTGGGTCTATATCTACATGGATGAGTTTTGCGGGTGGGATAGCAAAGAAGTGTTGGCTTTTCCAGGAGTTACAGTCCATTTCCGGCATTCGTGTCCCTATCGCCAGAATCACGTCGGCTTCATGTGCCATTCGGTTTGAAACTGGCGTTCCAACCGTGCCGGTAAAACCTGCTGCCAACGGATGTTCACCGCTGATCGCTCCTTGACCGCTCATGGTGGTTGCCACAGGGATTTGAAGGTACTCTGCCAGTGCTGTAAGCGCTGCTGTGGCTTTGCTTAGGAGCACCCCATTTCCTGCGTAGATCAGTGGACGTTCAGCTTGGAGCAGCAAAGCAAGAGAACGATCAACCTCCACCGGATCCGCCAGCACCCGTGGGCTTGTTGTCCGATGGGCTGTGATGTCCCGTGTGTCATAGTCCATATTTTGTGAGTAGAAATCCAACGGCACATGAATCATGACAGGACCAGGGTTCCCGGTTAGCGCATAGTTGAAAGCACGGGATACCACATGAGGCAACAGCTTCGCATGTGCCACTTTCCAAACCCGTTTGGTGATCGGCTTAAATAGCTCGAATTGCTCATCATCGTGATGGGTGCCAAACTCTTGGAGGGCATCTGTGCCGCTGTAGAAACTCGGAACCCCTCCGCAGATAATGACCATCGCCGAGCTATCCAGTAAGGCATCAGCTATCCCCGTGATGGTGTTTGTCGCACCGGGACCGACCGTTGTTGATATGACAGCCGGTTTGTGGGTCACTCGGAAATAGGCATCTGCTGCATGGGTCGCGATCTGTTCGTGAGGTACAGAAAGGAACTTGATGTTAGAATCGACCAGCGCATCCAGAAATGAAAGATTTCCGTGCCCAGCCATACCAAAGACGTATTCAACCCCTTGGCTTTCCAAACACCGGACAATCGCTTCGCCGCCAGTAAGCTTCATTGTTCTCTCCTTTTGTGGATCGCCAGATCCAAGAAAATCAGAAGAGCCGGCTGACCCGCTAGCAAGTTGCTTTGAATCCCGATCCATTGAGGACGTAGCAGGGCGGTTTCGTTAAACGGGAGGGCGTCATTAGGCACGTGTTAGTTCCGGATTCAATTTATTCAGCTATCTAGTGCGATGACACATCGTTCCGCGGAAGAACGATAGATGGCATCAACCACCTGCTGCACATATAGTCCGTCTTCACCCGGAATCTGATATGCACCACCACCTTCTACCGCTTCGGAAAAAAGCTGGATCTCACGCAGATACATATTCTCCGGGATGTACTCAATTGCCCCCGCTTCGGATTCTACAACTCCGTCAGACGTACGTTTGTAGTGCCATAGGTTTCCCGTTGGCAATTGATAGATTGTGTTCTCTGCGACCAACATCCCTTCGCTTCCATATATCTCTAGCAACCTACGTCCAGGAAAGTTTGGTACACTCATATAGCATTCCATAACCCCCTGCGCCCCATTGTCGAACTTGAAGAGGATGGAAGCGGTATCCTCTACCTCATAGCCGTGTACGAGCGTATCGCAGAAACTGCAAACTTCTGTGATGCGCCCAACCATCATAGACATGAGATCTATGGTATGGACGCCCATATCCATCATGGAACCCCCACCGGCGATCTTTGGGTCGTGTAGCCAAGCCCCAAAATCCTCATCGGTATCAACAGGGGGTGCCCAAACGGAGTAACGGACACGTGCGGCTACCGGCTTGCCGATAGCGCCATCTTGAATCAGATCGCGCATTTTTTGATGGCATGCATGGTAGCGCATCATGAACCCGATACCGAGGATGACGTTCTGTTCACGGCAGACGCGCACCATCTCCTCCCCCTGATGGGCATTCAGAGCGATTGGCTTCTGGCACAGTACATGTTTGCCGTTCTTGGCGGCGTTGATGGTGAGATCTGCGTGGGTGGCGGGTGGCGCAGCGATATACACGGCATCAATGGCAGGGTCCGATAACAGTGCTGCCGTATCCTGATAAACTTTACCGCCAAATTGATCAGCAGTTGCTTGAGCACGATCCGTAAGGAGATCGTAAACGCCAACAAGCCGCGCATTCTCTGCTACTATAATGCCTTCCGGAATGGCACGCACATTAGCAAGCCGTCCACACCCAATGACACCCCAGCCGATTGCCATGTCTTCCTCCTACTCCATATTCAACAATCGCGCCATGTTGAGGCCAAAGATCTGCTCCTTATCGCTATCGCTGATTTTGGCGTAGGCGACGTGCCCGACCTCTGCTAACAGTGAGTGTTGGGGTTCGTCGGAACCGAAGAGTATCCGGTCAATTCCTACATTTTGCACCAGATATTCAAGTACCCCGTAGTAGCGTCCTAAAGTGTTGAAATTGAGATAGACATTGGAGTTAGCATTGGTGACTTCGATAGCTTCGTCCATTGCCTCCCACGTCTCCTTGGCGTCGTAAGCACCGCAGTGGGAGACGATGAAGTTCACATTCGGATACCATTGGGCGACTGAAGCGATCAGGTAAGGACGATTCAGTCGCAGATCTACTTCTGTTCGGGGACCAGAGTGAATGATGATAGGGGCTTGATGTGCTGCGGCAAACTCAAAGACAGGTCGATAGTTCGGACCGTCGATCGGATAATATTCGGTATGGGCGGCAGGATGAAGCTTAATAGCGAGCATCCCACCGGCAAAGCTGCGTTCCAGCGTGGGGAGTACCTCATCCGGGTAATTTGGGTCAACTCGACACATGCCGATGAAGCGATCGGGGTGCTGTTGTAGCACGGGTAAAATGACATCGGGGCTGCCTTGAACACACGCCTTATCAACTCCTAGGCGATCCATCACCTTGAGAAATGGAAGATGTACGGACGTCAACCCATCAATAATAAGAACGTCATTGAGCGGTTGACCCGCCTCCACGCAATCTCGAATCCAACTTGATGAACGGGTCATTGACATAATTCCTTTCTTTCAGCCTACTTCTGCCATGAGGCGCCGCAGGTTCCCACCAGCAATCAAAGCACGCGCTTCATCTGTGAGCTCCGAATATCGTACCAGTCCCAAAGCAACCCCCGGTCCATTATACGGCATCCCTGTTCCGAACAGAATACGTTCTGGCCCAAAATGCTGGACTAACTGTTCCACGCCTTGGTGCGGTGTGTAGTAGGAAATCTCTACGTGCAGATTGGGGCACTGGTTCATGAGGGGATGGATAATATTCATTGCCGAAAAGTTCAGACGCATGATGACTAAGGGCATCTGGGGGTGACGCTGACAGATGTCGTAGATATTCTGTGCCGAGTAGCTGGGGCGTGTCTCATCTGGAAACTTTCCCAGATCTGAGTCGGTCAGAAGCACCGGCGTCTGGTAGGCTTCAAAAGCAGAAAATAGCTTGCCACATGCCCAGTCCGGCACGAGATTCGCATGGTAAAAAGAGGGCAACAGCCGTGTGACTTTCACCCCTTGGTTCAACATATCCTCGACCACCTTGATGGGTTCAGGCATACTTGGATAATGGTGCAGCGGATATACCCAACAGCCGTGAAGCCGATCGCGCCCCTTGATAGCTTGCATCAGGCTGCCATTACCACCAGTCACATGATATACAACAGCTTCATCAATGCCTAAGTAGTCCATCTCTGCTAGCAACCCTTCGACGGTATGAAACGCTAGCGGCGAGGATTTCCGTTGTCTGCCGATATAGGTGTTACAATCGAGAAAGTTCAGTTGTGCCATCAGGTTTCCTTGGAGGGAGGGAGGAAGCGTAGAAAAAGAAGGACAAAAAAACGCTTCCACCCTCTTGTTGCTGGGTGAGGATGGGTAAGTGAACGTCTATTGTTGAGTTTAGTTCACTTAATTGGTTGGTTGGAACTAATATTGAGCTTTAAGCTGTCCCCAGGTTGTAGCCAGCCTGCCTTTAGGTGAAACAGCAAGTGCATCTTCTATCGATTTTTCTCCGAGGATTAGGATCTCATCGATGGTTAAAGGCCTTTCAAAAATTATCACTTCGTCTACAGCACCCTTGAATTCCCGGTTTGCCGCCCAGTTCACATGCTTTACCGCTGCGGTGTTACCGATACGAAGATTATCATCGGACTTCGTTTGAGCGCCTTTCAAAATCGGATAGCCAGCAGTTGGCTGTCCATTTAACCAGTGTGTTAGCACACCTCTCCTACCATCTCTGACCAGTACAAGGTGCTGCCAATCATTAGAAGCCAGCTGGGTTGCGGGGCGTACAGCAAAGGGAGGTCCCTGCCATGCGTCTGCAACTACCAGACCGTGGAAAAAATTGTTAAGTTCCGCAGCCCGTTGTTGAATGCTGAATCCTTGGGGAATTGGATTATGGTTACTCATGATAACAGTAAAATCTTTCTGTATGCCATCCGGCCTCACCCACATTGAGATAGTGTGCCCCTCTCTACCCGTATTTGTCGGGGTGGCCATCTCAACGAAAGCCTGATCGCCATCAAACTCCAGTGCTTTGCCGAACTTGCCGTCGATCCACTTCGATTTTCCTGCAAAAAGTAGTTTCCCGTCATTGCCGTTACCAGAAGAGTCCTTAACCTGCTGACCGTTACCTTCGTCAAAGAGCCACATTCCCAACACACTTTCGTTTGCAACAGTAGCTGCATCACTTGTGCTTGTTAAGATAACACCAATTCCAATTAGACTGATACCCATTAGAATCAATCCTAATTTCATTTGGTCTATTCCTTTCGTTGGCTTGGACGCTGTAGTTATAACCCCTGTTATCTATTTCTAACCCCGCCGGGGCAGCAACAGATATAGACTATACCCATTTCAGGACTTACGCACTTGTATAAGACCGTAACTCACAACTCCTTGTCACTCCCGCATCTTGAATCCTACATCAGATTCAGGATTTACAAGACAAAATCACGTGAGTCTCGATGTTCTGTATATCGACTGCGTAGGTCCTATATCTATTATAGTACCTCTGCCAAAATAAATACAACATAAATTTTCAACCCTGATTTGCCTTCAGTTTTTATTGTTGACAAAAATTTCCGGGTGTGCTATCCTATTTACATCCTTTAAAATGAAAGGAGGTGATCATTCTTGTTACCATCTAGTGGAATGATCAAGGGAGGTGCTGTCTTCTAAGAGACAGTACTTCCCCCATCAAGGGAGATTGCTCTTAGGAGACGGTTCTTCCCTTGATCTCAACCTTAGATGCAGAGCAGGGCTGCTTTTTTAGCCCTGCTTTTTTATTTTTCAACAGAAGGGGCAAACCGATGACACAAACAGCACCGGACACGGCAGTTGTTCTATTTGATGGCAGGGATCTCAGCAATTGGGCGAAACTTGATGGAGGAGTACCGGGTTGGGAAGTCGCTGACGGTGCGATGACTGTGACCGCTGGCGAGGGCGACATCGTGAGTCGGGAACAGTTTACCGATTTTCTGCTTCACTTAGAGTTCATGACACCCGATATGCCGGAGGCAACAGGCCAGGCAAAGGGGAATAGTGGAGTATTTCTTCAGGGCCGGTATGAAATCCAGGTCTTGGATTCCTACGGGATTGATGTGCCGGGTATGGGAGACTGCGGCGCGATTTACAACCAATCTGCATCATTGATAAATGCGTGCAAGCCGCCGCTTGAATGGCAAACATACGACGTGATATTCCGTGCCGCTCGCGTGAGTGAGTCAGGAGAAATAGAAGAAAGTGCACGCGTGACCGTGCTGCAGAACGGGATTGTAATACAGAATAACGTCGAAATACAGGGATCTACAGGTGGGGCGACGGACGACGATGCCGCAGCACCGGGACCCTTACGACTGCAAGACCACGGCAACCCGGTCAAGTATCGTAATATCTGGGTTGTACCGCTCCCGCTGAAGGGTTCGGAGGTATACTAGCTGATTACCCGTACCGTCCTTCAATGTAGTCCGCCGTTTTTTCATTCTGTGGCGTTAGAAACAGATCTTCGGTGAGACTGTGTTCGACAATCTCACCGAGCAGCATGAAGATGCACTCATCGCTTACACGACGTGCCTGTGCCATGTTATGCGTGACAATTAGAATGGTATAGTGTCCCGCGAGCTCCAACATCAGTTCTTCGACGGCCCGGGTTCCTTTGGCATCAAGGGCAGAACACGGTTCGTCCATCAAAATCACTCGCGGTTTCAGCGGCAGCAACCGGGCGATACACAGCTTCTGTTGCTGTTCAAGCTGTAAGGTCGTTGCCTTCACCTTCAGTTGATCCTTCAAATCATCCCACAGGAAAACCTCCCTTAACGCTGCCTCAACAATATCGTCAGTTTCCGATCTTTTCCGTGTACGGTTTTCAGAGTGGACACGTAGACCGAAGACAATATTTTCGTAAATAGAAATTGGGAGGGGATTCGGACGCTGAAACACCATACCGACGTTTTTGCGGAGTTCCGGCAACGAAACGTCCGCATCGTAGATATTTTTACCAAGGATTTCAACCTCACCGGTTGTCGTGACGTTGCCGTAGCGTTCGTTCACACGGTTAAAACAGCGCAGCAATGTGGTCTTACCGCATCCGGAGGGACCGATAAGCCCGGTTATTAAACCGTCAACAATCTTCACGCTTACATTGATAAGTGCCTGAAAATCACCGTACCATAAGTTAAGTTGACGGGTTTCAATGCTATATCTCTTGTCTGCGCTCATCCGAAGTTTCCATTCACGTAGTCGTAAGTTAGTTTGTTCGCCGGTGAATCCGAGAAAATAACGTCGTTGTCGTCGATTTCGATTAGCTCGCTCTCAAAAATAAAGGCGGTACGGTCTGCCAAGCGACGCGCCTGTTGCACCAAATTGGTGACGAGGATAATGGTAATTTGGGAGCGTAATTCTTTCAGGATATCCTCAATACGCATTGTCGTTACCGGATCCACGGCAATCGAAAATTCGTCGAGACAAAGGATTTCAGGTTGGTGTGAGAGGGCGCGGGCGATGGTCAAGCGCTGCTGCTGTCCGCCCGAAAGTTTTGTCCCGAGACTGTTGAGTCGGTCTTTAACTTCATCCCAGAGTGCTGCCTGTCGCAAACAACGCTCAACAAGTTCGTCTAACTCGCTCCGCTTGCGGATCCCCGCCGTTCGGGGCGCAAAGGCAACATTATCGTAGATAGACATAGGCAGGCCGACCGGCAGCGGAAATACCATCCCAATGCGTCGGCGCAGTTGGTTGACGTTTTTGATGTTTTGTATATCTGTGCCATCGATCCTCACCGAACCGCTGACCTGTGCGCTCGGTTCTAATTCGATCGTCCGGTTAATGGTTTTCAACAGCGTGGTCTTGCCGGATTGTGCAGGACCGATAATGCCTAATATTTCATTCTCGTATACATCGAAGGAAATTCCGTTGAGAGCTTCCGCGCCCCCGTATCGCACGGTGAGATCGACGATTTCAATTTTCTTTGTAGAGTTAGATAGTTGTGCCAATGTTTTAGGTCTTACCGTAAGTTAAAATTCCCAGAATCAATTTTCAAATTGCCTG
Source organism: Candidatus Poribacteria bacterium (assembly GCA_965204355.1). Classification (GTDB taxonomy): domain Bacteria; phylum Poribacteria; class WGA-4E; order WGA-4E; family PCPOR2b; genus PCPOR2b. The sequence goes on from OZ241983.1 coordinate 5,193,670, forward strand.
TATTTTTTAGTTGCCACGGGTTTTCAAATGAGATCCTACCACCGCTGCCGAGATCGCAGATACACGCGCAGCACAATTGCCAGTGCGTTCACCATCAGCACGGCCCCCAAAAGCACGACGGCTGTGCCGTATTCTAAAGCTTCAGGCACCCCCGGCACTTGTGTCGACAGTTGGTACAGGTGCATTGAAAGCGCCATAAATCGATCGAGCAGACCGTAGGCCAAAACATCCCCTTCAGAGATTGCTTTAAAAAATACTGCTCCGGTAAACATAATTGGTGCGGTCTCACCCGCTGCCCGTGACACCTGTAAAATGACTCCGGTCAGTATACCACTGATTGAATTTGGCAGGACGATGCCGCGAATCGTCTGCCACCGCGTCGCACCGGTATTCCAACACGCTTCCCGGAACGCCATCGGAACCGCACCGAGTGCCTCCTTCGTGCTTGCGATGATAACCGGCAGCGTCATAATCGCCAACGTAAGTGAGGCAGCTAAAACCGAACGGCCCATCCTTGCGAAATACACAAAGGCACCCACACCAAAAAGCGCGTGAACGATACTCGGGACGCCGGCGAGATTGACCACCGCAAGGTTGATTATACGGGTGAACCAACTTTCACGGGCGTATTCATTCAGATAGACCGCTGCTAACACACCGATCGGCGCGGAAACGAGCAGCGAGATTATCACGATGTAAATCGTTCCGAGCAGCGGTGCCCATATACCGCCAGCTCTCATCCCCTTTGCAGGGTTTGAAAAAAAGAACTCCCAAGATAAAATGGGTGCCGCCTTGACAAAGAGATATGCAACGACGAGGACAAGCGGCAAAATCATCAACAGCGTCATTACGAAGAAGATACCGCGTGCAACGTTCTCTGTCAGTTGTTTTTTACGACTTTGCTTAGTCGCGGTGAACATCAATTGAGGTGCAACGATTTCTGGAGGGGTGGAGGAGGGATTTATATCTGTTGCCATGTAATTTTCTATATGACTGCTACGCCTTTTCGCGGATGCCTTTAATCACAAGATCAGTGACAAAGTTCACAATAAATGTAATTGTAAATAGCAAAACACCGATGATAAACAGTATTTGATAGTGATCACTTCCCACCGCTGCCTCACCTAATTCGGCTGCAATCGTGGCGGTCAGTGTACGAACAGAGTCGAAGGGACTGGTTGGCATTTTTACCGCATGACCCGTTGTCATCAGCACCGCCATAGTTTCACCCACAGCTCGACCAACACCTAACAAGACCGCTGCAAGCAATCCATTCTTCGCTGTAGGCAGCAGCACACGATAAATCACCTGCCATCGCGTGGCACCGAGTGCTTCAGCCGCTTCTCGATACGAATCCGGGACCGCTTTGAGTGCGTCTTCACCGATAGAGACAATAATGGGGACGCTCATCAGCGCCAGGATGATACCACCGTTCAACATTGTTAAGCCAATCGGCACATTGAACAACTCGATAATCAGTGCATTCATCACCGTCAAACCTATGAAGCCCCACACCACGGATGGAATCGCCGCGAGTAACTCAATGACAATTTTGAGCGTCTCCTTCAGTTTCGGCCCACAAAATTCAGACACAAAGATAGCTGCCCCAAGCCCAAACGGCACAGCGAGAAACATCGCCAAAACCGTTACGCTAAAGGTCCCTGCGATTAATGCCAACACACCGTAACGTTTGTTGCTTACAGAGGTGGGATACCATTCGGGGCTTGTGAGAAATTCAACAATGTCCAATCCCCCGAAGAAAAACCCCATCCCTTCGCGGAAGACAAAGAAGAAGATGCCAAAAACGAAGATAATTGCGCTGATACCACACAGACGAATAATTCCTTCAATAACTGGCTCACACCAACGTCCCAGTTGGTGAAAAATATTCACGATTGTTCGCATAATTGGTGGTCATTCACTGGTGTTTTGCCACTGTAATTCGATAAACGCTTATCGTGACTCATTGCTGGCCGACTGGCACGTAACCCGTCTTTTCAACAATTGATTGCCCTGCTGGCGAAAAGATCCAATCGAGGTAAGACTGTTCCTGCGGTTCCGGAGTTCCGAGCGAATACATATACAACGGCCTTGCGATTGGATACGTACCATCAAGCACACCTTGGGCGGTCGGACCGTAGGCGGGATCACCAGTAGTCTGGGCAATTTTAAGCATCTTTACCTCTTCCGTGGCGTACCCCATACCGCTATAGCCAATTGCACACGGTGTATGCGCGACAAGTTCGACGACATCCTTAGAGCCGTGTAGATCTCTTGAACCGAGTTTATAATCGCGATTCTTGCCGAGAATTGCTGCACGGAAATAGACGAATGTCCCAGAATTCGATTGTCGGCTCACTCGAATAACCTCGTCATTGGCGCACTCACTATTATCGATACCGAGTTGAGACCATTCAGTTATGTCTCCACCTTCTCCGTAGATAGCAGCAAGTTGTTCTATGGAGATTTCAGCCAGCGGATTGTCCTTATGGACGTAAACAGCGAGCGCATCGTATCCAACGATGAACTCTTTCGGTGCTTCCCCGGTACTTTGTATCACCCGTTCATTTTCCGCTGGGGTCATTTGACGGCTACAATTCGCGATGTCTACCGTGCCGCTAACTAGTGCAGCGATACCGGTTCCCGAACCACCACCAGAGACTTCAAGGGACACATTGGGCTCGACTGTGGCATATTCCTCCGCCCACGCCTGCGCGAGATTAACCATCGTATCAGAGCCTGCGTTCTGAATCACCGACTTTTCCGCTGTGTTAGCTTCGCTCTTTTCACCGGTCTCATCTTTCTTTGTACAGCCATATAAAAATAAACAGAACGCTACCGTAACGATAGCGCACAACACTTTATTAAACATCAGTTTCCTTCTCCTTATCAATATCATCACCGAGAATTGCTTGGGTCATTTCTCGGATGTGTGTATCTAAAAATTGAAATGTTTTTTGGTACGCAGCGTGAACTGCTTTTTCCGTTCCTTCAATTCTTGATGGATCTTGCACTTCCCAACTGATGCGAACTGGTCTCGATGACAATGACGGGAGTGCTCTTTCCGCTTCCTCACAGAGCGATACAATGATTGCATAATCTTTGAGATCTAAGATTTGGTTCAAATATTTGGACTTCTGATCCGAAATATCAATCCCCTTTTCCGCCATGAGTTCTACTGTTTTTGGATCCATTGGCTGAGACGCAACACCGGCACTACTGAACAATATTCTATGCGGTTCGAGTGTATTGCCAATACCGGCTGCCATCTGTCCCCGACACGCATCGTGCTCGGCAACGAAAAGCACGCGCAGTATCTGCTGATAGTCATGTCTTAGATCTTCACCGGTACACATATACAAAACTTCTTCACAAATGTTGCTTGCCTGGTTCGCCACGCGTTCTAAGCAGCTGACAATCGTCACTAAGGGGACCAGGGCCTCTGATGGCAATTCGTTCTGGATATGTAATTGGATTAAATCGTGATGAATTTCGTAGCGCAGGTTATCTATCGCTCGTTCTTTTTCCCGTTCTCTCGTTGCCTTTGCCAATTCAGCATCGCTTTCACTGAAGGCTCGCAAAGCATTACGGAGGAACGGAATTGCGAGGTTGGCAATGTCGATGAGCTTGGGATAGGAAGCCTGTGCGCCCAAGTCGCTGACAACCAAAAATCGCCGAGCAATCGATTTCGCATAATCACCAACACGCTCCAATTCGGTGTTGATTTTGATGACCGAATAGACAAAACGCATTTGACTCGCGACGGGCAGGTGCTTAATCAGAAACCGCTGGCAAAGTGATTCGAGGGCCTCCTCTAATTCATCAATGTGCCGATCCCTTAAGATCACAGCATAAGCCAACTGTCGATCATTACCCTCAATCGCACCCAGACAGGTTTCTAGCGCTTTTTCGACCAATTCACCCATCTCTATAACTTTGCTGCGAATTAGATCGATGTCCTGCTGTAAATTCTCTTCTAAGTGAGATTGCATACTGTGTCCCCTCCAATTTTGTCATATTCCAACGCTTGTCATGATACACGGTGATGTGTCATAGCTGAGGGACGAAAATAAATAAAACATTCGATTGCTAAAATCTAAAGAATGCCGTCAAACGCGGCATAATCGTCGCATCAGGCTTGGGGCCGTTATCCGGTTCATCGTAAAAGACGAAGACAAGATTAGGCATGATATTTAACGCCTCAATGGGTTTCCAGTCCAACCCGACAAGAATCATATTCGGTGCTGCTGTACCATCAAAACGGATATAACCTTTATTCGCGGCAGGGCTTGGATCGAACAGCCGGTCAAACCGAGCAAAAGCCCATACTTTCTTTTCGATTAGTTGCGTGGCACTGAACACTGAGCTAACTAAAATGTTAAGGTCATTCTTCTCCCGCGTCTGGTTGGCAAGCTGAAGGCCGAGTCGAAATTGCTCCCGTTGATAGCCGAGAAAACCTTGTAATGTGTACCATCTACCCCGATCTGCTGCGTTTTCCAGATCCGCATATCCTTCGAGGATAAAACCTTTAGCAGGCTTGGCTGCAAGCGAAAAAGCAACCTTCTTATTGCCATCAATTTCTGCACTTGTGCTCGTGCCATTTGCGAACATCAGGTGATAGCTGACTTTCTTTGATTTGTCAACATCGCCTTGTAGGGCTATACCAAAGTCGGAGCCATTTCCCATTTTGTGCATGTGAAGCGCCGTTTCTGCAACAGAGCGATAGCCCCATACCCTTTCAACATTCTTCCAAGTCGGGTTGCTAGATAGCCCTAAATAAAGATTGGTCCGCCACTCGGGTTTCTTCCACCTCAGATAACCATTTTTGAGATACGGTTCGATTTTCTGACGATCTGTGGGAAATGCTGCGCCATTCATCTCGAACCGAAACCGCATCGAAAACGCTTCTGACAGATCCTTGTCGTAATTGAAGTAGACGCGCCGATACTGGAATCCATTCCGATTTTCAAGCCCAGCGTCGTGGGACTTCAGCACGTAGTAATAATCGCCGAAGAAGTAACCGCTAATCTTACCCGCATCTCCCCACAAAACACCGGGGCTGCTCAGCAATAGACACATAAAAAGTAAAATACTGTGTCGAGAATATCTTCTCATAAAGCCTCCATTTGATAGCATTTTTGTGCATCGACATTTTAACATCGGTCAACCTAAAACTATACCATAAATGTCACAAATTGTCACAAAAAAGCGCCTTATGAAACAGTCCCTATGAGAAGAGGCTCGATCGGGACAGGGTGGAAATTCATAACGCGTCCGATGGAGGCTGTTGATTTGATATCTCTTAATTAGTTTTTAACTGAAAAGCAATCGGAATCTCTAGACGAAGCGTTGCCCCATCTTGACCTTCGGGGAATGATGGGAAGGGGGCAGCGTCACGTACAGCGGACAAAGCCGCAGCGTCAAGCGATTTGGAGCCAGAGGATGCAACAATTATAGCGTCAATTAGGCTCCCATCGCGCCGAATCGTGAATTGTACCTGTGCTTCACTGCCATCAGCTAAATTCCGTACTGATCGCGGATAGCGTTGAGAGCGTTTGATCTTTTCCCGGATCGACTGGAGAAACTCCGTAAAGGACTGGGTCGCACCTCGCAGTTCTGCTGTAATCGGATCCATCGCTTCCGGATTAAAGTCCATCTGTGCGAAACTGTTCCCTGTGTCAATCTTGCTGGTTATTGACGTACTCATAAATTTGGGGGCTTCAAACTGAGGCGTTACAGCAACGACTTGTGCCTGACGGGCTCCGGTGAATAAACCCCTGCCAAGTTGGGTGCTGGGTTCACCCATTGATCCAACAGAAAGACTGCTGGCTGGAATTGTGAACCTTTCGCTGCCTATTGGAAGGCGGGCACTGGTTGTAGCAATTTGCTGAAGTTCCGGTTTAGGTGTTGCAATTGTTTTTCGAGGAGTGGTGGTTTTAGCGACGCGTGGACGGGAGCGGCGCTTGAGTGTCGGCTTAGGAACAGGTTTCATAAGCACTCCTTGCATCATATCTTCGTTGGCCATCTTTTCTTGGACGACGTATGCTGTCGCAATCAACGCTCCGACAAGATGGACCACAAGGGAGACAAAAAATGCCCCGCTTCTTTTCCCGGCTTGTTTGCGGGTGGCTTGAATTTGACTCGGCGCAGTATGCTCCTCAAGTTCACTCATGGAAGGAGCACTTACTTGAGGTGCAGTTGCTCGCTCACCAGTAGGAGTTGTCGATGCTGCGCTCGTTGCCATTTGCACTCGACGTGTCGATTTCTTTTTTGGTCCTTTGTTTGCTCTATAATTAGAAATGTAACCACTCATATCTGTTCAATCCTCATAGCTTAAAAGTTTATAACGGTTCCCTTTCTTGACAATGGATCCAAGAATTCTCAATTCGACTTTGTTACTGCTCGCCTGCTGTACTGTAAGCACTGTTCCGCGCAGCAGCTTAAAACCTTTATATGCCTCAGTTGGACGATCAAATTGGATAGCTGTAAAGACTAAATCCTGGCGTCCATAACGTTCAATCCAACTGTTAGCACCGAGGACGCATTTTTTATCCAGATTTGACCATGCAAAATCAGCGGTAAAATTATAGGGTGGGCGGCTTGCCGGGAAGGTGGGCCACATCCATGAAAGATATTCATCGCGATTCACTCTCAACCGATGTAGCCCATCGACATCCCCACGATTCAATGCATCGACCACAGCATGACCAAGGGCAGCCGGAGAATCAAGGCTGCCCGCCCATGATTTTTTTCTGTTCCAACCGATAGATACGATCAGCAGAACGAGGAGAATTATTCCTAACGCAATTCGCCATTTCATATGTGCAATAATTAGTTTTGAGCGGTTGTCGTCCAACCCTCTGTCCAGTTATCGTTAGGTCCCATGCCACCAATGAAATTCACAGGCTCAAAGAAACCATCTCCGGGTGGCGAGGCGACTGGAATCGCACCGTTGACCGCGGGAGAATCGGCAGCTGGGCGGAAATCTGGACCACTCTGAGCGAATGGGTTACGCAACTTCGCATCCGCCTCAAGGTTGTTAAACGCGGGATCCATTGCCCATGCAGCTTCATCAAAATCTTCGTCCGGTTCGGCGAAGTTGCTCGGCTGGTTGTTGGAGAAAATGGTGTTTTGGACGGTCAAACCACCACTGTTGGCTTGAGCAATCGTTGAAGCGTTATCAATATCAAGCCCAGCTTTGTTCTTAAAGCCGTGAACAATGATGTTACGGTAGATTCCCGCTGCGCCTTCGCGAATTAACATACCGGTATCACTCGTGGGACCTTGTGGGTCACCAATGAGCGTGGCGTTGTAAATTGTCGGGGCGGACCGCGGCGTTGCATCGTTGTTCTTGCTGCTATTATCATTTTCAAAGCCGTTATCAGCCTCATCTCCACGTTGCTGTGCGATCCAGAACTGTCCTTTACCAGTCCAACCATCAGTCCAGTCGAAGGAGTCGTCGCGTGCACCTGTGACAAGCGCATGTTTGATGTTGACTGTACCGCCGAACATCTCAATGCCGTCATCCTGATTGAAGTGAACCTGCACATAATCGACGACCGTGCCAGAACCGACACCTTGGAAGGCGATACCGTTTAGCTCGTTATCAGGGCTAAACTCAATACCGGCAAATTCGACACGGACATATTTGAGAACGCCGCTGTTATCCGAAGGGTTATTCCCACCGAAAGCACCTGTGTCCCCCTCACCAAATGTAACACCTTGGTTGCTCGGCGCACGACCGTTAATAATCAAACCACCCCACTGTCCACGACCCCGTAAACCTTCGAGAGCATCGCTGGTGAAAACAATCGGGGCGTTCGGGGTTCCTTCAGCTATAATCTTGGAATCTTGTGCGATGATGAGAGTGCCGTTGGAAATTCCCTCGCCATAAATGACAGTGCCCGGCTCGATCGTCAGTGTGGCATTGTTCTCCACAAACACAGCACCCCGCAGTACATGTTCGCGGCTTGCTGCGAGGGTCATATCTTCTGTAATCTTACCCTCAAGGATGTTTGGACCACTCGGTTCCTCAGCAGCGATCACATCGGCGCTGTCATCAATCTCAACGCTGTCGTCTTCATCCTCACCACAGCCTGCAAACAGCAGGGCGAGGCAGATACATAGGACGGGCAATAGCCGGAAAAACAAAAAGTTACTCATTGAATTAAACTTCCTTTCTTTGTTGTTAGGTTTAGCGTGAAACATAAAGAGAATTTTTCTTATTCTTTATAGGTTGTAACTCAAGCCGAACGAGAATGTCCGACCCGTGCGATACCGCACGTAGGTTTCGCCACCTTGCTCCAAGGTAACGTCAGGATTCAGCAAATTCTTTGCTGAAAGACTCAAGCGGAGAAATGGGAGTAGTTGTCTCCCAAATGTTACATCCAATTGTGAACGCGGCAGTTCAAATACATCGGGACTGCCGTGGTTGCCCACCTCCGCAATCCGTTTTCCGAAGACATGATACGCAACTGCGGCGGTCAATTCCAAATCGGGATTGTCGTATCCCAGGCTGGCATTAACAACGTAAGGCGATTGGCCCTGCAGCGCACGCTCAGAAGAGGTTTGAATCCCCACGTCTGGCAGCTCAACTTTGGACGAGATGAACGCGACGTTGGTGTTGACCGACAGGTATTTCAACCTTGAAGCGAGGATACTGAGGTTTTGGCGTACTTCAAATTCAAGCCCGTAGTTATTCGCCGCTTCTGCGTTCTCGTAGGTGATTCGGACTTCAGCCGCGGGTTGGATTATCTGCTCAATGGGTTTGTGGAATTTCTTGTAAAACCCGCTGATCGCTACCACGCCTCCCAACTGTGGGAAAACCTCCCAACGAATATCGTAGTTATCAATCTGTGTGCGTTCCAGTTCTGGGTTGCCGAAAATTGTTCTGCCACCAACGAAATCCGTAAACTCGAAAGGTGCCAATTCCCGAAGGTCTGGTCTCGTCACTGTGCGAGAGGCAGCCAAACGGAGGTTCATCCGCTCCGTCAGGCGGTATGTCAGGTTCAGACTTGGTAGGATATCTGTGGTATCCAGATTCGCCTCAATCGCCTCCTGCTCTGCGACGAAGGGATCAAAGGTCGTGACATTCTGATCGGAAACCTCCAACCGCGCACCGGTGGTAACGCGAAACTTCTTCGATAGCGGCAGATCAATCATGCCGTAGCCAGCCCACACGCGATGGGCGGCGAGGTAGTTATCCGTTGCTCGTGTCGATTCACGAAGCTCAAAGAGACCGGGGGCAATGTGTTCTTCCGTAAACAGCTCCTCCGGCGGGGCAGTCCGGTCTAGGAATAACTCAATATTGTCGGAGGGCAGAAACCGAAAACGGCGGGCATCAAACGTCCGGTCACGATCCCTCCACATCCCACCGACTTTGAACAATCCCGTGCTCACGATTGGCATTGACCAATCCAGTCTACCGCTAATTTCATCGTCCGCCAAATCAAAGAAGAACCGACTGCCGCTCTGAGTAATGTCGCGGAAAAGCCAATCATCCCGGCGTCTTTCATAAATGACCTCGCGGGTATCAGGTTCGTTTCGCACTGCACGAGAGAAGGTTAAACGCCAAGAGAGTGTCGGCACCGGCGTAAACTCTGGTTCGCTATTATCACTTTCTTCCGTCGATACCGAGTCTCCATTAAGATTTTCGGGACCGAAGCTGAATTCGTGGTCGCCGGCAAGTTGGCTCGAAAATAGACCACGTTCCACATAGAGCAGCCGAGAACTTCGCATATCTGTGTCGCGATCTGCGTTGAACCCCTCCCATGTCCGCGTTTCATCTTCAGCGGTATGGCTATATAGCGTCCTCAAACTCATCTTATGCCCAGGCGAAAAACGCATACTGGTGTTCAGCACTCCACCCCAACTAACATCGTTGGCGCTTCGTTCTACCAGATACGCTGTCACGGGGGTGAGATCATTCAAACCAAGTCGAAACGCATTCTGCTCTTCTGCCGGGCGATAACTGTGTCCGTTGCCGTATGAAATAATTCCTAAATACCCGAAATCCTTTCCAACAAGCTGGGTAGAATTTCCAATGCTGAACTTATAACTCTGATTGGCTGGAGCGGTATATCTTTCTGGTGACCACGTATTGTCAAAGGCCCTGCCAAACTTTTGAATCTCCTCTGGTGTGAATCCACCTTTGGTAAAACGTCCGCGTTCGCGAATTGGAGCGTCCGCTGGTTGATCTGCAACAATATCGGGCAGGGCGCGTGTGCCATCGTCAAACCCAAATTGATCTAAATCACCGCCCGGGTACTCAAGAAGTTCCTTGCCGGTTGTTTCCGTGTTAAAGCTACTTGACATGGATAGCGACATGGTAAACGCATCTGGGAAATCTTTCGTGAAGACCTGCACGGATCCCCCAGCAAAGTTGCCCGGCTGATCGGGAGAGAAGGTTTTAACAGTTTGGAGGCTTTCCAGAAGGTTTGCGGGAAAAATGTCCATCGGGACAACGCGACGGTTGGGTTCAGGGCTTGGAATCTGGACGCTGTTCAGTAAGGTATTGCTATAACGTTCCCCAAGACCTCGTACAAAAACGTATCGTCCGCCAACAATGCTGATACCGGTGACCCGTTTTAGCGCATCTCCAGCGTCTGAAACAGGGAGCTTCGCCATCAACTCGGTGCTGATGCTATCTTCGACGGCGAAACTTAATCGTCGCTTCTCCAAGAGACCTGTTTCACTAGATTCACTCAAGCGGACAGGTAGATGTATAGGGCCTAACTTAATAACTTGAGGGGTGAGGATAACACGGAGGGTTTGCTTCGGTTGTGATTCGGTGACTTCAATTCCGGATAGGGTCTGTGTGAGATAGAAAGGAAATCGGACGCTGATGTTGTAGGTGCCTAAGGGGACTTTGAGAGTGAATGCCCCTTCCTGATCTGTTGATACGCGCTGTTGGGTCGCACTCAATACGACGGCTACATCTGCTATCGGTGCTTCCGTTGCTTCATCAAGAACAACCCCTTCAATACTTCCAGTCTGTTGTGCGATGAGTGTTGACGGAAACCAGCAGAGGTATACGATTAACACCCACAAAAACGGTTGTTTCATTTTTCTCCTTCTCTGATTACATCTCTCCTTTTTATAGTGAATTATCAAAATATGTAGACACTTTTGCTCCCCATGTTTGGTAGGCGCTGTTTCTAACTGCGCCTATGCGGTGCGGTTAGGAAACCTCGCCGGTACAGAGTGTATAAGTAATTCTAAAGTTCACCATAATGATCTCAAGTATAGTTCAAAAATGTTACAGGATTGTGACTTTTCTTTCGATTTTTTGTAGCAAGTAATCGCCATAGCAGCTATCCGATGAAGGGTATTTTCACTTTAAGAGCGATAAAGCGAAATTTGGGCTGAAGAGCGCAAACTCTCCAACCCAAATTTCTTGATTTCCCCAACCAACGTCCAAAGTATAGTCCAGAAATGTTACAAAATTTTGTCGTTCCTTTGGCTTTTTTATGGAGATTTTGTGGTAAATTGATGGGGATTCTGTGACTATTTTGTTACAAGCGTTGGGGGAGATAAAAAAAGCCCGGCGAGAAAAATTCTCACCGGGCTTTTGTCATCTCTTATTCAATAATAGTTTGATACTTGTGTGCTGTTACTCCTTGAGTCGATAGCCGACCCCGTGCACCGTCTCAATTCGTTCACCGAACTGTCCCAACTTGCGCCGCAAACGACTTACATGCGTATCCATCGTGCGCTCAATCCCGTAATATTCTTGTCCCCAAACCGCATCCATCAGGATACTGCGCGTGAATACACGCCCCGGAGAATGAGCAAATAAAGAAAGGATTTTGAATTCTGTGGCAGTTAGATCAATAACATCGCCATTGCTGAATACTTGGTGCTTGTCTATGTCAATCTTTAAATTATCAATCTGAATTTGGTTTGCAGGGCTATTACGCGGGAGGTTCGGTGTGCGACGCAGTACGGCGCGCACTCGTAGCAAAACTTCCCGTGGACTAAATGGTTTGGTGATGTAATCGTCTGCCCCGAGCTCTAGACCGACAATTCGATCGATAGCTTCCCCTTTTGCCGTCAACATAATAATGGGAATGCCTGTGGTCTCAGGATCACGCTTCAAGGTGCGACAGACCTCCAGTCCGTCCACCTCTGGAAGCAGTAGATCCAAGAGAACGAGATCGGGCGGCTCGATTTTGACCTGTTCAAGGGCATCCGCCCCGTTTAGGACTGCGTCGGTCTCAAAGCCCGCTTGGTGCAAGTTGTACACTAATAACTCAACAATATCGGGCTCATCTTCCACAATCAGAATCTTTGATGCCATTTTCTTTCTCGAAGATGTTGTGAATTCAGACAGCAAAAGCATGGTCAAAGCAAAACCCTAAATTGCGCTGCCGCCTGAATTCGAGATAACCCCCAACTACAGTTAGGGCTATTCAGTTTTAGGCTTATGACCCATTTTGTTTGAAAAGTCAGAGTCGGTATCGCTCTTAGAGCGAAGGGTCGGGATTTGGAAATCCCTCCCCGATAAATCGGGATGCAAGCACCTACAGAAAAACTATGGTGAATTCTAAAAATAAATAGACACTTTCGCCCCCCATGTTTGGTAGGCGCTGTTTGTAACTGCGCCTATGCCGTGCGGGGAGAAACCGCACCTACCGGGGTGATAGTCCGGATTTTCCCATCCTCGCCGGTACAGAGTGTTCAAGTAATTCTAAAGTTCACCATAAATGCCCCTACAACTACAGTAAACAGAAAACACAAAAATTATACATAAGAGATGTTACAGAAATTTGGCGTTTCTATGACTTTATTGTGTGAATTTGTGTGTCACCGTTTAATACACATTGCGCTCCGCCCCGATAAATCGGGATTCAAAACTGGAGCGCGGGGGTTAGACGGATTACCTTCTATAGACATATCGCTCCGCTGGAGCGAAAGTCAGATGAAACGGAACGCAGATCTGCGTTCCCTACGAATTGATCTCGTTGATGCTGTTTTGGGGTCGGGGAAGATGCCCGACCTACGGGGGAGGGGAAAATGATTTTTCCGTTTCATGTCGTGGCACGGATGTCACTCCCACGTTTAATCCGTAATGCTGACCTCCCCCAACCCCTCCACAATGTTCACCGTCTCCAAACTAACCGCAATCACCTTTCCAATCAATTTGACGATGTACCGCGGATCGTCTGGGCGGTTTGGGTCGTTGACGATACCGCTGCGTTTGTCCGTCTTGACGCGATACTGGTCGATCACCCATTCCAACGCTGACCGATTCCCAAGCCGATAATCAAACACCTTTGCGGGGATCCCGTCGAGGGCCAGGAAATCGTTGTAGGCCAACTGCGTTTTGTCTTTGGACAGCTTCATCTTTTCCACGCGCCAGTCAATCGGGGCGTCACGGTTTTCGATGAAATGTAGCGGATATTCGTCTACATCCTCATAGCCGATGTGGATTTCTCCCAGACGTTGACCCGCTCTGGCAAAGCCCCAAAAATCGGGCGTATACAGCAGGCGTGGCAGGTCACGTTTGAGGTTTGCCTGATACCGTTCCCGATAAACGGGGTGATGCAGGAGCGCGTAAACGTAATGAAAGATGTCCCACTTGCCGATTGCCTCGTCTCGGTAATGTGCCCGGAATCGTGCTAACGCCCAATCGGTAATGTTCTCACGGCGGTTTGTCCCATCCTCATCGTAGGTGTAGAAGGGAAAACATTGGGTTTTTTCGAGACTGTCAAGACACGGAATCATTTCTGCTATCAAAGTGTGAAAAGGTTTGTTGCTTCCAATCCCACTGACACAAATCACACGATTCTCTTGTTCAGTTTCTAGTGTGGGGAAGATAGATGGAAAGACGTATACGCGCTCGATCATCATTCGGTCAAAGTAGAGGTTTGATTTCATAAAGGGGCGATAGAGGGCAGTCCTCACCTTTGCCAGCGAAAAATCAGTGGTTTTCCCTCTTTGCAAGTTTCGTTTTAGTGATTCACTCCAACTGATTTTCGTATCATCATAGGCCACAAAATCATCAACGTTTGCTTCCCGATTTTCTCGACGTTTCCACCTATCAACCTCCGCATTATAAGTTCCAATCAGCCGATTCATGTTATCGACCAGTATATTTCGGTTGAAGTTGTAAACCCATGCGTCACGATTTGTGCTGACACCGAGACTATAACTCTTAAAAATCACATCCACTCCTCCACCCTTTGCCGCCTTCGCTTCCTTAGTTCCTATCGGGATAAAGGTCTCAAACTCAGCGTGGAGTCCTTCTGTCAGCCATGTGTATCGCTGGTCGGGTTTTATCGCCTTCCATTCGATCTCTCGGTAATGTTCCTTTGAATCGAGGTAGCGATATTTGTCCTCCTTGCGCCACAATTCATCAACACGGGCGTAGCGGATTTCGGCTTGGGAATTTGCATTGTTACGTCTTTTGATGAGAAAATTGATGCTCACACCGACCTGAATTCCAAAGACGTTGTGCGTTGAGCCTGAGAGTTTTGGGTTCTTGCGGACATTCCCACTCAGATCCAGAATGTAAATCGCGTCAAAATCGGCTGCGAGATGTTTCCGCATCCCGTCAAACGCCACATTATCGAGAAAACTGTTATTCGTTACAAAGGCGACAACTCCTTCATTTTCTATCCGGTCCGATGCCCATCGAATCGCCTTCACATACGGATCAGAGAGTTTATTTTTATTCGTTGCTGTGGAGGCTTTCCCATAAGTCTCCGCAACCCGCTCATCCATCGTCTGATATTTCCGATTCTTGTTGTTATCGTTCTCGTTGACCTGACCGACATTATAGGGTGGATTGCCGATGACCACAAACATCGGCGTTTCCTTCTGCTCCTCAACACGGCGGGTATTGTCAAGAGCGAACAGCGGTAGCTGCCGATCCTCCGCAAGGTCAAACGTATCGACGAGACAGATCCCTTCAAACGGCTGATAGTCCCCTGTCGCCTCGTAAAACTCATGTTCAATGTTCATCGACGCGATGTAGTAGGGCAGCAGCATCACCTCGTTGCAGTGGAGTTCTGTCCTATATTTATCCTCAAGCGCGGTTGGGCGGATCTCACGCATCGTCCGCACGATGAAATTGCCGGTCCCGACAAATGGGTCGATGATGTGAACACCGACATCGGAGAGTGAGCGATCGAATTCGGTCCGTAAAATCTCCTCAACGCTTCTCACCATGAAATCGACAATCGGTTGGGGTGTGTAGACTATCCCGTGCGTGTCTGCGACCTCCACCGAAAAGCCTTGAAAAAACTGCTCGTAGACTGTGTTGAGGAAACCCTGTTTTTGGGAGAAGTCGTCAATGCTTGCAGCGGTGCGTTCGATTGCCACGTAAAAGGGGTCAAGGCTACGCAGAAAATCTTCCCGGCTGAAAGCGTGAGACATGAGCGCGGTGATGACGGTTTCGATTTCACGGGCGATAACATTGCGGCGGGTAAATTCGGAGTTGCTAAAGACGGTTCGGAAGATTCGCTCAGTCAACAGATGCTGAATCAGCATCTCCTCAACAGCGGCTTCGGAGAGGTTGAGGTTAATCGATTGACGACATTTTTCATGGAAGGCGGCAAAGGCGGCGGTAAACTCCCGATTTGCACCCCGTTCCTTTTCGATCAGGTCCGCCAAGCCGTTCCCAAGTGCGGGCACTCTGTCTTTGAACTGTGCAACCGCCTCCTCCCATTCGGTGTACTCTTGCGGACGGTGGGAAAAGAAGGTTTCAAGGGTATGTATCAGCTGCGTCGGGTCAGTCAGGTCGGCATCAAGTGTCTGCTGATTGTTCTGCCAAAGGATGGCGCGGTGTGGGGTTTGGAAGAGGATGTTGTCGCGGGGGTAGCCTTTTTCAAACTTGCGTAGCACTTCGGACGGTAGGTCGTTGTGGATGTCCTTCGCCTCCCAGTAGCCGTGGGGCAGCTGGAAACTGTCGATCAATGCACCGTCAACGACAATCCGCTTGCTTTTAACCCCCCTAGCCCCCCTTGTCAGGGGGGATGTTGAATGTCCTGTTAGGGGGAGCATTGAGTGTTCGGGTACAAGGATCCAGTTAAATTGCCGTCCGCAGTATTCGAGTAGGGTTTGGAACGCCGAGCGGACAGCGGTTTCGTGGGAGACACCGATTGACTCGAAACGTTGAAGGGATTCGTAGTAGGCTTTGACCGGTTTGTGGGTTGGTTTGAGATTGAGAGTTGTCATGTTGCTTTGAATCCCGATCTTATCGGGGTGAGAGATTGTCGAGATGTGAATCTCGACCTACAATAAATTAGCTTGTTAGAGATAGTAGTGAATCCGTCCAATGCGACGCACATGTCGCCCCGCCCCGCTGGGGCTAAAGACGCTTAAGTTTTCTTGTTCGTCCTCTCCTTTTCTGTGTAATCGATAAATTCGCGTACAATCATCCAAAATTGACACCAATTTCGCAAAAAGTGTTAAATTCTGTTAGATTCTGTTAAGTGATTGTGGATAACTCACAAATTAATCGTCCTCGATGGGAACACATGTCGCCCTGCTGGGGCTAAAGCAGGAATGCTAATCCCTTTCTATAGTGGATCTTAGAATTAATGAGACATTCCAAACCGGTGCGGTTGAAAACCGCACCTACCGTTCTCCCGTTTGGTAGGCGCTGTTTCTCCCGACAGGTTCCGATAGATCGGAATGCTCGGAACGGCATCGGGATCCCGATTTATCGGGACGCGCCTATGCCGGGCGGTTGAAAACCGCACCTACTATTCCACCGTTTGGTAGGCGCTGTTTCTAACTGCGCCTATGCGGGGCGGGGAGAAACCACATCTACCGGGGGCGAAAGTGTCTATCTGTTTTTAGAATTCACCATCAATACAAAAACGAACCCCCTAAATCCCCCTTGTCAGGGGGACTTATCGGTGAGATTAGCTTCACCGGACCAAGTTGCTCTGTGCCCATTGAGCGAATGTCGCGCTATGTTCTGACGTTGGTTGATGGGTATAAGTAATCGGCAGTGACCCCCCGATTAGGTCCTCCAATTTTCCTTGCAACTGATTGACAACTTCGGGGTGAGCAGCAGCGACGTTATGTTCCTCCGTCGGATCAGTGACAGAATGGAATAGGCGCGGGTTGGCATCCGCTTTAACCGTTTCGAGCATGAGGAGCCATTCGGGGGTGCGAACCCCAGCGGTCGTTGACCAGCCAGTGATAACATGGTCACGCTGCCCCTCTTGTGAACCTGACATGATAGGCAGGAGATCATATCCATCAACCGCTCCACCTTCAACTCCAGAGAGAGAAAGGATTGTCGGCATCAGGTCGATATTTTGCACGTAAGCGTCAATTGTTTTGCCGTGGTATGCGGGATCCGGGTGGCGAATCCAGAAATTGAGCCGACAGTTAAACGGATGCATTGCATCCGCGGTCTTGCCGAACTGCGTATGGTCCATTAACTCGGTGCCGTGATCCGACACAAAGCAGATCACTGTGTCATCCCAGAGGCTCAGATCGGTGAGGACGTTGAGCAGGTAGCCGATCCATTTGTCGACAAATGTAACATAGCCGTAGTAGAGGGCTTTCGTGCGGCGAATCTCATCGTCCGTCAAGGTTTTATAATTCTGCACCATCTGCGGATAGATATAATCTTTGACGCCGTCCGCTTTGAAATAGTGGTCAGCGAAGTGCATCGGCGGGTCCCAGCATTCGTGGGGTGTGAAGCTGTCAATCCAGAGAAAAAACGGCTGGTTTTCGTAGTTGTCCTGTATCCACCGCGCTGCACTGCGAAAGACACGCGGGGCGAGGTAGTCCTCCTCACCCCGTCGATCCTGCATATTCAGCAGGTATTGTGCTATACCGGGGCGGTCTGTCGGATTGGCGATTTCATCAGGCAGGTAGGGGTTCATATCAATCGCGGATAGGGGACCGCTGCGCACCCGATCCGATTCCTGCCCACGGATGTAGTCGTAACTCATGAAACCGCGTGTGAAATTCATCGTCGGTTTGAACATGTGATAAACATCCGCGACCAGTCCTGTTGCCACACCGTTGAGTAGCAGGTGTTCCGCCAGCGTCGTCTGTGTTGTAGGGATAGCGTGCCAACCGTATATGTTTGGGACAGAACCCCGGTCATCAATATGGAAGCGCCATGGATAGGATCTCATGCCCGTAAAGAATCCACGCCGCATCGGGATGGTTGGTTCGCCTTCTCCCCAAGCGTTATTGAACACCGTGCTGTTTTTCCGCAACTGATCGAGATGGGGGGTATCAACGTGATCTTCCCACGTGTGATCTACTACATCTGCTCGAAGCGTATCGCAGCAGATAACAATAGTGTTCATTTGACGACTCCTTGTGTGATTGGGGT
This sequence comes from Candidatus Poribacteria bacterium, assembly GCA_965204355.1. Lineage (GTDB taxonomy): Bacteria > Poribacteria > WGA-4E > WGA-4E > PCPOR2b > PCPOR2b. Next base: position 5,211,980 of record OZ241983.1, read on the forward strand.
GGATTGCGTAAAGCGTACCGGTCCTATGATATAGCACATGCAAGATATGCAGATTATAGCGACGGTGGGTAGGCAAGTCAAGGAATTTTCTCGGCGGGCCCGTCTCCGTATATGCTAATTTTTCCGACGTATTTCGATTCGACAAGGTAGCATAAAATTAGGAGCAGTTTCACATTTTCTAGGGGCATTTAGTGCTCTGTCAAATAAATCACGATAAGGCACTCACCGCTCGGCTCCGACTTCGCCGAGAGTCCAAGACCCCGATAAATCGGGATTCAGAGCAACTTGGATAGCCATAGCCAAGCCGCTTTGTGGAGGAAGTATCTAAAGGAGGCTTTTGTACCATCCCGATGAAATCGGGATGATCCCAACCCGCAAACTAACAGTTTGCGCTACATTTATCTGACAATGTATTAGTTCTTCTGTAGGAGGGATTTCCAAATCCCGACACGTCGCTCTTGGAGCGACTGCCCGACTCTGACTTTTCAAACAAAATGGGTCATAAGCCTAAAACTGAATAGCCCTAACATTTTCTCATTGACATTGCAGGCTGAATTGGTATAATTGAAGCATTAGATACCAAAACCAAGATAGGAGTTGAACTATGAGACAATCGCTAACAGCTACAAAACTGACTTGCCTCTTGGTAGTCGGAGCGCTCCTGATTAGTATTTGCCCGTTGATTGGCACTTCAACCGCGGCGGAAGAGCCACTCAAAATGACAGGAGACCGAGCGACCATCGAGCGCACCTCCTCAATAGTCTCACGCATCTATGAGGAGGTCTTTAATACAGGACAATTGGATCAAGTAGATACGCTAATTGCTGCCGAATATATTGATCATAACCCAATCGGGCCAGGCGGTGAATCTGGCATAGAAGGGTTCAAACAGACCGTAAGAGCGTTACGCTTCGCCTTTCCCGATCTGCGATTCACAGTCCTGCAAATGATCGTCAATGGAGATACGGTGGTAACTCGGACGACGATGGAGGGTAGGCACAAGAATAACTTTATGGGGCTTGATCCAACTGACAAGCCGGTGACGATATCGGGTTTCGATATCTTTCGGATTGACGACGGGGTCGTTGCGGAACGCTGGGGGACACTTGACGGGCTCACACTCATGCAACAGTTGGATGTTTTTATCCCGAGGGCGTGGCAATATACGCTGCTCGGCGTGCTTGACCAAGAGGAGCGTGAACCGCTGATTAATCAGATGACCGAAGCTGCTGAGAAGCAGAAAGATGTTTTCAGGGCTGACCGACAACCGGTAACGGAATTGGTGCATATAGATCAGTTGATGCATCAATTTCAAGCAGACGCAGGTTATGTTCGCGTGGTTGCCTTGCTCTCTCCCGGCTGACCGAAATGTCGTCGGGGGGTCTCCGAAATAATAAAGATGTTTGACAGGGTTCCTGATGATCGACTGCGGGCTTATCTTATCTGGCAGCCGATTCTTAATAGCGATAACCGGATGTCAGCGAAAAGACGCGCTAATGAGTTTGTACATGAAAAATTCACACATTATTGGGACAGCAACAAAGCGACCGGCGATCTTTGGAAGGATGTGCTCGGGTTAAAGGATACCGCGTGGGATGTCTATATATTGTATAACGGGTCAGCAGATTGGTCAACCACTCTACCGTCTCCGGATCTCTGGTTTCCTCAATTACATCATGCAACCCGCGCCCGATTTGAGGTGAAAACGAAGCAACTCCTTAAAGAAATTCCGTAGGTAAACCGATGTGACGATGAATCCCTACTTTTTCTCTGTTGCTCTGCTAGCCGGTTCGATCATCGCTTATGAGATTACGCTGGTACGCTTATTTTCAATAGCGCAGTGGCATCATTTCGCACACATGATTATCAGTCTCGCACTGCTTGGATTTGGCGCGAGTGGGACGGCGATTTCGCTTACGCAACGGTGGCTGATAGGGATTCGGTCAAAATCCGATGGGGTCGGGCAACGTTTCCACAATACCTATACGATTTGTGGTTTGGCGTACTCAATCGGTGTCGTTGGGTGTTTTGTCCTACACCAATATGTGCCATTTAATCCACAGATGCTTGTTTGGCAGCCGAGTCAGGCGTTGTCAATCTTTGCGCTTTACCTTATTCTGTCGCTCCCGTTTTTCTTCGGCGCAGCGTGTATTGGTCTGGCGTTGCTCCAATTTGCAGAAAATGTCAATCGTCTCTATTTTTTCGATCTATTCGGTTCCGGTATTGGGGCGTTAGGTGTCATTGTTACGATGTACCTGATTCCCCCGGCACAAAACTTGACCCTCATCTCAGCAGTTGGGTTTGGTGCGGTGTTGATCGCAAATTGGGGAAGTTGGAACGCCTGGCGGTGGCGTCGAATTGTCGTGATAACGGGATGTGCCGCTACGTTTGTCGGCTACCTTTTGTTCAATCCCGTCACAATTAAGATTTCACCCTACAAAGGGTTGAGTAGCACGCTGAATTTCCCGGACGCTCAAATTCTGAATGAGCGGCATAGCCCTCTCGGGGTGCTGCATGTGGTTCGCAGTGATTTAATCCGCGCGGTGCCGGGGTTGAGTCTAAATACGCAGTACCCGGTACAACCACAGTTAGGCATATTCACCGACGCCGACGCGATGACGGCGATAACCGATTTCAAAGGAGATCTATCAAAGGTAGGCTATCTTGGGGATACAACGTCGGCTCTGGCATATCATCTGATCGAATCGCCCCATGTGCTGGTTTTGGGTGCTGGCGGCGGTGGGGATGTCCTCAACGCGTTGTATCACAGCGCAGCATCGGTTGATGCGGTGGAATTAAATCCACAGGTACTTGAACTGGTGGCGAAAGCACAGAAGGATTTCGCCGGACATATCTATGCACCAGATTCACCCTATCCCGTACAGGTTCACGTCGCAGAGGCGCGTGGATTTGTAAGAGGGACGCCGAAGCGGTACGATCTCATCCAGATCGCGCTGCTCGATTCTGTGAGCGCGTCCGCTGCTGGCACTCATGCACTGAGTGAAAGCTACCTCTATACAGTTGAGGCGTTCACAGATCTGTATCAACATTTGACTCCTGGGGGTATTATCTCGATTACGCGTTGGCTGAAGACTCCGCCGCGCGACATGATTCGCCTGTTCGCAACAACGATTGAGGCGTTAGACCACATTGATGGTGTGGCTCCCGCGCAACAATTAGCAATGATTCGCGGCTGGCGGACCGGCACATTGTTAATAAAAAAAGGAACCTTCCACTCGGCAGATCGCGCAGCGATCCAAGATTTTTGCCGTGAGCGTTCTTTCGATGTAGTATACTATCCCCAAATGGGAGAAGCGGAAGCAAATCGTTACAATCAATTGGCGGAACCGATTTACTTTCAGGCTGCACAAGCGATTCTGTCTAACGATCGGAAACAATTTTACGAAGCGTATCCTTTCAACATCCGTCCTACAACTGATAACCGCCCGTATTTCTTTCAATTCTTGCGTTTCGATTCGCTGGTTCAGATGGTTCGGACGGTCGGTAGGAGCGCTATCCCATTTATTGAGTGGGGCTATCTACTTCTGATTGCAACGTTGATCCAAGCGGCGGTCGCGGGATTGGTCTTGATCCTGATACCAATCCTTTTCCTGAAGCAGGATGCCGCCTTAGCCACCGCACACAATTCGCATCTCACCGTTCTGTTCCGCCTGTCCCGATGCAATCGGGGAGAGTCCGGGACTTGGCGAGTATTGATCTACTTTCTGAGTTTGGGCGTCGGATTTATGTTCATTGAGATGTCGTTCATTCAGAAGTTTCTGTTGTTGCTTGCAAATCCAACGTATGCGGTCGCGGTTGTGCTCTGTGCATTCCTACTCTTTGCAGGACTGGGTAGCCTTTGTTCGCTGAAATTGGGATCGGTCGTGAAGCTGAGACAACCTCCGCCGGTTATTGCTATCGGCATGTTATCGGTTATCGCGGTTGTCTACTTGCAACTGCTTCCTCCGATTTTTCACCGCTTTCTCGCGAGTTCCGATGCCGTGAAAATCGCCGTATCAATAGGATTGATTGCACCTTTAGCGTTTTTTATGGGAATGCCTTTCCCGTTGGGTATAGATTGGTTGCAGAGACAGCATCCGCATCTGATCGCTTGGGCGTGGGGAATCAACGGTTATGCGTCTGTGGTAAGCGCGATTCTGGCGACCTGCTTGGCGATTACGTTCGGTTTTAATATCGTGATACTTTTGGCAGTCGGGGTCTACCTCATTGGTGGATGCGTCCATTTGCGGATGGATTGGGACGCAGATTCCGCCGATTTTCGCAGATAAAAATAAAGGCTTATGTTAAGAAATCGTGCAAATCCCGACTCCGTCGAGGACTCACGCCATGCGGAGGAAACCGAGTTTTCGCTTCATATTTTGCACTTCCTTTTATAGCGAATTATCAAAATATGTAGACACTTTCGCTCCCCATATTTGGTAGGCGCTGTTTTTAACTGCGCCGATGCGGTGCGGGGAGAAACCGCACCTACCGGTTTGATAGCCCGGATTTTCCCATCGCCGGTACAGCGTGTCCACGTAATTCTAAAGTTCACCATAATATGACCCTCTCCTTTAACAAATAAGGAGGCTATCATGAAACAGTTTTTCTTCATTCTCGCCACACTCCTCGTGTGCATCGCCATCCCCTCGCAGAGCGCCGATAAGTTTGATGACGATCGTAAGTGGATGGTCAGAACCCAGATAGACGCGCAGGGCATCACCGATGGTCGAATCGGTGTGAAGAATAAATCTGTTTTGGACGCGATGCGGCGCGTACTCCGCCATGAATTTGTCCCTGACCGTTTGAAATCCCAAGCATATGTTGATATGCCGTTGCCGATTGGGTATGATCAGACCATTTCCCAACCGTATATCGTTGCGTATATGACGGAACTGCTTGACCCTAAAAAAGAGCACAAAGTCCTTGAAGTAGGCACCGGGTCGGGGTATCAGGCGGCGGTGTTAGCAGAATTGGTCAAGCATGTTTATACGATCGAGATCATCAAGGAACTTGGCGAAAGCGCAGCGGAGCGACTGAAACGGCTTGATTACAAGAACGTGACAGTGAAAATTGGGGATGGTTATTTCGGTTGGGAGGAACATGCCCCCTACGATGCAATTATTGTGACTGCTGCGCCGGATCACATTCCACCGCTGTTACTCCATCAACTCAAGCCGGGGGGGAAATTGGTTATTCCAGTTGGTGGGCGTTTCCGGGTACAGAATCTGACACTTGTACAAAAGACAGAAGCGGGTTCAATTATGACAAGACAGGTGATGCCGGTCGTTTTTGTCCCGCTAACGGGGAAGCATTAACCCTATGTTGAGCAATCTGGCGCTATGCGCTGGTCTCTTTGAAGATGTTGAGGAGAATACTGTGAGCACTGAAAGCACAAACGGTTTACCGACGTGGGACCTGTCGGATTTATACGATGGCGTTGACGATTCACGGTTAGACACCGATCTCAATTCAATGGCTGATCAAGCGTCCGAATTTGAGGAGAAGTATAAAGGACGCATCGCTTCAGCAGATTTGACCGCGGATCTGTTATGCAGCGCCCTCGACGATTATGAAGCCTTAATGACGGCGCAGTATAAGCCGGGATCTTACGCGAATCTGCTGTTTTCGACCGACACTGCCGATTCCCAACGGGGTGCATTGTTACAGAGAACCCGTGAAGTCGGCTCTGCAGCAGCGACCCATCTGATTTTCTTTGACCTTGAAATTGGTAAGATACCGCAGGAAACCTTTGACCGCATCATTGATGACCCACAACTGGTCCCTTATCGACACTATCTTGAACATGAACGGGCTTTAGCAGCACACCATCTGAGCGAAGCGGAAGAGAAGATTTTAGAGGAAACGGCGAATACCAGGGGACGCGCTTTTGGACGGCTGTTTACTGAAATCACGTCACGCCAAACCTTTCGCATGAACGACGAAGAATTGACCCAAAGCGAGTTGTTGGTGCACTTTTACAATCCCGATCGGGAAACGCGCAAAGCCGCTGCTACGGTCCTCACGGACACGCTCAAGCAGGACGCACATGTGTTGACATTCATCTTCAATACACTTCTGCATGAAAAACAGATTTTGGACGGTTTGCGGGGACACTCGTCACCAGAAGCATCGCGGCATCTGAACAACGAGGTGGACGAGGCGGTGGTTAATACCGTGGCGGATGTATGCGTGGACAACTACGACATCGCCGCCGATTATTATCACCTCAAACGGCAGTTGCTGGGATTAGATAAATTGACGCACTACGATCGGTACGCCCCGCTTCTCGGTAATCGTGGTAACATCCCGTTCGATGAAGCACAAAATATGGTAATGGACGCCTTCGGCAAGTTTTCACCACAATTGGCAGAAATAACGGAGCCATTTTTTAGCAAGCGCTGGATTGACGCTGAACTCCGTGCGGGCAAACGTGGCGGTGCATATTGTGCGGGGGTTACGCCTGACTTGCACCCGTACGTTTTTATGAACTATACCGGCAAACCGCGTGATGTGATGACGCTGGCACACGAGCTGGGTCATGGCATTCACGATGTACTCGCCAGCAAGCAGAGCTTGCTCAACTATCACCCCGTCTTGCCGCTGGCGGAGACCGCGAGCATCTTCGGGGAGATGTTGGTGTTCGACCAGTTACAATCCACATTAGAATCGTCGGAGGAACGACTGGCGTTACTGTGTGGCAAAATTGAAGATATCTTTGCTACTGTATTCCGCCAGATCGCGATGTACCGTTTCGAGCAGGAAGCACACCGTCTGCGTCGCGAAAAGGGTGAACAGACGACAGAAGCCTACTGTGAAATTTGGCAGCGGATGATGCAGCAGATGTTTGGAGACTCACTAACGCTGGGTGAAGACCATCAGTGGTGGTGGCTCTATATTCCACATGTTTTTCAGTTATCGTTTTACGTCTACGCCTATTCTTTCGGCGAATTGCTGGTCCTGTCACTCTATGCACAGTATCAACGCGATGGCGAGTCGTTCGTGCCGCGCTACTTTGATCTGTTGAGTGCTGGCTGCTCTGCCGCACCCAGCCAATTGGTTGCTGACATGGGGATTGATATCGCCTCGCCTGATTTCTGGCAGGGCGGCTGCGATTTAATCCGTGAGAAGGTAGAGCAGGCAAAAGCGTTGGCAGAGACGATGAGATAAGGTTTACAACCCAATCTATTCGGAGGAAAGACAATGCCGATTTATGAGTATCAATGCAAGACATGCGAATCCAAATTTGAGATACTGCAATCGATCAATGCGGATAACAGTGAACTTGTTTGTCCCGATTGTGGCGCGGAAAAGCCGATGAAGGTTTTTTCCAGCTTCGCGTCGCTTGGCAATGGGAAAGGGGCAGCCTGTGACACAGGCTCGACCTGAGCGATTCCTGGATTGGACAGTTAGTCCTAATAAGTTCATTAGTTCATTCCCTAATAATATCCCCCAGCTGCTCGGACCACGGGGGTTACACAGCGAGTTTTGATCTGACACAGGGAGGTTTTCCATGAACAAGAAACCCGTTGAACTGTATCTAATCGGTGGCGCTGCTGGTTTTCTGAGTGGCGTATTGATGCTCGTATCGAGTTATATAATCGTGGCGCGTCTCCAAGATGCCGCTTTGGGAACACCGGCGTTAAAGTTGGTGGGAGTGACACATGGATTAAGCGTTGTAAGCCTCATTCTGATTGTGCCGACGGTCATCGCCCTGTTTGTATCACTCAAGGCCACCGCGACAGCACGCAGTTACCTTGGGCTTGGTTTTGCGGCGATGTGGCTGGCCCTAGAGATGGTTGGACACCTTTCTCAAACTGCTCCGCTTCGCACTTTGGGTGAGCTGCACGCTGACCATCCAACCCATGCAATGGCAATTTACCAAGTATCGGAAGAGTTCGCGGAAGCATTGCTGCTCACCGGAACCTTTTTTGCTGCGCTAACCGCTTTATGCTATGGTCTCTCACTCATCGGTGGCTGGAACCGGTTGGCAGGCTATATTTTCTTGGTCGCGGTTCTTGCGTTCCCAATCGGGATGTGGATTCCTCAAGTTGGTATTCAACTCCATGTTGTCCTGCGTGCACTTGCTCTGTTAATTGTGGCTGGTGTTCTTGTCAAATCTACGACAACGGAAGAGGATTGAATATGGGAAACTTAAAAGTCGGTGCTGCGAAGATTGACATCACACCGCCGCTCGGCTGCGACATGGCAGGATATTCGGGACGGGACGGTGGTAGCGAAACAATCGCCGACCCACTCTACGCGAAAGCCATCGTATTTGACGATGGGAACACAAAAGCTGCAATCATCACCAATGATTTAATCGGTGTAGAATCAACATTTGTCGATTATGTTCGTCAAATAGTTGAGAAGACGACAGGGATTCCGTCGGGCAACGTGATGATCAGTTGCTCCCACACACATTTCGGTCCTGAAGTCCGTGCATCACGCGCCACAGCCCCCGATAATCCCAAGAATCGCATTTACGCTGACATGCTTGCACAGCAGCTTACGACAGTAACAGAGCTCGCTCAACAGCGGCTTCAGCCAGCGCGGGTTGGCGCCGGAAAGGGTATCGCGGATCAGGTCTGCTATAATCGGCACACAATTCGTCCGGACGGTAGTGCACAAACCAGCTATCGTCTCCCTGATCCCAATTCGGATTTGACGTTCGGTCCCTACGATTCAACGACGAGGGTGCTCCGCGTTGATAGCGCAACGGGGGAACTAGCGGCTTCCCTAATTCACTTTGCTTGCCACCCCGTGACCACTACAGACCGGATGTATACAATTAGTGCGGACTATCCGGGATATGCGATGGAGATGGTTGAACAGGGGGAAGGGGGAACCTGTCTGTTTGGATTGGGATGTGCGGGCAATATTGTCCCGATACAGCGTGAAGGTAGCTATCCACGTATGATCGGCAGAACCATCGGAGGCGAGGCGATAAAGATCCTACAATGGATTGAGACCTCGGATGAGGCGAAGGTGCGGGTGACGCACCAAAAGCGCTCCCTTTCGTTGAAAGAGGCGATTGATGGAAGGCTGACTGAGGAGGTTGACCTCCAATGTATTGCGGTTGGATCCATCTATTTCATCGGACTGCCGGGTGAGATTTTTGTTGAGATCGGCTTTGATATTGTGAACCGAACGGAACAAGAAAACCTGTTCATTATGAGTATGACTAACGGGAGTGTCGGCTATATTCCGGTCGAGATTGCCTACAAACAGGGCGGGTATGAGTCTAACTCTTCCCGTTTTTGTCCCGGTTGCGGCGAGCAGATCGCTGATGTGGCAGTAGAATTGTTAGATCAAATGAGGTAAATCAAACACACAACTATTTCTGACTAAAAACTGCTGTTTTTCAAAGACTCTTAGTCATAACTTTTATGAATCTGACGCGTAGCTGTTGACGTTATTTTAGCTGCACTCAATATTCTATTCGTTTCTAAGGAGAGTCTCATGTACGCCCGAAAACAGTTATTAATATGGACCTCTATAATTTTTGTGTTAAATATAGTATTATTGGCTAAATTACACGATGGTTCTGCGACCGCAAGAACGCAGTTAGAAGAACTCACGCCGATAGAACTTTCACAACTCGACGTCACAGAATTGTTGGACCCAAACACTTTGACTTATGACGAGCAAGAAGCTGAAGCAACGTCAGATGAAGATCAACTCACCTATGCGGAAACTGAGGATAGCTCCGCGGGTTCAGTGGAGGTCTACTATGTGCACAAAGGGGATACGCTTTGGCAAATTTCCAGAAGACACAACCTTGACCTGCACACTTTATTAGCTTATAATAAACTGAAAAACCCAAACCTTATTCGTCCTGGTCAAAGAATTGAAATCCCTCGCCAATACATAAACATGCAGGTGATCCCGTAAGCCATGAGCGTGAAGCAACCGAATCGGCGTTGGGTTTCTAGATGGGAAGGTGAAAAAGATCAGCTATCATGAAAACTAAATTTCCCACAGCCGGTTATCGTTACTGTTGTCTCTGTTTTTTATTCATTGTGCTTGTCTGCGGCTCGGTTTCACACGGTTATGCACAGAACTATTATCCGGACGAAGTCGGAAATACTTGGATTCTACGCAGCAAAGACGGGCGCGAGGAGAGGCTTGTCACAATTGAGGGTCCCGAAACTATCGCCGGTGAATCGGTGAAAGTGATTTCGGATGGAACATATCCCGTTTCAAATCCGAGAAGTAATAATCCGAATAAGTTTTTTATCAAAGCCACGCCGAACCGGGTCCTGATATTCCGGGCGACCGCGACAGTCGCAGTGTTCGGTGAAATCACAATCAACTATTCCCCACCCGCGACCTTTCTTCCCATCCCAATTGAGTTGAATAAACCGTGGACGGTGGTCGGCGAAGCTAGCCTCGGTTTCCTATCAATCCCAGTGACCAACGTCGCCACAGCTGTCGCTGTTGAAGATGTCACTGTCCCAACGGGAACCTACCACGACTGCCTGAAAATAGAGCAGGAGCTTTCTGCATCAGGCTTGTTAAGTTTTTCGACACAGAGCACCATGTGGCTCGCCCCGGACTTCGGCTTAGTGAAATCCCTCAGTAGCAACGGTATTACCTTTGAACTCATCGACTACGACGTTACCATTGATGGACTCGTAGTCGCCGTCGAGCCAAAAGAGAAACTGGCGACAACATGGGGCGCGTTGAAAAAACGATAAACAGGTAGATGGGAAACTGATACATAGGAACAGTTGGAACGCTTCGATTCGGCTTTGCCCGCCATGTGATATTATCTCCTGACTCTTTAGGTCAACTTGAACTAGCCAGCCCTAGCCAATCCTTTCAGACTTCAGCACTGTATCAGTTTCTTCATCAATACCCTCACTTAGGTCGGCATCAGTTTGTGTAATGCACACTATCCATAAAATGGCAATGCAGCCCTTTTGCGCCTACCCTATAACCACTTCAAGTAGACCGACCTCTCCGCTCGGCAGTTTATTTTAATCCATAATCGCTTATCCTAACGCAAGTTGCTAGGTTCTGTTGACATTTACCGGTCCGTAGGTTGGGTTGAACGATTAAACGGGAATCCCTATCAAATCTAATAGGGGCTCGGTCATTCAACAACACCTCCTTATAGATAGAGTGAAACCCAACAAAGTATTCTTTTGTACCACGATCTGTTAGATTGTGATCTGAATACGCAAACTAACAGTTTGCGCTACATTTGGCAGCTTGCCCGATGATTACAGCGTTTGCCGAATGAGCAACATCAAAATGTCAACACGCCCTAGTTATCTGATGGACAGGCATACGACATGCCGCTACAGCGATCAATCATCCACCCTCCACGCGCATTTTGCCAAAAGTTAGATTTTGTTAGTAATTGTGGATAATTACCAAAATCACCGGCATTGATGCAACCCACATGTCCCCCCGCCCCGATGAATCGGGACAATCGGCGCGACTGGTAATGACTTGTAGCAACCAGCGTGAATGAAAACGGAGTGCAAAGATATAAAAAGATGTGGTAAACTTATCAATATCGACCTTTTTGGGCACTATTTTTGAAGGCTGGGCACAAGAATTGCTTCTACAGTTTCTCTGGAATAGGCAGTAACTATGGTAGATTTTAGAATTACTTGGACACTGAAAATCGGAGAGTTCAGCAAACCTCGACTACCGGGATCTGAAAAATATGGGCTATGCCCCCGGTAGGTGCGGTTTCTAACCGCACCGTATAGGCGCAGTTGGAAATCCTGGTCACGATTTATCGGACAGCGCCTACCAAACATGGGGAGCGAAAGTGTCTATCTGTTTTTAGAATTCACCATAAACGGAATATCATTCACAATCAATTGGAGAAACGACATGTTAGGAAAAACTTGGAGAAGAACACTATGGCTCGTTTTTGTCGGTATCACTCTTTCCGCTTCGGTTTTTGGACAAACTGAGGGGGAATTACCGCGTCTGGAGCAGACCGAGTTTGCTGCCCACGGGATGAACGAAACACTGCTTCATATCGCTGCTCCGGGGCGCTATAGCCTACAAGCCCAAAGCGACCAAGGCACGAAAATAGAAATTGTAGACCGGATGGCGGGCCCTTTCGCTGTTGCGGGAGGGGCTGGTGAAAATGATGGACGACTCGACCTGATATTGGATAAGGGAATTTATAAAATTCGCCTACAGTCTCATAAAGAAGGTGTGGGCACTGTGACACTGGCTGTGCACCCGTTTGTAGAAATCGGCTCGTCCGACAGACTCCTCTCGCTTGATGCTTATCAGATCGAGAGCGGCTCGTTGAAAGATTTGCAACAGCAGTCTTTTTGGCTGCATCTCAAAAATCGGCAGATTCTGCGGCTTGAAGCAATCGGACGAAACCTCAAAGATTGCCGTCTATGGCGCGATGGGGTTTGGCTTGAGGATATACAACCAAGTTTCTCAATCTATGAGCCGGTCAACGGTCAACCGATGGGCTACGCGGAATTTTATCACGATCTCAATCCGGGGATATACCGACTGACATTTTATGGCGGTGCAGCGTTGGCGTGGGGTGAGGATTCGGGAGAACACCCGTTCTCCCTGCGTGTGGGACACCGTGAATTAGGCTCAAGTGGTAGGCAGATTATCACAATCTCTCCCTTCGGTCGAGAGGCTTACGTCGTACCGGCGAAAACTGACTTCTTCCAAATTTCGCGAGCGGATAAGAAAGCAACAACGTTATCAGTGAAGCGGTGGGAGGATAAGGTGAGCCGGCACGGTGGCAGGAACCAGGCATCGATCACCAAAAAATCTCGCAACCCATGGGCGGTTGTACAAACAAGGGAGGACAAACGGAAAAAGTGGGTTACTGTTCAGGGAGCCCCCGGTGACCGGGTCGTTTTGACCTATTTTCTCAACGACCGCGAGTTCCAGATAAAAAGTGGAACCTATTGGATCTCTTCCCTACATTCGGCAGAAGGGCGCGATTTTATTGATGTCACAGGGATTATCAGTCATCCGAAGCAGGAGGCACCAGTGGAAGCACAGGTGTTGCTCCTCGGATCAAACACCCCCTTGGTTACGGGCAAGTTTAATCTGTTGGGTGAGGTCAATCTGTTCCTCAAATTGGAAGATGCGGGGACCTATATAATTGAGGAGGTTGATGCATCTGGAGCAAGGGGACGTTACCGGATCCAACCCTTCATGGTACGCCGTCCCAGAAACTATCGATCCCCGCCATTTCAGTCGCCGGGAGCAGCATTAGAATTGACTCGCGGTTTCTATAGACTTACGATACGACCTGATTCAAAGGGGATTCTCTCACTTATATTACGCCAGAAAGGTGTGGATGCAGGCACCTTACAGATGGACGCTCCGCCCCGAAAACAGGGTCTATTGTTGCCCAGCGTTAATCTACCTCAACCCCGCGAACCGTACACGCTCCGATTGAATAATCGGTACAGTGTCGCTACAGGGATAATTGTTCGCTCTTTGCCGATGGATCTAAGTGATCCACTGCCCGTGCTCCTTAACCCAGGGCAATCGGTCCCAGTCCATATAAATGTAGGACAGCGTTCTACCTTTATTATCGAAAGCGATAAAGAAACCCCGTTCCTTCTGACCACAGATACAGCCCGGTGGCCGGCGGTGGCAGCAGATACAGTTCTATCCACCGGCTTGTATCTGTTTAACCTGAAAAATTCAGGGACAGAAACAACGCTCTTTACGCTAAAGACGATTCCCACGAAACCAGCTTCGGAATTGACGCTGGGGAATTTAAAGGATCAGTTAGAGAAATCTAAGCCATTTCCGCAGCTCGCTGAACATAAACCGCTGTATGTCGATTTTAAGCGCAACCAAAAGCAGCATTTCACCCTGATCGTCGCAGAACCGAGCCTTTACCGTTTGGAGACGAGTGGGCGTCTAGCGACCCAGTTGACGGTGCGAACGGCACTAATAACCCAACTATTTTCTGCTAAGGAAAACGGCATCGGACGTAACGCCTTGGTGCAGCAATATCTCAGACCCGGCGTGTACCATGTTACTGTACAAACGCAGGGCCAGTCTCGTGGACGGGCAGGCATCCATCTGCGCCGGACACCCCTTCGCCGAGAGGAAGGACTTACGGTCGGCGCGATAAAGAAAACGCATCTGGAACCGGACGTTGCCGTCCAATACACATTAACAATTGACGACCCTGGTCGATATCGTCTGCACACGCTTGGTCTCGGCAAGAATTTCGCCAATCGCTTAGAGGATAAAGATAAATGGCCACTGACCAAGCCCAAAGGTGGGCAAACGTATACCGAGCATTTTGAGTCGGGGATTTATTACTACTACTCCCTACCGCAGCCGGTCGGATCTACGCGAATCACCACTTTGACTCGAATCGTTGAGAAAGAAGAGCGCGTCGGTAAGGGTCCCCATCCTATCTCCCTCAACGAAACAATTAAAATGATGTGGCGGGAAGAAGCGGATAGACCGCCGGACATATTCACCACGGACATCACGGCACCCGTTGATGTGACAATCAACCTGAGCGGTGAAATGGAAGGAGTTATTCGGCTTAGTGGGGAGACCGGTGACGCAGGGATAATAACAGGGGGAAGTACATGGAAGGACATACTCCAACCGGGGAAGTACGAAATCGCGGTGAAGAGCGCCAGAGAAGATAACTTTTTGCCTTACACGTTACGGCTGGAAACTGCGGAACTGATTCCCGGCTTGCGACAACGGGTTGATCTCCCAGCCGATCTAACGGTCCGATCGGGCAAACCCGGAATCGTTGATCTTTTCAGCTTCGGCGCAACCGATGTGAAGGCGAGTTTATGGGATGAGACCGGGACACGGCTTTTGGCGCGGAATGACGATATGCCCAATGATTGGAACTTCCGTATCTCGCAGCGATTGGCTCCGGGACGCTATCTCCTGAAGTTAGTACCTGTTGGACACAATCACGGCAGTGTTGAAGTAGCCATGAACTTCCGTGAGCAGCGCGCTCTTCCCGAACGCGGATTCCCACCATTCACGGTAGAGGAGAATCTTGGAAAAAAAGTGTTAGCCGTTCCTTTCAAGATTGATAATGCTAATTCCGTCGTAGGTGTTACTGTAGATACCTCTCAACTCCAGACAGAAAATGGGGTGGGCGAATTGGGTGTTGCTCTGCTGAAGGGTGCACGGACGCTGTACAAGGGGACAATTGATGACGATCAAGCCTCAGCATTCAGGATCCCTTTACGGGCGGAGACTTCGTACCAGATCTTGCTCTGGGGATTAGGAGATTTTACAGGCGAAGTGATGTTAGATGTTGTCCCTCTTACAGTCAAACCGATCTCCGTGTTGCCGGAGCAGACCGAACTCCTTTGGCCCCCATACGCTGAACCGATTGCGCTGGAATTGACTGATGCCGATCAGAGCAGTTATTGGGTACGCGAGAGTACTGGTGCACCGCTGCAGTTCTCGGCTGCGCTGGAACGACCGTTTGAAGATTTCATGGATGCACCGGTAGTGATGAATGATGGGCAAGGCTGGCTAATTTTGAGTCCTTACGAGAAGACTCAGCACCTTACCCTTGAACCCTTTGCACTGGCAGCCGGAGGTTCTAAAACGATTGAATTAGGACAACTGCCGTTCGCCTTCAATCTGGAACACGAAAATGATGGACCCTTATTGCTGGAAGTGAGTTCTACTGGGGGACAGATTGGGGCGATGACTTACACATCCGAAAGCCAGTTTGGATCGAAATTTCACTGGGCAGGGATGGAGATGGCAGCATCTGAAACGGTCGCAGCGGTCCCAGGCAAAGGAACATACCGTGCCAAAATCTGGCAAACGCGAGAAACGATTGAGACAGAAAAGATCCATCTTAGCGCACACACATTTCGGCTGGAAGACCGGATAGCGTTTGGCGAAGCGCTTTCGTATGAGAGACCGCTCAAGTCCGGCAGCGCCAAGAGTTTTGTACTCGATAAATCCCGTCAGACTTATGAGTTATTGCTCACCGGGGACTTGGTTGCATTTGTGTGGGATGGGAAACAGACAACGGCACTCGTAGCCGCCCACGGCAATACTCAAGAATTAATCACCGTTCGCGGCGGAGAACTGTTCATCGTCAACCGGGGGGACGAAGTGGGGTTATTCCGTGTCGAAAGGAAGAGAGAATCTGCGAAGACCGCGCAGAAATTTGAGTCGAAACAGGGCTTTGAAGGTGTTTTCGCCGAAGCGGGCACCATATCACTGCTGATAGAGGGGGCAAAAGATGGAAAAGAACTCTTTGTATCAGGGGATGCGGTGAGGAGTCATCTCTTAGGGGACGATGGGATTATCCGTGAAGGCGATAGTTTTCAAGTCCCGCTTCGCGAGGATGCTCGGAACGGCACAAACCGGGTAAAGGGGATACTTGAACTTTCATACAAGCCCGGCTATGTCAAGGTATGGGCAGCCAAGCCGCAGGAGAAACATTTAGCGTTGATGGGCAAGAAGCCTCGCAGGGTGAAAGGTCTTTCCAACGGGCTGGCGAAATTGGAAAACCGTTCGCAACGCTGGATGTTTGGGTTGGATCACCCTGCCTATATTGTCGCCGATGCAGATGAACCGGGAGTGACGGCACTATTAGCAGATAAAAAGGTATTGGTTACGAGGATCGGAAGCAGCAACAAAGGTCGGCAGCTGCGTTATTTTCTACCCGCGGGGGATTATCAGCTATGGACACGACCACTTGAGGGCACAATGCAGATGGGGGCTATGCACTTCCTGAAGATTTTCCCGAAATCGCTGGAAACCGCATCTGACAGTCCTCGACTCATTCGTCCCGGCGAGATCCAAGTTTTCACGTTTCGCGTCACAGTGAAGGGGAAGGTTGGCGTCGGCATCCGTACGGAAAGCGACCAACTCGCTGCCACACTTTTCGACAGCCAATTTAAGCAGCTGGCATCTAGTCCCGTGATGATTCAGGAACTGGAACCGGGGGATTATCTGCTGACGGTTGAAACAATCCCGCAGGCATCTACGCCGATTCAATATACGCCTATGGTGCTTGGGCACACCGGCGGTAGACAGGAGATACCGGAGGAAGTTATCGGTGGATATTTGACACAGACCGCCGGGGAAGAGTAAGATTTTACGACACCTATGATTAACCCATTATCCCGCTCGCACCTGAGGCAATACCATGCCAACGATTATGATTAGCGCCGGTGAACCGTCCGGCGATCTCCAAGCCTCTCGTGTGGCTGCTGAACTCAAAGAACTCACTCCCGATTTAACGCTGTTTGGCATGGGTGGAGATTTGATGGCGGAAGCGGGGGTTGAACTGATCTATCATATCCGCGACTCGGCGGTGATGGGAATCAGCGACGTGTTTACCGCGATCCCTACGTTCCTGAAGAAGCGGCAACACCTCAAACGTCTAATCCGTGCGAAGCGTCCCGATGCCGTAGTACTGGTCGATTTCGGTGATTTCAACATGCCTGTGGCGCGTTTTGCACATCGTCTGGGGATTCCGGTGATCTACTACATTCCCCCGAAGGCGTGGGCATGGCGAGCGAGCCGTGCGAAAAAGATCGCTAAGACGACAACCGCTGTCGCCTCAATCTTCCCATTTGCGGCGGATTTTTATCGGGAAGCGGGGGCGAATGTGGAGTTTGTCGGACATCCGCTGTTGGACTTTGCCCGCACCGATCTGAGTTGTGCGGAAGCCCGTCAGGTAGTTGGCTTGGACGAAAATCGTCCTGTACTTGGGTTAATGCCCGGGAGCCGCCGCCGAGAAGTTGAACGACTCCTGCCGGTGATGTTGGAGGTTAGAGATCAGATACATCGAACTGTTCCAGACTGCCAATTTGTCCTTCCACTTGCGCCGGGTATTGATCCGACGACGCTGCCAGAGATGCCGTCTGTGAAAACTGTGGAGGGCAGGGTATATGAAGCGATGCGCGCATCAGATCTGATGTTGATTGCGTCGGGGACGGCGACCCTTGAAGCAACTTGCTTAGGCACCCCGATGGTTGTGATCTACAAGATGTCGAGGTTGTCGTGGCACATCCTTAGAGCGCTCGTTAACCTAGAGCTTAGCGGGTTGCCCAATGTCATCGCAGGGCGCGAAATTGTCCCGGAACTGCTTCAAGATCAAGTGACCGCAGAACGTATCGTGCCCATCGCCCTTGAGCTGCTACAGGATTCCAAAAAGCGAGAAGCGCAGCAAGAAAGCTTGCGATGGGTGTATCAACAGTTAGGGGAACCTGGCGCAGCGAAGCGAACCGCTCAATTGATACTGAACCATATCAGATGAGGAGAGATTAGATGATTGACGAAAGTTGGTATAAGCGCCCGCCCGGCGTTAGTGATAGAACCTCTTCGGGCGGTGTAGTCATACGGATAGCAGATGGACAAATCTATGTGGCTCTTGTCGGGGAACTTGGACTCACGGAGCGTGTCCTGCCGAAGGGAGGCGTCGAAGCCGGCGAAAGTTTGGAAGAGGCAGCCCGAAGGGAGATAGAAGAAGAGGCGGGATTATCTGCGCTAAAACTGATTGAAAAACTGGGGGTTCGAGGGCGCCTCTCGTATGACAGGGTTTGCTGGATTACAACCCACTATTTCCTCTTTGTCACAGAACAGGTGGAAGGTATTCCAACCGATGTTGAACACCACTACGAACTTGGGTGGTATCCAATCGAGGCACTTCCGGCGATATTTTGGCCGGAACAGCGGGAATTGATAGAAACGAACCGTGATAAGATTGTTAAACTCAGCGAGTAGAGTTATTGATGAAGGATTATCTGTACGCTATCATAACGGGCAGGAGAATGGGGGGTATTCCGCTCTTCCTGATTGGCTTACTGACTCCATTGAGTTATATCTACGCTGTGGTTCTCAAGACACGTGGTTGGCTCTATGACTGCGGGTTTCTTAGACAGAAACGACTTCCGTGCACAGTAATTAGCGTCGGGAATATCGTGGCAGGCGGGACAGGCAAAACGCCAACAGTCATCTGGATAGCAAAATATCTACGAAGCGAAGGCTTTCAGGTGGGAGTACTTCTACGTGGTTATGGTCGAGAGGGCCATCATTCGGTCTCGGTTGTATCCGATGAGAAGCAGACCTTGAGGTCCCTGACAGAAAGCGGTGATGAGGCTGGAATGATAGCCCGCAAGCTACCGGACGTTCCCGTCGTAGTTGGGAGTGATCGCTACACCGCGGGGCTTGAGGTCATTCAACTCTGGGGGCACACGAATGGCGTACTTATCTTGGACGATGGTTTTCAGCGTCGGCAGTTGGCACGGGATGTGGACCTCCTTACAATTGACAGCAGCCAGCCTTTTGGGACAGGGAAATTGCTCCCGGCGGGGACGCTACGGGAACCGAAAAGTGCTTTGAGGCGAGCAGATATCCTCCTGCTAACGCGGACAGATATCGCGACAGAATTTGTCCACTTCGATCAACTTGCAGACGGGAAGCAGATCTTCGAGAGTTGTCACCGCCCCACGCGGTTGCATCAACTGACTACCGGCGAAGCATGTCCGTTAGATTTGTTAAAAGGGCAACGGATTCTCGCGGTGTGCGGAATCGGCAACCCAGAAGCCTTTGCCGGAACACTTCGTCGGTTTGAACCGAAGGCTGTGGAATTGTTAGCATTTCCTGACCATCATCGCTACTCATCAGCGGACATCAACGACATCAGTGCAAGGGCGTGTGAGGTCAGAGCAGATATAGTTGTAACAACCGAGAAGGATTCGCAGAAATTGGAATCCGTGGCAGCAACAACAGCATCTTTGCACGCAGAACCGGTGCAGTTTTTTGTGTTAGAAGTTGAACTCGAAATTCTGACAAATATGGAAGCCTTAAAAAAGCGGTTACGGCAGGTCGCCGATGAATCGAAGTCGGGATTATAGTGGACCTTAGAATTAATGAGACACGCCAAACTGAACCGCATTGCCCCTAGGTCCGGTAGGTGCGTTTTCTCCCCGCACCACATCGGCGCGTCCCGATTAATCGGGATCCCGATGCCGTTCCTGCCTGCCCCGATCGGGGAGCATTCCGATCTATCGGAACCTGTCGGGAGAAACAGCGCCTACCATACACGGGGAGCGAAGGTTTCTATCTGTTTTTAGAATTCACTATAACTGGATAGGGGGACTGACGAATCCTCCACACCTGAACCAAGCACCTGAACGCAGCAAGTTATGCCCTTGCGCTTCATTCACCTTGTAAACTAATGAAAGTTCTTTACACTGATAATCACCTCTTTGTCGTCCGCAAACCGGCGGGCATGTTGGTGCAAGGTGATCGTACCGGCGATACGTCGCTTTTCGATCATGTGCGCGAACACATAAAAGATAAGTTCAATAAGCCCGGCAATGTTTATCTGGGGCTTGTCCATCGTCTTGATAGACCGACATCGGGTGTTGTTGTATTTGCGTTGACCTCCAAGGCGGCGAAGCGGTTGTCTGAGCAGTTTCGCGTGGGAAGCGTCCAAAAGATCTACTGGGCACTTGTTGACGGTAAAACTCCGAGCAATGGAACGCTGGTAGATCGGATTAATCGCCACGGTCCGACGAGCCATATAGCCAGGGGAGATAATGGCCAGCGTGCGGAGTTATCCTTTCGCCGACTTCGATATCACAAAGGTGTCTCTTGGGTTGAGATCGAACTCGCAACAGGCAGACACCATCAGATCCGCGTACAATTTTCACATCGTGGTCATCCGGTGATCGGCGATTTTCGGTACGGCTCTAAAGTCAAATTTGGCAAGAAAGCGTTGGCTTTACACGCTCGATCGCTTACCATCAACCACCCCACACGAAAAGAAGAGATGACCTTCGTGGCAGGGTTAGAGCCCTTTTGGCCTAAACAGTTTAGGACTGTGTAGCATTATCCCTTACCTATCAGGGTTGATGAGCTATGAGCAGTGCTTCTCAATTTTTGGGTTTCACGATTCCCGTTCAACTTAACCGCCACGCGATATACACTTATCGTCCTACCTTTGGTGAACTTTAGAATTACTTGGACACGCTGTACCCGCGAGGGTTCCTAACCGCACCGCATCGGCGCGGTTACAAACAGCGCCTACCAAATATGGGGAGCGAAAGTGCCTACATATTTTGATAATTCGCTATTGACCCTGTAATCAGGATTCAGGGTACTGAATCAACTTGGCGGGCGGGGGAACCCCGCCCCTACGAAAACAGCAACGGATTTTGAACAACTAGCAGCTTGGGTTGTCATACTTCAGATATGTTCCAGATCAGTAATCCTCTCTTTTTTTTGCTCCTCGGCATTATCCCAATCTTACTGATTATTAACCGTTATACACGTGTTGAAGCAGCGCAGTGGCGGAAGGTTGGGACACTTCTCCTGCGTCTTGGCGCGGTTCTGTGCCTCATCTTGGCATTAGTCGGTTTACAACAAAAGGAAGAAGAAGATATTCTCTCTGTCGTGTTCCTCCTCGATGTGTCCGACAGCGTTACAACGGAACAACAGAAAGCAGGAATCGAGGGGATTAACACTGCCCTTGACGCACTCAAGCCCACCGACCTATTCAGTGTAATTCTGTTCGCGGGGGAAGCTGCGGTGCGTGTGCCGAATCAGGCGAAGGCAACACAACCTCAATTAACAGAAGATATTTTATCGAGTGTGGAAGTTGATCGGGCGGCGACCAATCTCGCAGGAGCGATTCAACTGGGATTGAGCCTACCAATCGGCGAGCATAGGGGACAGAAGCGGCTGGTGTTGTTGAGTGATGGTATCCAAAACGTCGGTGAGATAGCGGATTTACTTGACCTTGTTCGAGCGAGTGAAATCGAGATTTTCACGCTGCCGCTGTCCTCCGAACGGGAATACGAAGTTTGGGTGAGAGAGCTGCGAACCCCGTCGCAGGTACGGGCAGACGAAACTTTTTCGGTGCGGGCAATCGTCGAAACAACAACAGATACAGCAGTTCAAGCCAGACTTTACCGCAATGATATCCCCGTGACTGAGCCTCGAATAATAGGTTTGAAGCAGGGAAAGCAGTCCATCGACTTTCCACAAAGAATTTCTAAGGAGAATATCTACAGATATCGAATCGAGCTTTCCGTCGATAACGCAAGCAGCGACAATCCCGAAAACAACACAGGAGACGGTGTTACCCGCGTCCATGGGACGTCGCACATCTTGTACATTGAGGGAAATACCGGAGAAACAGAAGCATTGAAGAGTGTACTTGAAATGAACCGTTTGGCGGTTGAAGTCCTCCCTCCCTCTGACTTCCCGACTGATCTTGTCACACTTCAGAACAGCGACGCCATAATCTTGAGCAACGTATCGGCTGGTGACCTGTCCGAGTCCCAGATGACGCACATCGAAAGCTACGTCCGAGATTTGGGGAAAGGGTTGGTCGTAATTGGCGGAGATCGCGCTTTCGGAAGGGGGGGCTATCATGACACACCACTGGAACGTGTGTTGCCCGTTGAGATGACACCTCGGCAGAAAAAAGAGTCTCTTGCCTTGATACTTGTCGTCGATGCGTCTGGAAGTATGGCAAATTATATCGGTCCGGACCAGAAGATTCAGTTGGCACTTGAAGGGGTGCGCGCTTCCATTCAAGCACTCGACGATGAAGACCGTGCTGGGGTGATCGCCTTCGCCGCAGAAATCAAGATGGATCACGTACCGACCACCGAACACGACGAAATACTTCGTGAAGTTGGAAAGTTGCGTCCGGGCAGTGGGACGAAGATGTACCCCGCACTGGAAAGGGCTTATGAACATCTTCAAATAGTTGATGCGAAACAGAAACATATCTTGCTCTTGTCAGATGGCAAGTCGGAGGGTGAGTTTATTCTGTTGGTAAATCGGATTGCAGCGGACAGGATAACCGTCTCGACTATCGCCATCGGCGATGCAGATCGAACGCTGATGAAAGCGATAGCTGAGGCTGGAGGGGGCGGCTACCGAGATGTCCGAAACATCAGCGAACTGCCCAAGATTATGGCTGATGAGGTGCGCCAGACCCAGAAGTACACCGTTCAGGAACCGTTCCAGCCAATCATCAGTGACGGAAATTCCGCAATGTTAGCAGGGATTAACCGCCTGCCGCAACTTTACGGCTACATTGCCACTTCCGAAAAGGAGTTAGCACAAACTTATATTCGCTCCCATGAAGACCACCCGATTCTCGCTGGGTGGAATTATGGGCTCGGTAGGTCTATCGCCTTTACCTCTGATGTGAAGCCGGGGTGGGGAGCGGATTGGATTGAGTGGGAGAATTTCGGAAGATTTTGGGGGCAGGTTGTCAATTGGACCTTACCCTCAATGGACGGTACTGCGGATTTCGATTTGGCAGTAACCCCCCAGAACGGCAGAGGCGCAGTGGTCATAGACACAGCGTCTACCCCAGCGACATATGGCCTCACATTTGACGTGAGCCTCGCTCGTCCTGATGGCGAGGGAGCAGTAGTCGAACTGCACCGTGTCACGCCGACGCGATATTCTGGAGAATTCCCTGTGCGTGAGCGTGGATCGTATCTTGTTACTGCCCAGAAAAAAAGGGATGGACAGGTCGAAAGCACCGATTATGAGAGCCTCGTTCTCTCCTATCCCGCGGAGTTTGCTGAATTTGAGACAAATCGTCAGCTGCTCAATGAACTCGCGATCCAAACCAACGGAATTTTTGAGCCATCACCTAAACAGATTGTTCAGCGCCGTGGGACGCCAGTTGAAAATCTGAAACCGCTCTCGTTTACCCTGTTGATAGTGAGCCTGATCCTATTTGTCTTGGAGATGATCCTGCGTCGTTTCAGTATTGCGAGCGGCTATCTTGCGGAACTGAAAACCCAGTTGAGATTGCTTTACCGCCGAGATGACCATGCATCCTCACCAACACTTTCGCGTTTGAGGCAAACGAAGGCAACTTCCGATGCCGTTGCGTCGTCCCGACGCTTACGGCATCGAGAATCCTCGACAAGTCGGGACCTGGCAGCGGAGCCATCGACAATGTCCGCTGATTTCGCTCCCTCCTCAGCATCTCAACATGGGTATCAGCGTGGGAACGCGCTAGATTCGGGATCTGCAACGACAGGTAACATAGGAAGATTGTTGCAAGCAAAAAGTCGGGCGCGTAACAATGAATCCTCAAGATAAGCCCGTCCTAAAATTCAAGATTTTTCCCTTACGGGTTGATGTAGGGCAGGCAAGTTCACGACAGTCATCTTTCAAAGGAGAACGGTATGAAAGCGTCGTTTTGCACGAACGCCTTTGGCAACACGCAGCAGGCTATGGAACAAGCTATACCGAAATTGGCGCAGATGGGCTATGACGGGTTGGAGTTTTGGGAGCAGTACCTATCCAGTGCAAATCTGAAGTGGCTCAAAGGACTGATGGATGCACACCACCTCGAAATTGTTCAGATCTGCCCATACTTCGACTTCACAACCAGTTCAGAGACGTGGGAGCAGAGCATACGGGATGCAGAACGATATATCGAGTATGCAATTCAACTGGGAGGTCCTTTTATCCGGACTTACACCGGTAATGTCGGGAGTGCCGATGCAACGGCAGAGCAGTGGAGAGCCTGTGTGACAGGATTGCAGCGAATTTGTGAGATGGGTATGCCGCACGGTATTGTGTTTCCGCTTGAAACCCATCAGGTTATTCATTCAGGGCCGAACCTGACAGATACGAGTCCAACTACGCTCAAGTTGCTCGCCGATGTGGGGATGGACAACCTGAAGGTGAACATTCAGACACCGCTGTTAGGTGAATCGGTCTTCGAGACAGCAGCGCAGCTGGGTCCTCACGTTGTTCACGTCCACGCCCATAATTGGATTGGCAATTGGCCTAATCTCACGTTTCTGGATGCCGGGGATGAGGATTTCACGGAGTTTGCACGGATATTGAAGGATAAGGGTTTTGATGGTTACATTTCTGTAGAACATGGCAGCCATCACCCACCCTATGAGACAGCAGCCCATGAAATCCAATACTTGAAACAACTGATTTCTGGCACGCTTTGGGAGGGTAGTCTTAGCGGTAAGTCGTAGAAAGGAGTAACCGTGATAAGGAAATATCGACCATCAGACCTTGAACCGCTCCGGCAAATCACCGCAATTTGCTTTGAAGGGGTTTCGATCGACAAGAACATCGAAGACAAGTTCGGTATTATCAATGAACTCGATTGGAAACAGCGCAAGATGCCACACATTAACGATGATGTAGAGGCGAATGCGGCTGGCGTGTTTGTCGCAGAGGTTGACGGGGAGGTAGTGGGGTATATCACCACCTATGTCAATCATCAAACGAAAATCGGCGGTATCCCAAATCTTTCCGTGCTCCCAAACTTTCAGCAGCAGGGGTTGGGGACAGAACTGATTGAGACAGCGTTGGTATATCTGAAATCGGAAGGAATGCTTTACGCACGGATTGAGACACTGGAACAGAATCAGATTGGAACAGCATTCTATCCCAAGATGGGCTTTATCGAAATTGCCCGACAGGTTCACTATATCCGACCACTATAACGGGGCCGGGTCAGACGCGAGTGTTTTGCTGCCTCCAAAAAGCCAGATTGCCCCCTTTAGCAGAGATGAAAATGTAACCGCTATAATTTTAGCTTTTTAGAGGTCCACTGTTGTAGTTGATGCGAGGACTGCTTCAACTCCGCCCGTCTTGATAAGTTGGATTGCCTCCAGCAGCTGGTTGTCATTAACAAGATCGACTAACTGCTCAATACCGACATTTCTGTTGAAGTGCGCATTCGCCTCGTTCTTAACGATTTCAATATCGAGTGTGATTTTGTTTTCCACAAGTGTCGTCATCAATTCTGGGAGGTCTGTCTCCAACTGAGCGAAATCTTTGGGGGTTTCCCCCATCTCCTTCTCTGTCCGCTCGATCCAGTCCTCAACAAAGGTTTCGACATATTTCCTCGCATACAACCGCATCGCCGCTGTGACTTCATCCAGCTTACTCATATCAACCTCGACATTTGGCTCGATTCCTTTTTCGTTAATCGAGACGCCGTTCGGTGTGTAGTAGGTCGAGATTGTGAGCGATACTGCGCCTTCTTTGTCCATAGCGTTCAAAGGAAATCGTTGCTGGACAACACCCTTGCCGAAAGTTTTCTTACCGAGGACGGCGCCCCGCCTAGAATCCTTGATAGCACCGGCGACAATTTCGGAACCGCTCGCACTATACTCGTTCACAAGTACCACTAGCTCGATCTCCGCTGGACAAAGCATTTCAGACGTTGCCGGATACTCTTGGTTGTATCTATTGAGCCTGCCTTGTGTTGACACGACAATTCCCTTAGAGATAAAAGCGTTCGATACATCGTAAGCAGCTTTAAGCAATCCTCCGGGATTGTGTCGGAGATCTAGAATTAGTGCCTTCATCGCTGCATCTTCGGTATCGAGCAAGGTTTCCAGTGCTTTTTTAAATTCTTCAACGGTTCTGCCGGTAAAACTCTCAATTTTTATGTAACCGATGTCATCCTCCAGCATTGTTTTCCGCACGCTCTCAATTTTAATCTCCTCGCGGATAAGCGTCACATCAAATGGTTCCGAATGCCCTCGGCGCTGTATCGTGACTGTAACCGGTGTGCCAACTATCCCTCTCAAAATATCAACGACTTCTGAAAGCGTTTGCCCTCCGGCACTAATATGGATGGGTTCTCCATTAACTTTGGTTATATAATCACCTGCTTGCAATCCCGCTCGCATCGCTGGAGTCTTGGGCAGGGGTCGAGCAATTTTTATAAAGCCTTTGTCCTCATAGATCCGAATACCGAGTCCGCCAAATCTTGCATGGTAGAGATTCTCTTCTTCGCGTTTCTGATCGACTGGTGGTAGGTAGAAAGTATAGGGATCGTTCAGAGCAGCAAGCGATCCTTTGATCGCCCCTTCAAACATTTCTCGCTGATCGACGTCATCGTAGTAATGCACATCCGCCTTTCTAATCACCTCTATCAGCGCCTTCTGCAGATTGATAATGTTTTTACCATCGCGATTACTTAGCGCGGCTTTCTCTCCTAACGGTACGAGAAAGAGCGCGATAATGACAGCAGCAGCCAACACTGCGATAGGCAAGGTGTGTTTTCTATATCGAACCATGGATTCCCCTTAAGTTTGTTGTTTGATTAAACACAGCATTTGGTTAGGGTTTTATATAATCATCTCGTTTATATAATTATAACATGACTTACGAGATGCTGCAAGAGGTTAAAAGCAACTATTCTTTAAGTTTAACTGAAGTCTAAAGATGCAGGTGAATGAGTGGTTTCACCGTCACACGAGCGTAGGTCTGCTCCGAGACCGTATCGGAAAAGAACGGCTCGAAAAAGGTATCAAGGCAGGTTAGGAATTCGGGGACGCTTATGCCCATATACATCCCTGTCGGGTCATCGAGATTGGTTAGCACTTGCCGTAGCTTGTTGCGGCCATTGGTTGAGAGGCTTTGTAGCCCTCGAAGCTGGCGCATATGATATTTAATAAGTGACGCTGAAATTTGAATTAACCCCTGTAGAAACAACCGGCAATCATCCTCCGTTTTATTCCAAAGCCCCTCCCACGCCTCATGGGCTTCCCACCAATAAGCAAAATTATAGAGATCGATGCCGTATAGATAATCTTCAGTGAGATGCCAATCAGCAGGCAGGGAGACCGGGCAGTCGTCCTCCTCCAAGCCGTAGCTATGCCCCTGTGGATCTCTGATTGGGTGAGGCGTGACCCCTGGCACATGCCGATATGGCGGGAAAGGGCGCTGTGAACAGTATCGGATTCCATCGGGATCGAACGGCTGCGGTTGTTCAATGGGCCGTGCGTCCTCAGCAACCGAGGTTGTCACTTTCTGGTTTGAACGTCTAAAGAGTTTAGGGATTGCTAATTTCATGGTTTATGGTGAACTTTAGAATTACTTGGACACGCTGTACCAGCGATGGGAAAATCCGGGTTATCACCCCGGTAGGTGCGGTTTCTAACCGCACCGCATCGGCGCAGTTAGAAATCCTGGTCACGATTTATGCCGATTCATCGGCATCCTCGACAAGTCGGGATCGGACAGCGCCTACCAAACATGGGGAGCGAAAATGTCCACATATTTTGATAATTCACTATAAATTGTTTCCCAGCGGTAGGGTCCGTTTGTATCTTTATTATATCATATTCGGGATAATTTTGCAGATGATAATAGTTGAAATGTGATTTTTAGACTAACTGTTTTTTGATAGCATCCCCCGCCCCATTTGTGATAACATCCTCGCCGTACGCTTGATAGGATAGCTCGCTGCGGATTGCATAATCTATAGAGATTGAGCGGAAACGAGACAATTTGAGAACCAGAGGAGACAACAATGAAAACGGACATCTATGTGGTCAAGCTCAGTGATGGGGCGCGCATCGGAGAAGAGGTAAAGTCCCTCCTCGATCCCGTTGATATGGGAAGCATTGGCCACTTTGCGGTATCTAAAGATCAGCCAACAGAATTGCATTATCACGACTACGATGAGTATTGGGTGTGCCGTGTAAGCGGTGGTTAGGAGTATCAACATAGTTGATTGGGATTGTCGGAATATCCCATACGCACCAACGTTAGGTCTATCTGGTGACAGATTGAAATCCTGAAAAGGAAGGCTGAACATAGCATCGTTGGAAAAGGTGATTGATGGAGAAATATCCTATCCTAAACGGTCATCAGCGTAAGATGTGCATGAGCAAGGCTGAATTGCCTGAAGTCCGAGTCTCACAAGGTTTTACGTTGGCAACGACGCATGGATATTGAATGAGCGTCGTAGCGGAGAATATAAAGAGGGCATGTCGAACTCTATGGATTACCAATACCAGAATGTATCCGACTTCTCCGCCTTATCTGTATAACACAGAATTGAGACAAAAGGAACTCTAAACACATCGCATCTTTGAACCACCGAAAACACGGGATTGGCTAAGTTGAAAGATGGGAAGATATACATTTAACGCACACTTACATTGTATAATGCGGATAACACAGAAAGGTGCTTTCCAACTCATTATTGAAAATAGGGAGTTGATTACCTTTCCATGTATATTCACACCATACAATATAAGCAACATAAGTATATCACCCCACTTTTCAATATGTCAACGGAGTTGCCGTAGTAGCCAACGTCCAAAGTCAAAAAAGGCTTGGGGCAATAACTTCGTTTCATCTATAAGTTGTCGGCAACGATGACGAAATGATGAAAACGAAAGGCGAAGGGCAACAGGTCAAGTAACAAACTCTAATAAGTCGAAAAGGAGAGATTCGGAATGAATCTTGATTATACAAAACTGAATAGACAATTAGAGCGGTTGGAGAAAGTCGCCAAACAGGGCAAAATTGTTAAAGACCTCTTTCGCATAATGCGCCTGCCAGAGATATGGCAATTAGCATACGCCAATATCCATAGCAATAAGGGCGCAATGACAAAAGGAGTCGATGATGATTCATTGGACGGAATGAGTAATGAGCGAATAGCGAATCTAATGGATTCAGTTATGAGCCAAACATACCGACCAAAACCTGTAAGGCGTGTTTATATTCCCAAGAAGGACGGAAGCAAAAGACCTCTTGGCGTTCCTACGGGCGATGACAAACTCGTTCAAGCAGTTATCAAGATATTGCTTGAGCATTACTATGAGGGGATATTTTCGGATAACTCTCATGGATTTAGACCAAATAAATCCTGTCATACAGCACTGGAAGAAATCAGTTATGTGTGGAAAGGGACGAAATGGTTTATAGAGTTTGACATCAAAGGGTGCTTCGACAACATAGACCATAAAATACTTATGAATCTATTAAAGAAGCGCATCAATGATAAGCGATTTCTAACGCTTATATGGAGATTCTTAAAGGCGGGTTATATGGAAGACTGGAAATACAATCAAACATATAGCGGAACACCGCAAGGCGGAATCATCAGCCCTATACTTGCTAATATCTTCTTGCATGAATTGGACGAGTATGTTGACACTCTTATTGAGGATTTTAACGTTGGCAAACGCCGACCAGTAAATCCTGAATATGACCGCATCTCTGCTAAGATTTATAATAGAAGGCGTAAACTTCAGAAACATGGAAGGAACGAGCAAGTAATAAAGGAAATAAAGGAATTACAAGAGAGTATGTCTAAAGTGCCTTCGGTTATTGAGAATACCGACAAATATAAAAGACTTCGATATTGTCGGTATGCAGATGATTTTCTTTGTGGGGTAACAGGTTCTTATACCGACGCAAAAGAAATCATGCGCTTGATAATTGAGTTTTTGGACAAAAAACTATCTCTTGAAGTTTCAGAGGATAAAACTATAATCAAGAAAGCAACCCGAAACATCGAGTTTCTTGGTTACAAAATTAAAGTTAGACACTCTCAGAGAGTAGTTAAAACCAAAATACATGGTAGGATATACAAAAAGCGAACTTTAGGAGGACACACTCGCTTGTCCATACCAGACCATAAAATCATTGAGTTTGCAAAATCTCATGATTATGGGGTGTATGCCGAAAACAAGGCAAGACATAGACCTTATTTGCTAACGTCGTCAGAAGTAGAAATCGTTACCATGTATAACAGCGAATTGAGAGGCTTTACCAATTACTACGCATTGGCTAATAATGTCAAGCATGAACTTCACCAGTTAGCATTCTTGGCATTTAGAAGCCTTGTCAAAACATTGGCAGGTCGTAGCAAAACTAAAATGGCTACAATCTACAAACGCTTAAAACAAGGTAATGAATATGTTCTCAAATACAAGGTGAATAATGTTTGGAAAGAACTAAAAATCTTTCAACTCAAGCACTTGATGAAACAACCAGATGGAAATGATGTCTTACCATTAACCAGCCACCTATACACAACGGGAACTGAACTCATACAAAGAATGAATGCTAATCTGTGTGAGTATTGTGGCAACACATCAAGACCTATGGAAGTACATCATGTGCGAAAGTTGAAAGACCTACAATCCAAAAAGCACCTTGAAAATTGGGAGCGAGTAATGATAGCACGAAATCGTAAAACTTTAGTGCTTTGCGATGAGTGCCATCATCTTCTACATCAAGGGAAACTTCCTGATAACAGGAAGCCCAATTAACTTGACTGGAGAGCCGTGTGATATGAAAGTATCACGCACGGTTCGGAGAGGGGAATACGGAGTCTCATTATTTTGTTATAACACACTAAACTTTTTGATGTTCGGATCGTTAAATAGGTAATTTTTTAACGAAAGGAGCACATCAAAAATGAAGGGCAAAAATAACCTTTCTTTATGGTTCTTGACAGCAACACCTTTCATGATAACAGGTTGTGCTGAAGGGTGTTTCTTAGGCATATACACAGTAATTACCACTGCGCCGATATGGATACCTGTCATGTTAGTTGCTTACTTTCTAACATACAAAAAATGTCCATATTGCAAGAAACAGATAAATAGAAAGGCGACCAGATGCCATAGATGTGGCGGTGAAATAACAGAATAACTTTGAGGCAACTCGGTTTCTACTCTACTACTTCACCGAAGGCACAACAACCGTCACTCTACGCACCCCTGATGGCACAAGTCAATCGTATCAGATTGGACCGGGCGACTTGGTAGTAACTCCCAAAGGGGTTGAGCATGGCCATATTCCCGCCGACAGTGTAAAAGGGATTCAGTGGGTTAGTGTCATTGCACCGGATGCGCGCCGCGGTCATTTACATCGAGAACTATAAACAGTAAGGAGCAATCATGACAAACCAAGGCGCAGTGCTTTCCCGTCGTCGGTTGGGACGCACAGATCTAGAAGTGACCGCACTCAGTATGGGCGGTGCGGGTGTTGGGCGCGACAATGTATCAGATGATGAAGCGATTGAAGCGGTGCATCGGGCAATAGAATTAGGGATGAACTACCTCGACACGGCGCCGTTGTACGGGGCTTGTGAAAGCGAAAGACGGATCGGGCTGGCATTGGCAGGCGGTTGGCGTGAGAAAATTTACTTAGCGTCAAAGATAGGAACACACCCGGAATGGCGCGGCGATTTTTCGGCGTCAACAACGCGCAGAAGCGTTGAGAACAGTCTCCGCTTGTTGGACACGGATTATCTGGATGTATGCCTCGTTCATGACCCGGACAGCATGGACCCTGTGATTGCAAAAGGGGGAGCGTTTGAGGAACTCCAGCGGATGCGTGAAGAAGGGATGCTGCGCTTTATTGGGCTTGGTGTCCGTGAACACGAGTTTCACCGTATCGCTATCGAAACCGGCGTTGTGGATGTGATTCTGACCTTCCTCGACTACACGCTGCTTAGCCAAACTGCTGCTGAGAGTTTGTTACCGTTTGCGGCGAAGCACGACATCGGTGTAATCAACGGTAGTCCAATTGCGATGGGATTGCTTTCGGGCGTTGAGCCGGACGTGACGGCACGCCCACCGGAGGGAGAACGGGCGCATAGACTCTGGAGATGGGCAGAGGAGAACAGTCAGAATCTGCTCAATTTGGCAATCCAATTCTGCCTGCGTCAGCCGCTTATTCATATGAGTTTGACAGGGTCTAAAGACGCAGCGGAGGTTGAGCAGAATTTTGATGCGGCAACTACGCCGGTACCGGAGGAGATCTGGGAACAGTTAGCGGCTGTGATGTAAGAATCTAATCCTTGAACTTATTCATCTATGGGAGGTGCTGATGTCTACTTATGATGTTGGTATAATTGGCGGCGGACCCGGCGGCTATGTTGCAGCGATTAAGGCTGCCCAGTTAGGGGGCAAAGTCTGCTTAATCGAAAAAGGGGAATGGGGAGGAACCTGCCTGAATCGAGGGTGTATCCCAACCAAGACGTTGTTTTCGGTGGCACACTTTGCAACACAGGTTCGGGAGGCGGAGGGATTCGGCGTCAAGATTAGCGGCGCGGAGATAGATTATTCGCAGGTATTAGGACACAAGGAGGCGACCGTCCAGAAGCTCACTGGTGGGATCGCGCAGCTACTCAAAAGGAATGGGGTTCACACAATCAATGGAACCGGCCGCCTCATCGCGAAGGATAGGATAGAAGCGACGAAAACGGACGGCACACAGGAACTGATTGAAGCAAATAAGATTATTATCGCCACCGGTTCGGAGCCCGCGAATATTCCCGTCTTTGAAATTGACGAGCAGCAGGTGCTGACGACAA
Organism: Candidatus Poribacteria bacterium; assembly: GCA_965204355.1. GTDB lineage: Bacteria > Poribacteria > WGA-4E > WGA-4E > PCPOR2b > PCPOR2b. The sequence goes on from OZ241983.1 coordinate 5,245,074, forward strand.
CAGGTATCCTCGAATTAAAGGAACTGCCTAAGAGTATGATTATCGTCGGTGGTGGTGTCGCCGGCTGTGAATTTGCCTCTATTTTCAACGGATTGGGCTGCGATGTTACTATCCTTGAACTGTTACCAACAATCCTTGCTACCGAGGATACGCATATCATCCGACAGCTCCGTCTTTTGATGAGAAGGAAAGGGATCGAAATCAAGACAGAAGTCAACGTAACAGGCGTAGACAAGTCGGAATCCGGCGTGACTGCAACACTGGAATCAGGCGAAAGCTTCAGCGCGGAAAAGATGCTGATTTCTATCGGTAGAAGTTTTAATTCTGAAGGTATTGGATTGGAAACGGTCGGCGTTAGTACGGATAAGGGCAAAATCGTCGTCAACGAACGGATGGAAACGAATGTGCCGGGAATTTACGCGGTCGGCGATGTGGCGAGCCGATATCTGTTGGCACACGTTGCATCAGCGGAGGGAATTGTCGCCGCACAAAACTGCATGGGTCGAGAAGCGGAGATGGATTACAGCACAATACCGTGGTGCGTTTTCACAATTCCCGAAATTGCCAGATGCGGCATGACGGAGGCGCAAGCCGAGGAGGAGGGTTATTCGGTCAAGGTCGGGCGATTCCCTTATGCAGCGAGCGGTAAGGCTTTGGGAATGCGCGAGACGGATGGATTCGTCAAGGTGATCTCGGATGAGGAGTTTGGCGATATTCTCGGTGTCCATATCTTGGGCGCGCACGCTTCAGACCTAATCCATGAAGCTGTGGTTGCTATCCGCATGGAGGCATCGGTTGCTGATTTGGCGCATACAATCCATGCACATCCAACCCTCGCTGAAGCCGTTATGGAATCCGCCGAAGCTGCTTATGACCGTGCCATTCATATTATGTAGGTCGTGTTGACATTTTGGTGTTGCTAACTCAGTAAAAGCTGTAATCATCAAGCAATCTGACAAATGTAGCGCAAACTGTTAGTTTGCGGAATCGGATCACAATCTAACAGATCGTGCTACAGAAGGAGACTTCCCGACGAAAAGCTAAGTTGGGTGTCACTCTATTTAACCGTTCGACGGTTTGAAACCTTTGGGTAGTTTTGGGAAAACATCTCTCCTCTTATGTCAAAACATCGGATCTTCTACGTTGCCTCAGACCGGCAGGGCATCCGACTCGACCGTTTTATTGAAGCACAACTCATAGAGCGAGCGGAAACGGAGACAGATGCGCCATCCCTTTTTCCTCTGTCCCGAACATACATTCAAAAGCTGATCCGAGAAGATGCCATAACTGTAAACGGCAAACTGTCCAAGCCCGGCTACAAACTCCGAGTCGGCGACGAGGTATCCCTTACGCTTCCCGATCCGCGTCCCCTTGAGACAATTGAACCTGAACCCATCCCGCTCGATATCTTGCATGAAGATTCCGCTCTGATAGTCGTGAACAAACCGGCTGGCATGACCGTCCACCCCGCAGGTGATGTCCAATCTGGCACGCTTGTCAACGCGCTGCTCAATCATTGTGGAGATCTCCCCGGCATCGGCGGTGTTCAACGCCCTGGCATCGTGCATCGTCTTGACAAAGACACTTCTGGTGCGATTGTTGCCGCCAAGACAGATCTAGCGCATCGACACCTTTCGGCTCAATTTGAGGCGCATACCACCACACGCCATTACTATGCTGTTGTTTGCGGCGTCCCTCCTGACGAAATGGGAACCATCGATGCCCGTATCATTCGAAGTCCACGAGATAGGCGAAAGATGACCGTAACAGGCACCGGTGGTCGTCACGCGGTCACTCACTATCACCTTATCGAACGATACGACCGATTCTCCCTCCTCAAATTGAAATTGGAAACGGGACGTATCCATCAGATCAGGATCCATCTCAGTCATATTGGGCACCCCGTTGCCGGTGATCATGTCTATGGGGGTGGATATAGTCGCGGCGTCCACGATGCGCCCTCTCTTGCTGCCAAAGAAGCGCTTGTGGCGCTCAATCGCCAAGCCCTACACGCTCATACGCTTGGATTTGTCCATCCGGAGACGGAAGAGCGGTTGACATTTTCCGCCCCAATGCCGGATGATATGTGGTGGTTTGTTGAGGAATTAAGGGGTGTGGAGGAATAGAGATTTTAGTATCATTAGTAAAGTTTAGAATTATAGTGAACAATATAAATATGTAGACGTTCACCAATAGTGCCCCTTATCGAACCCTCATGAAGTCCCCCTGACAAGGGGGATTTAGGGGGTTTGGGGATTTAGGGGGTTGGTTGTGTGTCGAAAGTGTATAAGTAATTCTAAAGTTCACTATAATTGGACACGCTGTACCGGCGAGGTTGCCTAACCTCGCCTACCGGGGATAGGAAAATACGGACTATCACCCCGGTATGTGCGGTTTGTAACCGCACCGCATCCCGACGAGTCGGGACAGGACATGGGGAGTGAAAGTGTCTATTTATTTTTAGAATCCATTAATGTTCTAGCGTTGACCTGATATCTTGTATGTGTTACACTTTGTCGATACACTCAAACTCGGAGGAACTATTATGAAGTGGTCGTTGAACACATACCAGACCTGTCAAGATTGGGAACTGAGCAGAATACTGAAAATCGCTGCAGATACAGGCTATCACGCCGTTGAGCTATTGATGGATTATGAGCAGAAACACGGTTTCGAGTGGGACACGCCCGAAGATCAATGGGAACCACTTAAAGCTGAGGTCAATGCCAGTGAGGTGGTGATCTCATCGTTGACAAGTTGTCAGAATTTCCATTCATCAGATGCTGCGGATCGTGCCGAAAGCGTACGCCGTGTTAAGCGTGTCATTGAGATGACAGATTTCATGGGGTGTGACCACGTTCGCGTCCTCGGTGATCGGTTCGACGATAACACCCGCGACGCTGTTGTCGGATATGTCACTGAAGCGCTGACAGAACTTGGAGCATACGCACAACCGAAGGGCATCACGGTGTCCATCGAGATGCACGGTTCTTTCATAGATCCCGTTCCAGCGATGCAGGTCATCAAAGGTGTGAGTCTGTCCAACGTCGGTTTCGTATTCAACTCGCAGTTTTATGGTTGTGAGGCGGGCAGTATTGAACCACTCTTTTCGCAGGTTGCGTCTCACATTACGGCTGTGCACACCCACGCCGCCGAAGACCCGGAGACTTTCGAGCTCTACCGCCAGATGTTCGAGTGGCTCCAACGGATCGGATTTGACGGCTACATCTCCAATGAATGTGCGTATACGGGACCAGATCCGGAAAAGGTGCTCGCTATGTATGTCGGACTCTTTAAGGCATTCACAGGGGAGTAATTCCACGCTCAGACTTACCACACGAAAGCGTAAACTATAGTGGGCCTTAGAATTAATGAGACACTCAAAACCGGTGCGGTTAGAAACCGCACCTACCGTTCTCCCGTTTGGTAGGCACTGTTTCCAACTGGGCCGATGCGGTGCGGTTAGAAAAGCGCACCTACCGGGGAGCGAAGGTGTCTATCTGTTTTTAGAATTCACTATAAACTTAACCGAAGGGTGAACCATGTGTAATGGGGAAGGGAAAAATGGCTTATATAAAGAACTGGCGCGATGTTCAGCCCAATATCGCCCATCTAAGTGCAGTACATTGGGGATGTCTACGTTCTGTAAAGGAAGGCGGTGACGATGATCGGCATCGTTTGGATCGGTTGGGAGGCTTTGCCCGACACGCGCTTCAAGGACGCAAGACCTCCGATTTTCACAAACATGAGGCTTTGGAACAGGTCTACTATATCCTCAGTGGGAAGGGAGAGGTACTGTTCGAGGATAAGCGCTACCCCGTAGAAGATGGTGATGCGGTTTACTTACCGGCGGACATCCATCACCAGATGTTCAATACTATGAATGAAGGTTGGTTAGAACATCACGTCATCAGTATGGGTGTGGCAAGTCGTGGTGGTAAGTTTACCATCCGCAATTGGACCCAAACGCCGCCGCAGGGTGATGGTGCGGGGGCGGTACGATGGTATCAACTGAACCCCGAAGACGATAGTGAAAGCGGTTGTCTGAAAGGGATGCAGTTCATCGCTCGTGAGTCTGTGCAGCCCGGCAACGAATCAATCGAACGGTGTCACACGGATATTGAGCAGGTCTACTATGTGGTGGAGAATCGCGGTGTGCTCCAGAGTGACGGCGAAGAACAGGAGATAACCGAGGGCGATATGATTCACATCCCCGCCGGGATGACCTATAAAATTCTGAATCCACATGAGGAGTGGGTAAGCTCACTGATTATGGCGGGTTGAGCGGTTGCACACTAACCTACTCACGCTCCCATCGACTTGGGTTCATGCCGGGGGCTTCGTGGGGCATATTGGGCGGTTTGTTGCCGCCCTCGTATATCCAGATGCGAGCGTTGCGGTCGCCCATTAATTCGCGAACAGCTGGGGAGAGTTTAGCAACTTCGTCCGGATCCCAAGGCTCTACCTCTCCCGCGGGTCCAGCCCAAGTCGGTCGGTACGAGAGCTGGAGTGCCTCCCGCGGATAGCTCCCAACGTTTGGGTAGTTACCGTGGAAAACGTAGTTGTTAAATAGAATTGCAGCGCCAGCCTTGCATGTTACCATCGTCTCTTCGGGGTGTTCCGCGTAGCGTAGGTATGGGTTTGCTTCGTTGTGGAAACTCAAATGGGATCGTGGCACCACGCGGAAGGGCGAAACTTCCGGAATTAGGTCGTCCAAGTAGTAGAGGACACGGATAATTTTCGGACAGGTGTACTCTGCGCTGAAGATCCGGGATCCCCAAGGCTGACCGTCGCAGTGCAGACTGATGCCGGGATGCCCCGGCTCGGACCGAGAGTAGTCGTAGGACATCAAAACAACCTGATCGCCGCACAACTCCTTGAGGAACTCGATCATCGGTGGATACGCAATCAGCTCGGAGATTGCACCGCCCGCGAACTGGATGCTGGATTTCCCCCGCTGGTGGACGCTGTAGTCTACGTGAGTTGTTTCGAACTGCGATGCCTGTGCTTTGAGGCTTGCAACGTGGTCGGCACTAAGCAGATCGGGAATAACTACGTAGCCTTCGACCTCAAGGTGCTGGATACGCTGACCGAGCGTGAGCTCGCTCCAGTCACGGTCGTCTATGTGCGGTGTGCCGCTTCCTGCCTGGGCTGAAACGGATACATCTGACATGGTTCAACCTCCTCTCCTAAACTTATCCGGTCTCTCGTTTGAAGGACTCATACAGATCTGAAACGCCCGCCTCGTAAGGATCTCCATCGTGGGCAACTACCCGAACCGCCAAGTCCACCGCTTCCCCACGGGATACATAAGTGGCACCCTTGCGAAACGGGTTGACTCGGATGCTTCCGTAGTCTCCCGCGTACCATGCCACATTCCCCATTGAGGGAAACTGAAAGACTGCAAGACCGGCGGTGCGTCCTTGGGCGTCTGTTCCGTAGTAGTCAATCCAGTCTGCATGCTGCCAGCCGACATCGTCGTCCCGTCTGCCCTCAGAGTCCACAATGTTGCCCCCCTGTTTCACACCATTCCGGTCTACAACCCTTAGGTGGTCGGCCATCCGAATTGTGAAATATCCGTGTCGTGACGGTCCCAAGCGGATATCCCACTCTGTGGGTCGTAGCTGCGACCGGACGTCGATGATGTTGGCAACCTCACCCGGAAAGACGCTGACCGTGCGCATCTCTTCGGCAACAACGCGGCGATACTTCGGGGCGTACCCCTGCTCAGGACCCTGCCATTGCATCCTCACGATAAACTCCAGATGCCCCTCGTTCAACTCCGTGCATTCGTTGTGGGTCATTGTCACGATACGCCCTTCGCCCCTACCCCGCATGTCAGGCTCGTTGGTGTAGAAGCAGATACCGGGATCCTCAAACCGTCCAGCCGCAGATGTCTGGTACGTAAAGAAATAATCGTTCCCAACAGTGATTGACTGGTGAAAAGGGTGGTCACTGGTGGGTCTTTCGTTAGTAACGGGGACACCCGATGGCGTCATCACCGGATAAACGTAGCAGCGACGAGAAGATTGGTTGAAACCGGTAACGAGTTTGCCTTCCCAACTAACCTTTAGGAGTCGAACTGGGTCATCCATCCAGTCGTTCGGAACGGATATGTCTGAACTCTCCACCGAAAAATATTTCATAACGCAACACTCCCATTAAGGGCTGTCCCCCACTAGGGGCATTTATGGTGCACTTTAGAATTACTTGAACACTCTGTACCAGCGAGGATGGGAAAATCCGGACTATCACCCCGGTAGGTGCGGTTTCTAACCGCACCGCATCGGCGCAGTTACAAACAGCGCCTACCAAACATGGGGGGCGAAAGTGTCTATTTATTTTTAGAATTCACCATAGTTCTTCTGTAGGAGGGATTTCCAAATCCCGACACTTCGCTCTAAGAGCGATTGCCCGACTCTGACTTTTCAAACAAAATGGATCATAAGTCTAAAACTGAATAGCCCTATGTCCCCCACTTTTGAACTTGACGTTGTTTATGGGCAATGATATAGTAAATTGGGTTTATTGTATCAGCTTTTGGAGATCTATTCAACATCGTTATGTGCGAAAAATGGCGGGGCAAATTTCCCGCTTCGTTCCTTTTTATTAACGCAAGTTGCTAGTTGATAATCCAAGCACCGGAAACTTGTGCAATCGTCGGGAATTGGAATTCCCTCCTACAAAAAACATACGGTAGGAGCGATCTCCGAATCGCGACTAGCTTGACTATGGCTAACTAGCAACTTAGGTTTTTATTAGGGTTTACGCAGTTGAGTGCTGAGCCCTTTGTAGTTCGGCGATTTATCGCCGCTGGACACCGTTCCCAACCCTGGTCTCGGAACGGGCAACTACAATAAGTTCGTAGTGAACAATGATCGTTGTTCACTACTGAAGGACGTAAGTCCTATTATTATAGATGTATTGTGAGGAGATATTTATAGATGAGTTCAATTACAAAGGTTGCTATCGTGACGGGCGCGGGTTCTGGCATTGGGAGGCAAACGTCGATCGCTCTGTCGCAGGAGGGTTATTCCGTTGTCTTGGCTGGTCGCCGTGTGGAGACTTTGGAGGGAACCGCTAAGGAAACAGGAGCGGATAGTTCACAAGTCCTCGTTGTACCGACAGATGTGGGGGATCACGCCTCCATTCAAAATTTGTTTGCTCAAACGAAGGAGACCTTTGGCAGGCTTGACGTATTGTTTAATAATGCTGGCACCGGTGCACCGCCTGTGCCGCTTGAGGATTTGACCTACGAACAATGGAAGACAGTTGCGGATACCAACCTAACCGGCGCATTTCTCTGTACACAAGAAGCGTTCAAGATTATGAAGGACCAAGACCCCAGAGGGGGGCGTATTATCAATAACGGTTCTATATCAGCGCACACACCACGGGTCAATTCCGCACCCTATACCGCCACCAAGCACGGTTTGACGGGACTCACTAAATCAACATCACTCGATGGACGTAAATACGATATCGCATGTGGTCAAATCGATATCGGTAACGCAGCGACCGAAAGAACAGACAGAATGGAGGTCGGTGTTCCACAACCAAACGGAACTGTTGCGGTTGAGCCAAGAATGGCAGTGGACGATGTGGCACGTGCGGTGGTGCACATGGCGAGTCTTCCGTTAGATGCAAATGTGCTGTTCATGACCATCATGGCGACGAAGATGCCTTACGTTGGACGCGGATAACCTGAAGCGGGTATTCAAACATGGGAGAGCTTATGAACCCTAAACGATTGGAAGGACAAATTGCTTGGATCAGCGGCGGCGCTTCGGGCATGGGTGAAGCCACCGCTCAACTCTTCGCAGAAGAGGGGGCAAAGGTTGCTGTCGTAGATATACAAGCCGAACTCGGTCAGAAAGTTGTCGAGGGTATCATCGCTGACGGCGGTGAAGCCGTCTTCCACGAATGCGACGTTGCACGTGAGGATGAAGTGCGCCAATCGATCGAGAAAACGGTTGCACACTTCGGCGGTTTACAGATCATCGTTAATTGCGCGGGAGTTGTCCATGTTGTGGAACTGCACGAGTATTCGGAGGAAGAGTGGGACCATCTGATGGGTGTGAACGTCAAATCGATCTTCTTCTCTATCAAACATGGCCACCCCCACCTGTGCAAGAACCAGCGCAGCTACATGGTGAATATCGGTTCGGTGGGCAGCTTCATCGGACAAGCCCTAACACCGGCTTATATCACTTCCAAGCACGCGGTGCTCGGATTGAGTCGCTCTATCGCGCTCGACTACGCCGCCGATGGGCTGCGTTGCAATTGCGTTTGTCCCGGAATTACCGACACGCCAATGTTGCGCTACCACCTGAGCACCACACCCGATCCAGAAGCCACGCTTGCGAACCGCCTCCGCCGTGTACCAATAGGCGTCGCTATTACACCAATGGACATCGCCAGAGCGGTGCGCTACCTCTCCTGTGAGGACTCCGCCGGTGTCACCGGTACGTCGCTGGCGGTGGATGGAGGGTATATCACGCCCGCTGAGTGGGAAACCGAGGGCAAAACAAAATTTATGGAGCCGTCATGACACTCAAACTTGCTTGTGCTGACTTTACTTTTCCGCTGTTACCCCATGAGAAAGTGTTTCAACTGATCGCCATGCTGGAATTCAAAGGGGTGGATATCGGTCTATTTGAGGATCGCTCTCATCTTCAGCCCTCCCGCGAGTTCGAGAACGTCACTCAATCTGCACGGCAACTGAAAAAGAAATTGGACGATTGGGGGCTTGAGGCTGCTGATATTTTTCTTCAGGTGGGCTTGGATTTTAAGCCCTATGCGGTTAATCATCCGGAAGCATCGCATCGGGAGAAGGCTCGCGACTGGTTCATTAAAACGCTTGATTACACCGCCGAGTGCGAGGGCAAGCATGTGACTGGGTTACCCGGCGCACACTTCGAGACAGAGGCATACGAAGACTCCTTCGCCCGTGCTGTCGATGAACTGAACTGGCGGGTGGATCAAGCCAAAAGTTACGGCATCGTCTACGGTGTCGAAGCGCATATTGGCTCCATCGTTCCGCAACCGGAACCGGCAGAGAAATTGCTGCAGCAAGTCCCTGGTCTGACCTTGACCTTGGATTACGCGCATTTCACACGAATCGGCTTGCCGGACGAGGCTGTGGAGCCGTTGGTCAAATACGCGAGCCACTTCCACGTTAGGGGTGCCCGCCATGAGCGCCTACAAGAAACCTTTGCCAACAACACAATTGATTTCAAACGGATTTTGGAAGTAGCACAGGCCACTGGGTATGGTGGCTGGTTCGGAATTGAGTATGTCTGGACGGAATGGGAGAATTGCAACGCGTGTGATAATCTGTCAGAGACGATTCTGTTTCGGGATTATGTTCGATCGCTGGCTAGGGCGTGTTGACATTTTGAGGATGCTAATTCAGTAAACGCTATCATCATCGGGCAATCTGACATAAGTAGCGCAAACTGTTAGTTTGCGGACTCGGATCACAATCTAACAGATTGTGGTACAAAAGACGACTTTTATGAAATAAATTTTTGAAAAGGAGACTTCCCGATGCAAAACTGAGTTGGGTTTCACTCTATCTGTCTATAAGCAGGTGTTGCTGAATGATTGAACCTCTATTGCGCTTGATAGGGATTTACGTTTAACCGTTTAACCCAACCTACGGGTTGTCCCCGATGTGGGAACGCAGATCTGCGTTCCCTACAATTTACAAAAAGGAGAAATAAAATGTTTTCAATCGGTTTATCTATGCAACTAAAACCCGGGAGCTACGACGGATACAAAGAAGCCCACGACAACCTGTGGCCCGAAATTGCGAAGAGTATGGACGACAACAGTGTGAGTATGTCGATCTATCGCTTAGGGGACCGCCTATTCTTGCACGCAGTCGCGCCGTCCGAAGCGGATTGGCTCAAGAGCCGCGAAGATCCCGCACTGGAGCGGTGGTCGGAGTATATGGGAAACTACCTCGCAACGGATGATGCGGGTAACATCATTTTTGACGCACTGCCGGAGGCGTTCGCATTCGGTATGTTCAAATCGGAATAGGGGTTCAACCCATCTGAGCTAATACTGCTTTACACCGCTCTGCCACAATTCGTTCCTGTCCGGGCTGTAGGTTGTGGGGGTTGATCGTTACGCTATCCTCAGTGAAGTGTTGACCGACGACAATAGGCGGTTCGCCCGCTTCCAGCGCATCCGCTATCATCGCTCGCGTGAAGTTAGCCTCCGCTTCTGGACGGATATTCAGCAGCGGGATCGTGTATGTCTCCGACTTGGTGAACCGTCCAAGGGTTATATTCAGAATCCCCTCTAATGCTGACTCAATGTAGTCCAGTTGAGCCGTCCACCGAGCGGTATCGGCTTCGTGATCTCTCGCCAAATAGAGTTCCAGCGCCTTCATAAACCCGATCATTTCCTCCCTGCTCACCTTCATCGGACGCCCTACGGTGGCGAATGGCACGCCGTTGGCAGCGCACCCCGCAATGAGGTCTTTCCGCCCAATGACTAACCCGGTGGATTGCGGTCCCATGATGCTCTTGCCGCCACTGAAGATGATCAGATCCGCGCCCGCCGCCCAGAAACGGGTCAAGGTCGAAACGGGTGGACATTCCGACGCAGCGTCCACGATTACTGGCACGGACGCTGCCCTCCCCATCGCTACAACCTCATCCAACGGCACAGAGGCAGGGTGGTTCATGACGGTTGCCATGAAGAAGATGGCTGCGGTGTTTTCGTTGATGGCACGGCGCATATCTTCAGTCGGAGGCGTTCCCTGATCATCAATTTCAATCAATGTCCCCCCAGCCACACGAATGGCTTGGTCATACGCAATTCGATGTATCTTTTGGATGATAACCTCATGTTTCATCCCGGTTGTATCCGGCAGTTGTGTAATCTTGGAGGGATCGGTCCCCGCCATACAGGCAGCGGTGGTCAATACCAACCCACAGGCAGCACTTGATGTAACATAGGCTGCCTCGACCTCAAGCATGGCGGCAATCCGTTCGCCAACCTTCTTCTGCACTTCATCTAAAAGACAGAACTGTTGAGATGCACCGCACATACTGTCCAACACTTCGGGTGCCATCAGGGAACCACCGTACCGGGTGACGGTTCCTGCTGCATTAATTAGGGTACGGACGCCTAATTCTTCATAAATGCTCATTGTTGAATCCTCTTCGTTCGTTAGCCGAGATTTTCGACAGGAGATTTATAACTCGGTGATGTAAGGTGCTAAAAGTGCGTCATTCAACTACGAGGTGCAATATTGGAGTGCTTGATGCGAGCCAGTTATGTTCTATAACCGAACCCGCAACTGTCCTATCTTCAATAATTTCTTTTCTCAAACTTAATTTGACTGTTTTTTGTGCAGTCATAACCTTATTCCCCTATCATGGTCTGTCAGTTCAGATTATAAATAACCTCGTAATTGGTATTTTTTCATCGATCGCGTGAGGTGCGCCCCTAACACGATGAAATCCAGACAATAAGGAAAAAGATTAAAATCATCCCCCAAATACAGCCTGCAGCCACCTTTTCTTTATGAGCCTCACGAGCCTCCTGTGCTAACCTTTCCCGCTTCTGCTGCTGCTCCAACCATTCCTTCTCCTTGTGCTGCTCATACGCTTCAAGGGACCCATATTGGGAAATGATCTCCTGTTGTCTCTGATATTCTGTACGAGTCATGCCATGAATCTGTAGACATCGGTAATTATCTATTGCGTCTAAAATCCTTTCACTCCTCAGTATGCGATTCAACCGTTCATTATCCCAGTAACCTCGCCACCGCACCTGACGGCGCAAAGTTACCCGAACTCCGCCGCCTTTATTGTGGTTGTAGCCGGTTCTCACTGAATCATATTGGCGGATAAATCTTTTTTCAAGTTCATTCAATGAGACACCCGGATAATCACTTTCATCCGCCAAAATTTGCCACTCCCAAGCCGTTCCATCATATTTAATCAAATCCGCAGCAATCTGTCCTGATCCGTTGCCCGTCAGATGATTCCAGACCCGATCCGCAGGTGTAACCGATTGCCCAATGTAGGATTTGCCGTTCCTTTTATTCCAGATGCGATAAATTGCACCCATAGCTTCACTATACTGAAACCGTCGGTGTAGCCATGGACCTCCAAGGGATTGCCACTCAAATGGAATGTCCGATAAGCCCCGTTATCCGACGTTTTAACTTTTAGGTCGTTTTTGATTACCATATCTCACGTTTTAGAATTTCTATTGCTTTATCAAAACGTTCAATAGCCTTTTCCGCTTCTGCTGCCTTATAGGCGTTTTATGCGTGAATGAATCCCATATTCGCATGATTACTAGCAGAATCAGGACTATATTCTGCTGATTTTTCTTGAATTTTCTTGTTTGACATTGTATTTTCTCCTTAATTTATCAATTCCCATCTCTTGAAGTTTTATCACACGGGAGGTTGAGGATATGTCCCCTTTACCGTGTTCTCAGATATGCCCGACACGATCAACGCTTTTGTATCATCACTGATAGCCAGTTCCGTTTCCTGTTGTTGTGTGACCGATTCGTTCATGAAATATCCTCCCTTATTAAGGGGCTTGCCATCTGATGTTACCCTGCCGATCATAGACGCTTACCCAATTACCCGTTCTTACAGCATCTAAGCCAATAGCTTCTTTCCCACCCTTATCATAGACGACTACACCATTACCCGTTTCTAAAGCGTTTAAGACAATAGCTCCTTTCCCACCCTTATCATAGACAACTGCACCATTACCCGTTTCTAAAGCGTTTAAGGCAATACCCCTTTTTTGATATTTATCATAGATCGATACACTAGTTCCTTGATCATCAGCACATAAGATAGCCCCTGCTTTTCCACGCTTATCATAGATGAATACACAATTACCCTCATCATAACTGCCTAAGCGAATAGCACTTTTCCCGTTCTTATCCATCACCGTGAGCCCGGCACACTGAATCTCATCAAACACGCCATTCGATTGCGCCTCAATGTCCGGTGTTACAAATTGCCCGATAGTAATACCTATTGCCATAATCCCAGCACCCAAAATAGTATATCCCAACTTCTGCTTGTGATTCATAAGAGTTCTCCATGCCTCCAAGATGATTACCGTTACACCGGGAGCGAGGCGTAGACGGCGTTAATATATGGTAATTGTGATTACTCCCCTAATCCGTTAAATTGTTGTGTAATATCTGAAAACAGAATATCCGATAATCAACATTATCGGGTATTTCGTTCTATTCTCACTAGATTTTAGCTAGGGGAATTGCTCTGAGAGGCGTGCTGGTATCCGGCTTCTGTCACCCTGAACAGTGTAAGTGGTTGCTGTCCACCGGTCTGTTCTAAATATCCAGTAGACACCAACTCCCTCAATGCTGATTCCCACTCTGCTTCAACTGTTTCTCCTCGATCCTGGGGTACGTTTCTACGGTGCAAGTCCTCTTTGATTATATCTTCACCGTTGGTCGAAATAATGATCCCTTGTTCTAAATTAAAATGCTCAACCTTTCTCTCAGGATCAGCAGCAGCTTGGTTGAGCAGATAGGCAGCTTTCTCGTTTAATTGTGGCATGGAAATATCTCTGCTTTCACTTCCTTGCAATAATTCACGAGCTTGTGAATTATTAGGATCTAGTGCTAGTGCCTGCTCAAAATTTTCGATGGCACGGTCACGAAAACCTTGGCGATCGTAAAATATTCCAAGTATTACATAACCATAGGAATACGTGGGTCTCAATTGTATCGCCTTGACGAAATCGCTGTAGGCATGGTCTAAATCCTCTCTCAGGTCATAAGCTACTCCGCGTACCATATAAGCGTCGGCATAATCGGGATTTAGTAGTATGGCTTTGCTAAAAGTTTCAATGGCACAATCATACTCACGCATCTTAAAACAATAATCATTCGCTAGTTCTGCGTAGTAAGTGGGGTTATATGGTGAATATTCTATTCTTGTAGTATACGCCTTCACTATCCTTTTATGTCGTTTTTGCCTCTCTTCATCAGTAAGACTACCCTCCGGAATGTCCGTCGCAAAAGCCTTTTCCATAGCAAGAGGCTTCCATGCCTCGTCAGACCTACTCAAATCATCTTGGTTGATAAATCCATATAGGTCATTGAAAAGAGTTTCGTAAGATATGTCTTGAAAGCTATAAAGATGAATCAGTATCCACTGTTTTAGTTCTTTCGGAATACACACTGTTTTCACATCTTTGTCGCTGGGGAGTATAAAGCCGTTTGGTGGTCGAACAAATATACTTTTCTGAGCTTGGACGCGGTTTGCTGGATACTGAGCGTGTTGTATTTGATATTTTGCTGTTGTTTCTTTGTTTTTCTCCAATAAAACAATCCTACCATCTTTGCCATGAGATTTTGCACAGGCGAAGTAAAGTGCTATATTATAATCTGTTGTAAAATCCATAAAGTTGGACTTACCGCCATAATGCTGAAGCTCAGAGGCTATTTCAAATCCTTCTTTTTTTTGATTGCGGATATAGTTTCTAGCCTTGTGTATCTCAATATTTTCAATTTGCTCTATAGTAAATTGCCCCGTAGCAAGCACACCCTCATAATTGCGGTAGAGGGTTGAAGATATTTTGTCATAGCATTTAGATTCACCACGATAGATGTAATTCCCACCAGCAGATATACTCACTATCTCGTTAATTATTTTGGATAACCCATTGAGATAGTAATTTTGTAGATCAGTTGGTTCCTCCATGTTTTCTGGCATGACCACTGTTGCATCTTTCCAAAAGTCTGCATCCGTGGGCGGATCGTCCGGATCAGATAAGGCTGCTTTTTCTATGTCTTCATCAGTTAGTGCATCCACGCGCTCCCAATCGGTTTCGTCGGGGAGGGCGTCTAGTTCAGACCGGGTGTATGTGACGTGTGTATTCTGCTCTTTCATGTTTGTTTGCCTTCCTTGCTGTAATGATTTTGTGATTCATCGCCTTCTCCTTTTTATCCCCAAGACACTGACCGATTAACTGGGGGTGTCGTAAAATCTCATTTAATGTTGTGTAAGTGTGTTTACCGAAACTTATGATAACGCAAGTTGCTAGACAACGTACAGGTCAAGTTTTCATGCCCGATATCCATCAGAAATAACCAAATGTATGACACACATGGCGCCCCGCTGGGGCTTGGGGTATTGGTTTATCAATGTGCTATAAACATGTCGCCCCACTGGGGCTAAATACGACGCTGTTACGTACTTGGCTAAATACTCATCACGCATCATGGCCCGCCCCGATAAGATCGGGATTCAGAGCAACTGGAGCGAAAGTCAGAAGAGAAATATGCGGGCGATGATGAAGTAGAATAGGATGCCGAATACGTCAATGGCGGTGATGACAAAGGGACCGGTGGCAATGGCGGGATCTATCCGAAATCGCTTAAAGAGCATCGGGATGATTGTGCCAACTGTGGCGGCGATAATCATATTAATCACTGAGACCAGCAATCTCCTCTGGAGAAAGCCCTGTGACCTCAGCAATGAGGTCCACATCTACCCCTCGTGCCAACATAGAACGCGCTATCTCTATCTCCCGCTCCTGGCGCCCATCTTCAAAAGACTCGCGGAAGGCACGTTCCACAACGGCTTCGTCCTTAATTCGCGCCAACTCTTGTGGCGTGACGTTATCTCTTCTAATTTCTTCAATGACCTGTTGAAAGACAGGAGGGCTATACTGGGTCTCATCCACCTGCTCATCCAACGAATCATCAATCAGTTCCAACCACGCCGTGACGCTTTGGGGTGTCCTCTCATTTCGGATACGGGGATTTAAGAAGACGAGCTTGTGCGGATAAACACCCAACGGCTGGTTATATTCATTGAATGCCTCCATCTGACTCGTGGCAACACTGAACCGAACACCGGGATCATTACGCGGGCGCGTCGCACCCGTCACAACAACTACCGTATAAACCGCCTTGGGGAAGCGATAGTCCTGATGACTTTTGATCTGTTGCGTGATGCCCATTAGGTGATAGTACATAAACCGATCAAAGAAATCGACCTCTTGAACGTGTTGAATCTCAACAATGATCCGGTTTTCAAGGTCCTCAGCAAATAGATCATACTCAATATCAACATAGCCAAACTGTTCTGGATATCGGTACGCCTGAATGACTGTATCCACCTGAATAGAAATGCCCAAAACATCATGAACAAATTGCCGAAACACATTAGGTTGGCTAAAGGCTTTCTTAAAAATAACGTCGAATCTTAACGAGGCAACATCAACCATGTTTAACACCTCCCTGCATTTCAGTTCTGTGCATCTGTTGCATTGAGATCTACAGCGTTTTCGCACGCTGTCGCAGAAAATGATCGACCAACACCAGCGCGGTCATCGCCTCGACGATGGCAGGTGCACGGGGCAAAACACACGGGTCGTGTCGTCCATGTGCGGACAGTGTGACAGGGTTCCCGTCGAGGTCGACCGTTTCCTGTTCCTTGCGGATGGTGGCTGTCGGCTTAAACGCAATCTGAAAAACGATATTTTCGCCGTTTGAGATACCGCCTTGTGTCCCGCCAGAATTGTTCGTCCGTGTGCGGACCCGTCCGTGGTCGTTGTAAAAGGGATCGTTGTGCTGTGAGCCGGTGCCAACTACACCGCCGAATCCGGAACCGATCTGGAAGCCCATCGTCGCCGGGAGGGACATCATCGCCTTTGCCAAATCCGCTTTAAGTTTGTCGAACACCGGTTCACCGAGTCCAACGGGTACATCTCGTGACACCGATTCGATGATCCCGCCGAGGGAGTCGCCATCCCGTCTCGCCTGATCGATACATTCTGCCATCTTCTCACTAGCTCTAGGGTCTGGACATCGGACGAGGCTGGACTCAATCTCGTCAAGCGTTACACTGTCCGAATCAACCTCCGCTTGGATTGTGTGGACCTGTTTGACGTAGGCGAGGGTTTCCGTCCCACACTGTTCGCGTAAAATCTGCTTTGCGATCGCGCCCGCTGCCACCCGTCCGATTGTCTCACGGGCACTTGCTCTGCCGCCGCCCTGCCAGTTGCGGAGACCGAACTTTTGCTGATAGGTGAAGTCGGCATGCGACGGTCGATACACATCTTTGAGGTGTTCGTAGGCGGAGGGTTTCGCGTCTTTGTTCCGCACCAGCATTGAGATCGGCGATCCGAGTGTCTGCCCTTCAAAAACGCCGGACAAAATCTCCACTTGATCCTCCTCTTGACGTGAGGTTGTGAGATGGCTCTGCCCCGGTCGTCGCCGGTCCAGTTCCGCCTGAATGGTACTGATATCAATTTTAAGTTTTGGTGGGCAGCCGTCGATCACGACACCGATCGCGCCGCCGTGCGATTCGCCCCATGTTGTAATCCGAAAGAGATGACCAAAGGTATTTCCCATTATACTGCGCTCCAATTCAGTTTCGCATCGTTTCCTCTGGGAACATTCAAGCATCCGCTAAAATCTCCCTGATGGAATTGGGACTAAAAACAGCTTGACAAACCCGCGATGCATCCATTACTCTAACCCCAATCTGAGGCTTGAAAGCATTGATGCGAATATTTGGCAAATATAGCACATCCACCCTCGAATATCAACCTAAAGTTCTCGAAAGCAGACATGATAATAAAATTCCTTAAACGATTAGACATCCGCCTGATTGGCATTTTCATCGTCATCGCCCTCCTGTGGAACACGCAGGTTGTTTATCCGCTCAAGATCTTCGTCGTTTTTATGCACGAGGTCAGTCACGGCTTAGCGGCAATCGCCACAGGGGGTAGTATCAAAGAGATTCAGATTGTCGCGCAAGAAGGCGGACACGCAATCACGGCAGGCGGTTCACGTTTCTGGACGCTGACCGCAGGCTATCTTGGAAGTTTGATGTGGGGTGGACTAATTCTGATTCTCGCGGCGCGGACACAGCTTGGCAAATTGATCAGTGCTGTTATCGGTATAGGTATGATCCTGATTTCGGCCTTCTATCTGCGAAACACGTTCGGGTTTCTATTCGGGATTGGGTTCGGCGGGGCATTGATCCTCGTGGGTAGATTCCTTCCAGAGTCAATCAACGAGTGGTTACTGCGCGTGATCGGCTTGACCAGTTGCCTTTATGCGATTCTCGATATCAAGAGCGATGTTTTGGACCGCTCCCATCTTCGATCCGATGCCCGTATGCTCCACGAAGAGGTAACACCGTACATTCCGACGGTTGTGTGGGGGGGTTTATGGATGGCGATTGCAATAGCCGTGACACTTTGGGTCCTTTACGTCGCTGGCAAAGACCGGGAGAAACCCGAGGTATTGGAGGATGGGGAGTGAGTCTTGAAACAGTTACGTGGCAAACCGCTCAAGGATTTTCTTAAAGGGGCATCCCGTCCGGATAGAGAACTCATCTTTATATTGCAAGATGTTGAGGATCCGGTCAACGTCGGATCCGCATTTCGGATTGCGGATGCAGCGGGTGTCCGTCAGCTTATCTTGACAGGGATCAGTGCACGTCCGCCGCACCCTCTGATTCGGAAAGTTGGCAGAGGAAGGGATCGACGGGTGAAGTGGCGCTATGTGGAACAGGCATCGGATGCAATTTTAGCCCTCAAAGCAGAGGGATATGTTAGTTGTGCGTTAGAAATCACCGCTGCGGCTGTGCCTTATAATGAGACCGAATATCCCGATAAGCTGTGTCTGATTGTCGGACATGAAGACCACGGCGTGACGAAACGGACTCTCGCTGCCTGCGATATGACAGTCTATATTCCGATGTACGGCAAGGGGGCATCATTGAACGTGCATGTATCGTTGGGGATCGCGGCATATCATATCCTACACAGTGGTTAAGGAGGAAACTGATGGAGCTAAAGGTTGGCGTTGTGGGATTAGGACGTGGACGGGTATACCTAGATCGTTTCTCGAAGCAGGATCAAGCGGGGGTAGTGGCGGTATGCGACGCAGATCCGTCTCGGCTGGAGGCAGCGGAATATCCCCCTGATGCGTCCAGCTACACGAATTATGAGGAATTTCTGAAACACGATCTGGATATCGTGGTCATCTGTACGGAGATGCCGCAGCACGCTGACCACACGATCGCCGCCTTAGAAGGTGGGAAGCATGTCCTCTGTGAAGTACCGGCGGCATACACCCTGCCAGAGTGCGAAGCGGTCCTCCAAACCGTTGAAAAGACCGGATTGAAATATATGCTCGCAGAGAACTGTTGTTATAGCGACATGCACCTTGCATGGAAGGAGCAGATTGATGCCGGTGAACTTGGAAAAATTATCTATGCCGAAGCCGAATATATTCACGACTGCCGAGGGATGATGCGGCGCGGGGACGGGACGTTGACATGGCGAGCCAAGATGCCGCCAATTCAATATTGCACGCACAGCCTCGGACCACTACTTTTTTTGATGGAAGACCGATGCGTATCGGTGACAGGGTTAAATCCCGGCGCTAACATCGCGCCCGATCTCGGCGTCATCGACCTTGAGGTTGGCCTGTTTCAGATGGAGAGCGGTGCGGTTGTCAAGATCTTGTGCGGTTTCTCGATTGAACGTCACCCGGCATTTCACTGGTACGTGATCTACGGCACAAACGGTGCGTTAGAAAGCAAACGTCAGTATAAGGAAAGGGATAGTGGATACTTCCGAGGCACAACCCCACACCGAGAGATGACCCCCTTCACAAGCGATGATAGCGGGCACGGGGTGGCGGAAGATAGAATTGTTGAAGGGTTCGTCGAATCTATCCTGAACGACACGAAACCGCCAATCGATGTGTACGATGCAATGGACTATACTGCGCCGGGGATTTGTGCACATCTATCTGCTGAGAGGGATGGAGCGGTTGTGTCGGTGCCGAATTATCGGTGAATAGACTACCATCAGTATTGCTTCACATCTTTTCAAACGCTACGATATCTCGATGGATCTTATCAGAGATCCGCTCGCACAAATCCATATCGGTAAAACGTTGTCGAAACCCGTGTTTTTGGATCAGATTGAGCATCCTTTCGCGCGGCAGCGCCTTCAAGTTATAAGCGGCCACAACCGTTCCGTTGGGTTTGAGTAGATGTTTCCAACTTGGTAGCGCATCATCCAGCAGCCCATCTAATGGGATCGGCGCGAGTTGTTCGTTTCGGCTTCCGGCGCGGACGCCGTACGGAAAATCCGTGATTAAGCTATCGAATTGCTGATTAGGCAGATAGCGGTGCGCTTCTCGTGTATCGCCATTGATAATCTGATACCGGTTTTGGAGCGGGTTGTCGGTTACGAAGAGATGGCACGTCCCTTCCTTGGACTCTTCAAAAGGTATCCCAAGCTGCTGCAACAGTTTTCGGAGATTTTCGGCGCTTCGTTTCGAAGCGGTGGGAGAAATCTCCAGTGTCGCACCATCAACCCCTCTCAACACACACTCGAAAAGTGTCTGCCCATAGCCGCCCATCGGATCCAGCACACAACCGATAGATCCGGCGTTGGAACTGAGATTCAGCATCGCACGAATCAGGTATGGAGATTGCCTCGCTGGGGACTGGTAATCAAACGCCTGTGGCGCGATTGTGGCGACCCAGTCTTTTTCGAGCGTGAGGATCGGCTGCCGCTGCCCAGATTCAAGGAACGCACAAAAGGTGTCGTAATCTTTCCGCAGCGTTTCCGCCACGCGTTGATTCTGATCAACGTCCCCATCTTCCCACACAAGCGTGTCAATCTGTGTTAGAAAGGTCATCCATCGACACCGCTCACTTTCTTCGGAGGTCAACCCGCCTTCATGCCAGACGACAGTCCCCGGCGGATAGATCTCCGGCGTCGCAACCTCGACGACACGGGGCAGCAGATTCACAATTTCGGCCTCAGATAACCGTCCGACAATTCCTTCGTGACCGCTGACCTGCTTGTATTGGAAGTAGTAAAGTGATAGGCTCATAGAAAAAGAGAATGCAAAACGCTAAGAGATGGCAAGTAAGGGTGGGGTAACCCCGCCCCTACGGCTTCTGTTGCCGCTCGCAGAAAAAAGATTGACAGGAACCGAAAGAGCGTATTAGAGTATGTCCAATTATGGTAGATTTTAGAATTAATTAGACACTGCCAATCGGCGAGGTTTCCTAACCGCACTGCATCCCGACGAGTCGGGACAGGACACGGAGAGCAAAAGTGTCTATTTATTTTTATGATTCACTATAAAAACGCTTAGGAGAACCGATAGATGCGCGAACCCGTTGTTTGGATTTCAGTGACATTGGTGATTGCTTTAATGGTAATTATAACTGTTTCACTGGTCAGGATGCCACCAGCGACCCCGAAAATTTTTCCGGCGGATCAGGGGACCAACTTTATCGATGTGGCAGCTTACCCGTCCGAGATGCAGGAAAACTACAAGTTGTTTGAGCAAAAATGTAGCCGCTGCCATACCCTTGCTCGCGCAATTAACTCAGAATTGACCGGGGAGGCGTGGCGAAGATATGTCTACAAAATGATGCGGAAGCCGGGGTCGGGGTTGACACCGAACACCGCTGAACCGATTACTAAGTTTCTGATTTACGATTCTGAAGTGCGGAAAAAGTGAGATATAGATGCTCACTGAATTACGGACTCAAGGCTTTACAGCAACGCCATGATGCAAATTACCAAATCTTAACGCAAGTTGTTAGTAACCGGCACGCTCAAACCAATAGCCCCTAATCTCTGTGCAAATTGTATCATTTCTGTAGGTCAATTTTCCAAAATCGACGGTTTGGTGTCGAGATGTGAATCTCGACCTACAGGAGGTCCTGATGGATTTCCAATAACTAGGTTCTGTTGACATTTCATTGCAACCAGACAATCAAGAGGGTGCACGGACACACGATTCTTCGTAGGGGTTGGGTCTCCCAACCCTTTGTTTTTGGACAATTGACTCAACCTGTATGGTTTGGGTTTTCCAACCCACATTGTTCAATGGGCGAGGGAACCTCGCCCCTACGATTGTAGATAGTTTTACAAATGTCAACACGCCCTAGCAACTTAGATAAATCTTAACAAACACAGTGTTATAAATCGGAGATGCAACTATGAAATCTAAAACGACAATGGTCTACTGGAAATCGGACAAATTTTGGTTAGGAAAACTCCTTGAACACCCGGAAACAATGACGCAGGGAGAAACCCTTGAGGAATTGGAAGATAATATAAAAGACGCCTACCTTTTAATGGCTATGGCTGATGTGCCTGAAATCAAATAAAAGAAATCATGATATGAAGTAAAGACAGTTTAGTAAGCCAATTGGAAGAGTGGGACAACCAACGCTTTTGAAGGAACTACGATGCCGGAACATATAATCACGAAACTGGACGAGATGGAATGGGTCACTATCCCTGCGGGTGAGTTCATCATGGGGTCGGATGCAGCGCAGGACTATCGCATCAAAGAGCTTGATTCCGAATTTCCCGATGAGTGGCTCGCGCGTGAGCAGCCGCAACGAGAGGTCTATCTCTCCGAATACACCATCGCGAAATATACGGTGACCAACCGGCAATTTAAGGCATTTGTCGATGAGACCGGTTATCAGACGGAACGCGAGTTAGATGGCCTCGGCAAATCGATCTGGTATAAGCTGCGAGAAGCTCCAATCGAGGAACGATTGGACCACCCCGTTGTGTGCGTAACGCGTAAGGATGCCCTTGCTTACTGTGAATGGTTCAGGCGGGAAACAGGTATCGAGATCGGCTTGCCGACTGAGGCACAGTGGGAGAAAGCAGCGCGAGGATGTGATGGACGCTTTTGGCCCTGGGGAAATGAGTTTGACGAAGACAGATGCAATATTGCTGGGAAGGGGACAACGCCTGTTGGAAGCCATCCGCAGGGTGGGTCACCTTACGGCGTTATGGATTGCGCTGCCAATGTTTGGGAATGGTGCCACGACTGGTTTGCGACAGACTACTACCACCAGGCCCCGTCTCATAATCCCCAAGGTCCTGAGAGCGGTGAGTATTATGTGGTGCGCGGGGGCTCGTGGTATCGGGGGCAACGGAGCGCGTGTAGTGTCCGAACCGCTGCCCGTTTTCGGCACTACATTGCGTGTTATACATTCGGCTTTCGCGTGGTTCGGAGATCCGCTCGGTGAAGCGGACGATTTTTCGGCGATGCGGAAGATGGTGATTCTCAAATAACCCATATCACTTAGGATTTACACATTTCAGCGCAGTTGGTGCGGGGCAAGATGCCCCGCCTACGGTGCGCTGCGTAAGGCCTATCGCTCTTTAGTCTAGTCACAATTACCATTTACAACTAGGCAAGCCGTGTGCGGTGAAAGTCGCAGCACGGTTTAGATGGGAGGAAAATTGCAAAAGACAGACAATAAAATTAGAATTGAATCTGAACCCTTTCGCCAGTTTACAAGCGCTCTCTATCAAGGCGCTGGCGTCCCTAAAGCGGATGCGGATGCCGTTGCCGGGATGCAGGTTGACACCGATGAGCGGGGTGTGTTTTCACACGGGACTCGCGCGCTTTCCGGCTATGTACGCGGTATTCTCAACGGCGAAATTAATCCGAAGCCGACACCGCAGATTCTGACGGATGCGCCGAGCACCGCGCTTGTTGATGCGGATAATAGCCTGGGGCATGTCGCTGGGATATATGCGATGAATATGGCAATCGAAAAGGCTGACGCCACGGGGTTTGCCTCCGTTGCGGTCCGTAATAGTAACCATTACGGTGCAGCGGCGTGTTTCGCAATGATGGCGCTACCGAAGGGGATGATCGGCTTTAGTACCACCAAAACAGGTGGGGCAAGTGTCGTACCGCACGGCGGGATGTCGGGACTGCTCGGCAACCACCCTGTCGGATACGCAATACCGACCAAGGAAGAGCTGCCGATTGTGTTGGACATGGCGGTTGGGCAGATTGCGTGGGGCCATGTCGGAACGTATGCGATGGAAGGGCAGCAGCTGCCGCCCGGTTATGTGTTGGACGCGGAGGGCAAGCCAACACAAGATCCACGTCAAGCGAGTGGGATGCTGCCTTTTGGCGGGTATAAAGGGCACGGTTTGGCGATTGTGATGAGTATCCTCAGCGGCGTGATGACCGGCGGACCGGCTGCTTGCAATCGGACGGAGGAGACACCGCCTGACTTGGCAAGAAGAGGACATTTCTTTTTTGCGATTAAGGTCAGTAATTTCTGTCCGTTAGATGAATTTACGGAGGCGGTCGATGTGGAGATCCGCACTGTCCGCAACGCTCCACGGGCAGAAGGTGTTGAACGAATCTACCTTCCCGGCGAACTCGAGTGGCTACATCAGCAGGATTCGTTGCGGAACGGCATCCCGTTGCATCCAACGCACCTGAAATCGTTAGCAACGCTCGCGGATGAATTAGGGGTCGAGGTCTTCTGGCGGTAACGGCTACGGCTCATATCCCGATCTGTCCGTATTCCCGCCATACTTCATAGCATACACAAGCAAATTCGCCATGAAGCGATGGACATCTGTCGAGCGACGTAGCCGCAACATGGTTCGGCTTTCGATCTCTACCGTCTCCATCGCACACATATAATCCTTGCGATTATAGACGACAGCCAGACGCTTGTTTATAGTGATCCCTTTTTGGTATTTGAACTGCGTGGGTTTCGGCTGATTTTCAGATCCCCAGAAAACATCGCCGCCCGATGGGGGTAACGGCAGCTGATAGTAGATGTTGTAGAGTTCATGGTGGTGCGGTAGGTACTCTAAAGGATATTCGGGGAAGATTGTCTGTAGCTCATCGGCAACGATCGCGGCAAACAATCCATTAAATCCGCAGTCGTCGAAAAAGAGCATCCCGCCTTGTTCGATAATGTACTTCCGTAATGCTGCTCGTTCTGGCGCAGAGAAGGAGTTTTTCAACGGTCCCCCTTTGGCAAGATTCCGTCCAACGGTGATGTCCTTGTCGTGACCCGTCATGATAACTAACGGAGCATCAAGGATACGCGGATCGGTCAATCGAAGTGAACCGCCCGCATACCTCATATCAGTGCGGAGGTTAGTATTTTCATCGAGCCATTTCGCGAAGCTGGGTATGGCAGTTGGATCCTGCCACCAGTCGGAAAGGGAGTGTTTAAGCCGAATTAGGCGAATATGCCCGCGAATTTCTGTACCTTTGCCCTCAAGGACAGCCCCTAACCGATCATCAGGCACAAGGATTGGATTTTTCACATCGAGGGGCAGGTCCTGTATCTCTTCGCTTCGATCGGATATACGGTCTACTCCTACAGTTACCCCTTCATTTTGTCCACGCCTAAGGGGGATCGTTTTTGGTAGCTCTCTTTGAATGGGCACAAGACCTCCTTCCGCAATCGAGGGCTCGCGGTGCAGCGTTGCGGAACGGGTCAGTACAAGATCAGATTCTACAGATAAATTCTTGTCAAGGCTGACGGTTGGATTCTCGCTTAACGGGAAAGGTTCTTTCTTTTGTGGCAAGTCAACTGCGAGGGAGGGACCTACCGGTGTCACAGTTTGTAAGGACAGTTCTTGTGGCCTTTCGTTTTGTATCTCACGATGAGATTGTACAGGCTGGAGACGTGCTGTCCTTGGCAGCGTACGCGCTGATGGAGCCAGCTTCACCCACTCAACGCTAATAGCATCATCCTCCACAATTCCCTGCCGAATCGTTAGCACCACAAGGACAGCAAAGATGCAATGAAGGAAAAGAGAGATTACTAATGGTGCCGTCAATAATTTTCGTATTCTCACACGTTTTGCCTCTCTAAACAGGATGGGGTAGGAACACGCCCTGGGGCAATTTATAGTAGATCTTAGAATTAATGAACACTTCAAACCGAATCGCATTGTCCCTAGTGCTCTGTCAAATAAATCATGATAAGGCACTCACCGCTCGGCTTGGCTATGGCTAGCCAAGTCGCTGTGCGGGGGAAGTGTCTAAAGGAGGCTTTTGTACCATCCCGATGAAATCGGGATGATCCGAGTCCGCAAACTAACAGTTTGCGCTACATTTATCTGACAATGTACTAGGCCGGTAGGTGCGGTTTCTAACCGCACCGCATCCCGATGAATCGGGATAAATCGGGATACCGATGCCGTTCTTGCCCGCCCCGATGTATCGGGGAGCATTCCGATCTATCAGAACCTGTCGGGAGAAACAGCGCCTACCATGCACAAGAAGTGAAAGCGTCTATCTGTTTTTAGGATTTACTATATAAAGATCTCACTCTAAATGCTCTCGTTTAGTTCTGAACGTGAAAATGCACTCTATTCCAAGCGCACCTCTACGTCAAAATCTGCCGCAGCCACAGCTAATCCGTCACCTCAATGTGTTCGCGGAAAAGCAAGGGATTCAACTCTATCTCGTTGGTGGTTCCGTCCGGGATCTGCTGCTTAATCGCCCCGTTACAGATCTGGATTTCGCGCTTGCTGGCGATGCAATCGTTTTTGCCAAAGCTTTTGCAGATAAAATCGGCGAGGCATTTGTAAGATTAGAGGAACAGCCACCAACAGCACGGATTGTTATCAGAGAAACGCGGCTCATCTTAGACTTCGCTGGATTTCGCGCTGAGACTTTGGAAGCGGATCTGTGCCTACGTGATTTGACAATCAACACGATGGCGGTGGATCTTTCATCACTCTTGACGAAACCGGAGGTGATTTTGATTAATCCGTGTGACGGTTTCTCGGACCTTGAAGCGCGAACGTTACGCTTTCCAAGCGAAGAGGTGGTGATAGATGACCCACTACGGCTGTTGAGAGTATACCGTTTTTCGGCGCAGTTGGGGTTTGAAATTCCTGAAGCAACGATTGATCTCATTCGTCGGCATAAAAATCGGTTGCCACAGGTTTCGCTCGAACGCATCCGCGATGAATTGATTAAAATATTAAATGTTGAGAATGCAGTCACCTATCTACGCCGCATGGACGAAACGCGCCTCCTCTCACAAATTATCCCCGAAATTGAGAAGGTACGTGGGTTGCATCAGGACGTACTTGACCGTTCTCTACGTGCCCTCGCAATGTTTGAGATAAAACCGATACCGGATACGCTACAAGCGTACCGTCCACAAATTGAGGCATACCTGCATGAAGGACTGACATACGATCTGTCCCGACAACAGATCCTCAAGTTAGCGTTGCTACTGCGTAACAGCGGAACCGAAACTGCCCTCCAAACAGCGAATCGCTTGCGGCTCGGCAGGAAAGCCGCACAGTTGATGCGCTGCCTTGTGGAACATCGCATGTACCTGATGGACTCGATGGATGGCGACGGTCAGATACCCCGTCGGTCAATGACTCACTTCCTAAGAAGGACAGGAGGTGACTGGTTAGGAGTTCTTTTAATAACCTACGCAAATATTCGGTCAGCTGGAAAGAATATACGCCGGACCGATGCACCACCGATGGTGGAAACAGCACTGAAGCGGATTGCGGATTTGTATTATAACGAAATCGTCCCAATAATGGAGCGTGACAGATTGATCACCGGCAATGACATCTTACAAACCTTTGGGGCGATGCCCGGTGTCAGAATTGGACGTGTTTTACAGCACATCGAAGCCCTTCAGTTTGAAGGAGAAATCGTCACACCAGAGGAAGCACTGGAGGCGGCGCGTATATTTTTAGATAACTGTAAGATGTGAATCTGCATCGCTATTATATGCAGTGTCACCTTAATCCCGACCTATCAGGATTTTACCATACCGCGTCCCAAAAGGACAATTTTTAACGGCATGGAGAGCTTAGTTATGCAACGGATTGAATTGCACCCAGAGGATTATCTCCCGGCAGCACCGCCACAGGAAATTGTGGAACGCTACGGCATCGCTATCGTTGGCTGCGGTAACATCGCGCGGAACACCCATCTCCCCGCTTATAGCAAATTCGGCTATCGCATTGTCGCGGCTTGCGACGTTATTGAGGAGAAAGCACAAACGGTGGCAGAAGAATACAGTATCCCGTTCTGGACGACCGAGATTGAAGCGGTGATAGACCGGCGTGATGTCGATATTGTGGATCTCGCGGTGCGCCCAGAGCATCGTTTGGCAGCGGTGGAACAGTTAGCGGCTGCCGGCAAACATATCCTCTCTCAAAAACCGCTGGCACCGACATTGGCGGAGGCAGAACGCATTGTAGAGATATGTCAGGAAGCTGGCATCGCACTGATGATCAACCAGCAAGCGCGATGGGCTTCCTACCACACTGCGATGAAGGTCCTAATTGATCGTGGCCTCCTCGGTCACCTATACAGCGTACTGCACGTCCACCGCCAGTTTCAGGATGGCGTTGATTCGGCGTGGCGGACGACTCCTGACTTCACCATCATAGACAACGGTATTCATTATGTCGATCTCTCCCGTTACTTTACGGGTCGGACACCCCGACGGGTGAAAACAACAACCACCCGTGTTCCCGGTCAGAATGCAATAGATCCGATGATCTATACAATCCTTTGCGAATATGAACCGGCTGACCTGATGTCAACATTGCATTTCAACAATATCGCACCGGCGCTTCACCATAGCCCATATCTGTGGCATATTGATGGTACAGACGCCTCCGCTTCCATTGCGCGATATGGTTCCCTCCGAGATGGGCGGACGGAATTGACCCTTTCGTTCAAAGAGGACCCCGATCAGCAGCAAGTTTTTCATGTCCAAGGCGGATGGTTTCCGGATGCGTGGGGCGGTACGATGGGAGAGATGCAACGGGCGCTCGCGGCGGGTATTGAACCCCAAGCTTCCGGACAGGATAACTTGAATTCCATCCGGATCACCGATGCCGCGGTAGAATCATCTAAGACCGGGCAGACGGTAGAAATTCCACCGGAGTAGATGTGCACAAACAACCAACAGAAGAGGGAGGAAAAAGATGAAAAATTTTGATATTGAGATACATCAACGCCCGGAACCCAAGTCGATTGCACCTCGGTTTACCAGTGTCAAGATACGGTGGAAGGAGCGAGCAATAGCCGATTTGACACAAGGCATTCACCGGTGTTATCTGTTCCCGGTATATTCTCCCGCGGGTGTGTCCCTGACGTCTGAAAGCCCGGTGGACCACCCACACCACAATTCAATTACTGTCAGTGCCGATGTCTTTTTTGTCCAGTTACCGCCGTTGTCGCCAGCGATCTCCACATTGATAGAGGAAGCAACATATAACTTCTATGTCAATAACATTTTCCAAGGGCGGGCGCCGGGCAGGATTTGGGTTGTAGGGGTTGATAGCGAGGAGATTTCCGAGAACCATCTCAGGGTTGTACAGCGCGTTCAGTGGCAAGGTCCAGAGGAGTGGGGTGCGCCGGCGGACATTGGTCGACGGGTATTGGCTGAAGAGACGCGGACCATCGACATCTATCCGGGGGAGGTTGCCAACGTCATCGACATCCGCTCCCAGCTAAGACCGACCGAATGGGATGTCACCATCGGTACTACGCGCCACGCCTACTTTACAATTCGGATGGCGGATGAGTTGCGTCCCAGCAATGGCGGGAAACTGATAGATTCGGAAGGCAGAGTCGGTCAGCAGGCAGTCTGCAACCAAATTGCGGACTGGGTTGATATGTCGGGTCCCGCGGTGGGCGGTCAAAAAGCAGGTATTGCCGTGATTCCACACGCCTCCGCCACCGGTATTGAATGGTTCTGTTTCGACTACGGGACGATGCTAGTGAACCCGTTTATGAGAGAGAAGGGGATACTGAATCGAGGCGAGGAACTTGATTTGGGAATACGAATCTTGGCTCACGATGGGGATGCAACGGAGACGGGTGTAGCAGATCTATACGAAGCGTTTAGACTCGAAGGGAAATAATCTAACTTAATGTGAGCATTCTATAGACATATCGCTCCTAATGAAGTTTCAGAAAATAATTCGGTAATTCTATATTTCCCTCAGGCCCGGTAGGTGCGTGGGTTGAAACGGCGCAGTTAGAAACAGCGCCTACCAAATCCCGATTTATCGGGATCCCGTGACTACGGGACGAGGAGCCCGGTAGGGGCGGTTTCCAACCGCACCGGGCATCGCTCGGAGATTACCCAATTAATAAATTAATCTTTATATGGAGCGAGCAGTAGAGTTCTTCAGCTACCCCGGAGCGATTACAGTCATGTCCCAATCACCGAGGGCAAGCAGCGGTTTTGTCCAATCACCAAGTGCGGGTTCGCCCGCCTGTACCCACTCTGCGATTTCCTCACGATGTCCGAGCCGGCGGAGTGCGTTCCACATCGGCTGATAGTTCGCTCGACCGCCTGGACCGGCACAATCCCAGAAGAAGAGCCGGTCTGCGTCTGCACCGTAGAGCATATAGGCGTTACGGCGGAAATCTTCGGGAGTCTGATGGCGGGGCATGACATTTGGTGCCAGCAGGCAGGCAGTATTCCGAGTTGCGTGGACGAACGGTTCAAGCTGTGATGGGTTTGACCAGATGTCCTCTTCGGTCGGCATTGCCAGTGGTGCGGGGCTGTACGGAATTAGGACATCGATTAGCCCTTCCCGCGCCCAAGCAGCGACATCAAGACCGAAGTATCGGTTCTCCTCCTCCAAACCCAACACACACGCAGAAACCTCAATCCGTCGCGCCCGTCCTTGTTCACGGGAAACAGCATCCATCTCCTCCCGCACACGACGCATGAAGGCGGTCATGACACCTCCACGGAACTCAATCCACCTTGGATCTGTCTCCGCAAGTTCCCTCGGATCGCTGCCGTGAGCGGCTGCAAAAGCCTCAAGCAGCGGCACTTCGTATGCAAGATACGGGGGGCGCCGGTTGAAGAGCAGGCAGATCCCGTCGATTGGGTATTCAGCCATCTCGCGTAACAACGCAAGACAGTAGTCCTGTATCTCACGAAAGACGTAAGAGAGGCGTGGCAAGTGCTTTCCATCTTGATCAACACAGCGCAGCTCCGGATGGTTTTGGTAGTATCCTCCGCGGAAATTGTGGTCGAGTGGCGGTGGATAGGTCCATCCAGCCAGTCTATAGGCTGCGTGGAACTCAAGACCGATAGCGTGTGTGTGTTCAAGTGCGATTGCGAAGGGATCGAGTCCAGCCTTGAGGTAGCTGCGCCAGCTTTCCGCTACCAGTCGGTCACCGACCCGTGCAAACTCCGTGATATTGGGAATATCGGGTGTGCGTCCAATTTTGGTGGGATAATGCAGGACATCGCCGCTTCCGCTCTCCCAATACATGCGTGAGAAATCAGTGTCTCGATATGCCTCAATCTCGCGTCGCAATTCTTCAGCGGAGGTAGGACGATAGAGGAAGTGCGGTCCGTGCGAATCGTTATGTGCGAAGAGGCGTCGGTGTGTGCCTCCCCGTTGTTCAGCGTGCAGCACATCAACTTCAGTCGGTGTGAGCGGCACAAGTTTGATGTATGCGATGCGTACACCCCCACATTGTACCGAACCGAAGCCATCGCCCGGATCAATGCGGCGCGCGAGCTGGCAAAAGTCGACCGCTTGGCCGTTCAGGTCAGCGACCTTCCAGAAGATTTCTTGGAGCTGCTTGCGTCGTAGGTGATGCCCCCCGGTGTCCCACGTAAGCACGGAATAGGTATCGTCGCTGCTTAACTTGACGAGCGTTTGAGGGAGCCCCTCCTCACTGGTTGGGTGTAGTCCGATGGAAATTGCATACCAACCGGTTACGCTTAACGGGTAGCGAACCTCCGGTGCACGGGTTTCTGGACCCGCCTTTAGCATAACGCCGGAGAAACCTTCCGCTTGATATGGAATGGTATGCCAGCGTCGGAATCCGCCGTCGGGAGAAAGCCGATCTGCGGGTCGGCAGCGTTCTAGATCGGTCACATAGATTGGTGCGGCGTTGAAGCCGCGATCGGTGATACAGTCAGCCATGTGTCCTCCTTCGGACGAAAGACATTCAGTGGGCAGTCTGGCATAAGTTAGTTTGCGGACTAAGATCACAATCTAACAGATCGTGGTACAGAAAAGGACGCTTTCCGATGAAAAGCTGCGTTGGGTTTCACTCTATCTGTGTATCAATAGGTGTTGTTGAACGACTGAGCCTCTATTGTAGTTGATAGGGATTGGCGTTTAACCGTTCAACCCAACCTACGGACCGTCAACTGAGACTAGGTGCATAGACTTTCAAGCGTCCTTCACGGCAGTTGAGGGATAACTTCCTTCGCCATCAGTTCCATCGACTGACGCATTTTTGCCTTGTCGTCCCAGTCGTGGCCGATCATCAACACTGTGCCGAAACCACCGGTGAGATCGTAGAGATCCTGCAGCTTTCGCGTGACCGTATCAACGCTACCGACGATGGCGATGTTGTCGATGATATATTCCGCATCGATCGCTTCGTCGGGCATATCTGGATCCCCTTTTAGCAGGTCCTGCATCCGGGCGAGCGTGAGCATACCGCGCAGGTAGATCAGCGATGCAGCGAATGCGCCGTTCAACGCATGTTCCCGCGCCTCCGCATCTGTCTCTCCAACGAATATGCTGCGGGAGATGCGCCATTCTGAACGGTCAGGTTCGCGCCCAGCTTCAAGGGCACCTTGAGAGTAGAGTTCCCACTGTCGTTTCACCTTGTGCGGCGGTGCCATGTTGATGCTGATTGGAATGAACCCCCGCCGTCCACCTGTTGTGGCAGCCATAGACTCCTCCCTGACAATGCTCATTGCGATTGGGGGGTGTGGTTTCTGATACGGTTGCAGCACCTGTCCTAATCCGAGTTCGGGAATCTTTTCCTCAAGCTTGAGGTTCCAG
Source organism: Candidatus Poribacteria bacterium (assembly GCA_965204355.1). Lineage (GTDB taxonomy): Bacteria > Poribacteria > WGA-4E > WGA-4E > PCPOR2b > PCPOR2b. Next base: position 5,277,734 of record OZ241983.1, read on the forward strand.
TAATCCCCTTTGAACTCGAAAGGTCCCTCCTCCTGCCAGAGTTTGAGGACGATGTCCATCGCTTCGAGGGTCATCAGCCCCTGTGTCCGGGGGTCGGGTAGGTCAAACAAAGCCCAATCGGTTGGAACACCGCCTTGCCCGAAGCCGACATTGAGTCTGCCCTTGGATAGGTGGTCGAGATAGGCGAGTCTGACGGCGACGTTGGCGGGATGGTGTTGGGTGATGATAGTTACGCCGGTGCCCAAGCGGATGTTTTTGGTCTGCGGCAACATGTGGGCGATAAAGACATCGTTAGAGGGAATCGGCTCCCACCCCGCGGTATGGTGTTGCCCAATCCACGCTTCACTGAATCCCAGTTCGTCTGCCCAAATGACACACTCTACGTCCTCTTCAAATGTCTGCGTCCGATCCTTTTCGGGCGGATGCAGCGGCATCATAAATGTCCCTACCTTCATAATTCACCTCGTATCATTCAAGTCTTTTTTGGAATATATCCATCTCGCACTTCACTGCTATCGCTGAAATCTGAAAGTCCCGCGTAGCGTGGATTCTCGGGACGGAACAAGCGAAGGATTTCTGTGAGTTCTTGTAGTCGCAGATCTAACTTGCGCTGTATTGAGAAGTTGGTGAAAGGTGTCTCTTGATATGCATCTCACAGGCAATCCAATAGATTCATCCTCAAACCTCCACCGCGGTCTTTTCCAGCCACGAGTTACTAGCACCGTCATCGGGTAGGTCGAAGGGCATGGCGTTCCGTTCCATATCAAAGTAATACCTCGCTTTTGCTTCGTCCTTCTCAACACCGAAGCCCTCAGCGTACATAAAGCCCAAAATACCCATTGCGTCGGGGTTGCCAAGTTCGGCTTCTTTGAGCAAAGCGGGCCTCCAGTTATTGAGAGTGTCTTTCATGTTCATTGTGAGTTACTCCTTCGGTGGATTCCACCTTATCTGTCTTGCTTCGTTATAATCGGCGTAGAATCCAATCCCTGCGCCGTCAGATTTATTGCGGACGATTAATTCATTGCTAGCCGTGTGGGCGTTGAAGTCAAAAGACGCTTTCCCATTTTGGTCATAGATGCCTATACCATTTCCGAACTCGTTGCTGCTGCCTAACCCAATCACCTTTTTCCCATTTTCGTCAACGATTGTCAATTGTCGGCAAGTAATCTGATCGAAAAAGCCGTTTTGCTATGCTTCGATGTTTGGTGTGATAAACTGCCCGATGGTTATTCCGATAGCGAGAATTAAAGCCCCAAGAGCCATATATCCGAGTTTCTGTTTGTGGTTCATTTTTTCTCCTTCTATCGCAAACGCTTATGATCGTTCGTGATGTGTTAAGTGTTCGATGTGATTCTGATTGAGTTGCCGCATTTCTGCACGTGCATCAGCGATTTCAGCATTCATATCAGATAACCGTTGATTCATCTCAGCAAACCGATGATTCATCTCAGCAAACCGATGATTGGTTTCGGCTTGCATATCAGATAACCGCTTATCCATCCGGTCCTCGAGGCGTTCAAGTGCGTGAAAGAACGTCTCACCTTGCTTGTTGATTCGCTCGTCTGTCTTGTCAGCTCGCTTCTCCAGCCTACCGGTGCGATAGAACAAGATGGCAACCTGCCCGATGAAACCGACGATGATAAAAAGCACCAAGACACTATGTGAGGGACTCCATTGTGAAAAATCCATAATCCGTGTTCCCTGCCGTGGTTTGTTCCATGTTTGAAAACTCAAGCGTGGCTTGATCTTATGGTAGATCTTAGAATTAATGAGACATTCCAAACCGGTGCGGTTAGAAACCGCACCTACCGGACCCGATAAATCGGGATCGAAACCGAGGGGGGAAAGTTTGGTGTCGAGATGTGAATCTCGGCCTACAGGTGCTAAGGTTAGGCGCGAATTTTTATGTCTGCTCGTTCTTCTTGAAGCCGCGCTACTGAAACCGACGCAAGCTGTCCCCAACCTCTATTTCGCGCTTCGGTGAAACGCTGTTCGATGAGATTGGCGAGTTCCATCGGCAGGTCCAATTGACGCCCGAGTTCAGTCGCCAAACCGACATCTTTCGCACCAAGGTCTAACTTAAACCCCGGTTCAAAATTGCCTTGAAACAGACTCCCCGGAAATTCCTGCATACACTCGGTATTCCCGGAGCTGTGAGAGATCGCTTCATACATCACTTCCGTCTGTGCACCGGCTTTGAGTCCCAAGGTCAGCGCCTCTGACACCAAAACATAGTTGCCAAGATTGATCAGGTTATTGACAATTTTGCAGACGGCTCCCATGCCCTGCTCGCCACAGTAAATGACTTTCTCACCAATCAGTTCAAGGAGGGCATTATGACGGGCGTAGACCGACTGATCACCGCCGACCATTATGCACAACGTCGCGTGCTCGGCGCCGCTGACACCACCGCTGACCGGGGCATCCAGCACATGGACACCTTTAGGTTTTGCGGCGGCGGCGATCCGGTGGATAGTATCTGGATCGGTGGTACTTAGGTCAAAGTATGCCAAGCCGGGCGCAGCGCCGTTGAGGATACCGGAATCTCCGAGGGCAACCACCTCCACATCTTGAGGACGTGGCAGCGCGGTAAAGACAACTTGACTCGCCGCCGCCACGGCACTTGGACTGTCCGCCCATGATGCCCCTTGTGATAACAATTCTTCGGCGGTCCCCTTCTGTGTATCAAACACTGTCAGGTTGTGTCCGCCCTTGGCGAGGTTTCGCGCCATGAAGCGTCCCATACGCCCAATACCGATGAACCCGATATTCATACGTGCGCCTCCGAATTTCGGCGGAGCCCACTCGGCAATCCCTCTTGGTCGCACGCTTCCGCCTTGACAGGGGCTTCGCAGGGCCAGCATTGACCGCCGGTGTGCTGATAATCTTCACCGGCTAACCAAGAGAACATCTCAGCCGCAGCGATGCCACACTTAAACTGTTCGAAGTGAGGTTCACCGCCAAATGTGGGCCAAGAGAAGTTGAAATTGGGGTCAATTATCCAGTCACGACGTGGTTCGGTTGTCCGCCAGTAGTTGTATTTGAACAAGTTGCGGAAGCCGTTGGTAGTGCTCCCGCCCTTGCGGTGCCATATCGAATAAACGGTGATAAAGATAGAGCCCGCCGGCGCGGTGGTTGGGACAGAGAGTTTCACACTGCGTAAGTGTGCCATATAGTTGGCTTTGGTACGCAGGAAGTGGGAGCCGGGGATGACCTCGGTGGGTCCCGCTTCTTTCGGTGTGTCCTGTGGGTAATAGAACACTTGTAGATAGTCCAAGCGTGGGGTGTAAATTGATCCCCCGTCACGGTGCCAGCCTTGGGGAGGCGCCGGGCATGGGGCGCGGTGGTTACACAGGTTCTGGGGCAGCTTGAAATCTCTGCCGAGCAGCGATCTGACGGCACCTGCGGCGTGTGGGTTTTTGAACACGCCATCGACAAACCAGTCTTCGGTCAGCAGTTCAAGCGGCTGATGCTCCGGGTGCTCGTCCACAAAGTCCATCATACGTTGATTGACCTCATCTCCGACCACCCCCTCAAGCACGAGATATCCTTTGCGACAGAATTCAAACACCTCTTGATCATTCAACGTTGGCTCGCAATCGTAGGTGCCTCCTATGGTGTACTCGCTATGTGGGATTCCGATTGATTCAGTCGGGGAGGCTGTCGTTGGATTCATCAAAAAACTCCTTCTCAACTCGCAGTCGCAGTTTCATAGGGTCATTTATAGTAAAGTTTAAAACTAATTGGACACTCTGTACCGGCGAGATTTCCTAACCTCGCCTACCGGGGAGGGGAAAATACGGGCTATCACCCCGGTAGGTGCGGTTTCTAACCGCACCGCATCCCGACGAGTCGGGACAGGACATGGGGAGCGAAAGTATCTATCTGTTTTTAGAATTCATCATAAATAACCCTAGCAGTTTCAGGTCAATTTTTCGAGGATAAATTCGCAGCCGAGTCCAAAGGTTTTGTCTTCTTGGAGCAGCAGTGCCATCTCCGGGAACTTGATCACCCGCCAGCCGTCGTCCATCGCTTCAAGTACGGAGTTGTAGGGCCATTGGTCCACATCGTCCGGTCCTTCGAGGATTTCACCGTTCTCTACCAGTGCCATGCCGAGAACTTGTGAGTCAACGCCGGTGTTGCCGGTGTTTAGATACAGTAATCGCTGTTGCTTAGGCGAGTCTCCCTCCGAATGCTCGTCCTCCAGACGGTCTAATGCCCCTTGGAGATCTGCTTCTACGAGCGTACCAGCGCGTAGCTTGTCGAGCCAACCCTGGATCTGGTGTTTGTCAATCATTGTGAACCTTCTCCATTTGGTTCATTAAATTAGGACTTACGCCCCTGCTGCTCAATCAACGCGTTTTGGATGGAAGGCAGAGGAGCTGAAAGGTTGGAAAAATGGAAGGATGGGGGGCCGCGCTTCCACCCTTCCAATCTTCCAGTTTTCTAGTGCTCTGTCAAATAAACCGTGATAAGGCACTCACCGCTCGGATCCGACTTCGCCGAGAGTCCAAGACCCCGATAAATCGGGATTCAGAGCAACTTGGATAGCCATAACCAAGCCGCTTTGTGGGGGAAGTGTCTAAAGAAGGCTTTTGTACCATCCCGATAAAATCGGGATGATCCGAGGACGCAAACTAACAGTTTGCGCTACATTTATCTGACAATGTACTAGTCTTCCAGTTTTACTCAAAATAGCTTCAAATTACGCACGTCCGACATAGGGCATCTTTGTCGCCATAACGGTTATGAACAACACGTTTGCTTCGAGTGGTAGGCTTGCCATGAACACGACAGCGCCTGCAATATCATCTGTGTCCATCCGTGGCTCGACCATGAGCGTGCCATTCGGCTGGAGGCTGCCGGTATCGCTTCTCTGCTCGGCATCAATCGACGCATTGCCGATGTCAATTTGTCCACATGCGATATCGTATTTGCGTCCGTCAAGGGAGGTCGATTTCGTTAGCCCAGTCAGCGCGTGTTTGGTGGAAGCGTAGGGCGCGGAGTTGACACGTGGCACATGTGCCGATACGGAACCGTTATTGATGATGCGTCCGCCTCTGGGGTCTTGGTCCTTCATAATTTTGAACGCTTCCTGCGTGCACAGGAAGGAGCCGGTCAGGTTGGTGTCTACGACCGTTTTCCACTGCTCATAGGTCAGGTCTTCTAAGTTGACGCCCGGTGCGCCGACTCCCGCGTTATTAAACAGTAGATCGAGCCTGCCAAAGGTCTCTTTTGTCTTGGCAAACAAGGCTTTAATGGAGTCGTGATCTGTCACATCTGTGGGCACAATTAGTGTTCGTGAACTCGCTTCTCCCGCTTGATTGACTGTATCTTCTAACGCTTCGGGCCGCCGTCCAGCTAACGTAACGGAATACCCTTCGTTAAGCAGCGCGAGTACCGTTCGCTGACCGATGTTAGAGCCTGCTCCTGTAATAATAGCAACTTTACTCATCTATCATATCTCCTATTTCTATTTCATGGATTGGATACCAATTAAAGAAGATGAAACGTGAAACGTAAAACGTGAAAGATCTCTGCCTATTACGTTTCGCGCACCACGTATTGTGTTCCTATCATAGCACTGAGGGAGGAGTGGGTCAAGTGAAAATTGGAGAAGGGATAGGGTCATTTAGCTTTTCTGTAGGAGGGATTTCCAAATCCCGACACGTCGCTCTCGGAGCGACTTCCCGACTCCGACTTTTCAAACAAAATGGGTAATAAGCCTAAAACTGAATAGCCCTAGGGGAAGGGATTGAAAAGATAGGGATACTGTCTGAATCAGGATTTACGGGTGCTTGCATCCCGATCTTATCGGGGATTGGAGGATTTTTAGGATCAAAGATTATGGGAAAGTGAGGAGGGGCAGGTTTGGGGTGAGGGACACCGGGCAGTTCTTCAACAAACCCGATGCCTCCTTCTGGAACTTTTTTGAAAGCCCCGATAAATTTCATCTATTTTTCGCAAACGAGAAACTATTAGAATTTGCGCTAAAGTTGTTGGTTGAGTTTCCACTGGAGTTGCCTGCAATTAGCCACGATGGAATTAATATCTTCTAGGCTGAAACCTATCGAATCGAGAAGAAGGAGTTGAAAAATTAACTCCGTTTTAAAACAAAGAACCGCTAAATCCTTAAATTCATCATCGGTTTTGAGGTCCAACTTTGAATCAGAGTGTGTCAGATCATTTCGCATCTTCTTAATCTTACATATCAAATCCCTTCGATTTTCGTCGTTCCCAATAATTTCCTTAAATGGTAATCGTTCAATAATGCACTTAATCCTTTGCTTCAACCGCCTCCTTTTATGCTTCCGAGCTTTATCATATTTTCTTTTATGATACGCTTCCAAGCCTCGTGTTAAGGTCAAGAATTTTTCATCTAAGTATCGCTGTTCAACCCTTTGTGCCGAAAAGTATAAATCGAAGGCAGGATAGGTTTCTTCGTAAACTCCTATCCAATTCTTGATTTTCTTTTGGGCATCGCTTTGTATTTTCCCAAATCCGAATAACATATCATGCCGATCAATCTTTGGCTCATCTTCAGAGTAAGACGGGCTTGGATAATAAATCCGCCTTATTTGCCCCTCGCTCAGATCTTTATCAGCAGTTGCCTCCATACCATCTAAGGAAACCGTTTTGTCTATGGCAAAACACAGAAAACGTGTGATTTTATGAGCAACAGAGGTGAATTCCTTTAATTCGCGCTCCTCCTCTGACGCCAATTGAAAATAAGTCTTTTGGCTTATTTTTGCTTCTTTGATAATCGGAAACCTTGGAGGTGTCCAATGAAACGTAATTAACAACCGCATACCGTTGTCAAGATTGATTGAAATATCCTCTGGATACTGATATGATATGGTAGAGCTTTCTTCAAAAGGCCATTCAGCCCTAATACCACTTATTCCAACCCATTCGTCGATTCCCTCCACAGAAAAGGTTAAGGTATTAAAAAGGGGAATTTCGCCATTATCGCATTGTACACCAATAAAAGCCCTGCGTACATAGATTAATGATTTCAATACACCAGCCGTTAATAGCGGTGGCAATTTTTTGTAAAAGCAACCATCAAGAGTAACAGGCTCGCCTTCTTCAATACTCCCAACAATTCGTTCTATTGGTTTCAAATCAGCATTGAATGATACTTCTACTCCATCCCCGAACCATTCAATGACTTCTAGTTCAATATGCCCTCCATCTGATATTGAGAGTGTTCCAGGTGCTTTTTTATCAGGTGTAGAGGGGAGCCAAAAATAACCGGATTTTTTAAATTCTTCTTTGATTCTCACTGAGGTAACCTCTTGGTATAACGCAAGTTGCTAGTTGTGCTTTGGGATTGGTAGATGTTAATTTGTGTAGGGAACGCAGATCTGCGTTCCCTACGAATTGATCTCGCTGATGCTTGTTTGGAGTCGGGCAAGATGCCCGACCTACGGGGTTTTTGGGGGCGTAGCGATTCGATCTTGGCTATACACATTGCGCTCCTCTGGAGCGCGGGGATTAGACGCCTTCCTTTCTATAGACATATCGCTCCTCTGGAGCGAAAGGCAGAATCCCTCAATCTTAACGATAGACCGATGGATTTTCAACACTAGCAACTTGAGTTAGTTTAGTGAGCAAGCAACCCCAAATCAGGCAAGCCCTCGACAATGTCCACTGTCTCCAAACTGACCGTGATCACCTTCCCGATTAGCTTGACAATGTACTGCGGGTCATCCTCGCGGTTCGGGTCGTTGACGATGCCACTCCGTTTGTCGGTCTTGATGCGATATTGGTCAATTACCCACTCCAACGCCGACCGATTCCCAAGTTTATAATCAAACACCTTTGGGGGTATACCGTCGAGGGTCAGGAAATTGTTGTATTTTATTTCCGTTTTGTCTTTGGACAGTTTCATCTTTTCGACATGCCAATCGAGGGGTTGTCCCGGCGTTTCGACCTTCTTGATCGGATATTCGTCCGCATCTTCATAGCTGATATGGATTTCTCCCAACCGTTGACCGGCTTTGGCAAACTCCCAAAAGTCGGGCGTGTATGGCAGGCGTGGCAAGTCCCGCTTGAGATTTGCCTGATACCGCTCCCGATAGGCGGGGTGATGCAGGAGAGCATAGGTATAATGGAAGATGTCCCATTTGGTGATTGCCTCATTTCGGTAATGGGTACGGAATTGTGCTAACGCCCAATCGGTGATGTTCTCCCGGCGGTTTGTACCATTTTCGTCGTAGGTGTAGAAGGAAAAGCATTGTGAACCATCAATAGAGGTTAATGTTAGATTAGGAATGATGTCAGTGCAAAAACACCAATAATCGGAACGTCCCCCAACACTTGGAACAATAATTACCCGATTGTCTGTTTCGGTCTTAGGCGTAGGAAAAATTCGATACTGTTGATAACGCTCTTCATTCCAGAAGTTATCGAAGTAGAGATATTTCTGAGTGAACGGACGATACAACGCGGTGCGAAAGTGTGAATCTTCATAGTTACTCAACTCCAATTTTTTAAGCGACGCCTTAACCTGACGAGTCCATTTGATGCGTGGGTCCTCTGTATCAATGAAACTTTCAACGGGGGCGTTGGGGTCATGCCTTTTCTTGCGGTCAACGGCACTGTTGTATATTTCAATAAATGTACAAACTCGCTCTTCCAGCAACTTGAGATCGAACGAGTAAGCCAAAATATCCCTGTTTGTAGCAACACCCAAAGAGTAGAGGCGAAAAATCGCTTCCCTATCTTCATCCTTCGTCGCTTTCCTTGTCTTGATTCCCATTGGAATAAAAGCCTCAAATTCAGGGTGGAGCCCTTCTGTCAGCCATGTGTATCGTTGGTCAGGTTCTATTGGCTTCCATTCAATGTTTTGGTAATGTTTCTTTGAGTCGAGATAGCGATATTTGTCCTCCTTCCGCCAAAACTCATCAACATTAGCATAGAACCCTTCGACTACGGAAGTGCTGTCGCGCTTTTTGATAAGAAAATTGATACTTACACCGACCTGAATCCCAAAAACGTTGTGTGTTGTGCCTGAGAGTTTTGGATTTTTGCGGACGTTCCCGCCCAGATCGAGGATGTAAATCGCATCAAAATCATCTGCGAGGTGTTTCCGCATTCCATCAAACGCCATAGCATCGAGAAATCCGTTGTTCGTCACAAAGGCAACAACCCCTTCTTGTCCAATGCGATCCGATGCCCACCGAATCGCCTTCACATAGGGATCGGAGAGTTTATTTCTGAGCGTCGCTGTGGAATCTGAAACATAGGTATCCTTAACCCGCGCATCCATCGTCTCATACTTCCGATTCTTATTGTTATCATTTTCGTTGACTTGACCGACGTTGTAGGGCGGGTTGCCAATGACCACAAACATCGGGGCTTTTTTCTGGTTCGCAACGCGGCGGGTGTTCTCAGGATCAAACAACGACAACTGCCGATCTTCCGCCAACTCAAATGTATCGACGAGGCAGATCCCCTCAAAGGGTTGATAGGTGCCCGTTGCCTCGAAAAACTCATGTTCGATGTTCATTGAAGCGATGTAATACGGCAGCAGCATCACCTCGTTGCAGTGGAGTTCGGACTGATACTTGTTTGCTAACGCAGTCTTCTGAATCTCGCGCATCATCCGCACGATAAAATTGCCGGTCCCCACAAACGGATCAATGATGTGAACCCCAGAATCGGAGAGGGATCGATTGAATTCGTTTTGTAGAATCTCCTCAACACTTCTCACCATAAAATCGACAATCGGTTGCGGCGTGTAGACGATACCGTGTGTGTCCGCAACCTCGACCGAAAAACCTTGAAAAAACTGCTCGTAAACGGTGTTGAGAAATCCCTGCTTTTGGGAGAAGTCGCTGATGGTCCTCGCTGTATCCTCAATGGCAATATAAAAGCGATCGAGGCTGCGGAGAAAACCGTCACGGCTAAACGATTGGGATGTGAGCGCGTCTATCACCTTCTCAATCTCATTAGCGATAACATTGCGGCGGGTGAAGTCGGGGTTATCGAAAACGGTGCGGAAAATCCGCTCGGTCAAGAGGTGCTGGATCAACATTTCCTCAATCGCCGCTTCGGAGAGGTCGGGGTTGATCGATTGGCAGCACTTCTCATGAAAAGCCCTAAAGGCAGCCGCAAATCGGCGGTTTGTCCCGCGTTCCTTTTCGATTAGTTCTACCAAGCCTTGCCCCAGCGCGGGCACCCTGTCTTTGAACTGAGAAACCGCTTCTTCCCATTCGAGGTATGCTTGCGGACGATGGGAAAAGAAGGCTTGAAGCGTCTCGATCAGTTGCGTAGCGTCGGTAAGATCCGCCTCAAGTGCGGGTTGATCGTTCTGCCAAAGGATAGCGCGTTTTGGGGTTTGGAAGAGGATGTTGTCACGCGGATAACCCGCCTCAAACTTGTGCTGGACTTCGACGGGTAGGTTGTCGTGGATATCCTTCGCCTCCCAATAGCCGTGAGGCAGTTGGAAACTGTCGATCAACGCGCCGTCAACGATAATCCGATTGTTTTTAACCCCCCTACCCCCCTTATCAGGGGGAGTCATTGGATCCCCCTTATCGGGAGGAGTTATTGGATCCCTCTTATCACCGGGAGTCATTGGATCCCGCTTATCGGGAGGAGTCATTGAGTACTCAGGAACAAGGATCCAGTTTAACTTTCGTCCGTAGTGTTGGAGTAGGGATTGGAACGCCGATCGGACAGCGGTTTCGTTTGTAAAGCCGCGCTGCTCAAATTGATCGAGGGCGTCGTAGTAGTCTTTGATAGGTTGATCTGTAGGTTTGAGATTAAGAAACGTCATTCAAAAGCCTCCACATCTTATCCAACCCGCGCGCTCAAGCCACCGTCAACGGGCAGAAGCACCCCTGTGATATACCGGGCATCATCGGACGCGAGGAACGCAGCCGCAGCCGCGACATCCCAGCCGGATCCCATCTTTTGAAGAAGCGGCACATCCTCGTCCCGTTCCTTACGGATAACTTCGTGGCTCACTCCCCGCTCTGCCACCCGTCGTTCGATTGCCATCGGTGTATCCATCAGACCGGGCAAGATTGCATTTACACGCACCCCATATTCCGCGTTTTCTATGGCGAGGTTTTGTGTCATCGCATTGATTGCAGCCTTGCTGGTTTTGTAGGCGAGCATGGTCGGTCGTGTGCAGAGCGACGCCGTCGATGAGATATTGATAATGACCCCTGACTCTTGGGCGCGCATCACGGGCAGGACGTGCTTGATGGTGAGAAACATGCCTTTGAGGTTGATATCCATCAATAGTTCCCAATTCGCCTCAGTCACATCAGCCGTGTCAGCATCACCCGCTGCGATCCCGACGTTGTTATGCAGTATATCTATCCGCCCGTAGCGCGAAACACAGGTTTCGATAATTGCCCGACAATCCGCTTCAACGGTTATATCCGCTCCGAAAACTGAGGCTTCCCCGTCGGCTTCCTTTATCATCTGGGCGGTATCTTCCGCAGAGTCGGGTCGTTTGTCAACAAGGAGCACCCGCGCCCCCTCCTTTGCGAAACGAATCGCGGTTGCCCTGCCGTTGCCGATGGTTTCCCCCGGCGTCTGACCGGCACCAACGACGATGGCGATTTTATCACTAAGCGACATACACAAACCTCCTTCCTTCGCTCCAGAGGAGCGATATGTCTGTAGAATTCCAACGCGTCCAGGCCCCGCGCTCCAGATGAGTTTTAAGAAATTATGGTGAATTCTATAATTACTTATACACTCTCAACACACAACCAACCCCCTAAATCCCCCTTGTCAGGGGGACTTCATGAGGCTTCGATAAGGGGCACTATTGGTGAACGTCTACATATTTATATTGTTCACTATAAACGGGTAATTCTATATTTCTCCCAGGCCCGGTAGGGGCGTGGGTTGAAACGGCGCAGTTACAAACAGCGCCTACCAAACGGGAGAACGGTAGGTGCGGTTTCCAACCTTGGTCTCGATTCATCGGACCGCACCGGACATCGCTTGAAGATTACCCAATTAATAAATTAATCTTCATGAGGAGCGCAATGTGTATAACAGATTTCAAGGCACTGGCTTATGGAATCGTGGATGCGTGGTTTTAACAGTTTTAAGGTTGTTAAGGTTCCGTGTGATCCGCCCCCACCTCAATACCAACGAATGGTGCACTCTCACCGGCGGGCACCGGCACCTCAAATACATTCAGCGTCATTGATACCAATGTGTAGTAACCGAGCAGGATCACCAACTCCGTAACCCCCGCCTCATCGAGCAGTTCAACCGCCTCATCGTATAGATGATCTGACACGCGCCCCTCGTCGAGCAATTCACGGGCAAAGCTATAGACTACTGCCTCGGTTGGATTGGATAACTCTGGAGGTGTCTCGGCTTTGATGCTTTCTATAATCCGATCGTCCAAGCCTTCACTTCTTGCAATTCTCTCATGCGCCCACCATTCATACTGTGCCTTCCATTTGGCAGCAACGATCAGGATTGCGAGTTCTCGCAGCTGCGGCGGGAGCGTACTTTCAAAACGGACGGTCTCGCCGAGTCGTTGTGCGGCATCGCCCAACACCGGACTCCTGAGCCACGGATTGAATGGACCGCTCATCCCACCTTCTGAGTTGAGGAGATCTTCGGGATCCCGTCCCTCGCCACGCTTGCCGCCGGTTATACTTTCGAAGAGGCGTTGTTGCGCTTCGGTAAAGTTTTCGGGTGTGATGTATGATATTCGACTCATTTCTCAATTCCTTTTTGCTGACGTTTATAGCACATAACCATCTGAATGATTTCGATGAACTGATGCGAGGAAAAGCGAAATCACTGTATCACGCCCCCTACGGGGAGTCAAGCGCAAAGTTGATGGAAGGCATTTAGTTCTCTGTAGGAGGGATCTCCGAATCCCGACACTCCACTATAGGAACAACCTTCCAGTCGCGACTTACCCTACAGAACCGATGGAAAGTTGATCGCAGCGAAATCCCGATCTTATTGGGGCACCATAAACTGGCACAATAGTCGGGAATTGGAATTCCCTCCTACAAAAAACGGACGGTAGGGGGCGTACCCTCCGAATCGCAACTGGTCTGACTACGAGCTACTAGCAACTTACGTGATGATAACAATACAGGACTTACGCAGCTGGGAGTTGGGCAGGCACAAGTTGCTTTGAATCCCGATTCTATCGGGGACCTGCCCCTACATTGGATTGGACCTTTGTAGGGGCAACCCTTGTGGTTGCCCTTGCGGCCGAAGTGCGTAAGTCTTAAATATAGTCCATAAGTTTTTCATAGCACCCCATCTACATTTGTGCTAACATCCGAGCAAGGAAAAATATACCACGTAAAACGTTTACACATTTTCATAGTTTATAGGTGAAGGAGAACATAATGAAGACTTACCGAGTGGCGATTGTGGGACTGGGGCGTATGGGCAGTACACTTGACCAGTCGATTGCGTCGGCGTCCCATGAGAGTGAGCGGCTTCAAGTGGTAGCGGGGGCGGAGACGATTGCAGAACGACGGTCAGCATTCCAAGAAAAATGGGGTGTAGAAACGGTTTATGACGACTACCAAGAGATGATTGAGAAGGAGCGGCCGGATATAGTGGGGGTGTGTACGACGGCGACCGGTTTGCCGAAACCGGGCAATCGTGCCCCGTCAACCACCTTTCGGGACGATGCACATGCAGATATGGCGGTCCATGCGGCGAATGCCGGTGTGCCGATGCTCTTTGTCGAAAAGGCGATATCCTGTTCCGTGGAGAAGGCTGATGAAGTCCTTGAAGCCTGTCGCAAACATGGCACCGCGTTCAACACCGGCGTACTGAGACGGTTCAGCGGACGATATAAACGGATACGTGATATGATCGCACGGGGTGACATTGGTGAGCCGCAATCGGCGGTAGTTTATGGAGCTGCCAGTCTGATGCACGTGCACATCCACTGGATGGACACCCTTTCCTATTTACTGGGCGATCCAGAGATTGCAGCGGTCCGGGGAGATTTACTACCCAGAAGTATAGCGGTCAAAAACAACCGGCTTGAGGAAGACCCGCAGGGAATTTTCCAACTCGTTTTCGCCAACGGAATCGAGGCATGGTCAGTGCCGGACGGGGGACGAGAGTATGAGATAGTCGGAACAGAAGGCACTATCCGCTCGATGTGGGACGGCGCAGCGGTAACTTTCCGGAAGGCGAATGATACAGATGGTTGGCCCCTGCAATGGGAGGGAGAGACATTCCCGGAGGAAACTCCGGTCAGCACGGTTGTTACTTTGCTAGAGGATTTGGTGGACGCGCATGAATCAGGGCGCCCATCAATTGGCAATATTGAGGTCACACATCCCATCACAGAGGCGTGCATCACTGTGGCGGAAAGCCACCGGCAGGGCGGTCGGTGGATCGACTTGCCGATGCAGAATCGAGATTTGTACGTTTTCCATGTGTAAAATGTGTAATTTTATAGTAAAGTAGGAGTTACACAGTTGAATGTTCAACCCCTTGTAGTTCGGCGATTTATCGCCGATGGACACCGTTGCCAACGCCCGATGAATCGGGCAACTACAATAGACGCGCTATCAAGCAGTTCGTAAGTCCTAGTAAAGTTTAGAATTAAGTGGACCCTCTGTACCGGCGAGGCTGCCTAACCTCGCCTACCGGGGATGGGAAAATACGGGCTATCACCCCGGTAGGTGCGGTTGAAAACCGCACCGCATCGGCGCGTCCCGATTAATCGGGATCCCGACCTGTCGGGAGAAACAGCGCCTACCAAACTGGAGACTGGACAGCGCAGTTGGAAACAGCGCCTACCAAACATGGGGGGCGAGAGTGTTTATTTATTTTTAGAATTCACCATAATATGAATTAACCCCCGATGCCGAGCAACCGTGGATCGGAGAAACAACATGGCTTACCGTGACATTCTAGAAAAAATTCGACTTGCTTTTCCGCAACCAGTATCCAACGCGATACATGACTCGTATTTTGTGCATTCTATTATGCGTGCCTTGGATCAGGTTGATGGGCTAAAAACACATCTGCCGATGCTCGGTGACATCGTCTCCGGTGATTTCGAGAAAGCCAGAGAAGCGACGCTACCGGATACAATGGCTTCAATTGAGGATGTCACGGCTGACCTTGTGAGTTACCTCCGAGGAATGACCCTATTTGGCCATCCCCGGACGCAACAGAACGTTATTCCTCCACCGACAATCCCAAGTGTGATTGGGGTACTCCTCGCCTCTCTGTATAATCCAAACCTAGTTTGGGATGAATATAGCCGCCTAGTGGCGTTGGCTGAAGTTGAGGCGGTCGCCATGGCATCGCAATTGATTGGATACGACCCGGAGCAGGCGAGCGGTGTGTTCACTTTCGGGGGCACCGCAACGACACTCTACGGCGTGAAGTTGGGGCTTGAAAAGGCTTGTCCGGGAACGATGCAGAACGGTACGCCTGAAGACGCCCTCGTGTTCGTATCAGATGCGGGTCACTACTGTGCTGCTAATATTGTCGGTTGGCTAGGAATAGGGACGAACAACCTGATTACGATTCCGACAACAGTTGAAAACGAAATTGATCTCGTGCAACTTGAGGAGGAAGCGCGGGGGGCATTGGGGAGCGGAAAAAAGATTGCCGCCATCATTGCAACCTTGGGCACTACCGACGCGTTCGGGTTGGACGATTTAGAGCACATTGCGGCGTTACGAGACACGCTCGTCGATGAATTCCAACTTGACTATCGACCACACATCCACGCAGATGCAGCTATTGGGTGGGCTTGGTCTGTGTTCAACGACTACGATTTTGAAAATAACCCGCTTGGGTTTCGCCCACGTACTGTCCGCGCATTGGCAGGGGCCTCCCGGCGCATACGGCATTTATCCCTCGCAGATTCGGTGGGTATTGACTTTCACAAGACCGGTTTTACACCTTATATCTCCAGCCTTGTCCTCTTCAAAAACCGAGCAGATCTGGAATTGGTAAAACGTCAACCGGAGCAGATGCCGTATCTCTATCAGTTTGGGGAACATCGCCCCGGAATGTATACGCTTGAAACCTCCAGAGCTGGGACAGGTCCCCTTGCTGCACTTGCCAACTTTCGGTTGTTCGGCGAGCAGGGGTTACGAGTCATCCTCGGTCACATCGTTGAAATGACACAACTCCTGCGGGAACATCTGGAGGGACGTGAAGGCACAACCGTACTGAACCGAGAAAATTTCGGAACCGTCACGCTCTTCCGCGCCTATCCAGTCGGCGTCGATACCTTCTCAATCAAGCGGCACGAATTTGAGGATGCTGCCTATCGCAATAGCTTGCTCAAACACAACGACTATAACCGAGAAATTTCTGAATATGTCCATTCAGAGGCGATGAAGGGCAGAGGGGTTGTGATTTCGATAACAGATTGCTATCGCCGAACTCAATACGACGAACCGATTGTTGCGCTAAAGTCATTTATTCTATCCCCATTTGTCGATGAAGCCGATGTCGAAATGGTCGTTTCAAAGGTCTTGGAAGCGAGGGGACAAGTGAATGGCTCATAATGCACAACCAACCCCCTAAATCCCGCCCCCGATAAATCGGGATGTACCACTTATCAGGGGGATTTTAAGAGGAAACGCATACATCCTGTAAGAAAAGGAGAGACATCGCATGAATGAGCGTTTAGCCATTAATGGTGGAACCCCGGTGCGGACACAACCGTTTGGGCAATCTCACGATTTTGGTGACGAAGACATCGCAGCACTCACCGAAGTCATCCGTTCAGGCAACATCGGTAAGGGGCCGCAGGTTGCCCAGTTTGAGCGTGAGTTTGCGGCAAGGCATGGCGTCAAACACGCCATCTCAGTCACCTCCGGCACGGCGGCGCTGCACGTCTGCATTGGAGCGATTAATCCCGATCCCGGCGACGAGATTATCGTTTCGCCGTGGACCGCTGGCGGCAGCTTCATCGGTGCGCTATTGCATAACTGCGTCCCCGTATTCGCCGACATTGACGACACTTTCACCCTTGACCCGGAGGACGTTGAGGCAAAGATCACACCACGGACGCGGGCGATTATCGCCGTGCATCTGTTTGGGAATCCCTGCGACATGGATGCACTGCGGGAGATTGCACAACGGCACCAACTTTTCTTGATTGAGGACTGTTGTCAAGCTCACTTTGCAGAATATCAAGGCAGGACTGTCGGCACGCTTGGCGATATCAACGGCTTTAGCTTTGGCGGGAAACACCTTTCGGCGGGCATGGGCGGTATCGTCCTCACCAATGATGAGGGACTCTGGGGACGCGGTGTTCTCTTTGCTGACGCTGCGCTGCCTCGCGCCAACGGACCGTATGAAGGGCTGCCTTACGCAAACTACTTCCTCGCACCGAACTATAAGATCAACGACCTGATTGCGGCGGTGTTGCTCACACAACTCAAGAAGGTTGACGGCTACATTGCGAACAAGATTCGCGCTGCCGAGCAGATTATTGAGGGACTTGCCGACATCGAGGAGATTACGCCCCAGCGGGTTCGGCCGGGCGACCGCCACACCTACTGGGTCCTCGGTTTTACGATCGATACCAACCGGCTCAACTGCTCCGCCGGGGAGTTCGCTGAAGCGGTGAGCAGAGAGGGGGTCCCGCTGTCGGGACCATACATCGGGTCGGGGAAGGAGGGACCCCTCTACCGCAATCCGTTTCTCGCTGAACCGGACTGCTACGGTCGCACCCGCTTCCCATTCGACTATGAACGGGAAAAGCCGATTGACTACCGGCTAACCGAATGTCCGTATGGCGAAGCCCTGATGGGGCGCGGCGTTAATCTCAGTATGCTCCCAAGCTTTACCGATGCGGACGTTGCGGACATCGTCCATGCAATTCGCAAAGTCGCTGCTCACTATCGCTAGAACATACCCTCCGGCTCCAAACCTAAGAAAAACTGACCCGCCGTTTCATAGTGCGCCATACGCCCCTGAATCTGCTGCGTGATAACGTGCGCGTCCTGAAACCGGCGTTGAATCGGCTTGTGCTCGAAAATAGAGTCAGAACCGCACACCTCATAGACAATATCAACGGCTGCTGCTGCCATACGGATAGCGTGTGTAGCAGCGAGTCGTAGCCGGATGCGTTCCTCAACTGTCAGAGCGTGAACCTGGCAAGCACTTTCCCACGCTGCGGTTGCGGTTTCGAGCAGAAACGCACGCGCCGATCCCCAGATTGCCTCCGCTCTGCCGATCTCTCGTTGAACAATGGGTTTATCCCGCAACAGATTTTGATCCAAGCGCGGGCGCTTTCCACCTGCTAACTCAACCGCGGCATCCAGCGCCGTACGAGCGACACCAAGTGCCGTGCACGCAAATCCCGACGCGAACAGCAGCAACATCGGCATTACATACAGCGGTCCCTCCTCACGTGGGGAATCAGATGGGTTGAACGTCCGTTCACCGGGGACGAAGACATCCTCGACCTCAAAGCTGAAAGTTCCAGTCCCCCGAAGTCCGTTGACCTGCCACACATCTACGAGGTTCACCTGTTCCTTTGGCATAATTAGCATCCGATCCTCCCTCTTGTCGGTCGAAGGATCTGTGACGGGAGCAACCGCTGCCATCCAAGCCGCATGGCGGCAGCCACTACTAAAATTCCATCGTCCAGTGAGACGGTAGCCTCCATTGACCGGAAGGGCAGAGGCATTTGTTGGGGGACCATTTGCGACGACCGCCCGTGGGTTACCCCAAATCTCTCGCGCTAACGGCTCAGGCATTTTTGCTGAGACAGTCGCAAAGACATTATTTTGGTTGATACACCAAGCGGTGCTGCCATCAACCTCAGCGAAGGTCTGAACGATGGAAAGATGCTCCAGATAGTCGATCTCCCCGCCACCGAGGGAGTGCGGCACAAGTAGGCGGAAGAACCCCTTGTCCGCAAGCGTCACGAAAAGTTCGTCAGGCAGTTCCCGTTCACGATCAATATCGTCGGATGCCGCCGCGATACGAGGCGCGAGTTCACGCGCTGCGATGAGATAGGAGCCGGAGTTGTTTTGGGCGGATATCATTTTTCGTATCACTTTCTGAGCACGGTCTCTAAAGCCGCTTGCAGGGCAGATTAGTGGTAAGTCCCTCAGAGGCTGACCAATAATTATGGGGTATAGTAGCATAGATTGGCGTAGTTCTTCAAGTCCTCTTGACAACAGATGCGCTTGATGCTACACTCATTCATCAATGGGGATTATCATTAGTGAATTATAGAAATAAGTAGACGTTCATAGTAGATAGTTTTTTGTACCACGATCTGTTAGATTGTGATCCGAAGCCGCAAACTAAATGAAGTTTAATTTATTAATTGGGTAATTTCCGAGCGATGTCCAGTGCGGTTGAAAACCGCACCTACCAAACATGGGGAACGAAAGTGTTTACATATTTTGATAATTCACTATAATTCTAAAATCTACCAATGAATGTAGTAGCACACCAAAAATTGGTTTGAGGACAACGGAGTGCCTAATTGCAAGAGACCTCCAAACGCAGGAAATATGAAGGCGCAACGGCGCGTGCAATACAGATTGGTCTGTTTTTAGTTCTCGTCAACGTCTATTGGGTGACAGTTGTGGAGATGAAGTACCGTGCAGAGGCGACTGCCTTGCCGATATTCATCTACCCCATTTTCATTCTGTTCTGCCTCGTTGTTTTCAACAACTGCCTATCGAAGGTGTGGCAGCGAATTAGTTTGTCCCCCGGTGAACTGCTCACCATCTATTCCATGCTCGTGATTTCGACCTCAATTGCGTCGTATGGGATGCTGCAGGATCTGTTCGCGTTCTTTCTTCACCCGTACCAATTTGCCTCCCCAGAAAATGAGTGGAAAGAACTATTTTTCCATTATATCCCTCCTTGGTTCACCGCCAACACGCCCCACGAGATCCTCGCCGAATACTACGAGGGAGATTCAACTTTTTACAAAGCGAAACACCTTAACGCCTGGATAAGACCGATATTGGTCTGGACAGTTTTCACGTTGGTGTTACTGTTTATGCTCCACTGCATGAATACCCTGGTGCGCCGACAGTGGGTGCAAACGGAACGACTGGCATTTCCAATTATCCAACTGCCTGTGGCGATGGTGCAGTCGTCACGCTTCCTTCGGAACGGTTTTTTGTGGCTCGGCTTCGCTATCCCCGCCGTTCTCGATCTCATGAACGGGTTACACGTGCTGTATCCCTCCGTTCCATATCTCCACCTTAAACTGACATCAATCAGTCAATATTTCGCTGAGAAGCCGTGGAGTGCGATAGCAGGCACGCGGCTCTCTTTCTATCCATTTATGATCGGACTCGGTTTTTTCTTGCCGCTTGACCTCTCCTTCACCTGTTGGTTCTTCTATGTGCTGCGTCGTCTAATCAGTGTGTTGGTCACTTATTTGGGACTTACGCATCTCCCCGGCTTCCCGTACTTTCACGAACAAGCCGGAGGCGGCTGGTTCTGCCTATTTTTTATTGCGATATGGGCAACGCGGAAGCATCTGGCTCTTGTGTTTCGGACCGCATTTTCCGCCACCGCATCGGCTGATGCTGATGAACCCATGCGATATCGAACAGCACTGATTGGATTGGCCGGTGGATTTCTGTTTATGGCTATCTTCTCCGCTCAGGCTGGCATGTCAATCGTTGCCATTCCAATCTTCTTCGGTCTCTACTTTGCGGTCGCCCTTGTTATTACGCGGCTACGGGCAGAATTCGGCGCCCCCCACAGAATATCCAATAACCCCATGGACGTGATGGTAACCTGCTTCGGAACGCTAGCTTGGGGCGGGCGCAACTTAACTGTGATGAGTTTCTATCAGTGGTTTAATCGGAGTTATCGTTCGCACGCAAACCCGAATCAATTTGAGCCGCTCAAGATGGCTGAAGTTGCTAATATCAACAGCCGTCGATTGGTTTGGGCGATGATGCTTGGGTCTGCGGTCGCGCTGATTGTAGGGATGTGGGCAAATCTGGACATGATGTACCGTGACGGTGCAATCGCACGGGTATCGTTCTTTAAGATTTGGGTCTCCAATACGGCATTCCGGCGGTTAGAAACTTGGCTGTATCATCCGATGCCCCCCGACCTATTGCGCATGACGTTTATGGGAGGTGGGATGGTATTGACTTTGATTCTGTTCGTCTTGCGGATGCGTTTCTTTTGGTGGCCCCTCCACCCCGCTGGCTACCCACTCGCACTTAGCTCCTCAATCGATTATTTCTGGTTCACCTTTTTTATTAGTTGGACGCTAAAAGCCGTTATCCTGAAGTATGGTAAAATCAGAGGGTATCAACGCGCCATCCCGTTCTTTTTCGGTCTGATTTTGGGGGACTTCATAACGGGAGGGCTCTGGATGGTCTACGGCGTTCTAACACATCAACAGGTTTATATGATCTACCTGAATGGGGGCACGTGGTATTAAAAAAAACGTGAGCTGCTACCTACCATCTGAATCTGGTTTTATGGAACGTGAAACGTGATGCGTGAAACGTAAATCAGTTCATTGGGTAATTATATGGTGAATTAGAGAAATAAGTGGACATTAGTGAAGTTTGCAAAGTCCCCCTGACAAGGGGGATTTAGGGGGTTGGCTGTGCATTGGGAGTGCCTAAGTAATTCTAAAATCTACTATAATGAACTCATGAACAATTGTAGCTGCTTGTAAGTTTCCCCGAATGATGCGACACAATTACTCAGAAACGGTATTATAAGGAAAGCAGGTGTTTTTTATGGTATCACACATCTCTAACACTCGACCTGATCCGGACCCGATACTTGTTGACATCGCTACATATGTCGCGCAAAGCGTTATTGACAGCGACCTCGCTTACGAGACAGCGCGCCACTGTTTGATGGACTCGCTCGGTTGTGCGTTGTTGGCGTTGCGCTACCCGGAATGCACGAAACATCTGGGACCAACAGTTCCCGGCACGCATGTCCCACACGGTGCCCGCGTTCCGGGAACACAATTTGAGTTAGATCCGGTGCAGGCGGCATATAATATCGGCGGTCTGATTCGCTGGTTGGATTATAACGACACATGGCTGGCGGCGGAGTGGGGCCACCCGTCCGATAATCTGGGCGGCCTCCTCGCAACTGCCGACTACCTGAGTCGCCAAAATATAGCAGCGGGGCGTCCGCCACTCTTGGTGCGCGATCTTCTCACTGCAATGATTAAAGCGCACGAAATTCAGGGCGTCCTTGCATTGGAAAATAGCTTGAACCGTGTCGGTTTAGATCATGTACACTTTGTGAAAGTTGCATCGACCGCAGTTGTAACTGGAATGTTAGGGGGCAGAGAGGAAGATATCATCAACGCTGTTTCTAACACTTTTGCCGACGGAGGCAGCCTACGGGTCTATCGGCAAGCACCGAACACCGGTTCACGGAAATCGTGGGCGGCGGGTGACGCAACAAGCCGAGCGGTATGGCTAGCATTAATGGCAATGAAGGGGGAAATGGGCTATCCGTCCGTACTTTCCGCCGAAGGATGGGGTTTTTACGATGTGCTATTCAAAGGGAAGCCCTTCGTCTGTAGGCAGCCGTATGGGGCTTACGTGATGGAGAATATTTTGTTCAAAATTGCATTCCCAGCAGAATTCCACGCGCAGACAGCGGTGGAATGTGCCTTCCAGCTGCATGACGAGGTGAGAAACCGTTGGGATGAGATTGCCGAGATTACAATCACAACGCATGAGTCCGCGATTCGAATTATCTCGAAAACGGGCCCTTTGCATAACCCCGCGGATCGTGATCACTGCCTCCAATATATGGCAGCGATTGGGTTAATCTACGGCATACTTACCGCCGACCATTATGAAGATGAGATTGCAGCTGACCCGCGCATTGACGCTCTACGTGACAAGATGACAGTTGTGGAAAATCCACAGTATAGCAAAGATTATCTCGATCCGGACAAACGCTCAATCGCTAATGCACTCCAAATCCGATTCAAAGATGGTTCAGTCAGCGAAAAGATTGAGGTTGAATACCCGATTGGGCATCGTCGCCGCCGCACGGAAGGGATTCCGTTGCTGGAGGAAAAGTTTATCAATAACTTAGCGACCCGTTTTCCAACGAAACAGGCGGAGACGATCATGGAACTTTGCTTAGACCAAGCGCGATTAGAAGCCACACCGGTGAATGAATTTATCGGTCAGTTTATTATCTAACGGAGCGACGCCTCATCGAACAGATAAATGTAGGAGTTGGCTTGTTTTAGAGCACTTCTTCTTCGCTACAGGAGATACAGTTTTAAAACGTCTTAAAAATGTTCAAATTTAACGAAACCGAACGAAGAAAATCCTCGTTTGTTAAGTCCGATATACCACAAGATATTGGGTTACTGAACCCGATGGCACACAAAAAAATTAGCAAAATGTGCTGAGACCCGCATTATTACTGTCTTTTTCGCTTGACATACTAATGTGTGTATAGTATAATTGGCTCTGTTTTGTGGTACAATTATTAAGTTTCTTCATAATCTTAGGAGGATAATATGGCTGATGTAAGTAAACAAGACGTCATTGATGCCGTCGCTGACGCGACCGGATCAAGTAAAGCGGACGCCAATAGAGCCGTTGACGCCGTTATCGATTGTATCAAAGGTTCTTTAGCTGCCGGCAAATCTGTCGGGCTAATCGGTTTCGGTACTTTTGAAGTCAGGAAGAGATCTGCCCGTGAAGGTCGAAATCCTCAAACGGGTGAGACAATTAAAATCGGTGCCAAGAACGTTCCCGCCTTCAAAGCTGGAAAAGCGCTCCGAGACGCCGTTTAAGTAAGTAGTCAAATGATCACCAAGGCTTGCTTAGCTCTGCTTTGAGCAAGCCTTGGTAGTTGCCTCCCCCTTCCCCATCTGTTCATACCCCGCGGCACCTGCATCCGATCTTGTATCTCAAGCAAAATTTCCCAAAACGCTGGACTTCCCTCACTTTATCTTTCGACAGCAATACTCCAATTTGTGCATTCCCTCGCCGATTCAAATAGGGCTATTCAGTTTTAGGCTTATTACCCATTTTGTTTGAAAAGTCAGAGTCGGGAAGTCGCTCATAGAGCGAAGTGTCGGGATTTGGAAATCCCTCCTACAGAAGAACTATGGTGAACTTTAGAATTACTTGGACACGCTGTACCGGCGAGGGTTCCTAACCGCACCGCATCGGCGCAGTTAGAAACAGCGCCTACCAAACATGCGGAGCGAAAGTGTCTACATATTTTGATAATTCACTATAAATGACCCTACCATTCAAAAAGCAATCCTTGACGCCGTATCATAAAATAGGCTACACTTATAGGAAAATGTCGAGCGTATTAAGTAGAATGGGGCTGATTTTCGGGTGAATCCTCGCCGTGTGGATCTCGCGCAGATAGCCTAACCTTGACAAATCAGCAATCTATGGAGAACGAATAGTTGAACGATACCAATTCCGTTGATGTGCCAGACACAGATTTAGCAGCAGCAGAATCTCTAAAAAATGCGCGAGAATCAATTCTGAATGAACTGAAGAAACGAATTGTTGGTCAACAAGCAGTCATTGATGAATTATTGATTGCGCTTTTTTCGCAAGGGCATTGTTTGCTTGTGGGAGTGCCGGGGTTAGCAAAGACCTTGCTGATTAATAGTCTGGCTCAAATTTTAGATCTCGACTTTAGTCGCATCCAATTTACGCCAGACTTGATGCCTTCGGATATCATCGGTACTGATATTATTCAGGACGATGTGGAAACCGGCAGGCGATCCTTTCGCTTCATTGAAGGCCCCGTTTTCGCCAATATTGTGCTAGCCGACGAGATAAATCGTACCCCGCCCAAGACGCAAGCGGCATTGCTGCAAGCCATGCAGGAATACAAAGTTTCTGCGGGTGGTACAACCTATGACCTAGATCTTCCTTTTTTTGTTTTAGCAACACAGAATCCGATTGAGCAGGAGGGAACATATCCGCTGCCTGAAGCGCAACTGGATCGGTTTATGTTCAACATCTACCTTGATTATCCGGATCCCGCCGATGAAAAACAGGTTGTCATGACAACGACCTCCGCGTATGAACCACAATTAGACGCCGTCATCACAAGTGAAGAGATTTTGCGACTACAGCAGGTGGTCCGGAAGGTTCCGATTGCGGAGTCAATGGTTGATTACGCAGTTGCATTGAGTCATCGTTCTCGTCCAAATGCGCCGGATACGCCGGATTTCATCAAGGACTGGGTCAATTGGGGAGCTGGTCCCAGAGCATCACAATATCTCGTGCTGGGAGCCAAGGCAAGGGCAATCACGCATGGCCGCTATCATGTCTCTTACGACGATATACGTGCCGTTGCGAAACCGGTACTACGACACCGTATTCTCACGAATTTCAACGCCGAAGCCGATGGGATATCGAGTCTTGATATCATTGATCGATTGCTGGAATTGGTGCAACCGAATGAAACGTGAAACGTAATAGATAAGAACCTTCACGCTGCACGTAAGCGGGCATCTGTTAGTAGATTTTAAATTAATGAGACACCCCAAACCGGTGCGGTTAGGAAAACGAAACTACCGTTCTACCGTTTGGTAGGCGCTGTCCGATCCCGACTTGTCGAGGATGCCGATGAATCGGCATAAATCGTGACCAGGATTTCTAACTGCGCCTATTCGGTACGGTTGGAAACCGCACCTACCGGTCCCGATAAATCGGGATCGAAACCGAGGGGCGAAAGTGTCCATCTGTTTTTAGAATCCACCATGTGACACCTATTTTACTATAATTACACCTATACTCCACAACGCTTTATGCCTGTGGAGTGAAAATTTCAAATCCGAATATTGGAGGAAATTTATATGCGACCTAACAAATTACGAGAGTTGTTGAACGCGGATAAACCGACGCTTGGCACCCACATCCATAGCACCTGGCCCTCCCTTATCGAGGCGATTGGGCACACAGGCTTGTATGATTATGTTGAATTTGTGGCAGAATATGGTCCCTTCGATCTGCACGATTTTGATAACTTAGGTCGGGCTGCTGATTTACACGGCATGTCCAGCATGGTCAAGGTCGACCAAGAGCCGCGCGGCTTTATTGCACAACGTGCAATCGGCTCCGGTTTCCAGAGCGTGTTGTTCGCCGACTGTCATACTGTGGAAGATGTCAAGGAGTGCGTGCGCATCTCACGGCCGGACACCCCTGAAGATGGCGGTTCCTACGGTGTTGCCACTCGTCGTTTTTCATATATGGGGTATGGCGGCTCCGAAGAATATGTTAAAGCAATTAGAGATGTCGTCGTTGTGATTATGATTGAGAAGGCAGGGACCGTCGATAATCTGGAAGAAGTGCTTTCCATCGATGGGGTGGATATGATTCAGTGGGGCGGATCTGACTATTCGATGAATGTCGGCAAAGCCGGTCAACGCGGTGCGCCCGAAATTCAAGCCGCCGAGCGCAAAGTGTTTGAAACTGCCCTGAAAATGGGTGTGCCGCCGCGCGCTGAAGTCAACACTGTGGATGCGGCGAAATCCTACCTTGATATGGGAGTACGGCATTTCTGCATCGGTACTGATATTTCAATCCTTTTCGATTGGTGGCAGCGGAACGGCGACGATTTTCGGAAAGCCTTAGACAGTTAGTGTTATCTGATTTTTGAGATGCAATTACCATATAAGTGAGATCGTTGGACCTCTAATTGTAAAATGCAACGTGAAACGTGAAACGCAATAGATGGGAACCTTCACGTTTCACGCAAGGAGACGGTGTGGAACGTAAAACCGAAGTTGACCGCGAAACACGGGAGACGCAAATTACGCTCAAACTCAATATCGACGGTTCAGGAACGTCCAATATCAATACTGGTGTTGGATTTCTCGACCACCTACTTGAACTGTTTGCCAAACACGGCTTCTTCGATCTTGAAGTAAATGCTAACGGCGACCTACATGTCGATGCACATCATACCGTTGAAGATGTAGGCATTTGCTTAGGCGATGCTTTCAGAGAGGCGATTGGAGACAAGGTAGGAATGCGTCGATTTGGCAGTTTCACCGTTCCAATGTATGAGGCCCTTGCACAGGTTGATTTAGATCTCTGCGGTCGTTCCTACCTTCACTACCAAACACCCCTGAATCATGGAAAGGTGGGCACGTTTGATGTGGAACTTGCTGAGGAATTTTTTCACGGGTTTGTTAACCACAGCGGAACGACGTTGCACATTAACGTCCCTTACGGCACCAATCGCCACCATATTATCGAAGCGATTTTCAAGGCAGTTGCAAAAGCACTTGATATCTCGACAAGTATTGATGATCGCGTCAGCGGTGTACTTTCAACCAAAGGCACCTTATAGAAGAACAACGAGTAATGCGTGAGGGGTTATCTGCCTAATGATGTTCTCCTTGCAGGAAACCGTCATTTGATCAATGCACCCTTACGCACTGTTTATTACGTACCATCTGTTCATCGTACCAATCAACGGCACAGAAGAATTAACCTATTCCTTCATCTAAAAACCCTTTTTCTGTAAACTAGCCCTCTCCGTTCTGCGTTTATCCCCAAATCAGGGCAAGCCGTCATGCAAGGCTCCTACCGTGTATTAAATTCCTTATGGAGTCGGCAGATATCCTTCAGCGATCTGCCAAATTAGTGAGCGGTTTATCCGATTCCAGGTCCGACGGAGAGACGCATTGAATTTGATCGTCACAAAAATTTTCCGCCCGCCTTTCTTTCTCATCCTCTCTTTAATCTTTGCCTCGTTACATCCTCCCGCTTCTCACGCTGAACCTGTTCTCAAAGATGTATCATTAACGGAATACTACATCCAACACCGCTCCCTAGCGCTCAATAGGGAAGAAACTGCCCCTCCATCTGCACTTACCGAAGAGTCAAAAACACAGGATTTCTGGTCATCTCCAGTAGATTCGGATACGGATCCGTGGAAGCCTCAGGAGCCCGCCGCGGAGAAGGAAACAGAAGAACAGGACCTTCGCCTAGAGATGTTGGCACCGTATTATGAGTCGTTGCGTCGGTGGAAGAATCCACGCTACCTGCTAGACCTTCGTGACCTTGAGGACCTACGTGAGGGGAAACGGGAAGAGAAAGAGAAGGGGATTGCACTCCCCCTCCAGTCTAATCTACAGATTACGGGCCATAAATCAGTGACAGTTGAACTGCATCAAACACACTATTTTGGCGAAGGCGATATTAATCGTTATGGTGGCAGCTACGGAGGAGGTAGTTTCGGTTCCGGACTCGATCTCGGGTTGACCTCCTCTTACACCTACGATAGTTTTGGTAGTGGTTTCGGTGGAGGATATGGGGGTGGATTCGGCGGCGGGTACGGCGGGTACGGCGGCGGATATGGGGGTGGATATGGCAGCAGTTTTGGAAGCGGTCGCTACGGGGTGCCCCGTGACACTGGGATAAATATTCGGCAAACTCTCGAAGTAGGTCTGCACGGACGGGTCGGAGAGCATACCCACGTTGAGGTGGATTATAGCGACTCTGGCGGCGGATATGGCGGCGGATATGGGGGTGGATACGGTGGCTATAGTAGCGGCTATAGTGGTGGATACGGTGGGATGAAAGAGCAGAAAATCCGGGTTTGGTATGAAGGGACAGAAACAAGTATCCTCAAGACCCTCTCTTTTGGTGACTTGACGCTCAATCTGCCCAACGCCCGTTTCCTAAATGTCAATCGCAATCTATTTGGGCTTGAGGCGGTCGCCCAACTTGGTGATGCAAAGTTGACCGCGTTCGGCTCTCGTAGCAAGGGTATTTCGGATATACGCCGTTTCCGCGGGGAATCACGGCGTGCAGCAGGTGGTAGGGGCCACCAAATTCCGGATGCAAATTATGTTAAAGAACGTTTTTACCTCATTCAACTCGGCGAAGATGAGCTCCTCCACGACTCCTACCGTCCAATTAAGCACGGCAGCGAGGAGATTTATATTGACGACAACGTCGCAAGCAATAACCAAGGCGGTGTGCGGACGGGACGTGGGTACTTCAATCTACAACAGGCAGGTCAGGACTATAATATCAATTACGAAACCGGTGAAATTGAGTTCTTAAGCCCGATTTCCGCTAGCTACGAAATCGTTGTCGCTTATGAATATCTCGGCGAGGGCGGTGGTGTGGTTGGTAATCCGGGGAATGTCTTTGTGGATGATAACGGCGACGGCACGGTCGACGAAGAGGGAGAGGAAATCGGTTATGTCACCATCAAAGGAAAGAGCCTGCGCGGAACAGAATCGCGACGTGTGTATAGTCTCGGCAACCGAAATATCAGTCCACGGGATTATCAGATCGTGATTGTGCGTCAGGGGAGCGGCGAATCTTTTGATACGGGGAGCGCAGAAGTTCCGTACATCCAGATCTTTGGACTCGATGAAAATGGAGATGGTATCGTTGATCCAGAATTCATCGACTTTGACCGAGGTCTGCTAACGTTCCCCGATTTACGTCCCTTTGTCATCGATGATCCGCAAAGTCCTTATTTCCAATTTCGGGATCGGCTGAGTAACGAAGCGATCTATTTTGAAAATCCACGGACGACTGATGCCGCGTATACAATTATCGTAGATTATGCTTTCCAATCGGAGACATATAACGTTGGACTGTTTGTGATCCCGGGCAGCGAGAAAGTCCGACTCAACGGACGACAACTGCAACGCGACGTTGATTATACAATGGTATATGAGGTAGGAAGCATTCGCTTTTTTACTGAACTTGATGAATTCGATGAGATTGTGGTCGAATTTGAGAGAACACCATTCGGCGGATCACTGCAACAGACGGTTGCCGGTCTATGGCTAGAATATTCCTACGTTCCCAAACAGAAAGTAGAGCAGAAAGAGCAGAAGTTGGACCGCTTTGAAAGGCTTATCGGCAAAATTGATCGTCCGGAGATTGATGATATGTCTGAAACGGACGACAGCCGCTTTGGACGCGGTTCCTCCGATGGTTTCGGCGGTAGATTTGGTGGTAGTCGATATGGCGGTGGTAGGTCTGGCCGTTTCGGGGGTGGTTTCGGCAGTGGTGGTTTTGGAGGATATTCAGGTTTTGGTGGTCGGTCCAGGCGAGGATTGCGTACCGGCGGCAGCAGCTATTTCAATCCAACATTCCAAAAAGGATTTAGTATTGCAACAGGCTATATCCTGAACACCGGACAAAAGCCGTCTCGTATTCCCGACGTCAACGGTGCCCCGAGTCGATTGCAGGCTGTTAACCTCAACACTACCTTTGGTAGAGATTTTAATCTGGCACCGTTGTTGAATCCGTTGCCGCTTGTCGCAATGCGCGATTTTCCCCTGTCGATCAATTTCAGCGGGGAAACAGCGTTCTCCCACAACAATCCGAACAGCGTTGGTCTCGCCCTAATTGATAGTATGGAAGGGGCACGAGAGGCATCAAACACTCCCACGTTCAAGCACCACTGGCGTGTGAGCAGCGCACCTGTAGCAGAAGGAGTAACCTTGGAGAATCGGGCGCTGTTTCGTGTGCTAGCGAAGGATCGTAATGAATCCCAGGCTGTTGGCAACTATATGCGCAATCGTGAGGTGCCTGCATCGGTAATCAATCCGCTGGCAACTTCGACCGAAGAACGCCTTGTCATGGAAGTTGGCTATGACCTAACGGATGTGATCGCAGAGTGGGGCGGTTTCTCGTATGGACTGTCTGCTTCCGGGGAAGATTTCTCGGAGCGCCAATTCCTCGAAATTTGGTTTCGAGTACGCGGTGACTCCGATGTGACCTTGCATATCGATTTGGGGGTCGTGAGCGAGGATAGCGATATGGATAATCGACTTGATACCGAAGACCTACCACCAGAGCTGGAAGATATTAACGGGGACGGAAAGATCGATACGTTGGATCTCGATTTGGAAAACCTGCCAGCCTCTCAAAAATTCCGTGCAAATGGTTCGTTGGATACAGGCGAGGATGTTGGCTGGGAATATAGTGCCGGGTTCCAACCGGCGAAAGTTGGTCCTAACAACACAGTTTTAGATACAGAAGATCTTAACGGAGATGGTGTGCTGGACACTATTGATGCGTACCTCGAAATTAAAATCCCGCTCAACGATATCCCTGAAGAGTGGCTAAAACGCCAACATCCGAATGGCTGGACATTTCTGAGCATTCCTCTTGGTGCAGCGACCTTAGAAGGCACCCGCTTACCCAATCTTGGTTTTGTCCAACATATGCGTTTCTGGTTACAGAAGAACAGATCTGGAACTGTTACAGGCACATTTGAGTGGGCATCAATTGAGGTCGTTGGAGTTCAATGGGAACGCGGCGTAGTAACGCAGAATGATACCATTACCAATGATGCGGCTGAGCGGTTTACCGTCGGCACCAAAGATAACTTCAACTTCAACGATTATCAGGCCGCCTATGAGCAGATTAAGGATGAAGACAGTTTCAGAAAGTTACATCCTTTTACAGAAGCGACATACGGCTATCAACAGCGGCAGCAACGCGAACAAACACTGACGCTGGATTATGTGCTTTTGCCAGGTTCCTTCGGCGTGACGTCGCGGGTACTGCGCGGACGGCAACATGGCGAAGGACAAGATTTTTCAAAACATGACACGCTCAGGTTGTGGATTTACGGAGACAGAAGCGAGACGACATTTGTGTTGCGCCTTGCACCGAGTATCCGCACCGGATTTCGGTCTAGCTATCGCTCTGCAGGCCCCTTTGAAGATCCGCAAGATCAAGAAGAAGATATCAACGTCTTTGAAAATTTGAGGGACTATTACGAATACACACGGATAATCGATTTTGATGGTTGGAAACTGATTGAAATCGAGTTAAGTGACTTGAAGCGAAACGAATATCCGGACGCCGACCTATCAACCGATTTAGGCGGTGTTATCCTGCAACCAGATCAGACTGACCAACCGGATACGGATCTATCAACTGAAGCAGCGGTAGATCCCGACGAACCCGATGGACATCCGGACGGTTTTGTTGTTCGCGGAACAAACAGTTCTCAACTGTCGATGAAAAATGTCGGCGGCATCCTGATCGGCCTCCGCAACGACACTGCACGGGAAATTGGTGGAGAAGTATGGGTCAACGAAATTCATCTGAGTAATCCGATTGTCCGTTCAGGTTGGGCGAGGCGTGCCAACCTGAACGTTAAACTCGGCAATCTGCTTAAGGTTAACGGTGGATATGCAAAGCAGGACAAAGACTTTGAGAATTCTGCCGGTGATACTGGGCGTCAACGGCGACACGATTTAGGTTATAGTACAACCAGCAATGATTTCAATATCAATAGCGAGCTCAGCCTCTTTTCTTGGCTTCCCATTCGCTACTCTATTCGAGAGGAGGAATCTGAGACGGAAAGCCAGCGCGGGTCGTTTAGCTCGTTCCAAAGTGGAAAAAGCAAAACAAAGAATCGGGATTTTTCGGCAAATTTGAATTTACGTCCACTTCCAGTGTTGGGATTCGCACTTAATCGCCAAGATTTTTGGAATGAACGCCAAGGCACAGAACTCAGCGATCTCTACACCGGCTCTTTCCAGTTCGGTCTCGGATCGTTTTTCGGACTTGACCTTCAGTATCACCACGAGGACGTTGAGACCGATTCATCGACGGCAACAGATACTTACAGTAGCAGCGGTTCTTCGTTTGGGAGCTACTACGGTCGGAGCCGAGATGAAAGGGTGGATAGCGGAAGTATTTCAATCGACATCAGCCCGTTTGAAAGTTTTAGCCTCAATCCGCAGTATGAGGTCCGTCGAACGCTTGAGAAACGGGATCCAAACAGCCAAGGCAGAGGTAGTTTCGGCAGCTTTACACAATTCACAGACCCGACAGAGGAGACAGAAGAAGAGGCAGCAATTCCTGTGTTCACCATTGCGGAACGAGAGCATCGAATTGCCCTGAATCCGCGCCTGAATCGTGATTTGCTAGGCCTCCGTCCAACGATTAATAACCGAGTCAGCCTAAATGAAAACTGGTTCGGTGATCGGAAAGATGCCCGGCTCAGTGCAAATATCAGCTTGGGACTCAACGTCCGTCCACGCGCGTGGTTCGGTTGGCTGTTCCGAGAACCAGAGCCTGAGGTGCCGCCCGAAGAAGGGGAGGAGCAGGGAACAGAAAAGGGAGGTCAGGATGAAAATCAGGAACAGAGCGGTCAACAATCTGAACCGCCCGCAGAATTTGATAGCTTTGAGGCAGAGACGCGCCTTGAGGAAAGTCGTCAGCGAGAACTTGAGAGACTCGAACGGATGGGTATCGATTCGGAGACAATTGAAGAAGCAGAGAATGAACGTGGTGACTGGATTCGTCGCGACAAAGCGGAACTCGCACGGAAGTTGAAAGAACGAGAGAGTAAGAAAGAGGAAAAAGATGCGGGCATTATCCAACGAAGTATAGAAAGCCTTGGGCTGAATGCAAACGTTAATCTTAATAACCAAGATTCTCTACGAGGGTTGGATCCGGGGATGCGAATCGCGGATATTTTACAACTTCCGGATGAGGCTGAAGAACGCACCCAGTCGCGTCAGGGTACGCGCTACAGCTTTCGCACATCGGTCGATCCGTGGAGTTGGGCTTCACTTGGGGCTAACATTGACCGCAGCAACAACTTCACTAAATCATCAAGTACATCCTCCCGATCTGAATCCCTCCGTTATGAGGGAGATATTAAGATTTTCAACGCGAAAAACACGTCGAGTCTGCAACTGAGATACGGTTATACGCTGCGGGATCAGAGCAATATCAATACCCAGATTGGTCAGAGCACCGCCCACGAGCCTTCAGTTAGTTGGAGTCATACATGGAGAGAGACGACGAAAACCGCATTTGGTCTCCGCCTCACACAACGCGACGGGGAGCGCAGTGGGATTGATACGACTTCGTTCATTGTTACGCCGAATGTTAGTGTTGACTATCGGGTGCGGATAGAAGGTGGAATTCGTCTTCCCTTTGTCGGCAAAATTTCGCTTGAGCACGACTTAGACCTCAATAACACGCTCTCAACAGTTATCCGTCGGGAACGGTTCGGAGCAAACCGGGAAGAACGGTCTGAGCGATATGAGACGTCTCTGCGGATTGGATACCGGTTGAGCGAGCGGCTTACTGCTGATTTGGATCTCGGCTTGAGCTACAACAACGACCGCGTCGAAGAGGGACGGGATTTTATTTCGGTGGCAAGTGCGTTGACGGTTCGCGGAGAGTTTGAGTAATCGTCAGCGATTGATTCGGTTTAACGTTAACAAGCTGCTCGGTATCTCCACTGGGCCATTCTACTTTAATAAGATCAACCTGAGCGTCATTCCCAATTCCGAAGATAGCCGTGAGTTCGCTTTGCGAACAGTAACTTGCGCCGCTTTTCAGCGTCCGCGTCTGTGCTCCCGATTTCGATTGCACGGTAATTTTCGCGCCAATTCCAGTCCGATTGCTCTTGGTCCCGATCAATTTCAACTTAATCCAGTTGTTTCGATTCCCTCCATCGTTACGGTATAGACGGGCTGCTGCATTAGAAGCATTCACCAACAGATCCCAATCGCCATCGTTATCGATGTCTCCATACGCTGCGCCGCGTCCGACGATCGGTTTGTGGAGATCCGATCCAACCTTTGGAGCGACGTCTTCAAACTGACCGTTACCGATGTTGTGGAACAGATGCGGTGGTTGCGCATAAGTCACTTCGCTCTGCACAGCGTTGATGTCGTTTTCAATGTGACCATTGGCTGCAAAAATATCGAGGTTGCCATCTAGGTCAAAGTCAAAAAAGAAGCAACCAAACGTCAACGTTAGCAGACTAGCATACCCTATGTTGGCAACGGGAGCGTCGTCAATAAAAAACTCTCCCTCATTATGATAGAGATTCATCATCTCATTGGAAAAATTACCAATTACAAGGCTTTCTCGACCGCTGCCATTATAGTCCCCGGCATCAATCCCCATCGCTCCTCTCGCAACACCCCTTTCATCGTAAGCGATGCCGGCGAGCATCCCCCGCTCGATAAAGGTACCGTCCCCGTTGTTCTGATAGAGCTTATTCGGTTGGGTGTCATTCGCCTCAAAGATATCGGGAAAGCCATCGTCATTGTAGTCAAACACGCAGACGCCGAGCGATTTACTGGTCGGGTCTTCGATCAAGGCAATTCGTGAGACATCGGTGAAGGTTCCGTCTCCACGATTCCTGAATAGTTTACTCGCCTGTCCCGGATACGATCTAGGACCGCAATACGACTGATTCACTCCGTCTAACGTACAGTAAAGATTTGTTTCAGGCGTCCATTCTATGTAATTGGCAACAAAGAGATCAAGGTTGCCATCTCTATTGTAATCTAGCCAAGCACAGCTTGTCCCGAAACCGGGGTTATCAATGCCCGCCGATTCTGTCGCATCAACAAAGGTCCCATCTCCCTGATTCTGGAACAACCGATCTGCCGTTAGGCAGCTGATATACAGATCATCATCGCCATCGTTATCGTAGTCGGCAACCGCAACGCCGATGCCGTACAATTTTACGGCAAGTCCGGCAGGTTCCGTGATATCGGTGAAGGTTCCGTCTTGGTTGTTTCGATAGAGCCCCGGCGTTTGCCGGTTTCCGGTTGGGTGTCCGCCCCAGTCCTTACCGTTCACCAACAGGATATCTTGCCAACCATCGTTATCGTAGTCAATAAACGCACAGCCAGAAGCGATCTCTTCTGGAAGGTATTTTCCGCCAAAAGCACCGGTGTTGTGGACAAAGTCGATCCTTGCCTTTTCTGTAATATCGACAAATTGAGGAAGTGTTCCTGAAGAGATTGCGCTTTGGATCCAGATTAGAGATATACAGATAAAAAGCCATTTTGTTAATGATGCGGTTTTCATTATTGGCTCACAAAAAGATAAAAGTGCAACACACTCAGAGAAACCGAGTTTTTTCTTCAAAACTCGGTTTCTTTATACGATTTCCTAACATGACCCCACTGTTGATTGTGTTCAAGTGCCCACTTTAACTTTGGTATTATGTGTCATCGCTGCCTCAACGGCTACACAAGTTTCAACCGTTGCAATTCCTTCCGACAACGGACAAGCCAGCGGTGTATCTTCCAAGATGCTATCGACAAAGTTTTCCATCTCGTATGCCCATTCAGGTGAACCACGACCGTGTAGCGGCGTCGTTGTCAAACGCTCGGGATCCCATTCGGCAGATTTGTGCAGATAGCCTTGAAGGATTTCTTCCTCCCACCAACAAACGATTGTTCCTCCGTGCCCATAGACGGAAAGCGACATGATGTATGGACGTACTACCGATGCACTGGTAAATACCTTGCCCATCGCACCATTTTTGAATTTCAGGATTGCGAGTCGTGCATGTTCCGTATAGTCGCCGGATACCTCCTCAATGTCACCGGCAATCCAGCGTAAGAGGTCCACAGAGTGATAGGCGATGCCCAAACGCATCTGTGCCCGTGGACTACGTCCCCACGTCAGACGGCTTGGGTATTCATCCGGATCTGCTTTATGTGCGTAGTTGGATGAGAGGTAGAACAGATCGCCAAAATCACCGGCGGAGACAATCTCTTTAGCGTGTGCAAAGGTGGGCCAAGAGCGACAGATATGCCCCGTTGCAGCTTTCTGGTTCGGGTATTCAAACATGGCGATACGAAGTGCCCGGCACTCCTCAACCGTAAGGCACGCGGGAGTTTCACCAAGCACATGCTTACCTGCTTGTAAGCACGCGAGCAGTTGTTCCGCGTGGAGGTAGTGCGGTGTGCACAGATTGAATGCATCAATTTCGTCATCCCGCAAGGCTTCGTCGAACGAGCGATAGATTTTCGGGACGCCCCACGTCTCCGCCTTCGCTTTTGAGGCATCAGAATGTGCTACCACAGCGGCAACCGTCGCCTTCTCAGGTATTGCCTTGTAACCGTTAAAATGGTTCGTACCTGTCCAACCTGTACCGACTATACAGACGTTGACTTTGTCCATCGCTTAGATCTCCTTATCCCGGTAAATCCTTCCGCATATAAAAGTCGATTCGTTATTTATGGTGAACTTTAGAATTACTTGGACACTCTGTACCGACGCAGTTAGAAATCCTGGTCACGATTTATCGGACAGCGCCTACCAAACATGGGGAGCGAAAGTGTCTACATATTTTGATAATTCACTATAATTCCCTTTATAGGCAAAAAAATTGCCCCTTATCTCGGGAGTTCTGTGATATAATAGCGCGAGTTGATACGCCGTTCTAATGCTTATCTGAATATGGAACGTGAAACGTGATGCGTAAAACGTAGTGCGTAAGAAGTTCATTCAGTTGTCAGCTTTAAATGAGGAAAAACACAGGCATTTGGACTACGTTTGTTACTCCAGCCGACTTGCGTCATCACTTGCCATTAAGGGTAGTGGAAAAGTTAGTGTGTGTCAAGCGTAAAAAGGCTATCTAACCAACGCACAGTAGAAGGCATTGGAGACCAATACACTAGCATCATAAGGACAGCTGTAACTCGTAACCGAACACCGGAGGTATAAGAGCTATGCCGACACTCGTTGCCCCTGTCATCGCGGATCCGGATGACATTGAAGCACAGATCGAATGCTTCAAAACCCACGGTTATGTCATCCTCCCCGACCTACTTTCACCCGACGAAGTCGACACCCTCAATGACGCCATCGATCGAGATCGGGAGTCGAATCCGTTCATGTGGTTTTCTGGAACTGCACCCGACTACAACTGCAATCTCCTGTTGACAGAGCCTGCCTTTGAGATGACCATTCGCCATGAGAGGCTACTCCCGCTTATCGGCGAGTTGATGGGTGGGCCCATCTGTTTTGAGGAACTTGCGGTGCGCCACCGTGGTGGCGAGGATGAGGCACACGATACGGGGTGGCACAGAGACCGTGGCTATTGGCCCGAACACCCCCTGAATCTCGATTATCCACAGGTTATCTACTACTTGAACGATGTGAATGAGAAGACCCACTGCTTTTCCATCAGCCCGGAGCCTGCCGGCGGGGAAATCCTTGATGATAAAGAAGCACATCTCGAACGCGGTGGGATCCTCCACTTCTATGGTGCCGCAGGCTCGGCAATCCTTTTCAACTGTGCTACTCTGCACGGTGTCACGCTACGGAAAACCGATAAGGTGCGTCGCACCATTCAGGTCTATTATGGCCATCCTAACCGCCGCTCCTTGAGCGAAGTGACGATGATGCCTCCGAACCTATGGCGAGACCATTCAGACCCGGAAGTTCGGCGTTTCTATAGCAAGTTCAATCGGTATACGAAAGTAATGATGGACGGCCTCAGTATGCCCGATGATAGAGAACATTCGCTTCCCCAACTGTAGGTGAAAATCGTGCAATTCAAAGAGCATCTTGTTGATGATACAATCAGAAGCGTTTACGGACTGGAAGTTGCCGACATGAACGGCAACGGACAGAAGGATATCATTATGGGCTCGACCGGCGAGCCGATCATTGTGTGGTACGAGGCACCTGATTGGAAAAGGCATCTGATTTCAGATCAACACCCCGGCAATATCACCATCGCCGCACAGGATCTGACGGGAAACGGCGTACCGGATCTGTTTGTTGGAAGTGCATTTAATCGGGGTGACCGCTCACTTATCGAATATCTACATTGGCTTGAGGCACCCGAGGACGGTGGACAGTGGAGGAGTCACTTCATTGAAGAAATTCCGTACCTTCACCGGATTGCGGTTGCTGACATTAACGGCGATGGTCAACCCCTCCTGTTCGCCGCCTCCATTCAGGGACCTGAAGGCGGGTTAGACGATTGGTATGATCCGGGCAGCCTCTGGTGTTACCCGTTTCCAAGTGATCCGGTCAACGATCCTTGGGAACGCCACTTAATTGATGGGGAATTGCATCTCAACCACGGATTGAGCGTCGGTGATGTGGATGGGGATGGCAGGCTCGATATTCTGATTGGCTGCCGGGACGGCGTAATTTGGCTTGAACCGCCTTCAAACCCGCTAACAGGTGAGTGGAGCCGATGGGTAATTAGCGACCAAGAGAGCAGCGAGGTTTTCACGGTAGATCTGGATGGAGATGGGATTAACGAGATCTTATCCATTGAACCGTGGCACGGGAACACGCTATCGTGGTACAAAGCATCGGGTGATTTGCGGACGGGTAAGTGGACACGACACCAGATCGATGACACACTGAATCGTGGACACTCGCTGCACGGAGTCGATGTCGATGGTGATGGGAGGGTGGAGATTATCTCAGGGTATAACGGTGAAGGCTGGAATCTCCAACTCTATCGTCCTGAGAATCTTGATCAGAACCGGTGGACGAAAGAGCTCATCGACGACGGCGGCTTGGGGGTCGGTAACATGCACGTACTTGACCTAAACGATGACGGACGGGTGGACATCATCGCTGGGGGGTTGAGCACGGGCAACGTCAAATGGTATGAGAATTTGAGCGCGTAGTTTTTTGCGGAAACCCCTCGAAAGATGGGGATTGAAATCTCGTAATACCTATTATGCTTATACTCTGCGCCAATGTTGGCAGTACCTCATTCAAATACCAAATTATTGATGTCGAAACATCAGCATCGCTGGTCAAAGGTGGTGTAGAGAGGGTCGGCAATTCACCATCGCCATTCACGCATGATGTCCCTGGCAAATCGACTGTAAACGGCGAAATCGACGCGGCAAGCCATAACGCTGCGATCGCACACGCGATAGATTTGGTCACGTCCCCCGAAACAGGAGTGATGGCAGATCTCAGCGACCTCGTGGGGATAGGCTTTAAGACCATCCTCGCCAGAGGGATTTGGCGCTCTGCATTGATAACGGATGAGGTTGTTCACGCGCTCGAAGCCGATATTCCGTTCGCTCCCACCCACAATCCCGCTTACATCGCCTCGATCCGTGCCTTTCAGGAGCGACTCCCGACCACCCCTTTGGTCGCTGTTTTTGAGACATGGTTCCATCAAACGATGCCCGATTACGCCTCTGAATTTGGTGTCCCGCGGGAGTGGGTTGAGAAACACCAGATCCGTCGTTACGGTTTCCACGGCGCGTCACATCGTTACATCTCAGAGCGCGCCCCCCAACTGCTTGGGGATGCACCGGCGAATCTGAGGATTATCTCCTGTCATCTCGGTGGTAGCTCATCGTTGTGCGCTATCTGTAACGGTCGGTCAATTGATACAACGATGGGAGTTTCGCCGCAATACGGTCCCATCCAATCGTCTCGAAGCGGCGATTTAGATCCGTTTGCAGTGCTATATCTGATGGATGCAGAGGGGTGGGATACAGACGAAATTCGTCGCCAACTGATCGAGGAGGCGGGTCTGCGCGGGATTTCAGGCGTCAGCAGCGATTTACGCGATATCGAAGCGGCAGCAACGGAAGGGAATGACGACGCACGACTGGCGATGGATACCTTCTTCTATCAAGTCAAGAAGTACATCGGTGCTTATATCGCCGCGCTTGGTGGGGTGGATGCGATCGCGTTCACCGGCGGGATTGGCGAGAAGAGTCCGACTGCCCGTGCGGCGATCTGTGATGGTTTGGAATGGCAGAGTATCTTGTTAGACTCACAAAGGAACGAGAGTCATACCGGTGAAGGTGAAATCTCTGCCGCCGATAGCCGGGCGAAGATTCTCGTCGTGCCAGCAGACGAGGAGATTATCGTTGCACGGGAAACGGCAAATGTCATCACACAGCAGAAGAATAATGCGTAATGCGTGATGCGTAAAATCTTCTCTTACCTATTACTGGCTAGACATTAAGCATATCGTTCATTAATTAACAATCCATGGTTAGATAGGCGATGCGTGCTTATCTGCTACGGATCCTCGTTAAAAAGATAGGTCAATAGCTGTTCTCCATCCTGAAAGTCGGGTATCAGGATATCGGCACCGGCACGTAGCAGCCTGCCCCGTTTGTCCGCATTCATTTGGTAGCGGTTATTCTCTATTGAGGTTACACCCACAGCGATTGCGCCGACCGCCTTCGCATTTTCGATCTCCACCGAACCGTCCCCGACCACCAGAAGTTCATTCCCGGTCAAATTAAAATCATCCAGAATCTGCTGAATCACCATCTCCTTCGAGAAGTTCTGATAGTTGCGCAACGCTCCGAAAATACCGCCATCAAAGTAGGATGCAGCGCCTAGGAGTCCCGCTTCATGCCGAACAAACTCAACATCGGTTCCACTAGCGAGATAGCGTTTTATGCCACGTTCTCGCAAAGACTGTAGGAACTCAAGGGACATCGGAACACGCAGATCCGCAGCTTCAATCTCTCCCCTTTCCAATTTGGCGATACGTTCATCCACGGTTGGCAGGAGCAGGCTGTTATACAGATCTTTGTAATCCAACGGTTGCTTGGGGACGCCCCCCCGCTTCTCAATCTCTTCGCAGAGCTGCATCATTTGGTAGATGGTCTGCTTGCCGGTCAGGTTATCCACAAATTCAACAACAACCTGCTCTAACTCCTCCGGCGTTTCATCGGTCTGCGTTTCGTTGCGCAGGATGTCAACCATCATGGGCACCATGACGCTTTGCCAACCGTCGCGCACGAGCGAAATCGTCCCGTCGAAATC
The DNA here is from genome assembly GCA_965204355.1 of Candidatus Poribacteria bacterium. Lineage (GTDB taxonomy): Bacteria > Poribacteria > WGA-4E > WGA-4E > PCPOR2b > PCPOR2b. Next base: position 5,319,220 of record OZ241983.1, read on the forward strand.
GAACAGGGCGTGCTGAACGTTTCCTCGCTCAATTTCATGGATAATCTCAATTGATGTATTCTCTAAGGTGTGCGATTTCGCCACAACTTGGCACCTTCTTATTTGCGACGGTGGAGAAGGTTATTAAGCAAGGTCCTGCGCCCAATAATACTGTCCATACAGGTGAATCAGGTTTTTCGGATTGTCAGCCAGTAGATCGCCAAAGGTTATCTTCTGAATCTCACGCTTCGGGCCCGGCGCATCGTCATGATACGCAGCGCGGCGGGCCTGTCCCTCGGTGGGGAAAGCGATCCATTGACCGTGATCATCTCGGAATGCGAACACCCTCCCGCTCGTTGGCGTGTGCACCTCGACGTTCGCATCTTGGAACGGACGGATGCGCGTTTCGGAGGCATCGTGATTCTCCAGAAACTCAATCCAAGCGGCACGCATCCGTTCAGCTACATCAGGATGGGAATCAATGATGTTATATTTCTGGTCGGGATCAGTTTTCAGGTTGTAGAGTTCGGAAGGCATCCCTTGCGGCGCACATAGGTAAACCCACTCATCATCGGTGATGGTGCTGGGTTCAACATTTCGGTCAGAACCGACCCAACCGTCGAAAGTGGCTCCCTCTACTGGCGTATAGCCGGTTGTCCCCGCGCTGGGTGGGAATCGACTTGAGAAGGCATAATCATGTATCTTTGCCGTGTCGCCACTCATCAAAGGTAGGAATGAGGTTCCTTGGATGTGCGACGGCGTTGAGATTCCAAGGAAATCCAAAATTGAAGGTAAGATATCCGGGGGCTGGACAATGCCACGCACCCGTTCGCCCGTCCCCAATCCGTCAGGGTGATGGACCAACAGGGGGATTCGGACGGTGATTTCATAGAGCTTTCCAAGTTCTGCTCCCGGCTTACCTTGCAGGTCGTGGTCTCCAAACAGATGCCCGTGGTCGGAAGCCCAGATGATGAGCGTATTTTTAAAGAGTCCCAATCGTTCCGCCAGATCCAGGAATGCACCCACCCACCGATCCGTCAGTGTAACGTTGCCTGCATAGAGTGCACGGAGATGCGCCGCCTCCGCTTCGGTCATATATGTCGGACGGCCGTATTCCGGGTACAACATCTGATCACCATCGTAATCGGGATCGGCGTACAATTCGTAGTCGTACCAAGGGCAATCAAACGGCTCATGAGGGTCCCACATATCGATATAGAGGAAAAACGAGTCTTGGCTGTAGTTAGTCTCCAGCCAGTCCATCGCCTCCGACATCCCCCGTCCAATACAGAATTCGCGATCATACTGACGCGCGGCATGGTTGCGGAGGTAGTTTTGTAGACCGGAGATGTTGCGGATTTTATGGGGTTGCGCTTGCAGCTGGATATCCAGAGAAGGATCAGTTATCCATGGATCGCCTTTTTGACTATGCACAAAACTGAGCCCCCCAAAACCGCGTGTGTAATTATAATCATGCATCGCGAGCATTGGGGTATCCCAGATCATTTGGGTATGCACACCGTTCGCAGACAGGAGCTGTCCCCAAGTCACATCTCCGGGATTCAGAGGCTGCCATCCACGAACAGGGAAACCGAAACGTCCAGTCGCTAAGTCCCACCGGTTGGGCACTGTCGGATAGGAAGCTGCGTAGAATTGGTCAAACAGCGCTGCATGTTGGGCGAACCCATCCAGATTGGGAGTCTGAATCCAACCGTTGCCGTAGCACCCCAGGTGGTCCCTGCGGAAGGTGTCGTTCATGATAAAGATGACATTCATTGATGTGCATACTCCTGTTTAACCAATGGTGGTAGTTTGTAACTGTTGAGGCATGCTCTAGTCAGAAACCGGGAGTGAAACGTGATGCGTGAAACGTGAAAACTATTCGTTGATTAATGAACAAATGAACTCCCCGATAAATCGGGATCCAAAGCGACTTGAAGGATGTGGAAACGATAGCCTCACCAACTCACACCACAGGTTATTATCCTTCTAAACCGAACCCCACTTCCGTTATGAAGGTCTCGTAAGGACAGCGGCGAGTTTTTCAACGATACCATCCGCACGGCCACGGATTTGATCGTGTGTGAGACTTTGGATTGGATGGCCAACGGTGGTCGGATGGAAATCGCGATAGCCGAGCGATTTCGCTTGAACTTCCCCGGCAGCGAAGAATACATCTGAGCAGATTGATACGCTGGGGATGCCACGTTCTTCTAAGGCGGTGCTGTCGTGCACACTGCACGATATGCAGGAACCTCAGTCCGCGAGCCCTTCCACCACAAAGTCGCACCGATCGGCGAGGTCAGTGATGAGTTCTTGCGGTGCGGGACGTGCAAAGGTTGGTTTTGTTACCCGAACGACATCTACAAGGTCGAAATGCTCACGCATGAGTTCTTCGACACGATCAAGGAAGATGTCGCTGCCATTTTTACTGATATTTAACAAGCCCATCACCTTACCGTTGAGATCGTCGAGGCGTGGAGCGAGATATTTATCGGACACGTTGTTTGGAGCGATTGGATCGAGTAAAGTTGTGTTAGCCATTGTAAGCCTCCGATGGATTTAAGAAATGTGTGTAGATAGGATAGCATTGCCGATAGCTTCTGTCAACACCTATTTCCGTTGAATTTCTTTGGCGGTGTGATATAATACGCGAAGCGTGAAACGTGGAATTAGCAACGACTTCGGAGCCCCTTTTCCCACAGATGATTACGACAAAAGAGCTGACCAAACGATTCGGCAAACTTACCGCCGTAGATAGCCTGACCATGCAGGTCGAATCAGGTGAGTTGTTCGGTTTTCTAGGTCCCAATGGTGCCGGGAAGACGACAACCATCAATATGCTAACTGGTTTGATCCGTCCAACATCCGGCACAGCGACGATTTGCGGCTATGATGTCCGGACGGAGGCTTCGCAGGTGAAGGGGATAACGGGACTGATGCCCGATACACCACACCTCTATGAGACCTTAACAGGGAGGCAGTTTGTTCGTTTCATCGCAGATCTTTACGAAATTGATCCTAAACGGTCAGAACAACGGATGGAAGAATTGTTAGCGGCGTTTGAGCTCACTGACACCGCAGACGCACTAATCAAAAGCTACTCCTACGGCATGCAGAAGAAAATCCTTTTGACAGCGGTGTTGGTGCATGAACCACGTGTCCTGTTTCTCGATGAACCGACAAGCGGTCTTGACCCCAAAAGTGCTCGCATCGCAAAGGAGCTACTACGTGAGTGCTGTGACGATGGGTGCACAGTGTTCATGACCACGCACATCCTTGAAATCGCAGAGCGCGTGTGCGATCGGATTGGTATCATTAACGAAGGAAAACTCGTTGCGGTGGGAACGATGAGGGAGCTGCGCCAGAGCCGCCCGACGACGGATCTGAGTTTGGAAGACATCTTTCTCGAATTAACGAAAAACAGTGAAGACGAGATTGTTTGACGGAGTGTTCAAGCGTTCAAAAGCATCGGCCCAGCATTTTGTTCTACAAACCAATGAGGCTGGAAGAGATGTGTTAATTGAGTGGCGGAGTCTGGGGATCTGTCAAGCGGTGTGCTTTGCGCACCAGCTCCGGATTAATAGAAAACCTTTTGGCGGCATCAATCAGATGATTTACGTGGTCGTGCATATCTTTTTCCATCTGAGAGATACGGTCCAACAGATACGGACGACCGCTCTGATAAACGGCATCTTTGATGGTCGAAACCAACTCCGCATAGATTGCGTCTGACTCACCGGTCTCAAGTGCAACAGCAATCTCAAATGCGTCGTTAAGAGTGACCTGTTCTGCACTTACACGCTCTTCATATTCACTCAATGTTTCGTTAATCCGTTCGATAGATACGTCGGCAAATTGAGGGGCGGGGCCCTCCAGTCCGAAAGTCTGAGCACAGAGCGAACGCCCAAAACCGACGAGGAGATGGTGTTGCCATTCCTCTGCGCTCATCTCCTGCCAAAATCGAGCGATTCGTTCATCGACATCACCCAATCGGACAGATAGCGTAGCGTATAGTTTTGCGTGTCTCAGTTCAATCTCTTGACATAAATCAAAGGTTTCTGCTAACGTCACAGCCGATTCACCTTCTTTCAATACCGATTCCATCTTTTGATCGTGTATTAGGCAGTATGCGCGATTATTATCTGCTCAGTGCTGCGAACCGACGGGATTAATGTCCGATGGCAGGCACAAACCTCGCGCAGCCATACCCGTTAGATTGGGATTACGAACCTCTCCCTCAATGGGGTGAACCTAAGCCATTAGCCCGCACCGTTAGCCCCAATGTCTTGGATGATCGCGGAGTATGCTTGGGGGAGTGGAGGAGATAAAAGAGGGGAGCGCGCTTGGGTGCATCTTTTTCCATGTCTCCACGTCTTTACCGTTTTGCGCATTTGCCTCTTGATTGCGGACAGCGGTGATGATGACTTTTGCCGCTTGTTCATCGCTCACTGATCCAGTATTTAGGACCAAATCGTAGTGCTTGGGATCCGCCCAGTCGGCATCGTAGTAATGTTTGATATATTGCGCGTGTTGCTTGTCGACGGCATCAACCTCTCTCTCCGCTAAGGGATAGACGATCCCTTGTTCATTCATGACCCGTTCAATACGGTCCGCAACAGGGGCGACGAAGCGCACGTGAAGCGTATTTGGTCTACCCGCGAGAATCATCTGGCTGCCACGTCCGACAATGACAACATTGTCCATTGTCCACAGTTTTTCAATGATATGCTGGAAGAATCTCAAGACCTCTGTTTCAGTGGGAATAAGGTCCTCATCAAAAGCCACATCCCTTTCAACAGGATAGCTATCCATCAGAAATTCGGAGGGGTAGTAGTAGTAAGGGAAATCGAGGTATCGCGAGAATTCCGGGACAAAGAGTTTCTTGAGGAACCCCTTCAGTCCATTTTCGCACTTCTCGTCGTAGCGACTAATCTGTTTGGCGGTTGTGTTGGCGGCCTGTGCCACCTCAGTGAGGATATTTTTATCAAAATAGTTATATCCTAGGTCCTGAGCAACTTGTCGGGCAATCTCTGTGCCGCGACTGTAGTATTCTCTTGAAACGGTAATGACTGCCATGATCGTTTACCTCCTTCTATAATAATTGGGACGCGATAGATACCACATCCATATTGCGTTTAGCCTTACTGTGGTACTTCCTCAATCTCTTGCTCAAATATTGATATTCAATTTTACTGTTTAGCCATTCTTCCTTGGCTTCAAGGAAACGATAGGCGTTGAAGCCGTGCTTATCTAAGCAATTTCGTCCGGTTCATGGCTCGAACTGAAGAATGGAATCGGTATATCCTCAAAGGTGTCCCACATTGGGGGTTCCATCAACTGATGTGCAAAATCAACTCCTTCGCGGTACTCCTGAAGGATCTCATAGGTCAGTCGATCTATCGTGTGGTTTAATCCATCCTCAAAACCGTTCAGTTTAAGCCGTAAAGACGCTTCACCCCAAAGCATATCAATTTCCTCCTTATTTTTAGTATTATCTCTCACCCAGCTATCTTTTTTCTACAAGCAAATCAACACGCTTGACAAGTTCCTTGTAATCAAAGGGTTTGTCAAGATAGTCCGCACAACCGGCGCGCTTTAGTTCACGAAATAGCGAGCGGTTTCCATAGGCGGTGATTAGCAGAACAGGGATCTTGATTTTCAGGTAATTTAACTCATCAATCAACTGAAGTCCGGTTAGACCGGGTAGCCGCAGATCTGTGATAAGCAGATCTACCGGACGACCATTCTCTCGTGCTGCCACGATTTCTTCCAATGCCTCCCGACCCTCTGCAGCGGTAGTCACCTGATAATTCGCAGATTCCAGAATAAATGCAAGGGTATTCAGCATGTTTTGTTCGTCATCAACGACGAGGATATGTTCCTTTGCCATATTCTCCATATAGACCGTTACAGGCAAAGAACTCGGCTGGACAGCGGGGCAGAGACCGGACTCTACAGGCGCACACTCATCATGTTGTTCGGCTGTCTGAAATTGCGTTTCAATCTCATAGGACTCCGCTTTATAAACTTCACCCATCCTCGTGCCAAGAAGTGCTTCCTGACTGAGAGCTTGTGTTAAAGTTTCCATAATTCTCCCTGTTTTGTCTGATAATCCCTAACTTGAAAAAGCACCGAAGCTACGTTGGGTCGCCGCTCTCGCGTTCGCCTAACTCTTTGTCCAACAGGTACAAAGCCGTTCCCTGATCGCCAATCATTTTCAGTTGGTCCAGTATCTGACGGGCTTGCTTCTCCTCCTCGACCTGCTCCGAAATAAACCACTGTAACTCTACTTGTATTGCGTAGTCCTTCTCTTCCATCGCTAACTCGTAGAACTGATTGATAGTCTGTGTTACATGGTCCTCATGCTGCAAAGCCTGCTGAAAGGCTTCTGCTGGGGACTGAAATTCTACAGGTGGTTGAGCAATCGCTTCAAAGGTTGCCTGTCCGTTCCTATCGTGGAGATGGTCCAACAACCTCATCCCGTGTTCTCTTTCTTCCTGACTCTGTAACCGCATCCAATGCGCGAAACCACCCAAATTGAGCGACTCAAAGTAGGCTGACACGGAAAGATAAAAGTAGGAGGAGTAAAATTCATGGTTAATTTGTTTGTTCAATGCTTCCTGAATGGTTGGACTTAACATGGTTTCTCCTTCCTTTTTTGGTTTTTTCTCAACGGATCTGCCACCTTAGGTGCAAAACACTTGCCAAGATGTGTAAGGAGGAATATATAAGACTGTTTTTCCCCAGACTGCATCAAGGACAAGCGTTTGAAAACGGCGCTGTCCCTACCTTTCACGCGTTTCACGGAGTTACGTTGGTCCCATGTAGATGTCATTAATTGCATGGAATGGAGTCGGGTAACGGGACGACAAGGGGTGAAACGGATGGAAAGCCAGTTTTGAGGTAAATCCCTCACAAACCCCTTCAAACTCAAGGTCCGGGGCGGGTGAAACAGATGTTTCTAAAGGAAACAAATGTTTCACCCCTTTGAGGGATAGAAATATAGGCTCATAGAAAAATAAAGCGCAAAATGCTAAGGGCGTGATACGTGATACGCGAAAACAATCTGTTCATTGATTCACTAGTTCATTAATGCGTTCAAATCAAGCTGTAAACCACTAAATCATAAAAAAATATATGTCTTCGCCATCAAATCGTGGTATAATCAGTTTTCGCAAATTCCGAATGAAGTTTCAGAAAATAATTCGGTAATTCTATATTTCTCCCAGGCCCGGTAGGTGCGTGGGTTGAAACGGCGCAGTTAGAAACAGCGCCTACCAAACGGGAGAACGGATTTTCCCATCCCCGGTAGGCGAGGTTAGGAGACCTCGCCGGTACGGAGTGTCCAAGTAATTCTAAAGTTCACCATATATAGTCCTAGGGAGAGATCTATGAGTCCAGTTCAAACAATTTCATCTGAAGAGTTAGAACTTCTTAAGGTCGCAGACACGCCCACAATTTGTAACGTTATCGAACTGTTTGATGTGCGTCCGCGAAATACCGGCTATATGGATGACCGCATCCAAGCCTGTTTTCCAGAAATGCCGCCGATGGTCGGTTACGCAACAACAGCGACGCTTTCTACCGGTAATCCACCGCGTGAAGGGGATACCTACGCCGGTATGGATGGACAGCTGGCACAGTTGGATTCAATCCCCGAACCCCGTGTGGTTGTCTTCCAAGACCTCGATGTCCCAGCCGCCGCGGCAACCTTTGGCGAAGTGATGTGCATGACCTATCAGACGTTCGGTTGCGCAGGATTGATCACAAGTGGCGCTGGTCGAGATTTGGATCAGGTGCGGGAGATCAACTTTCCGACCTTCACGAGCGGGACCAACCCCTCCCACGGCTACCACCAAATCGCTGATGTGAACATCCCAGTGCATATCGGCGGGGCTACGGTCTATCCCGGGGACTTAATACATGGGGATTGCAACGGTGTAACGACAATTCCGAACCATATTGCCGGCAGTGTTGCCCGTCTGTGCACAGAATATATGGAAGCCGAGGGCTATGTGCTCGACTTCTTGAAAACGGGTAAACGTGATTTGGCGGGCTTGCAGGCAGCGCGCGCTGCGAGTGCGGAGAAGATGGCTGAACTGCGAAAGCGCGCCCTGGATTCGTTATGAAAATAGGATTGCTCTACGAACCCGCCTATTGGTTTCTGTTGGAAGATCTGGTTCGAGAGTTGGAAGGTGAAATCAGGCTTGTCGGTGGACAGAGTTATCGCCTAACAAGGGCAACGTTCGATCAGACAGATGTAGATCTGGTTTATGTGCTACCCTGCGATGAACAGGAAACGTTGAAACGGATCGAAGCAGAGCGGTTAGTTATCAATTCAGTGCGATCACAGGAGATTGCCATCGACAAAATCGCGACCTCTCGACTAATGGTCGAAAACAACCTACCGACACCTGAAACGGTCATTTCTCAGTGCCCCGATGCAGTGGTGGAGATGTTAGACTGTTACGGAATTGCGCTGTTGAAATCGACAAACCTATGTGGTGGTGCCGGGCATCGGGTTTTACGGTACGAGGGAGGAATAATAACTACACGGAGACGAGATCAGACCTATCAGGTCGCTTTTGGAGAATGCAATCGCATCTTCGATCAGACGCTCGTGCTTGCACCGCCCTACTATGTACAACAGTTCATCGGCACAACCGCACAAACCAATGATCGTGTTTATCGCATGTATGTTGTAGGGAATAGGGTTGTTATGGGTACAATGCGCGTGAAGGAGGACGTTGATACGGCTGAACAGTCGATTATCAACTTTGCAACGGGAGCGCGCTACGAATTTCTGCATACGCTTGATGAAGAGATGGTATCACTTGCCCTGCGTTTGGCAGATCTGATTGGGTTTGAGATTGGTGTCGTTGATATGTTGCGCGATCCATCCGGACGCCCATTAATCATCGAAGCCGATTGCGATGGTTGTCATCTGTTCATCTGCCGAAAATTCCGAGAAGCAGCCGAGTACAGTAGTTCCTACAATTTTAACGCACATATCGTCAAACGACTCGCGGAGATTGCGGCTGGCGCACCGCACCGCCACTGATGAATAACGTTCAAGGAGATTTGATATGACCGAACAAAAACAGAAAACCGTCTTTGAAGAAGAGGGCTACCTCGTCGTAGAGAATCTACTATCGCCAGAAGAATTGGTGGAATGTCAGGCTGAAATTCTACGCCTGCACAAACTTGCCGCCGACCTCGAGGCGAAGGGCGAAAATGGTCACTTTCAACGTGAGCCTTACGCCAAAAATGAGTCACAGGAAATGGCTTCCCAGAGTGTCGCAGATGATGGGCTTCCAGTGCTAAGGAAGGCTGAAAACACCCGCCAATACTCAGAGGTATTTCGTCGTCTATCAGTCCACCCGAAGCTGATCCAAGTTGTGCAAAACCTCCTCGGTCCCGATCTGTTGCTGTTCAGAAGCACCCTCATGTTCAAGCCGGCATTTCACGGTTCCGCACACGGCATCCATCAAGATTCTGCATATTGGCCCATGGAGCCGCCGAAGCTCGTAACGGTCAGCATTGCGCTCAACGACGCCACGCCTGAAAACGGATGTTTTAAGGTGATTCCACAGAGTCATAAATGGGGACTTCAGTCTTGGGGACATATCGCTCGTAAACAGGATGAATCTTTGACAGACCACGAGGATCGCGATTTTTCAGACCAGATCGACGTTCCCCTGTCTGCGGGGAGTGCGCTCTTTTTCCATAGTCTCATGGCTCACGGTTCAGGACCGAATCAATCGCCGAACCCGAGGAACACCGCACTTTACGCATACTTCTCACCGCAAGTCCGCTATGTGCCACGCAACGGGAAGCCGGAACGAAAATCGTTTCCAGTCGCTGCCGGGCTTGGTGGCAAAGCGGAACTGACGCTCGTGGCTGAAGGTACTAAGTAGGCGCTGAAGCGTAAAACGTGATGCGTGAAACGTGAAAATGGGTGGTTCACTAGTTCATTAATATAGCAACCCCACCTCTAGGGATTCTGTTGCACGATTTCTTAGCATGAGCCACAGAAGAAAGGGGAAATGAGAAAATCTATGGCGAATTGGGAAAACTATCTGGAAAGCAACCAGTCTCGATTCTTGGACGAAATGCTGGACTTTATCCGTATCCCGAGCATCTCTGCACTATCTGAGCATGCCGGTGATATCCAACGGGCAGGTGAATGGGTTGCAAACCGCATGAACACCGCTGGCATCGAAGCGGTACGCAGCCTGCCGACGAGTGGACCGCCGGTGGTCTACGGCGAATGGCTACACGCCCCGGACAAACCTACCATCTTGATTTATGGTCACTTTGACACGCAGCCTGTTGATCCGGTAGACCTTTGGTCTAACCCGCCCTTTGAGCCTGTGGTGCGGGATGGAAGGGTGTATGCGCGCGGCTCCTCAGATGACAAAGGGAACATGCTCATCCCTATCCTCGCTACCGAAGCGATGCTCAAGGCAGAGGGGCGCTTGCCGGTCAACCTGAAATTCTTCTTTGAAGGTGAGGAGGAGATCGGTAGTGGCCATCTCTCGGAGACGATAGACTCTCATAAGGAATTATTGGCTTGTGATCTGGTGGTCAGTGCCGATGGATTGCAGTGGCGTGAGGATCAACCCTCACTGCTTGTTGGGTTCAAAGGACTATGTGCGCTGCAGATTGATGTGAAGGGTCCCAATGTAGACCTCCATTCCGGAATCTATGGTGGCACTGTTCAAAATCCGATTCACGCCCTCGTGCGACTCTTGGATTCCATGCGTAGTCCCGCGGGCGATGTCTTGGTCAATGGTTTCTACGACGATGTGGTTCCGCTCTCCGCAGCGGATCGAGAGCAGATTGCGGCTATCGGTCACGACGAAACAGAATATAGGGACCAACTCGGCGTGAATCACCTCTTTGGTGAGCCCGGTTATACGGCACTTGAACGGGCATGGGTTCGCCCAACGCTTGAACTGAATGGTATCTGGGGCGGTTTCCAAGGGGAGGGCAGCAAAACGGTCATCCCGAGCGAAGCCCACGCCAAGATCACCTGCCGTCTTGTCCCCGACCAGGACCCGAACAAGATTTTGGAACAACTCGCCACCCATATCGAAAAATATACGCCTCCGGGGGTGAAGATAGAAACTACCCCAAAGGCTGCCCCGTCTCCGGCATACCGAATTCCTGATGATCATCCGGGGAATCAGGCTGCCTTCGCTGTGCTCGAGGAGGTGTACGGAAAAACACCGTACTTCACTCGGCTGGGCGGCACCCTTCCGGTATGCCGTTTGTTCCTTGATAAACTGGATGTCTATACAGTAACCTTCGCCTTCGGCTTAGAAGATGAAAACGCACACGCCCCGGACGAGTTTTTCCGGATTAGCAGCTTTGAGCAGGGCCAGACAGCCTATTGCAAGCTGTTGCAACGACTCAGCGAGCAGGAAGGGTTGTAAAGCACGGCATCTATAGTGAACCTTAGAATTAAGGAGACACGCCAAACCGGTGCGGTTGGAAACCGCACCTACCGTTCTCCCGTTTGGTAGGCACCGTTTCCAACTGTGCCTATGCGGTGCGGTTGGAAACCGCGCCTACCGGGGGCGACAGTGTCTATCTGTTTTTAGAATTCACCATAGTTATGCTTGAGGATAGTAGGAAGGAGCAGAAACTTTGCAATTAGCAAATCGAACTGCGATCATAACAGGTGCGGGGTCGGGTATTGGTCGTGCAATCGCCTGCCGATTCGCCGCCGAAGGTGGCTATGTCGTAGTAGCAGATATTAACGATAATGCCGGAATAGAGACCGTTGCAACAATCGAAGATGAAGGTGGAACCGCTCGGTTTGTACATACGGATGTAACGGACTCCATCGCGGTCGAAGCGATGGTGTCTCAGACAGTTGATACCTACGACAGCGTTGATATCTTGGTGAACAATGCCTACTTCTGCGATGGAGGCGATATTCTCACAGTTGATGAGGAACTGTGGAACAGAAATATTAGCGGTTGCCTGTCAAGTGCTTTCCTCTGTTGTAAAGCTGTATTGCCCCACATGATTTCTCAAGACAAAGGGGCAATTGTCAATATTGCTTCGGTGAATGGACTACTCGGACTCGGCGAGGAGGGATATAGCGCCGCCAAAGCGGGAGTGATCTCGTTAACGCAGAACATCGCTGTCCGCTATGGAGAACACGGCGTCCGCGCCAATTCAATCTGTCCGGGGACCATTCAAACGCCGGCGTGGACGGCGGTGCGTGAAAAGGATCCGGATGTCTTCGATCGTCTGTCGAAGTGGTATCCGCTCAAACGGGTTGGGGTGCCCCAAGAAATTGCTGCGGCTGCCCTTTTCTTGGCGTCAGACGAAGCATCTTTCGTCACTGGAACAAATCTCATCGTCGATGGAGGACTGACCGCCGGGCTGAAGCGTATGGGTGAAGAATTGGTAGGTGGGGGAACAGACATTTGATAAACTAACCAATGGTGCTAGTACTGCGTCAGGTAAATATTGATAGCCTCGCTTGCTGTAGAGCCAAATTGTAAAGCGTAAAACGTGAAACGTGAAGAGAAGAATAGAACGCGAGGACGCTAGGATACAGAGACGCTAGGAAATTCCCTTAAAAAAACTTTGCGCCGTTGCGTCATTGCGTTAAGTATTCTTAATGTACTAATGAATCAATGAACCGTGTATTTAGGGGATGAAGCTTGGAGATATAACCATGACATCAACACGACTCAACGACCAACAGATGGCATTCTTTGATACGTTTGGCTTTCTGTCCTTTCCGGGATTGTTGGCGGACTGCGCCGATAAAATTATTGACGAGTTTGAAGCCATCTGGAATTCCCACGGTGGTGGACACCACGGCGCACTGCACGACGGGGTGAACCGTTCTTGCATCTTTCCATTCCCGGATCGAAGTGAATATCTCAGTTCCATACTGGATGACCCACGTATTCACGACATAGCCGCCAGCATTTGTGGCGATGACTTTAACTATACAAGTGGCGACGGTAATTTCTACGCAGGTGACACCCGTTGGCACTCTGACGGGTACGACGGGACCCGGCTGATGAGTATCAAGATCGCTTTCTACCTCGATCCGCTGACCCGCGACACCGGCGCGCTCCGTATTATCCCCGGCAGTCATCGTGTTGGTGAACCTTACGCCGATACGATTGAACGCGATATCCGTGAGAGCGGGCAGATTTGGGGAATGTCCGGTACTGAGGTTCCTGCACTTATTTTGGAGACAAATCCCGGCGATATTGTCGTTTTCAACCACAACCTCAAGCACGCTGCGTTTGGCGGTTCTGAGCGACGACGGATGTATACGATGAACTTCTGCCGTCGCTACCCGGAAGAGCGACTTGGCGAGTTGCGCGATAAACTGGGCAAAGAGGCACGGTTTTGGATTGATCGTATCCACGGTGAGGCGATGATCCGTACCGCAGGACCTGAGCGAATGGTGCATTTGGAGCAGATAATGGAAAATGACACCCACCTCGCTGAATTGCACCGTGAACTCAGACAGACGATGACAGAACCGTCACGCGGCTGATGACTCAATTGGTCTTGGCTGAGGTTATGCTGGCGACAGAGTTCCGATAGAAAACGAGTGTGCAAAACGTTAAGAGAAACCGAGTTTTTGGCAGTAAGGAACAGCGATCCTTCCGTTCCGATCTCGATTTTCGAGGACTCCGATAAATCGGAGGAGTCCCAGAGTTGTTCCCTACGGTTACTGCTGCACGATTGCTTAACATGAGCCAATAGAGATTGGAGACACGACAATGGGATCAACACGACTTAACGACCAACAGATGGCATTCTTTGATACATTTGGCTTCCTGTCCTTTCCGGGATTGTTGGCGGACTGCGCCGATAAAATTATTGACGAGTTTGAAGCTGTCTGGGCTGCCCATGGTGGCGGACACAACGGTGCGTTGCACGACGGGGTGAATCGTTCTTGCATCTGCCCGTTCCCGGATCTCAGTGAATACCTCAGTTCTCTACTGGACGATCCGCGCATCCACGACATTGCTGCTAGTATCTGCGGTGATGACTTTAACTATACAAGCGGCGACGGGAATCTCTACGCTGGAGACACCCGTTGGCACTCCGACGGGTACAATGGAAACCGGCTGATGGATATCAAGATCCCTTTCTACCTCGATCCGCTCACCCGTGATACGGGTGCACTTCGTGTGATCCCCGGCAGCCATCGTGTTGGCGAACCTTATGCCGACACGATTGAACGCGATATCCGTGAGAGTGGACAGATCTGGGGGATGTCCGGTCCTGAGGTCCCGGCACTCGTTTTGGAGACGAATCCCGGCGATATTGTCGTCTTCAACCAAAACCTCAAGCACGCTGCGTTTGGCGGTTCTGAGCGACGACGGATGTACACAATGAACTTCTGCTCTCGTTACCCCGAGGAGCGGCTTGGGGAATTGCGTGACATGTTCGGTAAAGAAGCACGGTTCTGGATTGATCGTATCCACGGCGAAGCGATGATCCGTACCGCAGGACCTGAGCGGATGGTGCACTTGGAGCAGGTGATGGAAAACGACACCCATCTCGCCGAGTTGCATCGGGAACTTAGAAAAACGATGACAGAACCGTCGCGTGGTTGATATCATTTATGGTGAATTAGATAAATAAGTAAACATTAAAAGTAGTAGGCACACTCCGTGTGCCGTAACTCCGCGCACAAAGTCCTGACCTTGCTCGTTCACAGTGTCCAATTAATTCTAAAATCTACCATAATATAGCCACTCTAAAATCTGGCCAATGTTCGGAGGAATAGAAAATGAAATTTCTTGTTAGAAGATACTACTCAGGTTTTTGTACTGATGAAGTTGAAGCAGAAGATGAGGATGCTGCTCTTAATATTGCTAGAAATCTGCCCATAGATGAAGGGGAAATTCTTTCGACCTTAGAGGATTGGCGGTACGCCGATGAGGTCGAAGTTGCTGAAGATGATGAAAACTAGAAGCAAAATCAATTATAATTATCAGACAGTCAAAATCTCCCAAAGTCGAATAAATAGAGGGTTAATAGCACTCCCGCGATCTCTAACGCGATGGTTCCCTGATCATAATACAACTATCCGAGTCTATTTGGGAAATTCCCTCATTCCGGAGGTTAAAAACTATACCTCATATACTGGCTCTACGAATGAATCTCGAATTGGTGGAATGATAGATTGGTTTAACGCAAATGATATTAGAGATGGTGATGAAATAGTGATCCAGTTGATAGATGAGCAAGAGCGCATTTATAGATTGATTACCGAAAACGATTTCATCATAAAAACAAAAAAGTTACAAGATGATTTTGATAACTCTCAAGATGAAGATAAGGCTTTGGATGGTGTTGTCCAACTGGCAGATTGGACGGAACTGGATAAGAGCAAAGTTGCACTTAATGAATATCGTCGATTAGTGGATACAATGCCATCTAGAAAAAGAGAATATGTCAGTAGGCAATCGAATCAAACAAGAGAACGAACTCCTCACAATTTAAGAGTCCTATTAGGGGCGATTTATCAAGGTCATTGCCAAGTATGTGACTTTACATTTTTAAAAAAGGATGGTAACCCTTATTTTGAAGTTCATCACATAGATCGAGCAGAAGGTCATCAACCACAGAATCTGATAGTGGTCTGTGCTAATTGTCATAGACAGTTTGACTTTGCGAATGTTGACCATACATTTAATAATGAGGGTTGGCTTATAAAAGTCAATTTCAATCAAAGTTTTTATGACATAAATCAAGTTTTATTGAATTCCAGAATAGAAAATTTTATGAAACAGACACATATATGATTAGGGCCTACGCAGTTGAATGCTGAAGTTTTGTAGTCTGATGTTTCAGTGCCAATACGGGGCAAGATACCCCGCCTATGATGGGTGTGGATGCTGCCTATGTCCCGATACGTCTGATGAATCAGGCAACTACAATATGAGGTGCACAAGTCCTGTGATATAACTAGATTGTTTGACGGGCACGCATAAGTCAAGATATAATAGGCGGAATAGCAAGAAAACGGGTAAATACGCACAAGACGCTCTCTCGCTAACAAGGGAGAGCAAAGGGGGTTAGATCACTATAAAATGAAAGAAACAACTTCAACAAAACGACAGATTTTCCTGTTCATTGTGGTTTTCATAGCGTTAGTAGGTATCTGGGATGCTTCCGCTGCCATCACTGGGAAGATTTCAGGCATAATCACCGCTGAAGCGACGAATGCACCGTTGGCAGATGTTACGGTAACGCTTGCCGGGACAAGCAGCACCACAACGACGAATGAGGCAGGCTATTATGTCCTCATCAATATTCCACCGGGCGGCTATGACGTGAAGGCAGAACTCACCGGCTACGGGGTGGAGACAGTGGCGGGTGCGAAGGTCTTCGCTGGGCTGACCACAACCTTAAACTTCGCACTAAAAGCTGCTGATGTTGTCACGCTCGAAGAGGTAACGGTAACAGCGGTCAAACCGCTAATTAAGCGAGACGTTACCCAAACAACACGGATCATTGAAGCGGAAGATATCGAAGCCATGCCCCGCGATACCGTGAACGGAATACTCCAAACGCAGGCGGGTGTGGCGGTGAATAACGCCTCCGGCGCGCTCCATATTCGCGGCGGTCGTTCGATGGAGGTTCAATATCTGATCGACGGTCTCCCGGTCAATGACCCAATTGGCAGCGGTTTAGGTATCAGTATCAGCACCAATGCGCTTGAACAGATGGAAATCATCACGGGTGGATTCAACGCGGAACACGGTAACGCACAATCCGGTGTAATTAATCTCATCACGAAAGCCGGTGCCCAAAAATTTTCGGGTCGAATCCGGTATAGAGTCGGGCAGTGGGCAGAGCACCACGGCGATCCAGTATATGGTCCGTGGTTAGATCCAGACAACAACTTCCAACCGGTAGCACTCGAACCTTTCCGGGGGATATTCCTCGGTAAACCCTACGATTATCAAACCCCCTATCGAGGAGACCCGACTACGGTCGAGGAGTTGGCAAATCGAGAGGGCGATGCACAGGTGGTTTTCACGGAGATTGTCCCCGGCGTGTATGCGGATAGGACGGAAAACCCATTGCTCCCGGTTATTGACCCCACTACAGGTGAGCCTCAGATGGATGCTGCGGGCGAAGTCGTTATGGCACGCCAACCCTATCAAGATACCGACGGCACCACCATTGACTATGAGAAGAAACAGGTTACACTGTTCGACGGCTACATCGTGGATTTGGAGCAGTACAGTGGATTGTTTAACAATACGAAAGCGTATGATCTAAGTCCGAGCCATATTGGGGAATTCGCGCTCAACGGACCGATATGGGGTAATCGGTTGACCTTCTCGGTTGCCAGCCAGCTGCAACAAAATGAAAGTTTCCTCCCCAATGATGATTCAACGGGATACACCTTTCAGGGCAAACTCAAGTTTGAAGTGACACCTCAACTCAAACTCATCGCCAGTGGACTTTTCGATCAGCGGGAATCCACCTCTTATGGCGGCAGTCTGCGATTCTTACCCAGCGCGATTCCGGTGGGGAACAGGGATGGACGAGGGCTTTCCGTACAACTATCACATAACCTCAACTCAGGCACCTTCTACACCTTGACACTTGGGCAATTCCATCGTTCTTTTGAGAGTCATCAACCGGATAAATGGTGGGATCCGTTGAATAAAACGTTTAAGGAAAATGCTTGGGACGACAAAAAATCGTTTGAGGAGAATCAGGAAGAGGGAAGAATAAGAAACCCAACCCAGCAAGCGTACAACGATACAACCTACTACATTGCAGGCGATGACAATTCTTGGACTGACCGCAATTCGACGACCTCAATAGTGAAAGCGGATTTTGCCAGCCAAGTCACGGAAAATCACCAGATTCAGACCGGTGTCGGCTTTACGGCGCAAGATATCTACAATCTCGGTACAACCAATTGGGGAAGTTCAAACCTCTACATGGAGTATTATGATGTAGCACCCAGCTCTTTGAGTGCGTACGTGCAAGACAAGATGGAGTATGCAGGGATGATTGTCAATGCGGGGCTGCGGTATGACCTATATAATCCGGATGGGGTTTCACCCGCAGATCCCTTGGATCCGCTTGAACTCAATGAGGATGGAACAATCAAATTAGATAAAGAGGTCTACACAGTTGGACTGCCGGTTATCAAGGATCCGGTTGAGGCTTCCACCAAACAGACGCTTGCCCCCCGCCTCGGCATCTCGTTCCCGGTAACGGATCGGGCGAAACTGCACTTCACCTATGGGCATTACTACCAAATCCCACGCGGCGATGACCTCTATGAAAATCTCAACTTTGATATGCGGGGAGCGATCCGTAGAAAGGGAAATCCGGACTTGGAGCCGGAGAAAACTATCGCCTACGAAGTTGGAATCGCACAGCAGTTCACCGACGACCTAACGGCTGACATCACCGGGTTCACCAAGGATATCGATAATCTGGTGAGTAGCGTCCATGTCGACATTACCAACGATTACAGCTATTTCATCAATGACATCTACGGACGGGTTCAAGGCTTTGAGTTGACAGTTCGCAAGTGGCGCACGGGAAGGAGTCCAGTCTCCGGGATGCTCAGTTATACCTATTCTGTCGCAAAGGGGAAAGGTTCCAGTCGGAATCTGGGCTACCTGACCTATTATCGGCAACAACCCGAAGTGACCGAAAGCCATCCTCTGGACTGGGATCAGCGGCACGTTGTCTCAGGAACGTTGGACATTCAATTGCCCCTCGATAGTGCTATCAACCTGATTGGTCGGTACGGCAGTGGCTTGCCCTACACGCCGAATCCGAGGGCACCGATTAAACCTGATGTGAACTCGAAGCGTTATCCGCCGACTTACAACGTTGATGTGCTGATTAGCAAGCGCAGTCGAATTGGGGAATTGACGTATACCCTCTTTGCAGATATTCGGAATATCTTCAACACGAAAAACCTGGACAATCTGCTGGATCCGGTGACTTATGACCGGTATGGCATCCCGCTGACCGACAGAAAGCATTCTAGTCCGTTCTCGTGGAGTTCGCCGCGGTTGGTTATGATTGGTGTGAGTCTAGATTTTTAGAACCTGTTTGTAGCGACGGAATTCATTGGGCGAAGGTTAGAAATTAGGAGGGAAAATTCTAAATGAAGAAAATCAACATTGCGGAATCTGATATTGTTGCCCTAGCAAATAGATTAGCTCAGACTGATATTCCCGCAGTTGAACATTAGAGGTTTCGGACTCGCCGGTTTTCAGTACCTGCAAATGCTTTTCGGTGCCCAGACTACCAAACCTGATGTATACATCATTAGATTCGTATCTGATGCCTTAAACCGAAACGCCTCAGCTGTTGAGTCACTTAGCCTCTTGGAAGCGGCATCAGAACGAGTTGGTCTTTCTGTCCGGGCTGTTGACAATTTCATTTGGAAAAGTAGTGCCCGTGGTGCGTAGGCAAACATTATCCGACTTTCGCCAGATGTCGTCGCTGCTGTCCCCAACGAGGAACCAACATGGCAAGGATTGATAAATTAAAGGAAGAAATTGGCTGGTTAAAAATTATATTCGCCATTCTGATTGCTACCGGCATTTCATTATGTGCCTAGGTGGTTCAGAATTACGGGAAAATCAGTAAAATCCTTCTTATAATTTCTGTAATAGGTGTATTTCTGCTCACATTTGTAATTGTTTGGATCAATCAAGTTGCATATCGGAAAATTGATGAATTGGAAGGAATTGTGATGGAATGGGTTCCAGTTGTAGTAATTGTGGTGTTTCTCACTGGTCTAGGCATCGTTGCGGGCTATGCCATAAAACATGCCAAAAAATCTTAACACAATTCGCTATCTCTGTTGATGACAGAGCCGCTCTAATTTTTACACTGCGTTGAGGCGATTATCAATATACTTAGGACTTACGTTCTTCCGTAGGGGCGGGGTTTCCCCGCCCGCCATCAATGTAAAATGTGCATATTTAATATTGAAACTTGCTTAATGAAACTTCAAGAATCAATACCGCAAAAGGAGGGCTCAAGATGACCAATAAAAAAATTACCCCCCTCGCGTCCATATTAGCGATAGTCATCTTTGTTGTGGGGCTTTCCGGATGCGAGCAGCTTCAGCAAATCATCCAACCCTCCATTCCCTCGCAAACCTGCACGGATGGCACCCGAGCCCTCAAGGTCGGTTTTTACGCCTATTTCGCACCTGTGAGTTATAGTGCCGACGAGGACCCCGCTTCCGAGGCCTTTAACACACATCTCGGCTATGAAGGAGATCTGTTGACAGCTCTCGAAGCCATGCAAGGCGCGGGGTTATCCTTTGTCCGCTACCCTATCGCAGTCTGGCCGGACATTTGGCTCAAGTCTGCTGAACCGGAATATGATGTTGTCGGCGGCGGCATCACGATTCTCGATTCTCGGACCCGAGATGTAACAGGCAACACAGTTGTCACTTTTACGTCGGGGCATATCAAGTTTCGTCAGTCGCTTTTGGTGCGCGCCGAAGATGCAGAACGCATTATCACTCATGCCGACCTGACTAGCGAGGTCCGCGTTGGGGTGCTTGCTGCGACGACCGGAGAAGTACGTTTGCTGGAACTGACGGGGCTCGTTGATGCCAACGGTGTCCTCGCCGAAGGGACGCGCGTTGAGATATCGGCGGGCGTTGAGACAGCGCCGGGCGTTGAGACAGCGGCGGGCACAGTCGTTACAGTCGTTGCTGATGGTACTGCGGCATACACGATTACCGCCGCTAACGTCACTCCGAATTTGGCAGGGCGGAGCCATCTCCATCCGCCTTCGGAAAACATGCCGCAAGTCATCTATCTTGGAGACGAATTTGGCGAATCGGAACTTCTTGATGCCCTCGCCGCAGGGAGTATCGACGCAATAGCAAGGGGAGAGATCGGAAACCGCGATGCTGTCCAGGTCTCTGGTAACACCTTCGTTGTCACCGCCCTTGATAAGAAATTTGAACTCGGCGGATTTACGCTGGCGGTGGAAGATGAAGCATTGGCTGCTTGCATTGATGAAAAACTCAACTATCTGACGGATAGCAGGAATATCGGCTATGCAGAATGGGTGGCAGATCCCTTAGTATTCATGCGCCGTGCCCAGATGTGGAACAATAGGTAGCCATGATATACGGCGCCATGGAAATTATGGTGAACTTTAGAATTACTTGAACACTTTGTACCGGCGAGGTTAGGAAACCTCGCCTACCGAGGATGGGAAAATCCGGACTATCACCCCGGTAGGTGCGGTTTCTAACCGCACCGCATTGGCGCAGTTAGAAATCCTGGTCACGATTTATCGGACAGCGCCTACCAAACATGGGGAACGAAAGTGTTTACATATTTTGATAATTCACTATAAACCAATCAAAACTGAAGCAGCCTATGAAGCTGCGCTGAAGGATATAGAACACCTCTGGGGTTTAAGCTACGGTTCGCCAGGGGGAGATAAACTTGATGTGCTTGTCACACCAGTGGAGGCTTATGAAGAGGAACATTATCCCATTCCGCCTCCAGATCCGTAGGACCCCTTATCTCGTTTTTTAGGAGGAAAAATGAAACATCCCAAACCGGGGGGGCGCGCAGCGTTTCCTCTACGAGTATCCCTCATATCTGGGCTACTGATTATAGCAATTTTGCCGGTGATGGCTGCCGTGGATTGGAAGGCACTTGATGTAGGCAATTTGTCGTCCGCCGTCTATAACACCGCTGTCGTCGGCCACCCCAGCAACCCAACGGCAAACCCTTCAGGCTGGTGGCCCGCGGGAACAAACGATTCCTACATCTACGAAGGCGATATCTGGATCGGTGCCAAAAAAGGTGGAGAAATTGGCGTCTCCACATCAGATGGCAGGTCAAGCGAAATTTGGCCCACCGACGATGTGCCTGAAGTGATTTCCAACAAGCCCGGTATGACCACAAAAGGAACACCGACAAGCCAAGCGATCATGTTCAAATGCAGCGACATGAACCCCGATGCAAATCAGGGATTGATCCTCGGCTTAGAAATTCAAGTCGATGGCTTTCAATGGAGTTATGCACCGCTCTACGATTTCTTTATTTTAGAATACAGGGTTAAAAACGTTAGTGGTGACACGCTTGAGGACGTGTTTATGGCGTTCCGGTATGACGTTGATGTATCCAGCAATGAAACGGGCACAGCGAGTTACTCAGCTGATGACTTTATTGCGTTAGATGAGACGCCGGACGCGCTCAACCCCGAAGCACATCCGAACCGCTATCTTTCTTACGGGTTCTCCAACGCATCTGCTCCCGGATACATCGGTTTGCGGGTATTGGATGCGTATGTGGGGAATGATCCACAGGATCCCGGGGCAAAAATTCCTTTTACGGCGCACAAACGGATTACGATAAACACCGATCCAACGACCGATGCGGAGATGTACGCTTATATCAGTGTCCCCGGCGTTGACCCGCTCCCCGCAAACTACGATGATCAGCGTTTTGTCCAGTCCTACGGTCCTGTGGAATCGCTCGCTCCCGGACAGGAGTTCACCTTTGTCACGGCGGTAGCTATAGGCGAAGGACTTGCTGGTTTACAAGCGGCTGCGGACTGGGCGCAGAAGCTGTATGATGATGACTACGTTGCACCTGCCCCGCCGCCGTCGCCGGTGGTAACCGCGTATCCCGCCGATAGACAAGTGACACTTGTTTGGGAAAGCGAAGGGCAATGGCTGGGTAAAAGCATCGAAGAGTATGTAGATCCCACCGATACGGAGAAAACCTTTGAGGGCTATAGGGTCTATCGACGGGATACCTCCTACGCTCCAGATACCGGCACCCCTGTGGAAGATTGGACGATGCTAATGGAGTTTGACAAACCGAGTGCGACCGGTAATTTCCTCACAGTCGCGCATGTCGGTAAGCAGTCAGACGCTACCATTGAAAGCGGCGGTGCTGAACCATTTTTTGCTGACTTTTTCAAAAATGCGGTCTACGCAATCAAGTTCAATTCCAGTACCACCTTTGAGATCATTAATACAACGCTGTGGGAGGTTATGGCGCATAATCCCGAATTCCCGGCAAACGGTGAGGGATATGCTATCGTCAAGGATCCGAACACAGGCGAACCTTATCCCGATGGCACCTATCGCTCCGGTGAGCTTATCTACTTCGGGGGATTGTACGTAACAATTACGGACGGCCCTTCAGGTCCCCCTGTGGCGGGTGATATCTTTCGCGTCGTTTCCACCCCTTCACAAGCGCTCGGTGAAGATGCAGGCATCAAGAATTTCTATACTGACGAAGGACTAACCAACGGAATTCAATATACCTATGCGGTGACCTCATTCGATACCGGCAACCCGAAAACTGGGCTTATCTCAATGGAGAGCAGCCAGATTGAGACGATGCTCCATGTCGTTCCGCGCGCACAGCCCGCTGGCTATCGGGAGGCGACTGCTGAAGTGGAGGGGCAAGGAGTATCCGTTACTGTTGAACCAATGGTGCTTGCGCCGAACAGGGTGACGGGCGATCAATATAAAATTGTTTGGCAAGGCGCGACACAGACAGGACCTGCTGCGTATATGACAGGACCCGGATATCAACCGCCCTCCTATGAGATTATCAACACGACAACAGATCAGACGGTAGTAGAACAGCAACCGTTTGAGTGGTATGACCCTGTTCACGGTGAAGCTGTTGAAGTGCTCTCCCCAATGTTTGATGGAGTGATCCTAAAGATAACGGGGGTTGATGTGAGTTACGGAACTCCAGACGAAAATCCAATCAACAACGTCGAATTGACCGCAGGCTCTGTTTCGGGTTGGACGGTAGACATTCAATCTCCCGGTTTTGGTGAAAATACCTGGCCCAACATCTTTTGGGCGACGTATTACCGCCCACATACGTATTCGATCACGTTCATTGACGATGAACATGTCAAGGTAGTGGACGAAGATACAGGCGAAGAGATTCAATTCAACGATCAGCGTGCTGAGGGATATGCAATTCTGGGTGCGGGTTGGGTGGATACATATAGCCGCGAAGCTACACCGGGCTTTTTTCGGATTTATATTCGGGGTGGATACGTCTATATAAGGGATCCCAACAATGAAATCTCCGCTGGCGATGTATTCATGGTTGAGATGGGCGGTATCAGTGCGCCGCGGGATGGCGACGCGTTGATGCTGATGACACAAGGCGAGTCCCTTGATCCTGAAAACATCAAAGCCGATTTAGATCGGATCCGCGTCGTGCCGAACCCCTACTTCGTCACGAACAGGGCTGTTACTGCTGTAGGAACGGATAAAATCTTCTTCACACACCTTCCGCCGCGGTGTACCATCCGGATTTATACGTTGGTGGGCGAATTGGTGCGAGAGATTGAACATGAGAGCTTCGCACCTTTTAACGCAGATGAGCGTTTAGCACAGGGCGACAAGGGTGGTACAGAGACATTCGATCTTCTTAATCTGTACAACCAAGCCCTTGCGAGTGGGGTCTATATCTATCATGTTGAAGCACGAGATGATAGCAATGATGTTATCGGGAACAAGATCGGTCGGTTTTCGATCATTCGATAAAGGGGGCTGAACCAAGGTAAGCACATGCACAATACTATTTTTACAAATCAAGCGATGTGGCGATTTTCATCGATAATCTCCATTCTCTTAGTTACTGTTATATTTTTATGGGCAGCTCCAAGTGATGCAACAACAAATGTCGGAACTGCCGGTGCACAGTTTCTGAAAATTGGTCCCGGGGCGCGGGTGGACAGTTTGGGGGGCGCGTTCGGTGGGCTTGCCAACGATGCCACTACCATCTACTGGAATCCGGCTGGTTTAAGTCAACTCAAACAAACCAGTTTTTCGGACACGCACACGATATGGCTCGCCGATACCCGATATAACTATCTCGCATTTGCCACACCGGTAGAGAAGGTAGGCACCTTGGGCGCAAGCGTCACGTTCCTCAACGTGCCGGACACGGAAATCACAACGCTTGCAAAACCGGATGGGACGGGACTCTGGTACTCAGCCTGGGATGCGGCGGTGTCAGTGGCATATTCCAGACAGCTTTACGAAAAAGAGTCGGGCGTCAACCTTTCATTCGGTGTCAATGCCAAGTACATCCATCAGCAGATCCATCGGGAAAGTGCGACAGGCGTTGCCCTTGATGTTGGAACTTTATATCACACAGGTTGGCGAAGTCTACGGATAGGGATGTGTTTCTCAAACTTCGGTCCAGAGATGCGTTTCAGCGGTCCAGATCTTGTGACTGGCGCCGAAGAGGCTGGCGATTCCAGAAACGCTGAATATCTTCCTTATCCAGACACAACGAATCCGACACGAAAGGCTGAATTAGAAACTGTAGAGTTTCCGCTGCCCTCCAATTTCCGACTCGGCATCGCCTACGACCTGCTTGATTCTGGCGACAATCTCCTCACTGTAGCGCTTGATGCCAACCATCCGAATGACAACAGCGAACGACTAAACCTCGGATTGGAATACTGGTACAGAAAGATGGCGGCGATTCGTGGGGGTTATAAGTTCAGATTGGGTCCCGACAGCAGTAATGATGAAGAAGGGCTTACGCTTGGCTTGGGTATCCACATGAATTTTGCCGCAACAATGCTCTCTCTGGACTATGCGTTTGCTGACTTTGGCCCGCTGCAACGGGCGCATCGTGTGAGTCTCGGCTTGAAATTCTAGGAGCTTCTAACAGAACCCGCTGCTGGAACGAAGGAGTAATACAGTGCTTTTTAACAAAACCCGTGCACAGGAGTATATGCGCCGCTGCGGCGTAGATGTTTTGGTAGCAACCTCACCGGTCAATATTACCTATTTTTCGGATTATCGGTGCTGGATTGATCCGCTGTTCAAAGCGTATATGATGGTGCCGGGTGCATCCAGCGATCCCGATCCGACCGCCGCGTATGCAATCTTTCCATTGGAGGGTGAACCTGCGCTTGTGGCGAGTCCGACATTTGCGGTGAACGCATCCGATCTATGGGTGCGAGATATACATATCTTCGGCGATCACGGGTTAGACGATTCGCTGCCGCTGGGAGACTTGTCCGATACGGAACAACGCATCTTTGATATACTGCACAGACCGCAGCAAGATGCCACACCGACTGACGCACTCTTGAGCGTTCTGAAGGCACGGGGATTGACTGACGCTCGAATCGGAATCGAGATGGAGGGATTACCACCGAAGGCAAAGGATACAATCGAGACAGCGCTACCAAAAGCACATATCAAAGATTGCTCAAATCTTATTCGCCTAATTCGGATGGTTAAGACTGAAGATGAATTGGCACGACTGATTCGTTCGGCGGAGATTAGCGAAACAGCGGCGATGGAAGCGCTCGCACTCGCCCGACCGGGACAACCAATCGCCGATGTCGTCCAACATTATCGGCAGCAAATCGCCAAGGACGGGGCAGATTTCGATCACTTTGCATTCGGGGTGCGCGGCTTGGGACTTGCGACAGAACCAGATTATATTTTGACCGACGATGACATCCTTTATGTAGACTTTGGCTGCATCTATGAAGGGGCTTTCTCTGACAGTGGCACAACATTGACGATGCGTGAGCCATCGGAGACATTGATTGCTAGGCATAGCGCCTTGCGGGAATGCGTGGAGGCGGGAGTGGAAGAGATGACGCCGGGAGCAAAAGCGTCCGCCGCTCACGCTGCCATGTGGGAAACGCTTACCGCACACGGCATAACAGCCTCATCTCCTCATGGGCACGGGTTGGGCTTAGAAGTCCGCGATTACCCGATTATCGTTGCAGACAATGGGCAGCGGATTCAGGATGATTGTGTGGATGTCCCATCAGATTTACCACTTGAGGTTGACATGGTTCTCAATCTGGAAGCGATGATTTCAATGCCGGGGATTGGATCGCTACACATTGAGCAATCGTTCCTTGTAACCCCTGGCGGCAGGCGCCCATTGATTCCACAAGATCGGATGCGTCCTGTGCTACCGGACTAAGCGAGTAAAGGCGGGATGACCCCGCCCCTACGGTTTCTTAATATGGTCAAATCTGTTTAGACGCGGGCAAACTTCTGGAACCGCTGTCCGCGGCCCGGTTCACCGATTTCGGCAACATAGATGCTGCCTTCGTCATCAACGCAAAGTCCATGCGCCGACTGGATGATACCATTGTTTTCCGCACCGGAAAACCGACTCAACCGCTCTCCTTCCGGGGTCCAAACGCTGACACGTGAGCCCGCCCCCTGCTCGACCACATAAATCATATTGTCATCAGTTATCCACACATCGCCGGGGGCAACTACATCCGTCCAAGTTTCCATGTGTTTCCCATCTGGATCGAAAATCTGGATGCGGTTGTTTTCACGATCACAGACGATAACGCGCCCCGTCTTATCACAACCGATGTTATGGACCACTGCGAACTCGCCGGGCCCGCTGCCCGCTTCGCCCCACGCTAGAAGATGCTCACCCTCTTTAGAATACTTGTGGACGAGTCGATTGCCGTATCCGTCCCCGACGTAGATTTCCCCCTCAGGACCGAGTGCCACACCGGTGGGCATGTTATACTCGCGTTTGTGGTATGTCACGCCAGCGACACCGCGTGTTCCCCACTCACGCTCCAAGTCACCAAGCAGCGTGTAGCGACGCACGATATGCTGCCACGCATCGGTCAGGTAAACTTCATCGTCAGGACCAATAAAGATTCCGTGTGATTGGCTTATCAGGTGTGGAGAAACACCGAAATCCCCATATCCCCACGAGGTGACGAAGTTTCCCTCTTTGTCAAAAACAATAACTGGATGTATGCCGCGGGTAAAGGCAAAGATTCGTCCCTTGGAATCGACTGCTGCATCCGATACCATAGAGAAAACCCAGCCTTCGGGTAGCTTCGGCCATCCGTCAACTAATTCATATTTATAGTCGCCCTCACCTAGTGCCATGTTGCACCTCCAAAATTGAAGTTTGAAATGCTATATTGTGATTTTAGCACGTTTGCAGATTTGGATCAATAAGAAAGCAAAACCTCCTAGGAAATAAAAAAGGGGTTCACATGAGAATGAAAAAACTTCATTCTTCTCTCATGCGAACCCCTCTATAATAGAGTGAACTATAGTAAATCCTAAAAACAGATAGACGCTTTCACTCCCCATGTCCTGTCCCGACTCGTCGGGATGCGGTGCGGTTAAAAACCACACCTACCGGCCCTGGGGCAATGCGGTGTGGTTTCCGATATCAGAAGAGATAACACCTCAAATGTGAATTTTCCCACCACATATTCCATCAAATAACGCCGGTCAATGTTATTACAACCCTTCTTCCATTTCATCCGGATCGATCACATCGTCTTCTTCAAGTATTTCTTCTGGTGGTAGAACTTCTTCCGTCGCTTCGCCATCCGTCTCCTCCTCATCATCTATGGCAGGGAACGGCGATTCTTCGACGAGCTCTTCCGCCTGATCTAACTCCTCATGTTCAATGCGCCCTGATCTAAGTTCCTCAATTGCAACTGTTACAGGCTTTTCGGCATTAGGCATTAACATTGGCAGGCTGTTTTCGGCATTGATTTCACGCGCTCGTTTTGCTGCAATATTCACAGACAAATACTTGTTGCCGCTATTTTCCAAGATGTCCTCAAGATAGATAAGTGACATTCTGAGTAACCTCGCGATTTGTGGATAATTTTTGGGGAATCAAATTCGGGAGATATATATTATCAGTGATTGCCCAAATTGTCAAGGTAATTTCTACCGATTAGATTCACTGTACACCGCAGATCCCGATCTTGTTCATCTATCATCAAATGAATAAACCAATCTCACGGTGTTTCGTCCAAATATTGGGGAAAAATCAGGAGAAGAATTTGGAGGGATACCATTGTGAGAATTCATGAAGGATTTTCAGTTGGATTGGCAGCGATTCACGCGAACAAGATGCGATCGCTCTTAACGATGCTTGGGATTGTCATTGGCATCGCTTCGGTATTGGCGATGATTGCCATCGGCGATGGAGCAAAGCTAATTGTGCTTCAGGACGCCCAAAAAATTGGTGGTGCCAATCAGGTCACGCTATATCGGAGCAGCCATATTCGCAAAGGCAGCGGTCGCTGGGAGCGGAATCGCAGCAACGAATACTTTGAGTATGGAGATGTGTTGGCGATTGAAGCCGAATGCCCTTCTGTCGAAGGGGTCATCCCCCGTATCCCGCAGTGGCGTGGCGTGCTTGTTCAGGCAGAAGGCGGCGCCGAAAAACGGACAGGGTATGAAGGAATTACCTCTTTCTACCAAATCGGGATGAACTGGGAGCCTGCAAAGGGACGTTTTATCTCAGAGGAAGATGTTGCGGATCGGTCTAAAGTCTGTGTGCTCGGATCGGATGTGGCGAACGAATTGTTTCAAGGGCAAGATCCAGTTGGTAAAACCATCAAAATTGCACGCGGTAGTGGCAACAGGCGCCGTCGCTGGGAACAACGTAGCCAAGACAGGAGTATGGAACGGTTCACCGTTGTGGGCGTGATGGAGCCTCGTGGACGAAGTCTCCGTTTCGGGTGGAATCTGGATGACCGGGTTCTCCTTCCGCTAACAACTGTTCAGGAGCGATTTACCGGCAATGACCGGGTGACAATGATTTCCGTCCAAGCAAAGAGCGTCGAATTGATTAACCAAGCGAAGGAAGAGGTCACAGAGGTGATACGGAAACGGCACCGCAATCAGGACAACTTCTTTAACGTTTGGGAGATGAGGGCGGGTATGGAGCAGCTGTTCAAAATTAGCAAGGTTATCAAAATCGTGCTCGGTGTTATCGCCGGATTTTCGCTGCTTGTGGGCGGCATCGGTATCATGAACATGATGTTGGTCTCTGTAACAGAACGGACTCGCGAAATCGGCTTACGAAAAGCGGTTGGTGCCAAAAGTCGGGACATCCTCCTCCAATTCTTGGTTGAAGCGATTGCGATGTGTAGTGTCGGTGGTATCATAGGTATTGGGTTGGGTGTTGCTGCCGGGCACGGGATGGCAAACGTTGCAGTAAATATTGTTAAGATTGTCCCGGAGTGGCCCGCTGTCGTCTCTACGGAATGGATGATTATCTCGGTTGCCTTTTCGGCACTTATCGGTATTGTCTTCGGCGTCTACCCGGCGGTAAAAGCCGCACAACTTTCGCCTATTGAAGCATTACGGACAGAATAGGGACTAAGAGAAGAAATCTGGAACTGAGTGAAGAACTCTCAAACGTGTGGATTTAATGAGAAACAGAAGGCTGCCATTCTCGTTTATGGAAGCGTTGAGAATGCATTAACACGAAAGGAGAGAGGACATTGAAACTCAGTGAAGGATTTCTGGTCGGGTTCAGAGCCATTGGTATAAACAAGATGCGTTCCCTTTTGACAATGTTAGGCATTATCGTTGGGGTCGCTTCTGTGCTTGCGATGATTGCTGTGGGCGACGGTGCGAAGACGATTGTACTCCAAGATGCAGATAAACTGGGAGGCGCGAGTCAATTTAGTATGTGGCGCGGGGGCTGGATTAAAAAAAAGGGGCAATGGGTTCGCAATCGTAGCAGCGAGTTTCTAAAGTACGATGATGTCGTAGCGATTGAAGCGGAATGTCCCTCCGTTGAATTGGTGATACCGCGTATCCCGCGATGGGGTGGCGTTCTCGTTCAAGCCGCAGATGGCTCTGAAAGCCGCACCGGGTATAATGGCGTTGATTCACACTTTCCGACTGGGATGAATTGGGAGGTGGGTCGAGGACGTTTCTTTACGGAAACTGAATTCAACGATCGGCAAAAAGTCTGTGTGGTTGGATCCGAGTTGGCAACTGAACTGTTTGGCGACGATGATCCCATTGGCAAGCAAATCAAAGTCGCACGGAGGGCTGACTGGGAAGGCAAACGGGAAGAACGAGAAAGGGTAATGGTTCGATTCACGGTGGTTGGTGTGATGGAGACGCGCGGAAGAAGTCTTCGTTTCGGCTGGAATCTCGATAACATTCTGTTTGTACCGTTGACAACTGTGCAAGAGCGATTCACCGGAAATGACCACGTCATGATGTTCACTGTCAAGGCGAAACACATAGATTTGATTGATAAAGCCCAAGAAGAGGTCAAAGCGGTGATGAGAAAACAACATCGCAACCAAGACGATTTTTTCTACATCTGGGTTTTGAATGAGAGCATGGAACAGCTGCATAAAATTAGCTGGGTCATCAAAATCACGCTGGGTAGCATTGCAGGATTCTCATTGCTTGTCGGTGGAATCGGCATTATGAATATGATGTTGGTTTCCGTTACGGAACGCACACGAGAAATCGGGTTACGAAAGGCGATTGGTGCCAAGCGACGAGACATCCTCCTTCAGTTTCTAGTCGAAGCGGTGGTGATGTGTAGTGTGGGGGGATTACTTGGGATTGGATTGGGAATTGGAGCGAGTTACGGCATGGCGAATATTGCTGTAAAAATCGTTAAAGTTGTTCCAGAGTGGCCCGCTGCTGTCTCTATGCAATGGATGGTTATTTCGGTTACTTTTTCAGCCGCTATCGGTATTATCTTCGGCGTCTATCCCGCGGTAAAAGCCGCACAACTCTCGCCCATCGAAGCGTTAAGGACAGAGTAGATACGTTGGTACATCGGTATTAGTGAACAAGCGAACAATTGAATGAATTGACTAAAAGGAGCAAATTGCATGAATCTCATCGAATGTATTATGATTGGACTTGCCAGCTTACGTCGCAATCCACTTCGTTCTGGATTGACGATTCTGGGCATTGCCATCGGCGTTGGTGCGGTGGTGAGCATGGTTTCAGTCGGCGATGGTTCACGTGCACTGGTCTTAGGCGAAATAGAACGCACCGGTGGACTGACCATGATTGAGATTACTCGGGATGATTGGGATCGCCAATCAGGGACATTCAGCAGAAGGGCGGGACGAACCCTGAGGCGTTGGCGTAAAAACCGTGCTGAACACTTGGAAACCGAAGATATATACCAAATCATGGAACGAGGAAGAGGTGTTGTCCACGTGGTTGGTGAAGATGACATGCCCGGCTGGAATGTATATCATGAGGGAGCGAGTAGGAACTCTCGGGTAGTTGCAGGGACAGCAGGATATGATCGATCACACAATTGGTATCCAGTCATGGGACGCTTCTTCACCGAGGAGGAGGTTGAAAGAGCGAGCACGGTCACCGTTATCGGTTATAAAATCTACGATGAAGTTTTCAAGGGTGAAGATCCAATCGGCAAGGAGATGAAGGCGACACGGACAACGAGTTGGGGACCCCGATATGACGTGCGCTTGACGGTGATTGGCGTGATGGAAGAAAAAGGCGATGCGATGGACACCGAGGGCTGGGATGAGCGTTTCATTATCCCCCTCACAACCTTTCAGCAGCGCTTTACCGGACGGAAGGAGGTCGAGCGTATTCGTGTAGAGGCGGCAAGTCTCGATGAGGTTGAAATCGCAAAAGAAGAAGCGAAGCACATCTTGGGAAGGATGCACAACAACTCTGGAGAGGAGTATCAATACTGGACAGCACAAGAGGAACTAGCAACCGCTGAAAAAATCGGGAACACAATGAAAGCCTTAATGGGTGGGATTGCGCTGATTGCGCTCTTTGTGGCAGGCATCGGTATCATGAATATCATGCTGGTCTCAGTTACAGAGCGGACGAAGGAGATTGGTTTGCGAAAGGCACTTGGGGCAAAGCGGCGCGATATTTTGGCGCAATTTCTGATTGAAGCACTGGTCCTGAGCATAACGGGCGGTATTTTCGGTGCAATCCTCGGTATTTTCCTCGGGAAAGGTAGTGCCATGCTAATCACCAAATTTGTGTGGGAAGGCAGCAATTGGCCCTCGGTCATCTCTTACTCAACCATGCTCATCGCCATGGGTGTCTCTGTAAGCATTGGGGTTATTTTCGGATTGTATCCCGCCTATCGTGCAGCAATCCTAATGCCGATAGAAGCGTTGAGGGAAGTCCCGGGAGATGAAAGTTTCAAAATCGACGGACAAGATTTTAAGCTTGCCTCGCTTTCTGGCAGATTTTGGGGACAGTTATTGGACAGCTTGGTCTACGCCATCATAGTCGGTATTCCATTCGGCGTGTGGATGCGTATGGGATTAGAAGGCACCAATATTATGCTCTGGATTGCTGCTTCTATTGCGTTATTGTATCTACTCTTCCAAGATGCCCTGAACGGACGAAGCATTGGCAAAAGACTTATGAAAATAAGAGTTGTTGATTCAAAAAGCGGGTTACCTTGCAAATGGTGGCAATCTTTTCTCCGCAATCTGTCATTGCCGATACTCAGCGTAATTGACTGTATCTTCATCTTAGGAGAGAAAAAGCAGCGGCTGGGCGATAAACTTTCAAAGACACTGGTAGTCAGGATCACCTAAGCATCAAATCTACGTTTCAATCATCAACAAAGGAGCGATCAAATAGTGAAAAAGATAATAGGAACTGTTGCAATTTTCATTTTAGCGACAACCTTCGCGTCATGTGGATGGATTCAGGGGCGCGGGAAAAAAGACGGCGCAGCTGAGAAGCGGGTTGAAGTTGTCAGAAGCGGCGATTTCCAGAAGCTAATTAGTGCGACAGGAAATCTCGAAGCACTGATTGATGTCGAGGTCAAGGCGAACGTTGCAGGTGAGATTATTAACCTGTATGTCAATGATGGGGACTACGTTGAGAAGGATCAGATACTGTTAGAGATTGATCGAGAACAGTACCTCGAAGAACAGAAGCAGGCTGAAGCCGATGTCGGTGCTGCTGAAGCACAACTCATGCAGGCGAAACTCAACATCATATTGAAAACTGATGAACTTGAGAGCTCACGCCAACAAGCCGAAGATAATGTCAAAATTGCTCAATCGAATTTGAGGACAACATTGGCTGCCTCACTAACACAGATTACTTCGGCTGAAACAGACATTCAAACGACGGTGAATCAGCTAGGCCAAGATAATATTGCGTTGGAACAGGCGAAGATCGAACTCAACCAAGCAGAAATAAGGCTCGCAGAACTTCAGACAGAACTTGAGTCTGTGAAAGTGGAACGGGATAATGCCGAATCTGAGAGAAATCGGAACAAAGAACTGTTTGAGAAGAAATTGGTTTCCAAGAAATCATTGGAGGAGGCGGAATCGAGATACGCCAACGCAGATTCGCAATATAAGACAGCGCTTAAGCGATTAGAATCGCAGCAACAAACTGTAAATTCTCAAGAAAAAACCATCGCTACAAGAGAGACCGCGATTGCCAACCGTAAGCTGACCCAGAAGTATCAACAAATGAATTTGAAGGAACTCCGTGAAATGAGAAACGCGGAGGAGGAGGAGAAAAAACTCCAACTGCAGATCGCCGAAACCCGCCTTACGGAGATTCGGGACACCCTTGACAATGAAAAAGCTGTTACTGAGCAAAGCAAGGTGAGCGCGCAAGCGAACCTTTTGCGGCGTCAGAGCAGCCTGAAGAATCAAGAGGAACAGTTGGAATGGACAACCATCAAGGCACCGATGGCTGGCACTGTGACCCTACTCGAAATTGAAGAGGGAGAGATTGTGACCTCCGGTCGTTCAGCATTCTCACAGAGTCCACCATTGATGACCATCGCAGATCTGTCAAAAATGGTGGTGAAAACTTACATCAACGAAGTCGATATGGAACGGCTCAGGATGAATCAGAGGGCATCAATCAAGGTTGACGCATATAAAGACACACCGTATGAAGGGCGTGTCGCTGAAATTTCCCCAAGCGGAGAGGAGCGGGATAACATTATCACCTTCGAAGTGATGGTCGAAGTCGTCGGCTCACCCCCTGAACTGCGTCCCGGAATGAGTGCCGATGTCGATGTCATCACCTATGAGGAGAAAGAGGTCTTGATGCTGCCGATTGATGCGGTCCAAGAGGAGAAATCTGCAATCGCCACAGCGACAGTCGGTGCAGATGCAAATGCTTTCAAAACGGATCAAGAGGTCGAACTCAAAACTTTAACCGGAAAGAGCTTCAAAGGAAAGATAGCCAGCATTAGCGGAAACCAATTGACAATCAATCTCGATAGCTCACAACGGGGTTTGCGTGATGGTGAACGTACCTTCACCATCCTTGTAAATGGTAAGCAGAAGGCGGACGGGGTCTCAACAAACATCAAGATTACGAAAGATAAGTTCGTCATGCTTGATGCAAAAGGCAGCTCTGAAAAAGGGAACGGTAACTCAAAAGCACAGCAGGGAACGCGTGTTTCTATTGAGACGGGCGAGCAGAACGAGACTGACGTTATCATCAAGAGCGGATTGATGGACGGCGACCGGGTGATTTTACCTGAACTCAGAAAACCTGAAGGCGGTCCTCCAGGCAGAGGTTAAACCTTCAGTTCCAGACGAAAGCGTCTCGGGCAACCGAGGCGCTTTTTTTATGCCTTTTTGTAGCCTTCTGTCCGACCCGTTTTTGTTTTGACAGAGAATTCTATCCGTGATAAAATCCCGGAGAAGCGTATGGAGACTGAAAAAAGGCACGAGAATATCAAAAAAGATAATGACTGTATGAAATTACAGCTCGCTTTGGACTCAAACAATAGTCAGGAAGCCAAACGCCTCCTTGAGAAGGTTAGCGATCTCGTGGATATTGTCGAGGTTGGCACCCCTCTACTCATGAAAGAGGGTGTAAAGGTTGTTACGGAGATTAAGGATGCCCATCCTCAACTTGAGATGCTTGCCGATCTAAAAATCATGGATGCTGGCGATATTGAAGCACGAATTGGATTTGAAGCGGGGGCCGATATTGTGACAGTGCTGGGCGTGGCGCATGACGTTACGATTCGCCGTGCCGTGGACCAAGCCCGCACCCTCAGTAAACAGGTAATGATAGATTTGATAGCAGTGGGTGATATTCAGACGCGCATCAATCAACTCGACGCTATTGCCCCAGACTACTGCTGCGTCCATACAGCCTTCGACCTCCAAGACCGTGGCATGGATCCCCTGCGAGAAATTCAGCTTGTCCAATCTGCTCTGAAGCGAGCTAAGATGGCGGTAGCGGGTGGGATAAATCCGGAGATTTTGCCGAATATTATTGTCTATCGTCCGGCGGTTGTCATTGTGGGTGGTTTCATCACTAACCATCCAGACCCGCGTCGAGCGGCTCTCGAAATCAGAGAATCGTTCACTTAAAGAAGGGAAATCGGTGAACACACAGGCATACATCAGCCAGATACTTGACGAATTAGGCGAAACTGTGGGGCATGTCTGCAGCGACATGGCGGAAAAACTGGTTGATACGATTATAGATGCTCAAACAGTTTTTGTCGCCGGCGCTGGACGATCCGGTCTGGCGATGAAGAGTTTCGCTATGCGTTTGATGCACATAGGCTTTGATACTTATGTCGTGGGAGAGACCGTTACCCCCAACATCACGGACCAAGATGTGCTGCTGGTCGGTTCCGGTTCGGGTTCAACCAGCAGCTTGGTGGCAGGCACCAATAAAGCCCATGCAATCGGTGCAGCTATCTGCCTTATCACCATTGATGCAAACTCACCTATTGGTAAATTGGCGAAAGTGGTTCTCACCATCCCCGCCCCTTCACCAAAAGTCAACAGAGACCTCGGCTTCCGTTCTGTGCAACCGATGGGATCTCTGTTTGAACAGAGCCTTCTGCTGACCTTGGATGCGATTGTTCTCCGGCTGATGGAGAGAACAGGGAA
Organism: Candidatus Poribacteria bacterium; assembly: GCA_965204355.1. Classification (GTDB taxonomy): domain Bacteria; phylum Poribacteria; class WGA-4E; order WGA-4E; family PCPOR2b; genus PCPOR2b. The sequence continues at coordinate 5,355,892 of OZ241983.1, forward strand.
AACGCCGGAGTTGATGTTTACTAGGCACGCTAATTTAGAATGACGCAAGTTGCCACTGGTACTCTCAAAGAGTTTTAGATTAATCTAGGAAGTCCCATCCTATGGTTATGGTGTTGGGGTTCACGGTTCCCGTTCAACCCAACTGACGTGCTAATTTGGAATAAAAGTAAGGATCGACTTGCCCATGATTATTGACGCACATGCCCATATCTTCCCAGTAGTCCAAGGATCAACTGGGACGGGTCCCACTCGCGGATTGGGTTATGGTCGCATTGCCGTCGGCGATGCAAAGACTCAACTGCTGCCACCTTATAATGAGACAACCGTATTCACGCCCGAAATGCTCTTGGCAAATATGGATTGGGCGGGTGTTGGCAAGGCAGTGTTGCTCCAAGGACCGTTTTATGGGGAGTGCAATTCGTATGTGCTTGAGGCGCTGGATCACTATTCCGACAGGCTAGTTGGTGCAGCGTATTTCGATCCGTGGGGACCGGGCAATCGTCAAGAATTTGAAACAATTACAGCATCTTCTAAGTTTCGGGTGGTCAAATTAGAATGCTCGGAGGCAACTGGATTGTGTGGCTTACATCCTAACGCTAGGCTCGATATGCCGGAAATCGCTTGGCTCTGGGATTCGCTTGAACATCGTGGATTGGTGTTGACCCTCGATTTGGGTGCTATAGGTAGCCGTTCTTATCAGACCGATGCGGTGCGTACCATTGCAGAGGTACATCCGGATCTGCGGATTGTTATCGCACATCTGGGGCAACCGAATCCGCATGCAGAAGCGGATGTGGAACAGTGGAGTTTATGGCGGGAGCAGATCAACCTCGGGCAGCTACCCAATGTATGGTTTGATACCGCTGCTTTACCAGCCTATCTGTCGAATGAAGATTTCCCCTATCCGACAGCAGAACGGTATCTCCACCTTGCGCTTGAACGGATTGGGCCATCGAAAATCTTATGGGGCACGGATCTGCCGGGACTGCTGCGTCACTTAAACTATCCACAGCTGGTGAGGTTGGCACAACTGCACACACAGTCGCTCTCCCCTAACGAACAGACTATGATTCTTGGAGAAAATGCGATGCGCGTCTACGGTGCTGATTGAACCGGTTAGTAGAGCGGGTTAGAAAAGGGGCCAATGAAATGCACCGAGATGTAGAGATTTTGGTCGTCGGACTGGGGGCGATGGGGAGCGCGGCGCTATATCACCTCGCTCGTCAAGGTGCAGCACCGGTTGGCATAGACCAATATCCCGTCGGTCATACCCAGGGTAGTTCTCATGGCCACTCAAGGGCGTTCCGAGTCTTCTATGACGACCCCGTATATGTGACCTTGGTGAAAGCTGCGCTGCCACTGTGGCAGGAATTAGAAACGCTTTCTGGCGAACAACTACTCACCTCTAATGGTATGTTAGTGTTCGCAAAACCGGGGAATGAGCGATTAGATGAAAATATACGCGTCATGCAGGAAACCAACACGTCACATGAGGTGTTGACCGCTGAAGAGGTTGCCGCTCGCTTTCCAGCGCTGCAACTTCCGGAGGATACCGTCGCCTGTTACACGCCAGACTCAGGTTTCCTAAACGCAAGTCGTTGTGTTCGGACACATGTGTCGCAAGCCGAGCGTTTCGGGGCAACCGTTCATAGTGGGGTCAGGGTCCGCCATATCGATATTAGCAAAGAACGTCCTGAAGTTGAGACGTCGGTGGGCAGTTATCGTTGTAGAAGGCTTGTCGTTGCCCCCGGGCCGTGGGCTTCGCAACTACTCAAAGAGTTGTCGCTGCCACTTGAGGTAACGCGACAGCAGAAATTTTACTTCCAGCCGCAAGCGGTGAAAGAGTTGTATCAGCCAGACCGTTTACCTGTCTACGCGGACTATGATCGGTCATACTACGGCTTTCCCTACTATGGTCCCGGCATCAAGGTGGCTGATGATGGGCATGGACCTGTGACCTCTCCTGAAACGGTTGATCGGGGGCTAGACCTCGATGTACAGAATGCGCTGGCACAGTGGCTTGAAACAATTATGCCCGGAGCCGACCCTTCCTTCATTGAAGGGGCGACCTGTATGTATACGCTCACGCCGGATCACGACTTTCTCATCGGCGATCATCCGCTAAATTCAAACATTTTTGTCGGGGCAGGATTCTCAGGACACGGCTTTAAGTTTTCAACCATTGTCGGTAAGATCCTTGCTGAACTCGCCGGCGACGGCAAAACAGATTATCCAATCGACAAATTCCGATTGAACCGATTTGGATAGACTAACTAACCTTCAAAAGGATGGTAGTCACCATCTTAATAAAAAAGCAGACGTTTTTTAGGAAAATCCTAACCAACAATCGCTGATGAGGTAAACCAATGGCTAAAACCTATCGTACTGGCATTATTGGCTGTGGCGGGATGGGACGCGCTCATTCGACTGCTTACACCCAAAATCCGGCAACAGAATTGGTTGCGGCAATGGATGTGAACGTGGAATCGGCGCAACGTCTTTCCGAAGAGTTCTCTGTCCCCGCCGTGTATACCGACTATAATCAGATGTTAGAGAAAGAAGCGCTCGATATTGTAAGTATCACGACATGGCAGGGAGTCCGCGCCGAGATTACGGTTGCCGCAGCAAAGGCGGGAGTCAAAGGCATCCTTGGTGAAAAACCGATGGCGGCCTCCTTGGGAGAAGCGGACACAATGATTGCGGTATGTGAGGAGCACGGTGCCAAACTGGTCATCGGGCATAACGGACGCTTCAACTCAGCAAACACCGAAATCCGAAGGCTTGTCCAAGACGGTGCTATCGGACAACCAACGTTGCTCCATCGGAGATCAAAACCGAATGCCGGTTTGCTGAATATCGGCACACACGCTATTGATGGGATGCGATACCATCTGTCGGACCCGGAGACGCTCTGGGTAATTGGTCAAGTTGCTCGCACCACAAACAGATGGGAACGTCGCACACTGTGTGAAGATTTATGTATGGGATTGATCTGCTTTGAAGGCGGTGCACGGGGTATCTATGAAAGCGATCTGCCTGAACCTGTAGTCTCGGCAGCAATAGTCTCCGGAACAGATGGCCAGATCAAAATGGGGGAAGATGGGGCTGTGCTGCTTCAGAACAATCAAGCGAGCGGGTGGCGGGAGATTGAGCCGCGTCCAGAGCCAATAGATCAGTACCAAGAGCTAATTGATTGGATGGAAGGAAAGATCGTTGAACATCGAAGCACAGGGCGACAGGCACGATATACAATGGAAATCATGATGGCGATCTACGAGTCGCTGCGCATCAAGAATGTGGTCACGATGCCGTTTGAAACCAGCGAATCGCCGCTTGAACTGCTGATAAAGGAAGGTGTTTTCCCAGACCTGACGGAGGACCCCTACGATATTCGGAGACCGTTCCCGGAACAGGAAAAGCGTGCATGAATCCACCGATCTCACAATGTGGAGGCATTCCATGAAACTTACTGAACAACAGGTCAATTTTTTTAACACCTTTGGCTACCTAGCGTTTCCCAACCTCTTTTCGTCCGATGAGGTCGCTTGGATTACCGAGGAATTCGATTTCTCCATCCAAAACTTCGGCGAAGGTAAGGCACACGATGGCTCAAAGCGAACCATGTTTGGGGGTCCAATTGAGCACCGCCCAAGGCTCTGTACATTGCTGGATGATCCGCGCGTCTTAGGTGTTGCCGGTGGGGTTTTGGGTGAGGATTTCAACTATGCCAGCGGCGATGGGAATTATTATACTGGCAACACGGGTTGGCACCCGGATGGCAACTGGGGACAACTCTTTTCCTGTAAAATTGCATTCTACCTCGATCCACTGACAGCCGATACCGGTTGTCTGCGAGTTATCCCCGGCAGCCAACGTCCAGACCACTTTGTGAGGGCAGAAGAGATAAACCCGAACGAATCGGAGGAACTTTTCGGTGTTCCGCCGCAGGAGTTTCCCGGCAGCATTGCGTTGGAAACGAACCCGGGTGATCTGGTTATCTTTAATCACGACACCTATCACGCATCTTTTGGTGGTGGCAGACGGCGACGGATGTTCACCATGAACCTGACCCGCCACTGCACGACCGAGCCGGACCTGGCGACTTTGCGTCGGTACTTGAGCATTCACTCTCCCGGGGGCTACAACGTCGATACCGGTGCCAGCATGTATTATCCGACCGTACTCGATACCGCTGATGAGAAGCGAAAGATCCATTTGTGGCAGTGCATCGAGATCCACGATGAACTGTTTCCACATCTGGCTCAGAAAGCTTATTCAAACTTTCGCCCAACTTCTTGAGGAACCAAGACGATGGACTTTAAAGAGATTAAGGGACGTCTGCTGGCACTCGATACTGCTTGTGTATGCGATGGTAATAAGGCGGGGAGAGCTGCCGACCCCACGGTTACAGAGTTAAGAGTTATTGATCCCGCCATCCGCCCTATCCGAACCGGACTTAAACTTGTCGGGCGGGCACACACGGTGACGTGTCATGAAGATTTTCTCACGGTGATCAAGGGGTTACGAGATGCTGAACCGGGGGAGGTGCTTGTGATTGATACTCAGGGGAGTCGCCGTGCGGTGGCGGGTGAACTGTTTCCGACAGAGGCAGCACGGAAGGGATTAGCGGGCATTGTCATAGATGGTCCTTGCCGCGATACCAAAACGATCCGAATCTTAGATGTACCTTATTATGCGCGATCCTTCAATCCAATTGCAGGTACGACTAATAAAATCTACGAAACGCAAATCCCGATTACCTGTGGCGGTGTCATTGTGAATCCAGGGGATATTATTTTTGGGGATGATGATGGGCTTATTGTAGGGTCCATTGATGAACTGGCAGCAGCAATTCCAATTGCCGAAGATATCCAACAGAAGGAAGATCTGATGCTAGAACAGATGGCAGCAGGCGTAAGTCTGTTTGAGATGTTGAATTTTGAGGAACATTACGCAGCAGTGTCCGCCGGAGAAGAGAGCAAGTTAGAATTCACAGTTTAGGTAAAGCCCTCAACCGGTGGCTATAAAGTAACCACCGTATCGGTCTGGAACGATTTAATCGCCGCCTCAATGATTTCTTGCGCTGCGAGACCCGCGGCACCAGAAGCGTCAACTTTATCGGGCGAAACCCCATCCACAAGCTGTTGAATCCACGTACCAATTCGTGTTGAAAAGGTATCCGCGAACGAGTCCATGTGTCCCTCCGTGCCCGGAGGCGGATTGAAATACTCTTCAACCTCGTCACCTTGTCGAGGGTAAAAAGTTAATTTCTTAAACACCCCATCAAGGACAAACTGCCCATTTGTTCCTGCGACTTCACACCGCTCATTCAGACGTCCAGCATCATAGCTGCCACTGAGGTGTCCAACTACACCGCTCTTAAACTTGAGGTTAATCGAGGCATTGCTCCAATTCTGGCGTCCCGGCGCGCGGACCGCAAAAGCGTGAACTTTTTCCACCTCACCACAGAAGTACATCATCACGTCAAGTGAATGTGGATGTAAGGCTCTGAGATGGAAGAACGGCGAGGTTTCATTCGGATTTTCGATCCACAACGCCATATTGATGAAGAGCAGGTCCCCCAGTTTACCGTTTGTTACCCACTCCTTCGCTTGCATCGCTAACGGCGTGAAACGGTGATTGAGATTCGTTCCGAGGCAAACGTTCCTCTCCCTCGATTTGTTGACCATTTCTCGTGCGCGAGCGACATCGTTAGACAGCGGTTTTTCGCACAATACATGCAATCCTGCCTCAAGCGCCTGCATCGCTGGCTCAAAATGAGCTCCGCCGTTTTCAAAACCTCCTGTTGCAACGCTAACGGCGTCGAGTGCCTCATTCTCTAAGAGCGATGAAACGCTGTAATATGCCTTGACTCCAAGCCGTTGTGCCGATTCGTCCGCACGCTCTTTGACCATATCACATACAGCAACCAATGATGTCCCTACGTGTTCATGGTAGACGTTGGCGTGTGTGTTCCCAATCCCCCGCATCCCAATAACTGCGACGCGTAATGCCATATCAACTCTCCCTCCACGGTTTGACGGACTCAGTATAAAATGCACAACTCTTCTATGGATAATATTGCAGCAAGTTTATCATCTTTTGCCCTTGCAGCGCAAGGATTGGTTACAAATTTCCGCTTGGATTTGAATCACTTTGACAAGACCTATAAATCGTGCTATAATCGGTGCTTGCAACCCGCGAACTCTTAAGGCGGGCTCAGCATTTGACATCGCAGGAGATAATAATATGCCACTTGGAAGAAAAATACGTTACGGAATGGTCGGCGGCGGTCCAGACGCATTCATAGGAGCAGTTCACCGAAAAGCTGCCGCACTCGACGGGGAAATCGACCTTGTTGCCGGAGCTTTCTCCGCATCAGCTGAAAAATCGCAGCAACAGGGTGCGGAGTTGTTACTTGACCCTAACCGCGTATACGACTCATATCAGGAGATGGCGGAAAAAGAGAGAGCCTTGCCAGAGGGTGAACGTATCGACTTCGTGTCCATCGTAACACCAAACCACGTTCATTTTGGAGTCGCTAAAACATTTATTGAAGCAGGCTTTCATGTCGTTTGCGACAAGCCGATGACAACGACGTTAGAAGATGCGGAGGCACTCTGCGGACTGGTGAAACAGCACGAGGCAATCTTTGCATTGACGCATAACTACACGGGTTATCCGATGGTGAAGCAAGCCCGTGAGTTGGTATCACAAGGAACGCTCGGATCGATTCGGAAAATTGTTGTTGAATATCCACAGGGATGGTTGGCGACGTTTTTGGAGGGAGAGGGTGCAAAGCAAGCAGTTTGGAGGACAGACCCAAGTCAAGCGGGGGTTTCATCCTGTATCGGGGACATCGGATCGCATGCAGAAAACCTCGCCCATTACATCACCGGCTTAGAGTTAGAAGAGATCTGCGCAGACCTGACCACCTTTGTCGATGGAAGACAACTCGAAGACGATGGGAATATCCTAGTCCACTATAAAGGTGGGGCTCGGGGCGTACTGTACGCCTCACAAATTTCTGTTGGCGAAGAGAATAATCTCCGTATCCGCGTCTATGGCACGAAGGCTTCGCTCGAATGGCATCAGGAGAATCCGAATTATCTCTATGTCCGTTTTCCTGATGGTCCTGAACATATCTATAAGCGCGGTAATGATTACGTTGCACCGATTGCGGCACACAACTCACGATTGCCGTTTGGACACCCGGAAGCGTTCATAGAAGCGTTTGCGAATGTTTATGTCAACGCTGCACGTACACTGGCTGCAAAACTTGCAGGCGAAACACCAGATACGTTCGATACGGATTATCCAACAGTGCAGGATGGTGCACGAGGCGTCCACTTTATCCACAAAACGGTGGAAAGTGGAAATAGACGGGGCTGGGTAGACGCGAGCTATGCACCATCAGCATAAGGAGAAATGCAACGCCTATCATCCTTTGAGGTTGGCAGATCCCTTACCAACCCCCTGATTTTTTACGACCTAATACTAAGGAGGAATAAGATGGCAAGACCTGTAACACTATTCACGGGACAGTGGGCAGATTTAACACTTGAAGAATTAGCGCAAAAAGCCAGCGATTGGGGATATGATGGACTGGAATTAGCATGTTGGGGAGATCACTTTGAAGTCGATAAAGCCCTTGAAGACGATGGCTATTGCCAAGGACGACATGACCTCTTAGCAAAATATGGACTGAAGGTATGGTCGATTAGTAATCACCTTGTTGGACAAGCGGTTTGCGACAATATTGACAACCGGCACGAAGCCATCTTGTCGCCCGCTATCTGGGGTGACGGCGATCCCGAAGGGGTGCGCGGACGTGCTGCGGAAGAGATGAAAAACACTGCCCGCGCTGCAGCAAAACTCGGCGTGAGTGTCGTCAACGGATTTACCGGCAGCAGCATATGGCACCTGCTCTATTCTTTCCCACCTAACGATCCAGCGCAAATTGACGCAGGCTTTGAGGACTTCGCTAACCGTTGGAATCCAATCTTTGATGCCTTTGATGAGGTCGGAATTAAGTTTGGGCTTGAAGTCCATCCGACCGAAATTGCTTTCGACATCGTGAGTTCGGAACGTGCAATCGAAGCGGTCAATGGGCGCGAAACGTTCGGGTTCAACTACGATCCAAGCCATCTCGGCTATCAAGGCGTTGATTATGTAGCATTTATTGAGCGGTTCAGTGACCGTATCTATCACGCCCACATGAAGGATGTGTGGTGGTCCTCAACATCACGCCTCTCTGGTGTCTTTGGTGGGCACTTGGATTTCGGTGATGCTCGACGCTACTGGGATTTCCGGTCAATCGGTCGTGGCAATATTGATTTCGAGGAAATCATCCGCGCGCTTAATAACATTGAATATGATGGCCCTCTCTCCATTGAATGGGAGGACAGCGGTATGGATCGGGAACACGGGGCACGTGAAGCCTGTACCGCAGTCAAAGGCTACGACTTTGAGCCCTCCGCTCGTGCGTTTGACTCAGCATTTGAAGAATAGTCGTGCGCTATAATCAGCTCTCGGAAATAGACTTTCCATTTTGGCGGAAGAATGGAAGTAACGAGTCCTTCCATTCTTCCAACCTCTTACGTCAATTACCATGGACAGGTAGAAAACAATGACCAATCAAGAGCAGAAGAATCTCGTACTTGAACAGCGCAGCAGGCACGGCGATCGGGAGGTTCAGCAGACTGTCCATTGGAATCCGCGTCAAACTGGACTCATTATCTGTGACATGTGGGACGATCATACGTGCAAAGCCGCTGCCCAACGGGTCGCGGAGATGGTGCCAACGATGAATCGAACCGTGTCAGCAGCGCGGGAGATCGGTGTGTCCATTATCCATGCGCCAAGCGGCACGATGTCTTCTTATGATGAAACACCACAACGCCATCGTGCTATCGAAGCATCGTTTGCAGAATCGCCTGTGGAAATCAAGTGGAACTATTGGGATCCTGAACGTGAAGGGGAACCGCTGCCTTTCATACGCAACGGTGGGTGTGGTTGTAGCGAACCATGTCCCGGTTGGGTCGCCGACGACCAAGGGACCCGCCAGTGGAAGGGTGGGAAGGTGCCTTGGAGCCGACAGATTGACACTATCAAAATTGCTTCTGAGGATGCGATCAGCGACGACGGTCAAGAGGTTTATAACCTAATGCGAGAGCTCGGCATCGACAATGTAATTCTGATGGGCGTCCACACCAATATCTGCGTTTCCGGACGACCGTTTGGTCTACGGCAGATGGTCTACCACGGAAAAAATGTGGTACTATGCCGTGACTTGACGGATTCATTCTTTCAACCGACATCCCCGGAGTTTAATCACTTCCGCGGAACTGACCTGATAATCGAACACATTGAAAAACATTTGTGCCCGACGATTACTTCCATAGCATTCACCAGACAGACCGAATTTCGCTTCAGGGAAGACACCGCCGGTTAGGAGTGAGAAGCAATCATTCCTAATTTATACTGTTTCAGGGGGTTCTGGCTCCGGTAAACGATGAACCTCGCTTCCTTCCACATTGGTCCCCAGCATGATCAATTCGCAAGGTTCTGTTCCGAAGTTCCTAAAGATATGATATGCACCGGTTGGCTTAAAAACAGAATCGCCCTGTTCGATGTGATACCATTCCCCTTCAATATGGATGTGGCATGAACCGCTTAGCACATAGAACCATTCTTCCTCTTTTGTATGGGTATGGTACTTCGTATTTGTCCCGCCTGCCGGAATTCGCGTCAACCGCACTTCAAACTGTTCAGCAGCGTGTTCCTCCCATAGTGGCTTGAATTCGCCATACTGTTTCTCTTCACCGGGAAAAAACTTTGGCTTCCATGGCATCTCGTTGGTTTTTACGATGTATTTCATGGGATAGCTCCTCAGAAAGTTATTGGTTGTTTCTTATTAAGTTAGATTGAACAGATAGCATCAAGAACTTCTCCAATCTCAACGAACCTTTTACATCCATTCAGAAAGATTGACACGATTACCGGTTTCCGCCGCGATATATGCCCCGTAACACACAGCGAGGATATCCCGCCCCAATTCCACCGTGCTTTTGGGCGGTCGTCCGTACGCGATAGCCTCACAGAAGTCAGTCAGTTCGTGTGGGAAACCGTTCATCCAATCCTCGTCGGGATTGGTCAGTTGCCATCCGGCGCGGGTTTCCACCTTCTCCCGAATATAGGTATCACCCAAGACGTGATCGCTCGGCGTGTATGTCAACATCCCCGTGTTTGGGTTGATGTTGCACTGCACCACAGACTTGCTTGAATAGACTGTCAGGACGTTCTGAATACCGCCAAGTACAATATCTGATGCGGTAATCTGCGCGATGGTATCGTCGTCAAATGTGATGATCATCGATCCCCAATCCTCGCAATCTTTCCAACCCTCCCTGATCCATTTCTCATCCTCATTGATGAAGCTTTCGATATGCGTCAGGTTTGCGACCTCTGCGACAACGCTCTTGGGTTTGATGGGTTTCCCATACTTCCGCTGCCCTTCGTTGTATTTGAGATAGAGTGTCCCACCAACGGGGTGACAACCCTTATTGAAAAGGGCACCGCCCCCGGAGTAACGCCATTCTTTTGCGTAATCGGAATGGGATCCGCTATGCGACTCCTCAGCAATGATACGGAGAATAGTGTTGTCGCTCTGTGCGAGGATGTCGTTCGCTTTCTGTATACTTGGTGCATGCACCCAGTTTTCCCCGTAGCAGAACGTTACACCGTTGCGTTTAACAACGTCTACCATCTCGTCCGCTGCCTTTAGCGCGGCTTCAAACATCGTTCGCCGGGAGGTCTCGCGTCCCACAAGCGTCTCCCCACCATCACCAAAATAGCCTGTCAATGGTTTTTCACAGATGATGTGTTTGCCTGCTTCAGCGGCTTGAACGGTTAGCGGGTAGTGCAGGTAGTTAGGAACGCAGAGATCAACGACAGTTATTTCATCATCAGCAAAAAGTGCCTCCGCCGTAGGATAAACGGTCTCCAGATTGTGCTCTTCGGCGAAGGCATTAGCACTCTCTTGGCTCCTTGCAGTGACCCCCTTGATCCGGACGTCCAAGCCGGGGACAAGTCGATAGTTATGGACATGGAACGTAGCAGAGAAACCAGCACCGATCATGCCGATGACAATAGGATTGGTATTCATAGCATTTCTGTCTCCTCACTTGAGTTATATCATCCTGAGATTTTGCGAATTAAGTTACTGCATTATACCGTTCAGTCCAACAGTCCCCAGAGCTGCTTTCGTTCATCGCTCCAACTGTCCAATTCGTCAGCAAAAATGTACTTCAACGCCTCCGAATCGCGCTTTCTGCCTCCGGCGGGAAAGTAGTTCCAACCCATCGCCCGGCGAGGACCAGCTGCTGTCTTGACGCCTGTGGCGTGCCAGCAGCTTGGTGTCCAGACCAATGTCCAGCGTGGATCGAGGAGGACCTCAACCTCGCCAGGGTGCTTCGCATAAAGTTCCTTTGGCGGGAAGTCGTGCTGCCCTGTAGCGATTTCCAACTGTAACAGTTCTTCCCAAACCTCCTCCCTAGCTCTCAGGTGACTGCCCGGCAAAACACGCAATGGTGCATTCGTCGGGTCGTGTCGATCTAGCCCCGTTCGGAACGAAACCTGTTTGACATCGGGACCTCCATCGGCGTGCCAATGAACTTGCGGGGGCGTACCTTGACTTTCGGAGATAACCTTTAGCGCATCACCCAATCCGCAGGCTCCCACATGCACTTGATCACATTCCAGTAAGCGTTTAGCGGTTTCAACGAGTTGTGGTTGCTCTACAATCTGGAGAATTGGTTCACCTACCATAAGAAATTGACAAGCAAGTTTATTGAGTCCACTTGGCCAATCTGTGCTCGTCCATTTCTCCACATTTCCTGTAGCGATCCCCTCAATTTCACGCATCCGGTCCTCACCAAACGGATTAAGTATAAAGAAAAACCCGTGTGTCTGAAAATGATTCACCTGTGCTGTGGTAATCTCCATGATTGTTTCATCTCCTTTCATGGATTACGAGCAACAAATCTGAAGACAATACAACCGATCCTGTGGTTTCACAAGTTCGGCACGGTAGTCTTTGGGCAGTACAAGCACGTTATTGTGACGGACATTCGCGGATTGTTCAAACGCATGTGCCTCGCTGTAGATACGTTGAGAGGCGTACTCTTCCGCGAGCGCAAGGCGGTAGAAACAGATCGCTTCACCAGAGATTGAGTGAGCAGGTGTTTCACTGACCAGCAGCGCGTGTTCATCACAGTTGAAATCGTCGCCCGGTTCGAGGATGACGGCTGCCGTTTCGAGAAAGGAGGGGGCTTTACAAACGGCAACCTCGACAGGTTCTTCGTGTGCGAGAATTTCGTAGGTTGTTCGATAGGGGATAGATGCACGATACGCTTCGCCGTCAAAAACATTTGCGCGTTCACCGATGAGTCCGTGGGCTTTATTCCCGTTATGTCCAACAAGCAGTTCGCACCGACCTCCGAGTACAACGAGCATAACCTCGTTGTCCGCAGTATCTTCAAAGAAAGATTCACCAACGTCAAGATCAAGAATACCGAACTCAAGGCACGTTATTCCCTGCACACCGCCTTCAACAATTCGATTATATCCTTTATCCGGTTTGTATTTTGTATATAGGTCCATCTCTGATCTGCTCATTTGCCTGCCAATTGAAGCAGCTCGCCCCGATGCTCGACACAGGAGATTTTATAACGCTCTTTGCAATTAGGTAGTTTTGATTACGATTTGCATATTTTGACCGCATTATACCATCAAAATTATTGGTGAACAATCGAAAATGGAACTTACCACCAGTCGGCAAATTGCTGATTCATGGAGACCTCAAGAATTGACAATTGACAATTCCTCTATGACTCGCTATAATTGACGCACGAATTCGGGATATGGCAGGCGTGGAAAAGGAACCCAAATATTTACTCAATGGAGAACTGTGATGAAGCAGATTGATGGCGGAATAACGGCAGTACCGGGGTTGAGAGCAACCGGTGTCCATGCAGGGCTAAAGCCGGATAATGAAAAGGATGTCGCCTTGATAGCAGCGGATGCGCCAGCGGTTGCGGCAGGTGTTTTCACGACAAATCGTGTTTGTGCCCCAGTTGTTTTGGTGTGCCGTGAAAATATCAGTGATAATAGAGCCCAAGCAATTATTATTAACAGTAAGAACGCTAATGCATGTACTGGCGAGGTTGGCATGAAGAACGCGCGGGAGATGGCCTCGTTGGTAGGAGAAGCGCTTGGCATTGATTCAAATCTCGTATTGGTAGCTTCGACGGGGGTCATCGGGCAGCAGTTGCCGATGGATACAATTAGTCACGGCATCCGTCTCGCTGCGCCGGCTTTGGAAACCAACGGTGGACATGATGCTGCCCTCGCGATCATGACAACGGATACAGTTCCCAAAGAGATTGCTGTGGAGTTTGAAATTGGAGGGAAAACAGCCAGGATTGGTGGCATGACAAAGGGCGCGGGGATGATCGCTCCGAATCTTGCCACGATGCTCGCTTTTCTGGCAACAGATGCGAACATCGCCAGCGAGCCGCTACAACAGGTGTTACGCGAGTCTGCTGCGAAGTCTTTCAATCGTATGACAATCGATACAGATAGTAGCACAAACGACACGGTGCTAATCATGGCAACGGGCACCGCAGGGAACCCAGAAATTGCCGATACAACTGGCGATGCCTACGAAGCATTCCGTGAGGGATTAGACTTTGCGTGCATTGAGTTGGCGAAGAAGATTGCACGAGATGGAGAGGGCGCAACAAAACTGGTCGAGGTGGTCGTCAACGGTGCGAAGAACGAAGTGGAAGGGGAGATGGCAGCCCGCGCAATCGCGGAGTCGCCTCTCGTGAAGACCGCCGTCTTCGGATCAGACGCGAATTGGGGACGTATCATGATGGCGGCAGGGAAATCGAGAGCGGAATTTGACCCGTACCAAGTGGATGTCTGGCTTGGCGACTATCAACTGGTCAAGGACGGAATGGACGCAGGTTTTGATGAAGACAAAGCAACAGAACTCTTTTCCAAGGATACTGTAACAATTACCGTCAATTTGAATGCCGGTGATGGAACAGTCACCATGTGGACGTGCGATTATTCCCACGATTATATTAGCATCAATGCGGACTACCGGACGTAATATCAGTGGCTCTTATCAAAAGGAAATGCAAGACGCAAAAAGTATGAAATCCTGCCCTCAATAAATCGGGCTGTTAAAACGCCTATCTTGCTGAGAATTCAGACCAAGGAGGAATGACGCTTATGCTTACGCCTGACGAAAAGCAATTTTACGACGAGAACGGCTATGTTCTGAAGCAAGAGCTTGCCTCGTCTGAGGAGATCGAAAAGGTTCAAGCAGAAATCCATGACATCCACAGTCGGATGGCAAAACAATCGATTGACGGCGTCGAAGTAGCGTGGGAGGAATTCGATGACCCAAACATACCGCCGCGGATTAAACAACTGATGCAGAGTGAACTGGTGAGTCCAACTCTGAACAAAATCTTGCGTTCGGGCGCAATGCTAGATATTATCGAGCAACTGATTGGGCCCGACATTTCACTGTTTCACAGCAAACTGCTCCCCAAAGACGCCAAAGATGGCACGGCAATTCCTTGGCATCAGGATTATGCTTACTGGGATCTGGACGATAACCGTCCACTGATGGTAAACTGCCAACTAGCAATTGACACAACAACACAGGATAATGGGTGCATCCAGTTTGTCCCCGGCAGCCATAAATGGGGGTTACAGGAACACGAACGGGGACAAGAGAAGTTTCGCCTGTTTCTGCCGGGACACTACCATGAACGTGATGATGCTGTCCCAGTAGAGATGGAGCCAGGAGCTGGTGTTTTTTTCAACGCACTAATCATTCATGGTTCCGCTGCCAACACATCAACCCACGCTCGACGAATGAATACCTTCGCCTATAATGTTACAGGTAACGGCGTGACCCAGTGCCGCGAGGCACTTCGGGGCAAACCGCTCTGAAATGTTAAACAATAAGACTTGAGGCATTCGAGCCTTGAAAGGTTCAGGGCTTAGAGCCATGGTGTAGTGGCATCTGCTGCTTCTAACCACATGACACCAAGCACCGTCAACATGCTTATCAAACTCACGTAAATATACGAGGGCTGTGAAAATGCAATCCATTGCACGGGCATGGATGGTTGGGTGTGTGCTCATCGTCATGAATTGTTATTGGCTCATACAGATGGAGAGCCTCCGGAGCGCTTTTGGCGCGACATTTTTTTCTTTGTTCTTTAATGCAGTCTTTACGCTCTGGGTGCTCTTTTTATTAAATCGATTGCTGCGCCGATTTACACCGAAACTTGCCTTTGATAACAGGGAGGTATTGACCATTTATATCATGGTCAACATGGTGTCATCTCTCTGCTCCTATACTGCCCAGCTGACAGTCATACCCCATGTCATCACCTATCCCTTTTGGGGAGCGACGCCAGAAAATGACTGGCGACAACTATTCCACAAAGATCTCCCTCAATGGCTTGTTGTTAACGAACTACCCGTTCTGATAGGGTATTATCGCGGCGAAGCCAACTTGTATACAGCACGCCATTTGGCAGCATGGCTGCCTCCACTGCTTTGGTGGTCATTTTTTACCCTTGTCCTCGTCTTTGTCATGTTGTGCATTAATATTATCGTCCGCAGGCAGTGGATCGAACACGAGAAACTCGCTTATCCGATCGCTGAGATTCCGCTAACGTTGGTCCAGTCGGGTGGGTATAGCCGAATGATGTGGATTGGATTTGCTATTGCTGCGGGGATTAATATCGTAAATGGACTCCATTTTTTGTATCCGAGTTTCCCGGGATTAACATTTGTCCAATTTAGACATATCGGCTACATCTTCACAGAGGAGCCGTGGAACGCGCTCTGGGCAACGCGAGTCTCATTTATCCCCTCGATTATTGGGTTAAGTTTCTTCATGCCGCTTGATGTCCTGTTTTCGTGTTGGTTCTTCTATCTTTATTGGCAAGCGATGCGGGTTGTGGGTGCTTTCGCGGGTTGGCACACATATCCGGGCTATGGTCGGCATGTCTATATTGTGCAAGAATCGGTTGGGGCATATTGTGCTGTTTTAGCGATTGCGATTTGGCGAGCAGCGCGACACATGGTGCGCGTCCGACAGCAAACTGTTATCGGAAATAGAGAGAGAGAGATGGATGATGCCCCAATGTCATATGTAACGGCATGGTGTGGAATGATCTGCGGGCTGATCATTCTTATGTTATTCTGTTATAAGGCTGGCATGACAATGGGCGTGGCAATAGGCTTTGTCCTTTTTTATTATTACATCTCAACATGTATCACTCGACTTCGCGCTGAATTTGGCTTCCCACTCCACGATGTCCACTTTGGGGGTCCGATTCAGATGATTACCTCTGCGTTCGGGACTGCGAATTTGTCGCAACGAACGCTTGTCACCATGCCGTTCTTCTGGCATATTAGTCGTATCTACCTGAGCCACATCATGCCGCATCAATTGGAAGGGTTTAAAATTGCCTCAAGAAGTCGAATGAGTGCCAAAAGAGCTTTCTGGTCAATGCTGTTAGCGTGCGCTTTTGGAATCGTAGTAATTTTCTGGCTCCTACTACACCTCAGTTATCACTACGGTCTTGAGAATACGCCTTATCCACGCTGGGGAGCAGAGGTCTGGTTTTACCTACAAGACTGGTTACGCAATCCGACAGAAGTGGATTATATTCACATGGCTCTGATGGGATTAGGGGTTGTGGTCGCGTCCTTTTTGGCGTTCATGAGGGCACGATTTGTTTGGTGGCCCCTCCATCCGATGGGCTATGCGCTGGGGGGAAGTTTTGGGATGAGCTTTTTGTGGACCTGTTTGCTGGTGGCTTGGATCTTGAAGTGGTTTATTCTACGATATGGGGGAATTATACGATATAGACAATTTGCTCCGTTGTTCCTCGGATTGATACTAGGGGAATTTTCAGTGACTGGCATGTGGACTATTCTTGGTCTCTGTCTCAATTGGCCCGAACTATATAATTTTTGGCATCCCTGACAGGTGTGCAATCCCTCATTCCCAAAAAAATCTAATCAGAAGTAGAAAAGTACGGAGCAATCCATCTTTGCTAGTAATTTTTCTCTACGACGTTTAACGCCCTTTCCTCAACTCCAGCGACACGCGGTACCCTTCTAAACCTGGATCAGTGTCGAGGAGCGCCTGAACACCTTCAGCATTTCGGCGTTGGGCGGGAAAGTCATTGGCATTGGCGATCCGCAATGCCAGTCGGGCCGCTACTGCGCTCCCTTTTCGCAGATTTTCCAACTCAACTTTGTCCAGTGTATCATACGCCGTGTGTCCAAAGCCTCTGCCCGAAGGCGGAGCGTCGGGATCACCCATGTGACCCGTTGGAACGCCTTTTAGGACGAAGGGAAAGTGATCGGAATACGGATGCATATGCTGACCGACAGGAACGTCAGCTGCAAGCTCTTTTGCAGCATCTCGGAAGAATGGTGCTAAGTTTGGCCACCGATGCAGTACCACACCTTTTCGGCTCGAACCGCCCGCTGCATCAAGATTATACATGAAACGGACGCTATCCAGTTCACCTTCATGGGCCTCCGCATAGCGAAATGCGCCGGTTAGCCCAATTTCCTCGGTGCCGAAACCGACAAATCGAACCGTTCGCTTGAGCTGTTCACCGGCATACAAAGCGAGCACTCGTGCGGCTTCGATGACCAGCACCATACCCGACGCCGGATCGACGGCTCCTTGTGAGATGTCGTGACCGTCGTAATGACAACCCAGAATTACCATCTCATCGGGATTTCCCTTTCCCGGCAGATCGGCGACAACGTTCCACGAGGTTCGCGGCTCGTTGACGTCGGTCGTGTGAAGACGTAGTTTAACCGTGCCCTTCCGTTCCATAAGCCTCGTCAGGAATTCACCATCCTCCTTGCATATCGAGATGCCCGGCATCGGGGCAGGTTGGTCGTTTTGTAGGCTCCCTGTTTCGGGTCCGACGCCGGAACTTTCGCTGATAAAAATAAAGGCACTAGCACCGCCCAAGACGGAGCGTTCATATTTCTCCTTGCGATGTACCCATCGTCCCAAGTCAGGGGGAGATGCACTGCCCGCCATTACGATTCGGCCTTTCATTTTACCACCTAACTCCTCGTACTCTGCAGGACTGCCGTAGCCGACAGAAATCAATTCCGCTGTATTGTCGTCAGCGGGACAGTAGGGTAGTGAGATGCAGTGAAGCGACCTTTGAATCGGCTCGACGATTTCCAACGTTGCCGATCCTCGTGACCAGCCTGCGTAGGAATAGGATTCCAATCGAGCATCTTTGAGACAGTAACCGTCAAAAGTCTCGCGGATGAAATCTGCAGCCCGGCGCTCGTCTGGCGTGCCTGCGAACCGTGATCCGAAGTCATCGCACAACACAGTAAGGTTGTCCATCACTTCCCGCGATGTATAAATGTCACCAACCATCTGTTGATCCATTTGTAAATATGGATTTTTTTGGCTCATATTATCTCCCGATAATGGTTTTGTGTCTTTCCCCAATTGATACCCGCTGGTGATCTAATAGTGCTACGAGAACATCGTAGGATTCGCTTGCCCTCATTGGTCTTCCCGCACGACTGCCAGCGGTGACTCTCCCTCCCATACCCGCTGAAGATTCTGGAATACAAATTCACCCCGTCGCGTCCACGTATCGTAGGTAACGCCGGCAACATGCGGTGTGAGCAGCACATTGTCCAATTTCAGCAGGGGATTGTCCGCGGCTGGTGGTTCTTGCTCCAAGACATCAAGGGCGGCTCCGAGGATGCGTCTTTCACGCAGTACCTCTATCAAAGCAACTTCGTCCACAATGGGACCTCGACAGGTATTGACGAGTACAGTTGTGGGCTTTAGCAGAGAAAGTTCATGTCTTCCAATAATGCCACGGGTTTCGCGCGTAAGGGGTAGGTGCACCGTCACAATGTCTGATTCTCGAAGCAGGTTTTCCAATGCCATGCGAGTTACACCAAGTTCCGACTCTATGTTCCGTGCCGGTGGATACTGGTCATAGTAGAGGAGGCGCGCCTCAAAGCCACGCAACGAATGAGCGACACGCTTCCCGATATTCCCAAGCCCTACAATTCCGACTGTCTTTCCGTTGATGGTGTATGTTGAAGATCCGGTGTCAATATCACGCCATCGGCCCCCCCGAACATTACGATCTAACGCTACCAGACGGCGATAAAAACCCAGTATGAGACCGATAGTATGCTCTGCGACATCGATGGAATTCGCGCCCCCATTATTGGCAACAGGAATGCCGAGTTCTTGGCATAGCCCCATGTCCATGCTATCATAGCCCGCGGCGACTAACTGAATTAGTTTGAGGCGAGGAGCGGACCGTAGCACTCGTTTTGAGATTTGGCCGGGGAAAAGGATTAGAAAGTCCGCATCCTGTACAAGGGGGATTTTCTCCTCATCTGGCAGATCGCTCGCGTGGACGCTGACCTCAAAGCCCGGTGGGGCATATTGGGTGAGGAGGGGTGTTATTTCCGGGGATAGAAAAGTAAAGAATCTGATTTTGGGCATATTCAATCAGTAGACGATAATGACGCTTTGAGGCCGACAGTCTAGTTAAGGTGGCACACTACGATCTACGTGACCCCGTGGCGGACGTAGTTCGGTGTCAGTGAAAAGTAATCATCAGATTGCCCATTGAGCAATTGAGCATAGCCGATTCGCGCGATGCTCGCACCGCGCGGCACGTTAAAAATCGGATCGGCGAGAGATACATCTTCGCCAAATTGCGCCTGAACAACGGGGGCGTATCGCCGCAGGCCATCTCCAACAAAGATTGCATCGTTGTTGATATGACTTAAAAGTGCCTCAATCGGCACGCAGAGATCGTCAGACTTCCGCAGGAGATTTTGCCCTCCACGAAAAACTGCACCGTACACCTCATCTTTCCGCGCATCGAGGATTGGGCAGATTAGTTTGTCTGTGTAGCGGAGGTTATATGCGATCGCCTCCAGTGTTGAAACGCCAATGATCGGCTTCTTGAGGGCGTAGCAGAGCGACTTAATTGTGCCTACCCCAATTCGGATACCAGTAAATGACCCTGGACCTATCCCAACGGCACATGCGTCGAGGTCGTGTACAGTCAGATCCGCCCACTTTAAGATCTGGTCTATAGCGGGCATCAGCCTAGATGAATGGGCTTTCACAATGCTGAGCGTGTGTTCAGCAACGAAACGTTCCCCGTCAATCAAAGCGACGCTGCCGATGGGCGTTGATGTATCGACGCCAAGAATTTTCATACTCGGAGAGCCATTAGAAACCATCGTCAAACTCTGTCAAAACGCTGAATGATGTGAGCCTCTGCGTTCTTTTGAAAGGCTATAATTGCCTTTTCGGTTCATCACTTGTGGATTTTTTGTTTATAGTAAACTCTAAAAACAGATAGACGCTTTCGCTCCTCGTGTCCTGTCCCGATGTAATCGGGGACTCGTCGGGCTGCGGTGCGGGGAGAATACGAACCTACCGGGCCCCGGGGGCAATGCGGTTCGGTTTGGAACGTCTCATTAATTCTAAGATCTACTATAGATTGATCCTCTTGTTAACAGTCTGAGTCGCTCTGAAGTTGCTTCCGAACCTGCACGGTCAGACTTGCTAACGGAAGGCCCACCACGTTGAAGTAGCAGCCCTCAATTCGCTCAACGAAAGCTCCAGCTCTTCCTTGTATTCCGTAAGCCCCAGCCTTATCGGACGATTCGCCGCTGCGGACATATGCCACTATTTCTGATTGACGCAATGTCCTAAAATAAACGGCTGTCTTCTCTGACCATACCACTTCGTTTTTGCGTTCGATATCAATTAACGCAACGCCGGTGATCACCTCATGTGGGTTTCCGCTCAGTTGATTTAAGATTTCGATAGCATGTGCATCATTTTCTGGCTTACCGATCGGCTGCCCATCAATGACGACGACGGTATCTGCGCCGATTACGATCCCTGCATAGAATTTAGCAGCGACCGCTTTGGCTTTTGTAAGGGCAAGTTCTTGGACAGCAATCGCTGGAGATGTGCGTGTGATCTGTGGTTCTTCTATTCCGCTGGGGTATATCTCGAATTTGAGACCAATCTGCTTGAGCAAATCTGCGCGGCGTGGCGATTTTGAGGCAAGGATGATCTTGGGGAGGGTATTGTCTAATTGGAGGCTTTCAATCATTTAAGTTGAAACCACCGAGTGTTACGTTCGGTCCGTATCTGTAGCAATCCGGCATCTATCAGTTCTGTGAACCCTTTCTCAATTTCCCACTTGGATAAACTAATCTGTTTTAGCCGTTTATCTAACTGAGGTGCCCGGAACCAGCCATCCTTCATTGGGGATTGGTAGGTATCTCTAAAAATTTCCAACGCACCATACAGACGCAGGGCTGTTGAAGAAAGCCCGACTAGCGGGTTGATTGCGCTGTAGCGAGATAATATTGCTTGTATCAGAGACATCGTTCTCTCCTGGCATAACATCAATGTTCGGCTAACTTTTGTAACCCGTTAATGCAGGTTGACACTATACAGAGGTACAAAGAGCGCTCGATATAACAATACGTTCAACCAGAGAAAACCGTTTCAAAAACAGATATGTTAGGTTTTATCCCTCCCATGTTTTTTTATAAGGGGTGCAAATTTCTAGTCATTCTCAACGCGAACTGTACCATCTTCGTCCACCGTAAGCTTGGTAGTGCCAAGTGATGAGCACGGTCCATGCATAACGGCGCGCTGTGTTTCTGTCATGTCTTCCACAAGTTCCTCGCCCCAATAGATTTCTGGGGGCGCGATTTCCCGGGCTACACCTGTACGTACGGAGGTCCGGTCGGCATATTTGAAGAGCACCGATCGCCGGCGATGTTCAGCACGCCAAGAGAGCGTACCGTGCGCTTGGGCACCGTCCATGAAGAAAATCACGTCCCCAGCTTTCATCTCCGGTTGGATGACCACACCCATATCGTCGTCGCAGGTTCGCACGCCGTTCGGCATGCGAAATCTAGATTTATGGCTGCCGGGGACGCAGGCAAATCCCCCATCACCCGTGTTGATATCGGATAGCTGCCAAGTTACAGTCACCCCACCACAGTGCATCCTATTATTCTGATGGTGGTAGGCAACGTAGGGTCTGTGCGGTTCGCCCTGCCCGTGCATGACTAACCCTTCGGTGCCTTTCACACTATCGGTTACCCAAGGACCGTGATCAAAGCGGAAGCCTGTCCCACACATCACATTAAGGCGCATGATGATCTGTGGATGGACTAGCATCTTGCGGAACGGCTCACAATATGGTTCTTCCAGTTCAAGCAGACCGTGTAGGACACGCTGTTCGGTCCCCCGAAGAGCTTGAGAATCTCGTGCTCCTTCGTTGGGTTGACCAACGTAAATTTGATCGGCAGAGTGGTCTATAGCTTCATTGGCTGCTGCAATTTCATCGGCAGTCAATACATTTCTAAGGATAAGGTATCCAGTGAGGTCCCAAAAGTAGCGTTCACGTTTGTCCATTTTGCATCTCTCCATTTCGCAGTTTATGTCCACGCGGCAATCGTGTTGACTCGATTTCACTCAGCAACCCAAGTTTTTTTCCCGTCCGATTTAAGCAATGGAAGTTCGCCGCCCGTGTGAACGCCTGGACCGTAAAGTACAGCATGTTGTTCAGGCGATAGCGTTTTCGTCCACTCACCGAAGCGTGCTTCAGGTGTAAAGAATCGCCCCACCGCGCGGGCAACGCCACGGGAAGCGTATTTGTAGAGGATGGAACGCCGCTGGCCCTTCCCTTTCCAAGGAAGCGTGCCGTGGGTGGCAGTCTCTGCAAAGAAGAGAACATCCCCTGCCTTCATCGCTGGTTGTACAGCCAGTCCCATGTCATCTTCTACAGTCCGGACACCTTCGGGTGTGGGTTCGCAGGACTTGTGACTACCGGGAACAACTGCAAATCCGCCATCACCGTCATTGACATCGGTGAGTTGCCATGCCACCGTAACGCCTCGACAGTAGATAGCTCCGTTCTGCTGATGATACCAGACAGCTGGACTGAAAGGTTCCCCTGCTCCATGCAATTGATGCCCTTCGGTTCCAGGCGTTGCCCCAATCATTAGTGGCCCATGGTCGAGCCGGAATCCCTTTCCACACATTTCGTTTAGACGAGAAACAAGTACAGGGTGAACTAAGAGTTGGCGAAACGGTTCTCGATGTGGCTTCTCCCAACCCAACATCCCTGTCAATTCTAATCGTCCTGTTTGTCCGTGAAGCGTTGACGATCCGCGGGCTAGTCCGCCATCGTCAACCGAACGGGCACGAATTTTCTCGGCATAGTGATTAATTGCGGCGTTACATTTATCAACCTCTTGTGGTGTCAGCGCGCCGCGAACGACAAGGTAGCCCGTGAGGTCGAAAAAATACTTTTCTTCATCGGACATGACACATTTATTGTTGTCCATGGAATTTTCTCCTAAGTCTTAAGTGAGAGTCCGAATCATTGCGAATCTCAAGCCTCAGTCAGATAAACTCTGAGACGCTGTCTAGGTAAACAGACCGAACGGAACACTTACAAGCTCTCGATACGCTCAATAAGAAATGTGGCAAGGATATCAATCTCGTCCTCACCCGAAACGATTACATCTGCAAATTCTTTACTCGGTTCAACCCAAACAAAGTGCATAGGGCGGGTGGTCGCATAATATTGCTGAATGCACGAATCCACTGTGCGCTCACGTTCCTGGATGTCGCGCACCAATCGACGTATGAAACGGATATCAGAAGGTAGGTCAACGAATATTTTCAGATCAAGCAGTGACCGGATAGAGTCAAGTGCGAACAGCAGAATTCCTTCGATCAGTACCACCGACTTAGGCTGAAGTGTGAGGGTTTCAGGTTGGCGTGCATGCGTCGTGAAGTCGTAACGTGGCACCTCAACAGCCTGTCCACATTTGAGTTGGCGTATCTGTTGGGTCAATAACTGGATATCTAACGCGTCCGGATGATCAAAATTTACCTTCGCTCGCTCCTTGAGGGGAAGGTGATTGAGATCTTTGTAATAGGCATCAAGGCTCAATACAGTGGATCTATGGTTACCAAGTCGTTCATGAATCGCTGTGGCGAGTGTCGTTTTGCCAGATCCACTTCCCCCTGAAAATCCGACGAGGGTGGGTGTCAATCCCATTACGGTATCCATAAGGTCATCGTCAACACCTCGACAAGGTAATATATTTCTCGCGGGTAATAGCGAAGAACTACATGACCATCGAAGCCAAGTTACACGCCCGTATCTCTATCTAACTCAAAGTCCGCGAGTGCATCTCTTTCGTTCTCGTAGATAAACTTCTCCAGATTGGATGCTCCTAACTGCTCGAAAATGCGTGTCAGCGTTACCGATAACCCGTAGACCTTGAGGTCACCACCATTTTGTCTCAATTCATTGGATTTACTGACCAATATACCTAATCCAGAACTATCAATTCGGCGAGTCCTGCTGAGATTTACGACCACTTTCATCGTGTTTCGATCTATAAGTTCTTCAAGTATTTGGCGTAACTGAACCGACGAAAGCGCGATGAGATCAGTATCGACATCAATAATTTGAATCGTCGCCTTTTGACGTTGGATCTGACGCCACGTATCAACCGCGATTTGCACCTCCGCACTTGACAAGGGATCAGCTAATCCCATCACTTTATAAGAAGCGATATCGTCGGGCGCCTCAGCTGATAAATCCAAGTCATGTTCCGGTGGAAGGTATTCGCGGATTGTGATTGATCTTGTTGCCATGAGAGATTCCTTTCTCGTATAAAAAAACTTCCTCACTTCAACCCACTAATGGGCAGAGGCTAACCACCTCTATTGTACCTTAGTTTCTCGTAATAGGTCAAATAAAATCACTTTGTGCTCTCGATCAAACCGTGCTACAATGTGGATACGATAGCAGGTAGGAACCTCTGTGTTTATCCCTTATCTCAATTATAAAGGAGTCCTTTCATGAACAGCTCAAATCTGCCCAATATTTTGCTCATTATGTCCGATGAACATGCCCCAATGTACAGTGGCCCCTATGGACATCCTCTGGTTAAGACGCCGCATCTGGATCGTCTCGCTGCCGACGGTGTTACGTTTACTAACGCCTACTGTAACTCTCCCCTCTGCATGCCTTCACGGATGTCCTTCATGACAGGTCGCTACATTCACCATATCGGGGCTTGGGATAACGCGACCCCACTCCCCTCGGATACTGTTACTTGGGCGCACCTATTGCGCGGAGTCGGTTACGATGCGGTCCTCTCCGGGAAACAGCACTTCGAGGGGCTAGACCAGCTTCACGGATTCCGCGCCCAACTTGCCCGTGACCTCCACGCTGAAAACGATCACGGTATCATCAATTGGGAAAACGGGACCCCCGCTGCAAATCGTCCATGGTATGGGCTTGAGGAGGCGGGTCCGGGAACCACCACGGAAATCGAAGTAGACGATCTGGCTGAGGAACAAGCATTGACCTACCTCCGCGATCCGGCGCGGAAAGATCAACCTTGGGCACTCAACGTCTCTTTCATCGCACCCCACTTCCCGCTTGTGGTGCCGCAACGATTCTGGGATCTGTACCCTCTAGATGAAATTGACCTCCCAGAGATTCCGAACGGACATTTGGAAAATCAGCATCCAGTCTTCAAGCGGATGCGGAGCATGTTTGGTTGCGTTGATTTCCCTGAAGAATTGGTCCGGAGGGGCCGTGCAGGTTACTACGGTCTTATTACCTATCTCGACGAAAAAATAGGTCATCTTTTCGAAGCCCTTGAAGAGACGGGACAGTTGGATAACACCGTAATTGTATATACTAGTGATCACGGTGAAATGAATGGTGAGCACGGCATGTGGCGGAAGTCTAACTTCTATGAAGCTTCTGCTCGCGTTCCGCTTCAAGTCGCCTGGCCCGGACATTTGCCCGCCAGCCGTCGGGTCGATGAAGTTGTATCGCTTGTAGATCTTATTGCCACCGTTGTTGATATCGCAGGTGCGACACCTATCACCCCTCTGGACGGCGACAGCTTGCTGCCTTTAATGCGGGGAGAAGCGGACGGATGGAAGGACGAAGCCTTTTCTGAATACTTGGCGCACGGTGTGCAACGTCCGGTCGCGATGCTTCGGCGAGGTAGATATAAACTTATCTATAGCTTGGGCGATCCACCCCAACTCTACGATGTTGAGACTGATCCAAATGAATTCGAGGACCTGGCTGGAAATACTGAATATCAGTCAATCCTCGAAGATCTACAAACGCAGCTGCTAACTGACTGGGACCCGGTGGATTTAGAACAGCGTGTACGACGCAGCCAGAAAGAACGCACACTTATTAACGC
This sequence comes from Candidatus Poribacteria bacterium, assembly GCA_965204355.1. Taxonomy (GTDB): domain Bacteria; phylum Poribacteria; class WGA-4E; order WGA-4E; family PCPOR2b; genus PCPOR2b. The sequence continues at coordinate 5,382,322 of OZ241983.1, forward strand.
TGCTACCGACGGGGCGTGGCGCCAGTTTTAGTATACCTTGAGGGAATTGCGGCGCAGAGATCTTCCACAGTCAGTGGAGGCGTGGGGTTTAACTGCCTGCTTTTAACTGCGTGAGTCCGATTTGCTAGGGGAGGCAGGATCAGCAAGCCCCAAAAGTCCCAGTGTATCACGATGCAAGATCTGAGAAGGTAGATCTTCCGGCAGAGGTGGTAGTCGCATCTCTTGGGAGAGCTTAACAATATCGTGTAGTCCCTTGACGGACTCATCGAAAGTAGTTATGGGATAATCGGTGCCGAAAAGCAGTTTGTCGGTGACACCGTATTCGACCGCCAATCGCAGCGAGTTGTAATATTGCCAGGGACGGTAGAATAGAGCGGAGATATCGGCGAAAACATTGGGTTGCTTGCGGATAAGGACAATGGCTTCGGCTTCCCAAGGGTGTCCGATGTGGGCAATTATCATCTTCAAGTCAGGATAGCGAAGCGCGATATCTTCAAGTAAGACTGGATTGGCGTACTTCAGCGGTGCCTTCCGGGGATAGGTTGTTCCTTGATGAAGCATGATTGGCAGCCCAAGTTCCTCTGCCCGTGCGAAGATTTTCAGGGCGCGTGGGTCTAGCAGATCCCAGCCACCATAAATCGGACTCATCTTCAGCCCACGAAGTCCCAAGTCTTCAACAGCACGATTTACTTCCGCGAGCGCGTTATCTTCGGTTGGGCAGATTGCCGCAAAGCCGATTAGTTTCTTCGGATCCGTACGAATATATTCGGCAACGGTGTCGTTGACCGTTAGAAACCCGGTGAGTGGCGCGCGTAACCCAAACACAATTGCACGATCTGCTTTCGCTACAGCTGAAGCGTGCATCTCCGGCGTGATGTCCAAATCAACCTCTTGCTGACGCATGATAAAAGTTTCGCGGGCGAGTTCCTCGGTAAGTTCCCCTGGATATCGCCAGAAATGGGTGTGACAGTCAATAATCATAGATATCTCAGCCTTTTAGGATTCACCCACTATATCATGTAGCAATTTAGGTATTGAATCCCTGTTAATCTGAATCAAGTTACAAGTGTGCGTTGACTAAACTCTCAATCCACTATCTTCTCAAATCGTACCATATTGACTCATCAATACCGTAGATATTAATTCGCTTTTCTCGCAGTTTGAGAATACTCGACAGCAAACGCAATCATCGCTTCTGCGACCTTGATTCCCGTAACTGTTTCAATTTCTTCAAACCCCGGTGAAGGATTGACCTCCAACACCATCGGTCCCGCCTGCGTCTCCAACAGATCTACCCCCGCGATACTTAATTCCATCGCTTCCGTAGCGCGGATTGCTGTGTTAGCATATTCACTGCGAAGTTCAATAGGCTGTCCCTGTCCGCCGCGGTGAACATTTGACCGAAACTCGCCTTTCTGCGCCGTTCTTCTCATGGCCGCGACAACCTTCCCTCCGACGACAATCACCCGGACATCATTCCCCGCAGATTCTGCAATAAAGGGCTGGATGACATAGTCTTGGTGGAGATCACACATTGCACCAATCGCCGATTTGAGGGAACCTGACGTGTCGAGCAACAAGATTGCGTTGCCATGGGTTCCCTTAAAGGGTTTCATTATGAAAGGATATTCGCCGGTCTGATCCACAGATCGATCCACATGACGAGCTGACCCCGCAGCAAAGCTGGGTGGGACAGGTAGACCATGCTGGGCAAGGATACGGAGGGTACGGAACTTATTTCGAGCGTTTACAATCGCGTATGATCTATTGACTACCGGGGTGCCATTCCATTCAAGATGTGCCACGACCTCCTCACCATATTGTACCGTTGTGGCACTTAGCCGTGGGAGCACGACATCGAAATCTGTAGCGGGGGTTTCTTCGTAGTAGATAGGTGTCCCCGAACCGCCGATATGCAGATAGAATCCAAATGGATTGAGAACTTTCGGTATGTGCCCGGCTGCGAGGGTAGCTTCAACCAAGCGTCGCGTGGCATGGTTTTGCATACCGAAGGAGATGATGCCAATTTTCATTCTGGTATAGACTAAATTCTGGTGTAGTTGGATTGTGCTAATGCTTACCAAACCGGACGTTTCGCTATCCTACATTAGCTCGTCCACTAAATTCCCGCTTGCTGATCTCCTAAAAAAGTTTCGAGTTCCTCAATGGAATCAAAGATTCGTTCACATAGATGCTCGAAAAACGGACTACGGGCATGGGAGTACACAGCATAAACCGGTTTGTTATAGCGGGAAGCAAAGTTCATCTCACTCAAGACACCGGGGGAGAGTTTATCGGTTGGATAGATGACAATAACAAAATCGCTCTGGTGAATGAATTGGTAATCTCTGGAGATGGTGCGCGTCTTGATCTGGACGTTAAAATCTTGATTGATATCACTAACAGTTGTCATTTCACCGTCAGTTGTCTCCTCCTGAGACGATTCTGCGGAATGGATCAGGTCCATATCTGCAATGTCGAGCGGATCAAATATGATAAAATCTTTCCGCATTTTTGAGCCAAACTCACGGATGTTTTCAATCTGATCCGGTGCATCTTGGCGGATAAGCGTAATCGGATAACTCAGGTAGAATTTCTTCTTTTTTGAAAAGAGCAAATCGTGGAAGTTTTCCAGATTGTGCTGTCGAGCAACGGTATAGTGATTTTTTTCCTTGAGGTTAGCGAACTGTTTAGTCAGAAATTCTTCTTCATCAAGCCAGACATTAATTTCATCGCGTCGCATGCCCGCCCACTGCGGATTATCCCCCATACGTTGAGCGATGTCGGCAAGATTGTCGACCACATTGATGAACACGTCACCCGGAAAGCCCTGCATATCCTTGAACGAAACGCCTTCAACCAGTTTTCCATTCCAACGGAAACAAGCGTGCAAACCAACGAAGGTGTGATCATAGTCATGCGCGATATGAGCAATTTCATAGAAAGCCGATCGGCGCGCCAACGAAAGAACAGCGGGGTCCGAGTCAAGCACCTTATCCGTGAATTGAATCCCGGACGCTGCAGCCGCTCTATACATAAAATCCCCCACGTTAAAAAACCCAATCCGTATCCCTTTATCGCGGCAGAGTGCTTTAAATTCCTGCATCAGTTCTTTTCGTCCTGAACAACTGATTCCTGTGCAGATAATGTTCATTGGAATGCTCCGGTTTGGGTAGGTACGTCTAAATTCGTTTAGCAAGTAGAACCGATTGACGTTCAAAATCGCAGGAGGAGGGAGACTCGATGTGCGTTACCGACAGCTTGATCCGGAACAAAAGCATAGTCAAACTGGAAATTGACGTTTTCCAGAGAAGCTTCCCCGACTCGACGCAATCCAAATCCAGCGGTCAACCCATTTTTGGGATTCTCTCCTTGGCTAAAACTATATCCAACGCGAAGGGCAAGCATGTTATAGAACCAATTTTCCGTCCCCAAATGGAAGGTTGGGAACCCACCAACAATAGGGTAGTTGACATCAGCAGCTAACGAGAAAAGATCTTGTGGTTGTCGTCCACTGTCAGGGATAGGCTGCGTACGAGTGCGGTAAGCGATGCCCGTTCGCACATTCATCGGCAGATTTTCTCCCGTATCCAGAAAACCTAAGTTTTGTGCGGCAAGTCCCACGCTAAGCTTATTGTCTAGCATTCGTAATAGCATCCCAACATCAGCAGCACCCCCAATTGAGTCCTCAACGTCGAGTTGCTGTGAAATTGTCTTCGCTGTTGCTCCAACTGACAATTTTGGGGATAAAATGTATGCGCCAGACAATCCTGCGGCAAAACCTCCGACAGTAGCAGTGCTATCCGGTTCTTCCGTTGGTCGACGGCGGCGTTCAATCTCTGTAAAGGCACCGAGGAAACTCGCCCCCCAAGTGCCCCTGTCGCTGAATTTTTGTGCATAACCGAGGAATTGGTTGCTAATATCTGCTATTGAGAAATTCTGCATCGCAGTAAATTGGCGTTCACCTACTGCTGTTAAACCAGCGGGATTCCAATAGATCGAATTGACATCGTTAGCCAATCCTGCGAACGCTCCCCCCATACCAGCGGGACGGCTACCGGCTTCAATCTTGAGAAATGCAGCACCCACTGTGCCAGCGTCATCGTGAATATCTGCAGCAAAAACGGGAAAAGCAATGATCGCAAAAAATATGGTACAGAATAACTTCAAATCCTGTTTTAGGGGCATCAGTTTCTCCAATTCTTTATTTTGGTTCATAAATGAATGCCTTAACTCTTGACCTATATTCAAATGAGTTCCTCGCACCTACTCCACCACGACAATCTTTCCAACCGCATTGGTGCGGTTGCTCGTTACGATGTCCTCCGCTTCCAAGCGGAAAATATAAATCCCACGGGCAACATCAGTACCGGACTGATTGGTTAGATCCCACCTCACTGCATTGTCGTTCCTACCAGTGCCCAAGTCGTTATATTCCTTTTCGTACACCAAGTCGCCAGCAAAGTCATAGATACTTAGGACAATCCGCGCCCCTTCTCCGCCGGGAACATTAACTTCAAAAGAGAAATTGGCGATTTCGTCGTTTGAACGTCTTGAGAGACTCAGTGGATTGGGCCATACATACGTTGGACCTTTGAAGATTAGCGACACTGAGAAGTTGACAGTCGCGGCATCGTAAATACCAGCATTACCGGCGCGATCGGTGACGCGAATATCAAGGTTATATTCACCCGATTGAGAAGGCAGAAATTCAACCGACCAGCGAGTCCAAGGATCCTCCTCCTCTTCACTGTCATCTTTCGCAGCAACCGGCTCAATCGGAAGACCATCGGGACCTGTACCAACAACCTCAACCAGTGCGACGTCAGATGCAGGGATATCGTCCTCCGATGGATCGCGCGCAGTGCCTTGTAGTGGTAATGGTTCATCCTCAAAGGTGGTTTCTCCAACTAAATCTGTCAACTCAACAACCGGCTTTGTAGTTTCAAAGAGAAATTGTGTCGTGACCGAATCGGTCGGTTGGAACCCGAGATTTGCAATGTCCAAACCGACACTGGTAATCGTCACCTGGTAAAGTCCCTGTTCATTGAGCGGTCCGGATTTGAAGCGGATGCTGTCAGTGCCGTTTTGTGTTGTGGTCCCGCTGATCTCGTCTCCGGCAGGGGAACGCACAGTAATCGACGAATTGACTAGATCAGGTCCAAGACCTGGGCTGCCATCCGGATTGACATCGGAGAACTTCGCATCAATGGTAACACCGCCGCCCATGCTGGTCGCCGAAGGATAATACGGATCGTTTGAGTCAGTGAATAAAGGCTGCCCATCAATGAATAAGGATTCAGTGTCGATCGCCGGCGGACGTGTATCGTAGAAGAACAGGTATTCAACCGCTGGCGTAACATTTCCTGCACGATCCTTGGGGGCAATTGTCAACTGATATATACCATCTTGACTTCCGTCGCTAGCGAGTGGCATAATCAGGTTTATCACGAGTGCCTGTTCTTCATCGGTGGTAAGTGTCCCGTCAATTTTCCGTTTTCGACTGATATCATCAAGCGTAATCCATGACAGATCGAGGTTATCCCAATCCACTCCGGAACCGGGTTCGTCATCTGTGATGAGCGCGCCGAGCGAAACCAGCGAATTATTGACATCCGGTTCGGCAACGATCAGTTGAATTGATTCCGGCTCCACTTCGGGTGCAACCGTATCATAAACAAAGGTAAACTGCTCCGGAGCGCCTTGCCGGCCTGCACTATTGACAGGTACTACCACAATGGTATACGTGCCATCGTCGGATCCATCGGTAGCGAGTTCCCGCAAGAGTCGATAAATTAACAATTTTCCTTGACGCACCTGCTGTCCTGGAACAGTCGTACCATCGGGAGCAAGCAATGCAATAGTAGAGCGGTTAACATCCCCATCGCTCGATTGGAGTTCGACTTCAACTTGACGGAGCGATTCATTTGTAAATGCTTCCTCCGCGGGCACAGTCGTAGGAACAGTTGAGACAACAACCGGCATACCTGATGAATAGGTAAAGTGCGTTTCAAACGGGGTATTTAATCCGTTGCCGGCACGATCGATTGCATCTACACGGATTGTGTAAGTGCCGTCCGCTATAAGACCGCTGATTTGCAATGCTAGCTTTCGATTCCCATCGTTGCTCTGTACACCGCTAATTGAAGTCCCTGTTGGATCTAACAGTGTCAATGCGGACTCGGCAAAATCGATACCGCTATTGCCAGGGTCTCTCAGATTGGCTGTAATTATGGTGATATCGTCGCTGCGGAGGTCACCATCGGTTGGATCAGTGCTGACAAGCGTTGGGGCTTGGGTATCGTAGACGAGTTGATGGGTAAGTGGATTAATATTACCAGCTTTGTCTGTTAGGTCCAGGTTGACAGTGTATCGTCCATCATCGCTTCCATCGGCTGTAAGAGGTTGCGAAAGTGTTAGGAAAATCTGAGCGTGCCCATCGTTGGACTGCACTGCCGGCACAACATTTCCTCTCGGATCACGAAGTTCAAAACGTTGGTGATCAACCTCCAAGCCTGCGGGTCCCACATCCTCAACCTGAGCTGCAATTTGGATAATCTGCTGACTGATGTAGGATAGCGGCTGCGTCAGGTCGATTGGCGTTACCGAAGTCACTTCAGGCTCCTCGGTATCAAGCGTGAATTGATACCGAGCGGGTATTCCCAATCTACCACCACTATTTACAGGGGTAACTGTTACGGTGTAAACACCATCAGCGGAACCATCTGTGGTGTGCTGTAGCGGTCTCCACATAATCTGGTTCGCCCCACGCGAGGTTTGAACCCCTTCGACCTCACCACCGGGACCCGTTACAGCAATCGTTGAACCATCTGATGCCAAGTTCAAACCGGTGGCGCTGACATCTTCAAGCGTTGCAACAATTTCGTCCAACCGGTTCACAAATTCAATCGGTGCCATTCGACCACCAATTGTTACATCGGAAACAGTACTGTACCCAAGCTCCAAACCGAATTCGTACTCAATCGCGTGGATCGAGACATTGCCCGCCATGTCCCGCGGTGTAATTTCGAGTGTGTAAGTACCCGACTGATACAACGATGCAAAACTGACTATGATGGTATCTACCCCATCATCGCGGGTGTTGATACCGAGTGACGTATCACCGGGACCGATTAGTTGGACATCGGTGCCTACCAGATCTACCCCACTTACCTGTGTCGTTGCGCCGTTTATATCAGAAAGCTGGATGGTCAATCCTTTAAAGGAACTGCCAATGGCAGTTGACTCATTTGGTGGAATGACCGTTGGTGGAGTGGTGCCCGCTGTCACGCCGACAACGGTTGGAATCCGTGTGTCGTAGACGAATGTATGCCCGATATCTGCACTGTTCCCTGCTTTATCGACAGGCAATAGTTGAATAGTGTATTCGCCGTCCACTGAACCGTCTCGTGATAGTGGTTGGTTTAGTTGCCAAGTAATTGATGATTGTGCTTCGTCTACCGTTTGATAGCCACGAATTGCCGATTGGTCTGGAGCGATTAAGCGAATTGACGCACGATCAAAATCAATGCCCTCGCCGCTATAGTCTTGCAGCATCGCGCTGACTTCGGTGAGATGGGTGACGGATGCAAATTCAGCCGGTGTTGTGGAAAGAACTTCTGGCTGGCGCGTACCGTAGAAAAATAGGATTTCAACCGGGCTTGTGAGCGTATTACCTGCTAAATCGGTGGGGGTTATCTGAATCCGGTAAGACCCATCGTCGGATCCATCTGCGCGCAACGCATTGAACGAAAGGGAAACTGTATCTACCCCGTTATCACTCTGGTTCGTGCCAATTGGTTCCCCATCTGGCCCGACAAGGCTTAGCGTTGTTCGCAAAACATCTATACCGCTGCCCGCTCCATCAGAGAATTTCACAGTAATCTGATTAATTGGAGAATTAATCAATTGAGCCTCTGCTCCGGATAGTTCTACAGGTGTGCCATCGTTTTTTGTGGCAAAAACAGTTTGGATAGTAGGCATCTGCGTGTCATAACGTACGGCAAAGGTTTTTTCCTCGACGTACCCGGCTTTATCAACAGCTCTGACACGGAGTGAGTAGAGACCATCAAAGTTGCCTCCACGTGTGAGTGGGGTTGCGAACTCCCACCCAATTATGGTTTCATCATCGTGATATGGCGTGCCGGGGACAGTCTCACCCGTGGCATCCAACAACTGAATTAGAGATTGATCGAAGTCAATGCCAGTACCAATATCGCTAACGGTCGCTTGCACCCGCGCCAGAAATTCACTCACATTGGAGACAGTTGCGGTCAATTCGATGTGACTTACCGCTTCAATGGTAGGCTCTTCGGCATCGTAGATAAGCGGTAGTGGGATACTTCGGTTGCCCACCCGATCCACCAACGTTACAACGAGAGTATACATGCCACCCTCCGGAAGCACACGAGAGCGAAACGCAAATCCACCGGTACCATCGCTCGTTTGTGCACCGTCAACCGTGGCACCATTTACATCAAACAACTCAAAGGTTGAGGCGGCAGCGTCAAATCCACTTCCCTGTACACCTGCAAAGTCATCAGTCACCTCAAATTGAACTTCAATTCGCTCTGTAGTGAGGGGATTTGCAAGTTGGGGCTGGGAATCAGCGACGATTGTTGGGGGCTGGCTGTCGAAGGTCAGAATAAAATCCTCCGTAAGCGTTTCGCCGATGAGATCTGTATATCGAACGCTGACGGTGTATTCGCCGTCCGCTGAACCATATTGAGAAAGAGATCTGTCAATTGTCCAGATCAGACGCATATCACCTTCATCTACTATCACGGGTTTTGCTTCCACAATTACCCCGTTCCTACTGACTGTTATTGTTGACTCTGATTCAGCAAAATCAAGTCCCGGACCGACGTAGTTAAACAGCTGTGCATCAATGGTTGTTAAGTCATTGATTCGGGTTTCAGTGGGGGTATTCAGGCGAATTTCCGGCATCCGCGATGCGATGAAAAATTGGCGTTGAACGGTTGGTCCTGCGTTGTTTGCGCCATCTACAGGGGTGATTTCAATGGTATATGCACCATCCTCTGATCCGTCGATTGCCAGCGGTTGCGCCAGCGCTAGAGAAACTGTGTCTCTGCCGTTGTCGTGTACCTGGGTGTTCACTTCACTGCCGTCCGCACGGAGTAATCTGACGCCGGAAGCAGAAAAATCAATCCCGCTGTCGACATTTAGGACAACTGACACCTGTGAGAGAGCTGAAACTGTCTCGTTTTCACCCGGGGTTGTTGAAACAATGGCAGGAACTTGTGTGTCGTAAGCGATATCAAAAAACTCAGTCTGTGTATTACCCGCTTTGTCCGTCAATCTCACCCGAATACGATAGCTGCTGTCCTGACTTCCGTCACGGCGTTCAAGCGGTTCATCCAGTCGAAATTCTAGCGTGTCATTATCCTCATCAGCCGTTAGCGTCCCTCGAACAGGAGCCAGATTTTGCACCCCAGTCACCTGGGTAAAACCAAACATCGCGATAGATGTTTTACTAAAATCAATGCCGCTGCCGTTTCCATCGTTGAAAGTGGCCGTCGCTAGAGATAGAGAGCTGTTGAGGAAGGTTTTTGCGCCCATCGCGGGGTTTAGTTGAACCCCTGTCTGCGATGTGAGTGAAGCTAACTCAGGGACTTGGGTATCATAAATGAAAGGGATTTGGACTTCAGCTGCATTTCCTGCACGATCTCGAGACTGTACTGTGATAATGTAACTTCCGTCGACAGAACCATCTGTCGCCAGCGGAAATCCTGGTGTCCAACGGAGACCGTTCTCTCCAAATTGACTCAGGCTCCCGGCTACTGCGATTCCCCCAAGTCTACTCAAGCGAATTGTGGAAGCACTATTCACCCTTGAGTCAATGTTATCCGCTAAGATTACATCAACAAAAGTGAATTTTGTGGTACCACTTGTATCGGCGGTTAATTCACCGGCATCAGTTGTAATGCTCGCTATCGTCGGTGCAACGTTATCAAAGGTGAAACGGATTTCATCTGCGACAATATTACCGGCTTTGTCTGCACCAGCAATACTGATTGTGTAAACTCCGTTCTCATCACTGGAATTAAGTGGTTGATCAAGCGTTAGTGTGATCCGGCCTGCTTCTTCGTCATGACTAACAACTCCACTAATTTGTGCACTGTTTGCATTCAATAAAAGAATTTCTGTGAAGGTTGAATCAACATCAATAAGACTTCCATCACCTACGTCGAATATTGCCTCAACTTGTTCAACGGTATTTTGAAACGAGTTCCGACTCGGCGTTAGCTGGGCAATGGTAGGAGGCTCTATGTCAATTTGGATAGTATCAATTCCAAAGGTCCCCACGTTACCACCCTTGTCAGTTCCATGTAGTTGAGCGGTGTACACCCCATCAGTTAGTATCGTACCTAAGCCATCAGTCCCGTCCCACTTAAATGAGTGATCTCCTTCCGTAAGTCCGGTCAGTGAAACTGGCGGTCGACCTGATGGGTTGGTAAATTGCAACTCAAGCTCCTCCACATCCTCGGAGAGTCGGTAGCCAATTTGTACTTCATCTATGATATTGTCCCCATTCGGCGACAAATCCAGTTGGGAAGTGACGCTTGATATTTCTGGAAGGCTATTGTCAATTATTGCTGAGAGTTGAACCGAAAGGTATCCTGATTCTGTACGATTCACCTCCCCGTCGGGAACATCATCAATTTCGACTTGGATCCGATACTGTCCATCCTTGAGAAGGCGTGGATTCTTATCTTCTTGCTGTCTGGAAAAATCATTCCCGTCCCATGCCTCGCGGATTGCTCTTGGAAGGTCCTCCTCATCAATTCCGGGGCCGAGCTCTCCCGTTATTACCCAATCTTCGTCAAAACGAAATTGACCATCAGGTGAACCAACCCCACTTGGACCATGGGTATCAATAATAATACGGAAATCACCTAAATCACCATCGGTAATAAAACTGATAAGGAGAGTATCTTGTACGCCATCTCCGTTTGGACTAAAAACAGTATCTTCATTGATATCATCAATTGCCTGCGGTGGAGTTGGAAAACGTAACGCCCAAACGAGCGATTCGCCCTGCATAAAGAAGAAAGACGGGAAAAACTGGAACAGAAGGATAAGGATGAATAAACAGTACCCGTTTTTGGATAGCAGCGTAGAAAGCACTGTTTTTTTCGGGTACGGACGGTGTTGTTTAGTAGTTTTGGTAATTCGCACGCATTTCCCCCTACGATTGCTTAAATACTACCTTTGATTTTTTTGCATTTCAAAAACAACGATTAGCCGATTAAAAACGGAAATTAAATCAATTCATTGGACTCGACTTGTGTTAGACGCAAAAATATCAGTTTGGTTGAGAGAGAGACTAGGCTATGGGAGGGCAATTATTTTAGGAGGCACAATCGGGCTGCATTTGTGACTATTCAAGGGGCGACAGGTTCATATTTGATGGATTTGGTGGTGTCAATTTTCTTCTCGCGCTGTTTGATATTGTTTTTGCGTGAGTGATTTTAGGCGCAGGTTTCGTGTTTCCAAACACTGCGGGCACCGAAGCGCGATGTAATATTCTTCACTGAACATCTCATCAAGCCAATCATCTCCGATCGACGGTTCATCCTTCTTGGCTAGAAACTCATCCATCACCTCATATTCGCGATCGCAGTCAGGACACACCTTCAAATCGTGTCCAATTTGGATAACATCCAGCCAACTCATATCGATCCTTTCAAGGAGGTACTCAATGGTGTTCCCATAATGCTTTCACTCAGTATCGGCACAAAGTTGTGCAGTGTGTTGAATACGGCGCATCACATCAACATTCGCACGTGGACAAACGCCCGCATGGATAGTATCAAAGAACCCTTGTAGGCTTTCGCGCATACCCACGAATCCGTATGCAGGCATAGAGGCGGGTGCGTGTTTGAGATGCCAATCACCGGTTTCACCGCGCCATCTCCACTCCCCCGTCTGTAGATCCGCGACAATCTCTCCTGAGCGGCAGGCAACGGTCAACTCAATGAAGGTCTCTTGTGGCAACACCAAGTTGAATTCAAGCTGACCGATTCCCCCGTTAGGATAAACCAGCGATGCCCAACCGGCATCCATCAGTGTGCCGTTACTATAGTGACCTCCCACTACAGACGCTTGCGTTGCGCTCTGCTTAAAAACGCAATCCAGAACATCAAGATACCAACAACCCAGCCAAAGGAAGAAACTCTGTCCCTGAACTTCGTCATACCATTCACCGCCCCCGTAGCCCCAGTTACACCATAGACGGATCTTCGCCATCAACGGTTCGCCAATCGTGCCGGACCGGAGAAGGCCCAAAAGATTGTTCATTACCGGCAGGTATCGGAGCTCCAAATCGGCTTGAACCACGCATTCACTTGCCGCCAGTGCGTCCAGTACCTGCGTAGCTGTTTCCGAGTCTTCTGCAACGGGAGGTTCAAAAAACAGATGCTTACCGGATGTTGATGCTGCTTGAAGGACCGGCGCGTGCAGGGAATTGGGGAGTGCGATCAAGACAGCATCGACGGTTGAATCGTTCAACAGATCGCGGTAGTCCGCAAACATCTTCGTCTCTGCACCAAATGTCTGTTTCGCTAGCGATCTTGTGGCATCACTGCGCGCAGAGATAGCTGTAACCCGGACTTGTGGAAACTCGCCAAGCAGCGGTGCATAGGCTTGGCGAGCCCATTTGCCAAAACCGATGAGTCCAATATTTGTCATGGTATTATTCTACGTCATACTTTTTCGCAGCTAATCCTCAATAAGCGTGACTTCCTATTGCATTGGTGAGAAGGAGGTCGGAATGAGTGTGTCCGAGAGGACCTCTGCGACGATTGGACCATCTGCTTCAGTTTCTGCTTTGGCTTTAAGCCATTCGGGATCAGCACGAAAGGCATCCCATGCGGCTTCCATTGCTGCTTCGCTTTCATATCTACAGATATACACCAGTTCGTTGGCATCTGACCGCGTCCAGAATCCAACGACTTCTACACCATGCCTTTCGAACAGACCAAAGGTGATATTTTCAAATCGACTGAGGATGTTCGGCATTTTGCCTTCCGGAATTTTATAGGTACGAAGTTCATAAACCATTGTTATTCTCCTTAAATAATAACAAATGTGAGCTGTTTGGCAGCGTAACGATTGAGTGTTGCCAATTTAAGCGTTGTTCCAATACGACAGATACTTAGGACTTAACCGAGTGGAGTCACCATAACCCAAAACGGTTGGCTTCCTACGGCGTAGTCTTGAAGTGGCTGCAACTCGCCGGTTGCCGCATCCACACGATAGCAGGTCATGGTGTCGGCAGCTTCGCCGGCACCGTACAGATAGGTGCCCGTTGGGTCAATACTGAATGACCGCGGACTTGCTGAGATAGGAAAATGTCCGAACGGGCTGATTGAACCGTCGGCATCAACGTTAAACCCAACAATACTGTCGTGTCCCCGATTGGATGCATACGCCCACTTTCCATTTGGATGCACTTCCACATGAGCGGTCGCCCCACCTTCTGTATAGTCCGCTGGCAGAGTCGAAATGTTTTGGAAAATCTCAAGCGTCCCCTTTTCGGGGTCGTAGCGGTGGGCGGTCACTGTGTTGCCCTGTTCATTGACGATATAGGCAACATCTCCTTCAGGTCGAAAACAGATATGGCGCGGACCCGTTTCGTCGTCGGGTGGTGCGAGCTCGGCGGGATCATTGGGCGTGAGTTGACCCGACTCACTATCAAATCGGAATTGGTAGGTCTTGTTATTTGGGCAGACGTGCGGCACGAAGACGAAGCGATCTTCGGTCACTGCGAGGATTGCGTGAGCCTTCTCACCGGTATCGATATATTGCACCAGTTCACCGATCCCACCGTCGTCGCGTAGTCGATGTACGGTTACCCCACCGCCGCCGTAGTAAGCGGTGAGCAGGAAACGACCGTTCCTGTCTGTGGTAAGGTGTGCGGGAATGTCAACGCCGGCATCCACCTTGTTGATGAGGGTAAGTTCACCTGAATCGGTGTCAAGGCGAAAACTAGCCAACGTGGTCGATCCCACATGACCATCATACATTATCTCTCCAGATGGGTGGAGACAGAGCGCACCTGAAGGTCCGTGGGCATCACTGGTCGAGCGTAGCTGCAATGCGCCCGAATCAGGATCCATGTCGTAGCATTTTATCTGTTCGTCGCCAGTAAGTGAAACGAATACGACGCAGCGTTTCTTAGCGATTTGCATAATATTATGAACTCCTATCCTGTAGTAATTTACTATAATCTATACGAATCCATTCAGGCAAAAAGATATAGCACAAGGACCAAGTAAGCCCATCATTGTAGATACCGATAGGACCTTACATCCATCTCGCACCCGAATAGCTCACATTCTACCATTTTGACTAACCTAATGCCAATCGAATTTTATCGACTCGCAGCGGCGTCTTGAATCCCGTACTGTTGCGGATAGATCTATTCAGGAACCGACTGTGACGGAACTAACCACATCGTAACTTCCGGTGGATCTAGAGTCACAGAGTAGAACTTGGCACCTGGAGAAATATAAAACCGCAACTTGATGTAGAACTCTCTTTTGGGAAGATTGGGATAGCTCGATTGGCGTTCCTCGCTCACACCGGGCCAACTGGAAACCCCATTCCACGACAACAGATCAATGAAGAAATCATCTATAAATGTCTGCTTGCCTGGGTACATTTCCATTTGGTTTTCCTCTTCGTCAATTCTGCGCACCGGTATGTAGTGTTAAATCCGTTGACAGGTTATCTGTACCTGTGTTACGATGAAAATGTTTTTTGAGAAGCTGTCCATTTTCTGTCTGTTAAGTATACAAAATTGAGGGAAAAGCGACAATGAAGAACTCAAAGGAACAGAAACAAACTGATGATTTTGTGCGAGCAGCCCGCGTGGATAATCTGCTGCGTCCAGAGGTGTTGGAGGCCTTTGACCGCACCACCTTCGAGCAGGAAGGATTTTGGGTGTGGGAGGGCATACTGACCGAGGAAGGTCAAAAGCAGTTCACCGCCAGCCTGCAAAAACTACAGCACATGAACGACTGTATCCTTATGGACACAGATTGGGCTTTAATCGATTTTGAGAAGCGCGGATTACCGACGCCTCCACCAGAACAAATCACCCCGGAGTTCTTGGCTAGTTGTGGCGGTGGATCAGAGCAAATGCCTAGCTTTCTCAGATCGGAAGTGCGCGCATACATGCACGAGCATGGACTCCTCGGTCCGGGTGCATTGGTCACACGTGGGTACGAATCGCTGGGGGTAATGCCGGAATATTTCCCAGCGGGATACGATGATTTTATTATGGATGTCACCACTGCCCATCCGCAGATGCTGGAACTATTCAAGAAACTTTTTGGCGACCGTTTCGTGCTTGATCACTGCCTAATGCTCAACCGGGCGGCTAGCTCGCGAGGAAGACGTTGGCATGCCCACCAGTATCGCGAGGGTCAGTATGAAGTTGAAGATCCTATTGGCACCGGTAAGGCATTGACCCCTGAGTTTCTACAGCAGCAATGTATCCGAACGCTATGCTACCCAGAAGGGGCAGAGAGTGGAGATGGTGCGGAACTTGGCGTTATCCCAGGATCCCACCTTTACCGCATCCCGTTTAAGTGGAATACAGAGCGTCCCGATGAAGACGCCGACATGCAAGCAAACTGGCTGAAGGGAAAGATCCATGCTATCACGGGCAAGCCGCTGGAAATTGTACATCTATCAATACCACCGGGAAGCATGGTTTCATTTGTTCACCATATGCCGCATCACGTTCAACGCCGTCCACCGGGTGCACCGACTCGGTGGGGACTGTTGATGGCGTATAGGACCCCAGACCCCGATGCCGCTCCAGCCAAGTGGACAGGCGGTATACCAACACATTGGGTAGAGCGCACCGCGGCAGCAGGCAAACTTTCCGATGAGGAGCGCCGCGTGTTTGAAGCAGACAACCCCCTTAACTGACCTATCAAGGCTCTGAATCCACAGTTCGTCCGCCCGTCAACTCCTTGTCGTAGCTCGGTCGAAACAGTTCGGTGAGAACGGCTGGCAATTCGCCCCGATGTGCCTTCATCGCCCATACCGGCGGAATCGAATGCGATGGTTGGGCATGACCGGTCACATCACTCGGTTTCTTGTAGCAGAAAAGAGAGCACCAACGAGTATCCCTGTCCGAGGCTTTGGGTGATACCGCGTGCGCGGCGTGCGACAGACAGCAGACGATCGTTCCCGGCGGAATTGAGAGATATTCAATTTGAAGTGGCTCGGAAGTGACGGGATGCACCCGTCCTGCCAACCACTCCTGCTGCATCTTTTCGTCGGTGTCAGCCCAGCACCCTCCCGGATCTCGAAAAAGATGGCTGCCCCGAATGATCTTCAGCCCCCCGTCAGCCTCGGCTTCAAAGCCTTGGGGATAACAGAGCGTGAGGTTGAAATTCGGCTGTGCTTGGTACTCCGATAAGTTCGCCACCCCACAGTTATCCCCTCCACCACCGATTCTATGGCTATGCCACGCACCACCGGGATAGCCTGGGGGCCTCGTCAACAACTGATTGTGATCAAAATAGATGTCATCGCTGGCGAGGCTCATCCGTTGTAGTTGGAGCATCTGCGGGTGCGTGAGAACGTTCATCAAGTACGGGACATGACCTGCAGGAAAATACTCGGCGAAAACACTGTGCTGCCGCAATGTTTTCACACCAGCCTCATCGTTCGACTGCGGTGCCTTCTGGCTCCCTCCGAGGGCGTTATTAATCTCCTCAACGGTGAGAGATTTTGTTGGCGGGGTTCGACCGAGGATATTCCATTTGATTTGTGTCCAGTCTGACTGGAGCAATCTGTCGTTGAGTTCCTGACCATATTTCACCGCTGCTGTCCACTCTTCGACAGTTTTAGGTGTCATGACTTCTCTCAGCACAGCATATCCATCCCTTAAGAAACTTGCGTGGTCGAATTGTGCAGTAACCGCCGACATATCGAACAGCGGTTCACGATTGGATTCTAACCTGTCCCAATCGCTATCAGACCAGTGCACAGGGGAGTGTTCGTTGGCGAGGAAGCTGGGGCGGGTGGCGTCTGCAAGTTCGCTGGTTGAGCGCAGTAGGAGACGGGTTAGCGCCGAATTTGACGCTTCGGGGGCGAGGAGTGGATTCTGTGGCAGTGTGGGGGCAGAATCAGGAGATGATGTACTTTTCTTCATGACCGATCTCTCTTCCCAAAAGCTACGAGCGGATTTCCTGAGAAAATCCAATTGGTGACATATTAACTTTACAGTTAAGATCATTCAAGGAGATAATGTCCTTGATTTGTCCAACCGATAATGATAGTATCTCGTGCAGTTTAGCACCTTGCGAACAGACTGTCAAGCGGAAAAAGTCGCAGTGTAGGGCAGAGGAAAAAATGCTTACTAAGCAGCAACAACAACATTTTGATCTATTCGGGTTTGTCGTGCTTCGGCAACTGTTCTCTTCCGACGAGATGGCCATTATCATCCGCGACTTTGAAAAGGCGATGCTCGAAGATCGAGATGGTGAACCCTTCGATGGCAAGACACGCCAACAGGTGAACGACTGGTATCTTGGGCGACCTTGTGCTGAGTTGCTGATCGATAGCGAACGCATCTGTGTGCCAATTGGACAACTGTTAGGGCCCGACTATACATTTAAGCAGGGAAATGACGGGAACTTTTATGTAGGAGATACTGTCTGGCATCCGGACATGGGGTGGGATCCACATATCCCGGAGGGTCAAAGCGACCCTAATAAAAATATCGGAGCGTGGCGGTATCACTATCATCCGAGTATTAAGGTTGCATTCTATTTAGATTCGGTCGGCAAGGATACGGGCTGCCTTCGTGTCATACCGGGCGCGCACCGGAATCCGTACCACGACCGGTTGTGGTCACTCCATCTGAACGTTCCTTCCGCTGCGTCGAAAGATGATCCCCATAAGTTCGAGAATGTACGTCCCAAACTCCTTGAAATGTGGGAGCAAGCGACGGGGGATAAGGAAGGTGGGGAACAATTTCTGTCGGATCCCAATATCAATCACTTCGGAGTAGCGCCACGCGACATTCCGAGTTTCCCCATTGAGTCTGATCCGGGTGATGTTGTGTTCTTCAGTCATCAACTCTGGCATTCGTCGTTCGGAGGGCGTGTGGGTAGACGGATGTTCACACTAAACTTCCGAAGTGCAGAAACTGACACTGATAAGTAGTGTATAGTATCTTCTCTAGAAGAATTTTATCAGAAAGGTATATTATGGAATATCGTGAATTTGGAAGGACAGGGATGCGGCTGAGTGTTATAGGGACGGGGGGTCTCCTCGCACACTATTGGGAAGGAGAGTCCGGCCATCCACCGCCCGAAGAGAAGCGGCGTATATACCTGCGGGCAGCCGAAGCTGGGATAAACCTATTTGACATGGGCTACGGGGATGAAATTCATATCCCGGAAGAGTTAAAGGGCAACACAGACGAGCGTCACTTCTCCCTGAAAGTCGGCGCCCCCGCAGCAGCGGACTTGGAGGGGATTATTGACGGGCATCTGGTGAATCTGCGCAGAGATGCGATCGACATCCTCCGAGTACACTATTACGCCTACATGAAGGACGCTCAATTGAGGAAGCGAATCACGGATCTCAAACAGATGGGAAAGGTGCGTTCACTCTGTACGATACGCCACTTTGAGGAGGACCAAGATGCCTATGTAACACGGGGACCAGAAAAGGGAGCAGATGCAGACTTGGTTATTTACAACTATGTCTGCCGTGGTCAGGCATCGGGTATTCGGGCATCGTCCAAAGCGGGAAAGGGAGTCTTGGTGATGAAAGCGCTCGGCGGGCAGTATTTGAGCTGGGGACACAAGACGGGGACAGACTGGACCCAAGCGACGGAGGAAACGCTGGTGCAGCTTTCACCCCTCGGTGAGAGCATGCGCAGCGAACTGTCGCTTGTCTATTCTTTTACCGCTGGTCCTTGGAGTGAATTGACCGAATCGGGGAAAGAGATTTCACCGACCGGTAAGGCGCTGTCATGGGTGCTTGAGAACCGAGGCGTGAGCACCGCTTTGGTGGCGGTTGCCAGCGTCGCAGAACTTGAGGCTGTTTTGGAGGGTGTTTAACAGATTTCTTTTACAAGATTGCTCAGTGAGGTTTTCATGGATATACAACTGACAACGGGTCAAACAGAAGAATATCAGCGCAATGGTTATACTATCGCCAAAGGTGCGTTTGATTCAGAGGAGTGTGATCGGTTTATCGAATATATGATGGACCTACATGCAGGGCGAAAAACCGTCGAAGGCTATCCGCCACGGGAGCCAGACGACTGGCAGCGCACCCATAACCGGTCGCTTCATGAACCTGTGGGGTTAGAATGGATGCTGGACAATAGACTGTACCAACCGTTGCGAACGCTCCTCAATGATGAGCCGGAGGCAGTGCAGAGTATGTATTTCTATGTCGGTTCGGAACAGCGTCGGCATCAGGATGCATACCATCTTCCGGGCTGTATGTCGGCGTGGATTGCGCTTCAGGAGGTTGGTGCGTGGAACGGAAGCATTCATGTCCAAGTCGGCTCTCACAGAGGACCCATTATCGATAAGAAGGATTTTAGGACCGATGAAGACGGTAATCCGGGGGCTTGGTATGGTTGGCAGCACGAAGACGCATTCGAGGCTCTGTTTGAGCGCAACGGTCTTCCAGAGGTCGCCGTCGAGGCCTCAAAGGGGGATGTGGTATTCTTCCACGGTAGGCTCATCCATCGCGGCGGTCCCATTTTGGAGCCGGGGGCATTTCGCCATAGCTTCGCGTGTCATTATATCCCCCAGTCCTTTAATCCTTGGCCCTATGAAGCACTGCCGAGGTTGCGGATCTCGTTCGATAGGGTCTGTCGATTTACCCCGACCCATTGAGCACATCGGGAAAGGGATTTCCCTCCCACAGTGGGCGAGGCAGCCAGCCCTGCCTCGCCGAGTCCAGCCCCCACAAAGCCTCTATAAACCGTAGGGAACAACGATCGTTGTTCCCTAATTATGGTAGATTTTAGAATTAATGAGACACTCCAAACCGGTGCGGTTAGAAAACCGCGCCTACCGTTCTCCCGTTTGGTAGGCGCTGTTTGTAACTGCGCTGATGCGGTGCGGGGAGAAACCGCCCCTACCGGGGGCGAAAGTGTTTATTTATTTTTATAATTCACTATAGTTTCTCTGCCCTCTCTACTTCTTCATTGTTGTAAGCACCAGCTGTGCTTCATTCTGTTGGAGGTCAGGCCGTTCCTGTTTCTTTTTCATACCGCGAAAATCACGTGCTGCCTGTCCGGCATCTTTGGCACTCAGGAAGTGATACCCGTCGCTTTCATACGTCTGAATCGGTGGAAACGCCTCAGTCCGCGCCGCGACAACCAACAACTCCGCGCCAAACGGCGGGGCACATTCAAACTCCTCTGGAATCTCAACAACACGATTGACTTTCGACTGATCAACGTAGTAGTTGTCATAGAGAAGCGTACGCCTGCCATCAGCGAGGATATACAGCAAGCGGAGGTGCGCCTCGCGATTGACGCGGACGAAAACCTTCATCGTCTCGCCTTCGGTGTAAAGCAGGTGTTCACTTCCCTTGTTTGTCCACATCTCGATCTGTAAGCCGCCGCTGACAAACTCGCCTTCGGCAAAAGCGTGCTGGTCAATGAGCATCTGCTTATAATTCTGTGGTTTGAAGTCAAGGGCTTTCATGTCCCGGTCAAACTTCACGATAGCCCCCGCTTTAATCTCGCCTGTTTCTACATCCCGCAAGGTTCCCCGGAGCGTGATCTGATCGCCGTTTTCCCAATATGTGCCAGACAGGAGCGACGTCGCACCCGCCTCTTTTGCAAAGTCGCGCATGTGCTGAACTGAACGGGGACGAAAGTTGCTATGTAAACGGCGTGTCTGATTGATAGTCTGCCACTTGACTATCTGCCCTATTTGCGCCTCAAGGGCGGCGAGGAGTTGACGGGAAAAACGACTGCTCATCCGGGTATCTTGATAGGTGAATGGTGTAAGCAAGACTTTGCCTTCCGATTGTTTCACCTGCTTTGAGAGTTGAAACACGACAGCACGAGCGATGCCATCAACAGAAGTGATCGATTCTGACACGAGCTGCTCAACGCGATTGATGATCTCTGTGTGTGACGGGATTGGTGGAATATCGGGGGCACGAGAGAGTTTTTTTGTAACTCTTTCCAATTCATCGAAGGCAACATCGGCCGGACGGCTGTAATGTTTCGTCACCAACAAAATAATTTCCGCCTCTTTCAACGCATCGTAAAGCGGATAGGTGCTCAGGTATTTTTCTACCGCTATATCTATTTTTGAAGCGTTCTCTGCCTCCTCGGCATCGGCAAGGATCCGCCTTATTTTTTCGCGAAGTGTTGATGCCCGTGCGGCGTAGATGCGTTTGAGTTCGGCCCGGCTGACGTAGGCGAGAACGTATGTAGTTGGATTGCTCTCGGAATCAACGTAAGCTTCCGTTTCGATCCCTAACAGTTTCAGTGCCGTCGCACTCTCGGTGACTCCGCTATACTGCTGGGATAGGGTGCCTTTCACCTCCGATTCGGAGGTGCGAATGACGCTCTTGACCTTTGTGATGATGTTGCGGGATATATCTGCTCGTGCGTCGTCCGCAGCGATTTGGCGGGGTTCGGCACCACTCCCCCAAGCACTCCCGAAGCCAACGAGGTAGATGTGAACGGGCCGCTCCTCAGAACGCCCATAGTTCTTGACCCAATCGGGTTTTGCGGCGTGACCGGTTGTTGCGAACAGAATCAAGAAACAAACAAGTAGGTTTCGCATAATTAAATAAACGTTTAGATGTCAAGCAGAGATATATTTTGTACCTACCGAACGAGAGCAACACAAGTACTAGTGGAGTCCAATACGTTATCTTATCGGGGCAACCTGTCTTGATATAGTTACCTAACCCATTGGGCTAGTTATCACACCACTCCTCATTTGTTGAGATCGGTAACAAAGGTAATTGTCCGTTCCATTCTATTACCAACACCATCCTTGACATCAATTTCAATCTTGTAGGTTCTCCCACCGACAAGTTCCTTCCCCGGAACCACAGTCAGCGTTGCTGTTTGACCCAACACGTTTGCAATCCAATTAAGACTCTCTCCTGCCTCATTAGTCAACTTTATGCTTCCAATGATAGGTTCATTGAAATCAAATCTGAAACCGACAGCATTGCTTCGCTCAACATCAATCCTTACGTCGCCATTTGACACCGTCCCAGTTACTATTGATGGCCCCGTCGTATCTGGGACAACAATGCTAACAGTATGTGAAAGGTGATCCACGCGCGCTGTGATGGCTGTTCGACCATGACGCAGGGCGGTGACAAGCCCTGTTGAACTGACGGTTGCGACAGACGGATTACTGCTCGTCCAATTGACTCTTACCTCCGCGATAAGGTTGTTTCTGGGATCGCGCGCGGTAGCGCCCAACTGCAAGGTCTGTCTCACAGCGATCAAAGGTGGAATGGCTGGGGTGATTTCGATTGTGGTCGGTAACTGTTTCACGGTTATGTCAGCGGTCCAGGATTTGGCACCTGATTTCGCTGTGATAGTCGCTTTCCCGTTACCCCGGGCGGTAGCGAGTCCTTGATGAGGGTTCACGCTCACCACAGAGGGATTGCTGCTCGACCAATTCACAGCCGCGCCCGGTACGAATTGGTTTTTCTCATCTTTTACCGTAACACTTAACTGCATAGTCGCTCCAATCGCTTCCAGCGTTGCCGAGGCGGGAGTGATGTTGATTTCCACTATTTTTTGTGCCACAGTAACCGTCGCGGCGGTTGATGTCCCTTCAGATGTCGCTGTGATAATAGCGGTCCCGTTGTCACGAGCAGTAATCAACCCTGATGCACTGACACTTACCACAGCGGGGGTGCTGCTCGACCAGTTCACGGTCGCGTCCGGTACGGGCTGGTTTTTCTCGTCCTTTACTGTAACACTTAACTGCATAGTCGCTCCAATCGCTTCCAGCGTTGCAGCAGATGGGCTAATGTTGATTATGAGAAGCTCTGCCATTTTTTCTAGTCTTATAGCAAGTTGATTCTCACCGCTTGAAATATTAACCGTGCCAGAACCTACGAATAAACGGTTCCCTGTCTTAAAGACCTCTACGTTGACTTCCCTTTGGTTACCAACCGGGACATCATTAACGGTTACCTCGTAAGTTTGGTTGCTCCCTTCGACAATCGCGAGATTGTGTTCATCTACAATCTGATTGGGGATATCGGCTGCTGTTATTGTTATTCTGACGGTATAATCCCCAGCTGCCATTGGACTCAGAAAAGCGAGAGGAATATCCATTGAAGGGAGGTCCTCCACATCATCGCCGCCGCCACAACTTGAGAGAAATAGAGTTAACCCTACAGCAACCCCTATCATCAAAACCAAACTTTTTGACATTGCCTCTACTCTTCTCCTTTGTCATTCACCGAACGTTTATCCACGAGATAAATTTCTCGCCCACTTGAGAGTTTGTCGATACACAATTCATTATGAGTAGGAGTTACGCAGTTGACATAAAGTGGCGAAGACCGCCCAATCTGCGATCGGATCACATGTGTCTACGATTGAATTTCCATTGTTATGTGCGTAGTGAACGCAGTACTGCGTTCACTACAACCTGAAGTGCGTAAGTCCTAATGGGTATCAACTAGCACGGAATTGACAAACTATAAACTTTCGACACACAATTCCCGCATCACTGGAAAGAGATTGTCCTTCACGGAATACTGATTGAAATTTTTAGGTCCCCAGTCGGGGGTGGACCATTCCCGCCCCCGTTTCCCACCTCGTTACGATTAGAGAGTACGTATGCAGCGACACCGGCCCCAGACGCTGCAACAACTCCTCCAATGATAAAGGGCCATTTTGATCTGCCTTTTTTGGGTACTGGAGGACGCGGTGCCAACCGTCTGAGCGTGGAATTGACTTTTACCTCTCTGCCCGCTTCAACAATGATTTGCTGTGTATAATCCTCATAATCCTCAAGGGTTAATTTCAACATGTGTGTTCCAGCCATCACATCTTGAATTCGTACCGGTGTGGATCGTGCTTGCAAAATACCGGCGAGCATCACCTGCGCCCCGGCGGGTTGGGAGGAAACAAAAATCGAGCCGGTTTGCCTCGGCTGTGCTGAACTCCTCGGAAGCACGAAAACGAAATCTCCTTTGCTCAGTTGTGGATCCAGGATTTTACCATACTGTGGGTGTTGCGCTCCGTTGTTATATTCAGGTACTTTCATTGTTAGATGGTACCCCAGCTCCTCGCCTGTGATGTAACCGTCAGAAAATGGATCGCTTGCTTTGCCTTGGATGAGGTCTAAGAACTCCTGCTTGAAAACGCTACGGTCAGGCAGCCGTTCATTGGTTCGGCCCGCAGTGATGAACTGCCGGACCGGTTGTTTGACACGATCTGAAATGTGTTCGGGAGTTACTCCGGTTTGCAAGTTGAGAATTGTACTGGAAAGGCAACTGTCAAGCACAAACAGGAAATGCCGTGATTGGACCAACTTCGTTTGTGTCACCAGCAATGCTATATCCATAGCTTTAAGCTTGAAGTTGATTGCATCTTTTTCCGGCAATGGCGTGTTAACCATTACCAGATATCCAAGGTCTTCGCCGGTTGCTATCTTCTGAGTGTAACCGTGGCCTGCATAGTAAAACAGGAGGCGGTTGGCTGGATCGCTACCGGCGTTGACGACAAAATCAGCGAACGTTTTTTCAAATTCTGACTTCGTCAAGTCTTTTTTCAATGTTACGGAGAAGCCATGTTCCTCAAGGACATCTGCGACTTCATCCACCTCCTGACGCACACTCGAAAGCTGCGGCCATCCCTCGGTGTAGCTTCCGTTGCCAATGACGAGGGCGTAGGAACCTTTATACAGTTCAATTTCTTTGCCCTCTTGTGTGCGGATGGTGATGGTCTCCATACCGCGGATTGACTGTGAAAATAGATCTCCGGAGGCGACCAAACAGAAACAAAAACAGAGCATCACAACACGCCGGAAAATCAGAGGTCTTATCATGGTAATCTCCTTTGCAGGTTACGAAAGTGCAGTCGAGATTCATTCTTTCCATATTTACGTTTTGCTAACGCGGATAAAGGATACGCTCATGCCAAAAGAAAGTGCAAAGCACGAAGTGAAATATCCCTCCATACCCTTCTAAGAGCCCCCCTTAATCCTCCCGCAAGTAGAGGGAGAGTCCCTCCCTGATAAATTGAAGGCAAGTACTTGTGGTATCTACTATAGCACCCATTCTTTACATGAGCCAAAGGATAAAGGCGTAAAAATTTAAGGGGATACGGGCCTTGCACAGCGAAAACCGCTGCCGTTGCTCGTGAACACCGGATTTAACTCGCGGCGATTAGCGACGCGAAGGCCGGTCCGACTATTACTCCACGCCCCACCACGCCCCACACGCGGGGTTTTGACATTTGTGAAGTATCTCGTAATTTGTGTGATGCTATCCACTCCTGCAATCGGATTGCGATGCGGTGAACTTTTATAGAATTTCCCATCATACGCATCAAGACACCACTCCTGGACGTTACCCGCCATATCGTAGAGCCCATATCCGTTGGGTGAATAGCTTCCTACAGTGGTCGGGCCGCCACCGCGGTATTTTGCCTTGCTAGAATCTAGCAAATCGCCCCACGGATACTTTTTACCTGACAACCCACCCCGTGCTGCCCGTTCCCACTCTGCTTCCGTCAGCAAACGCTTCCCCGCCCACTCCGCATACGCCATCGCAGCATACCAACTCACATATACTACGGGGTGGTCTCCTCTGCCGTAACTGTTT
Source organism: Candidatus Poribacteria bacterium (assembly GCA_965204355.1). Lineage (GTDB taxonomy): Bacteria > Poribacteria > WGA-4E > WGA-4E > PCPOR2b > PCPOR2b. The sequence goes on from OZ241983.1 coordinate 5,408,176, forward strand.
CCAGTCCAGTGTTTTAGATAGTTTCCATCGTGGTATCTGCTAGGGATATGGTCTTTCCCCCACAAGGGGTTGGCATCAACAAACTTCTTATATTGGGAATTGGTCACCTCGTGTGTGTCCACATAAAACGCATCAACGTAGACCGTGTGCACCGGCTCTTCGTCAAACTCACCATCATTGCTCCCCATCTGAAACGCTCCTGCGGGAATCAAGGCCATGCCCTCAAGCGAGTCACTGCTTTGGTGTATCGGTGCCTGATCCAAGCGGACATCCCACGGCGTTTGTTGGCCACCTCTCAACACTAATCTTGCTAAGCGGCTCCTGTAACCCGAAAGCTCTAAGCGTATCTCAACCTGTTTTTCACGCGTACCACCAGTGTCAATTTCATAATCGGCTAACGGCGTTGACCCAATAAACTCTCCGTCAATGTAGACAGACGCGCCGCTCGGTGTGCTAGCAACCGTCAAGGTCCCAGTTCGAGAGATATGTTTCTCCAAGTGGACATCCCACGGCGTTTGTTGGCCACCTTTCAATGTTAATGGTGCCGTGCGGGGCGTGTAGCCTGAAAGTACTAAACCCACCGTCACCTGTTTTTCGCGCCGTTCACCTGTGTCCACCTTATGGTTCATCAGTGGGGTCTTCCCAATCCAGGCATTGTCAACGTAAATATCAGCACCGACCGGCGTGCTGGTAACTATTAATGTCGCCACCGGTGATACATTCGGGGGAGCGGGTGTCCAAACCTCCTCTTTCGGCAGCACAAACACGAAATCGCCCTGATCTAGGTTTGGATCGTTGATTTTGCCATATTGAGGGTGTTGTCCTTTGTTGTATATCGGCACCTGATGTTTCAGGTAGAACCCTAACTCTTCACCCGTAATATAGTCATCGGGTACAGGTTGGCGCGCACTGCCTCCAATAAGGTTCAGAAATGTCTGTTTAAACACACTTTTATCTGGCACACCTTCATTCGCACGGCCCGCGGTGATGAATTGGCGCACCGGTTGTCGGACACTGTGTGAGATGTTTTCAGGCTGTCCCTGACTACGAGCTGCATTCAAAATGGTCCCAGAAAAACAGCTATCAAATATAAACAACACATGCCGTGCTTGAATCCGCTTTGCCTGTGTAACGAGCGACTCCATGTCTACACTCTTGCGGTGATTGATGCGACTATTTTCAGGTAATGGCGCATCCACCATAACGAGGTAACCGAGGTCATCGCCGTTTGCGAGTTTTTCCGTGTGACCATGCCCGGCGTAATAAAATAGAAGGCGGTTGTTTTCATGTCTCCCCTCTGTAACAAACTTCTCAAAAGCATCCTCAAATTCCGGTTTCGTTAAATCTTTTTCCAACGTCACAGTGAAATCATGTTTCTTGAGGGCAGCTGCGACTTCCTCTACATCTTGAAGGGCACCCCCGAGCGGATTCCAACCCTTGGTGTAGGTACTGTTACCGACAACGAGAGCATAGGAGTCTTTATATAGCTCAATTTCTTGCCCAGCCCTCGTACGGACTTTAATGGGTTTCATCCCGCGTTGTGAAAGTAACTCATCCGTGACGACAAGACATAAAGAAACACAGACCGCCATACAAAGGAGGAAAATCAGATGTTTTTTCATGGAAGGTTTCTTATATATGAGCCAACTTGCTAGACATTGAAAATCCATGGATTTTCCGGCAGGGATAGGATTTTCCCGCTCGCCAAGGGCTCGATCTTTAGCCCGAAATGGCCTAGCACGAAACTGTTACTCGGTCCTGATTCGCGGCGGATCCCGGCAAGATCCGCCGCGGCTTGCAGAGTGTTGCAATAGGTATTAATTTAGGCTAAGCTTTTATTACTGTGCTTTCTACTCGCGGAGATTGCTAATTTTCTCTGCCAGTCCACTGGGGCCTCTCCAAGATTGGAATTCTTGAACTAAGACTTCATCCTGACCAATTTCCTCAACAATCGGATCTTCAATATTACCCTTTATGGGCATTCCCAACATGAGTTGCATGCTGTACAGTCCATCCTTTTCCGTTGCTTTCGTTGTGACAACATCAGTTCCAATTAACGTTGCAGCGGCAATACTACGGGAGACTTCCCTAAAAACAGCATCGATTTTCACTTTAGCATCTGCGCGGAGTTGTTGCTGAAAATCTTCGGATAGTGCTACGACGAGCACCTGAGCTTTCTGTGCCATAGCTGCCCTTGCTCTTTGAATGGCCATTGACCTTGCTATGCTCAAATCTTGGGATTCACTGATCCCGATAGTGTAGAGCATGCCGCGAGTCCCATCGGGGTAGGGTTCAAGTATGTACACATCACTCGCTCCTAGGTCAGTAGTTGATTCTTCGCTCGGGGGAGAAATGTTAGTCGTGCTTGATATGACAAGCGTTTCTACGTTAGTAGTAGATTCGGTCCCCTTCTTGGCACCGGCACCGCAACCGAGCAAAACCAATCCCATACCGATGCAGAGGAACAGCGTTAAATTCAAAACAGTTTGCTTCATTGTGAAACTCCTTTCTTAGTGGAATGCTTCGTTTATACACAGTTTTTCGAAATAAAAAAGAAGAGCGTCTTTATGTAAAGGGAGATAAAGACTTTTGTCAGTAACGATAAAAGTACGTTATGACTTGATGGCGTGCCCCACCATTTTAACCTACTTCAAAACTATGAAATGCCAAATGCCCGATTCGATTTCTGGCATCGATTACATAAGTGAATCAACGAAAATTCTGAATCGCATCGACCAATTTATCCGCTCCAAAACGGATGACATCCGTGGCAGGTAGGCCCGTTTCTCGTTCTGTATCTTCAACAGCTTGATGGGCTTCTTCTTCGGTGAGATCAAAGCAGTTGAGACCAATCCCAATGACTTTGGCGGGTTTAATGGGATGGGCGAGCATTTCATACTGACGGATCAGTTCTGGCACTGGCGGGAGTGGAACAGTGTACCGGGCGACAATTTTCCGTGAAGGTTGATGGCAGAAGATTATGGCATCGGGCATTGAGCCGTGCAGGAGACTCAACGTAACACCTGAATAGCCGGGGTGAACGAGCGAGCCCTGTCCTTCGACAATCAGGAGGTCGCGTGCCTTCGTTGCTCCTTCAAGTACGATTTCTTCTGACGCACCGGCTGTGAAGTCGGACACCACCGCATCAATGGCAATCCCCCAACCAGAGATCATGATTCCATTCTGACCGGTCGCGCAAAATTCCGCGTCCACTCCACGATCCCTCGCTGTGTCTGCAAGTTCAATCGCCGTCACCATTTTGCCGATTCGACAATCGGATCCGACAGTCAGGATCACCGTTTGATCGACCTCGTCGGCTTTGCAGGTGGCAATCGGAAGGTCTGCCGGCGGTTTCCGCACATCCCACAGCGTGACGTTGTTACGTTTGGCGAGATCGGCAAGTTGAGGGTCATCACTCAAGAACCAGTGAAGCCCACTCATGACATGCAGCCCATGTCCGATAGCTTCTTTCAGAATCGCTATCCACGGTTCAGGCAATTCACCCCCCGGTGGCGCAATTCCAATTGCGAGCATCGTTGGGTTCAGTTCCATCGCTTCTGCGAGGCTGCTCAGGACCGGAATTCCCTCCCCGATCTCAATGACCTCGCTGACATCTTTCCCGGCTTGTTCACTGTCGATAACAGCAACGACGTTCTCGGTATGGTAGCGTACCAACACCGTCGCTGCTTTTGATTCCAAAATGCCGAATGAACCTTCGGCGAGAATGACCATTTTATGTTCTTTGGGATTGAGTTGTTGCATACACCTTGTCCTTATTTTTTTCTAAGTTTTGTTACTGATGCAATTTGTCTTTGATAGAAAGTTGGGGTTTTATGGTGAACTTTAGAATTACTTGGACACTCTGTACCGGCGCAGTTAGAAATCCTGGTCACGATTTATCGGACAGCGCCTACCAAACATGGGGAGCGAAAGTGTCTACATATTTTAATCATTCACTATAATTGCAAGAGTTGTGCTTGGGAAAGTTCTGTAACTTCAGCGATGAATTCAATCTCCATTCCCTTTGAAAGCATAGCCCGTGCGGTCTCAATCTTGCCTTCGATGTGTCCGTTATGATAGATTTGTTGCTTCTCTTTTTCTAACGCAGTAATTAACATGGTCCTTACCTCCTCTTCGTTTCGCTGAAGCATCGGGGGCCTTGCGTCAGACGATTCGCCTATCCGCCCATCTGCTGATTGGTGGGTTCATTGCGACGATTCCCTTGTGCATCAGTCTGTATTTGTCGGGCAATGATTCTTACCGGCGTTGCTTTGGCGGGGACAATATCTGTATTAACGCGGTAGGTTCGATCGTCAGTGCCGCCGGGCAGCGGATGGTTGAAGATAGAGTCGGGATCGCGGTAGACAGCAATAATATTGTGAAACAGTTGGGTAGTGAACTGGTTACGAATAAAACGCCCACCTGTGAACACCCAATGGGTTTGCTGCATCGGCTGCTTTGTCATCGCATTCCACACCAGTTCTTCAGCACGATGCCGAACGATTTGCTCACCACGTTCCCACTCAACCCATAACTCGACCGGATCGCCTTGGGGGAGATGGGGGTCACCCTCGACAGTGAGGTTCATGCCCGGATTTAGGTTCAAGCGGAGCAGCGCAAGTTGGATGTGTATCGGCTCTGCATGAAGCATAATGAGACTTTCATGTGTTTTGCCCAGTTCGCCGACCGCGAAAAATTCGAGGATAGTCTCTGGACTGATAAGATTGATCTCACCGTTCATGACCACTTCGTGTTTATTGGCATCAACAGTAACGGCACCAAATTGAAAGATGCCATCGCCGATTTTCCGGACAGCGGAGGTTGGGTCAATGGCATCTGCGGACTCCGGGCGGATGGTTAATTGTTGCGAGGTGGTATTATTGCCGCGATTCAGATCTGCAATATCCTTATTCGGGTCAACAATGACATAAAGTGTGAGATCGCCGTCCTCGCTTGGTATCCAATTAATTTCAGTGGTCGTCTCATCAAGATTTTTATTAAAGAGAACCTCTTGAGAATCGATCTTGTTTCCACTCTGCGCTGGATTGCCGTCATAAAAATCTACTGGAACTGTCGCTTCAATCGGTGCACCGGTATTTGTCAGTGTGACACTGATTCGCACAGGATCGCCGACACGTGGCGAAGGCGGAGAGTAGCGAAGACTACGGTTTACAGCGCCGAGGTCCGGCTGCATCGGTTTTGGTAGGGAACGCGTCAGAAACATCAACGCAAAGCAGGTTGTCGGAAAATAGTCCTCGTGATCGATCCAGCGTCCATCGGGTTGTTGTTCGGCAACAAACATACTGGCGATGTCCTGATACCAATCATGTCCGACAAGTGTATTCTGTTTCGGGGGGATGTCGCAGAAGCGTTGCAGGGTCACAAAATAGTAGTGATGCCAAGAGTTTGCGCCAGGATTTCGGGTGAGTGACCAGTGTTTTTTGAGCCACTCCAACCCCTTCTGTACCTGTGGATCCTCAACGGGAACGCCAAACGCGCGGAGCGTCCAAAGTCCCGTCGCTGTCATGCTGCCATAGACGCCTTCCGCCCAAGGCGAACCGTGTTCCACCCGATTATAGAGCCAACCGCCGGTCGCTGTCTGATTGCTACGAATCCACTCCTCAGCCCGCTTCCAAGTGTCTGAGGGAACGTCAAGTCCCCACTGTTTTGCAGCGTAGAGGGCGTAGACAACCCAGTTAAAGTGTGCTCCATCGGCTGTCGCACCGTAGCCCCAACCGCCAAAATCTCTTGGATCCGAGAACTCCTCTCCACCAAACGGTAACTGAAGCTTAACGAGCTGATTCACTGAAAACTGAGCACGTTTGCGGTATTCCGGCAAGTTGGCAGCAACGAGCGCTGGCAAAACAATAGAGTGAACGTAGGCATCAAAGGAATTCCAATCCTGCTGCATCAGAAAATCCAGCCCCTGTTGTATAGCAGGATCTGTGGCAGGAACCCCCGCCGACATCAAAGCGAGCATGGCAAGTGCAGTTTCTTGCTTGCTATCCTCTCCCAGATCCCATGCCGGACCGGGTATAAGATCTTCAGGCAGCCCCTTAAGGGTCGCGCCACAGATGACACAGATCGAGATAAGCTGGTTTTCGGCCCCGCATTGTAAGCAGGTGCGGTTATGCTTACCCTGTTGCGCTTTTACCCATTCCACCCCTCGTTGTATTGCGTTTTGGATCTGTTCGGGAGTTGCCTTGGGAAACGCACGTCGCGTCGCAGTAATAGAGGTATGAGCAATGTTGTTGCTGCGATTGGCTTCTTGAATCTCTTTATCGTCTCCAGCCGGATTGGCGACAGCATACACTTCCGTTGTTCCGGGTGGTGGTCGCCATTGGGTTTTGACCCTTTTTGATTCACCCACACCCAACCCCAAAATTACATCTCTGCACATAATCTGCAGCGGAACTGTTCCCGGCTCGCCTTCGTAAAGATTGACTATCAGATCCTCATTCATCGTGGGAGCAACTTGTCCCACGTTTTTGACGCTGACGTAAACCGTGATCTCCTCTCCCTCAAGCGGAGAAGGGTTGGAAAACACAAAACTTGTGCTGTCCACCTCAAAGTCTGGTAGCGGTGGCTGTTGTGCCTGCGCGCGAGAGGCAACGAGGAGGAGTATTAGAACAAAAAGGAAGCGAAATCTGCACATACGAATTCCCCCTTGTTTATCCCGACGGATCGGAATCGGTTGAGAAGTAGGGAACGCAGATCTGCGTTCCGTACGAGAATCAACGATAGCAAATTAAAGATGCGGCAGTAAGCAAATGGGCAGGTGTTAGGTATGCCCATTTACCTCTACGGTTGTGTGCGTGTTATTGCCCCGCCCAGTTTCCAACAGAGACGAAAGAGGGCTGCGGTATCGGATTTTCAAACAACTGCTGTCCATCCGCAGAGAACTTACTGACACCGCCCTGAAATGTCGATCCAAACTGATCAGCGACCCATACACCGCCATCTTGGGAACTGGCACAAATAGACAGAACCGCCATCCCGGCAGGCACTTCCAGCAATTTTTGCCCATTCGCAGACAATTTGACAAGGGTATTACCGTCCGCAACAACCCACAGATTGCCATCCCGCTGGTTGACACTCGGGGAACTGGGTAGTTTGAGGTCGGTAACTCTGAGCAATTCTTGGCCGCTTGGACTCAATTTGACAATGACATTGCCGTGTGGATCTGTCACCCACGCATTGCCAGATGTGGAATTGACACTGACATACTTGGGTTCTTTCAGTTTTACCGGAGAGGTCGCAGCGGCTGCGCCGGCTGCGCTATACCGAGCAATCGTTCCACGGGAATCTGTTACCCAGCAGCTACCGTCTGTGCTATTAACTGCAACTGTCGGTTCGTGCACGCCAGTAACTGTTGCCAGAACTTGACTGCCGTCGGCTGAGAACTTCTGGACCGTGTTAATCCCACCCACCCAAACGGTCCCGTCGGTTGGGTTGACCGAGACGGAATGTGGGCGTTCAACTGGTGGAAGTCGAATGAACATTTGGGCTTGATCTTGGGCCGCCGGATTAAATCTATAGACAGCATTTGCAGCAGAGACAGCAATCCAAACAATACCGTTTTGGGGATTAACCACAGCAGCTTGTGCCTGGGTGAGCCCGGGTATGATTGTTGGATCTGCCAGACCATCCGCATTAAGTTTATAGACCGTATCCCCGCCGCTGACGACCCAGCATTCACCGTTATAATTCGCATGAAGAGGGTTAAGTGAAACTACAATGAAAACAAGTACCACTGATAACATCTGTAGTGTACAAAAAACACGCTTTTTCATCTGACTTAATCTCCTATATTATGTTTGGACGAAACCGTTGTGAGAACAAGTTGCGCCTAAGCAACAAGATGTCAATAGATTAACACATCTACTCGTAATGTTCAAGCATTTTTGGATGACTCAACAGCTTAGTCTTGCTCATGGGATGCGGATCGGTTATAATTATTATCAGCTAAATTGTGACAAGGATACAGCATCTTCAAGGTTCCATGAAATCTGTGATAAAGACATGATCGCACTAATCCTTAAAGAGTTGCGTTTTTACGCACACCAACCAAAGTATCGCCGCACACAGTTTATCATTCTATGTACTCTCGCTTTCGCCCTATTTGCCACAGCATTTGAGCAATTTGCGTTAAGCCGTGGACGCTCAGAAATTCTCGTCGGCGAAAGCATTTACGCTCTCTTAATATTACTGTTTTTTTGTCTGTTACTCGGCTTGGTTATCCCGCTGCAAGCCGTTGAATCATTTCAGATTGAAGGACGCGGATCTAACTGGGATTTACTTAATCTCACACCTATCGGACATCAAAAGTTTCTGCTTGGCAAACTGATGGGAGCGATTTTGGCGCTACTGTGGTGTATTGGGTTGACAATGCCACTCTTTGGGATTTCGGTTTACACGGGCGGATTGGAGGTGTATCAGCTGTTTCTGTGCGGATTGATATCTATTATCGGATTCATCGCCTTTTTCTTAATTGGAGCATGTTTTACCCTGTTGGGATGCCCAGATCACGCAAGAGGACGCAGTTACGCCGTTGTGCTATTACTGACTTTCACCCCACTTATCATTCCTGTATTGACACCGCTGATAAATCTTCCAACAATCCTAATAGAATTGCTGCGAGTGCTGAGTCCCTTGTGCGCGTTAGTTGCTATTGTAAAACCTGGTGCCTACGTCGGCTTCGGTATTACACCGGGCTGGGTATGGATGGCACTCTACCATATAATCCTATCCGCGACGCTGTTTGGCGTTCTGAATTGGCAACTTGAAAAACGCTCCTCGCCATCGTAAAGTATCGGACTTATGCACTTCAGATTATAGTTGCCCAATTCATCGGGCAGTAGGAAAGGTGTCCAACAACGATGAATCACTGAACGACAAGGATTTGAATATTCAACCGTAACTTCTTAAGCAGTTAATGTTATGTGAACAACTACCTTCGTCGTAACAAGTCGAAGCCTGTTTTTCCAACTGAATTTGATATTATAGTAGATCTTAGAATTAATGAGACACTCCAAACCGAACCAGATTGCCCCTAGACCCGGTAGGTGTGGTTTCCAACCGCACCGCATCCCGACGAGTCGGGACCATACACGGGGAGCGAAAGCGTCTATCTGTTTTTAGGATTTACTATACTTAGTGTTTTACATTTCATGTATAAAAAGAAAGGAACCAAAGAAAAATATGAACTTTCACTTCAAAGATGGCTATCTCTATTGCGAAAAATTAAAAATTAAAGATATTCAAGACCAGATTCCAGAGAGTCCGTTTTACCTTTACAGTCTGACACAAATAAGGGGAAACTATAACGCTTATCAAGCCGCACTTGAAGGTGTTGAGTCAATCATTGGTTACGCCATTAAAGCAAATAATAACCTGACGATCCTTAAGCACTTACGTGAACTGGGAAGCGGTGCGGTACTGGTGAGTGGTAACGAGCTGCGGATTGCGTTGGCGGCGGGATTCGATCCGAAACGGACGGTGTTGAACGGAAACGGCAAGACAATCCCTGAACTGATCCTTGCAGCGGAACACGAAGTGATGATCAATATCGATAGCGAGTTCGATCTCGCGCACGTCCGCGAGGCTGCAAAAGAAGTGGGGAAAGTTGCAAATGTCCTCATTCGCATTAACCCCGATGTTGATCCCGAAGTCCACGCCTATGTGTCAACAGGAATCAAGAACTCCAAATTTGGCATTCGAAATGAACGGTTGCACTGGTTTCTTGATGAGATTAAGGCTGAACCACTTCTCAGCCTTGTTGGTGTTCACTGCCATCTCGGATCTACGATTAAGAAGGTTCGAATCTTCCGCGATGCCACTATTCTGATGATGGAGTTTATCGAGAAGATTCGGGACGCAGGATTCGATCTAAGATACCTGAATATCGGCGGCGGGTTGGGCATTGACTACGAAAAAACGGGGGAATCGATACCAACGCCTTCCCATTTAATTGATTCGATTAGGGACGTGTTGACCGATGACATCGGATTGATTATCGAGCCGGGGCGGTCTATTATTGGAAATTCATCGGTGCTGGTTAATCGGGTCACTGGCGTGAAAACAAACGGCAATAAACATTTCATCGTTATTGACGGAAGTATGGCGGAACTTATTCGACCGAGCCTATATGATGCCTATCAGCATATCGACTTTATTGAGCCTATTGATGGCGAAGTCGTAAACTATGATGTTGTAGGACCGGTCTGTGAATCGGCGGACTTTCTTGGTAAGGATCGAGCGTTGCCAACGCCCCACGAGGGCGCTGGCCTTGTCGTCCATGATGCCGGAGCGTACTGCTACGCGATGAGCTCAAATTATAATCTCAAGATGCGTCCACCGGAATACCTTGTCAATAACGATCGTCTAATCCAAATCCGTCGTTCAGAGACATTTGAAGAGCACATGCAGTTATTTGATGTGTAGTACGGGATCCCCGACGGGCAGAAATGTTGTCTTGGCATAAGACAAACGAGAAATGTGTCAATTTGACATAGTACAGAAGGAGTAAGCTCTCGCAGTTAGCGGTCTTTAAATTGTTCCCAGACCTGTTAAATAACGCCTGGTGTGCATTTGCAGCAAAATCGAGGCGACGCAAACTGTTTTGGCATGTCATTTGCTGATTCAATTGCGATTAACATTTCATGCAATACACACTAGGAGGAATAGTTATGCACATTGACAAATTTACACAAAAGGTCCAAGAAGTGCTCATAGAAGCGCAGAATTTAGCACAAAAGTACAATCATCCGGCAGTCAAAACCGAACATCTGCTCAAAGCACTGGTTGAACAAGAAGGCGGTGTCGTGCCATCGGTTCTCAAACGGATTGGCGTGGATACCGATGTGCTGGGACAGCGTATTGATGAGACTTTGGATCGTATGCCACATATCACGGGTACATCGGTGCAAGTTGGAATGGACCGGGACCTCGTTAGTGTTTTCGATGCAGCAGAAGCAATCGTCGATAAGATGAAGGATGATTACACCTCCACCGAGCATATTCTGCTGGCGATGGTACAGGTGAAAGCGGCTACAGTCCGCGAATTGTTAGCGTCCCTCGGCGTGAACGAAAAGAGCATCATGGAGGCCTTGATGGGGATTCGCGGCTCCCAGCGAGTTGGCAGCCCGACACCCGAAGACCAATATGAAGCATTGGTAAAGTACGGTCGTGACCTGACGCAGGAAGCGCGTAAAGGGAAGCTAGATCCGGTGATTGGTCGCGACGAAGAGATTCGGCGCACAATTCAGATTCTGAATCGGCGGACAAAAAACAATCCGGTATTAATCGGTGAACCGGGAGTGGGTAAAACTGCCGTTGTTGAAGGGCTCGCACAACGAATCGTGCGGGGCGATGTGCCACTTGGCTTGAAAGACAAACGGCTCGTCGCGCTCGACCTTGGTGCGTTGGTCGCCGGCGCGAAATATCGTGGTGAGTTTGAGGAACGTCTCAAGGCGGTGCTACAAGAGATTCAAAGTGCCGAAGGACAGATTCTACTCTTTATTGATGAGATGCACACCCTCGTCGGTGCGGGGGCAGCTGAAGGTGCGATGGATGCGTCCAACATGCTCAAGCCGATGTTAGCGCGTGGCGAGCTCCACGCCATCGGTGCAACGACGCTCGACGAATACCGCAAACATATCGAAAAAGATGCCGCACTCGAACGCCGCTTCCAGCCGGTGTACATCGATGAACCGTCTGTTGAGGATACCATTAGCATCTTGCGCGGTCTCAAAGAACGGTACGAAGTGCACCACGGCGTCCGTATTACCGATAGTGCAGCGATCTCTGCTGCAACGCTGAGTCATCGTTACATTAGTGATCGTTTTTTACCGGATAAGGCGATTGACCTTGTAGACGAGGCTGCAAGCCGTCTCCGCACCGAAATTGATAGCAAGCCGACGGAATTGGATACGGTTGATCGAGAGGTCATGCAGTTGCAGATCGAGCGGGAAGCCTTAAGAAAGGAGAAGGACGCAGGGAGCAAAGAACGGTTGGAAAAAATCGAAGAACAACTCGCCAACCTTGAAGAGCAAAGCACCCAGTTGTCCGTCCGCTGGCAAGCTGAAACGAATGCAATCGAGAAGGTACGCGGGATCCGCGAGGAGATCGACCACGTCAACCAGCAAATTGAGGAAGCGGAACGTCAGACAGATCTACAGCGAGCCGCTGAACTCCGCTATGGGCATCTCCGTCAGTTAGAGGAGGATCTTGCTGCCGCCGAGGCGGCACTTGCTCAACTTCAGGGTGATGGTGCACTGCTAAAAGAAGAGGTGGATCCTGAAGACATCGCTGCTATTATCAGTAAGTGGACAGGAATTCCGGCGAGCAAACTGTTGGAAGGTGAGATTGAAAAACTGGTTCAGATGGAAAAACGGCTTCACAATCGAATTGTTGGTCAGGACGGTCCCGTCGAAGCGGTAGCGCGGGCGGTCCGGCGAAGTCGTTCAGGCTTGCAAGATCCGAATCGTCCGATCGGTTCTTTTATCTTCTTGGGACCGACGGGTGTGGGAAAAACTGAACTCGCCCGTGCGTTAGCGGAATTCCTATTCGATGACGAGCAGAACATGGTGCGGATTGACATGAGCGAGTATCAGGAACAACACACCGTGGCACGCTTAATCGGTGCACCGCCGGGATATGTAGGCTACGACGAGGGCGGTCAGTTGACCGAAGCTATTCGACGTCGTCCCTATAGCGTTGTGCTATTCGACGAAATCGAAAAGGCGCATCCGGAAGTGTTTAACGTCTTCCTACAGGTGCTCGACGACGGTCGGCTCACTGACGGCCAAGGACGTACTGTTGATTTTCGCAATACGGTCATCATCATGACCAGCAACATCGGCAGCGACTCTATTCTGAACATCACGGATGACAAAGCGATGCGTGAACGGGTAACCTTTGCACTTCGCGAACATTTCCGTCCGGAGTTTCTGAACCGGATAGACGAAGTGGTCTTTTTCCATCGCTTGGAAAGCGAACATATTCGTCAAATTGCTGAGATCCAACTTGGCAACGTTCGTCAGTTGCTCGCCAAACGAAATATCTCGATCGAGATGACAGATGCGGCGGTAGATACCCTTATCCAAGAAGGCTATGACCCTGCTTACGGTGCACGCCCTCTCAAACGGGTGATTCAACAGCGCATCATAGATCCGCTAGCGATGCAGGTTATCCAGAACGAGGTGCGTGACGGTGACCATCTGCTCGTTGATGCGAAGGATAATGAACTTACGTTCACTGTAAATGAATTGACTGTAGAAGATAAGGTCGCTGCGGATTAAAAATCATAATGATTAAGTACGGATGGCATATACAAATGCTGCTCTCTCAAACGTAAGGGTCGTTCCATACATGTTATCAAAAAATCTGCTACCCAACGCCAGTTTTGAACTCGATTTCGGCGACACTGTCCCAACAAACTGGGGCGATACGCAAAACGAATTGACGTTGCAGTTACACCTCGATTTGAACCCCGATGAAGCCGGGACGACTCAAGTGCCGCAGGTGCCGCCGCGCAGTGAAGCTGTCGGTGAGGCGGTTGACGGTGAACGTGTGGCGCGGGTTGAAACGGAGGCTTCGCTGAATCCCAATGAAACGGGAGAAAGCAGCAGTACCGCTGTCGGACATCTACTCTCGCCGCTGGTGGGGGTCACTCCTTGCACACCGTATACGATTTCGGTGTATGCGCGGAGCGATGAGGCATCGGCGCAACTGGAGATTGGGCTGTGGACGAGGGCAGTGGACTTTACGCAGTCCCCCGATTCGTTCAGCTATGCGCTGCCACTTTCAACGGAGTGGCAGCGTTTTTTATTTACTTGCTGCACGGACGAACTGGAGGAACGCGCTGTCGTTGAATTCAGGGTTGCAGCAAACAAAGCGGGAGCGATCGTTCGGTTCGATGCAGCACAGTTGGAGCAGGGATCTCAAGCGACTGAATTCAAAACGCGCCGGAACGTCGAGGCAACGGTCATAGGAACTCTTGGAACTCGTCCTAATCAGGGCAGGCGGGATAGTTCGCTGATTCACCTCGATGACGGTCCCCTCAAACTATCTCTGACGACATACAACCACACAGTCGAATCGGTCAACGAACCGATTACGTTGGAGGTTCAGGAACTTGTCGGGGGGCGTGTAATCTTCGCTCATACGCTTGTGGAACCTATCGCACCCGGTCGAAGCGAACGCCACCTCTCGCTGGACTTTCCGTTTATCGGTGAGTTCTGTGCTCGGATTATCGCAGGGGACGGTGAACAGATTAGCCCAGAGGACTACATCTTCGTCAACTACCCTGCCTTCGAGGAAACGTATCAGGGTGTAGTATACACAAAGCACAGCGCCGTGCACGAAATACCGGCTGAACGGAGTGTACTGCCGTGGATCAATGACCGGAACTGGTATGCTGACACACAAGCAACGTTGGTTGTTACTGACGACGACGAAATCCACGCACAGATGAGCGATAGTCACACAGTGATGCGTACCGGTGATGGCGGGCAAACTTGGGACAATCTACAGGTAACCAAGTCAGTCAACACAGTGTTGCGCGATGGGACGTTTATAGCCGTTGAATCCGCAGATAAGATGTTGCAAGTATTGCGGTCAAGCGATCAAGGAATGACATGGCACCCACTCGGACAAATTGAGTCTTCCGAACACCCACAGGTCGGGGGGATTGAACAGCTGCGCGATGGGTCACTGATCATACCAGTAGGCATTATCAGTTCTCAGACGGCGGTGGGTCCCCTAACCGTACATGCGTTTCGCTCAACTGATGAAGGTTTGACATGGTCGGATGGCGCGCCGATCTGTCCGGGTGGTGAGCCGCAAATTCTTGAATTACAGTCAGGCAGACTACTCGCTTTCTGCCGTAACAATCCGCGAGTTCCGTCCAGCGATCTACAACGCCCGTTTCGCAATGAAGGTCCGTGGCGGTTATGGCAACGCTTTCAAGGTGCTCGGGGGCTTTCCTCTTACACGAAACGGATTACGTTGGCTGAGTCGGATGATGGTGGACGGACGTGGCATAATCAGCGTCCCGCAACGTTTCTGCTGGAAGAGATGCACGGCGGTGGTGTCCAGTTACCGGACGGGCGGATTGTCTTTCTTTATACACACCGTGGACCAACATATCGCGGGGGAGAACGGGCAAAAGTGAGTTCTGATGAAGGCAGAACTTGGCACGATGAGTTGTATTTTATGACTGCAACACCCGCGTATCCGGGGTATTCGGGCAGCTGCGTACTCCCACCTCATCTGGCAGATGGCAAACCGGGGATGATTCTGACGCTTGTCGGCGAACGGTCAGAGAGAAACTGGGGCAGTGAGGGCCCCGCGACGCCAGAAGGCTTTCAGTATATGCCACGCGTCCAATCAATTCGTTGGCGTCCCGTAGAATGAACAAGAGTGAGTATGTGAGGAAGCGTGTGAGCGTGTATTTTCACTCGCCTCCACGTTCCCTCGCTCACTCGTCTGCTTGTTCACCGGACTAGCTTAATGGCACCTCAATCCACTTTTTTTAAAAAAGTGCGAACTTAATTCAAACTCACCTGCCTAAAGGGACAGAGACACAAGTTTATAGCCGAAACCTGCATACTATATGATTATAAATTCGTGGTTCGGCACTATTCCAACATTCATTTGATAAGAAAGAAGGAGATTTTACCATGAAACGCAGATGGTTCGTACTAACCGCGATACTCGCAATGGCAGCAGTTACCGTTTTCCTGACCAATCAAGTCACCCAAGCCCAACGTCCAGATCGTGGCGGGATGCGCGGTGGGGGCGGTGGTGAAAGGCGTGGTGGGGGCGGAATGCGTGGATTCATGAATCCCACCTCAATTATTGACAATTCGTGGACAGACCTCACATTTTCTCTTAAGGTCGATGATGAGACGCTCATCAAAGCCCGTCCAGTTTACCAGAAACATCGTGATAGTCTTGAAAAAGCTGTGAAAGCAGCTAGTGATTCCCAAGATTTTAGCGGAGTACGCGAAGCCATGATGGCGGTTCGCAGCGGGTTCGAGACAGACCTGAAATCGGTTTTGACCGAAGAGCAGATAGCCGAACTCAATACTCTCCAACAGAAGCGGATGCAGCAGATGATGAATCGCGGCGGTGGTAGAGGGGGTGGCAGAGGCCGCTAAACCATGATATAGAGAACTGGGGAGATATAGGTTCGTCCATTCTCCCCAGTTTTTTGTTTCGCCAACAAAGGGGGATAGCCGATGGGCAAGAAATGGATCATTATCATAGTGATTGCTGTTGTCGTTCTCGTATCCGGCGGCTTGCTGCTGTGGGGGCAGCGTGCCAAGGCAACCAAGGAGGAAGCTAACAACGCGCCTGAAATCAAAACCGCTACGGTTGAGCGAGGCAATATCGAAGTGACAATTGACGCCACTGGGACCATTGAGCCGCTTAACATTGTCGAAGTGAGCTCCAAAGCCAGTGGTAAAATTTTAGAAATTACCGTTGAAGAGGGCGATTATGTTGAACAGGAAGCTGTGATTGCGCGTATCGAAACCACCTACGTTGCAGCGGATTTGGAACAGGCAAAAGCAGACTTTAACGCCGCTCAAGCACGTTTTGATCAATCGAAGATTAATATCGAATTACAAAAGGAACAGACCGCAATCCAGATTAAGCAGGCGGAAGAAAAGTTAGCTGAGGCAAAAAAACAGTTGGAGCAGCTCACAGAACAGATACGGATAGAAAAAATAACGAATCAACGCCAGTTAAATGATGCAAACAATAGCCACGAGATGGCAAAGTTGCGATACGAACTCCTGACATCTGCCACGGTACGGGAGGA
Source organism: Candidatus Poribacteria bacterium (assembly GCA_965204355.1). Lineage (GTDB taxonomy): Bacteria > Poribacteria > WGA-4E > WGA-4E > PCPOR2b > PCPOR2b. The sequence goes on from OZ241983.1 coordinate 5,425,004, forward strand.
AGATAAAAAACGTGCAGAAGCAAGTGTGAACCAAGCGAAAGCCAACCGTGACCTTGCCCAAAAGGAGTACGATCGAAAACAGCAACTTTTCGCGAAGCAGTACATCTCAACATCAGATCTTGACTCGGCTGCGACGCAGCTTCAATCAGCGCAGGCACAGCACGATTCAGCCAAACAGCAATTGGAGCTAGTTAAACAACCGGCAAGCCCAGAGGAATTAGAGCTCTCGAAGGCTGAAATTAAGAGAGCAGCGTACGCCATTGATGCGGCGAATGAACAGATCGAGAAAGAGAAATATCGTGACTTAGAGATAAAGATTCAGGGACACCGTGTCACACAAGCCGAGGACGCTTTGGAGTTGGCACTCGCTAATCAAAAGCAGATCGATCTGAAAGAAAAAGACCTTGAAAGTTCCAACGCACAACTCATGCGCAGTCAGAGTGCTTTTCAACTTGCACAAGAAAGTTATGAAGATACGGTTATTCGTGCCCCCATCTCCGGCACGATTCTCGAAAAAAGGGTGGAGAAAGGTCAAGTAATCGTCTCCAGCTTTAGTGGAAGCGGTCGAGGCGGATCCGTTTCGTCCGAAGGTCAGGTGCTGGTGACAATGGCGGATCTCGAAAAGGTATTTGTGGCAACAGAGGTAGATGAAACCGATATCGGCAAGGTGAAGGTTGGGCAGTCGGTGACCATCACTGTCGAAGCCTACCCAGATCAGCCACTGCCAGGAGAGGTGCTCCGTATTGCGCCACAAGGGCAGGTCGTTCAAAACGTAACAACATTCAAAGTTATCACTGAAATCACGAATCCGCGTCCGAGGGGACGAGGACGTTGGGGGAGAGGCGATGGATTCCCGGGACGCGGTGAGGGCGGTGGTTTCCGTCAAGGTGAGGGCGGCGGCGAATTCACGCCGGAGCAGCGGGAACGCTTTCGACAGATGCGTCGGCAGCGGCAGGAAGAAGGGACAACCTCAGAGAACCCTCAAACTTCCAATGAAGATTCAACAGCTGCTGAACCAGCGGAGGCACCGGATCCTTGGATGGCGATGGCGGATAACTTATTCGGCGGTCAAGGAACGGGAGATTGGACCCGTGAGGCGGCTCCATCAGAAGAGACGGATACACCGTTCTTGAAGCCCGGAATGAATGCGACCGTCGAAATTGCTGCCACGAGTAAACGAAATATATTAGTCCTCCCGAATGAGGCGATTCTGTCTTTTGGGAACCGAAAAATGGTCCGCGTCATCGGTGAAGATGGTCAACCGGGGCGTCCACAACCTATTGAGGCCGGTGTGAGCAGTTTCGACAGAACAGAAATCATCTCCGGCTTAAATGAAGGGCAGGCCGTCGCCGTGGGCGGCTTTGACCGCAGAGGTGGCGGGGACATGGAACGGTTTAGACGTATGATGGGAAATCCAGCTTCTACAATGAGACGGATGCAGCGGAACGCCGGCGGTGGCAGAGGTGGAGGCCGCTGAAAAACAAAGGGGGACCTATTTCGATGGGAATACTCGAAAGTTTAGCAAACGCGTTGCGCGGTTTATTAGCAAACAAGCTTCGGTCGTCACTGACGATGCTTGGTGTAATTATTGGCGTGGGAGCAATTATGACTACCACCTCAATCGGCGAGGGAGCGAAAGCAGATATCACGGAGCGCATCCAGACGCTCGGAGCGAATATTCTGGCAGTCCGTCCGGGCCAGAGTCGTTTTCGCGGACGGAGCTCGGGGCAGGACCGTCAGAGCCTGAAGTATGAAGATGCTATGGTGTTGAGGGAACGTGCACAAAATATTCTCTTAGTTACGCCGGAAGTATCTTCACGCACTCAGGTCAAGCATGGAAATAAAAACCACAATACGACAGTTATCGGTACAACACCAGAATACCAGGTTACAGCGAATTTCCCGGTTGAGAAAGGTGCATTTTTTACCGAGAACGATGTGCGCACTCGACGTCGGGTGTGCACGTTGGGAAAGACAGTCGTTGATGAATTGTTTGGCGAAGGAAAAGATCCGATCGGCGAGACGCTTAAGATTCGTGGACTCAACTTCCGGGTGCTCGGTGTGATGAAGGAGAAAGGCGCAAGCGGTTGGCGGAATCCGGATGACCAGGTCTTTATTCCAGTATCAACGGCGATGAAACGGGTTTTTGGCAGAGATCATCTATCAAGTATCAGCGCACAGGCAATCAGTAGCGAGGCAATGGAACCAGCTCAAGCCGAAATCGAGAATCTCTTACGCAAACAACACAAACTCCCAACCAACAAGGAACTCGATTTTAACGTGCGAAACCAAACAGAATTCCTTGAGACGCTCGAAGAGTCGGGGCAAACATTCACCTACATGATTATGGGTATTGCAGTGGTGTCGCTAATTGTTGGCGGGATCGGGATTATGAATATTATGTTGGTATCGGTGACGGAACGCACAAGGGAGATAGGTTTACGAAAGGCGGTCGGTGCCAAACGTCATGATATCCTGATCCAGTTTCTGATTGAGTCGATGACCCTGTCAATCCTCGGTGGCTTAATTGGAATTGGCGTTGGGATCTTCGGATCGCAAATGGTGCCATCGCTCTGGGGGTGGCGGACCGTTATTTCGCCGATGTATACGGCAGTAGCGTTTTTCGTTGCAGCGTGGATTGGTATTTTCTTCGGTGCGTATCCGGCGTGGAAGGCAGCGAAGTTGTCCCCGATTGAAGCGCTAAGACACGAGTAAACATATTTCGCACAGATGCGTCAAAAGAGCAATTTTGGGCATTTGAGTTAACTTTATCCCACCTCAATTGATTACACATCTCGTTTTGAGCGGTCTTCTATAAGTTTGACATCGGAGGAAGGAGGAAAAGCAGACGATTCTACGTTTTACGCACTACGGATCACGTCTCACGTTTCGCGCATTATGTAGCGCTTTTCTACCTTTTCTATTCGTCATCGGTTGCGATGGAACAGACGAATCCCTGCGGCAGAGTGAGGAACTTATCCGCTCAAACAGGTATGATGAAGCGGTTGCCTTACTGGCACAGGTCATCAGAGCGGACGAACGGAATCCCAAAGCGCGGCTCCTGATGGCGCAAGCGCATGTAGCATTGGAAAACTATGATCGCGCGATTCCCCAGTTCAAAGCCGCAATCCGGTTGTACATCGCCCAACCCGAAGACCGGGCGATGGTCCGGCTCCAACTAGCAAAGATTTATCTGAGATTGGGAGTTCGCAAAGAAGGGGTCAATCAACTGCGAGCGATTGTTCATTCGACATCAGATAACGCGGTGATACGACAGGTCGCAGGACTTGTCAGCGATGCTTACCGAGTGGAGCAGATTACAAAGGGAAATCCAGCTAACTACTCGCCGAATTTCTCCCCCGATAGTGAACAGATCGCCTTTGCATCGTCCCGGTTGGGTAACAGCGAAATCTATCTGATGGACGTGAATGGCAGCAACCTCCGACAGATAACATTCACGCCCAATTTTAATGAAGATACGCCGAGATTTCTGGGCGATTCGCAGTATATAGTGCACAGCCGCGAACCGAAAAGTGCTGGCGAAGTCCACATTGTCCTCCAAAGCGATGGAACAACACCGGTCTACGCGGGTATTTATGCCACTCACCTTGATAGAGATGTAACACACGAACTGCTACCCCTTGGATTGGGTGTCCGTGCACCGTGTTTATCGCCAGATTGGAAACGCGTGGTTTATGAGGCGAGCAGGGATAGAACCTTAGACCTATACCTCCTAGATTTGCACGACGTTGATCTGGAAAACATGGAGGGAAGAATAATCGTTCCTACACCCATTACTGATAGCGAGGCAGATGAGGGCAGCTCAACTTTTTTCCCAGATGGAAAGCAGCTTGCATTTGTCTCTGCGGGACCGGAAGGCACGGGCCCGCGCCGTGTCGCACCCGGCCGTAGCAAGCCGCTGCATCAGATCTATACCATCAATATCGACGGTAGCGATGAAAAACATCTGAACCCCAACCCCTATGACTGCTATAGCCCGGTGATCGCGCCCGATGGAAAAACCATTGCTTTCGTCTCGGGGCGGATGGATGATATTGAGATTTATCTGATGGATATAAACGGAACCAATGAGCGACGTATTACCAGCGATATCGGTGTCTCAGTACAGCCAGTCTTTTCACCAGATGGAAGAAAACTTGCCTTTGTCTCCGACCGGAGCGGTAATCTCCAAATCTACCTGATGTCCTTTGACAAACCGGTAACGCGGGAGATGTTAGTCCAACGTCTGCAAGGAGAATAATCTCCCGATCAAACCATCATTCCCGTCTCTCAGTTTCCCAACGCTCAGATGCATGTGTAAATCAGGAGCGTTCCACTGTAAGATTACCAGTAGCCTCGTCCACGGTGAGCGATTTATAAGCCTTACTTGGGCAGTGCCTCCGTGGCATCCAAAAACGAAAGGAAAGATGTCTATGGATTGTGAATTACAGAGATGTACTTCCTCTCAAGGGAAAGCACCTTACCAAATCTATTTCCTTTGCTTATTTGTGTACTTGCTCATTTTAACCCCCTCCACCGGCCACGCAGTCTCGACAAATGCTAGTGATTATCAAGTGGTGGCGTATCGGACTTTTGGTAGTATCGAAATTGACGGCGATTTCAATGAACCTGACTGGCAAGAAGCCAAGGCTGTGGGTCAATTTAGCCAAGTCGAACCGGATCCGGGTGAACCAATGACGCTACCGACCGAAGTCCGCATTCTCTACGATGAAGAGAATGTCTACTTCGGCTTTACCTGTTTTGATTCAGATATTTCCAAGCTAGTCGCCAATGATATGCGACGTGACGCCCGTGAATTGCATGAGAACGACTATGTCTTTCTTATTCTCGACACCTATAACGATAAGCGGAGTGGTGTTGCGTTCCGTGTTAATGCGTTGGGAGCGGTGCAGGATACCGCAATAAGTAACAGCGGTGATAGCTTCAACAGAGATTGGGATGCCGTAGTAGAATGCCAGAGTCAAATCCATTCTGATCGATGGACATCAGAAATTTCTATCCCTTTCGGTCAACTCCGCTTCAAGGAGAGCGAACAGATGACATGGGGGTTGAATTTGTCGCGTGGCATCCGTCGAACCAACGAGGAAGGCACATGGGCACCAGTCCCCTCATCGTATGGTGGACGTGCGAAGTATCGCACTGCGTATATGGGAAGTTTGGTCGGCATAGAGGGGATCAAGCCGAAAAGACAGATCGAGTTTTTACCTTACGTTCTACCCGGTGTGAGTCGGATCGAAGATGACGATAAAACGGATGGGGAGTTCGAGGTCGGATTAGACCTTAAATACGGACTGACTACGAATCTCATCGCTGATCTAACGTTTAACACAGATTTTGCACAGGTCGAAGCCGACGAAGAACAGGTCAATCTGACCCGCTTCAGTCTATTCTTTCCCGAGAAACGCCCTTTCTTCTTGGAGGGTGCCGGACTTTTCGATTTTGGTGTTCCGCGTCCGAGTTTCCGGCGTCCACCGCCGCTGCTGCTTTTCTATAGCCGTCGAATCGGTATCGAGGAGGGACATGCCGTTCCAATCCTCGGGGGTGGCAAAATTACGGGAAAAATGGGACCCTACGGTGTGGGCTTGCTCAACGTGTTCACGAATGACTTTCACACAGATGAATCAGTTACTGACCCGGATGAGATTGTCGATGTACCACGCACGAACTACTCTGTACTAAGGATGACACGCGACCTTTTCAGTGGGTCTCGTGTCGGGTTGATTGGCATAAACAAGCAAGATTCAGAGAATTACAATCGCGCTGGTGGACTTGATTTTTCGTACCGTCCAGCCGATAGATTGGAAATTCGTGGGTTATGGGCAAGGACAGCGGACTCAAAGGCCGATGCCGATGTCGGAGGTAGTGATGCGTGGTATATTGGTTCAAATTGGCAGGACAATCTGTTTGACCTATCAGTTGGATACACGGATACCGGTGATAACTTCAACCCAGAGGTTGGATACGTTAGACACGAAGGAAGTCGTCGATTCCGCAGTCAAACGGAGTACACACCCCGACCGCGTAAATTCGGGATTCGCGAAATTCAGGTGGGACCGGAGATAGACTATGTTCTCACTCAGGAGAATGAACTGAAAACCCGTGATCTCACACTCGGTAGTCGGATTGAACTCGACAATGGTGAGCGGATTACGTTACAAGCCATACGTACAGCGGAGCATCTCGAAGAAGATTTCGATATATACGATGACATTATTATTCCCATCGACGAATATGAATTTAATTGGTTTCGCGCAATGGTCGAAACCGCACAAAGCAGGATGTTCGCTGGACAGTTTGGGGTGAATGTTGGGGATTTCTTCGATGGGACGAGACGGGGATTCGAGATTGACGCGAGCTTCAAACCGAATGGACGGCTCGTGGTAGAAACGCAGTATCAATTTGAACGGGTCGAACTCCCTGCGGGATCTTTTAATGCGAATTTGGTGGCAAGCCGGGTTGTCTATTCCTTCTCCACCCAACTCTTTGCCAAGCTGTTCGCGCAGTGGAATAGTGCAGACGATGTGGTTTCAACCAACTTTCTGATCAACTACATCTATCGCCCCGGTAGCGACTTCTACTTTGTATTTAACCAGGTTTATGACGAGGATGGCGGAACGATCGGTCTCTCGGAATCAACGGTTGTCGGAAAGATGACCTATTGGTGGAATCCGTAAGTAGTCGATGGATGCTTAACAGCTGGTAGAAAACACAGGAGTTTCTTCATGAAATGCTTTTTGATTTGGTTATTTGGGGTTGGATTGGTGTTAAGTGGATTGCTAGTCCTCTCTCCTATTAGTCTTGCAGCAGAGGGAGAATGGACAAAAAAGACCGATATGCCTTTTCCAAGACTCTTTTTCTCGGTGAGCGCAGCTGATGAGATGGTTTATGTTATCGGGGGCATGCTTGCTGCCCCCGTCGCGAGAGTGGACGTCTACGATCCTGCGACTGACACATGGGGGCAGAAAGCCGACCTACCAGCCCCACGCGCGGGAATCGTGACTGCGGCTGTTAACGGAAAGATATATGCCATCGGCGGTTGGAATAACGAAGCTCCTGCACTTTCGACCGTAGAAGAATATGATCCGGCAACCGATAGGTGGACACAGAGAGCAGACATGCCCACGCCACGGGTGTTTTTCGCTACCGCTGTTGTGGACGGAAAGATATATGCCATTGGCGGCATCGCGACAAACTTCGGTCCGGTGCTACCGGCTGTCGAGGTATACGATCCAGTGACTGACAAGTGGGACAAAAAAGTTGGCATGCCAGATCCTCGGTCGGGAATGTCCGCCGCAATGGTGAATGGAAAAATCTATTTGTTCGGCGGCACGTCTAACGTACAAGGTCCCATACTTGCAGACGTTGAGGAATACGATCCCACGACGGAAACTTGGACGCCAAAAACGAATATGCCGACTAAAAGGAGTGCTTTAGCAGCTGGTGTTGTTGGAGGACATATCTACGCGATTGGTGGCACTGCCGTTGTGCAAGGTCCGGGGCTGTCCACAGTTGAAAGATATGATCCAGCAAACGATACATGGTCGCAGGAAACAGATATGCCAACGGCAAGAGTATTCTTGGGAGCGGGTGTTGTCGGCAATAAGATCTACGCCACTGGTGGGGTCGCAGAAGGGCTGGGTCCAGCGATTCTCCCTGCCATGGAGGCGTTTGATACCGGCACATTGCAGGTCGAAGAAAAAGAAAAGTTGCCAGCGCTGTGGGGGCAAATCAAGCGAAGGGGATTCAAACATTGACGTTGAATGAGACGGTAGAGAAAGCCCACATTTCCACAAAACGGATGAAAGATCTCTTTGTCGCCCAGTTTGCTAAACCGCCAGACTTAGAGGAAATGAACCTGAGTCAATTGACGCCGTTTCAGCGGGCACTATTGGTCATTGATGGAACGGTGACACGGTTCATCGAAGCCTATACATTTTCTCCGGTTGAAGTCGTGTTGCTCCATCAAGAGACGCAAACCCTACCGACCGATGATGCTTGGCTCGACGCTGAAAAAGGAACGGAAGTCGTTGCCCGTCAAGTGATGCTGCAAACGGGACAAAGGGACGGTCAGCATCCGACCGTTCATGCCTACGCAACCTCAATCATTGTACTGAACCGAATCCCGCAAACCGTTAGGGAAGGCTTGACGCTCAAAGGTCAAGGCTTAGGACAACTTTTACAGCGCAGTGGTTTAGAAAGGCGGCGCGATCTGCTGTGGTGGGGGCTTAAACGAGCGAAAGATTTGCCTGAGGTTTTCGATCATTGGGAGGGGAGCTCTTTCCTCAGTCGGACTTATCGTATCGTCACTGGTGGGCACCCTATCATGTTAATCAATGAGCGATTCCCGTTTAACGGAGGCGCTTAGAAAAACAATCTTCTTGCATACCCGCCCACCAGTTTTCAACCTAAACCCCTCACCGCGTTTCTATTGCAGCCTTCCTCGTCCAAGGAGGGGCCAAACCGTTTCGACGACCCCATCACGGATACCGTAAATTTCGTCGTGTAGCGCGACAGTAACATCTGAGTACCCGATAACAAACTCAATTTTGTCCCCAACACGCGGCGTTTCGCTCGGCTCAGTGAGTTTCACCGTCCCATGTTCCGCTGACATCCCCACTGATTCCACGCCCGAAATTCCGATAGGATCCGGATCTGCTGCGCCCACACTCATGGTCTTTCTCCCAGCATCGCAGATAATCCGCGTGGGAGCGGGCCGACTAGTAACTGTGGCAAGGACTGTAAGGGCGTACGGGTGTTCTACACCATACTGATGACGGTAGATAACATCACAGAAGATTCCACCACCCGCCTGAATCTCTGTGATCCCCGGCTGGAAAGCACTAATCCAGTAAGTTCCCGTCCCACCACAACTGATGATGTCTATGGACATCCCTTCGTTCCGGCATTTCTGCGCGGTGTCTGTAACGGAGGTCAGCGCATCGTCGATCATCCGTTTTTTCTCACCCGGATCTTCGATACGTAGCGCGATAGATTCCCAAGTAAAGAGACCAGCAAGTTGTACGCCTTCCCTACCATGGATCTTGCGAGCCAAAGCAAGAGCGGGTTCTCCAGGATCTACACCGGCTCGATCCATACCCGTGTTGATCTCAATGACGAGGCGAATACGGACGCCTTTTTCACGGGCGGCACGGTCAATGGCTTCCACATGCTCCTCACAGTCAACAGCAACCATGACATCCGCATGTTTCCGTAGATTGACCAACCGTGCGACCTTTTGTGGTCCAACGATTTGGTTAGCGATGAGAATGTCCTTTACACCGCCAGCGGCCATAACTTCCGCTTCACCGAGCTTGGCGCAGGTAACACCAATCGCACCTGCATCGAGAAGTTTATGTGCAAGCGCAGGGCTTTTCATCCCTTTTGTATGGGGCCGCCAATTGACCCCGGCGTCATGGACAATGGTGGATGCCATCCGGTCAATGTTGCGCTCCATCGTTGGCAAATCAATCAGGAGCGCCGGGGTATCCAGCTCCTCTTTACGACAACCGACGAGATTCGTGTGTGCTATCATAATAAACCCGCAATTTGCACCTCTGGATAATTGAGGTAAGTTATGCGGACTCCTTTCTGTTAGTTGAAATCTGAGTTTTGCTTAGATTCTACGTTTCACGCTTCATACCGGCTTCAAGTGTTTCGATGATTGCATCCACATCGTAGACGCAGCCGCCCCATGTCCCACCGCCGACGCTCTGGAGTGCTGCCCACAGACGTGTATCGTCCGGTAGCAGATCATCGGGCGCGAGATCCGGACGTAAAGACCGTTCGGCTAAGATTTGGGTGCCTGTCTCAACACCGAAGGTCTGGTCTCTATGACCGACCAAATCGATGCTGCCTTCAAGCCGATTCCGATCGACGCGGATCTGAATCTGATCGCCGTCAACCAACTTGCCGATAGGTCCGTCTGACAACGCCTCTGGCCCAACATGTCCGATACATGCGCCGGTTGATACGCCAGAGAACCGTGCATCGGTGATTAGGGCAACATGCTTACCAAACGAGAGATGCTTGAGCGCAGCAGTGATCTGGTAGACCTCCTCCATACCAGACCCCATTGGACCGCGAGAGCAAAGTACCATTACCTCTCCCGGCTTAATCTGATCGCCTTCACTACTTTTGAGGGCCCGAATTGCGTCGCGCTCGCGCACAAATACGCGTGCTGGACCGGTCATGCGGTAGACGCCATCGTCATCGACAACACTGGGATCAATTGCAGTGCTTTTAATGACGGACCCCTCCGGCGCGAGATTTCCACGCGGGAAGGTGACCGTGCTGGTCAACCCACGCGCCTTTGCAGCTTCTGGACTCATAATTACATCGTCCGGATCGATTCCGTCCCGTTCCATCAAGAGATCTCGCACACGCTGGCGGCGTTCCGATTTCTCCCACCAATCAAGGTTCCGCCCAAGGGGCTCACCTGAAGCGGTGATCACCTCTTCGTTCAGCAGACCTAACTCCCGTAAATGCAACATCACTTCAGGCACACCGCCCGCCAAAAAGACCTGAATAGTTGGATGACCGACGGGACCATTGGGTAGCACATCGACGAGGCGCGGCACACGCCAATTAATCTCCATCCAATCTTCGACAGTTGGGCGAGCGAGTTTTGCTGCATGTGCGATGGCGGGGATATGCAGGAGTAAGTTGGTCGAACCTCCGCAAGCGGCATGGACAACCATCGCATTCCGCATCGCTTCATCCGTTAAAATATCACCCATCTTGATGTCCTTTGCGTCGAGGTTAACCAAGGCACGGGCGGACCGCTTTGCCATATCTGACCAGATCGGTTGACCCGATGGCGCAAGCCCGGAATGAGGCAGTGTCATCCCTAGCGCCTCACCAACGACCTGCGATGTTCCAGCGGTTCCAAGAAATTGACATCCACCCCCTGGACTCGCACAGGCTTTGCAGCCGAGGTCAGAGGCATCCTGCAAGGAGATCTCCCCGTGCGCAAAACGGGCACCGATAGACTGAATCTTGCCCGCATCCTCACCTTCGGTAGGCGGCAACGTCACACCACCGGGGACTAATACACACGGCAGGTCCCGCATGGCAGCGATCGCGATCATCGCCGCGGGGAGTCCCTTATCACATGTTGCAACCATCATGACCCCTTTACGCGTCGGCAGTGACCGGATGAGGCGCCGGAAGACCACTGCAGCATCGTTACGATAGGCGAGACTATCCATCATGCCGGGTGTGCCCTGCGTCCGCCCGTCGCACGGATCCGAACAGAACCCAGCAAACGGGATCATGCCAAGTTCTTTGAATTCATCTGCGGCAGCCTGCACCAACAAGCCAACCTCCCAATGGCCGGTATGGTAGCCAAGGGCAATCGGACTCCCGTCCGGCGCGCGGATACCTCCTTGTGTACTCAGGATAAGGAACTCTCTCCGATTGAGTTCTCCGGGTGCCCATCCCATACCCGCATTATGGCTCCAAGCGAAGACATCCCCGCTCGGCAAATTGAGCAGCATCTCCGGTGTCAGTGGCAGACTGCCCTCAGGACCGGGTGAATGGGTCTCTAAATCGTAAATTGTGGAATCGTTAGAATCCAGAAGTTCATTGAAATCAACAGTTTTCTTAGAAGCCATATCGTACCTACTTTCATATCATAACAGGTTCGGATAGATCGGAATGCTCGGAACGGCAAAAACGTGCCAGCGCGTTATCCACATCACAGCGGTTTGCCGCGCAATGCCTGCCGACACTGCATCAGACCGTTGCCGGTGACGTTATACGCAAAGGTGTTCATCCGTCGAGGCAGATTAGAGTTGTTCGCGGCAGAGCCGTGAATAATTAGCGCGTTGAAAAAGACTCCATCGCCCGGTTCCATTTCCACCTGGACAGCGTCCTCGCGTTCATGGTAGTGTCCCGGTAAGAATACGCCGAAAGTCTGTTGACGCCGTTGATGCTCCTGCAATCCCCACTTATGGCTGCCGGGAACAAATTGGATGCAGCCGTTCTCCCGTGTCGTGGCATCAATTGCAAGCTGGCAGTTCACCATCAGCGGACGGTTATCGTCCCGATTCCAATAGGCATAATCCTGGTGCCACGGAATAGCTGTACCATCTTTTGCATCTTTGGGGAGCAGCTTGCTATGATACAGTGAGACGTCAGGACCAATCATCTGTTCGAGAATGTCCAACATCATATCCGAACGCAATATTTTGTTCAGTGTTGGGCTAATCACCTCACTGTTCATCAGCTGCTTAAGACGCGGGGGTAGGTTAGGATCATCAAACTCTTCCCACGAGAGACCAACCCCCTCGACTGGTTGTTCCACCATGCGATTGTGGATATCTTCGATTTCTTCACAGATTTTTTCTATATCTTCAGGCGAAGCGAGGGTTTTCTTCAAGATAAAACCGTTTTCATCATAAAATTGCTTTTCTTCGGGGGTGAGCATTAGATTCATTCCTTTTATAGCTGCTCTGACGTTGGAGCGAACTGAAGATAGATGGCATAAATTGCCAATCCGATCATCGCAAGGAAGCAGATCCAAAGTATAGCATCTTCCTTCTTCCCCGGCGCGATACGGCGGTCGGTGCGGAAATATCTCAGATAGATGGTATTGCCTGCAACAAGGGGCATCATCATCGCTCCAACTGTGCCGCTGATAGTGAGCATCCAGACAGGATTTTTGACAAAGAAATAGCACACTGATTGGATCGCTGGGGCAGCTACAGCCCAGATTCGTCGGACGCGGAGTCTCGCTTTGTAGTCGTTAGGATCAATCACACCAATAACGCCCATTACATCGGCCATCATTCGTGAACCCCCGCCGAGTCCTGAGACCACCGTTGAAAACAGCACAAAGAATCCTCCGAACATGAACAGCCACCACGCCCATTGACCTAACGTCTGTGTGTACATGTTAGACAAGATACTGAGCGTATCCAATCCGTCGGGCATCTGCCCCATACGATTTAGCACGCCGGCACCGAGCATGTAGAAAGGAATCGTTGCAAAAGTCAGAACGATTAACGTTAGTACCACATCGGTGTGCATAACGCGAATCCAACCACGCGCCCGGTTTACCCAGCCTTCGCTGTCATCGGTCGGTCCGGTGAAACGGGCATAGCCCTTTTCGGTACACCAGTAGGTGTATGCCATCGACTCACCGGCATTGACACCGGTGCCTCCATAAGCCGCCAAGGCAGCTGCAATTGCAAAGGTGGGGAAGTCAAACCTCAGTCCAGCCCCCACGTCTGCCCACGTGATAGCATACTCTGTGAATTGTAGCAGGATCGCACATGCCAACGTGATGAAGGTGAAGGTTACAACCATAAAGGTTAGCAGCTTTTCAAGGAAACGATAGGTGCCGCTCAGAATCAACGTCGCTGTCACTATTGCAACGATAATTGTCCACCATCTCGAATCCAGAAACGGCATCATCATACTCATCGCCTGTCCCGCGCCTCCATAGATTCCCCCACCGCCAAGTAGGCCAGGAATCTGTTGAAGGAACCATAGCAAGATGAACCAGGACATTTTGCTGCGGAAAAAGGGAAACTTACCGGGGATGTCATTGAACGCTGCGAGAGCGGTTTGACCCGACGAGACAGCGTAACGCCCCAGTTCCGCCTGTACGATGCTCTTGCCCCAACAACTGAGTAGCATCCACCAGAGCATCACAAAACCGACCGTTGCACCGAGTGTTGTTGTAAGAATAATTTCTCCTGAACCTACCACGGAACCCACCAGGATCAACCCTGGCCCGAGAAACTTGACAGTGTTCCAAAAACCGACGGGAGGTTCTTGGATATATTCTTTCCTAAGGGCATAGGGATCGTCAGCATGCCTCTCTACATTTGTATCTTCGTTTTCTGCCATAAATCATTCCTTTCAATATCAGAACTTCGACCTCAATCCAGCTTGCTTGCACAGCTGATTGGCGGTTATTCGATCAATGGTACGATGCCTTTTGATCGGTATTGTGTAATTACCCCCAAAATTTAGACAGTTGATTAAGGTGTATTTTGCGGTATAGGTCATCAACATTTAATTGACTCTTTTCAATCAACCGATTGATGCCATTTTCAAATGTCCACGCCACTGGATCTGTAACACCTCTTTCAACACCTGATGCACGGGTTGGCTCAGATTAGGGTCTGCCTTAGCGAGCCGATTTGCCTCTGACTTAGCAATTTCAAGCAACGACGCATCCCTGAGGATATTAGCGATTTTGAAGTCTGGAAGCCCAGATTGGCGGGTACCAAAAAATTCGCCTGGTCCTCGAATTTCCAAGTCCGCTTCTGCAAGCTCGAAACCGTCATTGGTACGCGTCATCGCTTTGATTCGGCGTACCCCATCGTCGGTCATTGGGCCGCTAATCAGATGACAAGAGGATTTCTGTGTACCGCGCCCAACGCGTCCGCGTAATTGGTGCATTTGAGATAATCCAAATCGCTCCGCATTCTCAATTACCATGAGTGTGGCATTTGGCACATCAATTCCGACTTCGATGACGGTGGTGGACACCAGAATGTCGATCTCTTTATTTTTGAAGCGGCTCATTATATCCTGCTTCTCCACCGATCGCATCCGTCCATGTAACAACCCGACCCGCAGGTGCGGAAACACATGGTCTTGGAAGTGGTCTGCCATCTCTGTTGCCGCTTTAATTTCCTCTAATTTCTCCGACTCCTCAACAAGGGGATAGACGATGTAAGCCTGTTGTCCACGCTGGACCTCCCTCTCTATTTGCACGTATAGTTTTTGGCGATCTTTCTCTCTTACCCATTTTGTTGTAATCTTCTGCCGTCCCGGTGGCATTTCGTCGATCACGGACACATTGAGGTCGCCATAGATTGTCAGGGCAAGTGTCCGAGGGATGGGGGTCGCTGTCATCACCAAGACATCCGGAGTTGTCCCCTTGTCCCGGAGCGTCGCTCGTTGCATCACGCCAAAGCGGTGTTGCTCATCAATGATTACAAGTCCAAGCTGATGAAACTCTACACCCTCCTGAATCAGGGCATGTGTCCCAACGACAACGTGAGCCGAACCATCGGCAATGGCAGCAAGGGTTTCGTCACGCCCCGATTTAGGGAGATCGCTTTTGAGTAGGACGACTTTCAACCCCAACGGTTCAAGCAGTTCCGAAAGGTTATAGACATGTTGTTCGGCGAGGATCTCTGTGGGCACCATCAGTGCACCCTGATATCCGCTCTGAATCGCGCACAGCAGAGCAATCGCTCCAACAATTGTCTTGCCGGACCCGACATCCCCTTGTAGCAAACGGTTCATCGCTTCTTGGTTTGCCATATCGGACTTAATTTCCTCAATGACCCGTTCCTGTGCGAAGGTCAGTTGGAAGGGTAACACCTCAAGAAACCGATCCAACAAATTGCCTTCGATTTGGAAAGCAATTCCTTTTTCTTCTGCTTTCCACCGCTGCTTTTTGAGTTCAAGCCCCAATTCCAACAGGAAAAACTCATCGAAGGCGAGCCTTCTTCGCGCTGCCTCTTTATATGCGTCTGAAGAGGGAAAGTGGACTTCTTGGGTTGCCGTGCACCGATCTATCAACTGATTTCGCTGTCGGATGTCTAGCGGCAAAATCTCCGGACAACTCCCTGCGTACCCGTCTACGACTGCCTTAGTCCACTGCCGAAGCATCCGTTGGGTCAGTTTGGCTGTCAAAGCATATTTTGGTACGATTCTGCCCGTATGGATCAGATCTGCATCCTCTTCTTCGAGCACCTCGAAGTCAAAATCGGTGGTTTGGATTTCGTTGTTGCGGCGGGTAAATTTACCGCTCACGACAACGGGCGTACCGACCTTCAACAGTTTCTTGAGATAGCCGGCCCGACGTCCAAAGCTGACTAGCTGCGCCACGCCGGCTTGATCATAGACCGCAATCTTACCGACAGACTTTGCTCCCTTGCGGCTCGGCGTGAATTCGCTTTGATTGACTACTTCACCTTGAATGGTTTCATATTCGCCGGTACGTCCCACCTCATAAATCGACCGGAAGTGCCCGTGATCGAGATAGTCACGCGGGTAGTATTCCAACAGATCACGGACAGTGCAGATATTGAGTTCCGCTATCAGTCTCGCCGCTCGGTGTGGACCGATTCCACTTGCATACTGAATTTCTGTCTCCAAAAATTTCAGTGATGCCGGATCGGTTGAGATTGGCACATCTTTAACCTGTACCTTTGCTGGAGCGGCAAATTGTGAATCAGAATGCGACACATGCGATTCTGAGGCATCCGGACGGACACGCTGAGGTGAGGAGGCTGATTCAATTGTCTTCGATGCTCCACGCCCTTTTGAATTACCAGGGAAAAGCGTTCGTTGCTCTTTAGCGGCTCCAGTTTGCTCTACCGGGGGGAAAGTGGTCTTCGGTGGTTGGCTAGGCAGCGATTGAAATAGGGGCAGATCATCAACTTTCGCCGTAGGTTCCCTAGTAGGCGATGTTTTCTGATTTTTCGATGTCATCTCGTCGATCTGCTTCATTGTAGCTTGTACAACTTCCTCACGCTTCGTCGACGAGAGCGTCTCGTAATCTGAGAATAGATCTGCAAGCGACGTCAGCATCTGCTTCTCAGTGGGATTGAGTGCCAACCGTTCGGCATTCCTGACCCAAAGTTGAACATAGGCGCCTAAGCCGTTAATTACTACGCTGTCTTGGCAACCGCTCCGAATTTCCTGCTGAAACGGACGTCGGATTGTTGTTAGAATTTTGGCGAGTTCATTCATTTAGCTTTTTTCAAATATAGAGGGATTCCGTCTTGGAATTGTGGGTAATTATCCGGCACAGTTAAGCCTCAACAAGCGCGTCTTTGACAAGTGGCATCAGCCAGCGATTCATGCAGAAACAGTACCAACGGATCGGTTCCTTCTCAGCGATGAGTGTATGATGGACACCCGGCGCATGTCCGATGAGATCTCCTGCCGAGACTTCAAAGATATGCCCATTCTGTTCAACATGACCTGAACCCTCATGGATATACCAGAACTCCTCGTGGCTATCGTGGACATGATTGGCAGCACGCGCCCCGGGTTCACTGCTATTCTGATCCCAATGATCTAACGTGGAATGGGGTCGAGCGTGTGGATATCGATAACAGGAATCCCCCTCCTGTGGCGGCAGCTCTTCACCGCGCACCAGTGATGGCTTGCCTTGCACATGATCACCGTGCGGATCGCCGACACCATCTTCCAACGCATCCGCAGTAATCTCCCACGTAGCGGAATGGAACGCAACGTCAAACCATTTGACGGGCGTATCCCCAGCGGTGAGTGAATGGGACACTCCCGGAGGCGTGATGATTAGGTCTCGCGGTCGGATTTGGGTGGTTTCATCGCCACGCACTATCGTCCCCTCTCCACTGATGATAATCCAGAATGATTCGCGCGATTCATCAATAATCTCTGGAGTATGCATCCCTGCATTGAGGGTGCGGATAGCGAACCGCTCAAGAGAACGACAGTCTTGGCCCTGTATCGCGTATTCAAGCGTTGTCCCTTCAGGGAGCGACTTTGGTTCGGGTAACTCTGTATACTGAATGTGCATATTCCACCTCTTGACAAATCATCTAACGGTGTAACTATTGGATAAGGTATCAATTCCCCGGCGGTAGTGGTAGATCTACACGCACATTGCCGCGCTCTTGTGACTTAAGAAATCCGACGATGATCTCGACCACTTTCTTAGCTTCCGATGCAGGAGAGAGTAGTTCGCCACCGTTCTCTATCACTCCAATAAGCTCTTCAATGTAGGCGGGGATACCGATAACCATGTGCGGTGGAAGGTCAAGCAGCTCAGATCTACCGGCACCGGTTGACAAAGTCACTGTGTTTTCCACATCCAAGCGTCCTTCCTCGCCAATGATCTCAAGGCAGAAACCGCTCGCCTGTCCCTTCGACGCGTTAACGAGTGCCCGAACACCGTTCTTAAAGTGGATGTACCCGCTGCCACCGGGATCGCCCGCAGGGCTACGTCCACCGTCTCCGCGATAGACAAAGTAGTCTTCAAAACCCTCATCTAATTCGGCAAACACCCACTCCGGTTCGGATTCAGCAAAGAAGCAGACACCGTCAAGTAGGTGCGTACCGTTGCGGAACAGCATGGCTCTCGGACCGCCCATGTGTGCCACAATGCGACGCACACCCCCGATTGTCCCTTCACGGATTGCCTTGCGTGCGCGATGATAGGCGGGCCACCATCTTCGGGTATGATCGATCGAAATCGGCACACCGTTTGCTTCGCAAGCAGCGATCATGCGATTGCAGTCATCAACCGTTGTGGCAAGCGGTTTCTCGCACGCTATACCTTTTATCCCTCCATTTGCTGCATCAACCACAATATCGGTGTGGCGATTGTCAGAGGTGACAACGCTGAGGAGGTCAAGGTTCTCCTTTTCAAGCATCTCGCGATAGTCTGTATAGGTCCGCACGTCAGGGAGTACATCGCCCCATCGTTCCTTAAACTGGTCAAACAGCTCCGTTTTCAAATCGCATACCGCCACCAAATCTGTGTGTGGGAGTGCTGCGTAGGATGCGACATGCGAACCCGGCATCGGGGTATTCAGCACCGCTCCTGAATCCGCTTCTAAGCGATTTGCCCCGATCCCCGTTAAGCCAACCACGCCGACTCGGTATCTCTTTTCTGCCATCGCTGATTCTCCTTATCAGTGTGTAGAATACATTCTCTTCATTATACGTAATCAAAAAATGTTGGTCAATATAAAAAACCTTCAAAGCATAGAGACTACGTTTTAGCATTTGATTTTTTAGTACAATTTGATACACTTGAAGGTGATTACAGGATTTTTCTGATCATTTAGAAAATTGCGTTACCATCAACCGATAATGAAAATTGGAGGGAAATGATGAGTTTTGCTATCTACGATTATCACAACGACGAGGACATTCGTAACGTACTGATTACCCCACAGATCCGCTCCCGTTTTTTGCGGATGGAGCCCGGTAGTGTCGCTGATATTCACAGCCACGACTTGGGACATGAAATTTTCCTAATCCTTGAAGGACGGGTCATATTTGAGATTGGGGACGGGGTTGAGAAACTGGGGCCCGGTCAGATGTGCGTTGCGTTAGCCGACGAGGTCCATCGAGTACGTGTAATTGGGGATGAACCGATGATTATGTACCTCTCGGTGACACCCCACATCCATCCGACCCATACCCCGCGGACGGAAGACGGAGAACGGCTGCCACATCGGTTCGCCCCACCCAACGCCTACGACCTAGATGAGGACCTAAACAAACCGATTGGAGAATTGATTGACCACCACGTTGCGGTCGCTGAGAGTCTTGCGGAAGCAGCACAAGCCTGTGCCCACGCACAGAAAGAGATGGGAGCCAAACTCAAGGAACTTCACGCCAATGGGGATAATGCTGCTGCCGTTGAAGCACGGAAAGCGATGTGGGAAGGTGTCTACACGATGTTCAAGAAGGTTTATGAATTTGGTGAGGTGTGGAATGAGCTGGCACCACGGGCGGCGGAGAATGAACCGGAATAGTAGGGTTTTTGTATGGTGGGGGTAGACATCTGACGCCAGATCTGGGGATTGAGCGAAGCGGAAGATTGGTTTTACTCAAGGTTGTCTGCAGATTTTGTATCGTCACCAACGGTGAGTACCCCGCCCATGAGATTCCCATGACAGTGGTTGGCAACAATGAGGTTCTTATCGCTCGCGCCACTTTCTGCAACCCCGTAGGCTTGCGTTTGTGTGTCCTGATCGTCGAGGCATCTATTGCTGGTGACAGTCATCCCGGTGACATCCTTCAGGGCAATCCCGCTATATCTGCCCGGTTCCTCCTGAGAATTGTTCAAGCAGATATTGCTGTTAATGGTATTGTCCCTGCCACGAGAGGCATCAATGCCGTGACAGGCATTATTGACGCAGGTGTTGTTGGCAACGACGTTGTATTGATCGCCACCATCAGCTAAACCGCCGATGCCGTGCCGACCATTGCCGTGAAAAGTACTTTCGCTGACAACTGAGTGACGGACATTCATGCAAAAATACAGTCCATCGCGCCCATTATCCCGCCCGATGTTGTTGGTCCAGAGGCTGTGCTGAACGGACGTTCCGGGGTGAAAACCGTGTCCCAGACAGCCTTCGGCGAGGCAGTCGCTGACAATCGATCCGGCACCTCCCTGAACACTTACGCCATCCGCGAGCCACCCCTGTATGACGCATCCCCTCACGCGGGCATCTACGGTCCGCACTAAATGGATAGCAGACACGGTAAAGTCCACAAAAAGGCTTTGACCGGTTGTGTTGCCCCCATCGATGCAAAGCGATTCTAATTCGCAGCCGTGCTTTTCCCACCCCACGAATGCCGAAAAAGCGTGAGCCACCCCACCGTTCCGCTCTGGCAGGCAGGAACGATTGACAGGTCGGTCAAGATGGAGTCTGTTTTCACTGATGTCCAGAATGAAGGCGTGTGTTGCATACCAACCGTGCTGCGCTCTGTCAAACACGCTGACTTCCATACCAATGGAGAACTCGGATTCGTCTTTGACGTGGACAGAGGTCTCACCTTCTTGGGCTTCGCTCGCCAACGGTGAAGAAACCTCCGGCGCACGGGTGATTCGGCTGGATTGACCTGCGCCGCGGATAGTAACGTTGGAACGCAGCCGCACGTGACGGCGTAGGGTATAGGTCCCTGGCGGAACCCAGACAATACCCCCACTTTTGGGAAGCGCATCAATCGCCTCCTGAAGGCCAGAGGTGAAAGAGTCTGTCCCGCTAAAATCGGTCACACTTTGGGTGGCTTCCATCATGATACCCGTGCTTGCCCTTTGCTAAGTATTATGTGTCAGAGCGGCTCATCGCCGACTCTCTGAATCCAGTCCCGCGTCCACTCAACGGTCTCTAATCCCAAATCGCAGATACAACTAGCGAGGAAGATCATACCATCAATGCGACCGTCACGGAGCCATTGCAGACCAATTTCGCACTGATGTTGCATCAAGTCAACCGGCATCGGTTGACGGTCGCCGTAATCGTACATGTAGCAGCCGAGTATTTTTCGGGGTGATGGCGCAATCTCTTCAGAACGCGTGAAGTTTTGTTTTAACTCAGTCAATTGTCTGGCATTCCATGTCCAGAACGTGACGACATCACAAGTTTCCAGATGTGGACCCACTGGGTGTTCGAGCTGATGGTTGTAAAGCACGACCCATAGATCCAATTTTCTGTTCGCTACGGTCAGCTGCTTTTGAATGGCATTCAGCGACTCTACATCATGGACAGCAACCTTACCGGTTGCCGGATCACTGAAGAAATCATCCATCATCACGCCGGTAAAATTCGGGAATTTTTCCGCCAGATTGCGCGCTGCCTCTACCTCGTAATGTGCCGCGGCACCGCCCGCTCCTACAATAGACCAGACCACCTGCTTCAGTGGGCGCAGCGCTACTGCGTATTGTTCAAACGGTGGTTCCGGCAGATCATTATAACGGACCAATATCATATTTGGCACATCAAGATAAAAAGCACCCTCTGCCGGCGTCATTCGTGAGGTAGCGGTCAATCCAAATGCGTTATCGTGACTTCCGGCATGGTGCCCCCAGATCCAGAACTTATCCCTCACAATACCGTTACCCATGACATCATCTCCTTGAATTCCCCGTCTCGACTTATCACCTTCTCTAAGAAAGGGCGCTGTTTATTTGGCTTTCTTCTCCGCAAAGATGGGATTTTCTAGAAGCGTTTGCACCTCGTAGATCGATCCTGTTCGGTCAGAAGACGGTTGAGGAATGCGAACAGGAGTGGAAACGACACGCGGTTGATTCGTGGGTTCGCCACGCAGCGCGAAGGATTTGAACACATTCCAATCCCCACCGAATATGGGCCAAGCGTCAATGGCGCAATACTGGAGCAATAGCAGGCGACGAGGGTTACTGGAGGTATTAGGAGCGGAACCGTGCAGTGTGCGAACATGGTGAATCGAAATGCCGCCGGCTTTGACTTGAACGGGAACGGCGTTATCGGCATTAAAATTGGGATCTGTTACCGCCCCGACGAAGATACCATTTTGGTGATGATCGTAGGTCGGGCCCTTATGGGAGCCGGGAATAACCATCAGACAACCGTTTTCTAGCGACATATCGTCAATCGCCACACCCACTGCTAGCAAATCATCGTTGGTATAAGGATAGAACGCCCAATCCTGATGCCACTCGACGGGACTGCCGAATTCGGGGTATTTCATGTTGAGTTTGTGGCCATTATGGCTCACGCCGGGTCCAATCAACTGCTCGACGATATTGAGGATACGATCGTGGCGTAACGTCTGCTCATAGACAATGTGGTGCAGGACGGGATTTTTGATCCGGCGCACGCGGGGATTTTCCGAAGTATGCCCAGGTTCAAGGTCAAACACGTCGGTATGATCAGTGACCTCACGGGATTTTTCAACAAACTCATCTGTGGTACGCCGAAGGTCAGCGATCTCCTCCGTCGAAAGTACATTTTCAACGCCGAGATAACCATTATCATTGTAAAAGTCGATCTGTTCTTGGGTTAGCATCTGAAACTCCTTTCAGCTAAACAGTATTGATCGCAATCGCTCAGTTAAGGGGTGGCACTGGTTAGTTCTGAGCAGTTACGTTGAAGTATTTATGTTGAATTCGATAATTACTTATACACCTTCGACGCACAGTCAACCCCCTAAATCCCGCCCCCGATAAATCGGGATGTACCACTTATCAGGGGGACTTGGGAAACTGCGCGAATGTCTACCTATTTCTATAATTTCTCATAATTTATTTTTGCGTTTTACGAATCTGCTCTGGTTGCTAGTTCAACTGCGCTGCCGGTCCGATCGGATTCCATACCAGCCAACAAAATCTCAGTCACATGGCGTGCTGCGTAGACGTGCGACAGCGGTGGTTGCCTGTTATCCCGGACGCACTGTGCAAAGTGTGTGTGCATATCACCGAGATCGGTATCCGAACAATCAATCGCTTTCAGGTCCACAGGTGCGGTCTCACGGGTGTAAGATGTCGGCGTCCACTGACTCAGTGCAGCACCATCCTCCCCCGGCAGCGTGAGTTTGCCCGCTGTACCATGGATACTTGCGCCCCACGTCCGCGCGGGGTCGCACCAACTGGTTTCGGCGGTGACAATGCCCCCCGACTCCATTTCAAGGACGAGGGTTGCCACATCCTCTAACTCTGTGGGTTTATCAAAGGTTGTTGCGAAACCTGTGACACGCTTGAATGTCCCCAGCATTGTGACTAATCCGGCAACCGCATAAACACCCATATCGAAGAGTGCCCCGACACTCGCCCGTTTGGCGTCAAAGAACCAGAGATCATCATCCTTCTCACCAAAAATGTCTCTAATCTCTGCGTAGTAGATTTCCGGACCGCCGTGACTGCTTCGGAATCGAGCGCCCGAAACTCTGCCGATTGCGCCTTCTGCCAATAATTGACGCGCCTTGTTGATGGATGCGTTAACGTGAGGAAGACACATCACCGTTAAGCCGGTTTTTTCTGTCGCTTCCACAAATTGATTGGCTTCATCCATTTCACCGCACAGCGGTTTCTGCATCAGGACATGCTTCCCTGAATCCAGTGCTTTGACTCCCCAAGGCACATGGAGTGGGTGCGGCGTGCCAATCAAGATAGCGTCGAGTGAGTCATCTGCAATAATCGAATCGTAGTCCTGTGTCCAACGCGGGATGTTGAACTGCTCACACTGGTGCTTGAGTCGATGCTCCCTCCTGCCACCAAGCACGGCAACCTCAAAGTCGTTCCCAGCAACGAGAGCGGGAAGATGCAGCCGACACACAATACCACCAGCACCAATGACACCCAATCTAACCTTCACCATATCAGTTCCCCTAATTATCGAAAAAGTCCTCATCGCCTTCAGGGAGATATTGCCTTGTAGCTTCTTCGTTAAGCTCAACCCCCATGCCGGGCGTATCCCAAACCGTGATGAATCCATCTTCGACGATAGGATCCGGCAGTCCCTCAACTATATCGTACCACCACTTGGGATTTCCGGTCGGATACTCAAAGGCGATGTAATTCTGGGGTAAGGTCGCCGACATCTGAACGAGGGCAGCAAGACCGATGAGTCCATCTAATACACCGTGGGGTGCCATCAGAATGCCGTGCAGATCTGCGTATTCTGCGACCCACTTCAGTTCCGCAATACCGCCGATGTCACACGGATCAGGACCGATTACATCCACAGCACGCTTCTCGATTAGGTCTTTGAAGTTTTGTCGGAGGTAGATCTGTTCGCCGGTGTGGATTGGCGTCGATGTGCTTTGCGTTACGTCCCGGTAAAGATCCGCTAAAACGTACGGCACATAGTCTCCGGTGATCATGTCTTCAAGCCACATCACGTTTAGTGGCTCCAAAGCCTGTGCAAGCCGTATAGCATCAGGGACTGTCATGCCGGGACCACAATCCAGCGCCAGTCCGACCTCGTCTCCCAAAGCCTCCTTCATCGCTGCAACGCAATCAATTGTATAGTTCAACCCGCGTTCTGTCAAGACACCGCTAGTTCTTGCAAAACGCCCTAGTTGCACTTCACCGTAGAAGTAGTCCGGAAACGCACTCGGCATTCCGCTATGAAACGCGATTCCTTGTTTAATAATGGTGAAGCCTTCGGGGGAGGCTTTCATCTTTTTCATATTTGCAGCGTGGGCTTCTGGGGAATTTCCGTCCATTGGATACCTGACCGCACCATTATAGACCCGAACTTTATCCCGGATTTTACCCCCCAGCAACTTGTAGACCGGCACACCCGCTGCTTTGCCAGCGATGTCCCAGAGTGCCATCTCTATGGCACTCACGGAACTCCCCCACGGCTTAAAACTACCGCCTTTGCGAATCCGCATCATGACCCGCTCCACGTCCGTGGGATCTTCCCCAACTATGAAGTCCTTGTAAAACATTATATGAGGCTTCAGATAATGTTTACTCGCTTCCACCTCTCCTAACCCACTGATCCCCTCGTCGGTTGTTATGCGAATCACGGGGTTGTTACCCAAAATAGTACATTTTAAGTCCGTAATTTTCATTGATATGAGTTGTCCTTTGGATTTGGTCTGACCGTGCAAGGCAAGGTTGAATCGATATTACCAATCTTACCAGTCACTCAGAATACGTGCATGTTCAGCGTAGAATTCGATAATATGGTAAAAATTTTCTATCAAGGGACAGGGTTAATCGAAAAAATCTTCGTCACCTTCAGGGAGGTACTGTCTTGTAGCTTCTTCGTTGAGTTCAACCCCCATGCCGGGCGTGTCCCAAACCGTGATGAATCCATCCTTAACGATAGGATCTGGAAGTCCTTCAACTATATCGTACCACCACTTAGGATTTCCAACTGTATATTCAAAGGCGATATAATTTGGGGGCAAGGTCGCCGACACCTGAACCAAGGCGGCAAGACCGATGAGTCCAATGAATATACCGTGGGGTGCCATCAGAATGCCGTGTAGGTCTGCGTATTCTGCCACCCACTTCAGCTCGGCTATGCCACCGATGTCACCTGGGTCGGGACCAATTATATCCACGGCTCGCTTCTCGATTAGCTCCTTGAAGTTCTGCCGGAGGTAAATCTGTTCGCCGGTGTGGATTGGTGTCGATGTACTTCGCGTTACTTCGCGGTAGACATCTGCCAAAACGTACGGTACGTAGTCGCCGGTGATCATGTCTTCAAGCCACATCACGTTTAGTGGCTCCAAAGCCTGTGCAAGCCGTATAGCATCAGGGACTGTCATGCCGGGACCACAGTCCAAAGCCAGTCCGACCTCGTCTCCCAAGACATTCTTCATCGCCTGAACACAATCAATTGTATATTTCAACCCGCCCTCGGTCAAGACACCACCGGTCCTTGCAAAACGCCCCGTCTGGACTTCGCCGTAGAAGTAGTCCGGCACTTCATTTGGCATTCCGCTATGAAATGCGATTCCCTGCTTAATAATGGTGAAGCCTTCGGGTGAAGCCTTCATCTTTTCCATGTTCGCCGCGTGGGCTTCCGGGGAATTTCCGTCCATTGGAAACCTGACTCCGCCATTATAGACCCGAACTTTGTCGCGAATTTTGCCGCCCAGCAGTTTATATACTGGAACGCCCGCTGCCTTGCCAGCGATGTCCCAAAGTGCCATCTCTATCGCACTTACTGCACTGCCCCACGGCTTAAAACTACCGCCTTTGCGGATCCGCATCATGACCCGCTCCACGTCCGTGGGATCTTCCCCGACTATGAAATCCTTGTAAAACAGAATATGCGGTTTCAGGTAGTGTTTTCTACCTGCCACCTCTCCCAACCCACTGATCCCCTCGTCGGTTGTTATGCGAACTACAGGGTTGCTACCCAAGACAGTGCATTTTAGGTCCGTAATTTCCATTGATACAAGTTGTCCTTGGAATTTGGTCTAACCCTCAGCAACCTACCACTCACTCGGAATTCGTGCGTGTTCGGTATAAGATTTGACAATGTTGATAATCAGTGCAATATCATTGCGGGCATCAACAACCGATGTACGACATGGAATTCCCTCAGTAATACAGGCATGGAAGTGGCGAATTTCGCGACTGAAAGCACTCTCCCACTCTATCGCCGGTTCCTTGAGAACAGTTGTACCGTCTGCTTCAATCTCATGTACCGTGACGGTAGAGAGGATACCGCGTGAAAATCCTGTGGGGTATTTGACAATAACGCGCTTGGTATCGCCGTAGACCTCCAGCGTTTCCTTGAAGTCCCATAAACCGGGGATGGCTGCCCATGTGTAAACGAGACGGACCTCGTTTGGGTATTCAAGAATCGTCGTGATACCACGCCCGCCATTCCATAACTCCGTGCTAGCTACCGCCTCCGGCACTCCCAGCATGGTACGGAAACCGTAGAGATCGTGGATACCGCTGCCTGAGAGTGTGGAGAAGGCACTCCCAGCATCGCCAGCTATATCCCCAATAGCATCGTGACGTGCTTTCGCTCCATCCTCACTTCCCTGACGCATTGCGTCTGGTGGAATGTCATCGAATCGCTTAATCCGAAAATTAGTGAGATGAAGTTCGTTACCACAATGCAGGTGGTTTGCCTGAACGAATCGGATGTCGTCCATCTGATCGACTTCACGTTTTGCCACCTCAAACGCCGGGTCATGAACTTTCATGTACCCAGCTTGCCCAACCTTCCCTGACTCTCGACACGCAGCACCGATAGCATCCGCCTCCTGAATTGAGAAACACATAGGTTTTTCAATGAAGACATGCTTGCCTGCGTTAAACGCTTCTACAGCTACCCTTGTCTTTGGATCAGAGTGACAAAGCAGTACTGCGTCCACATCGGATGCGAGTAGGTCGCGGTAATCTGTCACATAGCAAGGGATATGGAAGGTTTGGGAAACGTACTCAGCAGCGCCCGCCGACACATCACAGACGATTGGCACTTCAAATTCATCCTGAAGCGCCGCCAAATTGGGAAGATGATGGACCTGAGCAATAGCGCCACAACCAATAACGCCAATACGCACTCTTTTCATACAATTCTCCTATTGCAAATCTTCTGATTCTGTATTTTAAAACCCGTTATACAGCACAACACGCCGCAAAGAAGTCTTCATTTGAAGCAGAAAAGCCACACTGCTGCTCAACCTCGCGGATGGTGATTTCAGTCGCAAAAAGTTGGTCGAGTGTATCGGGAAACTCCACGCCTGTGGTCGCATCGCGGAGGAGAATAATGTTGTATCCGCGCCGATTCATCGCACGGATGCCGTAATCACGACCAACGACACACCAATTCGTCGCAAAACCGACGTAAATAAGGTGCAAAATACCTCTTTCCTTCGAGAGTTGGTGCAATTGCTCCCCTGTGGCGATTACAAAGTCATCGTCTTGCAATTCGATTGCCGGGGACATCCCCAATTTATCCGCAAGATGGTCCCAATGGATCCCAATGCTCGGAGGTTGACTGCGTGGTCCCCGATAGGCAGCGTACTTGCCGGTTCGGTTCCGAAATTCCACCGGAGGCCAATCAGGTGGAGGCTGAACTTCGGGCGGGGTATGCCTACTAAGCTGTGGGAATTGCCCAGCGACTTCCGGGCACGGGGCATGCACGATTGTCAATCCTGTCTCACGAGCTGTATTCAGCGCGGGAACGATTGCATTGAGGGTCACGTCCTTAGCGCGTTCAATCCAGCTCTCAATAAAATGCACGTTCCAGACATCGACGAGCACAAGCGCAGTTTGTTCGACAGGCAGTGGCATCGTGATTTCGCGTCGGATGAAATTCTCTTCGCGACATGGCACCTCTATAGGGGTGCTGTCTTGGAAATATCGGACACGCAGATCCAGCGTTCGCATATTTAATTTCCTTTTTGGGATTCGCTAGGTAAACAACTTTATCCTGAAAACACCCGATGTCTTGCGCTATAGTTCTAGGCTCATTGAACCAAGCATATTGCGTAACGTTGTTGGTATCTTCGGGACTAAGAAGCGCGCGCTCACTCCAAGGGGTAGGTGGTTGAGGAGGGCGAAGTTCGGAGGTGGGAAGTGATAAAATAGATATAACCTTGCGAAGGTTTTTGAAACCCTCGCAAGGTTTGAGTTTATTGAAGATTTTAACAGAATGTTACCGGCTAAAATTCTCTCGAGTGTTTCTAGTTTTGATGGCCCCCCAAGTTGTGGTAGCTTTGCCTTGCGGGCTAACAGCAAGTGCACCTGCCTCAAGTCCATCGTCCATGATAGTCCGAATTTCATCTTCACTCAATGCACGATCAAGCAGTGCGACATCGTCCATGAGCCCGTTAAAATTGCCGGTATCATTCGGCCGGGTACCAATGATGAATGGATCGCCGGCTGCCTTGAGGTCTGGCAGTGCGTTACACGGGTCGTCACCATTTGGGCTATCCCCATCGAAACATTTGTCGAGTCCTTTTCTGCCATCGGTATAGACAAGCAGGGACGGTTGTTTCCAGAGTCCAACGACATGATGCCACACGTCATCTGTTAGCTTGTCGCGTGGTGCTGGAGCATCAGCCCACTTGCAACATCCATCGGCACCGAAAACAATACGCCCTGTCTCTCCTGCGCCGAAGTTCAGCTCCCAGACGATATTCCGGCTCCCGTCTCCGCCCGGAAACGATTCGTTTGAAAACATACGTTGATTCAAGTTGGGAGTAGATTGTGCCTTAACCCACAAGGATATGGTAAACTCGTCAAAGGCGTTATAGTTCTGTGGATTCGGGATTGTGACGTTATTCATTTCCCCGTCTACATGGGGGAATTTAAGAGCCCCTCCAAATTTACCTGGTTCTCTTGTCACACCATCTGCGCTGAAGTTATTGATTGTACCGTCTGCGTGGTGGCCACTTGCATCAACGATTGCAGCGCCATCTGCCTCATCAAAGAGCCAGATTCCTACGATGTCCTCGTCGGCAAGTTCGATTTTGGTATACCCTGGATGCGTGAAAATCAGTCCAAGAGCGACAAGACTGACACACACCAAGGTCGATTTTAACACCGTGTTCATTCGTGTACCTCCTGATATTTACTAATCGATGCTGAGTTGTTCCAGCAGAATCAAGAATTTGGCGGCACACTGCCGCTTCTGTCTAATTAAATATTAGCATTTTTTAGAAATTATTGCAACCATTTTTTATTTTATTTCTCGTTGGGTTCTGTAATTTCGATAATTTGATTGACTGACACCGCTTTCATCTGATAAACGCGCCCACTCGGAAATGTTACGATGATTTGATCAATAATCGTGTATTTCCCCAAACCGAAATGCAGAGCGAGTGCATTTTGGCAAAGGTAACCGGAGCCACTTTTCACTTCAGCCATCTGTGAAACCTCCCCGGTAACGACTTCGACCCGCGCCCCGATTCCCGCCCGGTTACTTGTAGTTCCACGGATGTGCACTTTCACCCAATTGTTCTTGTTTCCGCCATCGTTCCTGAGCAGTTGTGGCTTGCCATCGCTGTTAGTAACCAGTATATCTATGTCGCCGTCGTTATCATAATCTCCGAATGCAGCCCCTCGACTGGGTGCTTTTTGGGACAGATCAAGCCCGGTATTGGTAGTGACCTCTTGAAAAACGCCATCGCCCAGATTCCTGAAGAGGTGATTGACCTGCGCGTAAGTCGTTTCGGGGTTGAATTCCTCGACATTGCCGAAGATGTGCCCGTTGGCAATAAATATATCCTTGGCACCGTCGTTGTCATAGTCGAAGAAGCAGACACCCCACCCCAAAGACGCGTAGGTACTTTCGCCTGTCCCAGAGATATAAGAAGCGTCAGAGAAAAAACCGTCTCCGTCATTGTGGTATAGGGTCGCCACTTCGTCCTGAAAATTGGTCACCATAATGTCCAAGCGACCATCGTTGTCGTAATCACCAAAATCAACGCCCATACCGCTCCCCATTCCGCCATCTTCGCTCAACGCAACACCCGCGAAAAACGCCTCGTCGGAGAATGAACCATCCCGGTTATTGCGAAATAGGTGGTTCGCATTTGTGTCATTCGCCACATAGAGGTCACTGTAGCCATCGTTGTCGTAGTCGCCCCAGACAACCCCAAGTCCTCTGCTCCGCGGCTGGTAGACACCTGCAGTTTGGGTAACCTCCGTAAATGTTCCATCGCCATTGTTTCGATAGAGGATATCCGCCTCGCCGACATACTCCTGGGGATTGCAATACGTGCGCACGCCTTTATTCTTGCAGATTTTGTTTTTATTCAGTTGATACTGAATATAGTTGGTCACATACAGATCGAGATGACCGTCGTTGTCATAATCTGCGAAGGCGCAAGAAGCGCCCCAACGCATATCCCCAACATTGGCTTGATTCGCTACATCCGTGAAAGTCCCGTTTCCATTGTTCCGATAGAGGCGGTTTTTCCCAAAGTTGGTCACGTAGAGATCCAGATGACCATCGTTGTCATAATCCCCGACACAGCACCCAACACCATAACTTTTGTCTCCAACCCCGGCAAACTCTGTCACATTAGTGAAAGTCCCGCCCCCATCATTTCGATAGAGCCGGTTTGTTGGTGGCTTCCCCGATTGAAAACCGGGGAGGTCCGCTCCATTGACGAAGTAAAGATCGAGATCGTCATCGTTATCATAATCAAGAAATGCTGCTCCTGAACCGAGTTGTTCTACGAAGTAAAACTGCCCACTTCTGCCATTTGTATGCTTAAAATCAATACCAGTTTCCGCCGTTACATCGGTGAAGGTTGGTGTTTGGGCTGCGAGAGTTAGCGGCGCAAATAGTAAGAGGATAAGGACGTGAAACGTGAAACGTGATGCGTAAAATGTAAAACATGAAACGTAATATCTATTACGTATTGCGTAAAGTAATCTTCCTTCCATCCTGCTTTTCCTCATTTTTTCTGTTCAGCGATTCCTTTTTGGATTAATTTCTGGCGTGCTATATAGTCCGGATCATTGGGTTGTAAATCCAGCGCTTTGACAATTGCATCGGCGGCTTCCGTGTATCTTTCCGCGCTATACAGGGCGTAAGCGAGCGTATCCCAGTGAGAAGCGGTCGGTTTCAGTTTAACCGCCTTTGTCGCAAGCGTAATTGCCTCATCTATCTTCTCCCCACTTTCGGCATAGAGCCAAGCGAGTGTGTTACAAACCGGCGCAAAATTAGGTTTAAGCAAAAGAGCCTGCTCAAACGATTTAATCGCTTTATCGATTTCGCCCTGTTTGTGATAAATGCTGCCCAGTTGATAGTGCCCCGCAGCGAAATTGGGTCTGATCTCAAGTGCTTGTTGGAGATACTGCGCTGCGGTTTCCAAATCATTCTGTTGGAGAGCAATGGCGCTGAGTCGCGCATAAGCCGGCGCGAAGGCGGCATCCATATCAAGTGCCCGCTGAAACGCTGTCAGCGCTTCGTCAATCTCTCCCTCCTTCAGCGATTGCTCTGCGAGATTAAACCGTTCCTTCGCCTTAATCTCCCGAAACTTTTCCAACTGACGTTTCCCTTCCTCCTGTTTGCCCAGCCGGAAATAGGCATTCGCCAGTTGATAGTAGGCACCTGTGTGGTTTGGATAAAGTACTATCGCTTTTTGATAGAAAGGAACGGCTTCCTCAAACTTCCCTTGTTGGGTCAAGAGGTAGCCGAGTTGGAAATGTGGTAAGGATAGTTGTGGATCTAATTCGATAGCGAGTTGATATTGGGTTTTCGCTTTTTCAAATGCCCCCTTCCTCGCATAGATTAAACCGATCTGGTAACGTCCGAGCACCTTTAAACCGTATTGTGCACTTGGTGAGTCGGGATCGAGCTGCAGCGCAATTGCGTAATATTCAACTGCCTTATCAATCCAGCCCAGTCTGCTGCAGACAATTGCAAATTGAACGTATACCTCAACCTCTCGCGGACGAATCTTGATTGCCTCCGAGAGATGTTCAACTGCTTTGAAGAATTCGCGTTGACTCGCGTACAGATCTGCCTTCTGGAGATGTGTCTGAAATTCAGACTCAGACTCTGAATAGAGGGGGAAACCATACAGATTTAAGAAAACCATGATAAGCAAAAAGGAAATCCACCGGTTATACAAGCTGATCATCTGATGTTACCTCGACACAATTGCTGATTTTTTGTAGACAATTACATGATTTTTTGTTAAACTTGTATAAGGGATTTTAGGTCTTGTTGTAGGGATTTTCTGACCAAAATTGCACAAGCTATCAGTAGTTCAACAAGGAGAGCATAAAACTCTCCTATATCAGAATTCAGAAGGAGAAAGTCAATATGAAAACGTCTAACAGAACTATCCTCACTCTCGCATTTATCATGGTGCTGACATCCTCCATAGCGCTTGCCGCGAGCCCGGTGAAGAAACCTGTGCTTTACTTCAACCCCTTAGAGACCCGGCAACAAAAAGGGGACAACGCTTGGAAGAATGCCGGCAAAGCTGGCGGAGAAATTAGCAAGGGCGAAGCCAAACCAGTCCTTGAAATGGGTCCCATTGAAATTCCATCAATCGGTCTTAAGGCGGACGATGCCGCTTGGTATACCGCAACTCGGTCTAAGACAGTTTTCGCCAACGAGGCGGATGACAAGAAAGCACCAGTTCTGAATCTCGAAAGCTTCACCATTGGGCTCCTTATGCGAGTCAACGGTCCATATTTCGCAGAGGAGAACATCGTTATAGGCATTCAGACCGAGGGGAAAATACCGCCTCGGGCGCATGAGCAGGTTATTCGGATATGGTTAGATGTCGCTGGCAAAGGTATCGTCCAAAACGTAAGTATCGCCCAGAACGTTATACAAGCCCGTCACGACTTTTCTAACAGACGAAACAAACTGAAGCTGGGAGAAAACGAGTGGCATTGGATTCATGTTGTCTTTGAGAGTGGCGTGAGTATGACAACCTACCTCGATGGAAAAGAGGCAGCCTCCAATCCAACAGAAGTCAAGTGGAATGCAGAGCATGATCTAAATCTTCACGGCATATTTACCTCCAATTTTGAGGTGCAGCAGCGTACCTGCAACTGCTCAATCGCTATCTACCGAGTCTATGACCGGGTGCTCACCCCAGATGAAATCAGCAAAAATGTTAGGAACTCGTTATCGGTTGATCCAGCGGGCAAACTCGCCGTCACCTGGGGCAAGATGAAACGCGGATTTTAATTTGGAAGTTTTCCAACAAATTATCTTATCCCCAAACGTTTCGCTAATGCCTCGAAACCTGTCTAATTAAGTAATTCACTAATCAGCAGGGGGATACAAGTCTCCTACAGAATCCATCAGGAGGAGATCGACGTGAAAACGTCTAATAGTACGATTCTTAGTGTGGTGTCGATTACGTTTCTTATCTCGTCCGTGGCGTTTGCCGTGAGTCCGGTTAGGGATCCTGTGCTCTACTTTAACCCTGTAGAAACACACCAGCAGAAAGCCGACAATGTGTGGCGGAATGCTGGCACGGCTGGTGGACAACTAAAACGGGGGGCTGGCAAGCCGAACCTTGAACACGGCACCATTGAAATTCCCTCAATTGGCGTCCAGTCGGACAATGCTGCATGGTATACCGCACCCCAATCTAAGGCTGTTTTTGCTAACGATGAGGAGGACAAAAATGCACCTATCGTCCACCTTCAAGATTTTACCATTGGGCTTCTTATGCGAATAAATGGTCCCCTCTTTCTGGAAGAGCACCAAGTATTTGGACTTCAGACCCAGCCGTGGGCTCCTATTAAAGACGGCTGGAACGCCGGAGCACCGAGAGATCAGATTATTCGAGTATGGTTAGATGCTAACGGTAGTGGGATATTCCAAAACATAAGCATCGCTCAAAACGTCGTGCAACATCGCCAGGACTTAGCAAAACGGAAAAACAAGCTGAACATCGGACAGAAGGAGTGGCACTGGGTGCATATCGCCTTTAAAAGCGGAGAGAGTATAAAAATCTACCGAGATGGTGTCGAGGTTTCCAATAATCCAACCGAGGTGGAGTGGAATCCAGAGCACCAAATGCTACAGCACGGTATATTTACTTCCGCTCGTGTTGAACAGCAGCGAACCTGCAACTGTTCTATCGCAATCTATCGTGTCTATGACCGGACACTCAGCCCGGACGAAATTAACAAAAACGTCAAAAACTCACTCGCAGTTGATCCCGCCGGCAAACTTGCCGTCACCTGGGGCCAGATGAAGCGCGGGTTGTCAGCCCATAGATAGGAAAAAGTATCGAGGGTATTTCAAGCTGCTTTGGAATACCCCTTTTAACCTGAGATACTTTAGAAACTGCCTTGGGGCCGCCCGACGAATGACTCGGAAACAGCATCCAGTTTTTCTCGGACGGAATCATCAAGCTGCCAGCCGACCCCACCGATGTTATCGTTCAGGTGTTCAATTGTGTCAGCCCCACTGATGGCAACCGTAACTTCTGGATGCGATAGCACCCAAGCTAAAGCCAGTTGTGCAGGTGTTTTCCCCAATTCATCAGCGAGCTGCCTAACCGTTATTATGACCTGTGCGGCACGCTCCTCCACCATCATACGGGCAAAATCGTCCTGACGCGTTGCAAAAAGACTTCCCGACGGTGCTGGACGGTCTGGTGAATATACCCCGCTGAAGAGACCGACTGCCAACGGACTAAACGCCATCGCCCCCAAGCCCATATCCTTTACCAAACTAAACATCTCACCTTCCATCTGACGATTCAACAAATTGTATAGATTCTGGACGCACATGTACGGCGTTACATTTTGTTTGTCCGCAATCCAGAGCGATTTGCAAACCTGCCACGCTGCATAGTTGCAGCATCCGACGTACAGTGCCTTGCCAGCGCGAACAATATCATCCAACGCTCGTATTGTCTCCTCAAGTGGGGTTAGTTCATCGAAGCGATGCACCAGATAGATATCAACGTGATCGGTGTCCAACCGTTTAAGTGATCGTTCCACTTCGCGCATGATGTGATACCGGGATAAGCCTTCATCGTTTGGACCGGATCCGGTAGGTGCAGCAACCTTCGTGGTAATTACAACGTTATCCCGCTTCCCTTTCAACGCCCTGCCCAAAATCACCTCTGAACGTCCCTGATTGGCTCGATCGTCCATTGGCCCGTACCAATTGGCACAATCAATAAGGTTGATCCCAAGCTCAAAAGCGTGTTCAATCACTCTCTGGGCTTCTGCTTCATCGGGCTGTCCTCTGAAACCCAAACCGAAAGCTAGCTGGCTTACTTGGACGCCAGCGGTTCCAAAGTTTACATATTCCACGATTTTGTCTCCCTCTGTTGAAAACTGTGCAATCTATACTTCAATACCATGTCCCTCCATTCAAATAGATCATATATGTCTGCTGTTGTGTTATGACGCCGTAGATCATCCAGAGCCCTCCGGTGATAAAGTCACCCAAAATCAAGCCGAAGAAGAACG
The DNA here is from genome assembly GCA_965204355.1 of Candidatus Poribacteria bacterium. GTDB lineage: Bacteria > Poribacteria > WGA-4E > WGA-4E > PCPOR2b > PCPOR2b. The sequence continues at coordinate 5,460,888 of OZ241983.1, forward strand.
GGATGGAGCGCTGATAGCCCCTGACCTGACCGACCCGCAAAATGATGGCTTTCACCGTCCAACTGATGAGAAAAGTGAACCAGAAATAATCAATAGCAAAACTGACAGCGAGCGGATAACCGGCGGGATGAAGGGGCCACCAAAAGAAACGGGTTCGTAAGACGTGGAGAATTATGACGATCCCCATGCCGACACCCATGAACATAGTACGCGGCACATCGGTCGGCATTGGATGAAACAGCCAGTTCTCCAATCGGGTCCAAGCGGTGTTTGCAACCCAACCTTTGAAGAATGATACCCGCGCCGCCGCCCCGTCGCGGTACATCATGTCCAAGTTTGTCCACATCCCAACGATAAGCGCCACAGCCGTTCCAATCATCATGGCTATGACCAATCGACGGGCGTTGATGCCAGCGACTTCTGCCATCTTGAGCGGCTCAAACTGGTTTGGCATCGCGTGCGAGCGGTAACTCCGGTTGAACCACTGATAGAAACTCATTACAGCTAAACTTCCACCGCCCCAAGTCAACGTCCCGAAAGCGGTCACCATCATATCTGCAGGATGGTTAAAGATACCGTGAGGCGCCCCAAATTCCGCCCTGAGACGAGTAACAGCGATAGCAATAGCGAAATAAAGCCCAAAGAAGACTGGGATGGCTATTACCGACATGCCCGCTTGATAAGAGAAAATGAACATAAACAGAAATCCGCCGACCAATCCAAACAAGGCGGTCCGATAACGCATGGGCTCGTCAGCATCAACAGATGATTTTTCGGAGAATGCTGTTCGAAATGCGAAGACCAAATGCCTACGCGTTACCCAGATAGCAATGAAACACATGCAGATCCATGCGCCAGCGGATTGTTCGTAGAAATATGGAAATCCGGGGAGCGTGTCCAATCCAAGGTAACTACTTAACACGCGGCTAAACTGTCGTATAAGGAAAAAGAACCAGCAGGTAAATGAGAGATCTAATGGCAGAAAAAAACCGAGACCGATCATGAACGGATAGAAGGATATCATCGTATTCGACATCGCGTCCCACGGTTTCTCAGTGAGCTGTCTACCGATAAAGTGCAGCTTAAGATGGAGGTATGGAACGGACGGAAAAAGGACATGTAATCCGTTCATGAGGTCCAAAACGAAGGGGATAGAGAATCCGACCCATAGCAGACCATTCCGCAAGAAACGCGACGACTGCGTCATCGCTACAGGAAGTTGGATAATTGGAAATGCGAGCCGTTCGGTGTGCACCCACTGTCGTCGAACGAGGGTGTTGATGCAGTGGAGCATAAACAGCAGGATTAGTGTGAACACCGTCCAGACTATCGTGGGACGCATCCAAGCTTTGAAGTGCTTAGGTTCGTAAAATGAGGAGTCCCCTTCGTAGTATCCGGTTAATACGGCATCGGGTGTACTGGCAGTAAACCAAGGTGGGATATAATGGAAAAAAAGTTCCTTCCATTCATTCTCTTGGGTTGCAAATTGATAGGGGTGGAGAGCAATAGCGAAAAGGTCTTGCAACATCCCATACGATGCGATCGAAGTCGAAATCACAATCATAGAGTAGATGGTGAGGAGTTCCCCAGCCGAGAATTGAAACCGTGACCAGAGTCGCAATATACCATTGTTGAACACGACCAGCCAGAACAGGAGAAAGATCGGATAGATGAATATCGGTAGCGCAGTCGCTTCCGCTCGGTATTTCATCTCCGTAATTGTCACCCAATAGGCATTGAAGGCGACAAGCGCTAGACCAATCAGGATAGCGCGTCCTGTTGCCCCTTTAGATCCCTGCTGTGTTTTAATTTCTTCCAATCACAATCTCCATTTTTACAAATGACATGACAAGCGGATATGATACGCCCTCATACACTCAGAGCTTTCCCCTCCCTGGCTGATTGGTAGATTTTCTCCAACAGTGCAACAGTTCGGCGTCCTTCCCTGCCATCAACTCTCAGGTCTCCACCTTCCTCGACAGCCTGTACAAAATCTTCGATAATACTATGAACAGGGTTCTCAATTTGTAGGAGGCGTTCCTCCAACCCCTCGCCGAAGACGCGCATTTTCCCACCAAGCACATCGTCAACCAGAATTCCACCTTCAGTTCCGTGCACTTCCGCGCTGAAATAGACGCTTGTTGGGAAGGTAGTTGTACCAACGATCACCCCCTTGGCTCCGCTCTTGAAGTTTACGATTGCAAGCCCGATGTCCTCAGTTTCGATGTCATGGTTCATAATTGCCATCTCGCCGTAGACCGATTCAAAATCGCCCATGAACCAAGAGATGAGATCAAGCAGATGTGCCCCCTGATTCGCCAGAGATCCACCGCCATCCATCTCCCACGTTCCACGCCAGCCACCGTTGCGCTCAAAATACTCGTCAGCCCTGAACCACTTGAAGCGGACTTCTCCCAAAATTGGCTGACCGATCCATCCACGTCGCAAGGCTTCCGCAACGCGGTAGTTGGTATCCACGTAGCGACTCTGATAATCAACAGCGAGTTTGACACCAGCTTCGTCGCATGCAGCGATGAGACGATCGCAGGCTTCGGTCGAAACATCCATCGGCTTGGTGGTAATCACATGTTTTCCCGCTTGGGCTACACGGATGCCGAGCGCTGCGTGGGTTCCGCTTGGCGTCATCACCATCACGCAGTCGATATCGCTCCGTCCCAAGATATCATCCAGATTCGGTGCCCACTCCGCATCAAGCTCTTCGGCAACCTGTTTGGCAAGGGCTTCGTTCAAATCGACAACGCATTTCAGTTCAGCCCCTTCGGTAGCTTTAATCATCCGAGCGCGGCTGCTACCCACGCCTAAACCGACAACTGCGAAATTGACCATATCGTAAAATCCTTTTTGATAGCATATCCCCACACGTTTATCCGGTCCCTTGTACCCGAACACGTTTTGGGGTTACAAAACCTTACGTTCACGATTCCGTAAAATATTTGGAATAATCCAGCAAACTTGAAATCTTTAACGCTAACCTAGCGACTTAGGTTTTAGCAATAGAAGCACTTTAGATAATTGAAACACACATCCCCCATTATATATGAAGTGTGTATTGTAGCACCTTCTCTCATGGTTGGCAACCCGAAAAAATGGTCATATTGTGTCAAGAAACCTGATCTAGAGATTAATCATTGAAAGGAACTCCTAAAATGTGCTATAATTATTTTGGTCCTGTATGCCAAACTTTAATTTTATCGTGTGATTTCCTGCAATAGGGTTATCTCGATTACCTGAAATGGGAGCGAAAAATAAATTGAAAACAAATAGATCAAGCTCACCGAAAGAAAACTCAGCAACCACGAAGTCAACAAACGATTCACTTGTCGTAGCTCCCACTCCAAGAGAAACACTCCCCACGCCAGCGAGTACAGCTAAACCAGAGCGTGGCTTGTTCGGGAGACGGAAACTTAGGGGAGATCCTAAAGCGGAACAGATTAAACAGATTGTCCTCGACAATGTTAACGCTTTCTCAGAGGTTGACGCGCGGATGTTACGTGGGATTTTTTCTCTCGGAAAGACAACTGTACGGGAAATCATGATCCCCTTAGCGGAAATGGTGGCGGTTCATATTGCCACGCCGATTGAGCAGGCAAAGGCGATGGTCCAACATTCTAACTATCAGTACGTCCCAATCTATGATGAACGGATTGATCGGTTAACAGGAATCGTCAGTGTCATGGACCTTTTGTACGCGCCACAAGGAATGAACGAACTCACTCCTTTTATTAGAACGGCATACTATATCCCAGAGACAAAAGTGATAGGTGAGTTACTTGAAGAGCTGCGCCTTGCCACAGAACCGGTAACTATCGTCCTTGATGAACACGGTAGCTGTGTAGGATTTATAGGGATAGAGGACCTCCTTGAGCAGCTCGTGGGGGAGATTCGCCATTCCCATAAGCGCCAGCCGCTACACGTGGAAGCACTTGGTAACAATTCATGGACACTTGATGCACGGACGCCAATTGATATTGTTAATGCGACCCTAAGCACAAACATTCCCAAAGATCGGTCCGATACGATTGGAGGGTTTATGCTAAAACTCATCGGTCGATTGCCCGAACAGGGTGAGAAAGTGACCTATGATGCCATTGAATACACCGTTGATGAGGTCTACGATTACGGTATTACCGTCGTTCATGCCAACAAGATGCCGTCACAAGCTTCGAGCAGTGAGTCTGGTCGCTGGGGGAAATTAATAGGTTCATCGTAACGAATTCTTCTGCCACTCCAGAACTATTGAAACCATCACGCTCTGACCGCGTATCATGCCTCATACACGACAGCGTGAGGCGTATACCCTCGGAACGATTGATTGACAGAATATCTCCCCCCGATACCCCATGTCTAAAGAGCATTGGCTGAAATCCGACCTAGACCAGCTTAATCAGGCCGGGCTCTCGCGGTCGCTACGTTCGGTCATGACAGCACCAACGGGACGTATCCTACTTGACGGACGTGAGGTCATCCTCCTCGGATCAAACAACTACCTTGGTCTAAGTGTGCACCCCATCGTGGTTGAAGCTGCCGCGACAGCTTTACAGCAGTACGGAACAGGCGCCAGCGCCTCCCGTCTGATGTCAGGCAATTGTCATCTCTACACCGAACTCGAGGCAAAAATTGCTGAAGCTAAAGGAACGGAAGCCTCCCTAGTTTTCGGTTCTGGATATCTCGCGAATATTGGCACAATCCCTGTACTGGCAGGTGAGGGGGATCTGATTCTTAGTGATGCCCTCAATCACGCAAGTATTATCGATGGGTGCCGCTTGAGCCCAGCGATAAAACAGATTTATCAGCATTGCGATGTTGAGCATATAGAATCGCTGCTGGCACAATCAATAAACTTCAGGCGTAGGCTCATTGTGACCGATGGAGTATTCAGCATGGATGGCGATATCGCACCGCTCCCTGAAATCTGTGCGTTGGCTGAACGGTACGATGCCATGGTGATGGTGGATGATGCACACAGCTTTGGGGTTTTAGGAGAAACCGGTGGAGGGACAATTGAGTATTTTGGACTGGAGAATCGCGGCGTTATTCAGATGGGAACATTGAGCAAAGCAATCGGTGGATTGGGAGGATATGTCGCTGGCAGTGCTAATTTGATTGATTTTCTAATAAACCGATCACGAGGTTTCATTTTTACAACAGGTTTGCCACCCGCAACGTTGGCGGGCGCTTCGGCAGCGATTGACGTCATCCGTTCTACCCCTGAATTACGCCAACGGTTATCCTCTAACGTTCTCTTGCTCAAAAACGCCTTGCTCGCAAGAGGATTCCAACTTCTGCCGAGTCAAACCCAAATTCTTCCGTTGATCCTCGGGTCGGTGGAGGTTGCATCCCGATTCGCTGAAGCTCTGCTCTCACACGGTGTATACGCCCCCGCTATTCGGCCCCCTACTGTGCCGGAGGGAACGAGCCGGTTACGGATTTCTGTGATCGCGTCTCACACAACGGAAGATTTAGAAACCGCAATTGCGGGGCTTGAGTCGGCAAGAGCTGCCACATAAATGAACATCAAGGTCCGACCAAATCAGTATGATTAGCAGAACCGCTGATATGGGTAGGTAACAGAGATACTGTGGTAACACTACCCTAGCTGCCGCTCGACAACTCAATCTGATCGAACCCCGTAATCTCTGGCTGACCATGCCCAACTTCGACCACTGCATTGCCTGGCCGCTTGCACAGGCAGGTTTGCAACCCGGCAGCATGGGCTGCCTCTAACTCAACAAGCACATCGCTCAAAAAAAGAATTTCTGCCGGTGACAGACCAAAGTTTTTCGCAATTGCACAATAACTTTCCACTTCCTTTTTTGGACCGGTAGTCGTGTCATAATGGCCTTGGAATAGGTGCAGCATGTTTCCAACTACGGTATGTCCGAAAAATAGTTTCTGTGCTGCAATACTCCCAGATGAATAAATTCGGATATCGCATCCGGCATTGTTCCACGCCTGAATTGCGGGTAGAACATCATCGTAGATGTGTGCACGTATTTCGCCACTTTCGAAACCAGACTGCCAAATTAAGCCCTGCAATGCTTTCAATCCTGTGGCTTTGACATCGCCATCCATCAACCGAAGGACCTCTTCCGTGAGCAGTTGTTGGTGCTCGTCTTCCTCTCCTCGGTTACCACACCACACATCAAAAGATTCATACCCGGCATCTTTGGCAATCAGATCGCACACCTCGTTTAATGCCGGCGCCTCCCAATTTACGCACAGATATTTATCCAATTCGCGGCGCACGAATGGGAACATGACATCATAGACAAAGCTAATTGATGAAGTTGTCCCTTCGATATCAAGCAGAATTCCACGTCCGGAAAATTTCATCAGATTTGTACCACAGGTTTTATGTTGCTATCAGAAGATAAGTAGGCTGGGCCCATGCAGACAGGTGTGTAGTCCTTATGAACGGGATTGTCTACGTAGTGGGGTGTCCAACCCGATGTGTCCTCAAACAAGCGGATGCAGCGGATAGTACGGTCATCGCACAGATCGAACCAGTGCTGAGTCCCGGTCGGCACGCTGATTAGATCGCCGCTTTCCACTTGGATCGCAAATACAGGAGCGTTATCTGGATGAATATGAAAGAGTCCGCTGCCTTTGATGGTGAAGCGAACTTCATCCTCGCTATGTGTATGTTCTTTGTTGAACTTTGCCAACATGTCCTCTAAGCCGGGTGTCTCTGGCGTGACATTAATGACATCCGCTGTCACAAATCCACCTTGTTCCTTGAGACGTTCAATCTCCGGGGCATAAGCGTCCAGAATTTCTTCGTTTGTCGCCTCGGGCCCAACGCGCCCTTCAACATCCCACTTTTCATACGAGATATTGAATGGTTTTAGAAAGTCGCGAATCTCTTGAGGATCGGTAATTTCTCGGTTTTCGTCTTGCACTCGAATGCGAGCCATAATGTGCCTCCTCATTGGGGTTGGGTGCCCAACCCATCGGGCGAGGCAGCCTCGCCCCTACGATTCAAGTTAAGGGTTGTTTGTTGAAACTTACATCGCTTCGGCAAATGTTAGACGCCGAGCGACGCATTCAAATAGAAACTCAAAAATTTCGATGTGCCGTTTCGCTTCTTTTAGATCACGTCCCCATGTATATAGCCCGTGCCGCCGAATTAAAAATCCGTGCTGAATGGGAGACTCGGAATCCTTCAAGCATTGGCGGACCTGTTCGGCTAACGCGGGGATATCTTGGGTATTGTCAAAGACTAGCACCCACTCAGTGTGCTTATGGGTTGTTACGCCGGCAAGTCCCTTGAGCATCTCATAGCCTTCAATCCTGAAACCGCTGTCGCAAAAATAAAAATCTGAAAGCAGCGTGCCCCAGATGGAGTGTGTGTGCATGACTGATCCAACATCAGGTTGCTCAGCGATAGCAATATGCAGCAGCGTCTCCGCAGATGCTTTCGGCTGATCAGCAACGATAGGCAGACCATCACCATCCACACGCACAAAATCGCCTCGCGAAAGGCAGCCTTTATCTCTCCCACTTGCGGTAATTAGCAACTCCAGCGGTTCACGACGAGTCACTACACTGTAGTTACTACTGGTACCGAGCGACCAACCGTGAGTGTGAAACTGATTGCCAATTTCGCGCAGCGCGTCTATCTCTTTTTCAAAACCTGTAAGGGGTGTTTCAGATAACTCCAAAGCCTTCTCCCTATGATTTCCTGTTACAAAATGTGAAGCGATGTTTTGGGTATTTTCCGTTTTTTCTTTTGACAAAAAAACAGAATTGGGTAAAATATTGTAGCGCATTCCACGAAAGACATCAAGCGAAAGCAGCACCCACAGCACATAGTCAACCGTTTACTCAAAGTATTTCCAATTACCGCAGCCATCATACAGGTATAAGTAGGAGATAACATAATGGAATTAACGCCACAGGACATCCATCACTTTCAGGAACAGGGGTATCTCGCGATTCCTGAATTTTTCTCCGTACGCGAGGTGAAGGCAATGCAGGCTGAACTCGACCACCTGTTTCGAGAAGGCATGTTGCGCAACGTCGCAACCGATGGCGATGGGAAAACACACTCAACTACACAGTTCAACTTCCAGATCTGTCCGATTTACCATAAGAGCCACTTCTTTAGAGCAATGCCGTTTGATCCAAAAATCATCAACGTGGTAACACAACTCATCGGGGACCGGATCATCGAGCATCTGGACCAGATTTTCCTGAAACCTGGCCATACAGGCACGCCTACCAATTGGCATCAAGACAACGCCTATTTCAAGATTAGCGACCCTTTGCGCGGCACAGCCATGTGGACAGCCATCCACGACGCAACGGTTACTAATGGAACTCTTCGTGTCATTCCCGGCTCTCATCGGGAGCAGTATGAACACTCCCGCGACCCCCACAGTGACCATCATATCCGATGTTACCCACCGGAAGACCGCGCTGTATCCCTTGAGCTGCCCGCGGGAGGCGTTGCGTTTTTCTGCTACGGCACCGCTCATGCAACAGGTCACAACAACACCGCCCAATCGCGTGCTGGCTTGGCGATCCATTTCTTGCATACGGATTATGCCGAACCGCAGCTTGTCGAGGCTAATCGGACGACCCGCCCCTATCTGACAGGTATAGAAGCAACCGGCGGTCTCAAGGAGTATGGTGTCAAGATTGAAGGGACGTGGGAGCAGGAAGTGGAGCGCGTGCTTGCCGAGGCAGAAAACGCTGCATAGCATGGGTGTCGGTTGTAAATGTCCACAACCGAATTCATTGAATAGAGGGGTTGGCTCAGGTTTAACGACAGGTCTATTGTTACTGATAAAATTACCCAAGGCCTGTCCACGGCATTAACTTGGCAGTTTCGATTGAAACGCTGATAATGTGATATCTCGCACCTGTTGCTTCAATTGGCGGATGAAATCAACCTCAACTCGCCGGTTATGCTCAATCGTCCATCTTCTCGCATCACTCCGATTACCCAAATAGAAGCGCGAACCTACCAAGCAAATCCCAACCGCATCCACATAACGTTCTTCACGTATTGAATCAGCCAACAGGTAGAATACAGCTGCGCTGATTGCCCCTGAGATTAATCCTTTTTCCAATTCGCCTGCGTAGATCTGGCCCGCTCCCGGAAGAAAGGTAGACATCCATTCAGCCAATCGGGGAGATTTGAAGGGTAAAGGTGTATTTGCATAAGTCATATCAGCAAGTCGAATGGAGGCTTGACTCAGTGGGGCATTCGGCTGAAGTTGTTGCACTGTGCGCCATTCCGCTATAGCCTTGAACCAAGCCTGTTCATGGATATAGCACCAACCCCGCAGGTATCGTGCCTGTGCTGCTGTCTCACCGCTTGCGCCTGCATTAGCAACCTGAAAAAAAGTCGATCTGGCAGTCGAATAGTTTTTGGCGTCAAAGTGCGTCCTACCGAGCATCAATTGTGCCTGAAGGTAAAGCGGAGTATTGGGAGAATTTTGCCTAACTTCCTCGAACTTTTGCCGCGCCAATTCTCGGTTCCCCTGATGATAATAGCTCAACCCAATCCTGTAACGCGCAAGGTCCGCCTTAGCCGCATCAGGCTGATAGAAAAGCAACCGCTTGTATTCGAGGAGTGCGGAGCGATAGGCGCGTTGCTCGAAAAGGTGGTCGGCATAAAGGTAACGCACCTCGAATTGAGGTTGAACAATGGTAAACAGGGAGATCAAAAAGTAAGAGAGCATTGGCAAATCACCTCAACGAAAAACGGCTGAGAACAGAAAGGAGGCAAGGTAGATGATTCGTTCCTCTAGTCGCGCTCACAGATGCTAAAAGCGAGTGCCTAACAGCACAAGTGCCATACCGGACCGCGGTTGACCTAAAGTGCTGAACAAATCGGATTCGGAGATCTGTTTTCGGAGTGCATCTCGAAGCTGATTTTCGTGTTGCTGATTAAAAGTCTTCGCGGACTGCCAGCTTTTATAAACGCTGTTTATATAAAAAAATAGTCCGATGATACCCATCGGAATCGCAACCTCGTAGCGTTCCTGATCGATATAGTAAGCTGTTCCCGCAGCAGTCGTGCCAACACCCAAGAGGGAATACACTCCCGCTGAATAACGCCCACTATAGACTTGTCCAAGCCCCGGCAAAAATGTCGAAAGTAACCCAGCGGTAATAGGAGACCGGCGAGGCAGCGATTCTGCCTGTTGAGCGATATGTATTAATTGATCGCTCATTTCTGCGAAGGGTGTTTGCGAATATGTCGCCCGCACCTGCTTCCACTCCTGGACTGCAGCTGCCCAATCTTTCTTGTCCATATAGATTGTTGCAATAATAAACTGTGCACGTGGTGCTAATCCGCTCGCCGGGTAGTCCGATAAGAATTGCCGCAACGATGCGATTGATGTGGCTTGATTGCCGCTCAGAAGTTGACACTGTGCAATATTTGATCGAGCACGCTCGATGAATGGGCTTTGCGGATAATTGTGAATTAACGATTGGTAAGCTTCTATTGCTGCGTCCAATCGCCCCATATTCTGATACGATGCAGCGATATGGAGTTGAACAAAATCTGCTTGGGCTGTATTCGGGTAAAGAAATAGGTAGCGTTGATATTCATGCACAGCATTTAGGTAATCCCCTTCCCGAAAAAGAGATTGCGCAAAACCTAATAGATCGTCAGCATTAAAGGTTTGTGACTGGGCAGAAAAGGATAAGAACAGAAAGAGAAAAAGGGAACAGCAACAGAGGAGAAAAAAGGGGGACATCACTTTCATGTGAGCATTAGGGTCAAAAGTTTATCGGATGAATTTTCCGGTGCAGCTTGAGGGTCGAAGGAGTGTGGTTTTATTGATTCGGCTGAATAGCCTCTTAACCTGACGAAGCTGCTTGGCGTAAGGCGCGGATTGCGCCCGGGAGGTCATCTTGCCCGAAGATTGCGGTGCCAGCCACTAAAATTGTCGCCCCACAACGTCCAACCAATGCTGCAGTCTCTTGGTTGATTCCACCATCAACCTCAATTGCGATATCCAGTTTACGGGTTTGAATCAGTTGGTATAGTTGGTCGATCTTGTTGAGCGTATCCATTTGGAACGACTGACCGCCGAATCCAGGTTCGACACTCATTGGCAAAATCAAGTCGATATCATCGAGATACGGCTCAAGCGCTGCTATAGGAGTCTTGGGTCGCAGGGCGATGCCAACTTTGACCCCACTGTTCTTAATCTGATCAATAATCGTTGGGAACTGTTCCTCCAGTTCAATGTGAACCGTGATAAGATCTGCGCCCGCATCAACGAAGGCATCAATATACGCCTGTGGGTCAGTGATCATCAGATGAACATCAAAGGGAAGGTCTGTATAGGACCGGATTGATTTGATAAGTTGGGGTCCCATTGTTAAGTTGGGAACAAAGTGCCCATCCATCACATCAAGGTGGATGAGATCCGCTCCCGCTTCAGCCACTCGATGCACCTCCTCGCCGATTCGGCTGAAATCTGATGCAAGCATGGAGGGTGCGATCATAATTTCTCGGTTTAACAATTGCCCACCTCATAATCCTTATCTAATATTGACCGGTCTCATCGAGTTCATCTTAAAATCCGTTAAATTCTGCCTACCAATCATATTCCTCTGTTTTGACTAGCACATTATCTTCATAGATACGCATCGTTGCTTTACCCACAACACGCTCCGGTGGCTTCTCAATAAGTGTACCAGACTTATACCACCCATCAACAACCTTTATCAACTGTTTGCGCTCATCCTCTATCACAATCCGCACCCGTTTGTGAGACGCACCGGTCAAGGAAATCGGGTATTTTATCTCCAGAAATCCTCGCTTGTCTTCCTTCTTTTGTTGGGAGCCGCTAACTTCAAGATTGACCGCCTGTCCAACCCGAAGCAGCTCACCAGCACCGGGTTGATGATTGATAATCACACCTTGATCAATTTCCGTGTGTGGTTTATATACCAGCTCACCTATTTGCAGCCCGTGTAATTCGAGTAAGGGGCGGGCTTTATCAATTGACACCAAGTGGAGGTCAGGCATCCGAAATAACTTTGGGCGGATACCTAAGCTTAACAGCAGATGAACTTCGCCATCATACGGGCGCAGAGCAGTAGCTCGAGGAGTTTGCGCAATGACAGTGTCAGCCTTTGGATACTGATCAGTGTAGACGGCTGCAACCCGTCCTCGCCGCAATCCAACGTCTGTGAGCAATATCTCGACATCGCTTACTAACATCCCTGTAACATCAGGTACAGCCACCTGTTCGCTGCCCGAACTCAACGTGAGCCGAATAGGCTTGTTCAATTTAATCTTGAAATTCGCCTCCGGGGCTTGTTCGATAACCTGTCCTGCTGGAAAGCCGGAGCTTGGCTTCTGTTCTTGGACCGGATCGACTGCCAATCCTGCACTTGTGATAAGCAACACAGCTTGCTGGTAACTTTGTCCGATTAAGTTGGGCACAGCAACTTCCGGGGTACGGACGTGGCTCGGAATGATCCAAAAGACGAAAACCAGCCCAACGACACCAACCACTACGAGACAAAGCAGTAAAACTTTAGCAACAGCAAATAATATGGCATTTCGGCGCATATTCGACCTATTAATCTATTGGCGTTTCCTTGCGAAAAAGCCGATCACCTGTTTTCAACCGATACCCGTTTACAAAAGCACTAACGTCCATTTCCTTCTTATTTGCGGGTTGGACACGATTTAAGCGTAAGTGCTTGCCCACCAATGGATCGTGTTCGTTTCGCTTTCCGATGCTATCCAGACTGCTCTTCCCTGTAAAGACAACGAGCTCTTTGTTAGCGGTAATCTCGATTGTACCACTGGGCAATTCCGCGGAATTCAGATAATCGATAACAGAACAATCAGTGATCTTCAAACGGAGGTCATCATCTACAGGGTGCTTATCTGCTTTTACCCACGTATACGCACCGGGCCACATAGAAACGCCGCGCACTAAATTACGAATTTGATCCGCTGGCTGCTCCCAATCAATTTGACCAAGCTCCTTGGTGAGTCGAGGCGCCTGGGTCGCTTGCGAATGATCTTGGGATTGATGCGGTGGTGGACCATCTGAAACGCGCTCTAACGCTTGAAGCAACAGGGAAGGCGCTAAATTTGCCAATCGCGTTGAAAGGGTACCAGCATCATCTAAGCTGTCAATTGGCAGGCTCTTTTGCAGAATAATATCCCCTGTATCTTCACCTTCGTCGAGCAGCATAATTGTGACCCCTGTTTCCGTTTCACCGTTTATGAGCGCCCATTGAATCGGAGCAGCACCACGATATTTTGGGAGACACGAAGGATGCACATTGAGGCAGCCATAACGAGGAAGTTCCAGTACGGATGTAGGAAGAATCTGACCAAAAGCAACGACGACGATTACATCGGGTTGCAGTTCTCTAAGTACCCGAACTGAATCGCGCTGCCGAACTCGTTCCGGTTGATAAACCGGTATATTGTGAGCAGCGGCGATAACCTTGACGGGCGGTGGGGTCAGTCGCTTCCCTCTACCGCTTGGACGGTCCGGTTGTGTTACAATGCCAACTAAATCAAATCCCGCTGCAATTAACTTTTCTAAACTCGGAACGGCAAATTCATTTGTCCCCATGAAGAGAATCTTCATTTTCATCACCGCTTTTTTCAGATGATTCCGGTCGAGGTTCAAGCAGCTCTTGATCTTCGGGGCGCAGCAAATCGGTGAACAAAATCCCGTTTAGGTGGTCAATTTCATGTTGCAAGACCCGTGCCATTAAATGACTGGCGTCAAACTCGATCTTGTTCCCATTCGGCAGCAATCCCTCGACCTTCACAATTGCTGATCGTCGAACCATTCCCCGCACTCCCGGTAAACTCAGGCACCCTTCTTCGCCCAGTTCTTCACCGACTGTTAGCGTAATGACAGGATTAATCAACGCAATCCGCGGGTACTCCGGGTGGTGTTTTTCGATGTCAATGACAATAATTCTTTTGGATACACCGACCTGCGGTGCTGCTAAACCAATTCCTTCCGCCTCGTACATCGTCTCAAACATATCTTCGATGAACGGATGTACATCTGCGTCAATCTCTCGGATAGGAGCAGCCTCTTGTCGCAAGACGGGAGCATCGTTAGTTTGAATTTCTAAAACAGCCATGGTCTACCCTAATGGAAGTGTGCGAAAGTAATTTTAGCATACTCAGGACTTACGCAAAACCACCCGTGGGCGGGGCATCTTGCCCCGCCTATGGTCGATTCATCGGGAAACTATAGAGTTTGTAGGGAACAACGATCGTTGTTCCCTACCAAAGTGCGTAACTCCTACTAGCATTGAATATCTCTTGTCAGGTACTTTAGGGGATCCGCTGGGAGTCTTTGTTACGGTCCCATCGAATCTGTTGAAACCGAATGCGACCACAGTTTGGACAGCACCACTTTCGCTGTTTGTGGAAACTTCGTTTTTCTTCTTTCATCGGATGTTTACATCTATTGCATCGCATAGCAAAACCGCACACCTCTCAACGCCCGTTTCTTAATCCCGATTTATCGGGGATAAATCGGGCAACTACGGCAGAGGTTTCATGGACAAACCCGTGGCGAACGCAGATCTGCGTTCACTACGAATCCCTTTTCCAAACCAACTATAGTAGATCTTAGAATTAATGAGACACTCCAAATCCCGATTTATCGAGGATGCTCGACGAGTCGGCACCGGTGCGGTTAGAAACCGCACCTACCGTTCTCTCGTTTGGTAGGCGCTGTTTTCAACTGCGCTTATGCGGGGCGGTTAGAAAACGCACCGCATCCCGACGAGTCGGGCCAGGACACGGGGAGCGAAAGACGGAGGCCTTTGGAAAAACCCCGCTTCTACAACAAAATCGAGGTTTTTCAATACCTAGGTTCTGTTGACATTTCATTGCAACCAGACAATCAAGAGGGTGCACGGACACACGATTCTTCGTAGGGGTTGGGTCTCCCAACCCTTTGTTTTTGGACTATTGACTCAACCTGTATGGTTTGGGTTTTCCAACCCACATTGTTCAATGGGCGAGGTTCCCTCGCCCCTACGATTGCAGATAGTTTTACAAATGTCAACACGCCCTAGCAACTTGGATTACTTCAGCTAAGACGTTTCCTTATATGCCGCGTTTAATGAGCAGGGTCCCCCAGTCCGAGCAGCCCCTCCACAATCTCAACCGTCTCCAAACTGACTGTGATTACCTTTCCGATAAGTTTGACAATGTACTGCGGATCATCCTCGCGGTTCGGGTCGTTGACGATGCCACTCCGTTTGTCGGTCTTGACGCGATACTGATCTATCACCCATTCCAACGCCGATCGATTCCCAAGCCGATAATCAAACGTCTTCGCGGGTATTCCGTCGAGGGTCAGGAAATCGTTGTATTTTATCCCCGTTTTGTCTTTGGATAGTTTCATCTTTTCGACTCGCCAATCGAGGGGTTTACCCGGCGTTTCGACCTTCTTGATCGGATATTGGTCCGCGTCTTCATAGCCGATGTGGATTTCTCCCAACCGTTGACCCGCTTTGGCAAACGCCCAGAAGTCCGGTGTGTATGGCAGACGTGGCAAGTCCCGCTTGAGATTTGCCTGATATCGCTCCCGATAGGCGGGGTGATGCAGGAGAGCATAGGTATAGTGGAAAATGTCCCACTTGCCGATGGCGTCATCTCGGTAATGCTCCCGAAATTGCCCCAACGCCCAATCGGTGATATTCTCCTGGCGGCTTGTGCCATCCTCGCCGTAAGTGTAAAAGGGAAAGCACTGAGAATCCCCAGTGAGATGAAGATCTACCACTTGCCATGTCATCAGGCAGTGAAATGGTTTTTTATTTCCAACAGCAGTAAGGCAAATCACCCGATTTTCTGTTTCGGTCTTAGGTGTGGGCAAAATTCGATGCTGTTGGTAACGTCTTTCATTCCAGAAGTGGTCGAAGTAGAGGTATTTCTGAGTGAACGGACGATACAACGAAGGGCGAAAGTGTGAATCTTCATAGTTGCTTAACTCCAGTTTTTTTAGTGATTCCTTAACCCGATGGGTCCATTTGATGCGTGGATCATCCGTATCAATGAAACTTTCAACGGGGGTGTTGGGATCATGCCTTTTCTTACGGTCAACGGTGCTGTTGTATATTTCGATAAATGTGCTGACTCTCTCTTGCAGTAACTCAAGATTAAACGAGTAAGCCAAAATATCCCTGTTTGTAGCAACACCCAAAGAGTAGAGACGAAAAATCGCTTCCCTATCTTCAGCCTTCGCCGCTTTTCTTGTCTTGCTTCCCATTGAAATGAAAGTCTCAAAGTCGGCGTGGAGCCCTTCTGTTAGCCATGTATGTTTTGCGTCAATGTTGGTCTGTTTCATCGGGACATTTGTATAGGCACCGAATCGGGTTAAAATTTCCTGCTTATTGCGGGCTTTGAGATAGTCGTCAACAGAGTAAATCCAAACCTCAGCCCCCTCAGATTTCGCACCTACTTTCCTAATGAAGAAACTGATCCCAATCCCCACACGGATTTGGTCATCAAAAATGTTGCCCCCCTCTTTGCGTCGGCGTTCTCCGGATGTACGGGCGTTCCCTTTGAAGTCGAGATGATAAATCTTTGTAAAATCCTGTTCAAGATGTTTTCTCATCCCATCAAACGCTACACCATCAAGAAATCCGTTGTTTGTCACAAAGGCAACAACCCCTTCTTTCCCGATTCGGTCCGATGCCCATCGAATCGCCTTTACATAAGGGTCCGAGAGTTTATTTCTGAGTGTCGCATTGGAGTCTTTTACATAGGTCTCCGCAACCCGCGCATCCATCGTCTCATACTTCCGATTCTTATTGTTGTCATTTTCGTTGACCTGCCCCATATTGTAGGGTGGATTGCCGATAACTACAAACATCGGGGCTTTTTTCTGATCCTCAACGCGCCGCGTGTTCTCCTCTGTAAACAACGAATCTTCATAGTAGTGAGTGTCTTCTGCCAGTTCAAACGTATCCACAAGGCAGATCCCTTCAAACGGTTGATACACACCCGTCGCCTCATAAAATTCATGTTCAACGTTCATTGAGGCTATGTAGTACGGCAGCAGCATCACCTCGTTGCAGTGGAGTTCGGACTGATACTTTTCTTCTAACGCGGTCTTCTGAATCTCACGCATTATCCGCACAATAAAATTGCCGGTCCCCACAAACGGGTCGATGATATGAACCCCGGAATCGGAGAGCGATCTATTGAATTCGGCCTGTAGAATCTCCTCAACACTTCTCACCATGAAATCGACAATCGGTTGCGGCGTGTAAACAATCCCATGCGTGTCGGCAACCTTCACCGAAAAACCTTGAAAGAACTGCTCATAAACCGTGTTGAGAAACCCCTGCTTTTGCGAGAAGTCGTCGATAGTGGCAGCGGTGCGTTCAATTGCGATATAGAAGCGGTCAAGCCCCTCAAGGAATTCGCGCTGACTGAAGGACTGGCTGGTGAGCGCGTCTATCACCTGCTCAATCTCATTGGCGATGACATTGCGGCGAGTAAAGGCCTGGTTATCGAAAACCGTGCGGAAAATCCGATTGGTCAACAGATGTTGGATCAGCATCTCCTCAACAGCAGCTTCGGAGAGGTTCGGGTTAATTGATTGACAACACTTCCTATGAAATTCAGCAAAGGCAGCGATAAATGCCCGGTTTGTTTTCCGTTCCTTGTGGATACGTTCCGCCAGGCCCTTCCCAAGCGCGGGCACCCTCTCCCTGAACTGTGCCACCGCCTCCTCCCATTCCGTGTATTCCTGCGGCCGATGGGAAAAGAAGGTTTGAAGCGTCTCGATCAGTTGCGCTCGATCGGTCAGATTGGCATCAAGGACCTGACGATCGTTCTGCCAAAGGATGGCGTGTTTTGGGGTTTGGAAGAGGATGTTGTCACGCGGATAACCCGCCTCAAACTTGTGCTGGACTTCGACGGGTAGGTTGTCGTGGATATCCTTCGCCTCCCAATAGCCGTGAGGCAGTTGGTAACTGTCGATCAACGCGCCGTCAACGACAACCCGCTTGTTTTCAACCCCCCTGCCCCCCTTACCAGGGGGAGTCATTGAATACTCGGGCACAAGTATCCAGTTTAACTTTCGTCCGTAGTGTTGGAGTAGGGATTGGAACGCAGATCGGACAGCGGTTTCGTTTGTAAAGCCGCGCTGGTTAAATTGATCGAGTGCATTGTAGTAGTCTTTGATAGGTTGATCCGTAGGTTTGAAACTAAGGATCATTTTTGTTCAGCTGACCTTTCCCCCCACTTGCAGGGTTGGTTTTGGACATTCGACTGCGTAGGTCCTAGATGATATAACACGGCGGAGAGTATGCCAAAGTTGTTCCACTCCCAACTGATTTCACCTAACCTTAGCCCATCAAAACTGAATGTGAACGAGCGGTAAAACAAGACTACTCGGTTCATCAGGGTCCCACCCCCTCTGTCCGAGATTTCGGAGCGGGGCTCGTGATGGAGGAGTTATACGTTGGGGCGAAGTAGGCATTAATTCTTCTGAAGGATTTTTGTCATGCGTATGTAGCCAATCCCAGAAACCGATAAAGAGGGCGAATGATGCTGCGGCTGCCCCAATAATTTTGAAATCTGTACTTGAGAGTTCCGGTGCAAACTCGTTTTGTCGGATCATTTGGATCCCACGAACAGCTGCATAGCTATGAATCGCTGTAAACGGCAAAGCAATAAGAGTAACAATTTCAAAGCGACGTAACGTACTTTCATGGTAGTGCTCCGCCTCCTGCCGGTGGGCAGATGCCGTCTCCTCCCCCGGATCTTCCTGATATTGGGCAAGCGCACTATTTGCAACCGCAGCAGCTAACATCAGCACGATGAGTAATCTAATTCTCGCTCTGTTTTGCTTCATCGTAGTCTCCTCGATGCTGAAATAGGTAAATCATCAACATTCCGGCACCGATACAAACAGCAATATCGGCAACATTGAAAGTGGGCCACCAGAAACCGGGTAACCGAAATTGAATAAAATCCGTGACTTCTCCCATGCGGACGCGGTCAATAAAGTTACCGAGGGCACCCCCAAGCAGAAAACTGAGGGCAATCTTCATCCACAAACTCTCACAGAACTGCCTATAGTAGTAAGCAATGAAACCAATTGCAATAATTGAGATGATAACCAGTAGTAGACTTTGCCCCGGCATCAGTCCAAATGCAGCGCCGTCATTCGTGTCGTGGCGCAGGTTCAATATCCCCGGAATTATTACATGTTGACCATGACGCGGGATGTTTTGTTGAATCAACCACTTAGTGAATTGATCCACCAATAGCACAGGCAAAGCAACAACAAATGGCGGTAAAATCAATTTTAGTACGTTTCTTCGCATTCGAAAATATCCTTTCCTCTAGCAATCCCTTCAGCGCACATCCGCATCAGCAGTGTCAGGAAAATTAGCATGGGAAATCCAATCTTGCAAAAAAATGCTCGACAATTCAGACTCATCTTGGTCTAGGGGATAATCCGCAGGTGAAGTAGTATCCATCCGTGTTCGGATTAAAGCGTAGGTTTGTTCAGAGAAAAAAGGAATGATCGGTGCAAACCGCTGTACCAAGATATGTAAAATCTCCAAGAGCACCGCTTGGCTGGATCTCTTTTCCAGCGTTCCTTCCGCCCCGTTGGATAGATTATTAAAGAATGGTTGAAGGGTTACTTGGCAAAAATCTCTGAGAAGGCACCACACTTGATAATAGTCGCGTTGCTGATAGGCGAGATCTACAGATCGCATCATCTTAGCAGTAGCAGATAACTCCGGTGTATCCAACTTTAATGTCAGTTCTGGCGCGTCTTCATGCGGATCGGGAGTAAAATCTTCAAGATAACTCAATATCACGGCACATAGTTCTTGAATAACACAGTATTCTTGCTGACACTGTTGGAGATGCATCTCAGTTGATGACGAATCCAAATCGGGTTGGAGATAGAACAGACGCAGCACATCCTTTGGATATTCTTCCATCCAACTTTGGTCCACATCAACCGATTGCACACTCGCACGATCCCCTATCAACTCGATATTCAGCGGCTCCGCATCGAAGACAGCAATTGAAGTCAAAACGAACTGGGCGAACCACTTCTGAAACTGATCCGGGTAAAAGAAGTAAACATGAACTGGATCAACTTGACTTCCCTTGGTTCTAAAATTGTTAATTGTGTTGAGAAGAATCGCGAAGCGCCCGTCAAGGGTTGTGAATTCTTTTCGAAACTCCTTTGCATCGCAGTTGGGACATGAGGTATTCGGAGGTAACAGATCCTCAGCGCTCAACTTAAACCAACTATCGGCGCCCCGACGACTCACCAGCGTACGGATGGCTTTAATAATCCGTGTATCAGAGAGTTCTTTTCCACATTTTTGGCATTGAAAAATAGGAATCGGGGTCCCCCAACCTCTGTGGCGTGAAACGAGCGGCGGCGAAAGCTCTTTAATCGTCTGTTGTATCCAATTCTTATCTTCAGGGCTATAATGTGTCAAATGCTCATCTGAAGAGAGCACACGTTCCCTCAATTGATTATTGTCTAAGGAAAACACCCATTGTTGCACTGACCGAAACAGGACTGGCATATCACACCGCCAACAGTGAGGCTGGTGCACCTCCTCAAATCCTGCTGATATTAGGTAACCCCGTTTTTCCAACTCAAAGTCAATGAATTTTCCCGCATCAGAAACTTCAAGACCACAAAACTGCTCGGAATCCTCCGTCAAACGGCCGGCATCATCAATAACCGATGTAATCGGAAGTTGTAGCGCTTGAGCAATTTGATAATCATTAGGACGATGCCCTGGGGTAAGAGGCCTAGCCCCGGTTGATGGCTGGGGTATCGCTTCTTCGTTCGACGTATCACCGCATTGAGAAAGATCCGGAATAACAACGACCGGAAGGTCTGTGCCTAGAAATGGATGGGCGCAAATGCAATCTGTCAGGACATCAACCGGACAGATTTGCAATCGATTTATGTCTGCCTGATGATCCGGCGGAACGCAAGTTGAAAGATCTTCCTCAGTCAGGAGAAGGATTTCACCATCTAGCTCGACAATCCAATATTCGTCATTTTCCTGTAATCCAATGGCAACACTTCCAGCAAGATACCATAGATCTTGAAGCCATGCTAACAGGTAGACATCCTCGCCAAACTCTTCTAAGCCAATACTGACAGGAAATTTGACGTACCCAGAATACACCGGGGCAGGGTGAATTTTCATCTCATCTACATCTAATACCGTATTACATTTTGGGCACCAAGCCCCCAATTTTTGATTCTTATTTAAATGACCTAATTCCTGCAATGTGCTGAAAGCATTAATAATTTTCGCTTCGTCGCGCGAATCTAGCGTTTTACCCTTCTTCCAATCTCCAAAAACGCCAAGCGTTCGCAGTTGGTTTTGTTGTTGTTCGACCCCACGCTGGAATTCGCGCCGACATTGCCGGCGAAATCGGATTGCATCGAACGTCCCATCTTTGTACTCTCGATTCAACGCCTTTGCTTCAACAACTGGAGTATAATAATCCCAATGAGGTATATACTCCACTCCCATCCCTTGCATCATGTTAGATTTAAGAAAAATGTCCTGCAAGACCTTGCCCTTAAGCATATCTACTTTCAAGTGATGGGTAACTGTCGGCATTTCGCGAAGGATGTAGGGGGTTGACTTTGCCTGCCGGATTAGTTGGGCATAGATATCAATCTCATCCCATAATTTCAGGATTTTTTCTTCAGTCAGCATTTTCAATCACCGTTAGGGCGCACTGTGCATCACAAGAATTTGGAAGTTCTGAACAAATAGGCACCTAAAAAAGAGTTTTTGCCAGCATGTTTCGTAATACCTGTAAAAAGAGCAATAGAATAAGTGGTGAGAAGTCAATCCCCAAGCCGCCTGTCATAGGACTGAGAACACGCCGGATTGGATCTAGTGCTGGGTCAACCAGCCGATTCGTGAACCAATAAAGCTGCCTTACTGTCGTGTTACCAGATAAGTTCACAACCCAAGACAGTATAACATTAGCGAAGACAATGATTGAGTAAATTCCAATCACTCTAATTACGAGGGGTATCAATATTTCCATAGTCGAGAGTCCCTCCAATCTCACTCAATTTGCAAGCTCTTCGGAGCGTTTTGTAGCGGCACTTACCGCATCAGCGATGATTGCCCGTAGGCGCCCATCCTCCAACGCATATAGCCCTGCCGCTGTCGTCCCACCTGGCGTTGTCACCCGATTTTTTAGAACTGCCGGATGTTCGCCCGTTTCCTCAAGCATCCTACATGCTCCGAGCACCGTCTGTAGGGCAAGTTGATATGCGTCGGGACGAGCCAATCCGACCTGTACTCCTGCGTCAGCGAAGGCTTCAACAAATAGGAATACAAAAGCGGGACCGCTGCCGCTTAAACCAGTGACAGCGTTCAGGTGTCTCTCTTCCATAACTAGCGATTTACCCGCAGCGTTGAAAATCCCTTCCGTGATCGTGAGGTGCTTAGCTGTGGCAGTACTTCCGGCCGCGATTGCAGAGATCGCTTCTCCCACAGATGCGGCGATATTTGGCATCACACGGACGATTGGCGGTGGCGGAGAGGTGAAATACGATTCTAATTGGGTTGTTGAGACACCTGCCGCAATGGAGATAATCCACTGGGACGGAGATTGGAGGGTGGCAGCAATCTCTGGAAAGACATCTGGAACATTATTCGGCTTGGCCGCATATAGCAGACAATCCACATTCTCTATCAACTGAGGGATATTGTCCGCGCTGTTGACCCCTAAATCTTCGCACAGTCGGTCGACGAGAGGACGATAGACATCGGTTATCCAAACCTGCTCAGGCGGCAGCAAATCACGCACAACGCCTCTGACAATTGCACCTCCCATGTTGCCAACAGCGACGAAACCGACTCGAAGTTTTTTATCCAAAGTGCTATGCTCCTATCTGCGTCAAACGTTTTCTGCTCGTTCTCCAAAGATTGCAGTCCCAACCCTGATGAGATTTGCACCCTCCTCAATGGCAACCTCAAAATCGTTAGTCATTCCCATTGACAGGTTGTCCATCTCAACGTTTGGAAACCGCTGGGCGATAATCTTCTCTTGGAGTTGCCGTAGCAATACAAACATTGGACGCACCGCTTCGGGATCTGGCAGAAAAGCACCGATTGTCATCAATCCTGTAATCCGAACATGGGGATAAGGGTGTGCATTTTCAATGAAGTCTAGCGTCTGGTCCGGGTCGAGACCGTATTTGCTAGGCTCAGCGGAGGTATTGACCTGAATCAGGACATCTGTCGTACGATTCAACTCAGCGGATCGTCGATCTATTTCCGCGAGAAGGCGAGGACTGTCCACAGAGTGGATAAGATCGAAAATCTGTAAGGCTTGTTTCACTTTGTTCCGTTGCAGATGGCCGACCAAATGCCACTTTACAGGCTGGTCAATTTGAGGGTGTTTATTTTGTGCTTCTTGGACGCGATTCTCACCGATATCTGTAACCCCGGCGTTAATCGCTTCGACAATTAAACTGACAGGCTTGGTTTTAGAAACGGCAACGATATCTATTGAATTTGGGTCGCGTCCAACCCGCGCGGCAGCTGCAGCAATCCGATCTTGAATCTGCGAAAGATTTTCATGAATAGAAGCCATTGTCCTCCTCCTGCAAGAACGAATTAACAGAGATGTGTGAAACGGCTAAATGATAGCATATTCCAAGGAGCGATTGCAAGACCAACCTATTTTGGTTACTGTTTTAACTCCTAACCTTCCAGAGACCTACTGGGTCATAGGGTTCCCCGCGCTGAGACAGAAATTGTCGCAGATGTCGTCCACCCAATGCAAATCCGGCAAGCCCCGGCATCCCCCGATCCTCGTTTTCAACACAGAGAACATAATCATATCCAGACTCGAGCAGTGCACCGATGATTGTTCCCCAATTCAACTGTCCACGTCCGGGAACACGATATTGCCACCACCAATTCCCGATGATTCCTTGACGAAAACGCATCTGTGGGCTGACTTCGCAATCCTTCACATCGGCATAGTACCACTTTCCGCAGAACATGCGGATAGCGTCCTCCGCCGGCAAAATCCCCATCCAGAGCCAGTGGGAGGGATCACAAGATAACCCAAGATTATCGGAAGGAATTGCGTCAAGGATGCGTTCCCACATCTCCGGATTGCAGGCAATATTGCCCATTCGCACCGCACAGTCAAGTGCGATTGTGACACCTTTTTCCTCAGCAAAACGGATAACCGGCGTCCACATTTCCTTGAACCTACCGACCAGTTCGATGGATCTATCGCCGGGATTTCCTGGGTTTGAGGAAAATTGTCCGTAAAAATGCCAACTAACAGGGCTGCCTGCGTAGGTTACAAGGACTGGCGCGCCGAGGAGGCTTGTCGCTTCAATCGCCTTTTTGAGATTTTCACGGGCGGTTTCACGCGCTTCGGGATCGTCATCTAATAGATTGTTGTGAGCACTTAGCGCAGCAAGATAGATACCGTGAGATCGCAAGGTCTCATTGATTTCATCACCGCCTGCTTGCAGGACATGCTCAGGATCAAACGTTCCGGTAGCATTAGGACGAATTGCATCGAAACCGTTTGCTTTTGCCCATTTGGCACACTCTTCGAGACTCCATGCACCTCCACCGGCACCCGTACTAAAACTGATGTCCATAGTTTTTCCTCTTTCTATGAAGATTTCAGATTCGAATGATAGGTCACGCCTCCACTTGAACGGCAGCGGGCGCAATCGTTTGTATCATGCTACCACACCATATCCACAACAGATAACGCCATGAGCACCAAACTCACCGTGCCATTCAATGTAAAAAAAGCGAGATTTACCCGTGAAAGGTCATGCGGCTTGACGATAACATGTTCATAAATCAAGATAATAATGACAATTCCAACGCCAACCAGATAAACAACACCCAAGTCTGTCAACAACGTAACGCTGAGTAAGACCGCAACCATGACCACATGCAGCACCGATGAAATCGACAGTGCCAGTTTGATTCCGAATTTTGCAGGAATTGAGTGTAGCCGTTGTTTGCGATCAAAATCAAAATCTTGACAAGCATAGATGATATCAAATCCCGCTGTCCAAAGCAGCACTGCTAATCCAAGCAGCATAGGTGTCCAATCGAACTGACCTTTGATAGCGATCCACGCACCAATTGGCGCAATTGAGAGCGAGATGCCAAGCCAAAAATGTGAGAGGGAGGTAAAGCGTTTGGTGTAGGAGTATCCTATAATCACCACGAGCGCCACAGGTGAAAGCGCAAAAGCAAGCCGATTGAGGTTATATGCAGCAAATACGAGCAGTGCAGCAGACACAAGTGTAAACCCCCACACCGCTCCCTTTGCGATTAATCCGGCGGGGATGGCTCGCATCGATGTGCGTGGGTTCGCTTTGTCTATCTCAGCATCAGCAAGGCGATTAAACGCCATGGCACAACTGCGCGCTCCGACCATGGCAGCGAGTATCCAGCCAAGTTTGTTTAGCTTTGGAAAGCCGTCTGAAGCGATGAACGCACTCATGATTGCAAAAGGCAGCATGAAGACTGTGTGCTCAAATTTGATCATGTCCAGGATAATTTTAATTTTTCGAAAAATCGTGCTTCACCCCTTTTTCAACAATAAGATGTAGCGCGGTCAGTATAGTGTACTATATTTTAATTGTCAATCCATTTCTGGCAGGCGAATTACCGCATGGAGAAGACAACGCCCAACGCCTCATTCGGGGTTTGGATGAGTTTCTCACACGCGTCGGCAGCTTGATCGATTGGAACAGTATCGGTAATCAGCGGCTTTACCTTCAGCTTCCCTTCGGACATAAACCGTAACACCAATTCCAGATTTCGTTGCGTGGGCCAATGAACGAAAACCGGTGGATAATCCGCACCATGTTCGTACGCTTCGTCATGATAGCCGGGGCCTGTTCGGGCTGCGCTGATTACATCCACATTTCCAACGCCAGCAGCAAAGCCGTGCGTAATGGTTGCACCACCGACGATAACGATACGTCCCATCTTATGCGTATCCGGTGCTGTCTTGAGCATGCTGCGAATTTGACGAAACGCTTCCGTGCCATCACCGCCGAATGCGATAATCCCACAGTCCATCCCGTATCTGTTTGTGAATTCTTCTGCAATCGGCACCGGGTCAGTATCAGTTAATTGGATTGGCAGGTCTACACCAGCCTCCTGTGCAATCTCAACCCGCCGGGGAAAACGATCCAACCCCATGACATACGCGCCCGCAATTTGTGCAATCTGGCAGGAAAGTTGTCCCACCAAACCCAGTCCTACCACAACGACGTTTTCACCAATTTTGATTCGGCCGCGCTGTACGGCATGTAAGGCGGTAGCCGCAAGGTGATTGGACGCCGCTTCCGCATCACTCACATTCTCAGGAATCTTTGCACAAAGATTGTGCGGTATACAGGCGTGCGTCGCGTGCAGCGCGTATCCGCCCCCCATTCCTGACACGCGATCTCCAATTGAGAACTCATCGCAATCCCCCTTTGTATCAATGACAACGCCAGCATTGGTATAACCGAAGGGACGCTTGGTTGGATTTGGTTCTGGATTTGCGCGTCTGTTTTTGACCCCACCCAATCCAGAACCAGGGCTTACCATTGAGGCTCCAACTTCAACCAGCAACTGTCCCGGCTTGGGTTCAGGGATGGGTTGTTCCTCCGTCCAGATTTTTCCGTTGCTATCCATCACGACAACTTTTCCTATTTGGCTCATGATGTTCTCCTTATGAGCAGACAATTCATGATCATAGACTTAACAATCAAACGCAATCTGACAGATTTCACGTTTTACGTATCATGTTTCATATTGCCTTCGAAAACGGCCATCCAGCTGCTCGCTTTATCCAGTGTCTCTTGATATTCTGCTTCGGGTTCTGAATCCGCAACAATGCCGCCGCCAACATGAAAGTAAGCACGTCCATCTTTAAGGATACAGGTCCGAATTGCGATATTGAGATCCATCGTTCCATCAAGCCCGAAGTAACCTATTGCTCCAGTATATACGCCACGATCCGTCGGCTCAAGTTCATCGATCAGTTCCATCGCCCGAATCTTTGGTGCCCCGGTGATCGAGCCACCGGGAAAGCATGATTTCAGGAGATCTACACGGTCAGCGTCCGCCCGGAGTGTTCCTCTGACAGTCGCAACAAGGTGGTGTATATTGGAATAGCTTTCAAGCGCGACGCGTTCCGGTACGTGGATGGAGGCGGTTTCACAGACCCGTCCGAGATCATTCCGCTCGAGGTCTACAATCATCAACAACTCAGCGAGATCTTTTTCACTATGCAGTAATTCAACCGCCAGTTTGCGATCTAACTCCGGCGTCAAGCCGCGTGGGCGTGTCCCTTTTATTGGACGGGTTTCAACAGTCCGACAACTTGGTGAAAAATGGAGAAACCGTTCAGGAGAGGCACTCAGAATGTGGAAATCACCACAGTGGAGATATGCACCGTAAGGGACGGGGCTCAACTGACGCAGATAGGCGTATAGTTCTGTGGGAGGCAAATCGGTTGAAGTTGACAACCGTTGCGACAAATTGATCTGATAGGTGTCGCCTGAGGCGATATACGCCTTCGCGCGCTGCACAGTGGAAAGATAATCAGCTTTAGGAAAATTAGATCGAATCGGAGATTTCACGAAATGAGGAAGATGAACCCTGAGTTCTTCCCAACAGCGCTGCGAGCGGTGGTTTTCAGATAGCAGAATCGAGCGGAGTTTTTCAATCTGCTGTTGATGTCGGTTAGCGGAATCTTCGTCAGCATTGAATCGGCATAAATATACCTGATTCGACAGATGATCAAATGCAGCGATGACACTATAGAACGCAAAGTAGCAATCGGGCAATTTGAGGTCGTCGTGTGCTGTCGCTGGTAGTTCTTCGATGAAGCAGCGGAGGGGATACCCCAAATATCCAACTCCGCCGATAAACGGTAGGTCGCCGGGCAGCGGGTGTGATTGAAACCGATTCAAAATCTCCCGGAGTGCGTCAAACGGATCGCCTGACCATTGTTCAACCCGGTCGCCCCAATCCAGTTGAAGATTTGTCCCTTTGCTGCGGAAAATCAGGAACGGCTGCGAACCGACGAACGAATAGCGTCCAAGTTCCGCGTAGCGGAATTCTCGCTTTGCGGGACTTGAGGCATCTATGCCGCTATCAAGGAAAAAACTGTGGGGTTCATCAGCCAACAACTGAAAGAGGTCGAAAGCTGTCAACTGTGTCTGAATCTCTTCAAGAGTAGGAACAATGTAGGTCGTCGTTCGAGTACCTTTCTTGGTAATGTGGATAAAAGGAGTACCTATTGGCTATTCCCCAAAAAAGATGATGTATTCTCATGAACCATTGCCTCAACCCGATTTTGGGCATATTGGCAATACTCCGGGTTAATATCGTAGCCAATGTAATACCGTCCGAGTTGTTTGCAGGCGACAGCTGTGGAACCGGAACCGATGAAGGGGTCTAACACGACATCGCCAAGACGTGTGAGAAGGTATAAAAACTCCTCCACAATTTTTACGGGATAGATTGCTGGGTGCTTGATTCCTTTAATTGACTCAACAGAATGCTCAAGCACATCCCGCTTGAGTTTATTACCTCGTAGTCGAATAAGCGTGAATCCCTTTTTTTCAATCTGAATCTTACGTCCGCCATCTTGCCCGCCAAACGCTTCTGCGTGGATACCCCGAATTTTCATCCGTAATCCGGCGATTTCACCGCGGCGAACTTCTTGAATCGCTTCTTCCAAAGCATGGCGGGCGTTATGCTTTTCGTCTTCGGATAAATCTGATTGATCAATCAACTCGAAATATTTCTGCCCCACACTTCTCCCTTGAGATTGCAATTTTTTTGGTGGGTTTTCGTCTACCATGAACGCATCGGGATTGTAAAAGTAATTCTCTGTCTTGACAAAATGGAAGAACGGCTCGGTGCTGCTGACCAATCGCCGTCTAAACTGGCGCGGTGTTGGATTTTTCTTCACCCATGTCACATCGTTGACCAGTTTCACCAACCCTGTTTCCGTCGCTCCGATCGCAAAGCGGTACGGCACAAGGAGCAGGCTACTATCTTCGTACTTATCCCCAAGATTAAACACAAGGCTTCCATCATCTTTTACAATGCGCACACACTCGCGGAATAGGGATAGCAAGTTCTCAAGATATTCCTCCAACCGCGCCTCGTTGCCCATACCTCCACCGTAGTCGCGCTGTTGGAAATAAGGAGGTGAGGTGATAACGAATTGAACAGAGCGATCCGGGAGCTGTTGAATTAACTCCAGATTATCCCCGCACAAAATCTGATCGAGTAGGAGATCGTCAGTAGCATTTCTGTATTGCACAATTTCTCCTCTTAATACAACTGAGCAGAGGGGCTCTTTAGTCCATACCTAAAACCCAAATCGCTTCTCGCATCACCGTCGAATAAAATCTTCCCTGACGAAGTTCATGCCATTCAGCTTGAGTATAGATTAATAGATCAACAGGAACCGGCAGCGCTGTAACATCCCAACTGACATTTCGTCTTTCAAAAGGTAGGTCGGAGTGTTTGATGATGACAATGAGATCAAGATCACTTCCTACACCCCAATCTCCTCGTGCGTAAGAACCAAAGTAGCCAATGCACAGCACATCTTTTCGGTTTTGATTGATTGCTTCTGCCCAACGACGTACCGCTTTATCAACGGTTTGCACATCGGGCCATTTGAGTACGGACGAACTCAATAATCTCACAGGCATGTTGAATTGCCACCTCACTTTGCAGCGGACCGTAGTGCTCAAAAGGGGCACCTGTAGAATGGCCATTTGGATAACGAGACGAGACATAAAAGTTATCCAAAACACGCCCCTTTTCAACCAATAGTTCTGGCACATTAATGGTTTCTGGCAGCTCCTCAAGTAGTTGGGCGACGACATGACCCCACGCTTCCTGTCCGGTATGGAGGTGTAAAGCCTTGACCGCTTTTTCCGCTGCTTGTTGTGCAGCAAAGCAAGCCCACTCATGTCGTTCAGCACGACGGGAATCTACTGCCTGCTCAAAATCTCTGTTAGCTTGTTTCAGCCAATCTGGAGAACGATTTGGCATTATCCTAATCCTTTACTCATGCCATCTGTAAAATGAAAGCATTGTGTCACCATATTGTTCTTGGCGGCTTAAAATCAGTTCGTCCGACATCAGAGATTTGGTACAATCAACCTCCTGAACTTTCCGATGCTCGACAACGAGCACCCCGGTACGAGAAAGTAGATTCGTTTCCGCAATCTGCCTCAAACAGGATTCGTGAATTTTGGAAGCGTACGGTGGATCGAAGTAAATTAGGTCAAACTTTGCTTCGCGCTTACCAAGCCGGACAAGCGCTTTCCGGGCGTCAAGGTGAATAAGTTGGACATGCGGATGCCTGCGATCCAACCCACACATTTCAAGATTTGATGCTATAACGCGGATACAGTGATGATTGCTATCTACAAAGGTAGTAGACCTCGCACCTTGGCTCAACGCTTCGAGTCCGACGTTCCCGGTTCCTGCACAGAGATCAAGAAAATCAGCACCGATAACCTGTTCACCAAAGATACGAAATAATGACTCTTTGACTCGGTCGGCAGTGGGCCGAACTTCTGAGCCTTTAAGTGTTTTTAAGCGTCTACCTTTGAATTTTCCAGTCACAACTCTCATTCTGAAACCTTGATGATGCTTTGAAGCCCAGTATGTAGTGCGGTACAGACAGATTATACAATAGCGAATTTCGCACGTCAACCTAAAACCAAAGTGTGAAAATATCTTCAGTAAGACCGGGAAGCAAGGCCTGTTAATCCCTTAATCCTCGCTGAGATTGCGGTTCAAAGCAACTTGGAAATCCTGATTGAATTTAAGGGTTGAATTGTAACGATTCTGGTTTATAATATCGCGAAGATTGATTTGGGTGACAGTTTGAAGCCTTCATAAACAGGACTTACGCAAATTTAGCACATGGCGCAAGATTTTTTTGTTTTTAACCCCCTAAATCCCCCAACCCCCCTAGCCCCCCTTATCAGGGGGGAAACTTGTCAGGGGGAATTATGAACGCGCTGCGTAAGTCCTAATAAAGTAGATTCTGTAAAGGGAGAAACAGATGAGAGAAAAAATCTCACATGAAACACTTGACTTTCTCTTGATCCCCAGCACTGCGACTTTGACTTCAGTGCTGCGACAACATGGCATCACCCGCTCCTTTATGCACGGCGTCGCGCCGCTACACCCCAATATGAAGATGGCAGGGCCCGCATTCACGCTTAGATATCTACCGATGCGCGAAGATCTGGATCCGGGTACAGTTGATAATCTAAAAGATATCCAACGCGTTGGGATTGAGCAAATTAGTGAGGGAGAAGTCTTTGTTGTTGATGCGCGAGGGGATACCCGTGCAGGAACGATGGGGTCAATTCTTGCTACACGCCTCCACTGCCGTGGCGCAGTGGGTATTGTAACTGATGGTGCTTATCGTGACAGTCCAGTTATCGCTGAGCTCGGTATTGCAGCTTATGCAGCGGCGATGAACGCCCACACCAACAAGACTATACACCATCCAAGCGAGATTCAGGTGCCGATTGCCTGCGGCGACGTGGCGGTGTATCCGGGTGACATCATTGTGGGCGATGAAGAGGGGGTTGTTGTGGTGCCGGCACAATTGGCAGATCAGGTGGCACAGACCGCTGCTGAAATGGAGGAGAAAGAGGTATTTATTACGGAAAAGATACAGGCTGGAGCAAGCATTGTCGGCGTCTATCCGCCGGATGAAAAAACACTTGCTGAGTTTGAGGAGTGGAAAAAGAAGAGAAGAGCACAGAATTAAAGCAAACCTTTAGTCTGAAAAAATCCTCTCAACTGCTCCATCTCCGCATCGTCCAGCGTGTGATAGGGTTTCCTGCGCCAACGCTCGGCAATCCCAAACAGTTCAAGCGTTCCGTGGATACCGGCATCTCCACCCCCAGTCAGCTCACTGACAAAATCGAAATACGGAAAATCGTAATTTTGTATAATCTCTTTCACGCGCTGCCAATCCTGTGTCTGGATTGCCTGCCAATATTCTTGGGTAATGTCGGGTCTGAAGTGAATGAAGGTGGAGAAATACCCGTCACATCCATAAGGCAGCATGTCCAGATGGTTCTGTTTTTGACCTCCTGAAATCACGCCCCAGTGGCCATGTAACAGCACTCCCATCCGTCTGGCAAACGCCCCAACGATATCATCCTTGATGGCGACCACCCCTTCTACTTGATCTCGTAAGACTTCTAATGTCTTTAGCCCAAGATCTGGTGCATTGGCAAACACATTGGTGACAACCATCACCGGGATATGTTCAGCCACAGCGGCGTAGTGTTCGACAAAGGTATCTATCGTGCACGACCTCGCCCAGTTGGGGGGCAGAACCATCAATAGATCTGCACCAACGCTCGCGGTATATTTGGCAAATTCTATCTCTTTGTCGGTCCACCACTGCCTATCCGCAGCGATCACCATGGCGCGTCCCCCAACATGTTCCGTGGTTACTTTAGTTATATGAGCAACCTCTTCGTCGGTCAACACCGAATAGAGGCTATCCCCGTAGGTCAGGATGATGCTTCCGCTGCCGGCGCCAATCACGTGGTCAATCATGTTCCGCAGCCCTTTTTCGTCGATTTCTCCATCTCGTAGAAAGGGGGTATGGACAGAAGCAACGGGTCCGGTAAGCGCTTCTCGAACTCTTGAACGGTCTATCATAGCAGCCTGAACGATCTCCTTCGTATTACACAGCAAACTACAGTAGATTTTAGAATTAATAAGACAGTCCAACCCGGTGCGGTTAGGAAAACGAAACTACCGTTCTACCGTTTGGTAGGCGCTGTTTCTAACTGCGCCTATTCGGTGCGGTTGGAAACCGCACCTACCGGACCTGATAAATCGGGATCGAAACCGAGGGGCGAAAGTGTCTATCTGTTTTTAGAATTCACCATCAATTCTTGTAGGCACGGCTCCCGCCTTACCAATCAACAACTGTCCCATCTTCGGGGTGGAGCGGGGATTGGGGGCGGAAGATAGCGCCGATTTTGTCCGCCATCGCTTCATCGTCGAGTTCGATGCCAAGTCCCGGCTTGTCTGGAATCGGCAAGTATCCATCAACTGGAACAAATGGTTCTTTGAGGTAACCCTCGCCAAGCGTTACATGCTCCTGAGACACAAAGTTTGGCATCATGGCATCGAGTTGCAAGCAGGTCGCCAGTGCAATAGGACCGAGTGGACAGTGGGGAGCGACGCCGGCATAGTGCATCTCCGCCATCCCCGCGATGAGACGTGTCTCAAAAATGCCGCCAACATGGCAGGGGTCTGGGTTCAAGATCTTCGCTGCACCACGCTCTAAAAGCTCACGAAATGCCCAGCGTGTGAAAACGCGCTCACCCGCTGCGATGGGAATGCTCGTGGATTGAGCAATACGCGCCATTTCATCGTAGTTTTCGCACTGACATGGATCTTCGATCCACGCTGGATGCAGCGGTTCCAACGCTTTGATGATTGGCATTGCGGCAGCGGGGAGAAATGCACCGTGTAAATCGATGGCAATGTCAATGGAAGGCCCGACAGCGTCGCGGACCTCTCCCACCCAAGCCACCGCTTGGTCAATAAATTCTTTTGTGGCGTGAACTTTGGGATACTGTCCCGGCAAACCGATCTTAAACCCTTTGAATCCACGCGCCACATCTTCCTTCATCTGCTCAATAGAACCGCCCCCTTTGTATAGACGGATGCGGTCTCGAGCACGTCCACCCAACAACTGCCACACCGGCAGCCCGACGCTCTTACCAAGGATATCCCATAGCGCTGCTTCGACACCACTGATGGCACTCATCATAATTGCGCCGCCATGATAGCATGGCTGTCGATACATCGCTTCCCAATGATGGATAATTCGTCGTGGGTCCTGACCAATGAGGTAGTCTTCAAGTTCCCTGACCGCCTCGGCGGAGGTTGTGGCCCGCCCTTCCAGATATGGCTCGCCCAAGCCGACGATCCCCTCGTCAGTATGCACTCGTAGAAACAGCCAACGAGGTGCGATTAAGAATGTTTCGAGTTTGGTAATTTTCATCTTGTAATGTACTCCCAAAGCTACAACTTTGATTTTACTTGACGTTCACTAAGTTACGGGCTATCATCATTCTACATCTTTTTGGAATCGCATAGACACGAACCTGCTGAGAATGGTGGAAAGTGGTATCGGGATTTTTTTGTTTGTCCGGAGGTGTAAAGTGGAAAGGATCAATCAGAGCGCCTTTGGCAAGTGTCTGTACTCAGGTGGCAATTCACTCAGGACCTCATTGAGCTGTCACTGAAGGTTGACTAAATTCGAAATCGACCTTCGCATCTTGATTGGTGGTAACCACAACTTCTTGAACCGGCTGCTTACCCAATTCTTCATGCCACGCCTTAATACGATAACTTCCTTCGGGCACATTCTCCAACCGAAACTGACCGTCCGAATCCGTGAGTGCGTAGTAGGGGTGTTCGGTCACAATAATCCATGCCTTCATCCAGCTATGCACATCGCATACGACTTCGATAGTGTCAGGCTCAGGAAACACTAGGGGCAGCCGCCTCCGTTTGGTTTTGGTCTGCATGACGTTGATCTCTTTGTTGTGTTTCCCAATGGCATGGAAGTTGTGCAATACAGGATCGCTATTTAAGGCTTCAAATTCTACGCCAGCGGGAACTAGCAGCACATGGGGAATAAAAATGCACTTTTGCTGGTCCATCTGGATCGGTTTTTCACCAATTTCCACCGGCAGCCCTTTGGGAATTCTCAATAGCGACACAACCACATTTTGAATACCCCCCGTTTTAGACACAAGGAGACTTTCAGATTGATATGTATGCCCACACGTCTTTTTGTTTAAGGTAACACGCAGCTCTTTGGGCGGAGGAGGTTCGCCTTTGAACAACGCATGCCCGCTAATGGTTCCTACCTGTCCGGACTTAAGTGCGTTTTGGAATGCGTCTAAAGTTCTTGGTGCCCGCTTTGGCGCTGCAGGCTGAGAGGTTTGATCCGACTGTTTGGGGGAATTGGTCTGCGGATTACCCTGTGGACACAAATAAAGGAAGAGACATAGTAAGAGCAGTTGTTGTGAAACAAACCGGCGGTAAATGATCATCGATCTTTCCTTTCTGTTTGTCAAGCATCACGCCAACACTTCATCGGGGCGAGGGGAGCATCGGGATTATATCAACCCGTTCAATCCACGTCAAGCAAATTGCGGATTGGTATCTTTGCCGAATAACTCAGCGGAAGGAACTACCATGAAAAGGGTATGGATTGGCTTCAGTCTTTTACTGATTATATGTGCTTGTTCGGACAGGAACACGCCTGAAGACGTTGCAGAGGATTTTGTGTATAACTACTACCTGCACGCAAACCAAGGGATGGCGTTACGCTTGAGCGACGGACTCGCTAAGGAAAAACTGGAAACAGAAATCGAATTTTTGCGAGAAATTCGAAGCGGCAGTGACCAATCGCAAGTAAAGCCAAATATTGAGTATGAGCAAGTGGGAAAAAAAATTGAAGATGGAAACCGCGTATTCTTCAGATACCAACTGACCATCAAGGGCACAAGTTTTGCAAATACGGTTCGCAACACTGTGATTTTCACGGAACTGGTTGATGGACAGTGGAAGGTCACTAATTTTGACGAATATGCGGAATAGTGACACTGGGAGATGACAACGCTATTTTCTTAATAAAAGCAGTTATCGGACGACCTGTTTGAGCCAGCCCCAAATCACGAATTGCTTGCCTGCGGGAGCAACCGAAAAAGTAGGGTCAAACCATGCAGGATCAGAGTCATCATCGGGATGCTTGGTGAGTTTTTGTTGATTACCCCCATCGGTGTCCACCATATAGATTTCAAAGTTCCCGTCTCTATCAGACGCAAAGGCAATCCGTTCACCGTCAGGCGACCATGAGGGATGCCAGTCACTCCGAAGATTATCAGTGAGTCTTTGTTGATTGCCTCCATCGGCAGCCATCACGTAGATTTCGAAGTTCCTATCTCTTTCAGACGTAAAGGCGATCCGTTCACCGTCAGGAGACCATGAGGGATGCCAGTCACTCCGAAGATTATCAGTGAGTCTTTGTTGGTTGCCTCCATCGGCAGCCATCACGTAGATTTCGAAGTTTCCGTCTTTATCAGACGCAAAGGCAATCCGTTCACCGTCAGGAGACCATGAGGGATACCAGTCGCTACGGCGATTATTAGTGAGTCTTTGTTGATTCTTACCATCGGTGTCTATCACGTAGATTTCGAAGTTTCCGTCTCTATCAGACGCAAAGGCAATCCGTTCACCGTCAGGAGACCATGAGGGATGCCAGTCGTTACGGCGATTAATGGTGAGTCTTCGCGGATTCTTCCCATCAGCGTCTATCACATAGATTTCACTGTTCCGATCTCGTTTGGAACTAAAGACAATGTGTTTACCGCCCGGAGCCCATGAGGGATCCCATTCAACAGCGGGATTGTTGGTCAGTCTTCGCAGCTTCTTCCCATCAATGTTCACCACATAGACTTCAGGGTTCCCATCCCTCTCAGACACGAAAGCAATCCGTGCCTGTGCGTCAACACCTATTATTAGCAGCGTTAGACCCCAGCCTACAACGCCAGCTAAAAAGGAATGTGCTAGATTGTATCTCCATCGCATCTGCTATTCCTCCTCTGTTCTCACTCTGTTCTCAAATCGTTTTTTTATCCTCCGGGATTGATGGGGTTAAACTTGAATCCCTTCCCAAATTGAACTGAAAACTCAGATTATTAATGGTGTCAGGTCTAGACAGTCTATGTTTCTACCCAATGTCGGTATAACGATTTTACGTTATCAGGCAGTGACTCGTAGACATCTGAGCGTATAAGGGGAGAATCGTAATTTTTTCCGTCCGTCTCAATCACTATTTGGGTATGTTCTGGATTTCCAGCCTGCGTGGGATTCAGATTGAGCCACCACGGTGCATAGCGAACAATAATCGCAACGCGCGGTGTGTCACTACGATTTGGTGGCACTGCATGCCAGAGTCGGCTGTCGTAGAGTAGTACGCTGCCTGCGGGTCCCGAAACCTGCGTTTCAGTTGGATATGGGGCATCGGGATCGATTCCTGCTATCCCTGCTGCTGAAGGATTGTCGTCGGTTCTATGGCTGCCGGGAATGATATAGGTGCCACCTGTTTCGGGGCCAAATGGGGTCAGCATCCAAATCGTTGAGAGGTGCATGATTGTGTCCGGATACGGCGCGGGAATATGGGTTGCGTTGGTTTGATTGTAGGGCCAATCCGCATGCCAGTAACCCCGCTCATTCCCCGGATAGTTTATCACGCAATCGGTGCAGGAAATCCGCACATACGGTCCGAATAGTGCGTCGGTAAGCGCCATAATCCGCTCATCCGCTAAATATGGGGCGAAGGTCTGCGTTTCGTTGATAACTCCCCTCATATTTGCGACCCCCTGAACACCTACACGGTGTCCCCGCGATCTTGTTTTCGCAAGTTCCGCTTCCGCTTTTTCGTGATGCGCTGCTTGCGCTGTCACTACACTTTCTCGCACCCCATCAATTTTGTCATCCGGAATGATTCCTTCAAGGACGCAATAGCCATTCATTTTCAACTGGTGTAGCTTTTCTTCTGTTGACATTCCCTCCTCCTAATTTATGCGGTATTGTTGTTAACACCGCGATGATTTCATTAGTGGTGCGCGGGGAAAACATGAGAGTACTAGTAGGCACTCTACGGAATTCCACGTGACCTGTGTCTCAAAAACTGATATTTCTTATCAATTATATCATTTCAAAGGGGTTCTCGGGCGAAAAACCCTCAAAAACCTGCTAGAGAAATCGAAAAATTAATTTTCAGAGACCATGTTGGGCGAAACTTTCGGGCTCTACGTCTGCTCGGTTGTATATAGCAACCAATCGGAGTGCAGTTTCGTGTCATCACCTATAGGTGTCCATGTTGGGTAGAATTCTAGTAGGATACTCTGATTTCTGTTGAATGGAAAGTGAAAAACGGGTACAATGGCTTGTGAAGGCTTTCCAAAGTTAGCGGTGAAAGTTCCGATGTTGTTTATCTGTTATGGGCACCACAACATTGTGAAGATTAGATTGGAAGTATTTATATAGCAAAATCAAGTTAGAAAGGAAGTACCAGATGGCAGAAAAAAGTTTGAAACAACGTATACGTGATGGAGAGGTACTTATCGGGCGGGGAGCCCCCGTTGCCTCGGATCCGGATGATCTCAGAGCCATCCTTGATGGGGCAGATTTCGATTTCATCAATACTGACAGTCAACACTCCGCATTTAACGAAGAACGACTGAAAACCTTTTGTGAGGTTGCGGACGAATTTGACATGCCCGTTCAATTCCGGATTAAGCACACCCGTAATGCCTACCTTATTGGCAACTATCTGGATCTGGGACCGACAGGCATTGAGGTGCCGCAGGTGGAACTTGAATCGACGGTCGATGAAGCCATTGATTTCTTTTATTATCCGCAGGTCGGCAAGCGCAGTTGGGGCGGTGCTTCTCGGAAGGTTGCCCCGGAACATAGCGGACGTCTCGAATATGCACAATGGTGGAATGAAAACGGTGTCCTCTGGATGCAGATTGAGTCCGTTGATGCGGTCACCAATGCGAGAAAACTGGCTAAACCGGGTATTGATTGTCTTTCTTTTGGACCGGCGGATCTGAGTTTCAGCCTAGAAAGCTATCCACACCATTCGCTGAAAACCCTTGATGACTGTGCGCGTCATGTGGCGGAGCAGCTGCAAGGCACTGGCGTCGCAGTCTGCCTTCGGGGTATTGCACCAGATGATCGCGATAGATATATTGATATGGGGATTACGATGTTCCTCTAGTCACACCACGAGTCCATATAAAACTTAATCCTTGCGCGGGTTTGATACCTTCGCAAGGATTAAGCTGTCACAAAAATCACAGGAGGAATTGGTTATATGGTAATGGCTAATACGTTTCGTGAGAAACTCGACCAAGGAAAACCAACCATCGGAACACACTACCTTTCCAGCGATCCGGATCTTCCCGAAATCATTGGAGATACCGGTCTGTTTGACTACGGCGAGTTCTGTGCTGAGTA
The DNA here is from genome assembly GCA_965204355.1 of Candidatus Poribacteria bacterium. Taxonomy (GTDB): domain Bacteria; phylum Poribacteria; class WGA-4E; order WGA-4E; family PCPOR2b; genus PCPOR2b. Next base: position 5,500,047 of record OZ241983.1, read on the forward strand.
CAGCACTTTTGACATGCAGCTGCTCTATCACATGGCGCGTTCGGGACAGTGTGGTAACTTACCACTCATGACAAAGCTAGATCAGAAAAGCGAAAGTTTTTGGGCACAAGCTTCGCTCGGCGCAGGTTTTAAGGCAGTGCTTTTTACGGATATACGCACCGTAGAGGATATTGAGCGGTGCCATCAAGCGATAAGACCGGACCTCCCCGATGTCGGTGGACATATGGGAGTCAAGATACGTCGTTCAGCATTAGGTGGCTATAGTGCAGATGGCTATATTGAAGATCTGAATTCGGTTGTGTTTTTGATTATGATTGAGAAAAACATAGCCGTTGATAATATCGACGAGATTCTGACTGTCGCAAAAGAAAAAGGGGTTGATATGACCCAATGGGGTCCGGCAGATTTTGGTTTCTCCAGAGGCGAACCGAATCTCATGGGCACACCGGAGATACGACCATTTGAAGAACTTGTCATCAAGAAGTCAATAGAATACGATGTCGCTCCACGGATTGAAATTGGTCAGCCTGAAGAAGCAAAACGTTATATTGATCTGGGGGTCCGTCACTTCTGTATGGGCTGGGACAGGTTCATATACCAAAGCAACTTAGTTCAACTTGGCGAAGGGCTTCGGAAAATTGTAGACCCCCTCTAATGATGGCTGTATCTGGAGGTTGAGGTTTTAGCAGGAAGCGCACTCTCGGTTAAAACCTCGACATCCGATCCACCGAACCATAATGGTAGCCACGATAAGCGTAGTAAATACAGGAGGCAATATGGAGTTATCAGATATTAAAAAGGTGGGAGTTGTTGGAGGTGGAACCATGGGGTTCGGTATCGCGATAAATTTTGCGCTCGGCGGGTACGCCACCGTAATCAGGGACCTCAGCGATTCACTTCTGCAGCAGTCTATGAAAAATATCAAGTCTTCTATGGATCTCTTTGTCGAGGAGGAACTGATAACTCAGGCGGAAGCTGATGGCACCCTCAATCGAATCACAACTACCACCGATCTGGAGGAAGTGGCAACACAAAGTGACTTCATCACCGAAGTTATTATCGAACGGCTAAAAGACAAACAAACCCTCTTTAAGACGCTAGATCAGCTATGCCCACCACATACCATTATCGTTAGCAACACCTCCGGATTTGTTATGAGCGATATTGGTGTAGATGTCAAGCGGCAGGATAAAATTGGATTAACACACTATTTTGCGCCGCCGCACATCGTGCCGGGTGTTGAGGTCGCTAAGGGGCCCGGTACAAGCGATGAAACATACAATATCATCTATGACTTGATGAAAAAGGTCAGGAAGATCCCGATCCGAGTGCGCAAAGAGTTACCGGGCTATCTGCTGAACCGGATACAAGGGGCGATGGGACGCGAGGCAGCACGACTGTGGGCAGAGGGGGTAGCAACCGCTGAAGATATTGAACTCGGCATCCAGTCCACCTTCGGTTTCCGTATGCCCCACGAAGGTCCGTTTCTCCATTATGATTTAGCGGGTATTTGGAAATGGTCCGCGGATATACGCACGAGAAGACGAAGGGGATCCGAACCACCCGACGAAGTTGCTGAGAAAATTAGTGAGCGTATGGCGGAAGGGAAACCGTGGTTTGTTGATCCGAATAGGTTTGATGAAGCAGTCGAGAAAAGGGATCGAGAGTACATACGTCGTCTGAAAGAATTATACCGGACAGATAAAAAATAGGACGTTAGAAGATATTCGCAAATGATATGGACTGTGCACCAAGCATGACTCAAGGAAGAGAGGCAACAATTTCCCCGTATTCATCTTCCGTGAAGGCACGAAGGGTTTCAATGCGAACGTTACCCTCCGAAGCGGTCGTAAGCGCAAACTTGGCCGCGGTTTCATCGTCTGGTGCATCAATGATGGTGATAAAGTCGTACTGACCCATCACTATGTAAAACACCTTAAATTCCGCGCCCAATGCTTGAGCGTTTTTTTGGGCAGCTTTAGTACGTGCGGGTCCTTCTCTGATATTCTGTATGCCTTGTTGCGTATAGCGTCCCAACGCGATGTAAGTAGCCATTGGATTTCCTCCTTTGATGGTTCTTTATAGTATCCTCTCAAAACACGATCCATTGTAGCAAAAGGTGCCAAATCTGACAATGGGAAATTTCAGAGAGGATGGGTAATGTGCAAGGTGCAGGCGGAACGAGCATTTTTTAACGAAGTAAGAGAGATGAATCCCAAAGGAAAGAGGCTATTCTCTCCACATTTTCGGAGAGCGAGGTATACTTATGAACAATTTACAAAATCTTGATGGTTCAATCGCAGTGGTGACTGGGGCGGCGCAGGGGTTAGGTCTTGGAATCGTTGAGCAACTCGGCCGCGACGGCGCCACGACAATTATCGCCGATCTGCAACTGGAGAAGGCTGAAGCGGAAGCTGACAGGCTACGAACTGATGGTTTGAAGGTACTAGCAGCTCACTTGGATATTACCAACAGCACCGAGGTAACAGCGTTTTTTGAAAAGGTTGTCGGTGAACACGGACGGTTGGATATCTTGGTCAACAACGCCGGCGTGGGTCAGCAGGTCACCCCTATCGTTGAGTTAAGTGATGAGGAGTGGGAACGCGTGTTAAATGCCACTTTGACTGGAGCATTCTATTGCTGCCGGGCTGTCGGTGGAATTATGGAGCGTCAGGAACAGGGATGCATCGTTAATGTTGCCTCAATCAATGGACAAAATCCAGCGGCATTGGTTGCAGCGTATAACGTAGCAAAGGCGGGTATAATCAGCTTGACCAAGACATTGGCGCTTGAACTGGCAGCGTATGGCGTACGCGTGAATGCGGTGAGTCCGGGGCCGGTCTATACGGAATTTAACAGAAGGAATATGGCGCAACGCTGCGAGACGCTTAACATCACTGAGGACGAGATGATCGAGCGCATCCGCGGTGCCATCCCGTTAGGACGGTGGGGCGAGCCGACCGATATTGCCCGCGGTGTTGCTTTTCTATGTAGTCCGCAAGCATCTTGGATCACGGGAGAGGTCCTTAGGGTTAGCGGCGGTATGGAAGGTGTCTCCGCAACTCCACCGAAACGCCAAAAGGATTGAATATAATTTTCCCATCTGGAGTAATCGTATAAACCTATTTATGGTGAATACTAAAAATAAATAGACACTTTCGTCCCTCGGTTTCGATCCCGATTTATCGGGACCGGTAGGTGCGGTTTCCTAACCGCACCGCATCGGCACAGTTGGAAACAGTGCCTACCAAACGGGAGAATGGTAGGTGCGGTTTCCTAACCGCACCGGTTTGGAGTATCTCATTAATTCTAAGATCTACCATACTAAGGAGATAGATGAATGACTGAAGTCCAGAACGACGATCATATTTTTCATAGAACACTTAAACAGCAGTGGCAACAAATCTCTCATGGCGAGGGTGTCTATTTGTTTGATACGGAAGGCAAACGCTACCTCGATGCGTGTGCAGGGGTGCATGTCGTCAGTATCGGTCACGGTATCAAAGAGATTGCTGATGTCATGAGCAAACAAGCAAGTCAAGTCTGTTTCACATATAGCCGCTTTCTCACACAAGCGCAGATCGACCTCGCACAAAAAATCGATGACATGGCACCGGAGGGACTCTCAAAAGTGTTCTTCGTCTCCGGCGGTTCTGAGGCAACGGAATCTGCCATGAAAATGGCGCGAAAATATCACATCGAAACCGGTAATCCTAAAAAATACAAGGTGATTTCGCGGTGGCAAAGCTGGCACGGTAATACAATCGGTGCCCTGTCAATGTCCGGGCGGACATCATGGCGGGACGACTATGTTCCCTACCTGCTTGATTTTCCGCACATTCCAGCCCCTTACTGCTATCGCTGTCCCTACGAACAGGAATATCCGGACTGCCATCTCACCTGTGCGAACGAACTTGAGCGCGTAATTCATCAGGAAGGCAGTGAGTATATCTCCGCGTTTATCGCTGAACCGATCCTCGGCACGTCGGCAGCGGGGGTGGCGCCTCCACCGGACTATTACCCCACCATTCGGGAAATTTGCGATCGTCATAACATCCTGATGATCACCGATGAGGTGGTGACCGGATTCGGGCGCACAGGCGTCAACTTTGCTATTGAGCATTGGGACGTCGTTCCTGATATCATGACCACTGGAAAAGGGTTGAGCAGCGGCTATACGCCTATCGCTGCGACAATCGCCCATGAAAAAGTTTACGACGCTATCTATAAGAAATCAAGCAGCTTTACGCATGGACATACTTACGGTGGAAATCCCCTGTCGTGTGCCACTGCACTCGCTGTGCAGAACTATATCGAGAAACATGATCTTGTTACACAGTGTGCACGGATGGGAGACCTGATGCTTGAAAAATTGAAGCCCTTTCAAGCATCACCGATTGTCGGGGATATTCGTGGAAAAGGGTTGCTGACTGGTATCGAATTTGTTGCGGACAAGGAGAAAAGAACACCATTCGATGTTTCAAAAGGCGTGACCTCATCCGTTGTAGATCTGGCTTTTGACAAAGGGGTTCTGATAATGCCCGGCGCACCCGGACTGATTGACGGCGTGGCTGGCGATCACATCGCCATCAGTCCTCCATTCACAATCAACGAATCACAAGTCCTCGAAACCGTTGATGTGATGAAGGATACGATTGACGAGGTTGCAAAAGGGCTGGGTTACTAAAATCTCACAGGAGGCTGTTTCTACCTAGTTAGGAGTTACGCACCCGCCTCTCCATCGGCGCGTTTTGGACGGAAGGTTGGAAGGCATAAAGGGGAAGACTGGTTGGGATTTCGCGCCCATTCTTCCCATCTTCCAATCGCCCCGGCAAAGGAAAGAATTTTGCCTAAGGCCTACCTAGTATTGGTTCTCCCTCGTAGTAATCGAACACCATCGGGCAGTGAAGAGTGCGTTCATCAACCCCTCCCGCGCGGCGGATGTATCGATTCGTCGTAACGTATTTGCCGCATAAAAACGATTGTACCGATTCTCGTCCTCTAACATCTCCACTAACCCAGGTATGGCTTCGTCTGTGGGTTGTCCTAGCTTCGCTAAAGTGAGGGCAGCGTTACGCCGAACCCGATAATCTTCATCCCGCAACGCTCCGACCAGCAGCGGTGTCGCATCGAGACTGTGCTCCCCAATAGTTCCCAACGCCTCAATTGCATTGCGGCGCACCCACCAGTGTTCATCATCTGCACGTTTCATCAATGCTGGCACTGCATCTCCCGCTGATTGTCCAATCTTTGTTAGCACATCCACAGTCATTGCGCGTACCCACCAATCTTCATCATCCAATGTCTCGACTAATGCCGGAACTGCTTGTGTGCCAATCGCGGACAACGCTTGCGCCGCATAGCCGGCGGTCGGATTGGTGCCATGTAGATTGTCCGGGGGCTTAGCGGTCGTTTCCTCAATTGATGCGCGGGTTTCCTTCCGCATAGCGTCAATTAACATAGGCACGACAGCCCCTCCCATTTTCCCTAACGTATAAGCGGCGTTCAGACGAACGGTTTCTGATTCATCACCCAAAGCCTCTACCAAAGTTGACGCTGCATCTCCTGACCCCTCGGGCTCCGAAGACGCATGGTTTCCGCATAGCCAGTTCCAGACATCCACCGATGTAGCTCGACTTTCATCATTTGGGTCGCCTTCCCACTCACGGTGCTTGTGATTCCAAGAAGGCCCTTGAGGTGTCTGCATTCGCGCAAACTGAAACTTGAGCATGTATCGTTTTTTTATGCTAAGGTTCGGCGTCGCCCGGTGCCACGCATCAAAGTGTACGAGTGAAACCGTGCCCGCTTCGCCGCATAAGGGAGCTGCGGGTTCACTCGCTAGTTGTGGATCATCATGACTCACTTTTTTGTAGAATTGTTTGCCGGGGAGTAGACCTGTTGGTCCCATGTCTTCGGTTGTATCTTGGGGGTAATAGAGCGCAAGTATCCACTGAAAGCGTGGGTGACGCATATTGTGGTCAAAGACATAACAATCTTTATGCCAACGCTGCCCTTTACTATCGGGAGGATTGAGGTGGCAGTGTCGGTGTGGGTTCATGATGTATCCTTTCCCTAGCAGGCTGGTCAAGGCACCCTTTAAGGTCGGATGATCGAAGACCTTTTGAATCTGCGGTATGCGAGGCAAGATATTGTTACCGGTATTACCCTCACTTTCAAACATCGCCTCGATTTGTTGGTAGATGTCTTGGTGAAATTCGGGAGGGTAGTCGGCGCGGAGGGTGATATAGCCATCGGTAATAAATTGTTGTATCTGGGCATCATCGAGGAGATCTGTCATTTTCTTTCCTTTCGTAGCCTGTCTTTTGACCGGCCCTGAAACGTCTCGATCACAATGGGATGTACCCTCAAGTGGAATAAGATCGGTAAGCGAATATAATTATAACCGATACGAGCGTCGAAAGCGAGGATTATCAATTGACGCAATTTACAGTTGAAAGAAGGTGCGATTTGTGGTATGCTTTTGGCTTGGTGGGATCTTAAAACTTTGCAAGGTTAGGACAACCCGTTCGATTGTAGGTAATTAGTGGTGGAGGAGCCATCGAGTAACATGCGTCTTGAAATCGGCATCATCGCACTCGTTGAAGAAGTGTTAGGGGTTCCTGCTGAACGACGCGCCCAATTCGATTGGCTGATTAACAAACCGTTGCCAGCACATTTCGGACAATACTATCCGAGAATCGTTAACCTCTTTGAGAAGATGGGCGGTGATTGGGATGGCTTATCTGCAAAAGCAGACGGATATTTAGTCCCCGATGCCTACTTCCCTGCGCCCTGCAATTTTATCTTTGAATTTGATGAATTACAACACTTTACCGCGTTTCGTCAGTCCACTTTGGGCGGATACCCGGAAGACTTAGTTCTGGGGTTCGATCGTCAAGCATACCTCCAATTATGTGCCAAACATCAAAAGATGGCGATTCAGAAGGGCACGGATCGCTTTCGACGAAAGACAGCAGATTTTCCGTTTCTCAACGGTCGAGCGGCACAACGCGCTTTTTTTGACACCTTTCGGGACTGGCTACCGCCTTTGCATGGACTGAAACCGACCTTGCGTTTAGCGGAATTTGAAGTTACTGAGATTCTCAGCGGCGAATTAATCGGAGACGCCGCTAAGGACTATATTCGCTCGTTAGTTGAGCAGCGCCTGGCTCAAACCGAGTAGGGAACGCAGATCTGTGTTCCCTACAGTAGTGTATTATGAACTATTTTTTAAGACTGTTCGACAGCAATCTCTTACTAAAACTCTGTTAGAAAAAGGAAGCAACACCCTAAATGAGCAAACAACCGACCGGCTCCGTTTCTCTCTCAAACTATCCACTGCTCCAACAGATTGGAAATACACCGCTGGTCAAAATAGACCTATTTGCCGATGAGTTGCCCGATGTAGAAATCTATGCAAAAGCAGAGATGTATAATCCGGGAGGCTCTATTAAAGATCGACCTGTGCTGCGTATGTTGACCGAAGCCATTCGCTCAGGTGAGCTAACGCGCGACAAGTTCATTCTCGATTCAAGCTCTGGGAATGCTGCAATCGCCTACGCTATGATCGGCGCTGTCTTAGGTTACCAAGTTGAATTGGTCGTTCCCAGCAACGCCAGTGAAGAACGAAAAAAGCGGATTCAAGCACACGGTGCAAATATTATCTACACAGATGCAATCCTTGGCTATGACGAAGCCCTGCGTGAAGTCCACCGTCGACACGAAACAACGCCCGATAAGTATTACTTTGCCGATCAGTACAAGAACGAAAATAACTGGCGGGCACATTACGAGACAACGGGGGTAGAAATTCTGCAACAGACAGCGGGACAGATTACCCACTTTGTGGCGGGGGTAGGAACAGGAGGAACAATTACAGGAGTTGGGAGGCGTCTCAAAGAGCACAACCCGGATATCCAAGTTTGCGGGATTGTTCCTGACGAATTTCCGGGCATTGAGGGGCTCAAGCCGATGGGCAGACCCGAAGATATCGTTCCGGAGATTCTCGACGAGAGTATTATTGACGGAAAGATCCCTGTTACCATCGATCACGCGTATGACATGTGCAGCCGTCTAGCGATACGGGGTTGGTTCGTTGGTCAATCTTCCGGGGGATACCTGCAAGGTGCTTATGAAGTCGCTAAAGAGATCAAGGAAGGTGTGATCGTTACAGTGTTTAATGATCTTGGGGAGCGATACTTCAGCACAAGACTGTGGGATTAGCATGGAGAATTTCAGATGTTCCAAGACCATTTAGATACGTTAGCCTTTTCACATGAAATGTACGATCAAGCCTCTCGTGCGATGGCGTTTCAGGCTTCGACAAATGCGGAAGCGGAGGGCTGGCAACGCGATTTGAGAGCCAAGCTCGCTGAGCTGCTGGGAGGTTTCCCGGAGAGTAGATGCGAACTGCTGCCCAGAATCACGGAAACGAAGCAGTTCTCAACCTATACCCGTGAAACGGTGCTGTTCCAAAGCCGTCCCAATATGACTGTTTTCGGCTATCTACTGATGCCTAAAGATTTTGAAACACCAGGTCCCACCATCCTTTGCCTCCACGGACACGGACGTGGTGTTGATGACATTGTTGGGATTCAGGAAGATGGCACAATGCGAACCGAATACGGTGAATACCAAAACGATTTTGCGCTTCAGTGTGTTGATCAAGGATACGCTGCGTTGGCAATTGAACAGTTCGGATTCGGACATCGTCGAGATGATGCGGCGTGTCAACGGGGAGCCGGCAACTCATCGTGTCTGCCCGCTTCCGGGGCAGCATTCCTACTCGGACAAACGATGATCGGCTGGCGGGTTTACGACGCGATGCGTTCCCTCGACTACCTTTCAACACGCCCTGAAATCGACATGAACCGTATCGGTGTCATGGGCATCTCCGGCGGCGGCACAACGACCTTCTACTCAGCAGCACTGGATGAACGGTTCAAGGTTGCGGTCGTCAGCGGCTATTTCAATACCTTCCGCGATAGTATTTTGAGTATCAATCACTGCATTGACAATTATATCCCCAGTGTTCTCAAGTATGCGGAGATGTATGACATCGCTGGTTTGATTGCGCCGCGGGCAATGTTCGTCGAGTCCGGCACGGAAGATACCATCTTCCCGATTGATGCGACTCGATTTGCGTTTGGCGAAGCGCAGGAAATTTTTCGCGCCTTCAATGCTGAAGATCAATTGGGTCTTGAAGTGTTTGACGCTGCCCATAGTTTCCACGGGGTTGGCGCGTTCGAATTTCTTGATCAAAAGTTATAATATATATGCGAATAAATGAATAACCACGAGGAGGTTAGGTTGGAACGCACACCCGTTATTGAGTTATTTTCGATTGGAACCGAGTTAATCCTGGGGCAGATCCAAGATACCAATGCCCACTGGATTGCACAGCAGATTCTTCAGTTAGGGGGACAGCTACGTCGTGTGACGATGCTTCGAGATGAATTTGACGAGATGTTTGAAGCCATTGAGGACGCAATTCACCGGGAAACAGATTTGATTCTCACAACCGGAGGACTCGGACCAACTCCCGATGATATGACCGTACAGATTGTCGCAAAAATCCTTGGGGTAAAGCCTATCGTACACGAGGAAACGTTAACCTCTTTTATGGAGAGACGGGATTTAAAAAGTCGTGACGATGTATCCGATGCTATGATTAACATGGCAACCGTCCCTGAAACTGCTGAAGTTTTTCAAAATCCGGTCGGTTGGGCACCGTGCGTACGTGTTACAAAAGATTCATCTTCGATGCTACTGATGCCCGGTCCGCCACGGGAAATGAAGTCCATTTTTGAAACCTACATTGCACCGTTGATTGCTGAACGCTATAGTGCCAAAACCGCAACGATGCGCGTTTATGTAAATATGTTTGAGGCGGAAGTGTCACCGCTATTGCAACAGGTAATGGGTGTACATCCAAATGTCTACTTAAAAGCTTATGTCGCCTTGCGACGCGATGACAATCAATATATGCCCGTTGATTTAGTTTCGACAGGTAGCGATGAAGGGAACGCCCAATCCCAACTCCAAGCAGCAGCGGAGTACTTTCGCACACTTGTCATCAACAAGGGAAAGATCTTCAGTCTCGAAGACCATTGACAACCTTCCGTCACGAATGACGAGTTATAGATTGGAAGATTTTGATAACCCTTTAACCCATACAGAGGAGATGTATACAAGTGAGAGGCAAAAGACCTACACAAGGAAGAGGCCCAGCGCCAAATAGAAATAGACCTGCACAAGGTAGAGGCCCATCGTCAAATAGAAATAGATCTGCACAAGGCAGAGGCCCCGCGCCAGGTAGAGGTCCTGCACCAAGCGCAGGAAAAAACAGAAATAAAAAGAAAAACAAGCGTGATTTTCGTAAGGATAAGATTGAGGTTCGCGCAGAGCAAGAGACTCAAGAAACCAGAGATGGTGTCCAATCTCGAGTTCGAGCAAAGGAAGACAAAATTGAGGTACAAGGGACAGTGATTGAAACCCTGCCTAATGCTATGTTTCGGGTCGAATTGGACAACAAACATGAGATCTTGGCGCACATCTCTGGCAGAATGCGAAAGAATTTCATTAGAATTCTGCCGGGGGATAAAGTTCTTGTCGAGCTTTCACCTTACGACTTAACACGCGGACGTGTCATTTATCGAGATCCAGGACGGCGATCCCAAGGTTAGATCCGTCGCTCGATAACATACCTGATTATATTGAAGCGCAGCATACATACGCTGCCTCTCAATCATCCGGGGTGTGCATTATTCAAGGGAAAGTGAGTCTGGGCACAGCCCCTGCCCGTGATACAGTTACGGTTTCTTAATCTACGATTGCCAGGATCGTAGCTAGTCCCGCTGGGGATATTTCTCCATTCAACTTGCCTCCTAATCCGTCGAGACTTTGTGTCATGGGGGATGCACTCCGTAATAATTCATCCGTCTCAATGCTCTAACATGATAATTCTGGTTGATAGTCAGCTTTGACATATCGGCTTGATCCGTCAAATCTATCATATCACGCCAGCGATTCATATGGTCAGGTCCCCCAGCCCGGAGGAATAATGAATACATATCCATCCCAGCGTGCCGAGTCGCGGATTACCTTACGCGCTGTGCTATTAGGGTTCATCCTAATGCCTGTCAACGCCTATTGGATTGCCATGGTTGAAATGGTCTGGCACGGCTTCCACTTCTCCGCGACGTCCATCCCGATGAATGTGATTTTCATCGTCTTTACCCTTGCCCTCGTGAACGCCGGCGTGCATCGTTTCTTTCCAGCTCATGCGCTGACCCAAGCTGAGCTACTCGTCATTTATATTATGATGGCGACGACGACATCGGTAATCGCCCATGATAACATGGTCAGCCTTATGGGCCCGCTCACTCATGCGTTCTGGTTTGCGTCGCCTGAGAATGAGTGGAGACAACTGATCCACCCTCATCTCCCAAAATGGCTTGTCATGGAACACACTGAAGTGGCACGTCCTTTTTACGAGGGTGGCGCGAATTTCTTCACCGATGGTTATCTGCGTTACTGGATAGCACCTATCCTGAGTTGGACAGCAATTGCCACGCTAATCTTTTTTCTGGTTGCCTTCCTGAATGTGCTGATACGGCGTCAATGGATTGAACACGAAAGGATGCCGTACCCGATTGCTCAGTTGCCGCTCGATATGACGGCTCCAGGGATGAGTTTCTTTCAGAATCGTGCAATGTGGTGGGGATTTGGGATCGCAGCGACAATCGAAATTGTCAATGGACTCAACTTTCTTTATCCATCCGTTCCACTGATACCGATCCGCGAGCCGACCGCCGACCTCGCCTTGTGGCTGAACAACGAACCGTGGGATGCGATAGGCACAACCTATTTTCATTTACGACTGTTCATGATCGGTCTGTGTTTTCTACTGCCGATCGATTTAAGCCTGTCAATGGCATTTTTCTACTGGGTCCGAAAAGCACAATTTATCGGAGGACGGGCTGCTGGTTTATATACGATTCCCTACTATCCTTTCCAACCAAACCAAGCCGTCGGTGCCTTCCTTGCGATCATCGCGATGGCAATTTGGGCGGGGCGGAAACACTTCCGGGAAATTCTGAAGAGGGTGGTCGGCATGAATACACCGCTTGACGATTCAGAAGAACCGGTGCGCTACCGATCCGCCGTTATCGGCATTGTAATTTGCCTCCTTCTCCTCTACGTGATTTCCAGTCAAGCAGGCATGTCTTTCTGGGTGTTCCCACTCTTCTTTGGCATATACATGGTGATCGCAGCGGCGGTCACACGCATTCGTGCTGAACTTGGTCCGCCCGTGCATAACATGGGAGGCGTCAATCCGCAGACCATTCTAACGTCGGTGGCTGGTGTAACAGCTTTCGGCAAGAGCGATTTGACACTGTTTTCACTTTTTTCGTGGTTTAACGGGTCGAACCGAAGCCATCCAATGCCCCATCAGCTTGAAGGCTTCAAACTTGCCCAACGTACAGGGATCAGCAATCGTCGGTTGATGGTGGTTATGCTTCTTGGAATTGCGCCCAGTGTTTTCATCGCTTTTCTTGTTTATCTCTACTGTCTATACGACTTTGGCGCTTCAATTGCCGTAGACGCCCCTGGACAGGTGTTGGGCCCGGGGCAGGGTGTCTACAACCAGCTCTCCGGTTGGTTCCAATTTCCTCGTGAGATAGATATTTTTGGCACTTTCGCAATCGGCTTGGGGTTCGCATTTACCATGCTGCTGGGTCTCCTGCGACTCAAATTTATCTGGTGGCCCCTGCACCCAGTCGGATATGCAATGGGAATCAACGGCGGCACAATGGATCACTACTGGTTCGCCTTAATCTTATGCGGAACCATTAAGTTCATCGTTTTTAAGGTTGGCGGAGCGCGTCTATACCGGCGTTTCTTGCCCTTCTTCTTAGGGCTTATTTTGGGAGACGTTGCAAGTGGATGCTATTGGTCAATTTTGAGCGTGATTATTGAAACACCGTTGTATGTGGTCTGGTTCTGGTAGGGAAGTGAGGGTACATGGCAACAATCTTGGTTGACCCACGCCGGCAGATTGACGCGATCCATCCAAATATCTACGGAAATTTCATCGAACATCTGCGACGTTGTATCTACGGTGGTATATACGAAGAGGATTCACCGTTGTCGGACGAAAGGGGTTTTCGGCAGGATGTGCTTGCAGCCATCCGGTCATTGAAGGTCCCGAATATCCGTTGGCCCGGCGGGAACTTTGTCTCAGCATATCACTGGATGGACGGCATCGGTCCCAAAGAGGAACGTCCACGCAAGATGGAATTGGCGTGGAATACGGTCGAATCAAATCGCTTTGGGACAGACGAGTTTATCGATTTTTGCCGTGCAGTCAGGACGGAACCCTATATCTGTGTCAATATGGGAAACGGCACAATGGATGAGGCACAGCATTGGGTAGAATACTGCAATGGGGTGGAGGATACGTACTACGCCAACCTCCGTCGGAAAAACGGGCACCACGAACCGTATCGAGTAAAATATTGGGCATTGGGTAATGAGGTTTCAGGCCATTGGAAGATTGGACATAAGTCAGCGAAAGAATACGCTGCCCTTGCGTATGAGTACGCCAAAGTGATGAAACTGGTTGATAAAAATATTGAACTAGCTGCCTGTGGTTCATTTGAGCAAAACGCATCCGATATGAAATGGAATCAGGTGGTGGTCGAAAAACTGGCAGATATCGCCGATTACCTTGCTATCCACATGTACGTTGGCGATTGGTACGATGGTTATTACGAGTACATGGCCGCATCTGAACATATTGAGAAATTTATCCGTGCAGCTCGTGGGATCATCGACATCGGAGTGTACTATTCGGAGAGTGGAAAGAAACTTAAAATCGCCTTCGATGAATGGAATGTGATGTACAGTCACGATCCCGAGCATCCACGACATGAGCGATACACATTGCAGGATGCCTTGGCGGTCAGTATGTTCCTCAATGCGTTCCTCCGTCATGCGGACGCAATCAAGCTGGCAAACATGGCGCAGTTAGTCAATGTCATTGCACCCATCCACACAAACACAGAAGGTCTGTTTTTGCAGACAATCTTCTGGCCCCTGCAACTGCACACCCTCGAAAACGGGACGATTGCACTCGACGCACATTGGGAGTCGGCCTGTTTTGACACGGAGCAACATGGCAAAGTTCCATACCTTGATGTCTCTGCGAGTTATCTGCCGGAGCTTGGGCGCATTTCGATTAACCTGATTAACAAGCATCGGACGGATACACTGCCGGTCACAATCGAAAATCAACATGGGAATCTCAAAAGCGAGGGCAGCCTGTTCGAGATTACCGGCGAAGATCCAATAGTGACGAACGACTTCGGTGAAGAAAACGTAAAGTTAGTAAAGCGGGAATTAGAAGTCCCATCCAATCCGTTCACAATCACATTACCACCACATTCAATTTCGATGGTGCAGGTATATCTCAGGTGATAAGTAAAGGATATAGAGACCATGGAAACAAGCACAGGACGTCCGAACCTTCTGTACATTCATTCTGACCAGCACAACCCCGCCGTCATCGGCTGTTACGGTGATCCGCTGGTGCAGACACCAAACCTCGATAGCCTTGCAGCACAAGGAACTCTTTTTACAAACGTCTACTGCCCGTCTCCTGTATGTGTACCATCACGGATGTCGATGTTGGCGGGACAGTATCCCTCTGATATTGAGGTCTGGACGAATAGCCACATCTTAGATTCCGGTATCCCTACGTTCGCACACGCGATGGGAGCAGCGGGATACCATCCGGTGCTGATTGGTCGGATGCACGGATTAGGACCGGATCAACTGCACGGCTATGCAGAACGTTTAGTTGGCGATCACGGTGGCAATTATCCCGGCAGCGGGGCTGCCCCGAAAAATTTACGGGGCAGCCTACAACAATCAGGGTCTGGTCAAAGCAGCTATCAGGTCCACGACGAGGATGTGACCGCCGCAACCGTGAATTATCTCGATCAACTCGGTGTTCAAAAGCGGGCTGGTTTGTCAGCAGAGCCGTTCTGCCTCTCGGTGGGATTCATGCTTCCACATTCGCCCTATGTGGCACGCCAAGAAGATTACGAACTGTATCAAGACGTGATGACCCTTCCCAAACATCCTGAACCGTTCTCCGATGCACTCCATCCCTACTTTAAGTGGTGGAGAGAGTGGGGTGGTCTCATCAATGTTCCTGAATCAGAGATTCTTAGCGCACGAACAGCATACTGGGCCCTGGTGACACGGATGGACGTAATGATTGGTGAGATTCTTACTGCACTCCGAAAGAATAACTTAGCCGAAAATACACTTATCATCTACAGTTCCGACCACGGAGATCAGGTTGGCGAACACGGATTGTGGATGAAACGCACGTTCTATGAGCCATCGGTTAAGGTGCCGGCGATTCTTTCATGGCCCGGTGCTTTGCCGGAAGGCGTCCAGTGTGATCGTGTCCTCAGTTCGCTTGATCTAAACGCGACAATGCTGGAAGCGCTCGGGGCACCACCTTTACCCAACGCTCGAGGCAGGAATGTTCTTGAGCTGCTTCGCCATGGCGATACAGAGTGGGAAGACCTCGCTTTTTCCGAATACTGTACCTACGAGGATTGCTTACATCGAATGATCCGCCGGGACGAGTGGAAACTGAATTACTATCATGGCCAAGAACCGCAGCTTTTTAATCTCGCGGAAGACCCTGACGAACTAGAAGATCGGGCGCAGGATCCGAATTGCCGAGAAATACGGGAACGCCTGACCACCGAGGTGCTGGACGGGTGGGACCCCGAAGCAATTGCCGAGAAGATGGCAGAAAAACGGGCGGACTTGGAAGTCATCCGCGCTTGGGCGGAACACATCAAACCCAAGGACCAATTTCGTTGGGACCGCCGTCCAGAGATGGACTATCTGGATTGACCCCCTTCTAATCAACACAAGGAGATCCACGTCAGATGTTATATTGGTTAGCCACCGCCGTTCCGAGTGCATCGGACACAACTTCCACGTCTCCCCCTGTCGCAAAGACTAAACCAAAAGTTGATACAGTACATGGGGAAGAACGGGTTGACAACTATTTTTGGCTAAGGGAGAAATCAAATTCGCAAGTTATCGAACACCTCGAAGCCGAAAACAGATATACCGAAGCGATGATGCAGCACACCGAGGATCTTCAGAAACAACTGTATCAAGAGCTTTTGGGAAGAATCAAAGAAACCGATCTCTCCGTTCCCGAAAAGATGGGCGGCTACTACTATTACACCCGCACTGAAGAAGGGAAACAGTATCCGATCTATTGTCGAAAAAAGGGAAGTTTGGAAGCGGATGAAGAGGTACTTCTGGATCAGAACGCCCTTGCCGAGGGACACGAGTATTTGGAAATTGGCGTTTATAAAATCAGTCCAAACCATCAGCTGCTGGCTTATTCAACCGATATCACCGGTGGAGAGAGTTATACGCTGCATATCAAAGACCTGAATACTGGTCAACTGCTATCGGACCAAATCTCAAACACCTACTACAGCGTTGAATGGGCAAACGACAATCAGACCCTCTTTTACACCACACTGGATGTGGCAAAACGTCCCTATAAACTTTATAGGCATCAACTTGGCAGTGATTCGGCAGCGGATGCACTTATCTATCATGAGACAGATGAGTCGTTTTTTCTCGACGTTTCTAAGACGAGAAGCAAGGCTTACCTGCTGATGGAACTGGAGAATATTAATACTTCTGAAATCCACCACCTAGAAGCGGATCAACCTACAGGTGATTTCAAAATCATTTCGCCACGACAGTCGGAGTTGGAGTATTCCGTTGAGCATCACGGCGATCAATTTTTTATTCTCACCAACGCGGATGCGGTGAATTTCAAGTTGATGCGCGCTTCTGCCAACAATCCAGCGAGGGAAAATTGGGAGGAAGTGATACCTCACCGGGAGACGGTAAAGTTAGACGGTATTAGCGCTTTTCAGGATCATCTCGTGATTTCTGAGCGGGAAGATGGACTTCAAAAAATCCGGGTTCACAACTTTACTACAGGCAAAGAGCACACGGTAGATTTCCCTGAACCCGTCTATACGGTTCGTCAGGGAAGAAACCCGGAGTTCAGTACAGACACTCTCCGTTTCAACTATGGCTCGCTGGTCACCCCAATGTCGGTCTTTGATTACGATATGGACAAAAGAACCCGCGAATTAAAGAAGCAGGACGAAGTCCTCGGTGGATATGATCCATCCCTTTACGAATCGGAGCGCATTTTCGCCAAAGCGGCGGATGGCACCGCCATTCCTATCTCGCTGGTATATAGAAAGGGACTGGTCAAAGACGGCAATAATCCACTGCTTTTATACGGATACGGTTCCTACGGCATCAACAGCGACCCCTACTTTTCATCGAACCGACTGAGCTTATTAGATCGCGGGTTCAGATACGCCATCGCTCACATTCGGGGCGGCGAAGAGATGGGGCGAATGTGGTACGAGAATGGCAAACTTCTCCACAAAAGGAATACATTCACCGATTTTATCGCCTGTGCCGAGCACTTGATCGCAGAAAAATATACTGCGAGCGACAAGCTGATTATTCAAGGCGGCAGTGCGGGCGGGTTGCTCATGGGCGCTGTCACAAATATGCGTCCGGAACTTTTTGAGATTGTTATCGCGAAAGTGCCGTTCGTCGATGTCGTCAACACCATGCTCGACGCTTCCATCCCCCTCACAGTCATCGAATATGACGAATGGGGCAACCCCAACGAGAAAGCGTTTTACGATTACATCAAATCGTATTCCCCCTATGATAATGTTGAACCGAAAGAATATCCACACATATTGGTAACAGCGGGTCTTAACGATCCGCGGGTACACTATTGGGAACCCGCCAAATGGACGGCGAAGTTAAGAGAATTGAAAACAGGGAAGAATCGGTTACTTCTCAAAACAGAGATGGGGGCAGGGCATGCAGGACCTTCAGGACGATATGACTATTTGAAGGAGATTGCTTTTGAGTATGCGTTTATTTTCCATCTATTAGGCATAGACAAATAGGCGGCAATATTTCTGTGATGTGTGAAATGTGATTGGTTCAGGGGTTCATTGGTGAACTAATTCATTGAATGCGTAAAACGTGATGCGTGAAACGTGAGAAAAGGCAGATATCTTCTCACCTCTTGCGTTCCACATTCCATTAGGTTAACGCAAGTTGCTAGTTAAATGTAGCGCAAACTGTTAGTTTGCGTCCTCGGATCACAATCTAACAGATTGTGGTACAAAAGCCGCCTTTAGATGCTCTCTCCGCCTAGGGTGCCCTCAATCTATAAAGCTGATGAAACATAGAAACCATTGGGGAGAACCCTGATTCAGACAGCACCATAACTAGCAACTTAGGTTAGGTTAATAAAAACATAATTATACTTCTAGCTATTCAATTACTTATGAGGTGACAGATGAGTTTACAAGATAGAGTTTGTATCATTACCGGCGGCGGCAGTGGAATCGGACGTGGCGCGGGGATAATGATGGCACAGCAGGGTGCCAAGGTAGTGCTAGTCGGTAGGACAGCAGCAAAGGTCGAAGCGGTCAGAGACGAGATTATTGCCGATGGCGGCACAGCTGTAGCTATTGCATTAGATGTCGCTGACCATGATGCGGTGCATCAGATGGCAAAGGATGTGATCGATACCTTTGGTCGGATTGATGTATTGGTGAACAACGCAGGGCACAGCTCCAAAAACCGACGGCTGCTAACCATTACGCCTGAAGAGATTCGTAGCGTCTTCGATTCTAACGTGACGGGCACAATTTACTGTACACAGGCGGTAGTCCCCGCCATGCTGAAGGCGAAGCAGGGCACCATTATTAACGTCTCGTCTCTGGCTGGTGTAACTCCCGGACCTTTTAGCGGATTAGCGTACGGTCCTGCCAAGGCAGCGGTCATCAATTTCACCGAATTTCTCAATGTTGATCTTCGGAATACCGGTATTCGGGCAAGCGTGATTATTCCCGGCGAGGTTGACACCCCCATCCTTGATAAGCGCCCCGTTCCACCACCCGACGAAACTCGTCCAGAAATGGTGGATGTGGATGAAACTTCGGCGACAATTTGTCTCATGGCTAGTCTCCCACAACGTACTAACCTCCCGTCAGTAGTTATCAGACCGACAATGCAGCGGGATACGTCCGGAGAAGTAGAAGCGATGCCGGAGGTGAGTTGAAAAACTGAGAGAATAAGCGGAATTTAACGTAAGGATGCAAAGGCACAAGCAGAAAACTCATTCCCTAGTAACCTCCCAAAGTACAGCGGGGCTGGAAGGAGAAAAGACGACATGCCAACGACCAATCCTTATCTCGAACTAGACCAGAAAATCGTTGGAGATATATACACATCAACTGAACCGATGGCGTTGCTGACGACGCTCTGTGACGATTTCGGATCACGATTCGGTGGGACGGAAGGCGCGTCTCTTGCCGCGGATCTGCTGGAAGAGAAATTCGCCTCATACGGACTGGCTAACGTCCACAAGGATGCTTACGACTATGAGGGCTGGTATCGCGGGGAGGCAACTTTGGAGATTCTCGATCCTGTAGCGCGCGAAGTGCCGTGTATCTCACTGCCGTACTGTCCAGCCGCAGCGGTGGAGGGAAACCTCGTTTTCGTCGATGAAGGGGTAGAGAAAGATTTCGAGAAAGAGAAAGGGCGTCTGGCAAACAGTATTGTCATTTCTCGAAGCGGCGGCATCCATCGTATGGAGAAGTACGACCGCGCCATTTTATACGACGCAAACGGCTTCATCTTTCAGAATCACTATCCCGGCTATGGAGAGGTCACCGGCACCGTTGGCTGGAATCATGAAGCGGTTATCCCCGGCATCGGGATCTCCTACGAGACCGGCGAATTTCTTCACCGCTTGTCTCGGCAAAACGGGGCAGTGCGCGTAAGAATTAAGACCACTGATGAATACCGTGACACGACGGCGTGGAACATCGTGGGGGAGATTCGTGGAAAAACGCATCCCGAAGAGGTCATCATTGTTGGCTGTCATTACGATGGACACGATATCACGCAGGGTGCCAATGATCCGCTTAGTGGGATGGTGGTTGTCACAGAAATGGCGCGTGTACTCTCGGCTTATGTGGGGGATGAGTTAGCTCGCACCGTGCGATTTATCGCTTGGAGCAATGAAGAGGTGGGGTTATTCGGCGCGTATCATGATGCTCAAGGGTTAGGCGACAATCCGACGCACGTTCGCTTTGTTTGGAACTTGGATTCTGCGGGTAATCCCGGGGGACGGAAAGGGATTCAGCTGCACCGGTTACCGGGTTTTGAGGCTTTCATTGAAAACGCAGCCGAAGAGATGGGACAGGACATCTCCGTTGGACAGGGTCTCAGTTGCTACTCTGATCATTACCCCTATTTTCTCAAGGGCCTCCCGACTGGCAGCATAACAACGGTTGGGCGTCCGCCCGGCAGGGGTTTTGGACACACGGCGTTTGACACGGTGGATAAGACTGATCCCATATCTATCCGAGAAGCAGCGGCACTCGGCGCACGGCTTGTTCTACGCCAATCGAATGCGGAATCGCTGCCGCTTCAACTCCGAAAGGCGGACGAGGTTGAGCGGATGCTGAAGGATGATTCCGGATTAGAGCAACATCGGCTGCGGGCAGCGGTTTATGAGAAACTTGGCAAGGAGAATTTGCGGCAGTATTGCGACGCTGTCAGAACGTGATGGGTGCAATCAGGTGCCCTTTTTGTGATTTTGACGTTTTCGCGCACCCTTTAACAGCTGCTTCCGCATTGTTTCAACTTGCTTTTTTCGCGTTAGATTTTGGGCGACCGTTTCTGCGAATGTCTTGGGTTTGCGTTTCGGTTTCATGATAATACCCTCCCACTCTTTGGAAACGTCCTTTTGACGAGGCGGTTTCGCCTTTACTGTCTCCCAAATTACGACAGATATTGACTGAATCCGCTTCTCGCAATTTTATCAATCCTGCTATCACTCACCGCATGAAGTCTACACTGTTGGTAATGGTCACACCCAGTTGCGACATATCGTGCAAGAACACATCGCCGAGCGATTCAAAGCCGGGGACATTTGACGAACAATCCTCAAGGATGACCAACTTCTTCGCACCTTCATCTCCAAGTTCGGCAGCGACATCTCGCCCTGTACTGGCGACGCAGTGCGATAATGCTTCGCCAACGACAATTACCTGATCACACCGCTCCAGTTTCTGGATTAGGTCGGTATTAAGTTGCGTGGCGGGGTCCTCCGGATCAGGAACATCTGCCTTCACTGCACTGTAATGCTCGGTGAAAATATTTGAACCCTTCGTTACGAAATCAACAACCCCCAACTGAGACACCTCCCAATCTCGTACCGCCTGATCGACAGAAGGATAGAGAGCACTCCCCCACGTTGCGATCCGGCAGTGTATGGGCCAAATCGTCAGTTGATACCGATTGTTTTCTTCTAACAACCGCGTGTAATCCAACATCCGTTGGGTGAAGGCTGGATCGTACGGCAGCCAGTTTTCCACTCTGATATCCTGATGCGTAATGGTGGTAAATGGTTCAGGTGATTCACCGTCACTATTTTTCCAAAATATCGGATGCCCGACATCAACCGTATGATGACTATCAAGTGTGAAGTGCATATTGTGTAGATGCTCCCCAATTCGAGCGATAAACGTCCCTAAACGGGACATATCATCCTCTGCACCCGGCACATAAAGCGCGCCACCCGGATCGCAGAAATCATTTTGGCAATCAATGGCTAAAAGTTCAACGCGCATGGCTAACCTCCTTTTTTCACGGACTTCCTGAAACAATTTGCTGCTTGGGGATTTTTTCGATCTGATTGTGGTGTAATTATACTACAGTACCCGTTTGATAAACGACATAAAAAGATGTATAATAACGTAAGTTGCCTCCTAAACCAAGATCCCCCTAAAAAAGATGGAAATATATTCGGAAGGTAACAGCTCTTTACAGGTATGTTCTCAAAGACCGACACTGAGAAAATACGGCGTCAAGCAGGTTGGACTATTTGGATCTTACGTGAATGGAACAGCACACGCCGCAAGTGACATTGATTTACGTGTTGAATTTAGAACGATCCACTTTTGACAACTACATGGAGTTAGTTCTTTTTCTCGAAGATCTGTTTGGGAAAAAGGTTGACCTTGTTGCGGTTAAGTCCATTAAATCGGACTTGAAACCTTATATTGAAAAACAGGTAGAGTATGTCGTGAACCTATGACATATATCTTTAAGATATAAGGGTATTAAAGAACTTGAGTTTGAGGAGATTGAACTGAGTCAACACAGCCACACCAAAAGTGCATCAAATTTGACATAACTTTCGCTATTACAGGAGACCAACATGGGATTTTTTAAACGCATATCCACCACCTTCAAAACCAATGAGAATACTGCATCGGATAAAGCGGAAGATTCGGACGAGATGTCCAATCAGATAATGGTTGACAAACAAGAACGACCGGTAACGACCAAACAACAGATCGCCACCCATCTCTCACAGGGAGATCCCATTGAGAAACTAAATTTAACAGAATATTCCTTTAACGCACTCACATCTGCAGGTATTCAGACAGTTGGAAAACTCTTAAAACTAGTTGAATCAGGCCAATTCCGATCCATTCATGGTCTTAGAAGTGCATCTATCTTAGAAATAGAAGTTAAACTAGCTCACTTAGAAATCTTTGATAATTCTGAGGTGGAAGCAAACACAGATACAATGCCAGACCAAGATAATGTTCCCCTTTCACAAGAAGATGCTACCCAGGAGCCGAGTTTGCCCCAACATTCCCCTGACCCGCCCATACAGACGGATAATCAGACGATTGGAGAGGTCACCCAACAAGTTGAATCAGGCGACCTCCAAACTATTTCTGTGGGGGACGCGAATACAGACCTAACATCAGACCAAAATGATGTCCCCCTTTCACAAGAAGATGCTACTAAAAAAATAAGGTTGACTCGGCAGACTCTTAACCAGATCAAACAGACAGATATTCGGACAGTTGGAGAGCTTCTAAAATGGATTGAATCAAGTAAATCAGATACCACACCTGTTTCTGGACAAGAGCCTATATCAGAAATAAACGGCAGGTCGGCTCAGGTGAAAACCCCCGATGATTCTGAAATTGAAGCAAAATCAGACACAACGCCAGACCAAAATGATGTCTCTCTGTCACAAGAAGATTCCGTTGAACGAATGAGTTTGACTCGACATACTTTCGACCTACTCAAACAGACAGATATTCGGACAGTTGGAGAACTATCACAATGGGTTGAATCAGGAAGGCTTCAAACTATACCCACTCTCGGAAGTACATCTATCTCAGAAATCGAAGATGAACTGGCCCGGGTGAAACCTCTTGATGATTCCGGGGTTGAAGCAACGTCAGGCGTGACTTCAGAGCAGAATAATATCTCCATCCCACAAGAAGATTCCGTTGAGGAATCGAGCTTGAGCCCGCACTCCTCTAACCTGCTCACACCACACACAGAGAGTCAGGCGGCTGGAGAACTCGCGCCACAGGTTGAAGCAAAATCAGACACAATGCCGGACCAAAATGATGTCTCCCTTTCACAAGAAGATTCCATTCAGAAATTAAACTTAACCGAATATTCCTTTAACGCACTCACAGCCCTAGGTGTTAAGACAGTTGGAGAAGTATTAGAACTAGTTGAATCGGGTGAACACCAGCCTATTTCCACCCTTGGAAGAAAATTTATCATAGAAATAGAAGGTAAACTGGCTCAAGCGAAAATCCTTGATGATTCTGAGACAGACGCAAACACAGATAGTCAGACGGTTGGAGAGGCTGTACAACCGGCTGAATCGGGTGAGCTCCAAATTACCGCCGAGGATGAAGCAAATTCAGACACAATGCCAGACAAGGATAACTTGTCCCTTTCACGAGAAGATTCCACTGAAAAACCGAGTTTGACCGAACACTCCCCCAACCAACTCGATAGCCAAGCGACCGTAGAGGTCACGCAACAGGTCGAATCAACCGAACCCCAAACTACCTCTGAAGGGGAAGCAAATGCAATCCTAAGCCAAAATGACACCTATCTTTCACGAGGAGATGCTATTGAGAGGTTGAACTTGTCCCTACGCACCCTCATAGTACTCAAACGCGCAGATATTCGGATGGTCGGAGAACTCTTACAACTGGTTGAATCAAATGGACTCAAAACTACCCGTGGGCTTGGAAAAAAAGTCATCTTAGAAATAGAAGATAAGTCGGCTCAAGTGAAAATCTACGAAAATTATGCCAATCTCTCACAAGAAGATTCCATTGAGAAACTATACTTAAGAAATCGTGCCTTCAACGCCCTCACACGCGCAGGTGTTCAAACAATTAGCAAGGTCTTACAGCTGGTTGAATCAGATGGACTTGAAACGATCCCTGCCCTTGGACAAAAATCCATTATAGAAATAAAAAATAAATTGGCCCACATCACAGCCCTCAATGATTCTAAAAAGATTGAAGCCAATAGAAACGCAATCTCAGACCAAGATTATGTTCACCTCTCGCTGGAAGATCCTATTGGGCAGCTAGATTTAACTCCACGCTCCCTCAATGCGCTCACGCGGGCGAAAATTCGGACAATTGGAGAGGTCTTACAACTAGTTGAATCAGGTAGGATTAAAACTCTCCGCGGGCTTGGCAGAAAATCTATCCAAGAAATAAAAGAAAAGGTGATTCAAGCGAAATTCCTCAATAATTCTGAAGTTGAAGCAAGCACAGATGCAATTCCAAGAGTAGTGGTCAGATGGCAATCAGAGCTAGTCAATAAGCAGCTGTCAAGAGGGCTACTCCACGAAGAGGCGATTATTGCAGAAAAACCGATAAAAGACTGGCTTGCAGGGATTGAAACGACTGAGAATAACCGTGTATATGAGGTATTAGCAGCAATTTTGGGAACCTCACTCAACATTTGTGAGGAGATTGAAATTTTCCTCAACCAGATTCTTGGACAGTATCGTATGACTATTTTGCTCTCCGTGCATGGTTTTGAAACAAAAACATTGGCACAAACTGGGGAGGAACTAGGCCTCTCACGTGAAAGAGTGAGGCAGATACGCAATGAACTCAAGGATAAAGTTACATCCCTCAGCAACCTCAAAGCTAGACCCGCTTTACATAGAATGCAGTCCGCTCTACTCATTGCCAGAGATTTAGGCGTAGATATTACCTATGAACAGTGGCTGCAGCGCATTCGGTCATCAGGACTGATTGGTGATTGGACATTAAAGGATTTTGTCGATAGAGATGCGGTTGAGGTTATGATTGCAATTTGCAATCTGCTAGATGACTGTAAAATTTGTTGGTTACAAATTCCTGAAAACCTACGACATGCTATTCAACCTGTAACTGCAGATATACTAGATGCTCCTGCTGAGATTCCAGATGCCTTTGAAACTTTACCTAATAAAGTTAAGCGATTAATCAACGGACATACTAAAAATTCCGGTGGCGTACACGTCAGATGGCTATCACAAGAAAGTGGAAGGGAGTTAGAAGAGATAAGAGACAGCCTAGAACGGGGAGGATATAAAGCATTTTCCGAGGACTGGTTTATCCCAAAAGTATTAGATAATCCTCACGAAATCTCACATTTTGACGTTTATCATCGCTGTCTGCGTAAAATGTTTCAGTATTGCGGTCCATTGAGTCTTGATGATGTCTGTGCTGGATTGCGACATGTAGTGTCAAAAAGAAAATTCCCTGTGCCTCCTCCTAATGTAATGGCTGAGATAGCCCAACTTTATGACTATAAATGTGAAGATGGATTGTACTGCTGGGAGGGCGAGTCCAACGAGAATCTAAACACAAGCGAATCCGTTATAATGAATTGTTTAGAGGAAATCGGACCAGTGTTGCATCATTCGGAATTAGTCCACGCCTTTATAGAAAATGAACTGTCTCTTCCTGCACTATCTGCGGCTCTAAATTATTCTCCCTTGTTCGATAAGATAGAATCGGGTTTATACAAACTGCGCGGGGAAGAAGTAACCTACCAAGACATAGAACGCGCCAAAGCTGCTGGAGAAAAGCAACCACTTCGACCAAGGATTGAATACGATATGAACGGAAATATCATAGTGAGTGTCAATCTCAGTGCAATTGCCGTGGGTTCCGGTACAATTTTTTCTCAACGGTTTCCAGATCTAAGCGGTGCCGACTGGAAGTGCTACGTGAATGGTGAGGACGCGGGTGAACTAAATGCAGTTGAGAATGAGCTTCGACGCCTGAAAAAGCCTTTTGAATTGCTAAACTGCCAGCCGGGAGAGCGTGTAAAATTTACATTCAACACATGGGAAAGAACGGTTACAATAGAAAAGGAAGAGGGAAATGGAAAAGACTGAATTTTCAAAGCCACAGCTCGTGACGATAGCGGTAGCGCTCTTAGGCGGAGACACAAGGCATGTAGATCGTGAAGATATCGCCATCAAGGTGAATGATATTGCGCCAGGACGTTTTAATTGGCGAAAATATCCTGAACGAATTGACCTCGACATTGTTGGCACTGCACTCCGACACGCGAAGAAACCCCAAAACGGAGGATTGATAGTCGGAAACAATACAAAAGGCTGGATGCTCAGTCCCACAGGCTTGAGGTGGATAAACACTGTGGATCTTGATGCCGTTCACAACGAAGGTCCAGTTAAATACAGGAAAACTTCTATCTCTGCAAATCAGGAGCTAGAGCGCAACCGTTTGTTCGGTACAAAAGCATATAACCTATTCGTTGAAGGCAAGTCTAAGGAGATTTCCGCACACGATTTCTACGAGTTTGCAAGAGTAAACGAGTATTTTCAGCCTAAAACCAGACAGCGGCGATATGCCCTCATAGAGAACGCAGTAAGCGATGATAATACCTTATCGAAATTGTGGGATTTGCTTCAAACGAAATTTTCAAAGGAGACGAAGTAATGGCAAGACAACGTTCTATTGAGGTCACTTCGCATGTAGCCCGGGATTTCCTCCAGAACGCCGCATATTTTAACACCATGTCCAAAGTAGTTTGGGAATATGTTGCAAACTCTTTGGACGCTGTCAAAGATGATACCCTAACAGTGGTTGCCGTTGAGATAACAAGCCACGAAGTTAGCATATCTGACAATAGTCGTGGCATGTCTCGAAAAGAGTTAGGTAGCTTTTTTCAGATGCACGGGGAAAACATCCTTAGAAAACAGGGCAAGAGAGTCCGAGGCCGATTTGGCACAGGCAAATCCGCCGCCTTTGGCTTGGCAAATTCCCTTCGGATTGACACTACCCAAGCAGGCTTGAGGAACATCGTTGAACTGCATAGGAAAGACATTCAAAAAGCACGAAGTGGCAAACCGTTTTCGGTCCGAGATATTGAGGTAAATCAGCAGACGGAGGAAGACGATGGGACAATGGTAATCATTCGTAAACTCAACATAAAACGTCCGAACGTTGATAAGGTGATTGCATACGTTGAACGCCATCTCAGCCGTTACCGCACCCGTGCTCATGTTACTGTAAACGGGCACGTGTGTAAATTTAAAGATCCACCGTCTATAGCCCAATTTGAGCGTTTTCCACCAACAGGGGTTGCCAAACACATTGGTGACATATCCCTGAATGTAAAGGTGTCTCCAGTACCGTTAGACGAAGATACGCGAGGGATTGATATTTTATCACATGGCATCTGGCATGAAACGACGCTTGCAGGAATTGAGAGAAAAGAGAACGCGAATCAAATTTTTGGGCAGATTGATGTACCGATATTAGAAGACGGTGAGTGGCCCATTCCAGCCTTTGATAACACAAGAAATAACACGTTGAATCGGCAAAATCCTGTAGTTGTGGTGCTGCTAGGTTGGCTTTCGCAGGAACTTGAAAAAATAAGATCTGAACTTGTGAGACAAACTCGTGAAAAGCGCCAATCAGAAATGGAAGCAAAACTGGTGAAAGAAGCTGATAGGATCTCGAACATCCTCAACCAAGACTTCGCTCAACAAGAACTGGATTTTGAAATGACTCAAAGGGTGAGGCGTTCTGGGAGTAGCAACGCATCAGGAAATATCCCGAAGCCGAAACCAACCACGCCTCCAGAAAGCAAACCCAAGCCGAGAAAGCCCCCCAGCGAAGGGAACGAAAAACGGCGAAAAGCAGTTTTCTCCATTGAATTTGAGAGTATCACCGCTGATCAAAATCGATCAAGGTACGCCGGTGACACAAAGACAATCTTTATAAACTTAGACCACCCTCAGATTGCTAGTGCATTGGAAACCGGAGGCAATTCTACCAATTCACAAGAGTTTCGAGAAGTTTGCTACGAAGTTGCAGCGGTTGAATATGCGATTGCTTTACCGTATGAGAAACTTGAGAAGGACGAGTTATATCCCGCAGAAGACGCACTGTTTGATGTAAAGGAAACCATTGATCGGGTAACTAAACGGTTTATGGAGCACTTTTATACTGCTGGCAGTTAGACACACTTTGCTATACACATAGCACTCCTCTGGAGCGCGAGGATTGGGCGCATCGACATTCTATAGACATATCGCTCCGCTGGAGCGAAAGATTGAACACACCAACTTTAACAACAAGTCGATAGATTTTCAACGGCTAGCAATTTTGGTTACTACATAAGGAGCACAATCATGCGGACGACACATAAATGGAGTGATGACACAGCAATGATTCACGTCGAGGGGTTGCATCGAACGGTTCGGATGCTCCACGTCACTGATTCACACATTGCGCTGATCGATGACCGCGATGCTGAACACATAGAGGCTTGCAGCGGAGCATGCGAACGTTTTGAGTCGAGAGAGCAGATCTTCGACAAACTGATGGAAGAAGCCAAAGGCAGTTCTCTGGATTTGGTTGCGTTGACGGGTGATATGGTGCATTTCCCCTCTCAGGCGGGTGTTGAAACCGTCGCAAAGTCGATTGCTAAAGTAGACGTACCAGCGTTGTATACCTCCGGAAACCACGATTGGCATTATCCCGGTGTAGAAGGACGTGAGGAATTGCGGAAGGTGTGGTGGGAAGCACTGACACCACTACATCACGGGCAGGCAGCGTATGCGCGACACGAAATCGGTGGCATCCAATTTTTGTTGGTCGATGATTCCACTTATCAGGTGGAAGAAGAACAGGCAGCTTTTGTGGATACACATCTGGCAAATGGAATGCCAACGGTACTGCTCACCCATATCCCTTTGAGCCTGCCAACGCTACGGGAGCCGACATTAGAACACTTTGAGAATCCAATTTTAATCGCCGATCCAGACTGGGCACCTGAGGGACGGGATCGATGGGGTACTGGAGAAAATTTATCTTCAACCTTAGAATTTGCGCGTACCCTTGCAAAGTCGGAGAATCTTGTCGCTGTCTTTTGCGGTCACATCCATTTCGCACATACAGATAGCATCAATCTAAATGCTGCTCAGTATGTGGGAGCACCCGGATTTGATGGCAACAGTCGGTTAGTGGAATTTCGGCCGCTGTGATCTAAAAATTATTAGACAGAGGAGATGTATCCATTTGAGGTTGAAAGATGCAGCACCATTTGTTAAAATGAATCCGCTCGAATTTCACACGCTGCATCAGAAAGGATAGCACCATGCCGAAACTAACAAAGTTATTCTATCTGCTGACTATCGCCAGCACCCTTCTAATTTGGTCATCAGTTTTTGCCCAAGTCTTAGACTCTCGGAACGGAGAAGAAGTGGTTGAGCCACAGGCAATCGCTGGCTCCTCACACGATACTTCAGATACACAGGAGATGCCATCCCAAAAGTATGTTGAACTATTAATCAAGGGCCCGCTTGCAGAGGTCAAACCTACATTTGTATTTTCTTCACAAGTTAAAACTCTCCGAAGTATAACAAAAGAGATTGATAAAATCCGCAAGGATGATGAAGTTGCGGGTGTTTTACTGAAGATAGAAGGACTTGGGATCGGTTGGGCGAAGCTACAGGAACTCCGTGATAAGATTATTCAACTCAGAAGCGATGGGATTGAAGTCATCAGTTATCTCGAAAGCGGTGGCAATGCGGAATACCTACTTGCCTGCGCCGCGGATCGGATTGTATTGATGCCAGCGGGGATGGTCGGTTTAACGGGATTACGGGCTGAAGTGATGTTTTTCCGGGGTCTTCTGGATAAACTGGACATCAAAGCCGATATGTACGCTGTCGGCAAGTATAAATCGGCAATTGAGCCGTATATGCGCGACACTATGTCGCCCCCCCAGAGAGAGGCGATGAATGCAATTCTTGATGACCTTTACGCCCAGCAGATTGAGATGCTTGCCAATGGAAGAGGCGAAATCGATACGGCGTTGGCTGCTGAACTCATTGGTCAGGGTCCCTTTACCGCCGAAGAAGCATACCAAGCAAAGTTGGTTGATGCGCTCCAATACTACGACGAACTTGTGGAGTCAATTGAGGAACGTGGGGAGGAAAAAATCGAAGTCGTTTCGGAATACGGCAAAAAATCGACGGAAGCACCCGAACTTACCGGCTTTGCGGGTTTTATGAAACTCTTTTCGATGCTTGCATCGTCAAAGCAGCCAACCTCTGGAGAAGGGAACCCAAAGGTTGCGCTGATTTATGCTACCGGACCCATCATGTCCAATGCCCCTTCCAGTCCGTTCACAACCGGACAGGTTATGACCCCCGGTGAAATGGCAAAAGCGCTCCGTGAAGCCCGTGAGGACAGCGCCATCCGAGCAGTTGTGATGCGAATTGATAGTCCCGGCGGATCTGCGGTCGCATCAGACGCCATTTGGCGGGAAGTGCTGCTGACACAACGGGAAAAACCCCTCGTTGTATCAATGTCGGACGTTGCTGGATCGGGTGGGTATTACATCGCTATGGCTGCAGGGACAATCGTCGCCGAACCGGGAACAATTACCGGCTCGATTGGGGTGCTCGGTGGCAAACTCAACCTCAAAGGACTTTACAACAAAGTAGGGCTGACAAAAGAGGTCATCACACGCGGGCAGAATGCGAATCTCTATTCGGATTACGGCGATTTCACGCCGACAGAACGTGAACGATTGCAGAAATTGTTAGAAACGATCTATCAGGATTTCGTCCGAAAGGCTGCTGAAGGACGGGATAAAACTGAAACGGAGATTCATGAACTGGCACAGGGACGAATTTGGACAGGGAAGCAGGCAAAGGAGATTGGGCTTGTCGATAAACTTGGTGGACTCGATACAGCACTCGCGATTGCTAAAAAACAGATTGCGCTAGATCCCGCTGATGAGATTGAGGTCATCATACTGCCAAAGCCGAAGACAATCTTCGAAACTCTAATAGAGGATATGGAGATGGATATGCGGCTTCCGATGACACCTCATCTTCCATTGCCGACATCCATTGAAAAGGCTCTACCCAAATTTTACTGGCTGCATCTGTTCGCCAATGAACCTGCCGCAACGGTAATGCCGTTTGAGATTGTTATCCGGTAGGGCGGATATAAGGGAGAGGGACGAATTGACTCGAATAAAGATTTGTGGGATTACCAACATCGACGATGCACTGATGTCAATTGATGCGGGTGCGGATGCTCTCGGCTTCAATTTTGTCCCTGATACACCACGCTATCTCAAAGATACAAAAGCTGCTGCAAAGATTATAGATCAACTTCCCCCTTTTATCACAACGGTTGGACTGTTTGTCAATGCGGATCCGGAGTTGATTCAGTCAATCGCCGATGAATGCCATCTGGACATGTTACAGTTGCACGGCGATGAATCCCCGCAATTCTGTCAAGGGTTCAATCGCAGGGTCATCAAAGCGGTGCGGGTTAAAGATGAATTGAGTTGCTCTCATCTGTCCAATTACCGTGTTAGTGGATACCTGCTGGACACTTATGTCAAAGGAGCACTGGGCGGTACAGGAGTAGCGTTTGACTGGCGCCTCGCCGTAAAGGCGAAACAGTATGGTCGAATTATCCTCGCAGGCGGACTCGATCCCGATAACGTTAGGTCAGCTGTCGAACAAGTGCGTCCCTATGGCGTTGATGTCAGTAGCCGCGTCGAGGCGAGTCCCGGACGAAAGGATCCGGTCAAAGTGGAAGCATTTATTCGGAATGTGAAAGAGGTAGATCGTGCATGGAAACAATTGAACTGATTTACAAACGCCTGCCAAATCGCGTAAACCACTTTCCACAAAATCTGCTTTATGAAGACAACAACGTTATCGTCACTACACAACGTATCAAACCTTCCAGCCCAATCATCATTGACGGTGTGACTGTCCTCGGAGATAACTACCGAGCAGTTTGGTTTGTCTTCGCCAATCGCTGGTATGATATTGGAAAAATCTACAATCTTGAAGACTGCTTCACAGGATACTACTGCGACATCATCTTACCGATGAAACGGACGAACACCCATTTTGAAATAACCGATTTATTTCTCGATTTGTGGGTTTCACCAGATGGCAGCTATCAGGTTGAAGATGAAGATGAATTTGAATCCGCTATAGCGCACAATTGGATCCAAACCGATTTGGCAGATCAGGCGAGGAAGGCACTGCAAGATTTGATCGCTGAGATTGAATCCGGTGCGTTCCCACCGGAGATTACAAATCGCTGGTGATGAGAAGAATACTGTTTGTTTTTACGTATTACGCTTTATGGAGGTCTCTATGTCCACAATAACCAACGGGGAAGTTCGAGATGATTTCCGGCTTTTTGCCGGACGTGCCAATCCGGAATTGGCGAAGGAGATTGCTACGATCTTAGGGGTTGAATTAGGGAAAATGTCAGTCAGCACGTTTCCCGGCGATGAAACCCACGCTCAAGTTGAAGAGAGCATCCGGGGGGCTGATATCTATATTGTGCAGCCAACATCCCCACCGACAAACGATAGTCTAATGGAATTGTTGGTTATAATTGACGCTGCGAAACGCGCTTCCGCTCAGCAAATCACTGCGGTCATCCCCTATTTCGGCTATGCGCGACAGGACCATAAATCGACCGGCCGAGAGCCGATTAGCGCGAAGTTGGTAGCGAATCTGCTCACAACAGCGGGCGCGAATCGGGTTGTCTGTGTCGATTTACACGCCGCACAGATCCAAGGTTTTTTTGATATCCCCGCTGACCATCTGACAGCACTGCCGACGCTGGCGGATTATTTTAAGGAGAAACAGATTGAAGACGGCGTAATCGTGTCTCCCGATGCCGGTCGGGCGAAATTGGCGGATAAGTACGTCGATATGCTCGGCATGCCACTGGCAGTCATGCACAAACGGCGAAGCGGAACTGGCGGTAGAGATGTAAAGGTCGTCACCGAAATCATCGGCGACGTTGTGGACAAAACCCCAATTATTATTGATGACCTCGTAACGAGTGGAAGCATTTACCAGCAGGCGGATGCCATCGCTGAAGCGGGTGCTAAGCCAGCGTACCTTAGCATCACGCACCCGGTGCTTGTTGGTCCCGCGCTGGAACGTCTGAACCGTCCTTCAATCCAAGAGGTTGTTGTCACCAACACAGTTCCCGTCCCCGCTGAAAAACAGATTGGCAACAAAATCCAAGTCCTGTCCATCGCTCCGCTTCTCGCCGAGGCAATTTTGAGGATTCATCAGCGACGTTCTGTCAGTCAGGTATTCTTTGATCAGAAACTGGTTTTTCCGGTGTAGCTTATGGTAGGGAACGCAGATCTGCGTTCCCTACAAAGTCCTGTAGTTCGGCGATTCATCGCCACACAAGTTTGGGCAGGCACAAGACCTGCCCCTACATTTATAGTAAAGCTTAGAATTATATGGTTTCCCCCCTGACAAGGGGGGCTAGGGGGGTTGGGGATTTAGGGGTTGATGGTTTCCCCCCTGACAAGGGGGGCTAAGAATTATATGGTTTCCCCCCTGACAAGGGGGGCTAGGGGGGTTGGGGATTTAGGGGTTGGTTGTATATTGAAAGTGTATAAGTAATTATAGAATTCACCATAATTGGACACTCTATAACGGCGAGATTTCCTAACCTCAGCTCGCCTACCGCGGATGGGAAAATACAGGCTATCACCCCGGTAGGTGCGGTTTCTAACCGCATCGCATCGGCGCGTCCCGATAAATCGGGATCCCGACCTGTCGGGAGAAACAGCGCCTACCAAACATGGGGAGCGAAAGTGTCTATCTGTTTTTAGAATCCACTATAGTTCATTCCTTGTAGGGGCAACCCTTGTGGTTGCCCTTGCTTAATAGATTTGGAGGTGTAAAGTGAAATTCAAACGTGAAGATATTTTAAGCCGATTGCGGGCAAATGTTGAGGCAGGCCAACCGATTATCGGTGCGGGTGCAGGGACCGGCATCTCTGCCAAGTGTGAGGAGGCTGGCGGTGTAGATCTCATCGTGATTTACAATTCGGGCCGTTTTCGCATGGCGGGTCGAGGCTCGCTTGCGGGAATGATGCCCTACGGTGATGCCAACCAAATCGTTGTTGAAATGGCGAGTGAAGTGCTGCCGGTCGTTGAAAATATTCCTGTGCTTGCGGGGGTTTGTGGGACAGATCCGTTTCGCTTGATGGATGTATTTCTCAAACAGATCGACGCAATCGGTTTCTCTGGGGTACAGAATTTTCCGACTGTCGGCTTAATTGATAGCACATTTCGACAAAATCTGGAAGAGACGGGGATGGGATATGGACCAGAGGTAGAGATGATTCGCACCGCCCATAATCTCGGTATGTTGACAACGCCCTACGCCTTCAAGGAGTCAGAAGCAGAACAGATGGCAGACGCCGGTGCAGATATCCTCGTTGCCCACATGGGACTAACGACAAAGGGAAGTATTGGCGCAAAGACCGCGTTGACGCTCGAAGAATCCGCCAAACGGGTACAAGCTATCCACGATGCAGCAAAGTCGGTCAACCCTGAAATCTTGGTTATTTGCCACGGCGGTCCCATTGCCGAGCCAGAAGATGCCCAGTATATCCTCGACAACACAACCGGAGTCGTCGGGTTCTACGGTGCGTCAAGTGCCGAGCGCCTTCCAACAGAACGTGCCATTACCGCCCAAATTGAGTCGTTCAAGTCAATTCACTTGAAAGGTATCCGTCGCGCATTTTAATTTTCGGGCGGAGTCGGCAGATACCTTTCGTGAGTAGGAAGGAGGTATTGATGCAAACGCCACAATCCTCTCAGGTACGTGCACAATACAAGGCGGAGGGGTTCTATCTTTTCCCTGAACCAATTATTAATGAAGGAGTAATTCAACACGCCATTGAAGGCATGGATGCGGTCCGAGCGGGGGAATACGAAACGGGCACACCTCCGCGTCCGTCGGC
This sequence comes from Candidatus Poribacteria bacterium, assembly GCA_965204355.1. Taxonomy (GTDB): domain Bacteria; phylum Poribacteria; class WGA-4E; order WGA-4E; family PCPOR2b; genus PCPOR2b. Next base: position 5,535,386 of record OZ241983.1, read on the forward strand.
TTGGAACCCCGGAGACGATCCAAAGAAGTTATGCAAAATTGAAATGTCTCAGATCGCGAACCGTGCAATTATGGAGTTGATCAGCCAGCCATCAATTGGAGAATTGGCAGCGGAGATCACAGGTGCCGAGATGGTGCAGGTGTGGTGGGTACAACTCCTCTACAAACCTCCTGTCGATCCAGACGGAATTGTGTCCACAAATATTGGCTGGCACCAAGACCGTCACTATTGGCAGGTGTGGGAGGAAGGCAGCGAGCTTCTCACGGCGTGGGTTGCACTCAGCGATGTCACCCCGGAAGCCGGTCCCATGAAATTTGTTCGCGGTTCACATCAATGGGGATTGGTCGGCCATAGCGACTTCTATGGACAAGACCACGAAGCACAACGCGAAGAAATTGAAGTGCCTGACGGTGAAAGCTGGGAAGAGGTGCCTGCTATTCTTCGTCCCGGTGGCATTAGTTTTCACGATAACCTCACCTATCATGGCAGCGGGGCCAATCTATCAGGAGAACCACGCCGGAGTTTTGCAGTCCATTTGCGGACGGAAAAATCTAGACCGGTTGACAACCTCCGAAAAGGATTAACGGAATTCATCGATACACCTACACACTGTCCGGTGATCTATCGGAAGGAATAAGAGGAATTGGCTTGTGGAAAAAGAAAGTGCAAAACAGGATAGAGAAACCGAGTTTTTCCGAAAAAAACTCGGTTTCTTCGCACCATGTCTTAACATGAGCGAAAGGAGTTTTTCTGATGAAAGGTGTCGTCAAATATCAGCGCGGTGACGGGTTCACCGAACTTCGCGATGTTGATGTCCGGAAGCCCAACGCGAACGAAGTGCTCATCAAGGTGCACAGCGCAGGCATCTGTGGGTCGGATCTGCACATCCATCACGATCATATCAATCTCCCGATGAAGCCGCCGGTTGTCATCGGTCATGAATTCAGCGGCACAATCATCGAGTGCGGATCGGAAATCAGCCGCGTCAAGGTCGGCGATCGTGTGACCGTTGAGCCTACCTTTTCGATCTGCGGACGGTGCGACTACTGCCGTTCAGGATTTTATAACCTGTGCAATCACCGGGAGATTATCGGCTACTGGCATAACGGGGCATTCGCAAAATATTGCACTACTCCTGAAACTGGCTTACACAAACTTCCCGAAAACGTAGACTTGATCTCTGGATCATTGACAGAGCCGCTCGCTTGCTGCGTTCACGGTGTGATCGAGCAGACGAAGGTCTCTGCCGGTGATTTTGTCGCGATCACTGGACCGGGCACTATTGGACTGCTCAGTTTGCAAATAGCAAAGGCGGAAGGGGGCATTGTCGCCGTGTGCGGCACATCCGTTGATGCAAATCGGCTTAAACGTGCGACTGAACTCGGCGCAGACCTAACGATAGATGTTGAAAAGGAGGATGCGGTGGACGTCATCAAGGCACATACCGGCGGCTACGGTGCCGATGTTGTCTTGGAATGCTCAGGCGCAGCGCCGGCAGCGTCGTTAGGCATCGAACTAACTCGTAAGCGTGGGAAGTATACGCAGATGGGCTTGTTCGGCAACCCGATCAACATAGATTTTGAGCAGATTGCCTTTAAGGAACTTCAGGTGACGGGCTTCATCTCACAGAAGAAAACCGCATGGGAGCGTGCACTCAAACTGATGGAACACGGCATGGTATCCACGAAGGCGTTGATTACCCATGAAATGCACATTTCCGAATGGCAGGAAGCGTTCGATCTCTTTGAAAAGCGGGAAGGGGTAAAGTTGATGTTGCGTCCTGAATAGTAGTTATTCCCAAACACAGAAGATGATTAAACTGAAGTAAAGAGGCTATCGCAAAATGCGAAAGCCGTCGCAAACTGCGACAGATTTACCCACAACCCGCATCACTACAGGCTTTAGAACCGATTTTCGCCCACCTATTTCGTCTAATTTGTTGTATTCTGCTACAAATCTCGATCCGCACGTTTACCCACCCATTATCTCACCCTATTTTTTTATATCCTCCCTAAACCCTTGCTATTACAGGGTTTTGGCTGTCTAACAAGCATTTATCGAGCGGTTTTGGTCGCATTGGCACGGTTTATGCACAATTAGACGGCATGTTACTTAAAATCAACTTATTAGCGGAGGATACACAATGAATCTCACGGGAACAATCGTTAAATCATGCAGACAACAGGCGCACCATGCAAAGGTGTCACTCGCTCAATTTAGTTTTTTCGGCTCACCGATTCAGTTGCTGAAAACCGTTCAGATTGCACAACTGCTCATCATCCTTTTTACCAGCGTTATCCCATCGTTTGCTATGGCGAACAACCAGCCGCCGAAGGCGGTCGGATCCATTCGTCCAGTGACAGTGACGGTCGGCGGTAGCACCTTAGCGGTAGATCTATCGGGCAACTTCATCGACCCCGATGGCGATGTGCTTACCTACTCGGCACAATCATCGGATACTACCGTAGCGACAGTGAGTGTGGTTAATTCAACGATAATCATTAGCCCAAAGGGTGAAGGCGTCACGACTGTCATCGTGATGGTGCAAGATTCAGCAGGATTGACTATTACCCGTAACGTCACTGTTATAACGAATCCGCCACCCAACCGCGCGCCGGTGGTCGTAGAACGGTTTACTCCGCTAACCGTGACCGCCGGTGCCGGTGCAATGATTGTGGATTTGGCAGTCCACTTCTCGGATCCCGACAACGATAGATTGAGCTACAATGCCGTCTCGACCGATACCCGCGTGGCTCAGGTAGATATATCCGGTTCGACCCTGACCATCAATCCGGTGGCAAAAGGGACGACCACGATAATGATAATGGTACAAGATACAAAGGGACTGACCATCAACCGCAACGTCACCGTCACGGTGAACACGCCCCCAAACCGAGCGCCGAAGGCAAAAGGGGCGATTGCCCCCATCACCTTGACAGCGGGTGCGAGTGCCAGGACCGTGGACATAGCATCTCACTTTTCGGATCCCGACAATGATAAGTTGACCTACAGCGTCGTCTCGACCGATACCCGCGTGGCTCAGGCAGATATATCCGGTTCGACCCTAACCGTCCGTCCGAAGGCAAAGGGCGCGACGCGAGTCATGATAATGGTGCAAGACGCCAAGGGACTGACCATCAACCGCAACGTCACCGTCACGGTAAACACACCCCCAAACCGAGCGCCGAAGGTAACAAAACCACTCGACCCCATCACCTTGATAGCGGGTGCGAGTGCCGCGACCGTGGAGATGGCAGCCCATTTCACCGATCCCGACAATGATGTGTTGAGTTACAGTGCTGTCTCGACCGATACTCGCGTGGCAACGGTGGCCGTGACTAACACGACCTTAACCGTCCGTCCGATAGCAGAAGGGACAACAACGGTCATGATAATGGCACAAGATAAAGCGCGATTGACCATCACCAGCAACGTGACCGTCACGGTGAACACACCTCCCAACGATGCACCAGTCGCAGTCGGGACAATTGCCCCCTTCATACTGACAGCGGGTGCGAGCGCCGCGTCAGTGGATATGGCAGTCCACTTTTCAGATCCCAACAACGATCCGTTGACCTACGGCGCGGTGTCAGCAAACGTCAGCGTAGCGACCGTCGCTGTAGCAGATTCCACCGTGACCGTCACCCCGATAGCAGCAGGCAGCACCACCTTGATGATAATGGCACACGATCCAGAGGGACTGACGATCACCAGCACCGTCTCAGTGACGGTAAATGCTGCACCCAATGCGGCTCCGATTTTCACCAGTACGCCCCTTTTTGTTGTGATAGAAGACAACCCGATTGTCGGTACCGTGACCGCCACCGATAGCGATAGCGAAGATAGTCTCACACAATACACGCTCATTGGCGGTGCAGATATGGCACAGTTCGATATTGATGCCGCATCAGGCGAGCTCCGTTTCAAAACAGCGCCCGACTTTGAAGCCCCGCACGCGACCGCTGGCACCAACCAATATATTATTTTGGTGCAGGTCCAAACCGGCAGCGGCAACCGTGCCTTGACAGCGGAACAATCGATCATCGTCACAGTGACAGACAAAAACGATGCACCGGTCGCGGTCGGAACGATTGACCCCGTGACCTTAATCGTTGGGGAAGATAACCAGACCGTAGACGTATCAGCCAAGTTCTCGGATCCCGATGGCGATCCGCTCACTTACTCCGCGCAATCAGCGGATGTCGCAGTCGCAAAAGTTGCCGTCGATGACGCGACCATTACATTGACCGCGGTGAACACCGGCAGGACGCAGGTGACGGTGACAGCATTCGATTTGGCAGGCTTAACCGCTACACAACCGATTGCCGTGACGGTGGATGTCGTTGTAAAACAGGCACCCGCTGTAGGATTTCTGAAGTTGGACGCCACCCTCTCGGCGGTGGTAGATAGCACCGCGTTAATGCAGCTTAGTCCTGACTGGGCGGTTACCAATGGCGACCGGTTGAAGCTCACGGTCGATGTTGGAGCGACCGGCTTAGCGGTCACAGCCGATATTTCCGCTTTGGATACGACACAATCCCTGATCTCGTTGACCCCCGATCGCAACGGCGTATACTCCGCAGAACTCCGCATCAGTGAGAATAACACCGCGCTCAATGGTATCAAGCATATTTTAGTGACCGCCACCGATGTCAAAGGCAACTCGACACAACTTATCGTCACCAGCACCTTAGACAACAGATACGTGACGGAACTGTTGCCCAACTATCCCAATCCGTTCAATCCGGAAACGTGGATCCCGTATCGCTTGGGGAAAGATGCGGAAGTCGTGATGACTATCTACGATGCACGCGGCGATATGGTGAAGCGGTTTAACCTCGGCTATCAGGCGGCTGGCACGTATGATACACCGGCGCGGGCGGTCTACTGGGACGGCACCAATGACTTCGGTGAAACGGTGTCAACGGGCGTCTACTTCTACACACTGTCAACCAACGACTACAGCCAGACACGCAAGGCAACCATCTTGAAGTAGGGCGTGAAACGTGAGGCGTGAAACGTAAAGCCTCTCCCGTTTTCGCTCCCCGTGTTTGGTAGGCGCTGTTTCCAACTGCGCCGTTTCACCCACGCCCCTCCCGGGCCTGGGGGAAATATAGAATTACCGAATTATTTTCTGAAACTTCATGACCTCGCCCCTACGATTCAATGCTAACACACCATAGGCACCTTGTCTTTCTTTCTTGACTTATTTAGGACTTACGCGGAACGCAGATCTGTGTTCCCTACGAACTCCTTATGAAATCTCTGTTGTAGTTGCCCGTTTCTTAATCCCGAACTACAAGTCAATGACTCCCGGAACGGAGGCGTTGAACATTCAACTGGGTAACTCCTATTATTTTTTAACAGTAGAGGAGACTCAATGAAAATTGCGGATAATCAAGTAAGAACCATTCAATTATTACTGCTTTTGCTCGGTCTTGCGAGCATTTTCCCATTGACTGTCATCGCTGACCCTCCGACCGCAGTGGAGATTCCTGCGGTAAAACTGACGGTCGGTGGCAGTGAGAAGGTTATTGACCTATCGACCAAGTTTACCCATACTGGTAGTGCTACGTTGACTTACACCGCCAAATCGTCCGATAAAACCAAAGTGACGGTGAGCTTGTCGGATGCTAACCTCACAATTACCGCAGTGTCGCTAGGGACAGCGACGGTGACGGTGACTGCCAACCATGGAGGCACGCGGAAGGTCAAGCAAACCTTCGATGTGACGGTGGTTTCAGCACCGGTGGCTTCGGGTTCAATTCCGGCGATGAGAATAGCTAGTGGTGGTAGCGTTGACTTACGCCCCTATTTCTCGGATGCCGATAATGATCCGTTGACTTACACCGCCGAATCGTCCGATGAAACCAAAGTGACGGTAAGGGTGTCGGGTAATAGTCTCGAAGTTACCGCAGTGGAGTTAGGGACAGCGACGGTGACGGTGACTGCCATCGATCCAAACAGCTTGCGTGCCACACAAACCTTCAATGTGACGGTGGTTTCAGCACCGGTGGCTCAGGGGTCAATTCCTGCGGTAAAACTGACGGTCGGTGGCAGTGCCGCAACGGTGGACGTATCGAGCAAGTTTTCTGATGCCGATGGTAATACGTTGACTTACACCGCCGAATCGTCCAATACGGCGAGGGTAAGGGTCAGCGTGTCGAGTGCTAACGTTACCATTACCCCTGTGGCTCAAGGGACAGCGACGGTCACGGTGACTGCCACCGATCCAGACAACTTGACCGCCACACAAAACATCACGGTTACCGTCAACGCGCCTATTGCTGTGGGGTCAATTCCCGCGGTAAGGCTGACGGTCGGTGGCAGTGCCGCAACGGTGGACGTATCAACGAAGTTCTCGGATCCTAATAATGATCCGTTGATTTACACCGCATCGTCCGATACGGCGAAGGTAAGGGTCAGCGTGTTGCGTGCTAACGTTACCATTACCCCTGTGGCTCAAGGGACAGCGACGGTGACGGTAACAGCTACCGATCCAGACAACTTGACCGCTGAGCAGACCATCGCGGTCACCGTCAACGGTCCACCTACTGCTGTGGGGGCAATTCCTGCGGTGAAACTGACGCTTGGTGGCAGTGCCGCAACGGTGGACGTATCAACGAAGTTCTCGGATCCTGATAATGATAGGTTGACTTACACCGCCGTATCTAATGATGAAACAAAGGCAACGGCGCGCGTGTCGAGTGCTAACGTCTTAATTACCCCTGTGGCGTTAGGGACAGCAACGGTGACGGTGACTGCCACCGATCCAGACAACCAGACCGCTAGGCAGACCATCGCGGTGACAGTGGTTTCAGCACCGGTGGCTCAGGGGGCAATTCCTGCGGTGAAACTGACGCTTGGAGGCAGTGCGGCAACGGTGAACGTATCAACGAGGTTCTCCGATGCCGATAATGATAGATTGACTTACACCGCCGAATCGTCCAATAGAGCGAGGGTAAGCGTCAGCGTGTCAAGTGCTAACGTTTTAATTACGGGGGTGGCGTTAGGGACAGCGACGGTCACGGTGACTGCCACCGATACAAACAACTTGACCGCCACACAAAACATCGCGGTCACGGTGGTTTCAGCACCGGTGGCTCAGGGGTCGATTCCCGCGGTAAAATTGACGGTCGGTGGCAGTGCGTTTATCGTGGACGTATCGAGCAAGTTCTCCGATGCCGACGGTGATAGATTGACTTACACCGCCGAATCGTCCAATACGGCGAAGGTAAGGGTCAGCGTGTCGGGTACTAACGTTACCATTACCCCTGTGGCTCAAGGGACAGCGACGGTCACGGTGACTGCCACCGATACAAATAGCTTGACCGCCACACAAACCATCGCGGTCACCGTCAACGGTCCACCTACTGCTCAAGGGTCGATTCCCGCGGTAAGGGTGACGGTCGGTGGCAGTGCGGCAACGGTGGACGTATCGGGCAACTTCTCTGATCCTGATAACGATAGGTTGACTTACACCGCCGAATCGTCCAATACGGCGAAGGTAAGGGTCAGCGTGTCGAGTGCTAGCGTTACCATTACCCCTGTGGCTCAAGGGACAGCGACGGTGACAGTGACAGCCACCGATACAAACAACTTGCGTGCTACACAAACCATCGCGGTCACGGTGAATCCCAATCAAGCACCGGTGGCTCAAGGCACACCCAATACAGTAACAATTGCTGTCCGTAGCAGTTCGACGACCGTTGACGTATCGAGCTATTTCTCGGATCCCGACGGCAATCCGTTGACTTACACCGCCAAATCGTCCGATAAAACCAAGGCGACGGCGAGCGTGTCAGAGTCGGCAGTAACCATTACGCCGGTGGCTCAAGGCGGTGTGCTGATCGTGGTAACAGCAAGGGACCCAAGCAACTTGACCGCCACACAAAACATCGCGGTCACGGTGAGTCCGGGTGCCAACCGAGCGCCGGTGGCTCAGGGGGCGATCCCCACAGTAACGATTACTGAACGTGGCAATCCGCGCAATGTAGACGTATCGAGCTATTTCTCGGATCCCGATAACAATTCGTTGACCTATCGTGCATCCTCCTCGCACCCATCGCAGGCGACGGTGGATGTGTCAGGGTCGGTCGTGACTATCACACCGGTGGCTCAAGGAACGCCAACCATTACAGTAACAGCGAGCGATCCGAGCAACCTGACCGCTACACAGAAAATCGCAGTGACGGTGAGTCCGGGTGCTAACCGTGCACCCGTGGCTCAGGGGTCGATCCCCACAGTGACGATTGCTGAACGTGGCAATCCGCGCAATGTAGACGTATCGAGCTATTTCTCGGATCCCGATAACAATTCGTTGACCTATCGTGTATCCTCCTCGCACCCATCTAAGGCGACGGTGGATGTGTCAGGGTCGGTCGTGACTATCACACCGGTGGCGCAAGGCGGTGTGCTGGTCTTGGTAACAGCGAGGGATCCGAGCAACTTGACCGCCACGCAAGTTATCGCAGTGACGGTCAGTTCGGGTGCCAATCGAGCGCCGGTGGCTCAGGGGTCGATTCCCGCAGTAACGATTGCTGAACGTGGCAATCCGCGCAATGTGGACGTATCGAGTTACTTCTCGGATCCTGATAGCGATACATTGACTTATCGTGCATTCTCCTCGCACCCATCGCAGGCGACGGTGAGCGTGTTAGGGTCGGTCGTGACTATCACACCGGGGGCTCAAGGGACACCGATTGTGACAGTCAGCGCCAGCGACGGCAACCTGACCGCCACGCAGACGATCGGTGTTACCGTGACGACTGAACCGAACCGCGCACCGCAGCAGGTCGGGGCAATTCGTCCAGTCACAGTGACCGCCGGCGGCAATACAGATTTCGTGAACGTCTACGGCAATTTCTCTGACCCAGATGGCGATACATTGACTTATCGTGCATCCTCCTCGAACCCATCGCGGGCAACGGTGGAGGTAACGGGTGCTACCATCATAATCACCCCGATAGCAGAAGGGAGCGCGACGGTGACGGTGACGGCAAGCGATGGCAGCCTGACCGCCCAGCAGACCATCGTTGTTACCGTGACGACTGAACCGAACCGCGCACCGCAGCAGGTCGGGGCAATTCGTCCAGTCACAGTGACCGCCGGCGGCAATACAGATTTCGTGAACGTCTACGGCAATTTCTCTGACCCAGATGGCGATACGTTGACCTACACCGCTATATCGTCGGATCCGTCTAAGGCAACGGTGCAGATAACGGGTGCTACCATCATAATCACCCCGATAGCAGAAGGGAGCGCGACGGTGACGGTGACGGCAAGCGATGGCAGCCTGACCGCCCAGCAGACCATCGTTGTCACGGTCAACTCGGGCACGACAAATAATGGAGGGGATAGTGGGGAGTCAGCCCCTCAGTCCAACCGTGCGCCGGGGGCGGTGGGGGCAGTGGCACCTATCACGTTGACCGCCGGTGATAGTGCAAAAAACGTGAACTTATCCCCCTATTTCTCTGATCCTGATGGCGATCCGTTGATTTACACCGTTTTGTCGTCGGATACCGCTAAGGCGACGGTGAATGTGGCAGGGGCTATCATCACAATTACCCCAGTGGCGGAAGGGACAACGACGATAACCGTGATGGCACAAGACCCCGCGGGATTGACCGCTACACAGGTCATCGTTGCTTCGGTGAGTCCCGCGCCCAACCGTGCGCCGGGCGCGGTGGGGGCAATTTTCCCAGTCACACTGACCGCCGGTGATAGTGCAACCCCCGTGAACTTATCCCCCTATTTCTCTGATCCTGATGGCGATCCGTTGACTTACACCGTTTTGTCGTCGGATACCGCTAAGGCGACGGTGAATGTGGCAGGGGCTATCATCACAATTACCCCAGTGGCGGAAGGGACAACGACGATAACCGTGATGGCACAAGACCCCGCGGGATTGACCGCTACACAGGTCATCGTTGCTTCGGTGAGTCCCGCGCCCAACCGTGCGCCGGGCGCGGTGGGGGCAATTGCCCCAGCCAAGTTGACCGCCGGTGATAGCCCTACTAACGTGGACCTTTCAACCTATTTCTCTGATCCTGATGGCGATCCGTTAAGTTACACCGCTGTATCGGCAAATACCGGTGTGGCAACGGTCTCCGTACTGAATTCTACCATCACAGTCAGTCCAGTCGCGGCGGGCGGCACGGTGATAACGCTAATCGTACAAGATCCGGACGGCCTGACTGCCACCTGGAACCTTGCTGTTACGGTGAATCCGGCACCGAACCGTGCGCCGGGCGCGGTGGGGACAATTTCCCCAGTCAAGTTGACCGCCGGTGATAGCCCAACTAACGTAGACATTTCGACCTATTTCTCCGATTTGGACGGCGATCCGTTGAGTTACACCGCTGTATCGGCAGATACCCGCGTGGCGACCGTTTCCGTGTTGAGTGCTGCTATTACAATCACCCCAGTCGCTAAAGGCGCGACAACGGCGACGGTGACGGCGAGCGATGGCAGCTTGATTGCCACGCAGGAGATCCCTATTTTGGTGGTGCCCGCTCCGAACCGTGCGCCGGTAACAACGCGAGCGATTGATCCCGTCACACTGACCGCCGGTGCCGGTCCGACTACGATGGACGCGTCAATCTATTTCTCCGATCCCGATGGCGATCCGTTGACTTACACCGCCGTATCGGAAGACACCGACGTGGTGACCTTCTCCGTGTCAAATACTATCCTGACAATCACCCCGTTGGCGGATGGTGCCACGACGGTAACGGTGACAGCAAGTGATAGCAGCTTAGGTGCGACGCAAACCGTTGGGATACTGGTGGTTCAACCGAACTATGCGCCGGTGGTGCTGGAAACCATTACCCCCGTTACACTGACCGCCGGCGACAATGCGAGCACCGTGGATGTAGCGGACTATTTCTTAGATGCCGCTACGGATGTGTTGACCTACTCGGCGCAATCGTCTGATACCCAAGTGGTGACGGTGAACGTCGTTAATTCAACGCTAATAATTCAACCGATTGCTGAAGGTGTTACCACCATAATAGTCACCGCACAAGATTCAGAGGGACTGACCGCTTTCCAGACCATTGATATTACCGTGGTGCCTGTCCCCAACCGCGCCCCGGTGCCCGTGGGGTTGATTGACCCGATCACACTTGTTGCCGGTGATAGCGCTAAGGCTATGGACATCTCAGGCTATTTCTCCGATCCGGACGGCGATATGTTGATTTACTCTGCCGTTTCGACCCATACCCGCGTGGCGAAGGTGAACGTATCCGATATTACCCTGACCATCAATCCGGTGACCGCGGGGACCGCCACCGTGATGATCATTGTGCAGGATGCCAAGGGATTGACCGCTACCCGTAACTTGACAGTCATGGTGAGTCCAGCGCCAAACCGTGCACCGGTGGTAGAACAGGCGATTGCGCCCGTCACATTAACAGCGGGTAATCGGGCGAAGGCGATGGACATCTCAGGCTATTTCTCCGATCCTGATAATGACGAGTTGAGTTACACCGCCGTCTCCACGGATCCCGATGTGGCAACCGCAGAGATTACCCGTTCTACCCTGTCAATCCGGCCCGTAGCCCAAGGCACCACCACCGTGATGCTAACAGCAAGCGATAGCCAACTGAATATCACGCAGCCCGTGACGCTGACAGTCAATACTGCCCCAAACCGCGCGCCCGTGACTCAGGGGACGATTGCGCCGGTCACACTGACCGTGGAGGATAGCCCCATCACCGTAGACATAGCCCCCTATTTCTCCGATCCTGATAATGACGAGTTGAGTTACACCGCTGTATCAACCAATCCCGGTGTGGTAACCGCAGAGATAACCCGTTCTACCCTGTCAATCCGGCCCGTAACCCAAGGCAGCATAACGATAATGGTCGTTGTGGAAGATCCCGAAGGGTTGACCGTCACGCAGCATATCACGGTCACGGTGAATCCTGTCCCAAATCGTTCGCCGGTGGCGGTGGGCGAGATTGACCCCATCACACTGACGCTCCGTGACAGTTCCATTACTGTGAACCTATCAACCAACTTCTCTGACCCTGACAATGACCCGTTGACTTACACCGCCGTATCTAATGATGCAACGAAGGCGCAAGTGAGCATGTTGGGCGCTGACCTGACAATCATCCCCGTGCTCGAAGGAATCGTAGAGGTGATGGTAATTGTGCAAGATGCCGAAGGGCTGACCGTCACGCAGCGTATCACGGTCACGGTGTATCCTGCCCCCAATCGTTCGCCGGTGGCGGTGGGCGATATTGCCCCTATCACACTGACGCTCGATGACAGCGCTGTTACTGTGGACGTATCCCTTTATTTCTCGGATCCCGATGGCGATCCGCTCACCTACTCAGCGCAATCGGCAGCGGATGCCGTGGCAACCGTCGCTATCGAAGGCGCTAACTTGGCGATCCGTCCAGTGGGCAGAGGCAGCACGACCGTAACGATCACGGCACAAGATGCAGAAGCGGAGACGCTCACCCGTGACTTTCGGGTGATTGTCAATACCGCACCTAACGCAGCGCCTACCTTTACGAGTGCAGCCGTTTTTGAGGTCGTGGAAAACAACAAGATTGTCGGCACCGTGACCGCCACTGACACCGATAGCGAAGATAGTATCACCCGATACACCCTCACCGCCGGTGCAGATATAACACTGTTCGGCATCAATCCGTTATCGGGCGCGTTGCGTTTCAACGACCCACCCGACTTTGAAACCCCCGGCGATACGTCTCAAACTAACCGATATATCGTTGTAGTGCAGGTCCAAAGCGGCAGTGGCAACCGTGCCTTGACAGCGGAACAAACTATCACTGTCGCTGTGACGGACACAAACGATGCACCGGTCGCAGTCGGAACGATCAACCCAGTAACGCTCACCGTTGGAGATGCAGCTCAAACCGTAGATGTATCAACCAAGTTCTCCGATCCCGATGGTGATACGTTGACTTACACTGCCAAATCGGAAGATACGATGACGGTGACGGTCCGTGTCACGGATTCCATTGTCACACTAACCGCGGTGGACGCTGGCAGGACACAGGTGACGGTGACGGCCCTCGACGCTGCGAACTTAGCCGCTACGCAACCGATTGACGTGACGGTTGACGTTGTTGTTAAGCCTGCTGCAGCCGGTGGAGCGATGAGACTGAACGCCACCCTCGCTACGGTGCTTGATAACACCGCGTTGATGCAGCTCAGGCCTGACTCGGCAGTTGCCAATGGCGGCCGGTTGAAGCTCTCGGTCGATGTTGGGTTGACGGGCTTAGCGGTCACAGCTGATATTTCCGCTTTGGATACGACACAATCCCTGATCTCGTTGACCCCCGATCGCAACGGCGTATATTCCGCAGAAATCCGAATCAGTGCGGACAATACTGCATTGAACGGCGTTAAGCATATTCTGGTCACTGCCACCGATGTCAAAGGCGACTCGACACAGCTTATCGTCAAAACCACTCTAAACAACAGATACGTCACAGAACTGTTGCCCAACTATCCCAATCCGTTCAATCCTGAGACATGGATCCCGTATCGCTTGGGAAGAGATGCGGAGGTGGTCATGACCATCTATGACGCACGCGGCGATGTGGTCAGGCAGTTTGACCTCGGTTATCAACCTGCTGGCACTTACGAAACGCAGTCAAGGGCGGTTTACTGGAACGGGACAAATGACTTCGGGGAACCGGTGTCAACTGGAATCTATTTCTACACACTAACCACCAGCAACTATAGCCGAACCCGTAAAGCAACCATTTTGAAGTAGCACGTGAAACGTGAGGCGTGAAACGTAAAATATTGGTTAGGAAACCTCGCCGCACCGCATCGGCGCAGTTAGAAATCCTGGTCACGATTTATGCCGATTCATCGGCATCCTCGACAAGTCGGGATCGGACAGCGCCTACCAAACATGCGGAGCGAAAGGGTCTACATATTTTGATAATTTAACGCAAGTTGCTAGTTGATAATCCAAGCACCGGAAACTTGTGCAATCGTCGGGAATTGGAATTCCCTCCTACAAAAAACATACGGTAGGAGCGATCTCCGAATCGCGACTAGCTTGACTATGGCTAACTAGCAACTTAGGTTAATTTACTATAAAATGCGTAATAAGCCTAAAACTGAATAGCCCTAGCGTCAGTCCTAAATTTCTTGTTTTTTTTTATGAAAATATGTTATATTGGACTGGTATATCAGTATTAATCAATAAAATTTTCGGTTAATGGTTTTATTCTTGGGGAATGATAGAAAAGCAATATTAAAAGGAATGGGAATAAAATGAAAAATATCTTGATTGTTGAAAGCAATCCCCTTGTTGCGGCAGATATTGAACAACGATTACAGACACTCGGCTACACTGTCTGCGCGATCGTTGCGACTGGGGCGGAAACGATAAAAAAAGTGGCTGAAATGCGTCCCAATATAGTCCTTATCAGCACAGACCTTGAAGAACCGCTGAAGGGTATAGAAATTGCCCAAGAGATATATAACCGTTTCACCATTCCAGTGGTATATCTGATTGATTCGATAAACGAAGATTTATTCGAGAAGGTAAAGATGACCGGCGACTTTGGTTATGTCTTCAAACCGTATGAAACGAACCAATTACGTCTGATCATCGAAAGTCAACTTTACCAATATGACGAAGATAAGCAAATCAGGGACAACGAGCAGTGGCAATCTGATATTCTCAACAAGGTCGGGGATGCCGTGATTTCTACAGATGAAGGTGGATTCGTAACGTTTATGAATCCGGTGGCTGAAATCTTGACAGGTTGTCCACTGGAAGAAGCGTGTGGGGTGTACATAACTAACGTTTTCAATGTGTCCTTTGGAGAATCGAACAGGTCTATTAGAACGAGCTTGATGAATGTACTCCACAGAGGAATCACGCTCCACTGGGGATTGTCTACGGCCGGTGATGATGCCTTCCTCAATGCCAAATCTGGTCTAAAAATCGCTATTGACTATAGTGCCGCACCTCTCAAAGACAAAAAAAGAAACATCACGGGCATGGCTGTGACCTTCCGCGATATGAGGAAACATAAAGAAATAGAAAATCGGTTGGAAGAGACCATCAATGAATTGCAAAATCAGACCCAACTGATGGAAACTGTTTTTAACAGTATCAGTGATGGCATCATCGTCATCAATCCCGAGGGCGTCTCATTACTCACCAATCCAAGTGCGGAACGAATTTTCGGTATGCCGCCACAGGATATGCGCCCCGAGGAGTGGGCTGAAACATACGGTATTTTTTATCCGGATCAAGAAACATATATACCGGCTGATCAGATGCCGATTATACAGGCCCTCCACGGTCAGATATTAGAAGAGGGCGAGTTCTTTATACGCAATAAGGAACAACCGGATGGGATTCATGCCAAGGGCAGGGCAGTACCTTTATTTGATAGCAATCAGGAGATTAGAGGCAGCATCGCGATTATCCGCGACATCACACAGGACAAAATAGCAGCGGCACAACTCGAACAAACAGTCACTGAATTGCAAAATCAGGTTCAACTGACGGATACCATTTTTAATAGTATCAGTGATGGAGTCGTTGTCACCGATCGAGAGGGAAATTTTTTACTCGTTAATCCAAGTGCGGAACGAATTGTCGGTATGGGGGCAACGGAGACGATACCCGATGAATGGGCTGAAACATACGGCACCTTTTATCCCGATCAAGTTACCCCCTTCCCTTCGGATCAGCTCCCGCTCGTTCATGCCATGCAGGGTAAGATCACAGATGCGGTAGATGTGTTTATACGCAATCAGGAAAATCCAGATGGTAGTTTTATCAGTGTCTATGGGAGGCCGCTACGGGACCACGAAAATGAAGTGAAAGGGGGCGTGATTGTTTTCCGTGATGTGACGAAGATCAAGCACGCAGAGGCGAGATTAGAACAAACCATTGATGAAATGGAAAAGCAGGCTCAACTGATGGATACTATTTTTGATAATATGAGCGATGGGGTGGTCGTTGCTGACGACAAGGGACAATACATAATGGCTAACCCCGCTGCGGAAAAGATGATCGGACAAGATTTTGAGGATCTAAATCTTCCCCAAGCATCTGAGCAATACGGCCTTTTTGACCCCACTACAGACGCATCGTTTCCCGCAGATCAACTCCCTCTCGCCCTTGCCATCAAAGGTGAGACAACAAATAATGTCGAAATGCGTGTAAACAGCGAGCAACTGTCACAGGAGGTTTATGTCAGTATAAATGGGAGGCCTCTACTCGACAAACAAGGCACTTTGAGAGGAGGGGTGGTTGTTGCTCACGATATCACGCAGCTCAAGGAGACAGAGCATCGGTTGGAACAAACCATCACCAAACTGGAAAATCAGAACCAACTGATGGATACCGTTTTTAACAGTATTAGTGATGGGGTAGTCGTCACCGATGAGAAGGGGAATTTTTTACTTGTTAATCCGGAGGCAGAACAAATTATCGGTATGGGGGCAACAGAGACACCCCCTGATAAATGGTCTGAAAAATACGGTATTTTTTATCCTGATAAAACGACACCTTTTCCAGCAGAGCAGCCGCTCATGCGTGCGATATCCGGTGAGGCAATAGACGGACTCGATCTGTTTATACGCAATTCTGAGAGACCGCAGGGTGTTTATGTCAATGTGAGTGGGAGAGCCTTGCAGTCGAGTACAGGTGATGTGAGAGGTAGCGTTATCGCTCTCCGAGATGTCACCGCGCTCAAGGAGACAGAGGTTCGGTTGGAAGAAACCATCACCGAACTGCAAGATCAGAATCAACTGATGGATACCGTTTTTAACAGTATTAGTGATGGGCTCACCGTCATCGATGACCAGGGACAATTTTTATTCGTTAATTCGGAGGCAGAACAGATTGCCGGCATGGGGCCAACAGATGAACCACCTAGTGAATGGTCTGCAAAATACGGTATTTTTTATCCCGATAAAGTGACACCTTTTCCTGTAGAGCAGGCATTCCTAGATATCGTTTCCGGTAAGGTAGCAGACGAAGTCGCGCTGTTTGTACGCAATTCTGAGAAACCGGAGGGTGTTTATATTTACGCACGTGGGAGACCCTTGCAGTCTAACGAAGGTAATATGAAAGGTGCCGTTATCCTTACCCAAGATATCACCAAGCTTAGGGAGACAGAGCATCGGTTGGAACAAACCATCATCGAACTGCAAAATCAGAACCAACTGATGGATACCGTTTTTAACAGTATCAGCGATGGTGTGCTCGCTACCGATACAAACGGGAAATACTTAGTTTTTAGTGAAAGGATGAAACAGTTAGTGGGTGTGCCTTTGGTACGGGATCTAGAGATTAATCAACGCCCTCAATTATACGGTCTCTTTTACCCCGATAAAAAAACGCTTATTGCGGGAGAGGATCTTCCGCTCACACGGGCTATGCGCGGTGAGGATGTAGACGACGTTGAGCTATTTGTACGCAATTCGGAATTGCCAGAGGGTGTTTTTATCCAGGCTAGCGGGAGACCCCTACGGGACTCAGATGGGAATTTGATGGGGGGCGT
This sequence comes from Candidatus Poribacteria bacterium, assembly GCA_965204355.1. GTDB lineage: Bacteria > Poribacteria > WGA-4E > WGA-4E > PCPOR2b > PCPOR2b. Next base: position 5,552,911 of record OZ241983.1, read on the forward strand.
TGTCTTAGTCCGCGATATCACCAAGCTTAAGGAAACAGAGACTCAGTTGGAAGAAACAATCACCGAATTGCAAAATCAGACCCAACTGATGGAAGCCGTTTTTAATCATATGAGTGATGGTGTGATTCTTGCCAATAAGGAAGGGCAATACATCATGGGTAATAGGAGTGCGGAACAAATGATCGGTCGTAGTCTGCAGCAGGCCGTAGGGGTGAGGAATGCCGTTGAACGATACGGCTTCTTTCTCCCCGATGAAAAAACGCCCTTCCCCGCTGATCAACTGGCGATAGCACGTGCCCTGCGCGGTGAGCCGGCAGACAACATTGGGATGTTTGTATATGACCCGTCGGTAATGCGGGAGGGGATTCATTTGAGTATCAGTGCGAGACCCCTATATGACGCGCAAGGTGCTATAACAGGAAGCGTATCCGTCTCGCGCGATGTCACGGAACTCAGACAAGCAGAAACGAACTTGCAACAGATGGTTAGACAACTTGAAGAACAGGGCGCCCTGCTCGAATCCATTTTTAATAGTATCAGCGATGGCGTGGTTGTCGCCGATGCGGATGGAGACTTTACAATTTTTAATCCAAGTGCCGAAAGAATTGTCGGTATAGGGGCAACAGAAACGGATACCGATGAATGGAGCGACACATACGGACTCTTTTTCCCCGATAGAGTGACACCCTTCCCACCAGATGAACTCCCGCTCGTGCGTGCCATCCAAGGCGAAACCGCAGACGAGGTAGAGATGTTTGTACGCAATCCGAATGTACCAGACGGTGTTTTTATCAGCGTCAATGGGAGACCCCTACAGGACGACGAAGGCAACCCGAAGGGGGGCGTGATTGTTTTCCGTGATGTGACCCATCGCGCAATCGCCGAAGAAGCGTTGACCCAAGCATTTGCACAAGGACGGTTGGAAATTGTCGAAACCATCCTCCACAATATCGGTAACGCCATCAACAGCGTAACGGTCGGCATGAACGTTTTGCAAGACAATTTAGTCGCCAATCAACTGACACACCGATTTTCAGCACTTGCCGATATGGTGCAAGCACATCGAGCGGATTGGGTCGATTACATCAAAAATGACCCAAAAGGACAGCAGGTGCTCCCATTTATGATTGCGCTCGCTAAAGATTTTTCGGATCAGAATACACAGCTGGTTGAGACGCTTGAGCGCGTCACTGAACGGGTCACGCATATCATTGATATTATCCGGACGCAACGATCCGCTAGCCAGACCAGTATGACACGGAAAAATATCAACCTAGAGGAGTCAATCCAAGGTGCGGTCAAATTACAACAAGATTCGATTGACAAAAGAGGCGTCGACGTGCATATCGACTGCCAAAATGCACCCAATGAGATTACGATTCAAGAGAGTCAATTTCATCAGATGTTGGTCAATCTGCTCAAGAACTCGATCGAAGCGATTGATGACCTTGTTCAATCGGGCGGACTCGATGAAGCACCGCGCATCGAAATCAAAACCTATATCGACGAGGGGTTTTTGGTGATTGATGTTACCGATAACGGCATCGGTATCGCACAGAAAGACCTCAAACTCATCTTTAATGCTGGCTATACGACCAAGCAGACGGGGACCGGGCTCGGTCTCCATTCTATCGCTAATTTTGTGATCGGATCCGGCGGCAAGATTTATCCGTTGAGCGAAGGTATTGGCAAAGGCGCAACGATGCGAGTTATGCTGCGGCATACGACAATAAGATAATATAACCGAGTCACTGGAGTGATTATAGTAGATTTTAGAATTAATGAGACACTCCAAACCAAACCGCGTTGTCCCCGGGCCCGGTAGGTGCGGGGAGAAAACGCACCGCATCGGCGCGTCCCGTATTCACGGGATCCCGATCCCGACTTGTCGAGGATGCCGATGAATCGGCACAGGTCGGGAGAAACAGCGCCTACCAAACATGGGGAGTCACCGGAGTTGTTAAATGGAATCAAAAGCGCATTGGAATTACCGTGTATTAATTGTTGATGACGAAGCCGGGATACACAGCGACTTTCAGGATATGCTCACTCCCAAAAGTGGACAGAAATTGACGGATCAGTTGGCAGCATCCCTGTTTGATGTGGAAGTCACTCATAAAGCCGCCTTTCTGCCCAACTTTGAACTGTTACACGCAGAAAGCGGCGAAAAAGCGTGTCAACTGGTACGCCAAGCACAGGAATCCAACTGCCCGATTGCCGTGGCATACATGGATGTCAGAATGCCCCCCGGCATCGATGGCGTTGAGGCGATCCGTCGGATTCGAGAGATCGACAAAGAGATTGAGCTGGTCATTATGACCGCTTACACCGATAAACCACTCCCTGAGATTATCCACGATATGGAGACATTGCACAAGCTGCTCTATATCCGAAAACCTTTTGCACCGGAGGAGATTCAACAGATTACACTTGCGCTTGTCGAAAAGTGGAACATCGAACAGATGTTAGCCAAAAAACAAGAGCAGATCATGATAAATCATCAGAAACTTGAAATCAGCCATCAACGGCTCGAAACCGTCCTCGATTCGACCGCGGACGCGATCGGGATGTTCGATCACAAGGGACACCTGCTGTTTGCTAATCAGGACTATCAACAACTGTTTGACTTAACCGAAGACCAACTCCGGCAGATGTCGCCCGACGATATTAAAGCACGAGTCCAACAACGGTTCCAAGAGTCTGAACCGGTGCAAACGGAACCACTCTCTAAAAGTCTGGAAAACATGGTCGAAGAAAACAGAGAGGCAAGCCTGTCTGAACCGAGGTTGTTTTATCGCTTAATCACGCCAGTACGCAATAGTCAAGGCGACTTTGCGGGGAACGTCGTCAGCTACCGTGATATGTCCAAAGAGGTTGAGATCCAGCAGATGAAAGCGGAGGTGCTCCGCTTACGAAACGAACTCGAAACGACTTATGCCTTTGATGAGATTGTCGGTAAAAGTGAAGGGATACAGCAGACCTTTGGACTGATGCAACAGGCGACTGAAAGTAATATCACCTGCCTCATTTCAGGCGAAAGTGGCACCGGTAAAGAACTCGTCGCACGCGCTATCCACTTTAATAGCGATCGAAAAGCAGAACCGTTTATCCCTGTCAACTGCGCTGCGATTCCTGATACGCTCATCGAGAGCGAGATGTTCGGGCATGAACGCGGCGCGTTCACCGGTGCCGAAACGCAACGGATCGGCACGTTTGAACAGGCGAATGGTGGGACTATCTTTCTCGATGAAATCGGGGATATGGAATTGGCGCTGCAAGCGAAGTTGTTGCGTGTCCTTCAAGAACGCAGAATCCAGCGCGTTGGCGGAACACGGAGTATCCCTGTTGACATCCGTGTCTTGACTGCGACCAATCAGGATTTAGACGCTGCGGTTAAAGCGGGACGGTTCCGAAACGATCTGTTCTATCGGGTCGCCGCTTTCCAAATCACCGTCCCACCCCTGCGAGAGAGACGGGAGGATATTCCGCTCTTGGCGGATCATTTCCTGAAAAAATACACCGAAACCATGAACAAATCCATTGAAGCGATCTCACCCGATGCGTTACGATTATTAATGCAGCATCACTTCCCCGGCAACGTCCGTGAACTCGAAAACATCATTGAACGGGCGGTGTTACTTGAAACCTCAGAGGTGTTGCAATCGACCAGCCTGCCACCAGAGGTGCTGTCAATCAAATCTGCCCAACCTGCTGACGCAAGTGGAATCCTGCCGTTTGCAGAGGTGGAACGCCAAACACTCGCACAAGCGCTCAAGATAATGGACAATAATGTTACCAAGGCTGCCGAAGCACTGAACATTGACCGATCCACCCTTTATCGGAAAGTGAAGCTGTATAAACTGATAGCGTGAGAATAAAGCAGATCAAATTCTCCTTGAGGGTATATTTTCTATCCCACCTTCAGGATAATCTTTCCAAAGTTCCGATTCGCCTCCATATATTCGTGCGCTTCGCTGGCTTGCGATAGAGGCATCACACAATCAATAATCGGTTGAATCTTTCCTTCCTTGAGCAGGGGCAGCCATCGGTCAACAAAACGCTGCGTGATTCCAATTTTCTCTTCTATCGACTGTGGGCGCATCACCGATCCGAAGACCTGTAACCGTTTCCGCATGATTTGACCGAGATTCAGTTCTGCATCGGCACCGCCCATCAGTCCCACCATAACCAAGCGCCCCCGCGTCTTGAGAATCGAGAGATTACGTTCTAAGTAGGGTGCACCAATGAAGTCTTGAACCAACTCCACGCCTTCCCCGTCTGTCAATCGCATAATCTCTTCGGCAAAGTTCTGCTCCTTATAATTGATGCCCTCTGTACAACCGAGCTGCTTGCTTCTCTCGATTTTTTCCGCTGAACCGGCTGTGATGAAGACACGAGCACCCGCCTGATGCGCCATCTGGGTTCCCGCTGTCCCTACACCGCTGCCGCCGGCGTGAATGAGCACTGATTCCCCAGCGCACAAGCCACCGAGGGTAAAGAGTGTTTCATTGGCGGTAAAGAAGACCTCCGTGATTGCCGCCGCCTTCTCAAAACTCCAATCGTCAGGAATTGGCATCGCCATGCGATAGTCGATGACCGCCTGTTCTGCGTAAGCACCGCCGCCGACAAGACCGAAGACGCGGTCGCCTCGCTCAAAGCCTTCCACTTCCTCGCCCCACGATGCAACGACCCCAGCGAGCTCCAAACCGAGCAGCTCTGATTCGCCGGGCGGGGGAGGATAGCCTCCTTGTCGCTGTATGGTATCCGCTCGATTGAGTGCGGTTGCTTTTACGTCAATCAATAACTGTGTGGGTCCGGGGCTCGGGGCAGGAACTTCCCCTAATGTCAAGACCTCTGGTCCCCCGTCACCGGTTCTAATAATTCCTTTCATCGATTCTCCTTTCAGTGATTCTACTTGACCTAAGTTGTTGCCAATTTATTTTGAATGTTCCGTTTACCGTTTTGTTTTGCGTTCTATCTACCAGTCACGCTCGATTTGGATAGACATATCCAAACCTACCGGTCTCCCGTTTGGTAGGCGCTGTTTCCAACTGCGCTGTTTCAACCGACACGCCTATGGGGTGCGGTTGGAAACCGCCCCTATCGGGCCTGGGGAAAATATAGAATTACCGATTTTTTTAACCTCATACAGTTTGCGCTACATTTATCTGACAATGTACTAGTGCACCCAGTTGAAGCCCCGACCGTTTTTCTGTTTTCGCTTGACCGTATGATCCCCCCTATGTATAATTGCGTTTTGAACCAACGTTTTTCTGGCTAACCGTGCTAGCATGTGCTAGCGCTATGTCCTCAGTTTCAGAGGTATGCTATCTGGTCACAGCTGCCCACAGTAGAGATATGTTACCACTCTTCAAAGGCGGACGCAAGATCCATTGATCAGGCGAAAATTTAGGTGTTCAGATTGTGTCCACAAGGAGACTTCCACCATGAGTAAAATCCAAACCTTTTTCGATGAGAACGGCTACTATTTGGCAAAAGGTGTTTTCTCAGGGGGTGAGATAAGCTCACTTGAAAACGAGTTTGATCGGATTGTGGGACAACTCGAAAAACCCAATGAGAACGATCCCAACCATAATGGCCTCATCTCCACGCGTAATGTGCAGCAGTATTCCAGTTTATGGCTGACAGCCCTGCTTCACAAAGGGTTCCTCGACATTGTTGAACAGTTCATCGGTCCCGACATTGTCCTCAACCATTCGACACTCTTTGAGAAGCGACAGACAAACGGAGAAACCCCCTTCAAGATGCACCAAGACTGGAGTTACCTGCCCACCCAAAAGAACACTATGATTGCGGGAATGATTCACGTCAGCGAAGCGACGGAAGAAATAGGGTGTCTAAGGGTCTATCCCGGATCGCACAAGCACGGACGGATGGAAACTTCAAAAGCAACTGACGCTGAATTTCACGACAAGTTCCCATTTGAAGGGGCCGTACCGATTGAAGCTGAACCTGGCGACGTTACCTTCTTCGATTATTTTATTGTACACGGTTCAATGTCCAACCGCTCTGAGAGACCCAGGAAGGTCGTGATTGCGAGGATGTTTTCTGGCAAGGATCGGAAAGAAGATATTTATCAATTCAGCGAGAACTTGGTGTTACGCGGATGGAACCACCATACGACTGCCGTGACTGCCAGAAAAACTGTTGTGAAACCCGAATAGACTCAAACGGAATGGACCAACACGAAAGGGAGAAAACCAATGCCAATCATCGCTAAGGAGAAACGGGATCAACTTATGCGTGATGGTTTTTGCATCTTTGAGAACGTCCTAGCACCAGAGATGGTAGCGAAGCTAAACACCATGAGCGACTGGATGATCGCACAACAGGATGAGGAGCACTTTGAGCAGCACCGTTCACAGGGGTGTATCATTCCCTACTGGACTTGCCCCCATCCAGCCTTCACCGAACTCCTCGTTGATCCTGACGCGCTGGCGGTTTTCGCTGAGTTGGGATTTGACGCACCTAAATTCTGGAGTGGCTTTGTGATCAGCAAGCCTCCGCACAGTCCGCCGCTATACTGGCACCAAGACGGCGTGCTGTGGCATCACCCCATCAGTTACACTAACCAGCCGCAGCAGTACTTCTTGATGTACTACCTAGTCGACACGAATATACACAACGGCTGTTTACGTTTGATCCCCGGTTCTCACCTGAAACGCCACGCGCTGCACGATATGCGACCGAGGGATAACGACACCGTAACCCGCGCAACCGATATGAACCACCTCGCCTTCCAGCAGGTTGAAGGTGAGGTTAATGTGCCAGTTCGCGCAGGCGATGTTGTCGTTGGCGATTCGCGCCTGCTGCATTCCGCCCGTGCCAACCAGACCGACCAACGCCGCACAGTGCTTACGATCTGGTATTGGCCCGCCTATGACGACCTGCCCGACGAAGTTAAGGCGTTAATCCGCGACCACATCACAAGCAGGTCTGAATGGGCTGACTGGGTCGAACAGACGCTACACATCACACAGGAATTCCTGCCGGTCTATGAGGGCGAGGCAGAGGCGGTCCCTTGGGGGACATTTCCCGGCAAAGATTTTCAGTAGAATCCCTCCCAGCTGCTCCTGAAGATGACACGTCGCAGAAGTAGTGTGCCAAGATCCGATTAGAATCCCCGCTTCAGGTCGACCAGATTGGTGAGCGGTTCTTTGGCGAGGTATCGCCGTAAATTGTCATAAAAAATGGCTTTGCCCGCAGCAGCGGTCTGGGAGGAACCTCCAGAGCAGTGTGGGGTTATTAGCAAGTTCGGGGTGTCCCAGAGCGGGCTGTCTTGGGGCAGCGGTTCTATCGCTGTAACGTCCAATCCAGCGCCAGCAAGCTGCCCATCGTTCAGCATCTGCATGAGCGTATCTTCGTCTATAATGCCTCCCCGCGATACGACTATCAGGTAGGCTGTCGGCTTCATGAGTCTGAGTTGTTCAGGGCCGAGCATCCCGGCGGTTTCTGGTGTGATTGGGGCTGCAACTGCCACGACATCCGAACGTTCCATCAGATTGTCGAGTCCATCCAACAAACTCAGTTCAGCCACAAAATCGGGCTTGGGCACTTCGTTGATGTCAACCCCGATGACCTCCATATCAAAGCCGTGGCCGCGCTGAGCAATGGCACGACCGATATTGCCCATGCCAACCACTCCCAGCGTCAAACCGGTCAATCCGACCTGAGGCCCGCTAAATGGACGTGTCCAGCTGTGTGCGCGTTGTGCGTCCAAAAGACTTGGTAATTGGCGTGTCAGGCTAATCAACAATCCAAAAGCGTGCTCGGCGATTGTGGCAGCGTGAGAACCGCGGGTGTTAGTAACAGTGACATCGCTCTCTGCTATCTCAGAAATTCGCGCCAGTCTTTCTACTCCAGCACCTGTATTTTGGATCCACTTCAACTGTTTGGCTGCCAGAAATGCTTCCCGACTGATTGCGCCGAAAACAGCTTCAGCGTCGACAATTTCGCGCAGAATATCATCTTGGTCAGCAGCAACGGTGAACTGTACTCCGGGAAAGGTTTTCTGTGCATCTTCGAGTCGTTCTTGGGACCATGATGCAGCGACAAGTAATTTCATAGAAATCGCACGGCAGAAGTCTCAAAATTCAGATTTAAGGCCTCAACCGCTTCTCTCCTTTTTCAATTGAGTTGTGAGCCCCAACAGGATATACTAAGATAAAATTTCTGTCAAGCGAATAACTAAAATGACGGTACTAATGAGGAAGGAGTTATCAGATGACCACTGAACTTCCCGCTTGGGTAACATTCCCTGAAGATGACTGGGTTCAGATCACGGCAGAGGAGGCGGGACTTGACCCTGAAAAATTCGGAACCTTCATAGGAGACATGGAGGTCAAGGGTGCATCTTTCGGCGGAGAAGATCATTCCGGCAACAAGTACGGTGCAGTGATTACCCGTGGCGGCTACCTGATTCACGTTTGGGGAGATCGGCATTATCGATATCAGACCGCTTCTGTTGGAAAGGCTTTTATGTGGGCGATCCTCGGATTCGCAGTCGCAGATGGGCGCATTGATTCCGACGAACTGATTAACAGATACTGGACCGGCGAGGGCGAACTTTCCCACCCCCATAAATACTTAATCGAAGGTCATCACACAAAGCTGACTTGGAAACATCTAATTGGATCAAAACATGAGTCCCTTCACTACGGTGGATTCCCGATGGAGTTGGGGATCCGTTGGCGAGAGAAGGTTACCGGGCTTGAGGCAGCGAACGTTACACCGGGCATTCCTGAATGGTCGAAGTGGAGTGGTGATCCTTTCTATGATCTCTACTCCCATGCCGAACCGGGCACAGTCGGTATCTACAGCAGTGCTGGGTTCTGGCGATTGAGTCAAGCCTTGACCTATGTCTGGAACGATGACCTCAAGAATATCATCCAGGAACGACTTTTTGACTTGATAGGTATTCCAGCAGAAAGATGGGACTGGCTCACAGGGGGCTATATCAAAGATCAGAAGTATTTTTACCCCACGATTCCAGACTCGTACACCTACCTCGACCCTCCCTATGAAATTAGCGGGCACCCCGTTCGCAGTGGTCCCGGCTGGGTCGTCATGAGTGCGTCGGATCTCGCCCGGTTTGGTCATCTGAACGCAACGGGTGGTATCTGGAAGGGGAAACAGGTCATTGATCCCGACTGGTTACGGGGTCATAGCGGTGGGAACAAGAGCGGAACGAGCGGCGAGTCCAAGTACTTCACTGCGATGGGAGTCGTTACGACCGATGGTTTTGAATACAGGCACGCCACTGAAACGACGAGTTTTCTGCCTGAAGAATTGTTCGCTGGTCCCGTGCGAGTCAATAGGAACTCACAAAGCGGTTGAGAGAATTTGTAGCATTGATCGTAAGAGTAGATATTTAGATTTATAGCTATTGCTATGATGCTCGAAGATGGCAAACAAACCGGCAGCTAGCGATTCTATAGGAGGTTCAAATGTCGAAACTTCTGAATGAAAATGCTATTGCACAATACAATCGGGACGGATACTATTTCCCGGTCAGGGTACTGGACGACGAACAGGTGACAGCCAATCGGGCACGACTTGAGCAATTTGAAGCCGATCAAGGCAGCACTATTGCAGGGGCACAGCGGAGCAAGTCTCATCTGCTGTTCACATGGGTTGACGATCTGATGCGCCATGCGAAGATTCTTGATGCGGTCGAGGATTTAATCGGTCCCGATATCCTCTGCTGGAACACGTTCTTCTGGATCAAGGAACCACTCAGCGAGAGTTTCGTTTCATGGCATCAGGACCTGCGTTATTGGGGGCTTGATACTGACCACTTGGTCAGCGTGTGGTTGGCACTTTCACCAGCGACACTCGAAACCGGTTGCATGCGGGTTCTGCCGGGTAGCCATAAGGGCGCTCTCTTGCCTCACTCGGATGAGTATAAAGAAAACAACCTCTTGACCCGTGGGCAGGAAATTGCGGTGCAGGTCGATGAAGCGAAGGCTGTGGTAATGCCGTTACAGCCGGGTGAGATTTCGCTTCACAATGTACGGCTGGCGCACGCATCGGGCCCCAACCGATCAACAGATCGACGTATTGGTCTTTCGATGCACTATATGCCTACCCGCACCAAGCAGACCGTTGGTGAATGGGACAGTGCAGCACTTGTTCGTGGCACGGATCAGTTCGGTCACTTTAAGAAGGCTCCGCGTCCAACTAAGGATCTGGATCCTGTTGCGGTCCGGTTTCATGAGAAGGCAACCAACGCAGTTCGTGAGATCCTGTTCAGTGACGCTGAGAAGGTACGTCGTACACTCTGACCTGTCTGCTGATATACTCAAGCTAGTTATTGTTGAACTTCGTTTTTGGAAGGTAGGGCATGAATCAACTCAAGATTGGTATAATTGGCTGTGGGGCACATGGCCGGGGTCACATCCGGAGTTACACGGAGATTCCCGAAGCAGAGATCATCGCTCTCGCAGACGTGAATCCAGATAGGGTGCGAGAGGCAGCGATCGAATTTGGTGTCCCATACCATTACACCGATTACCGTGAAATGCTAGAGCGTCACCCGCTGGACATTGTTAGTCTTGCCCTGCCACCGGCAGCCAACCGGGACGCGGCGATAGATGCCTTCGAAGCGGGTGCCAATGTGATGGTCTCCAAACCGTTGGCGATAAATCTCGCTGAAGCGGAGGAGATGGTCGCTACGGCAAAGCGATGCGGAAAACTGATGTCAATGGGCTTACAGAACCGTTCCAATCCTGAAGTGCAGGCATTGCGTCAATTCCTTGCTGACGGAAAACTGGGCAACGTTTACCACACGCGGCTCTGGCACGGGCATGTGATGCACATCCCCGGCACCCCCACCATGTACAAACGTCACCTAGCAGGCGGCGGCGTGCTTTTCCATACAACCGTTCATCTTCTCGACGCGACCCTCTGGGCGTTGGGTAATCCGAAGCCGGTGCGCGCTTCGGCGGCAAGCTACCAGAAAGTGCACCGCATGAAGACGCCGCTTATTACATGGGAAGGATCGGTGACAGACTGCGACATCGAAGACTTCAACGTCGGTTTGGTACACTTTGCAGACAGTTCAACAATGGCGGTGGAAAGCAATTGGATGATGCACCCACGCTCCCGACCTAGTGGCGCCGAAATCTTGGGTGATTGGGGAACTGCCAGCCTAAGACCGCTACGCGTCGCGCTAGAAGAAGGCGATAGCATTGTAGACGTCACACCCCGTGCTGACGAGACAAGCCAATTTGGTGGCGTCTATCAAGACTTCTGTCAGAGCGTTCTGGAAAACCGTCTACCCATTGTTCGGTTTAGTGAAATGCTCGATGTGCAGCGGGTGATGGATGCGCTGTACGAGGCAGCCGAAAAGGGTAGGGAAGTTACAATCGCTGACTAACCCACAGGAACGATTCAGGCAAGATCTGAGTATAACGCGAAGAGCTTGGCGTTATTGAGGTAGACCTTGACTTTGAAGAGGCCTACTGACTGGGAAACCATCTTATCCTCCAGACCGCCGGTGCCCGTGTCCGCTGCTGTCCCTCGATCACCTTTCCATCTCATCTGATATTCCGTTTCATCACCAGTAAACGGCACACAATCGTCTTTGGAGAAGCCAGGGATCACCCGGTCAAAGGGATCTACCAATTCCACCTGCAATGACCCTCCGGTAGCATCGGCGTTTAACCACAGCGAATCCGGCTTGATGCTAAGAGGCGTCGTGGTTACGAGCCCTTCTTTATCCGCCCTCAGGCAAACTAACCGGTCCTTTCGGATCTTCGCCAAACTTATCCCCCGACGGACAAACTCGCCGTGGCGCGGCGGCTCACCGTGTAGTTCATTTGAACCGCCGTAATAGACCCAGATTTCCTCACCGCGCACAAAGGGGGCATGTGGAGGATAAACACAACCGGAGTCAAAACTGCCACGGGGTCCGCAGACCAGAATCCGCTCACGGTCACCCGCGCGATGCCAAGTCCGCCCATCCTTCGAGTATGTCAGCTGAACGTCCATCTGGTTCATCCATTCGGGCATCCACGGTTCAATCTGATTCTGGGCTATCCATCCCTCGTTGAGCGTGTGAAACACGGATAGGAATCCTACCCGAAAATCGCGATACGCCAATGAACTCATACCGTAAAACTCGTGATCCTGTGGCGGATCTTGCGCGTCGGGTTGGACGATAATTTTCCGCGGTGTCCAGCTTTCAAAATCATCGCTCTCGGACATGCAGATAATCCGGACATTTGGTCGTCCGCGCAGGTAGACAACGTACTTGTGGAGATTTGGATCCCAATATGCGACCAAGTGCGTGTCCGATCCCTCTGGAATAACTGGATTGAGCCAGTATTTGGGCACGTTCCAATGGATTCCGTCAGCCGAATAAGCGACACAGACCGGCTGAACAATCCCGGCAAAACGCATCGACTCGCTCTGGAACATAAAGAGCATTTTGTATCGCTTCGCAGGATCTAATTCAATAGGGTCCTTCATGACACCGGTCCCCGCACCCCATCTGAACATCGGAAAGACGAGGTTATTCGCCGTACTCCCGTTGTCCTCAACGAGGTTAAGAATGGGCTTCTCCCAATGGTAGCCGTCTTGTGAGACGGCATAGGCGAGTCCGTCCGCCTCTTCGCCGCGAGCGTCGCTTAATTTTCGTCCCACGCCATACCACATCTTGAAGATGTTCTCTTCGTCGTCGTAGATGACATTGATGTAGCTGCCGATCCTCCACCCCTCTTCCCAAGGTTGATCTTTTTCAATCAATGGTTGGTCGGACACCTTCTGCGCCGGAACGACGCCTTTTTTAGCACCCTCAAGGCTTTCTATGTGTGCATCATCAATAAACAGATAAGCGGTTCCTTTGTCCATCATATAAGTCCTCCTTGCTTCTAATTGTCTCCAATTTTATGCGAACATTTGGTCGGTTTAGGTTATGATTTAAAAAGTGGTGGCCTCGATTATTGTATCATTTTTCTGCTAGCACATTCCATACCAATCCGTTAAATTTTGCCCTGTATTCCGGTCGTAGGATTCGCCCAAAATAGGGTCCGACAATCGAGAATTTTCTTGACATCATTTACGAATACATTGATGATATTGACATAGCTAAAATCAATTCGCTTGATAAAACGTAGATTATATAAAAGGAGTCTTTCGATGAACCGCCCCAATATCGTACTCATGATGGTAGACCAGATGCGCGGTGATTGCTTGGGTGCTGACGGCAACACCTACATCGAAACGCCGAACCTCGATTTCCTCGCCGCTCGCGGCACCCGGTTTCGACATGCGTATACCGCTTCCCCTTCCTGCATTCCGGCACGGGCAACGCTTATGACAGGAATGAACCAGTGGCATACTGGCATTCTCGGTATGGGCGGTGGACAGGGTCCAATTCCGAACGACTTTCCACACACGTTGGCAGGCGAATTGACCGGTGCTGGCTATCAGACGCATCTTGTGGGAAAAGGGCACTTCACACCTCAACGTGCCAAGATGGGATTTGAAAGTCAAGAATTCGATGAATCCGGACGGATGTTACGTCACGGTCTGAAGGACGAGTATCGTACCTGGTTCGATGCAGAGAAACGGCGCGACATCACACCTGATAATCACGGTGTCGATTGGAACTCCTGGGTTTCTCGCCCTTGGCACACCGAGGAGTACCTGCATCCAACATCATGGACAATGAACCGTGCAATCCACTTTCTTTCCCAGCGTGACCGGGAACGACCTTTTTTCCTCAATATCTCATTCGCCCGACCGCACTCTCCGTTCGTACCGCCCGCCCCCTATTTCGAGATGTATCATAACGATATCACCCCAACTCCATCTGTCGGTGACTGGGCAACTTGTCACGACAGGCCTGAAGATGCAGTTGATCCCAACGCATGGCGCGGGAAGCAATCGGATAGACGGATTCATCGCGCACGGTCCGGTTACTACGGTGAAATCTCCTTTATTGATACCCAGATCGGTCGGTTGATGAACTGGTTTCGTCGGCATCAACAGGACACTTTTGCGGATACATGGTTTATCTTTACCTCCGACCACGGCGAAATGCTCGGTGACCATAATCTGTGGCGCAAGACTTACGCCTATGAAGGCAGCGCTCGGATTCCTTTTATCGTTACTCCCCCGACTCGCGGTTCAACAGCTACCCGTAAAGTCGCCGACGAGGTGGTCGAACTGCGCGACATTATGCCGACCATCCTAGATGCAGCTGGTGTTGATATCCCGAAAACCGTCGATGGGCAGAGCGTCCGCCCGCTAACACAACAACCCGCCCCGAATTGGCGTCCTTACCTTCACGGTGAACACTGCACCTGCTATTCTCATGAACAGGAGATGCAGTACGTCACCGATGGGAGACGGAAGTTTATTTGGTTGCCGCGTATTGATGAGCTGCAGTTTTTTAATCTTGAAGAGGATCCTAGAGAGTGCCACAACCGGATTGATCATCCGGAATATCAGGCTGAAGTCGTTAAGTGGAAAGGATATTTGATTGCGGAATTAGCGGCGAGGGATTGTGGCTGGGTAGCAGATGGGAAATTGGTCTCCCCACCGCCGGAAACTCCCTTAGTTTCGCCCTACAAAAACGTTCGTTGGCAGGGAGAAGTATAAGATCCCCGTAGGTTGAAATAGAATGACTTGATTCGACTGAGAATATATATTGGTTCAGAAATAGAGCCGGAACGATGAGAAAAAGAGAGTTGGATAGCCACCAAACTCCGATCTGAATTGTGTTTCCTCGTCTTCAGTTTCAGGGCGTTTGCCGATTCCGACGAACCCACCGGCGGAGAGATAAATGTCCTGTGCGCAGCTGTATTCAACTTGTAAAGAAGGAAATACGGAAGGATCAGAGATGTTCGATAGCACAACGCTCCCCAACGAGATAAGCGGCGTGATTTGGAAGGTTAATCCGGGGGCAAGGTAGTGCCTGCCCATAAGGTAGACTACCCCATCCGTGTATGCCGGTTGGGTCAGTCTGTCGAGATAATCTTCTGGCTCCCCCGCACCTGCACCGCTGAAATGATACTCGATGAACCCATAAGCCACTCCACCGAAACTGTAGTCTAGGCCTATTGATGCACGGAGATAGTTTTCCCTATCCTCATTTTCACCATCGAATGCGTTGGCGTAGACATAAGCCGCTTCAACCCAGAAACCGGCACCGCCGATCCCCCGCGCCATGTCAAACCCTGTTATCAGATGTTCACGAAACTCCAGCAGTATAATTGAGAAGTCAGTTTCTGCCGCATTCAGTTGGCTCCGAAGGAAGAAGGCGCTTTTTTCAAAAGCGAAACTCTCACCGAAAACATAACCGGTATCAAACTCTCCCAAGATACCAATCGGGATCTGGACCCGAACTGCATCCACACCGATTCGGTCTTCCGTGTCCAGTTGATCATAGGCGTAGGGGGCAATAACATCTGTTGGATTCACAACCCGCGCACTCCCCCATGCGATGGCTTGGCGACCGATTGTAATGTCCGCGAAATCAGCCCCGTAGGCAACTGCAGCGCGATCAAGGTTGTGGAAGAGACCGAAACTACCTTCCGGGGCATCCTCGTCCGGATAGATAGTAGTATCAAAATCTATAACACGATAGCGGAGTGAATTCGCGCCGGCTGCGATCGGCGGCTCAGAAAACAGCGATGGATCTTGAATACGGGGCGCGAAATCGTAGGCGAGGTCAAGCGAGAGCGTATCGGCGCGAGTGTAACCGAGATTAAGTCGCAGTCGGTTGTTCACCACACCGATAATTGGTTCGTCCGGCAAGGGGGAATTCAAACCGGTGGAAAAGTTTTTATAGTATCCGCTGATTTGAAGTTTGTCGTCGGCAAAGGCAATGGTTGAGAGCAGAATCATCGTCCACCACAGACACATTTGGCTGATGATGCCGATTCTACCCTTTAATCTCATCACTTTCAACTTCTCCATCCTTCAGCGTTATCAAACGTCTCGCCCTCTCCATCACCATTGGATCATGGGTTGAAAACACAAACGTCATGTTTGTCTGTGTATTGAGGTGACTCATCATATCGAGCAGGTCTGCACCCGTGCTCGAATCGAGGTTTGCAGTCGGCTCATCCGCGAGGATGATCGCTGGTTCAGAGACCATCGCCCGCGCAATGGCGACGCGCTGTTGTTGTCCCCCTGAAAGTTGTGGTGGGTTTCGATCCGCTAATCCTGCTAGCCCAACCTCCTCAAGCATGGCTATAACGCGTCTATGCCGTTCCGTTTTGGACACACGCTGCAAGAGCATGATGTATTCCACATTCTCTTCCACCGTCAATACCGGAATCAGGTTATACGCCTGAAAGATGAAACCGATGTTATCTCGACGAAAATCGGACAGTTCATTGCCACTCATCCCCGACAGCAGCTTGCCGGACAACCAAACCTTCCCCTCCGTCGGCGCGTCCAACCCGGAAATGATGTTAAGCAGTGTAGTTTTCCCGGATCCAGACGGTCCTACCAACGCGGTAAACTCGCCCGACTGAATCGTCAGATCTACCCCTCGAAGAGCCTCGACGGGCACACCATTTCCCGCATACACCTTTGTAATGCTCTCTGTGACAATCACATCAGTATTTGTCAATATTAGGCTCCTCGCATAAAACGTAATGCGTAAAACAGATCGTTCCGCGCTTTCCTTTTAACGCCTTTGCCACCTCAAAAACTCCTACGCATCGCCGTTGCTGGGGCGATTTTCGCCGCGTACCGAGCCGGATACAGCCCGGTGATAATAGTGAAAACAAACACCCAGATAGAATACAAGATGAACGGTTCGACCGTCATGACGGGGTAGATGAGTTCCTGTATCGTTACGCCCACGTACTCAATACCGGTGTAATCAATGCCGACCTTTGTGAATATCCACGTCAAGCCGAACCCGAGGATAGCACCGAGGGCGATACTGACAATCGCCAACGCTCCGGCTTCAAATAGAACTAGTCGTGCCATCCCAAAAGGGCGCGTCCCCACGGCACGCAGGACACCAAACTCAAACATCCGCTCATACAGCGACATAAAAAGAGCATTGACAATCCCGAACACAACAACACCAAAGAGGATAACCCCCATGATGTACTTGCTGTACTTAGACATTTCAAATACGGCTTCCAATTGGGGCAGGATTTCCGTCCAGCCTAACGCCTCGTTGTCGTGTTGAGAATACCGCTCCCAAAATGGCAGGTCTTTATCCTGCCCGTATTTTGTGTCGGTAAATTTAATGGCAATCTCATGAATACCGGAACCGATGGCAAGCATCTCTTGCGCTTTCCCCAGCCGCACAAACACCATGCCCGCCTCCATCGCTTCGTCACCGAGGCGATAGATCCCTGAAATCCGAAACATCTCCTGAGACAAGTCGCCACTCTGCGCCTGAGCAACGGTGATAACAACCCGATTACCAAGCGTAACCTCAAGGAGTTCCGCTAGCTTCGCACCAATCACAATATCGCGATTGTTATCCCCTTCAAAGTATGCTCCTTCCACGATTGCGTCATCAATTTTGGATAAGAATCGTTCTGTCGACGGTTGGACACCTACTAGGCTAATTGCGCTGGCATTCGCCGACGAAGTAATCATCCCGAAAGCGAATGCCCGGGGTGTGAACTGTTCAACAATTCCTTCCTGAGAGAGGCCACCGACTGCTGCGTCGAGTTGATTAATCGTCATTTCAACCGCCTGTGTGTCGCGGAAACCTTCCCGATGGATCTGTCCATCGCCGAGAAACGAAGCGGTGGCAGTTTTGACCATGTTCTGCTCCATTCCCAGCCAAAACGCATCGGCGAAAATCAGCACAGCCAGACCAATACCAATTGCTATCGAAGCAATGATGGTGCGTCGTTTATTCCGAAAAAGATTTCTCCAAGCCAGTTTAATGAGGATTAGCCACATGGTTTTAAACCGTGAAACGTGATAAAATAATTTATTTTGCCCCTTGGCTGCCGATTTCAATGGGTACGCATTGCCCTTGCCGGCAGAATGCGCGCTGCCTTCAGCGCGGGAAATATACTAACTATCCCTGCTGATAGAACAACGGTGACCGCGGGAATGATGAGACTTCGTGTGTTGATCTCGGCGTACATCGTCTGAAATTTGATACCGCCGTAAGTAAACTCCTGCGGCATGGTAATGCCATATATCGATAGCAGATAGTTACTCGCAGTACCGAGAACAGCGCCGACAACAATGCTGCCGAAGGCGATGATCAGCACTTCGCAAACCACCAGCCAAAAGATTTGCCCCGGTTTTGTCCCGACCGCCTTCAACACACCGTATTCGCTCGTTCTCTCTAGCACCGACATCAGGACCGTATTTAATACACCGATAGCGACGATAAGCATGATGATAATCCGTCCAATAGCATCGCCCTGCTTGTCCGCCTGCATCGCTCGATAGAAAGCCTTGGCGACCACCTGCCACGGTGCAACATCAAGCGTTGAATTATTAAGATCGGCTTCAATTGCCTTCGTAATTTTGAGTACACGATTGATGTTTGACACAATCACAACAATTTCGTGGGAGCGTCCTTCAAGGACAAGCAATTCCTGCGCGTCTCCGATATGCAGATAACACGCTATTCGATCTGTCATATCGTCGCCACTTTCTGCAATCCCTACGATCTCATACAAATCGTTAGCGATTGAGCCGTCAGCACCCTGTGAAACAATCACGATTTCGTCGCCGACCGTCGCAGAAAGGTTTCTCGCAAGCCCCTTACCCAAGACCGCTTCACGCGCTGGCTGCGCTGAGATTACCTTCCCCTCAACGATTTTCTTATCAAATCGGGTCGCTTCAACTTCACGCGCCACATCAATACCGATAATTTGTAGGGTGGTGCTCTTTTCTCCAACCGAGCCAAGTCCCGCTGAGTACACCCGTGGTGTCCACGCTTCCACGCCTTTTACGTTTCCGATGGTTTCTCCTATTGACTCATAGTCATCCATCGTTTTGTAGAGCGACGGTTTATCGAGATAGTCTCCCCGATGCACCTGAATATGCCCGATGCGGTTCTGCGTAAACATCTCAATAATATCAGAATAGGCACCGTCGGACCAGCCGATGAACACGGACGAAAGTGTAAATCCAACAATCATTGCGAGTGCAGTTAGGATCGTGCGTCGTTTTTGACGGAAGATGTTTCGGAATGCAATTTTAAGTGTCATCATGGTCTAAAACGTAATGCGTAAAACGTAAATCAAGTTGATTTATCTCCGCTTCTGAAGGTTTCGGCGTGTGAAAACTTTTTCGTCAATACCTTTGTCAAACTCGGCGTTCACGAACCGTATAACGGTTTTGTGTCCCTCTTTGTTCTGTGGTATCATCTCCATCACTGAAGGGATCGTCTTCCCGTCGAACGATTTGATCTCTTTGAAATTCATGACTCGCGTCAGACGCCCTGTTTCGTCGTAGAAATGCTGCCAAACCGGAATCCGATCGCTCACCCGGATAGCAACAATAAGTTTGCCCCAGACAATTGGTGAGTCTTCCTTCGGCAGCAGTTGAATGTAAAGATGGTTAGGTTGAGCGTCAACCGGTGTGATGAGTTCGTACGTGTAATCGTCAAGCATCGATGACTCTTTGACGAGATCATCATTCGTAAAGTCAGAACCCATCCAAGATCCCATCATCATTGACGGCGGTACTTTCATCACCTTGTTGGTCTTGGGGAGATAGTTCCACATTTCATTCCCAATCCGCAGGGTCGCAACACCTTTCTCTTTCTTGGGCGATGTTATCAAGATGAAGGTCCTGTCCATCCCTTTTGTCCAGACCTCCAAAGCTAAGGTCCTCTCCCAGTGTGGCGTAACAATCTGCATCTCCATATTCGTCTGGCTCGTTTCGCTGCGATAAAGTTCGTCCATTCGTTTAACGATAGCTTCGACATCAATATCCGCAACATGGCTTTCCGCAAACAGTGGAAATT
This sequence comes from Candidatus Poribacteria bacterium, assembly GCA_965204355.1. Taxonomy (GTDB): domain Bacteria; phylum Poribacteria; class WGA-4E; order WGA-4E; family PCPOR2b; genus PCPOR2b. Next base: position 5,572,856 of record OZ241983.1, read on the forward strand.
GAACGGTAAATAAAGAACATAATACCACCAAACCGCCCATCAAGGTGAGCATTGGGGTTCGATTTCTAGCCATACAAACAAGGTTCCTTTCCGATGGGTATCAACCCATCGTTTGCTGATTCTTGGATATTTCTGTGAATGACGTTTTAAGAACAGAAAGGTATATTAAACCAATTAGCCTTAGTTATTTGACGAACCCAAAAGGGAAGTGTTTAGGGGGCCTACGCTCGTTTGATATTCCTCGCTTTCCCGTTGACACTGAAGGGAAACTCTGCTACGATGGTGTTTATTCCAACATTGAAAATCGCCTGCTAGTTGAAATGTATTCAGTCGAATCCTGTGAGAAAGGAGAGCTTCTCCATGCGAAAGAAACGGATCATCTACATGAATGATGCACGCCACTACTACCTGTTCGTCTTTGAGCCGCCCATGACGCTGGAGGACGCGTGGGTTCCCGTCGACGAGGTCGCTGGCACATCGGTGGATACCTTCTGCTACGGCGTTGAGCGGGGCGATGGACTGTTTTACCCGTCCAAGATTGGTATGCGCTTTGGAGCAGACATTCAGCCTTTTGAGCAGGCCGCGTACTGGCGGACATGGAATAATATGCAGAGTTTAATTGATCGAGGACTGGATCCGTTGCGGGTTCTCATCGACCGATCGCACGACAAGGGATTGGACTTTATCGCTAGCCTGCGTATGCCCGCTCACGGCGGTATGGATCCGGCACACCGATTACAGAACGGTGGTCGCGGCTTGGCACATCAAGAAGTACGCAACCACCAATTCGCTGTGTTGGAGGAATTGGTGACCGAATATCCTATTGAAGGACTAGAGCTGGATTTCGCGTTTCCGGGAGGCAGCGCTAACATTCGGGATGAAGACGCTCCTTCCATGATATCTGTTCTGACAGAATATGTTGAGCAGATCGCCGAAATGGTCAGAAGCCGCCGCGATGATTCGTGCGACCTCGGCGTCCGTGTACTGCCCACAGAGGAGATGAACTTGGCACAAGGTCTCGATGTGCGTACGTGGTTTGAACGGGGTCTACTGGATTTTGTAGTTCCGATGCGTTACGCCTACATGATTCTCGATCCCGACATACCCATCGACTGGCTGATTGAGACAGCACATCAAGCGGATGCCTCGGTCTACGGCATCCTACAACCTTATGTTCACGATGCGATGACCGGCGCACCGCAACGAGTATGGCCCACACCGGAACAGATGCGAGCAGCTGTATCGAATAATTGGGCGCGTGGCGTTGACGGTTTATACACTTGGTTCATGCGTTGGCCTTTGGGGGAGGTGGAACGTAGTATGCTAACTGAATTGGGTGACCCGGAGTTAGTAAAAGAAGGCGACAAGTGCTACGTTGTCGCCCGAAATCACCAAGCCAAGGATGACAAAACGCACTATCCGACAGCGCTGCCCCTCGAAATTAGCGCCTCCGATGTTAGGACGCGGCATCCAATTCCGTTTTACATCGCCGACGATATCGCAGGCTCCAAGGGACGGATCCGCCAGATCCGCCTCAGAATTAACATCACCGACCTCGTATCTGCGGACAGGCTTGACATTCGACTTAACAACAGGTCCCTGAAGGACGAGAGCTGTCTGCGCACCCACGGCTCAGAGATCAACGCTTACGGCGGTCAATGGCTGGAATTTCATCTGAGAGATGTTCTGCCGAAACAGGGCGAAAACCTGTTAGAAATCGTTCTGGAAAGCAGAGCGCAAGGATTGGTCAGTCCACTCAAGGTGGATGATGTAGAACTTATCGTGGAATACGGTCCGTATCCCTCTGTGCTGCAGTAGCTATTTTCGTGATAACACATCACAGCGGAGATAGGGAGGGGTTTGAGTCCCCATGTTTTATTTCAAGGAAATACTATGAAAATTGTTGAAGTCTCAGGCTCACCCCGCGAAATTGGCTACCTCACCGGCGAGGCGTTGCGCGAGGAGATCCGCGAACACCTTGCCCTTTTTCCACCAAACATTGACAGTGCTGTTTGGGCGCAGCGATTTCCACGCTTTTTGGAGACACTCAAAACCTATTTGCCCGCGGTTCTCACAGAAATTGAAGGAACGGCAGCCGGCGCAGACATCCCCCTCGATACCATTTTCCAACTGAATCTCCCGATGTACGCCAATGAATTGGTGATTGATGAGGGGTGCACGAACATTGTGTTTAAGGACGGGCAAAATGGTCCCCTTTGGGGTAAGAACAACGATGGCCTTGCCAAAGACGAGCGACGCCCTGCATGTGCGCGAGTCGTCCACCGAAACGACGCAATTCCTACGGCAGTTTTTACCTTCTGCGGCATGGTTGCAACAACCGATGGGATGAACGCTGAAGGTGTTGCGGTCGGGCACTCTTCCGTTGGTAGCGTTTTCCAACAAAGCGACGATTTCGTTCCGATACGGCTTTGGGCTTACGAGTGTCTGATGCAGAGCCGGACGACATCGGAATTTGTGCGACGGTTGTCCCAACTCCCGACGCGGGGCAAGGGGTACAGTCACGTCTGCGTAGACGCAGAGGGGGTGATGTGTTCCATCGAAGCGCCATGTCCAACGATGCAGGTACGCAAGCCAGTACAGGACACACGGCACATGAACTGCGTCAACTGCTACCAACTTCCGATGCTTGCCGATGCTGACCGCCGCAGCGAAAGCGGTAAGTGCAACGCCAAAGCGAGACAACGTTTCCTCGAACAGAGTCTTTCGGAGTTGTCCGATTACAGTCTAGCGGATATGAAGACGATTTTGCGTCACCACGGTCAGCCAAGCATCTGTCGTCACGGTGGGACAGACGACTCGCATACAGAATATTCGATGATCGGAATCCCACAAAGTCGACGGGTGTTGTTTGTAGACGGAAACCCATGCCAAGACACATTTCAAGAAATTCAGCTATAACAAAAAAAACAGAAGGAGATTAAGGCTATGGAATTGGAAACGCTTTCCTCGTTTGAGGACCGACACCACGAACAATTTATGGAGCAAGGTTATCTGCGTCTAGGTAAACTCCTATCCCCTGACGAACTGGCTGCCATCCAACAGCGTATAGACGATATTATGCTGGGCAAAATCCGCTATGAGAACATGCGTTTTCAACTGGATCCTCGGCATACGAAGCGCGATATGACCCGTACCGTAGGGAACGAAGAAGCAACGCTGAACTACCGGCGTATCGATGATCTGGAACAGGATCCGCTCTTTCTTGCGTACATGCAGCATCCTCTCATCCGTCAAATTACCCGTCGCTACATTGGGGAAGATGTAGCGGTTTTTCGCTCTATGTTCATGAACAAACCCGCCGAGCGTGGGACAGAGTTAGTTTGGCACCAAGATATCGGGGTTGGTTGGAAAATTGATACCAATCCAACTACGACGGTGTGGACTGCCTTAGATGCGGCGACCGTGCACAGTGGTTGTATGCAAATTGTGCCGGGCAGCAATAATCTGGGGATTCTCAACGAAAGGCACTTCACGTCGGAGGAAGATCAGGCGAAATATACTCGCGATGAAGATGTAATGGACTTAGAAGCGGAGGCAGGAGAAGCCATTCTGCTACACAACTTTTTGCTGCACCGTTCAGGCGTTAACACTACCACGTCACCCCGCCGAGCATTCAGCGCTACCTACATGGATGTGGCAACTCGCTCGGTGGTTACGGGGGATACCTTTCCGATAGTTTTCGGGGAGGGCTCGCTTTCTCCGGATACAGTAACGGGTAAATCAGCCGAACGTATAAAGTTTTTTCATGGATAGAAATTATCTGAAACGTGATGCGTAAAACGTGAAAGCAATTGGTTGGTCATGCACTAATGAACTATGGTGAATTATACAAATAAATAGACACTTTCGCCCCCCATGTTTGGTAGGCGCTGTTTGTAACTGCGCCATCCAGTCTCTATCTTGGTAGGCGCTGTTTCTAACTGCGCCTATGCGGTGCGGTTAGGAAACCTCGTCGGTACAGCGTGTATAAGTAATTCTAAAGTGCACCATAAATCGGTTTCTGTTGCACGATTTCTTAACATAAGCCATTAGTTTATGGCGAATTATAAAAACAGATAGACACTTTCGCTCCCCGATAGGTGCTATAGGGTGAGTTGAAACGGCGCAGTTGGAAATCCTGGTCACGATTTATCGGACAGCGCCTACCAAATCCCGATTTATCGGGATCCCGTGACTACGGGACGAGGAGAACGGTAGGTGCGGTTTCCTAACCGCACCGGTTGGGAGTGTCCCATTAATTCTAAGATTTATCATAGTATCAAATTCCCTCCGAGGAGGCTGGGATGGAAGGACCATTTCAACTAGCGGACAGTGTCATTGACACCGTTATCAACAACGCGGCCCCCGCCGTTTTCCTACTCCGCCGCATCGAAGAGACACCAAAATATGCACACTACCGTGCCTTTATTGGTCGTACAGATGGGGACCTCGCGGAGACGCTGAAAGGTTGGCTCGACTCCGACTACCGTGTTTTTTCTTTTCAATATGTTGAATCAACTGATGCAGCATTCAGGCAACAGTGCACGATGTGGCACCAGTTAAATGGACCCGACGGAAAGTTAGATAACGAGCGACATCCGGCACCGAATCACGCACAGATTATTCGGTGCCCCGTATGTTCAATCTAATTATACAGGACTTACGCAAATTTAGCACATGGCGCGAGATTTTTTTATTTTTAACCCTCTAAATCCCCCAACCCCCCTAGCCCCCCTTGTCAGGGGGGAAACTCGTCAGGGGGACTTATGAACGCGCTGCGTAAGTTCTATTATAGAAATAGGGCAGCAATCCCGCCTTTATAAACACCCCAACCTGTTTGTTTGGAGCAATTCTATGTCCATGTGGCTCACGAATCAACAACTTCAGCACCTACAGCGCGCATACCAGAAGCGGGTGGAATGCCCTGTGCCAACGCAGGTCATCTCTAGCGGCGAATGTTTCCCACCCCCACAAACCCGTCAGCAGGCACAGGTCGAATCGCTGATCCAAGAAGAAGCCAATCAGTATGCCCGTCACCAGGGCATCCCACGCCGAACTTATCTCCGCTCTCCCAGCGGTATGGCTGCTGCATTTTTAGCGATGAATCAGGTTCACGGAGAAGTCTACAACGTGAGTACTGACGAAGCCGAAGATCCGGAGGCAGCGGGTGCACGGAAGGACGAAACCAAGGATCAATTTATTTTCGACGTTCACACACACCACGTTCACGATGATTACAGTTGGGAGGGTCAGCTCTGGATACGGGATGCCGCTCGCGGTAACAACCAATCTCGGATACCGTGGAATCCGGAACTGGTCGAACAAGAACTCGATCTGAAGTATTACAAGTTCGACTACTACCTAAAGGACATGTTCTTCGACAGCGATACCACAATTGCGCTGCTTAGCACATCGCCATCGGTTGATCCGTACAAAATACTATTGTCCGACGATCAGATGGTCGCCACACGCAATCTGGTCAATCGGCTATCTGGTACGCGACGGATGCTTGCACACGGTGTAATTTGGCCCAGCGTTCCTGAGTATCTGATAGCAATGGATCGCGCTGCTACGGAACTTAGGGTGGATTCGTGGAAGGGTTACACCATTGGCGACGTTCTGGGTGCTGAACCTACCTTTGACAAACCGTGGCGCATGGACGACGAAGATCTGACCTATCCGACCTACGAGAAAGCTCAGAAGTACGGCGTCCGAAATATCTGTGTCCACAAAGGCGTGTTGCCGGTCGACTACGAACGAATCCCAAACTGGCACTATGCGACGTTGGATGATCTGGGGAAGGCTGCCCAAGATTGGCCCGACCTGAATTTCCACATCTATCACGCTGGCTTGAAGATGTGGCGTGACGCGCGCGGGGTGAGCGAAGCATTTGAACGGAGTGGACGTTTGCCGTGGATTGACGAGATGGCTGCTATCCCCGAAAAATACGGTGTATCGAATGTGTATGCCGACATCGGTCTCTCGTTTGGGGCATTGGCAATTACGCATCCGAGGCTCGCAGCGGCGATGTTGGGGATCTTGGTCAAGGGGTTAGGCGCGAGTCATGTACTGTGGGGTACCGATTCAATCTGGGCAGGTTCACCGCAATGGCAGATCGAGGCGTTGCGCCGTATCGAGATTCCAGTAGACCTACAGGACAAACACGATCTGGAACCGTTGGGATCCGCCGATGGTCCCGTGAAAAATGCTATCTTTGGTATCAATGCCGCCGGTCAGTACGGCATTGAATTGGATAGCGATGGCACTCCAATTGAACACTACAAAGATGATGAACTTTCACGTTTGAAAGCCGAGTATCTGGACGCGGGCAATCAGCGTGATAATCTGTTCTGGGGATGGATTCAAAATCGGAAGTCAGGTTGAACCATCCCAGCACGGTTGAGGTAGATTTGGATTCATACCGGGAAACTATGGTAAACCCTAAAAACAGATAGACGCTTTTGCTTTCCGTGTATGGTAGGCGCTGTTTCCAACTGCGCCGATGCGGTGCGGTTAGAAACCGCACCTACCGGTCCTGGGGGCAATGCAGTTCAGTTTGGAGTGTCTCATTAATTCTAAGATCTACTATAGTAATAGGGATTTGAATGCTTAATGGAGCAAAACAAAAAAGAAGTCATGATCTGATCCACCCACATCCAACCCGTGACTCCCAGCCTGCAAGCCGAACGCGATGGAGAGCGGTGGTCATCGGCACTTTACTTCTTCCCGCCAACGCTTATTGGATCGCTTCCGGTGAAGCCACCTCGACGACTGTATCCCTCTTTTTCAATATTGTCTTTATCCTATTCGTACTGCTCCTGCTGAATCTACTGTTCAAACAGATTGCCCCGCACGCTGCGCTGAATCAAGGCGAATTACTGATTGTCTATGTGATGCTGTCGATCTCCTCTGGAATTGCGGGCCTCGACATGATGCGGGTATTGATGGCGGTTTTAGTGGGACCGTTCTGGTATGCCCGCCCGGAGAACGAGTGGGCGGAACTCTTCTGGCGGTTTATTCCGAATTGGCTCGCCGTCCAAGACAAGGAGATTCTGAAAGGCTTCGCCGAAGGCGAGTCTAGCTTCTATGTAGCTCAGGTCGTACGCGCATGGGCAGCCCCTATCCTCATCTGGTCAGGGTTCATTTTTCTACTGGTGTTCGGGATGCTCTGCATCAATATCTTGGTGCGCAGACCGTGGACAGAGGCGGAGAAGCTGAGTTATCCAATCATTCAACTTCCACTTCAAATGACTGATGGTCGGTCCTCCTTTCTTTCGAACCGAATGATGTGGATTGGGTTTGGGTTGGGAGCAGGGCTCGATATTCTCAACGGACTTCATTTCCTATATCCAATTATCCCCGGTCTGGGTGGTCGGCTCTACGATCTCCGTCCTTTTTTCACAAACAAACCGTGGAATGCGATAGGCTGGACGCCGGTCGCCGTTTTTCCGTATGCGGTTGGACTTGGGTTCTTAATCCCACTCGATCTCTTGTTCGCTTGTTGGTTCTTCTATCTATTCTGGAAAGCGGAGCGGATTCTCGCAAACGTTCTTGGCTTGCACTCCATCCCAGAATTTCCCTATATCGAACAACAGACCACCGGTGCGTATTTGGGGCTATTTCTGATCGCGCTTTGGATGACACGGCACCATCTGAAGCGGGTCGTTTTTGCTGCCATCAGGGGCGTGAGTGGGGAAGCAGCGGACGAACCGATGAGTTATCGCGCTGCGTTAATCGGACTGATTTTTGTCTTCGGAGGGCTTCTCTTTTTCTGTCACCAAGTTGGAATGGCGTTGTGGAGTAGCTTCCTCTTCTTCCTCATCTACTACGCCATATCGACAGCGATTACACGGATGCGCGCGGAGTTGGGATCTCCGGTCCACGACCTGCATTTCTCAGGACCGGACACCACACTGGTCAAAGCACTGGGGACTCGTGCCCTCAGCGCAAATGAATTGACTATGTACGGTTTTTTTCACTTCTTTAATCGTGCCTATCGTGGGCATGTAATGCCACACCAGCTTGAAGGATTCAAACTGATGGAGCGGGCCCGGGCAAGCCACCGACGCCTGCTGTGGGGGATGATTATTGCAATTGCATTGACGGGACCTGTCGCATTTTGGGCTTACCTTAGTGATGGCTATAGATATTCCGGCGCTATTGGGTATGCTTGGCGGCCGTTCAATAACCTACAGTCGTGGTTATATCACCCGTTGTCACCCGACTACGGTGCCATGGGTGGCCTGATCTTCGGCATGATTACCACACTGTTTCTAATGGTGATGCGGATGCGTTTTATCTGGTGGGTGTTCCATCCGGCGGGATTTGCGGTTTCCAGTAGCTGGTCAATGAACGTGTTCTGGGGTTCAATTTTTGTGAGTTGGTTGCTGAAACTGATTCTTCTAAAGTTGGGCGGTATCAAAACACATCAAAAGGCGATACCACTATTTCTGGGACTGATTTTGGGTGAATTTGTCATCGGTGGATTCTGGTCGTTACGCGGTGCTATCTGGAATATCCCGACATACCGGTTCCTGTTCTGATTGGGAGCCGAGAAGATATTCAGAGGATCTTCTCTACCGTGACAGGCAGCTCAAGGCTGAAGTTCGCACGGTCGACAGCGGCATCGTGCAGAATGACGACACCAGTCTCCTGATGCGGCGCATCGGCTTTCAGATGCACAGAGCGCAGGCCGCCGAGCCATTTGCGAGCATCCGATACGTAGATGAGGTCGCCCTCCTGAATGGAAAGTTCGTCCATCAACTCAACTGGCAGCCGCACACGGTCTGCGTCGACCGCTTCTGTACGAAGTTGGAGGGGAGAGGAAGTTTTCGGTTCGGAGCGATTAGGTTCACCGCCCTTAAATAGACGCATTCCTTCGGATAAGGTTGTAACACAGAGTCCGGGCAGCTCTGACTTTGGTCGCGGCTTGGTAAAGAGCGTGATCCCCACGCCCAGCACAACTGTGACCAACGTACCGAACAGCCCGCGCATATATATGTATCCCTTATCGGGAGGCACGCCGTGGGCGAGCGGCTCAATTAAAAAATAGAGGGATTTGTGATGGGTAACAAGGGTAAGCAGAGATCCCAAGAGAAGTGCCCAGAACGCCGCTGCCGACGTAAAACGGGACCAGAGCACTCCCATAAGCAAGACTACAATCAGGGATGGTAGTATCGTTGTGAAGAACTTTGAGTGAGCCGTATAAATCTGATCATCCAGTTCAAAGATTGGAACGAGCACCAACCCCAACAGTGTCGCACCGACAGCTGCCAAGCGAGCGGCATGGAGATAATACTTGTCGTCTTTGCCCGGTACAACAGTTTTCCAGATATCATTAACACCTACGGCAGAGACAGCGTTGATAAGTGTATCGAGCGTGGACATTAGTGCTGCCAGCAACGCGGCAACGACCAGCCCAAATACTCCCGGTTGGGTGATAATTTTCATCACCATTATGAAAACACTTTTCGCTTTTTCAGGAGCTTCGGGCCATCCGTAGGTCTCCATCGCTTTGCCGACCCAGCCTCCATTACTGACGACGATCGCTGCAATAGGCATCAGGACAAGTACCATGACAATCATGGCTTTGCGCCCATCATGGACAGACTTGACCGACAGGAAACGCAGGATGATTCCTTGATTGATAAAAAAGAACGCCACAGTTCCTGAAAGCGCATCGCCCCAGAACGTGCCGATGAAGTGAAAGTTTGCGGGTTCGTTGAATTGAGGGAAGGGAACTTTGTGCGTCGCTGGCAGTCCGTTCCAAAACGCGTCCCAGCCGCCAACGTGATGGATGCCGAGGAGGAATATGCCGATACCGGCGACAAGCAGGATCATACTCTGGAACAGATCGGTCATGAGCACCGACATTTGTCCCCCGCTGTGCATATAGGCAAGCGAAATGATTGCCACTATTACGGCACCCACCATCACCGGCATCCCTACGACACGGTTCAGAACGACGGCGATTGTCTGTAGGTTCATGCCGATATAACCGACGAGGTACAGCACAATTAGGATGAGGACCATGAATCGCGTCCGTCGATCAAACCGGCGCTCAAAATACTCAGGGATAGTGCTTATGCGGTTGAAGTAGATAATGGGGAACCAGCCGAGGAGGAACAGCGGCATGATGAACCAGTCGTTCGTGTAGTACGTCATACTGGCAAGCCCGCTGTCGTAGCCGAGGTCAGAGTAGTTGATAAAGCTGTAGGAGCCGACGAGGGTAGCAATACAGGATGCTGCAATCAACCACCAGACGAAGCGTTGCCCCCCGAAGAAGAAGTCCGCCGTAGACTTTGTGTATCGCCCGAAATAGATACCACAAGCTACAATAGCTGCGAAGTAGAGGACAATGACAGTGTAATCAAGTGTATGGAGTGAATCGCTCATTTGCCGGGAGGTCCCTCCACAGAATAGATCCAGATCAGGTGGATACCAGCGAACAGGAAGAATCCAATGACGAGTATCCAGATGATTCGCCGGTCAGCGCGTAGCCCTTTGTATATCGTACCGGCACGGAACGTAAGCCAGAGGGAGAAAAAAAAGAATAGTCCGCCGAACAGGTACTGATAAAACCATGCGAACCAGTTGTCCGATAGAATACTGCGAGCGAATACAACAAATTGATCTATCATAAAATGACTCCGAAAAATATCAACTCTCTTTACAGTCTTCGGATTCCTTCAACAGATGTTACTTGACCATCACCTTAATTATGGTGAATTATCAAAATATGTAGACACTTTCGCTCCCCATGTCCTGTCCCGCCTGTCCCGATGTAATCGGGGACTCGTCGGGATGCGGTGCGGTTAGGAACCCTCACCGGTACAGAGTGTCCAAGTAATTCTAAAGTTCACCATAGTTCCATTATAGCACAATCGAATCAATCGGTCAACACCCTTTTCGTCCACACGGTTACAGGACCAAAACGTCGCCTGTAATTCCATCTGGCACTCTGTTTTGCCCCCGTTGATTTTTGTATTCTCAATTTCTCGGAATTCTGTTATAATTATAGTTTAGGAACGGTTTGCTTCCACGAATCTATCCCCTATCGGAGGCAATTGGATACAATCTACATAAAGGAAGGTAACAAGATGGCACATCTTACCGAAGCCCAAGTGACGCACTTTAAGGAACAGGGGTATCTGGTCGTTGAAGACGTGTTGGACCCCGAACAAGACTTAGACCCAGTGATTGAAGAGTACGCAGGTGTTTTGGATCACCTCGCCCAAGACTTATATGATCAGGGCGAGATATCTTCGATGTATGATGACCTGCCGTTCGGCGAGCGACTGACGAAAATCTACGCTGAATCTGGTAGGGTGCACGCACAGTACTTCGACTTTTCACTGCCCCAACAGAATGTGCAGCCGGATACGCCGATGTGGGTGGGACCGAAAGTTTTTCATCTTCTTCGCAACGAGAAACTCCTCGATGCGATTGAATCGTTGATCGGTCCCGAGATTTACTCGAACCCGGTGCAGCATGTACGGCTGAAGCCGCCGGAGCATCTCTGTCCCGTCAACGAAGATACCGGACGTCCCCAGATAGGTGCAACCCCATGGCATCAGGATAACGGGGTTGTCACAGAAGAAGCAGATAAAACTGATATGCTGACGGTTTGGTTCGGCTTGTGGGATGCTACCATTGAAAACGGTTGTCTCGAAGTTATTCCCAAAAGCCACCGTGAAGGATTGCTGCAGCACTGCATCACGAGCACCGACCTGTCAAGAGGATTTGGTCGTCACATTCCGGGCAAATTTCTGCGTGAGCCAGATAGCGTACCGATCCCGCTCAAGCGCGGAGGTGTCCTATTTTTCCACCGTCTCAACTGCCATAGCTCGCTGCCAAATAACAGCGATAATATCCGCTGGAGCTTTGACCTGCGCTATAACCCGACGGGCCAGCCAACAGGCCGCAGCGCGTTTCCGGGCTTTGTTGCGCGCAGCCGTTCCAACCCGGAGAGTGAGTTGCACGATGCCGAGGAGTGGGCAGATATGTGGTATGAGACGCGCAGCCGGCTGTCGGGGAGTGATGATAATCCCACCTTCCACCGCTGGAAGACGGATGATCCCCGTTGTGCTTGAGCATAGATATATGGGAGTGAGAATGCGGGGAGGCGAGGAAGCGAGGAAACCATCTCGTCGTTTCATCTCTCCGCTCTCCTGATGAAGTATCGGGACTCAGAAACCTCACTCCTTTACAATTATGGTAGATTTTAGAATTATGGTGAACTTTAGAATTACTTATACACTCTGTACCGGCGAGGGTTCCTAACCGCACCGCATCGGCGCAGTTACAAACAGCGCCTACCAAACACAGAGAGCGAAAGTGTCTATTTATTTTTATGATTCACTATAAACGCCACGATGGTCAGGGAAGATAGTTGGTGAAAGTTCTTGACGCCATAGCACATATTTTGAAGAAGGAGGGCGTTGAGTACCTCAGTGCCTATCCCACGACTGCGCTGATCGAGTCTACTGCCGAGATTGGTATCCAGCCAATTATCTGCCGTCAGGAACGGGTAGGGGTCGGTATCGCAGACGGCTACGCGCGGGTGACTAACGGCAATCCTCCCGGTGTGTTTGCGATGCAGAATGGACCTGGTGCCGAGAACGCTTTCGCAGGTGTAGCTACCGCCTACTCAGACGCTGTGCCCATGCTGCTGCTCCCGTTGGGTCATTCCAGAGCACGTGATGGCGTATTCCCTCACTTTAGTTCGGTGCGTAACTTTTCAGACATTACCAAGTTTGTCGAGCAGATCAGCACCGCTTCACAAGTGGGTGAAACAATGCGCCGGGCATTCGCTAGGCTCAAGATGGGGAGGCCGGGACCCGTCATGGTTGAGATTCCCTCTGACCTCGCAGACACAGAGGTGGAGGCATTAATTCTTGAGAATTACAGACCTGTCAAAGCCACCGTTTCCAAAGCTGATTCTCAGGCTGTCCTATCCGCAGCCCGTGCGCTTCTCAACGCAAAAGCCCCCATCATCCACGCCGGACAGGGCGTGCTCTACGCAGACGCCTCTGAGGAGTTGGTAGAACTGGCGGAACTGCTACAGGTGCCCGTCATGACGACGTTGGCAGGAAAAAGCGCCTTCCCTGAAAAGCATCCTTTGGCTCTGGGAAGCGGCTCAAGCGTTATGAACGGCTGCGTCTATCACTTCTTGGGTCAAGCCGATGTAGTATTCGGGATTGGTACGTCCTTCACAAAGCACGGCATGACCACCACCATTCCTTCAGGCAAAGTCTTTATCCATGCGACAAACGACCCGATAGACATAGATAAAGATTACTATACCGACTATCCCGTTATCGGAGATGCCAAGCTGGTGCTGCAGCAGTTCATAGCGGCTTGCAAAGAGCTCCAAAACCCGAGCATTAACCAAGACGACAACAAAGTTGTGGAAGAGATCGCATTTGTCAGAAAAGCGTGGTTGAAGGAGTGGCTGCCCAAACTCTCATCGGATGAGGTTCCGATCACTCCCTACCGCGTTATCTGGGAGTTCATGAACAATGTCGATCCGGCGGAAGCTATCGTCACCCACGACTCTGGAAGTCCCCGTGACCAACTTATGCCGTTCTATCAATCGGGCGGTCCTCGAACCTACTTAGGTTGGGGCAAGTCGCACGGACTTGGAACCGGACTCGGACTGAACATCGGGGCAAAACTCGCTGCGCCCGACAAATTCGTGGTCAACTTTATGGGGGATGCGGCATTCGGGATGACGGGGTTAGATTTCGAGACAGCTGCCCGGAACAGCATACCGATCCTCACCATAGTGCTGAACAACTCCACCATGGCGATAGAGACAACGCATATGGCGAGATCTCATGAACTATACGGGACGCGGGATATTGGCGGGAACTACGCCGAGATGGCGTTGGCTATGGGTGGATGGGCGGAGCGGGTAGCGGATCCTGCTGATGTCGGACCAGCGATTTTGCGCGCTCGGAAAGCCACCGAGGCCGGACAAGCATCACTGCTTGAATTCATCACCAGCGAAGAAACAGCCTTTTCATACAGGCGTCCCTTCGGGTAGTAATCCCGGATTGTGCTATCAATTGACCTTGGCAGTCGGCTCGTCTGAAATCATCGGTTGTCGCCACAGTGATGGCATCAGCAATGCCACCGACGAAAGCGACACAATCCCCAGCACTGCGTCAAACCCGATGGCAAAGGGTGTACTGCTCATTGATGCGATAGCACCAATCATAAGTGCCCCCAGCGGACCTGCACCGATGGCAAGACTGATAACGCCCAGCGCTCGTCCACGCATCTCCTCCCTCACTCGCAGCATCACAAGGGTTGATTGCATCGTTGAGAAACCCGATGTCCCGAACCCCAAAACGAATAGAACTGGGAGGGCAACGGAGTACCACCGCACCATGGAGAAACATAAGAGCATAATGAGTCCAAGCATCGACCCACCGATGTACAACCGTCCATGGAAGCGGATAACCTTTATCGAAGCAACGCTGATTGCACCAAAAAGCGCCCCTAACCCCTCAGCTGCTAAGAGGGTGCCCATCAGCCCAGGTCCAATCAAAAGGACATCGCGAGCGATGACCGGGATCATCTGTGCGTAAGGGAAAAGCAGCAAGTTCATTAGGATGGTGACAAGGACCGTTGCCACCAACGCATTGTCGCGCCTCACATACCGGAACCCCTCTACCAAGTTGCCAAGGACATTAGACGAGCCAAGACGGGTCTGATTTGAGGGAGGTAAGCTCACCGCTGATATTAGGGCGACTGCTACGACGTAGATTGCACTGACGACGATGTAGCCTCCTACCACGTCAACCGTGGTTATCAGCGCCCCCGCCAACGCAGGACCAATCATGCGGCTCCCCTGCATACCTACAGAGTCCATTGCGATAGCATTGGTTACTCCTGCTCTCCCCACAAGGTCGTGTATAGCTGAACGACGGGAGGGCATATCCAGCGCCCACCCGACGCCGGTGCATCCCATCACAACGTAGGCGTGCCAGAAACGTACCGTTTCCGTCTGGAGCAGTAGCACCATTGCAAAGGCAGCCACGCAGCTGACCACCTGCGTCATAATAAGGATTCGGTGTTTGCTAACTCGATCAGCCAGCACACCGCCTACCATGCCGAGTATCAACAGTGGCAGCATTCCGAAGAAACCGACCAGAGCTACCGAAAAGGGTGAATCTGTTAACTCGAGGACCAGCCAGCCAAGCAGCGTCAACTGCATCCAGCGGCAAGTGTAGGCGAGGAAATTCGCGGGCCAAAGTAACCGGTAACTGCGGTTGCCAAAAGCCTCAAAAGTACGCAAAGAGTGGACCTTGCGCATCGTCGGTCGTGAAGTATTTGCCATCAAATGTTGAGGATTACCCTATAGAAATCTGCTCATCGCTCTCGGTTTTGAGAGGTTCGCTCGCCGTGGAATGGAAAATCCACGGCACATCGTTGCAAAATGTACTACTGTCCACCGCCGAAGAGTTTGCCGCCTAAACTCCAGATACTAACCCCTGCAAAAGCAATCTGAATCAGCGCAGATATAATACCGCCGATCCACATCACACGGTGCGTCCGATACGGGCTGGGGAGTTTAGCATTTAAGCGCAACGCAAGAACCATCATAAATGAAACCGTGAAGTTTCCCAAAGTGCCCGCAATTTGCGTAAGAATATCAAACTTTAGATCGCACCAAATGACAATAAAGGTAGAGACGAAAAAATAGGAACAGATGAAACGCTGGATTTTAGAATAATGCCATTCACGGGAGGACCACAGCGCTTCTAAAAATTCGTGTGATACACGGGTAATGACTTCGGGCACCGCCTGTAGCGTTCCCCACAATGCAGCGATGATACAAATGTAGTAAACCCAAACCAAATAAGGATGGATGTTACTCCAAACATGAGCCTGCTCGGTGAGTAGACTCCACCCTTCAAATCGGCTTTCGAGTGGATACAAAACAGCGGCACCGGATATCATAAATGCCGCCGTTACAATAAACAGAACAATTGCCCCCATGCCAGCATCCCACCGTAACGGCGCGACGAGTTGTCGCAACCGACCGACCTGTTCAGGCGCGTCTGGCAGGTAGTCAATTGCATCGTGCTTGAAAGCGTAGGTGCGGATGGCATTAATATTTTGATGTCCTGTCAACCCCCAGCGGTGCAGCCCAATCCAATTGGCGTAGACGATATAAGCCATGGCACCGCCGCCAACGTAAGCAAACGTTGTCGCCATTGTCAATAACGGGTTCTGACGCGCATCGTCAGGTGTCCACTCCGGAAACGATGGCAAGTGTCCAATATTTACGGATCCAATGAAAGCTTGCCAGAGATTCGGACGTACCATCAGGGTTCCGAGAATCGTACCAGTGACAAGGATCAGGCAGATAATGACCTGCTGCTTCTCCAACCTGTTATATGACATCTTCAGGCTGAGTAGTAGCGCGAGACCGATGAAGGCAGACGTGAAGACGTTCTCCCAAATCGGTTCAGGAACTGATTGAGGAAATCCGTTGAATAAAAAGTGAAACAGATCCGCACACGGCTTAGCAATCGGCACCCACGACATCGGACCACCGATTAGTTCAAGCAGCATCAGCATAAGCAACAACCAGCCACGTGGGCCCGGCAGCCTTACCAGACGATGCCCAATATATTCACCGCTAACAGCGGTATAACGTCCAAGCAGGTAGGTAAGAAAGACACCTTTGACAATGCAGCTTAAAAGCACGAGCCATAAGAGGTCATAGCGAGCCCAAGCGCCTGTACGGACAACGACGATCGTTTCACCAGCACCGATACTGACCGATGCGACAATCGCAGCGGGGCCAAAAACAGCCATTAAACCGAGCAGTTTCTTCATAGACCACGGCTGACCAAAAACCCCGGTAGGAGGTGGAATTTCGACCGTGCCTATATCTTCGTGATTTTCATCAATTGTTTCTTTTTCCTCCATAGTTTCTCCTGTTGGTTAGGGCAGAAATATGATCTGGATAATTTTCCTCCGGTATCCCAGCGAAATTGACAAACCGCTTCTTTTCGGAACGCAATTTGGCTTTTTTGAACGATTTCTTAGATTGTAACCCAATTCTGTTCTGGCATCCAATTCGCCATAGCGGTTGAACTTCCCACTTAGTGAATTCGATTTATCAACATTATAGCCACAGGGGAAAAAGTGTCAATAAAAAATGGATTGGCAGAGGTCCCATTATCTGAGGAGGCAGGTCTTCACTTTGATACAATCTCCTCCACATTTGCCAGATAGATCTGCCGTGAACCTTCGTGCACCGAATCAAAGGTTATCATCTTCCCGTCGGACGACCAGCGTGGATGTAGGTCACATCGGATGTCTCCCGTGAATATTTCCTCTGAATAAAACTGCCCCAATCCAATCTTCCCCTTCCGCTCGATGTCATAAAGCATCAGTTCCGCCAGACGTTGCGGATTTTTCGGATACGCATCACATACAACCCAATTTCTGTCCGGCGAAAAACTCGCATGACCGTCTTGCGGGAGAATACCCGCTCCGAACGGCTTAAAGTCTCCCTTGCCATCCGTAAATTCCAAGAACTGCATCTCCCCTGTTACATCACTGGAGATTAAGATACTGCTTTCGTCCCGCCAATCAAAGTGGGAGACTCTATTTCCAAATGGGATCTGAGGGGCTAGATTTGAACCGTCAGGATTCACCGTCCAGAGTGATGACAAGAAACCATCTCCATGTCTAACACGACAGAAAAACAGAACCCGCGTCCCATCGGTATTAAAGAGGACATGATTAAACCAAGCCAACTCATCTGGTACATTCATATCTCGACTTTCTCGAATCACATCAGCGACCGATAAAATCAGATTTGAGCTCCCATCCCTTAAATCCAGCAGAAATAAACCATCGTTTGTGGGACGTGGCTGTATACTGTCTGGATCCATTTTGTTTGCATATCCAACTACAGCGCGACAATGTGCCATACGGGCGAAATTCAATCCAATTGCAACCGGTTGTGTAGGTGAGAGTGCAGCAATCGCACCGTGAATGGTTCGGGTTTCCCTTGTTTGGAAGTTAATTGCCTTCGAAATCAGCCCCTCACCTTCCCAATCGTTAAATGTGAACTCGTTCCCAAAACCGACATCAATCCAGTGCATCATACTCCCTTGCTGCAGGTTGAAAGCACCGGTAGATGCGTATGGAATAAAGGCATGGGTCTCTCTGTCTATCAACCCCACCGATGCGACATCTTCAACAACTGGTCGGTGTTCGTGGAAATCAGTTTCAAGCGATAGATGGTATCGGAGCGATGGATCCCACGCTTCAATGCCGTAGTAACCGTAGAAATGGTGTTTAGGGGTTGATGAAAGCTGAGTAATAGTAATCATAGATTTGTCCTCATCTCTGAAAAGAGTTTGAAGGCTCAGATAAAACATGATAACATCAAAAGCAACGATATTCACTGCCTATTCAGCAATCTTACGCTTAGTAAAATGAAACAGATACCCTTAATTCGGAGGAACAGCTTCATATGTCAATCTGTCTAACCCTTCTCGGAACCGGTACGCCAACACCACTCCTTCATCGTGCGGGGTCCAGTTATTTGGTATCATTAGATAAAGAGATGTTTCTCTTTGATTGTGGTCCCGGTTGCGTTCGACGGTTCCTGGAAAAAGGCGTATCGCCAACCCACATCACACACCTATTTCTTACCCATCTACATTATGATCACTGTGTCGATTACGGTTATCTGGTGTTGTCGCGCTGGGATCAGGGTGTCGGCAAGATTCCAGAACTAAGCGTGTATGGACCTCCAAACACGGAACGGATGACCCAACTGCTCTTCGGTGAGACCGGTGTATTCGGACCGGATCTGGCAGGGAGAACCGAGCATCCCGGCAGTCATTTCATCTATGAAAAACGCGGGGGCGTATTGCCACGCGAACGCCCACACCCAACGGTAACTGAGGTCGCTGACGGCACCGTGGTGGAATGTGCGGATTGGCGCATAAAAGTCGCAGAAGTCGTCCACTGCCAACCGCAACTCACCTGTCTCGCCTACCGCTTGGAGGCACAAGAACACTCAATCGTCTTTGGGGGTGATACGGGACCAACGGCAAAACTCACCGAACTCGCAGCGGGCGCCGATGTGCTGGTGCATATGTGCCACTTCATCAATGGGGTTGTCACAGATCCCAGATTGACAAGCTGTTGTTCAGGGCATCTGGACGCAGCGCGGACAGCGCGTGATGCTCAAGTCAGCACACTGGTGCTAGTTCACCTAACTGAACAGGTGGCACGCCCTGGGATACGTGAACGTCTACTGTATGAGGCGGGGCAGATTTTTGACGGACATATCATCTTCGGGGAAGATTTGCTCGATATACCGCTTGATGGGATACAAGCGGAGTTGATTCAATAGGTATTGGTATAGTTCCTATAGTAAGAGGAAAGAGGGAGCGCGTTGGAGTCTGAGCCCTGATAGATCGGGATTTCGCTACGCTCAACCTGTAGGTCGAGATTCACATCTCGACGCCCAAATGTCGATTTTCCAAAATCGACCTACTAGTTATAGGCTATTCACCCATCTGTAGGGGTTGGGTTTCCCAACCCCCACGACACATAAATATCAACACGTCCTACTTAATCGGCACGGTTCGGAGGGGGCCAGATTCTGGGAAAGAAGGGATCTGTGCACGGATCCCCGTGCTTCACGTAAGGTCCGAGTTGGGCACCAATCAGATTATCTCTGCCATGCTTGTTATAGGTCGTTCCGCCGGGCATCATGTTAAGCGCAATCGAAAGACGCGGTGTCTCCGTTCGATTGGGACCCGAACCGTGGAAGGTGAGTCCCGTATGGAAACTAACCTGCCCCGCTTTGAGTACGCAAGGCATTTCTACCCACCGACGGTCACCGTGGGAAAATCTTTTTGCCGCAGCGTGTAGGTCCTTATTTGCAAAACCGGCGGCCTCTTTGATTAGTCCCCACTTATGTGACCCTTCAACAAAACACATACTTCCGTTGGAAGGATCGGTATCCTGCAGCGCAATCCAAGCCGTGCAGAAGGTGGTGGAGTTGAACATGGTCCAGTGGGCGGCATCCTGGTGCCAACCAACGTTGCCGTCCGGAACTTCGCCCCTCTCGGAACTGATACCCGGTTTATAAAGGACTTGGTCGTGCACCAAACGGACCTCCTGTGTCTCCATCAGTTGGGAGGCAAGATAGCCGATCTCGGTGGAACAAGTCAATTCGCGGATTTTGGCGTTCACCCACCAACCGTTGACCACATGTGCCAATTTCGGACTTTCTGGATTAAATTTCGGTGGCTGTCCCCAGTGCATCGCATCGAAATCTCGCTCACTGCGGATGGTGCGGTAGACCGCATCGCGCAGCTCCCCCACCGCTGCATCGTCGAATAGCTGAGGACCAATCCAAAAACCTTGATCGCGATATGCAAGTCGATCTTCTGCCCGTAGTTCAACTCCGACCGTCCGAGTTTTCATGTATCTGCTTTAGCCGTTTTTGGGTGAGCGATTATACAAATGCAAAGACGCGCGTCGGGGCACCGGAACTCCGCGCTAATTTGAGTGGTGCAATCGCTACGTGAAAGTTTGTCGGTAGTTGACTCAGATTACAGAGATCTTCAACCTGTGGAATCCCAGCGCCAAGAAACACGAGATGGGCGGGCGGTAGCCCGTCATGCTGCGGCGGGTGTCCAGCCATCGAGTCAATGCTGCAGGCATCTGTCCCAATCGTTTTGATTCCTTTCTGGACCAAAAGCCTCGCTGCATCTTCGCTGAAACCGATCCATTGGCGATTGAAACTATCTTGGTACGCAAACCGATCCATGCCTGTCCGCATAAAGACGATGTTGTCCGCAGGGATATCGCCGTTTTCGGCAATCCACTTTTCGATATCTTCTGCTATTACGGCATCACCCGGCTGCTTCATTTCTGAGAGATCTATCAGCACCGCAGCTCCGGTTAATTTTTCCTGTGGGATTTCAGCAACCGTGAATCCTTCGGCATACATCAGGCAGGGCACATCAATATGTGTCGCGCAATGCCCTGATAAATCTACCCGGCTTTCAAAGTAGCCATCATTTTCGATTGTTGCTGTATCGTAAATCTTGACCGGATCAATGGGAAGTTCACGTGGACTGTTCTCATCCACCGTGTAGGAGAGATCTATTACTTTTTGGACATTGATTTGCATTGTCATTCCTCTGTTTATATGTTAGCCATTCGGCAAAGTAGAAAATTGAGCATTATCAAATTTTTCTTCACTTCATTCCAAGAAACTTGACGATTTTGGTTTTGTGACGTTACAAAATAGGTTCAGGTTTATTTCTTAGAATATAGAAGGATACTGATTCTGTCAATTACCCATCCTATAAACATGTCGCCCCGCTGGGGCTTATTGAGTTAAATAACACCGATAGCTTGGGACAATTATAAGAGAATCAGAAAATTTGTCTGAACAAAAAATGAGGTTCGGCGTCTAAAAATTGGACAGTAAATTTTATGCGATGCACCAGAGAGGAGATTCAAATGCACCGTCTGTGCACTGTTTTATTGATCTGCTGTACTATGAGTTTGTTGTGCCTCAACTCGCAACTTGCACACGCCCAAGATGAAAAGCAGGTACGGGAGAAAAAGCGGGTGGGGCGGAAGGCTGCTGCAGCGCGAGAAAGCAGCGGAGATTTCTATCGCGTTATCGTTGAAAACAACCTATTCCGCCCATTAGGTTGGCAGAAGCCGAACCGAGATCCGGAATACGCATTGATTGCAACGTGGATTGGAACACGCGGAACTGTTGCAAAAGCACTCGTCACGGAACGAAAATCCAACCAACTCTACTATGTCGCCAGAGGGGAAAAGGTTGGGAACGCAATTATCGAAAAAATTGAACAGAATCAAGTCAGCCTCAAGGTCTCAAATGACATTGTAACCCTTAAAACAGAAGGAATGCAGTTTCTCAGCGATTCAAGTCGTTCAGGCGACAAATCGGGCGCAGGCGGAAAGTCTGAAGCTGCTGAAGCACGTGAACGTAATGAGCGCAGGGATGAAAGAGCGGAACGGCGCGGGGCAAATCGGGAGCGCGACGCATTGCGTGAGTGGTTGCGCACCGCTTCACCGGAAGAACGTCGCGAAAAACTCGAAGCAATCCGACGGGAACGTGGTGGCGGCGGCAGACGTGGCGGTGCCGGCAGACGTGGCGGCGGCGATGATGTAAAAAAAGACGAAGAGAACTGGGACGAGATAAAAGGCAAATGAGACAAGAACCGCCGTGGACAACCGTAGGAGTTATGCAGTGCAGTTTGCAAGAGCACAATATGAATGAAACGTGAAACGTGATTTAATTCTATCAGTGAGTAATAGCCCCTAGTGCGTGCTTTCTCGGTTCGTCAAGGGACACCACCGAGTCCTCATCAGAAAGTCAAGTAAAACCTCCTTTGCCTCCGGTGTGCCGATCCGATACAAGGCATGAACTGCATCACCACGTACATATCGGTTCTCATCAGAAAACATTCCACTCAATGCGTCAACAGCATCCGCCGCGTGAGGCCCAATCCGTGCCAATGCAAAGATGGCATCCCGCCGAACCCGTTCATTCTTATCCCGTAGTGCTGCGCTGAGCGCAGGACCTGCTGTTGATTCCTGTTGACTGACTGTCCCCAACGCTTCTGCAGCGCGGGAACGAACTCCTTCCGATTCATCTTCCAACGCTCCCACTAATTCCGGAACCGCGGTTTGTGCGGGCTGACCAATATCTCCCAACGCTTCCGCTGCGGCCTCACGAACCTGCACATCTACATGTTTCAAATCGCCGATGAGTGGATCAACCGCAGGTGCACCTATCGCACTCAGCGCATAATACGCATTTCGGCGTATTGTTTCGGAGTCGTTCTCAAACGCTTCCATCAATGCAGGCACCACTGGCTCCCCAAATTCACCTAATTCATAAGCAACACTGAGACCAATCGATTCAGAATCGCTTCCCATCGCTTCGATAAGCGCCGGTTTAAATTCCGTAGATTGACCGTTGGTCTCCACATCTCCATTCATCTTCCCATAATGCCAGTCCCAAACATGCTGAAACATCTTCTGATGTGTATCCTCCCCCATCTGTTCCCAATTTGTTGTTTCGCTGTTCCACGACGGTGCCTGCGGCTCTGACATACGGGCAAAGAGGAATTTCATCATGTAACGGTTCTTGTCGGTACGATTCGGCATACCGCGATGCCAAAGGTCATAGTTCACAATCGCCACCGTACCGGCTTTGCCACAGACCGGGAGTTCGTCGCTGACCGTTGCACCGTCAGGGGTATTATAGTAGTGGCTACCCGGAACGATTCCGGTGGGACCGAGCTCTAAAGGCGTATCCTGTGGATAGTAGAAAACCAACAATCTCCGAGTGTGATGCGACCATCGTCTGCCCCCATCTTGGTGCATCCGCTGCCCTTCACTCTTTGGTCGATTAAAGTGGGGATGGCGGTGGGGCTGCATATAGTAATCGTCTCCCAACACGCTGATTAACCCACCGATAACCCACTTATCATCGAAAACCGCTTGAATTTCAGGGATTCTGGGCAATAGGTTATTCCCCGGATTGCCCTCCTTTTCAAACACCTCTTCTGTCCGCTCATAAATAAAATCGTGAAAACTCGCTGGGAGATCTGGGTTGACGATTACATAACCGTTAACAATAAAGTGCCGCATCTGGTCGTCAGTGAGAAGGTATGTCTTATCTACCATTTTCTGCTTTTTCCTTTCGGCTGTAAATCTATCCGTAAAAGTTGTGGGCATCTCTATATGACATTAAACAAAAACCGCAGGCGAGACATTCACCACTGGAACGATATTAACGCAAGTTGCTAGTTGATAATCCAAGCACCGGAAACTTGTGCAATCGTCGGGAATTGGAATTCCCTCCTACAAAAAACATACGGTAGGAGCGATCTCCGAATCGCGACTAGCTTGACTATGGCTAACTAGCAACTTAGGTGATATTAACAAAAGATATCACATCTTTCCTCACAGAGGAGCAAGTTCGACCGGTTCAACGTTTAGATCCTCAGTCAAGTAACCTGCTTTGACCTCCGGTGAATGCTCAAAAATGAGTAGCCAGTTTTCTGCCTGCGCCTGTTTCAATACCCGTTCCTTGTTTTTCATCGCAGTCAAAGCATCGAGATCAAATCCCATGACGTAATGCGTCTTCAGGTGCGAAGGCGTTGGAACCAGGTCCGCTAGAAAGCACGCGGTTAGTCCGGCGGATTGCACCTTAACGATCTGATGGTTTGGTGTATGCCCCGGTGCAGACAGTATCGTCACGCCGGAGGTGACCTCTCCATCCCCAGAAATAAGCTCAATCTGTCCTCGTCTTTCGAGCGACTCCCACGTGTATGGGAGATAGCTGGGTTTGCTGCGCGGGTCGGGTTCTTTAGCATATGCCAATTCGCCTTGATTGATGTAGTAGATGGCATTCGGAAATGTGGGTCTGAATTCTCCACTTTTTTCTTGAAAACAGTTCCCGCCGGCGTGATCGAAATGCAGGTGTGTTAAGATGACCTTGCTGATATCCGCTGCCCCTACCCCTGCCGCTGCGATACTTCTCAGCAAATCTGTCTCGGACTTATCAACGCCATACAGAAAAGCGAATTTTTCATCGTAGCCGGTGCCGAGTCCGGTATCGACCAGAATATTCTCTGTGGGCGTCCGAATTAACAGACAATTTAGTCCCATCAGGATTCGGTTGCGGTCATCAGCGGGATGGGTACGCTCCCACAACACCTTCGGTATCGTACCGAACATGGCACCTCCGTCCAAGCGGAATGTACCGTCGCTGACAATAAAAAGTTCAAATTTACCAAATTTCATCAGATAATTACCTTATGGTGAATTCTAAAAACAGATAGATACTTTCGCCCCCGGTAGGTTCGGTTTCTAACCGCACCACATAGGCGCAGTTGGAAACAGCGCATACCGGGCCGCTTGGGGGCACAAATCGGTGCGGTTTGGCGTGTCTCATTAATTCTAAGATCAACTATAGTTTGCGTCTAATTCTTCAACGGCTTCCCTGTTTTGAGGGTGTACTCGATCCGCTGATGTGTCTTCTCTTCACCACAGAGCCCCAGAAATGCCTCCCGCTCAAGCCCCAGGAGATAGTCTTCGGAAACATATTGCGGGGTGGACAACTCCCCGCCGCAAAGGACAAACGCAAGCTGATTCAAGATTTTCACGTCGTGGTCGCTAAGTCTCCCAGCACGGTGCACAAGATCGATCTCTGATTTCAATGGGTCAAGCCCCGTTTCACCCAGTACAAACACCCCCCTCGGTTGGGGTACCTGATACCCATCTGCCCCCATCGTCAGCACTAGCTGCTTGGCGTCGTGCAGGTGATGCCCCCGATTGATTGAAACAGTGTCGGTATCGCGGAGATAGCCAAGCATCTTTGCGTCCGCAGCGCTTTCAGACACCTTGGCGTAGGCGATAGTTTCAAAGGCACGCTTAACGTGTGGAAACGCTTCATCACCTGTATCCAACGGAACACCCTCCAAGCAGCGGATCGCCATCTCCTTTACGCCACCCGCAGCGGGGATAAGTCCAACACCTACCTCGACCAGACCGATATAAGTTTCGGCGGCAGCGCAGATTCGGTCTGCCCCGAATGCTATTTCGCATCCGCCACCGAGTGCCATGCCAGCGGGAGCAGCGACTACCGGTTTGGGAGAAAGTCTGAATCGCATGTTCGCCCTTTGGTAGGCAGAGATCATTCCTTCAAGTGCCTCCCAATCTCCGCTCCGCGCCCGTTCAAGCATTAAAGCAAGGTTGGCACCGACAGAGAAATTGTCCGCATGATTCCCAATGACCAACCCTTCAAAATTCCGTTCCATCTCATCAAGCGCTTCAAACTTCATCTCAATGCTTGGATTATCAATCGCATTCATCTTGCTATGAAATTCAAGGCATAGCACCCCATCGCCCATGTCGATGAGGCTTGCGTCCGGATTGGATTTCACAGGCTTACTTTTGGACAATGTTTTGTAGAATGAGGTCTGCCCTGAATTCAGCAGATTTGCAACGAAGGGTGGAATCGCACGGCTTTCTGATTTCATCTGTCCGACAGATTCCGGCACACCGATCGCGTCCCATGCCTCAAAGATTCCAAGCTCCCAGTTGAACCCCCACTTCATCACATTGTCAATACTCTCCAGATCGTCGGCGATTTCGGGCATGCGTGCCGCTGCGTAGCACATCGTATGACTGAGGCATTTCCACGCAAATTGACCCGCGCGGTCATCGCTGCCGATGAGTCGTTTCAGTCGTTCCCCTGGATCAGCGATTCGTCGGACCTCATTGACCGAATCAAGCCCCCCTTTTATCCCCCCGCTAGCGGGGGGAGATAGGGGGGTGGAACGAGGTGCGTATTCGAGTGTATTGTAATCTAATGTCCAGATCTCGCTGCCGTTTTCGCCGCGACGCCTCTGATAGAAGCCGCCCCCAGTTTTTTCGCCGAGCCATCCTTTTTCAACCATCTGTAAGATAAAATCGGGAACGCGAAAAACTTCACGCTGCTCATCGTTAGGCGCATTTTCGTAGACATTGTTTGCGACATCCACGAGCACATCAAGCCCAATGATGTCTCCCAACCGAAAGGTCGCACTTCTTGGACGCCCCATCGGTGGACCTGTAATCGCATCCACTTCGTCAATCGTATACCCCTCCTCAAGCATCAGATGGATGGTGTGGAGGACTGAGAAGATGCCGATCCGGTTGGCGATAAAGTTCGGTGTATCTTTACAACGGACGATCCCTTTGCCAAGCGTGTGTTCCGCAAAACCGGAGATAAACTCGACCAGATCTGGGCGGGTTGCCTCCGTTGGAATGAGCTCGATTAGGTACAGATAGCGTGGTGGGTTGAAGAAATGTGCTCCGAGGAAGCATTCTTGATAGTCCTGCGAGAGATCTTCTGCGATTGCACGAATTGAAATCCCTGAAGTATTGGAACTCACAAGTGTACCGAACCTGCGATGCTGGTCAATCCGCCCATGAACCTGCTTCTTGACATCAAGGTTCTCGACCACCGCCTCGATAATCCAGTCCGCATCCGCCAGCCATTCGGCGTGATCCTGAAAGTTGCCAACCCGGATCAACTCCGCTGCGTCGGGGACGTAAAACGGCGATCGAGTTTTCGCACTTTTCATCCGATCCAGAGCCGATTGTGCGATTCGATTCCGTACAATGGGACTGTCAAGGGTCAAGCCGTTGGCACGTTCTTCGGCGGTCAGTTCTGTGGGCGGGATATCCAGCAGATCGCACGGGATTCCGACATTGGCGATATGGGCAGCAATCTGAGATCCCATTGTCCCTGCCCCAACCACAGCAACTCTCTTGATTTGGCGATATAGACCGTTTTGCAAGGGGCTATCCTTTCTTATACGGCGATGCTCCTATATTGACTAATCAACTCATTTTGCTAATTTTCGAGCAGTCCATAATTGACTGAATTTCGAGCGGGTTTAGATAGCAAAAATCTATTCCAAAATTAGCACTGGATTGTAACGGATTTTCGAGCAGGTTTCAAGCGAAAAATTGGGGAGGAAATTAGCATCGGATCTGAAGGAGGAAACTGGAGTGGGCTTGATGATTCCAAACTAAACCATTTCAGATTCAGGATGGGGATGTTCACGCACTAGCTCATTATCTATGATTTTTAAGATTGGCAAAGCAACGCCTTTATTTATAAAAATCTCGTGTGGATCATAAGAAAAAACGATTTTTAGCCTTTGCATTTTATTCAAAGTGTTAATTGATGTCAGTATTTGATCTTTATAAATATCAACTAAATCCGTAATACCTTCATGTAGTGTGGCTGTATCAAATCGTATATCATCATGTGCTATATACCAATTTCTTATCTCAATTACTCTGGACAGTCGCGGATCAGGGCGACTTATTCCCGATTTGTCTTTTCGTTCAGGATAATAACAGTCTGTATAGCGTTTTGCATACGCTCGATATGAGTTAGTGTATTCCTCTGGAGATTCCTCCATAAGTCGAGAAATCCCCATGACACAACTATCAAAATAGGTTCTCACATAATCTTGCCAAAAAATTGGATTACTATACTGAACCAAATCATGGATCGGGTTTTCTAATCCCAAATTAAGATTAACCATATAATA
Organism: Candidatus Poribacteria bacterium; assembly: GCA_965204355.1. Lineage (GTDB taxonomy): Bacteria > Poribacteria > WGA-4E > WGA-4E > PCPOR2b > PCPOR2b. The sequence continues at coordinate 5,601,022 of OZ241983.1, forward strand.
TCCCATTTGGTGAGGCAAAAATATATTAAGCAATCCCAGTTTTAGATTTAAGTTAATAGTATCAACACATAACTTGTAATAATCTTTAGAGAAAGACTCTAATTCTCCTCTCATTCTTTGGCATGGATCTATATTCGCTTTTATATGCGAATGGAGAAAATAATCTTGTTCACTTTTTTGGCACTTGGTGAAATGTACCGAACTATTAACATTATTGGCGTATTTGGACGGACTCGGATCGTATAAATACCAATATCTACTTTCAGTAATATGATAAACTGGCAAGGGGGCATCCACCTCTAATGGCGAGAAATCGTCGTCTTCTCTGTCTGCTCTTACCATGGTGATACCATCTATGCCTTCTTTTACTAGAGGGAACCAAACTCCTTTTGAACAACTGCATAATAAATATACTCGCGGCAATGCTGAGACTTCATCATTGTCCAAAAAGTAATCCGTTTTATATTCTATGGGGGTCTGGCATTCATCACAAATGGGGAATAATTGTTTTAAGTTAAATCCACTACAATTCTTGCAATGCGGCATAGCTATAACTGCCGCCATTTCACATGGAATCGTTATGGTTCCACAATCTCTGCATTCATATTTTTGGCTCTTTTCAATATATTCTGGATATGATAGTGAAGACCAGTTTTCTATATCGCTATTTGAAAATCTCATTAATTTCATCAATCTCCTCCATGATCCGAAGTGTTTCCGCCACCGCGACCAAGATACCCCGATACTGCCGAACCTCATCGTAGCTTAAGGCCGAGCCCTTCCTATCCCTCAACCACTTTTCACACACCTGATACGCCCCTACTTCATATTTCCATACATCCACCGGCACATCTGTGAAATGCTGGCTCGGATTGATCCAAACGCTGCCCTCCACATAGCGGACCTGTGAGACAACCCCTTCCCCTTCGCCTTCAAACCGATGGCGCGGCAGCGTCCCGCTTCCAACCTTCAAAAGATGCCAATCAATCAACTCATTCCCCAACGCGCTGAGTTTGCGGAAGTGTTCAACATCCGGAGGCAGGGGGATGCGCGGAAAATCATATTTCAGGAATTCATAATACTGCTCACGATAGGTGGAACTGTATAAGATCGCATAGATATAGGCGAGAATCTCCTCCGGCGAAACGCCTTCGGGGAGTCCTGATCGCGTAGTTTGTGACAATTCCAACCTCTCCGAGAGCGCCTTGAGAAAATCCGGTTTGAAATTGAACGAACGTTCTGTAGCAAACTCTAATTCCTCCGGATCCGGGTACAGGTAGAGTGGAAAAACGTGGCAGACTTCACTTGTTCTATTTGAGATATAACTGCTCTCAGTGATTTTGTCAGTTATTAAAGCGTGTTGCCATACGGGGCTTTTGACGACACGACAGACGCATAGCGCGAAATTTTGTCCAGTGAGCAGATGCCTACTAATTTTAGGACGAGGCATACAATGAAATCCACGCGATTGCCCGGTGTAGTAGGTCCAGCGCGTGTCAAAGGGACGGTAGTAAATAGGTGCTATATGCTGTTCAGCACTAGGATGGTTAAGGAGATCTGCTTGGGCGAGGTGGACTTTCCAATCGCGGCTATCCTTTCCCAATTTGTATTTCTCCCGTGCGTCCGCTTCAGGCAGTGAAACAAAATCAGCTACAGTCTCTTGTAATGTCTCAGGAGTCCGATGGAGTGTCAATTTATCCCGTGCGGTGACGATCCCAATTGAACTTGTTTGAAAGATGTCAGTAATCTCCCATCCCTGTTCGTATTCAGTTATACGCTCTCTTACTTGCGGCACAAAAAGATAGAGCGGTGATATTGGCTGAAGTTGCTTCCACTTCGTAGTTTGGAGATTGGTTTCCGACAGTGTTTTATATTTTTCCTCTCGGGGTCCCCACATATCCGCATAATACACTTCAGCGGAGGTAGGATTATCGCGTTGCTTGACACACAGTAGGATAGAGACTCCTTGTAGGATGTCAAAGACATTTTCATCTGTTTCCGTTTCAGGGATAGCTTCCATTCTTCTGTTACTACCGTGCAGATTGAGCAGGTAGATGGCGTTGAAACTATCCAATAAACTCTTTCGCATCCCACGAGAGATAGGACCGTCAAGGAAAGCGTTGTTGACGATATAGCCGATAACGCCTTCGCCGTTTTTATCGATCCGCCACTGTGCCCACCGGATAAACTTCACATAATCCCCTTGAAGTGCTTTTGGATTCTTCTCACCGAGCGGCTGACCGTCTATCTGTTTGTAATCCTCAATCAACCCTCCGATAAACGTGACCCCCCCATCGCTATCGCGGCTTGGATTCATGGAATGGTGGGGGTAGGGTGGATTGCCGAGGATGACGAGAAGCGGTTCGTCCCGTTTCACTGAAACCGCCGCATTCGCCTCATCGGAAATAAACTCTGCAAAGGCGGACAACTCCTTCTCTATCGGTTCCTCCAGTGTATTGGTGAGATAAATACGGAGGCGTTCCGTTGCCTGCCAACCCTGCGCCCGGAGAAACAGGCTCAGTTTCAGATGGGCGATCGTATACGGCGCGACCAACATCTCAAAACCGAAGAGCCGCTGCACTAGTTGTGGATCGTTAATGTACTGATGCCACTCCCCGGTGCCGTAAGTGGTTGTTATGTATTCGCTGATGTGGTTCAATACTGCCAAGAGGAAGCCGCCGGTGCCTGTAGCGGGGTCAAGAATCAGGGCCCTGTCGTCAGCGAGTCCATCGGATTTATCCAGTTCTGTTTTGAGTAGCGCATCGACAGAGCGGACGATGTAGGAGATAACCTGTGGTGGTGTATAGTAGACCCCACGATCAATACGGCGTTGTGGGTCATATTCAGCGAGAAAGGTTTCGTAGAAGTGGATGACCGGATCTTCAAAATGGGCTTGGACGACAAAAGCGGTGCGGAGCATCTCTGTAGGAACATTTGCCAAGAGGTTTGCGATATCGTCCAAAATATAGGTGACGTTCCCCTCAAGGTTTGGGGAGGCAATTTGGTGAAAGAGTTGCTGCAAAAATGGATTTGATGGGGGAAGTGCGGCGTAGGCGGTATGCCGTGAGAAGTTTGTTCCGTTGGGAAGCGTGCATCGCGCTGCAAAGAGACCATACGCAAGGGTTTGTGCGTACATATCTGCAAAGTCATCGGGGGTCAACGTAGTCAAGAGCAGTTTCTTAAACGCGGAAAACATCCGGTAGATACCGCTGTCTTCATCGGCGAGCGTTGTTGCAATTTGCGTTTGCAGTTCGCGGGTGCGACGTGCGAGGTGTTTGGCAAGGATTTCTGGACTCCCAATTTGCGTCAGGCTTGTGCCCAAAAACCGATCAAGCAAGTTTTCTAAGGAAACCGTACTTTCGTCTGTAACTCGTGATGTTGTGAGCAGTTGGCCCTCTGCGTACAACTGAAATTCGACAAAATTGGTGAGGATGAAGTTATCAAGGTTTGCAATGAACCGCTCGTTTTGAGTTTGGGCATGACCTGTAAGGGCATCAAGGTCCCTGCCGTATGCCTCTGCCTCAATATAGCCGACCGGGAGTAAGCCACTTTTCACAACAAAATCCGGCCTACCAATCTCTAACCTTCGCGGCTCGGAGGTAATCGTGATTTCGTGTTCTAAAAGTTCTGCCGTTTTTTCCAACAACGTCCTGAGATGCGGCTGCAGGGAGAGTTCAGCGGTTGCATCGGTCTGTGCGTGGGTCTGTTGGATGTTTTGCTGATAGGTACGACAAATCTGTTGGAACGGCATAGGTTATATCCATCCTGATAAAGGATAACACATGGTTGAAACGTAAAACGTGATGCGTGAAGATAATTTGTTCATTGGTTCGTTTGTTGGAACGGCATGGGGTATTCCGGTTCCCCGCTCCAGCGGAGCGGTATGTCTATAGAATGGCGATACACCCAAAACCCCGCGCTCCAGCGGAGCGCAATGTGTAGAGTTCGGAAATATCTCCAGTTTTTTAGCCCCAGCGGGGCGACATGTGGCTCGTAAGTTTTGTGCCCCAATTTGTATGAAGATTAATTTATTAATTCGGTAATTTCCGAGCGATGTCCGGGGCGATTAGGAAACCGAACCTACCAGTTTCCCGTTTGGTAGGCGCTGTTTCTAACTGCGCCGTTTCAACCTACACTCCGGCGGCTATTGATGATGTGGTAATATGTGCCTTGTATTGAAGACCTGCCTTTGCGGAGGTTGTGGCTGCGATGGTCGGCAGCGGTGTTCATGCCGGTTTGGATTGAAGGCGGTGCGGTTGGAAACCGCACCTACCGGGCTCCCGTTTGGTAGGCGCTGTTTCTAACTGCGCCGTTTCAACTCACGCACCTACCGGGCCTGGGGGAAACATAGAATTACCGATTTATTTTCTGAAACCTCATTCGGCATTATCAACATCAAAATGTCAACACGCCCTAGTACATTGTCAGATAAATGTAGCGCAAACTGTTAGTTTGCGTCCTCGGATCATCCCGATTTCATCGGGATGGTACAAAAGCCTCCTTTAGACACTCCCCCCGCACGGCGGCTTGGGTAGCCATAACCAACAGCCGTAAGTGCTTTATCATGATTTATTTGACAGAGCACTAGCAACTTAGGTTATTATACCACCTTCCACTAGCGTAAAGGAAAAAAATTGACAGGGGTAAGGTTGTCTGATATGATGGGCAAAAATATGAAGGGGGTAACTCAATGAACATTCTCATTATCGGTGCTTCCAGTCAACTAGCACAGGCGATAGCGTCTGAACTGAAGGCTGACCACAGTGTGCGCCTCATGGACAGTGTACCGGTTGACGTAGCAGAAGGCTGCGACTTTATTCAGGGGAACATCTTGGATCCCGATGATTCGTGGGAAGCGGTTCGGGGGATCGATCTCCTCATCCATACCGGCGAACCGCCGACAGATCTACCGTCTGATGAATTAAAGCGCGAACAGATGTTGCTCGACTTGGCGACACGCGGCACACACGTTCTTTTTAGCGCAGCGGTTGGGGCGGGGATTAAGAAATTTATCTGTGCAAGCACCCTGTCTATTTTCAACGCGTATCCCGACGATGTGTATATCACTGAACTCTGGAAACCGCTGCCGTCACCGGAAATCGTGGAGATGACGAAGTATCTGGGCGAGTTGACCGCCCGCGAGTTTGCACGGGACCACTTAGTCACAGTAACAGGGCTGCGGTTGGGAGAGCTGATTCTTGAGGAAGAGGCCCAGGAGGACACGCCAAATCTTGCATGGCTGGATATCCGGGATGCCGCGGGTGCGTTCCGCTGTGTTTTGAATCGCGATAACAGCAACAGCGCAGAGTGGACACAACGGTGGGCGGTTTATCACATCTGCGCGGATATCCCTAATCCCAAATTTCTGATCGATCAAGCACGCGGGATTGGATATCAACCCAATCACGATTTTCAAAGCCTCTACCTAAATTCATCCGGGTAGAACGAATGAAGGCATTTATGGTAGATTTTAGAATTACTTGGACACTGCCAATCGGCGCGGTGAGCAAACCTCGACTACTGGGGTTAGAAAAATCTGGGCTATGACCCGGTAGGGGCGGTTTTTAACCGCACCGCATCCCGACGAGTCGGGACAGGACATGAGGAGCGAAAGTGTCTATTTATTTTTGTAATTCACTATATTTACGCAATTATATTTTACGTTTTACGCATAGGAGAATTCAACCATGAAAAAGGTGCTTGTGTTGGGGGCGTCTGGCAATATCGCCCCTTATGTTACGCCAGATTTGGAAAAGGACTACGATTTATATCTTTCGGATATCGTGCCGCATCCAGATGGAAAACCGATTATCAATGTTGACATAACCTCATATCCGGATGTATTGGAGGTATGCCGTGGGATGGATGCCATCATAAACTTTGCCGTCTTGCGCGATGATCCGGTGGTCAGTTTTGAGGTGAGTACAAAGGGTGCATATCACGTGATGAAAGCCGCCGCCGAACTTGGGATCAAAAAGGTAGTTCACACCGGTCCTCAGTTGGTACGCAACGCATACGATCACGAATTTGGCATTAGCGATCCGCCGTTAGCGCCGGGCGTCGGATATTACGGAATCACCAAGTATCTCAGCATGGAGATATGCGAAATCTTCTCGCGGACATACGATATCCAAACAGTCTGTTTCCTCTTTAACGGTCTCGGCCCAAAGCCGACAGAGGCCGTCACCAAAGGCGACTTCCCGCCCTTCACGGTAGTGTGGGAAGACCTGCAACACGCCTGTCGCTTGGCGTTAGAGATTGAATCTGTACCCGGCAACTTCCAATCCTTCAACCTACTGAGCTATTTCGCGCAGGGGAAATATGAGGTCGAGAAAGCGAAACGGATGCTCGGATTCACGCCGATGGGTGGGCTTGAGGATTACTTCCGGCGGGTGGCTGACTCAACTTAAATGTTCGGCGAGCAATTTACGAATGAATTGCGCTACTACAAACTGAACTGCGTAACTCCTACTGTTTCATTTGAAATCGCTTATCACCGCTGAAGGTCAACGCTACTGGAGAGAATATGTTCAGTCATCGCCTGTTGCGCCTGATCCGCCGCTCCCTTTCGGAGGGCATGGAGGATTTTTTGGTGTTCCAGTAAGGACAATTCCGCCCGCGTCTCTGTTTGAGTAGTTGACGGTTCAGCGAGGCTTCCTTTAATCCACTCTTGCAGATACCCCCGTATCATGCTCAAGAGACTGTAGAGTATCGAATTTTGCGTTGCACGCGCAATGGTCAGGTGAAACTGTAAATCAAACTCCAAGTATTTCTCAGGCTGCCCGATTGACCTTTCCATCCCCCGCAAGGTCTCCTCGATTGCCTCAATATTCCCAGGTGTGACCCGTTGTGCAGCCAAAAACGCCGTTTGAGATTCTAACATAAGCCGGGTTTCGATAAGGTCTTGAACTCTCTTACGATCAAGCAGCAACCCCCACTGTAGCGTTTTTTCTAGATACCGCTTGTTACTGTTAGAGACAAAGGTGCCATCCCCAACCCGTCCGTCTATAATCCCCATGACGGCAAGGGAACGCAACGCCTCTCTCAAGGAACTCCGCCCCACTCCCAACCGCTTACACAACTCCCGCTCAGAAGGCAACCGGTCTCCGGGTTTCAGCACGTCCCGGGAGATGAGGTCAACTACCTGCTCCACAATCCCATCACTCAGGGAGGTGCGGGTATTGGGCTTCATCTCTTTCATCGCCAATTTTTCTTGCTCTCGCGCTTTCATAACATACGATAATAAAAATTTCGCTTTACAATTTCTCAATTTTGGGTTAAACTTATGCCGCAAAGGTCAGACCATTAACTATTATGCGAATAAAACGCGCTGTTGTCAAGCAAAATTACAGGTGAGAATCAAGAATAATAATTCCTAACGAGGAGATAGCCATGGGTCAAACAGTCGATATTGGCAAACGTATTGAATTGGTCCCGATGGACCCTCATTTCCACGACATAACGATCGCGCTATACCAACAGGGGCCGGATGAGAGCCCCCTGTTCTTAGTGCATACCTACAGCCAGATGGAAGGGGCTCAAGAGCGTATTCAGTTTGCAATCGAAGCGATGACGCGCCTGGGAAACATGGTTGTGACTACGAATGGGATGCTCCAGTTCCCCTGCGGATCAGGACATCAACTCGCTTGCAGACGGGCTTTTCTAGAGTCATGTAAGCTCTCCCCGAACGATTCGGTAGAACCACGTCCCTTACAGATTTTGGACAAAAAATCGGGGTTGACCATCACGGTTGATAGTCTTGGAGAAGGGATCTACCAAGTGAAGGCTGATGGCGAGGGCAGACGCGCCGACCGACGGATCTCCGCAATTGCTGGCGGTTTAATGAAATTGGGAGAGATGGAAGAGGTGGATGGAACGCTTGACAAGGTTGCGTTTCCGTGTGGCGACTCCCACGATGCCTTAGTCGGTTTGCTGCTCGTTCGTGCCCCGAATGTCCGAGCCATCGTACGGGAGCAAGAGATGGCAGCCTCACGCGGCGTCCTCGCAGCCCCAAGCCAACAGAATTAGGAGGAAATTATGGGAACCGAACAACAAACAGTCGGCCCAATGACCGGCAAAGAACGGGTATTAGCAGCGTTGAAGAGAGAACCTGTGGATCGAACCCCGATCTGCAACCCAACGTCTGTCGCCACAGTAGAATTGATGGACTTGGTGGATGCACCGTTCCCGGAAGCCAACAGACAACCTGAGTTGATGGCACGTTTAGCCGCCACCGGGTATACCGAGTTAGGTTTCGACACGATCATGCCTGTCTTCACGATCATCCAAGAATCCTCTGCGCTTGGGTGTAAGATCCAATGGGAGCAGAAAGACAATTGGCCCACGGTTAGAATGCGTGAACCGATCTGGGAGGATGTCGATGACATCAAGATCCCATCAGATTTCCTGACCCATCCGGATACCAAATGCGTACTCGATGCAATTAAAATCCTCAAGAAGGAATACGGGGATGACGTCGCTATCATTGGAAAAACGATGGGACCTTGGTCTCAGGCCTATCACTGTTTCGGCGTGGAGCCGTTTTTGCTGCTATCTCTGGACGATCCGGGCACAACGAAACTCGCGCTGGATAGGTTGAAGGAAGCCACGATAGAATTTGGGGTCGCACAGATTGAAGCGGGAGCAGACGCCCTAACCTTGCCCGACCACGCAACGGGCGATCTGGTCAGTGGTGAATACTATGAGCGTTACCTCCGCGACCTGCACATTGAGTTTGTCGAGCGGATTCCTATCCCGCTGATTCTGCATATTTGTGGGCGGACAGTCGATAGAATGGAGTACATCGCTCAGACAGGAATGGCAGCCTTCCACTACGATTCCAAGAACGAGCCCGGTGAATCTATGGAAGTGGTTAAAGAGCGAATTTCTCTGGTGGGCAACATTAATAACCCTGAGACGCTCTTCTCGAAGGGTCCCGAAGACGTTCGCGGGGAAGTCTACAAGAATCTGGAGTCCGGCGTGCAGCTCGTTGGTCCAGAGTGTGCGATTCCGTTGCAGACCGCTATTGAAAACCTCAAAGAAATCCCCAAAGCGGTGCAGGATTGGCACAAGGAACATGCAGGGTCGAATTAAGAATTAGACAGAGAAATTTCGCTGTAGGGAAACTCTCAATAGAATTTCTATGCTGACAAGGACAAAAGATATGGTTCAGCTAACAATGCAGGTTCCTGATGAATTGGCAAAACGAATTCAACCAATTGGCTCTTGGCTTCCAACCGTTATCGAGTTGAGTCTCATCGGATTTAAGACCTTGGCTGCCGCTACCGCAGCCGAGACAATTCAGTTTTTATCAAAAAATCCTGACCCGCAGGAGGTACTGGATTATCATGTATCTGAAAAGGCGCAGGAGAGGCTTCAACGCTTACTCACACTAAATCAAGCTGGATTGTTATCGGAAATGGAGCAACTTGAACTCGATGAACTGCAACAAATTGAGCATATTGTCATCATGCTCAAGGCACAAGTTACATCACAACTAAAACAGGGAGTTTAAGTGCCTTCCGATCTCTCTGCAAGTGTACGTCAATTCGTCGTAAGGCGTGCAGGTAATCGCTGTGAATATTGTCTCTTACCCCAGTCGTTCTCGCTGCACAAGCATGAGCCAGATCACATTGTGCCCCGTCAGCATGGTGGAAATACGGATGAGAGAAATCTTGCACTTTCTTGTATGTACTGTAATCGTTACAAAGGACCAAACGTAGGCTCATTCGACCCACAGACAGGAACACTCGTTCCATTTTTTAATCCACGTACTCAAGACTGGGACAGACATTTTGAATTAGAAAAAGGGGTAATCCGTGCTCTTACTGCTGAAGCACGAGTAACAGTAAAAATTCTGCGTTTTAACGATGAAAAACGCATTGCGGAGCGACAACATCTGATTGAATTAGGCTTATACCAATAACATAACATCAACTGTTACGAGCATTTACTTAAAATCCAAAGAGAAAAAACTATGGCAGAAATTACTGACATTCAAAATGAAATTATTGTAGACGAGATTGAGGAGTTTATTGAGCGTCCTGATGAACGGGAGCGCACCATCAACACATTCGCGCAAACGACCCCTGAGATGCAGGATATCGCCGCAGCACTCATCGACGGAGACAATGACGGTGTGGATGAGATGACCAAAGCCGCTTTGGCAGCGGGCACCACAGCACTGGAAATCATGGATGACGGCCTCATCGCCGGAATGGGGATCGTTGGGATTAAGTTTCGAGAGAACTTTATCTTTGTACCGGAAGTGCTTGCTTGTGCGCGGGCGATGAAAGCGGGGATGGCATATATTGAACCCATTCTATCCGCCTCCGGCATTGACCCCATTGGAACCGTAATTATGGGCACGGTGAAAGGCGATCTTCACGACATCGGCAAGAACCTTTGCATCATGATGTTACGGGGGGCAGGATTCATTGTGCACGACTTGGGTGTGGATACTTCGGATGAGGAGTTCATTGAAGCGGTAGAGGAGCATGAAGCACCCGTGCTCGGAATGTCGGCGTTGCTGACGACAACGATGCCGAACATGGGCAAGACTATCGAAGCCTTTATTGATGAGGATCTCCGGGAAGAGGTTAAGATCATGGTGGGCGGTGCGCCGGTGACCCAAGAGTTCGCCGATGATATGGGTGCGGACGGCTACGGCAAAGACGCGCTTGAATGCGTGGCGCTAGCAAAGCAATTCCTTGAAGAAGAGGACGAGGACTGGGACGATGAGTAGGGCTCAGGCGATTGGCAGAATGGGAGTGAAATCCCAACCATCCTTCCACCCTCCTGTCCAGAACGCGCCGATTGAGCGGCAGGTGTGTAAGTCCTAACATTAATGAACTAATGAACCAATGAGCAAAGAAGAATATCAAAAGCGTTTAGACAAAATATCAGAGCTGTTCTCAAGTATGGTGGCCCATGCTGACGAGCAGTCCATGCATCGATGCCCGTACAAAAATCGCTTCGATCAATGTACCGCTAAGTTTGGGTGTCAAAACCAGCGCAGACCGCCCAGCACCGGCTTGACTGGCAAGCAAGCGAGTGGCCGCAATACTCCAAAGGAAGGATTGCTCCTGTGCGGTGGAGACGATAAAATCGACTATCGGACTGCGTGGGAAACCGAGACTGCCGAAGGGGCTTTCCTCGACAGCGAAGTAAGCTACGGTACGGGAACAGTAACGCATGACGGCAAAAAGCATCCGCTCGCAGCCGGAAAGACCATTTTCGATTACGCCGATGAACTCGCGGTTCAGGTGCCGACCTCCTGCTACCGCACCGGACAGTGCCATGAATGTATTGTAGAGATTAAAGAGGGGATGGAGGCATTGCGCCCACGGAACGAAGCCGAGTCGTTTTTACGGGAGAACTATCGGCTCGCCTGCCAAGCGGTCGTCAAGGATGCCGATGTCGATATCGCGTTCTCGCCGATACGACGTACCCCCAAGATTCTTACCCACACACACGACAAACCCCTCCAAATTGATCCATTGGTGACGCGCCACGAAGATGTTGTTTACTATAATGATGAGGCAGTTGACAAATATCGCGGCCACATCTACGGCTTGGCAATTGACCTCGGCACCACGACAGTCGTCATCGACTTGGTTGATCTGGAAACCGGTGAGAGCGTCCATGTCAGTTCCTTTGAGAACCCGCAACGGTTCGGCGGCAGCGACATCATGCACCGCATCTCGTATGATGGCGAGTTTAGCGGGGAGCTGCGCTGGGCGGTCATCAACGCGCTCAACCACGAAATTCAGGAGATGGCGAAACAACTAGGGTTCGTCCGTCAAGAAATTTACGAAATTGTTGTGGCGGGCAATTCGACGATGCGGGACATCTTCTTTAAGTTGGATGTACAGAGCATCGGTCAAAAGCCCTACCAGTCGATAATCGAGGGTCAATATCACGCCGGCGAGCGCGAAACCACTTCACTCAATGAGAAGACGCGGCGGTTGGGAATCCGAGCCAACCCAAAGGCACGGGTGTATGGACTGCCGTTGATCGGCAGCCATGTTGGTGCCGATGTTGCAGCGGATCTGGTAGCACTCGATATGGCCTCCCAAAAAGAGGTCGTTATGTTAGTGGATGTCGGCACGAACACCGAAGTAGTGGTCGGACATCTAGACCGACTGATCGCAGCGTCCTGCCCAGCGGGTCCCGCTTTCGAGGGCGGCGGCATCAAGTACGGGATGCCGGGCTACGATGAAGCGATTGAGTCTATCCGCTGGGTAGATAGTCAGATTGAATATAGTACGATCGGTGGCGTTGCGCCTCAAGGAATTTGTGGTTCCGGCTTAATCGACCTATTGGCGGAACTTCGTCGCCATAAACGGATGACCGAAATGGGGGTGTTCGGGGATAGAAAAACACGTGAGATACCGATAGTCCCGGAATACGGCATCACCTTCTCCCGTGAAGATGCCAGCAATCTCGCTCAGGCGAAGGCTGCCAATTACTGCGGTCAATTCATCGTTATGCGGAAGTTCGGGATCAATCCTGCGGATGTGAGTCGCCTCTATTTGGCCGGTGGTTTCGCCAATTATGTAGATGTTCGTAACGCGATCGAGATCGGTTTCTTGGCACCGGTGGACGAGGATCGCATCGTTAAGATTGGCAACGCTGCGGTGCAAGGCGCGAAGGAGGTTCTCCTCTCACGGAAGAAACGTAAGGCTATCGAGCGTTTGGTCAAAGGGATTGAACATGTAGAATTAGAGACAACCGCTGACTTCTTTGAAGTATTTGTGGAGGGATGTCAGTTTAAGCCGATGCCGACAGAGTTTGTGTGATAAAGTGAACAGATGTGGGGCTAGCACAACTAAAGGCGACAGTCAGAACGCAGGATATTCAGATGGCATACAGCGATTTCAAAAGTGTGGAACAGGTTATTCAAACATATCCTCTACAAATTCGTCCGGAAAGATTTATACCTGACCTGCAGCTTGAACCTCCCAGCTGGTTCATTGAGAACTTAGATTTCTTGCTGGACAGACAGGCGATTCAAGAAAGTGAAACGTTTTTAAGGGAAAGTTTCATTTTTCCATTTTTGCAGCAGGCGTGGAAGCGTCATGAAACCCTGAAATTATGGTCGCAGCGCGCTCTGAATGTCGATAATGAGTTGTATGGGGAGCCGGATTACTTTGTGTCAGCGTGGGTTGATGGCGTAACCGATAAGCTGGTAGATCGTCCACTTTTGGCAGTGGTAGAGGCAAAAAAACAGGATTTTGAAGGAGGTTGGGCGCAATGCTTGGCGGAACTGATAGCGTGCCAAAAGCTGAATGAGGATGAACAGGTTACTGTGTATGGGATTGTGTCAACGGGGATTATATGGGAGTTTGGTAAGTTGGAAACAAATACTTTCGCAAAACATCCGCTTGCATACTCAATAACCGACCCCGCCAAGGTATTCGGAATCCTTGACTTTATTTTTACAGCATGCGAAAAGCAGCTTAATGGCAGTCATAATTCTGAACAGGGAAAGAGGTAAACATGCTAACGGTTCAACAGAAACAGCACTTTGAGACGTTTGGATTCCTTGTCCTGCGACAGCTATTTACGCTGCAGGAGATTGACGCTATCCGTCGTGAGTCTGACGCGGTTTTGTGCGAAAACCGTCAAGGCAAACCGTTCCTCGGAAAGAAGCGTCAAGCCATGATCCCGTTCTTTGAGTTGAACCCCCGGCTTCAATGGCTCATTGAGGACGACCGCATCTATGCGCTGGGCGAAGACCTCCTCGGACCTGACTTCATCTTGAACGCTACCGAGGGGAACCTCCATGTCGGCGACACGCAGTGGCACGGTGGAGGGATTGACGCAGAGCCGGTGCCTCACATCAAGATCGCATTCTACCTTGAGCCAAACACCAAAGACACCGGGGCGCTGCGTTTCATTCCGGGATCTCATACATTAGAATTTAGGAAACAGATACAACCGTTGACCGCCCAACAGGATGATCCGACCGCTATGCCGTTCGGGGTTGTGGGTGCGGATATTCCCAGCGTCGTCATCGAATCGCAGCCCGGCGATGTCATCGTCTTTCCAGAAACATTATGGCACGGGGCGTTCGGCGGCCCACCGGGACGCTCCCAACACGCCATCAGTTTCATGGCAAACCCCGTGACAGATGAACAGATCGCTTACATCAAAGGACTATACGAAGGCTGGAATTATTCACTACATCCACCAGAAGAGCTAGTCAACAGTGATCGTCCTCGACTCCGACGGATGGTTTCAAAGTTGGTAGAACTCGGTTTCGGTCCTCCGGAACCGACGCCGCTGTTTGTGTGAGGGTATGGTAGCCTCCACACTCCACACCAAAATAGATGTGACTTTCAAAATTTCAACGATCTCAACCAAAGACTTTATAAACCTGCGCTGAGTGAAGCGGGACCATAGCCATGAACACATCCCCCACCGAAACGAACTCTGACTTTGACGTATCGCAAAAGTCCTCGCTGCGCCGTTTACTTCAGGACACAGATACATTCCTCACCTGTGTGGAAGTGGTAACCTCACGCGGAACTATCACCGATCCCGACGGACGGCAGGTGCTGGAGCTAGCACAAAAACTGGCAGATAATCCGCGGATACACGGTCTGAGTATCACCGACAATCCGGGCGGCAACGCGATGATCGGTCCCGACACCTTGGGGCGGGATCTCCTCGATCGCGGTCAGGAAGTCATTATCCACCTGTCGTGCAAAGACTGGAATCGCAATGCGCTTCAGAGCCGGGCATGGCAGCTTGCGAGCGAAGGATTTCACAATATCTTAGCTTTATCGGGCGATTACCCGATCGATGGCTATCGTGGTCAAGCGAACCCCGTCTTTGACACCGACTCAGTAGGATTGCTGAAGATGTTCACGGACATGAACACCGGTATGAAGGTAGGGGCAGGGAGAAGATCGCAGGTACTGGAGCGCACCAACTTCTTTGTGGGGGCGGTGGTCAATAACCACAAACGTTACGAACGCGAGGTTATGCCGCAGTACTTCAAACTGAAAAAGAAGATTGAGAACGGCGCTGCGTTTATCATTAACCAGATTGGCTACGACTCGCGCAAACAGGATGAGTTGTTGAAATATATGGCAATCCACGATCTGGATGTCCCCGTGATTGGCAACGTCTACGTCCTCAGCCGACCCGCCGCCCGTTTTTTCAATAAGGGCAACATCCCCGGCGTAACCGTGACCGATGAGTTACTGGACGTAGTTGAAAAAGAGGCAAAATCAAAGGACAAGGGCAAAGCCTTTCTCTTAGAATTCGCCGCCAAGCAGTGTGCTATTGCCAAGGGATTGGGCTATAGAGGTGTATATTTAGGGGGTCATATCCGCTACAGGGACTATGAGCGAATCCTAAAGATGGTAGACCGTTTTGGGGAAGACGATTGGAAGGATTTCGCCAAAGAAATTTGCTTCCATTATCCCGATGAATTTTACTATTTTGAACCCGAACCGGAGACCGGACTCAGTTCAAGTGAGATTAGCCGCCAGTACCTCTTTTCAAAACGGCCCGAAGCCTTAAAAACCGCCAAACAGCAACTTCCCTTGGGCTATAAGCTTAATCGTGTGGTGCACGATCAAGTTTTTGAAAAAGGCAGCTTGGGATTCAATATCGGCAAACGAATTTCTCAAGCAATCGATGGGGCAAGCAACGGTGTAAAGAAAGTCATGCACGGTCTGGAGCAAGCGGTTAAGGTCTCCGCCTTTGATTGTCATGATTGCGGAGACTGCTCATTACCGGATATTGCGTATCTGTGTCCCGAATCACAGTGTGTGAAAAACCAGCGTAACGGACCGTGTGGCGGCACCCGTCAGGGTAAATGCGAAATTGGGGAGAAGGACTGTATCTGGGCGCGGGCGTATGACCGTCTCAAAGCCTACGGCGAAGAGGAAAAGATGCTGGATGGTCCAGCGATTTTCAAGGATGGTGCCCTCAACGGCACAAGTGCTTGGGGCAACACTTTTCTGGAGCGAGACCATCACGCCCAGAAAAAATCTGATAGCTGATATACGGATGGGGGCCAATTTCAATCGGTGAGGTCAGTGTCAACCGTACACAGCGTCACGAGGAGTGAAGATGCAACTAAACGGTCAGGATTTTATCATTATCGGCGAGAATGTCCATACCACTCGTGTGGTGCGCCGAAACGGAAAGCTGGTTACTGACAACCCAGATGGAATCGAGTCTGTCCGCTATCTGGATACGAACAAAAAACGACGCTACCTTGTTATCCCCGAATCCATCAAGAAGTCCCAAGAGTATGAGGAGGGGCGCGTCAAACATGTCATCATCGCGGTTCAGGCAGCAATGTCGGGTGAAGAGCCCCACGCCAGCGAAGGCGTAGAATATATACGCAAAATTGTTCAACGGCAGGTCGATTCCAGTACCGACTTTCTCGACGTTAATGTGGATGAAATTTCGTGGCGGCTTGAAGAGCAGAAGGAAGCCATGCGCTGGTTGGTGCAAGCCCTCCAGCAGATGTCTGATACACCTTTGTCCATCGATTCCTCGAACAGCGAAATTATCGCAGCGGGGCTTGAAGTGTATGATAGTAGTGTCGGGCGAGCACTACTCAACTCCGCTTCGCTGGAACGGCTTGACGCGTTGGACCTCGCCAAACAGTACAACACGAAGGTTATGGTGACAGCCGCCAGCGAGTCCGGAATGCCACAGAACCCCGAAGAACGAGTCGACAACACCTCGCGTATGATAGATGCAGCGAACGACAAAGGCATTGCAATCGAGGACATCTTCATTGACCCGTTGTTCTTTCCAATTGGGGTAGATACGGAGAACGGAAACCACGCCTTTGAGGCTATCCGACAACTCCGTGAGAAGTACGGACCCGACATCCATATCAGCGGTGGGTTCAGTAATGTTTCCTTTCAAATGCCCTCCCGTCGTCTCATCAATGATGTTTTTATGATTCTCGCGGTCGAAGCGGGTGCGGATAGCGGGATTATCGATCCTGTAACCAATAACCCGAAAAAAGCCCTCTCCCTTGACCGAAGGTCAAAGGCTTATCAACTAACTGAAGATATGATGCTGGGTAAAGATCGCTTTTGTAGGACGTTCCTGCGTGCCTATCGCAAAGGGGAACTGGAGGGGTAAACCGTGGCAATCTATCAAATCCTATATTGGAAAGATATTCCAGCGCAAGTTAGAGTCTATGAGGGTAGAAAGCCGATTTCACGGCAAATGCCCAAACGTTTTCAGGTTGAGATTGATCGTACGGCGATGGAAATGGGTTTAGCCGGAACTGACGATTATCTTGATCAGTGGAAATGGACGGAGAAGCGGGAGCGCCCCGGCGAGCCGGACGAAATTCTGGACGCACTTGCGCAGGAACTTGAGACAGAACACAACGCTAAAACGAAAAAACAGAAAGATTCGTAAAGACCTGCCCTCACCGGATGAAATAGCAATACATAGATCAGAAAGGATTTTTTATGCCTACATTCCAACCTGATGCCCTGCGACAAATCGGCTATGACCTCTTTGAAGCTGCAGGTTGCACAACGGAAGACACTCGATCGGTTGTTGACCACTTGATAGAATCCAACCTCTTCGGACACGACTCCCACGGTGCCATCCGTTTCTACGAATACGCCCGTGCCATACGAGACGGTAGATTCCAACCTACCGCAAAGCCCGAAGTTGTGAGCGATAATCCCTGTGCTGCGGTAGTAGATGGAAACAGTGCACTTGGACAGGTCGGGGCAACCTTTGCGATGAACCTCGCGATCGAAAAAGCGCGACAATATGGAACGGGCACCGTCGCGCTACGAAACACGAGTCATGTCGGGCGGGCGGGTGCCTATCCCTTGATGGCGGCTCGGAATGAGATGTTAGGCATTGCCTTCGTCAACGCTGGTAATCTCGGTTATCAGATTGCTCCCTTCGGTGGCCTCGACGGTCGTCTCAGCACAAACCCAATCGCGTTCTCCGCCCCACGTCGGGACGACGACCCTATTCTGGTAGATATGACCACTTCTGTAGTGGCTGAAGGCAAGATCCGCGTCGCAATCAATCAAGGTAATCAGGTACCTGAAGGTTGGCTCATCGATTCGCAGGGTAACCCTACCACCGATCCAAACGACTTCAGAGCGGATCCACCGGGCGCCATCCTTCCGATGGGCGGCGTTGTGGCACACAAAGGTTATGGTCTTAGTTTTGTGGTGGAGCTTTTGGGGGGAACTCTTAGCGGCGAGGGGTGTGCTGCCGGTGAGCGCACCATGGTGAGCAACGGTGTGCTCTTCACCGTTTACAGTATCAGTCACTTCACCAACCTTGACGCCTATTACGATGAAGTAGAGGACCTAATTCGACACGTCAAATCAAGTCGCCTTGCTCCGGGCTTTCAGGAGATTCTGAGTCCCGGCGAACCTGAATTCCGCACCGCCGTGCGAAAGCAGGTTGAAGGTATTGAAATTGATGAGACAACGTGGTCGGCTATCTGCGAGGAAGCACGCGGCTTCGGTCTTAATCCAGATCATTGGGCAACAGAATAGAAATTGTCTAAATTGGATTCGATAGATCGAGTAGGAAAGGAGTGAACCACGAAGTAGGGAAAATTATTGATGAAATATCAGAGGATTTTAGATGAAGACATTTTTGGATAGATTGAAAGACTCCACCCCAATGATTTATGACGGTGGGTTTGGCTCGCAGCTTTTTATTGCGGGCATCGCATTGACAAACAGCACCCTTGCAAACGAATTGCACCCGGAAGCTGTTGTTGACATCCATTCGGCTTACATTGAAGCGGGCGCGGACGCAATCGGAACGAACACATTTGTTGCTTCTCCCCTGCACCTCGAAATGGCAGGAAAAGATGCAGCCGAAGCAGAGAAACTGACAAGGCAAGCTGTGGCACACGCGAAGACAGCCGTTGAGAGGAGTAGCGGGGATGTGTATATTGCTGGGTCAGTCGGACCTTCGCCGGGCGCGATTGAAGCTGATAGTGGGGGCATTGATTTTGGGATCGCGAATACAGCGGTTAGAGACGCACATGAGCGAATAGTAAATGCCCTTGCAGAAGAAGGCGTGGATTTTCTCTGTATTGAAACCATGTTCTCTGCAAAGGAAGCTGCCATCGCTGTTGACGTTGCCAGAAACACGGGACTTCCCATCGCCGTGAATATGACCTATAAATATACCAGAGATCGGCGGACGAAAGAGGTGATATACAAAACGGATTGGGGCCATTCGGCTGCATCCCTCATCGAGATTTTAGCCGAAGGTGAATTCTCCAATGGAGATAATCTACTCGATAATGTCCAGATCTTAGGATTAAACTGCGGCGCAGAATCAAGGCGTGATGAGCATACAGGAATGCCCTATGCGATAAGTGGAATCCAGCAGCTGCGCAAAGCGATGGAGGAGAGGGGAATTAATTCAAAACGATTGATGGCTTATCCAAATGCAGGTATGGCGCGTTTAGACAAAAATCAGCAGACATATTGGCCCCAGACACCGGAGGATATGGCGCCTTACCTACTAGAGTTGATTAAGGAAGGAGCCTACCTGATCGGTGGCTGTTGCGGCACGTGTCCCGCGCACGTCAAGGCGTTTCGGGAAACCCTATCTCAGATAGAGTAAACAGAATCGTAGAATGGTGTAAATTACTAGGTTCTGTTGACATCTGCCCGTCCGTAGGTTGGGTTGAACGGTTAAACATGAATCCCTATCAAGTCCAATAGAGGCTCGGTCGTTTAACAACACCTGCTCATAGACAAATAAAGTGAAACCCAACTTAGTTTTTCATCGGGAAATTTCCTTTTCAAGAAATTGTGTTCTAAAAATCGTTTTTTGTACCACAATCTGTTAGATTGTGATTCTAGCCCGCAAACTAACAGTTTGCGCTACATTTGTCAGATTGTCCGATGATTACAACGTTTGCCGATCCCGACTTGTCGAGGATGCCGATAAATCGGCATTAGCAACAGCAAAATGTCAACACGCCCTATCTATTTTTTTCTTCTTTTGGGATTGATGGAAGTAAACCTGTGTAGGGAACGCAGATCTGCGTTCCCTATGGAAGGCCCCTCCTGATCAAGGTGATAATCCGGGTTAACCATTTTTGTATAAGGTAAATTTTGGGTTCTTATTTCCGATCAAAACGCTACGAGGCAGATAAAATGAAGATTACAGGAGTAGAGCAGTTTATCACAGCGGTGCCGCATATTCCTGCCATCGAGAAAAATCGTCCCGGAGACTATCTCGAACGCCCCATCCCGATCATCAAAGTTCACACAGATGAGGGCATCTACGGCTTAGGGGAAGGCGGCAGGGGACAGCGATTTGATGACGCAATTGAGGGTTGGATCGGTGTAGACGTGATGGAACTCAAGTGGCAAAACCTTGGTGGTGCCTTCGGTTCGGCGGTCTTCGATATTGTCGGCAAGGCGCTCGGAGTGCCTGCTCATAAACTGATGGGCGCCCAGCACTGGGAGAAGGTTCCCGTGGGCTACTGGTCGTGCCCAATGGAACCGGAGGAGTTCGCTGCAGAGGCGGAGGTCGGTGCCAAGCTGGGTTTCAAGACACACAAGCTCAAGGCGCGTCCGTGGAACATCATCGAGACCGTTCGCCTCATGACAGAGGCAGCGGGGGAGGATTACGGGATTATCGTCGATCCGAACTTTACCTTTGAGACTCCAGAGCAGTCGATTCAGCTGGCACACGAACTGGAAAAATATAATGTCGAAGCGTTTGAAGATCCATTTTCGTATCGTGATTACGGTTGGGACAGCTACCGTGACTTTCGTCAGCAGACCCGAATTCCGCTTGCCCCCCACATCGCAGATCCAAAGCTGATTATAGACGCCATCAAAGCGGACGCAGCGGATATGTTCAACACCGCTGGCAGCCCAGCAAGCACGCAGCAAAACGCCGGCATCGCCGAAGGGGCAGGATTGCCGGTGTGGCTGCAGGTTGTCGGACTCGGCTTGGGCGTGTCGGGCGCTTTTGGCACGCACGTTCACGCGGTCATCAAAAACGCAACGATTCCGAGCGACTCCCTCCATTTCGTCCGCGAGAACGACCTCATTCACGGCGCATTGACCCCAAAGGATGGTTTTGTTGAAGTGCCCACTACACCTGGGTTAGGGATTGAATTGGATATGGCTGCGGTGGAGAAGTATCGAATCGCGTAATGGAAGTCCTTAGAACGTGCATTCGTCACAAGAGAAAGGGCAAGAGATCATGCACGTAATCGGTTGGAAAGCATTACGTTCCCTGTTCTGTTTGCCAATTCTTCTGATTATCAGTGTGACTCCATTACATAGCGCGGTCGAGGAAGTATGGGAGATGCTTGAAAGTGAGCATTTCCAGATCTACTACCAACCCAACGGGACTCAGCCCCAAGATATCGCCGATATTGCCGAGGATTTCTATCCATACATGAATCGCCTGATTGATGGGATAGAGATGGGCAAAATCGAGATTTGGATGTGTAAGACACAGAAGCAATTCCAAGCCGCCGCCCATGCCCCCATCCAAGACTGGGCGGTCGGTTGCGCGTTTCCACTCAGCCGTCGCATCGTAATTCAGAACCCCCGCGTTATAATTGACCGAAAGTTTCAACTCTCCCAAGTCCTCCGCCATGAAATTGTGCACATCGCTTTTGGACAACGCACGAAATCCACAATCGGAGACATCCCCTTGTGGTTTATCGAAGGAATTGCGATCTACCTTTCCGGAGAGTGGGCGCCCCATCGCCACGATGTCATGTTTGAGCACATCCTATCGAGATCGATTATCCCACTTGCAGATCTGACAGATCGGTTTCCAACCCCTGAAAGAGGGGCACAGTTGGCTTACGCAGAGAGCTTGAATGCGGTTGCGTGGCTGGTAAAAATTGCGGGGATCGAAAAGCTGTGGGAGGTTATCGATCTTCTCAGCGTGGGCAACGATTTGAATACCGCCTATAAACAGGCAATTGGTTGGGACCTCGCCACATTCGACACGGAATGGCAAGCCTCACTTTCCCAGCGGTACTATTGGGCAGCGATATTCTCAAACTCATATCTCTTCTGGGGAAGCCTTGGGGTAGTATTTATTATCGTATATCTTCGATGCCGACAACGTACCCGACGACGGCTCGCCGAACTGGAGCGACAGGAGTCACAGGTGGATGCTTTTTTCGAGCCGAAGACTATCGGGACGGAGCAGGATCACCGAGGCTAATTTGAGGGCGGGATAGATTTATGGTGAATTTCAGAATTACTTGGACACTGAAAATCGGAGAGTTCAGCAAACCTCGACTACCGGGATCTGAAAAATCTAGTCTATGCCCCCGGTAGGTGCGGTTTCTAACCGCACCGTATTGGCGCGTCCCGATAAATCGGGATCCCGACAGGTCGGGAGAAACAGCGCCTACCAAACATGGGGAGCGAAAGTGTCTATCTGTTTTTAGGATTCACCATAATTGGTTTTTCGACCAGTTCGACAGGTGCCTGACAGCAGACACAATTCCCCGGTGCAGCGGCACGTATCGCGCAGGTATCGCAGTAGTAGTAGATGTCATGGAGAACCCCATCGTGTAGGGATTGGAGCCGAAGCGCTTCCAGTAAATGCGTTTTTGGAAAGGTTCTTCCTGTGATGATGAGTGTTTTTTGGTGCAAGCGTTCATCGACAAACAGCGCCTCCGACAGATTTGTGCGTAGCAGTGTGTAAAACGCACCGTCTATCCCCTTAAAGCCGTATAGGTGCTCGTGATTGGCAGGAAGATCTGCACGGTACAAATCGTGCATCGCTTCTGCAAGACACACCAGATGTCCCTGGATCCGAATCTCTTTCGCTGTACCAACGCCATCTACGCCTTGTGATTTGGTTGTTTCGGTATTTTGACCTGCTATGTTAGTTGCTACAATCACCGCAAGGGCAAAAACCAATCCGCCTAACCAAAAAACTCCATACCTCTGTCGATTCAACATAGGTTACTCCTCCTTGTTCTGAACGCTATCGGCGAATGCCATTTCTATTGTTTCCTTCCCTGTAAGCGATCGCGCCTCACCGCGCTCATATTTTCCCATGCGCGTGGCATTGTGTCCACCCATTTTTGGCTTGACTTCACTTTTTTCAGGTGATAGACTTCAGAATAAGCGCGGAAACGGGAAAATCAGAAAATGGGCAGATGCCTTCTCCCGTCTCCTTTTCACTCGCGCTTCATATCTTAGTAGGTTGGGTTGAAAGATAGTAAAACCCAACATTGGTAAACCACCCGCAATCCGCAGAACCCACACAAAATTATATGGAAGGATGAGGCAAATGGCAATATCAACGCAGACCATAGGGACAGAAGATACCCACAGCATCGCTACTGATGCACCTGTGCTCATGACTCCAGAGCAGAAGTTTTTCTTCGATCTTCGCGGTTGGATACTCTTGCCTGCCGTACTCTCAGAAACGGACATTGAGGAGATGAAGGCAGAGGTGTATGCCGGCGCTAAACAAAGCTATGAAGGTGCCCTTCAGAGACTGTTAGATCATCCAGCGATTGTCGGGATTCTGTCCGAAATCTTGTCTGAAGACCCCTTCGTGAAAGATGACTGCTACGGCTTCCGATGTGAGGGATCTTTCATCACCGTGAGACCGCCCGGATGGAGTAAATCGGAGCGGGGCGATGGGGGGCTGCCACACGTCGTGCGTCCACCGCAGCAAGCTAACGCCATGCGCTATCAGGTCGCGGGAGGCAAGATATTCTCCGGACTTACACGGGTGGTGTGGGAACTTGAGGAGGTGAAGGAAGGGACCGGAGGCACCACCTTCCTTAGCGGATCACACAAAGCACATTTCAACTACGGCGGTCCGGATCGATACCGTCCCAACATCAGCGATTCCCCATGGGAAGCGAGCATGAGAGCAACAATGGATGAATACAGCTGCCCGCCGGGATCAGTGGTGATCTTCACGGAAAGTCTCGTTCACGCGGCAAACGATTGGACCAATCCGGACAATCCGCGCTGTGCTGTCTTTAACTGTTACAACTCGATATGGGCACAGTGGCATCGGCTTAACCTTAGCCACGAAACAATCGAAGGGATGCCGCCGAAGCGACAATCTCTCTTCCGTGGGACCTGGGCAATTGGTGGGGGTCCTGAGGGCAACCGTGAATACTCGCTGGACAACCGAACCGTATGATAACAAAGGAGAAATGCCAGTGCATCCTGATATGATAAATCCTAAGGAACACCGCCAGCTATTCCTAGACGACTTCGCGTTGGAAAGTACCAAAAGCACTACGCGTACGCTGCACTCCCCAAAGAAATGGGGACCGGTCATCAACGGCAAAGGAGTCCAAAGCCGATCCTGCCCGCAATGGAATTCGGAGAAGCAAGTGTGGGAATGGTGGTACTTTGGACAGCACGCATACTATGCGTTCTCGGAAGACGGCGAGCATTGGGAAAAACCTTCCTTGGGGTTGTACGAATCGAACGGTTCTAAGGACAACAACATCGCCTTTGACCCGGAGTACAAGGGACCGGGACGACCGTATCACGTTGTGCGAGATGAAACGGATCCAGATCCCGGACGCCGCTATAAATGCTTATTCGGTGCCCACAACCGCCATCCTGCCGTGTCACCGGATGGATTTGATTGGACGCTCGTCGACACCCCTCCCATCCCCAGCCAAGATGAGTCCCAGTTTACGCATGACCACCAATCGAACCAGTTTCTCGCTATGGTCAAACTGAGTACGGAATGGGGACGTTCCGTGTGGCTTTCTACCAGTTCAGACTTCAACACCTTTTCTGAACCGGAGTTGATTTTCCACACCGACGAAATCGATCGGCAAAATCGCCGTTGCCGGGTCCGCAAAATTATTGAAGATCCAGCATATATCACCCCACCCATCATTGACAACGAGGATTACATCGCTGAGTGTTACAACATGGCAGTTTTGCCGTATCAAGGGTTTTATATCGGTTTCCCGACCATATTCAATCCTTTGGGCGCTGTTCCGCCGCCGGCGACAAACTACACCCGCATCAATCAGATTGAAATGACAGTCTCACGTGACCTTCATCACTGGGAACGTGTCGCCGATCGCGCGTTGTTCATCGAAATTGAACCGTTTGATGGTGAGAATTATGGCTGCAGCCAACTCCTGATGGCAGGGCATCCCATCGTGCGTGAGGATGGTGAAATCTGGTGCTACTACAACGCTCTACGAATGCCTTCAGACATTGAGCGATATAAAGAATTCAACCGTGCCAAGGAACTGTTCCGACTGAATGTCAAACCCGAACATTTTGAAGATACGGGTGCGTTGAGCCTTGCCAAGCTACGACCTGACGGTTTCGTATCGCTCGACGGCGGTGAATGCGGAACAATTGTAACAAAACCGTTTGAACTGAAAGGCGAAGATGTCTACATCAATGCGGACGCGACTTGGGGCGAAATATACAGCGAAATTATTGATGCAGAAACACAACGACCGCATGACGGGTTCTGGGTTCCAGGAGAGACACCGCCGCCGTTTACCGGCGACAGTACCAAAGCAAAGATTCAGTGGAAATACCCACACAACTTGGTCTTTGAGAAGCCGGTGCGCTTGAAGTTCTATCTGCATCAAGCGCGTCTCTTTTCGTTTTGGATCGAGTAAAAGAGGTCAGACATGAGCCATACATTTTCTGCTGGGCGTCGTTTACGAGATGCACTGGTCATAGAAAACCCTTTGCAGGTGGTCGGAACGATTAATGCCTACTCAGCGTTGATGGCAGAACGCATCGGGTTCCGATCAATCTATCTATCGGGCGGGGGTGTGGCAAACGCTTCCTACGGTCTTCCAGATATCGGTATGACCACTTTGAATGACGTTTTGGAAGATGTGCGCCGGATCACCGGCACAACAGAGCTTCCACTTCTCGTTGACGCTGATACCGGTTGGGGGAATGCGTTTATGATCGCCAAGACCATCCGCCAGATGACCCGCGCGGGCGCCGCCGGTGTCCATATCGAGGATCAGGTACAGGCAAAGCGTTGCGGCCATCGTCCGAACAAAGAGATTGTCAGTACGGCGGAGATGGTCGATCGGATGAAAGCCGCCACCGATGCCAAAACGGACGCGGACTTTGTCCTGATGGCGCGGACGGATGCCGCAGCTATCGAGGGAGTAGATGGCGCTATCGAACGGTCGTGTCGCTACACGGAGGCTGGGGCAGATATGATCTTTGCCGAAGCCTTGACCGAATTGGATCAGTACAAAAAGTTCGTAGATGCAGTTGACGCTCCCGTCTTGGCGAATATCACTGAGTTTGGCAAAACACCGCTTTACACGATAGAGGAACTCAGGAGTGCTGGAGTCAGTCTCGTACTTTATCCGCTATCGGCATTTCGCGCGATGAGCGCAGCCGCACTCAACGTGTATCAGACATTGCGCCGTGAAGGGACACAAAGGGACGCAGTCCGTACCATGCAAACACGGGCAGAACTGTATGAATTCTTAGACTACCACGCATATGAGCGTAGACTCGACCAACTGTTGAACGCGGATCGAGAAAAAGATTAGTCTCTCCAACGGTTCCCACTAAATTGACAGAGGAGGATGAAACCAATGCAGGCAAAAAAAACTGGTGGTTTAGCCGGCGTCATCGCAGGTGAAACCATGATCGCTACGGTGGGAAAAGAGGGGGTTGGGCTCACCTATCGTGGGTATTCCATCCACGATTTAGCGGAACATACCACCTTTGAAGAGACAGCCTACCTACTGATCCACGGCAAATTGCCGACGCAAATCGAACTTGATAATTACAGGAAAAAATTGATGGATCTGCGCGGGCTGTCGGATGGGCTTAAAATAATCCTTGAGCAGGTGCCGGGGGATGCACATCCGATGGATGTCCTGCGCACCGGCTGTTCAGCTTTGGGAACGATGGAGAGTGAAAACGACAACAGTGATCCGGCTCACATTGCAGATCGGCTGACCGCCTGTTTCGGTTCGATGCTGCTCTATTGGTACCATTTCCATACGAGCGGCAAACAGATCAACGTTGAAACGGACGATGAAACTACCGCCGGACACTTTTTGCATCTGCTGCACGGTAAACAACCGGACGAATTGCAACGCAGAGCCGTTGATGTGTCGTTAATCCTTTATGCGGAACACGAATTTAACGCATCAACGTTTGCAGCGCGAGTCGCAACCTCTACCCTATCCGACTTCTACTCCGCTATTGTTGGGGCTATCGGAACGCTGCGCGGTCCTCTGCACGGTGGTGCAAATGAAGCCGCGATGGAACTGATTGAACGATTCCAGACGCTGGACGAAGCTGAAGCCGCCATCTTGAAGATGCTCGCGGAAAGGCAGTTAATTATGGGCTTTGGGCACCGCGTCTACACAATCTCTGATCCACGCTCAGATATCATCAAGAGTTGGTCACAGAAACTCTCTGAAGTAAGCGGAGATAGGTTGCTTTACCAAATCTCTGAACGAATTGAGCAAGTAATGTGGCAAAAAAAGAAGCTATTCCCGAACCTCGATTTCTACAGTGCCTCCGCTTATCATCTGTGCGGTATTCCGACACCAATGTTCACACCCATTTTCGTGCTGTCGCGGGTCACCGGTTGGGCTGCTCATGTGATTGAGCAACGGAGCGATAACAGGCTGATTCGGCCGCGAGCAGACTACATCGGTCCCGAACCAAAAACATTTGTGCCGATAGGAGAACGGATGTAGAACTCGATCGGAGTGACAAGTTATAGCAACACCAAAAAATTAGGAGCAATACTCATGCTTACAACTATTGAAGGCGTATATCGCGATGGCAAGATTGAATTCTCACAAATACCCCATGATGTGTGCGACGGCACACCCGTTATTGTAACCTTTCTATCATCTGATTCAGTAGATTTACAGGAACGTGGTATTGATAGAGCACAAGCGGCAGGTTTACGTGCCCAATTAGCAACCTTTGCCGAAGACTGGGAAAATCCTGAGATGAATGTCTATGACAACTATGACGAAGCAAAGTCCAAGCTATAAACGCGGTGATGTAATCTTAGTGCTCTTTCCAAGCTCCAATTTGCTTACAGCCAAGCGACGTCCGGCGTTAATCGTCCAAGCTGACAATCTCCAAACAAGTTTGCCGCAAGTAATCGTGGCGATGATTACTAGCAAGATGTTCCGCGCTAATCACCCCAGCTGTGTCCCTATTTTATGTTCCACACAGGAGGGGCAACAATCGGGGTTACTTACGGATTCAGTAGTAGTAACTGACAATCTTGCTACAATTGTTGAATCGGCCATTGACTGTGTCATTGGTTTTATTCCAATGACCGACATTGACATCGCTTTACGACATACGTTGAATCTATAATTTGATGTGGCAATCATCAGCCCCAAAGCCTTAGCGGGGCAAGAAATGTATTACAGTTACAACTTCATAAATACAAAACTATGGCTACTATCCTCATTGTTGATGACGAAGAAAATGCTTTGAAGATGCTCGCACAAGCGTTAGAATCAGAAGGCTACGACACGCTAACAGCTTCGAGTGGTGAAGAAGCACTGCGGCTGTGCACATCGAAAACCGTCGATTTGGTGCTACTAGACATCTTGATGCCTGGTGGTATAGATGGCGTTGAGACGCTGACCCGGTTGCGACAGATTAAACCACAGTTGAACGTTGTAATGATGTCTGCACAGAAAGAGATTGAAACAGCGGTCAAAACGATGGAGTTGGGAGCGAAACGTTACCTGACAAAACCGTCCAGTCTCAGCGAGATCGTATATGCTATTGAGCCATTTCTGGAACTTTCGCGCCTGTCCCAAGAAAACGAAGCACTGAAAGAGCAGATAGGGACTCAAGATCAGATGGTTGGAGAGAGCGTTGCAATGCAGCAACTCCGATCGCAGGTTAGCCAAGTGGCATCAAGTGATTTGGGTGTGCTGATCTCAGGAGAGAACGGCACAGGCAAAGAATTAGTCGCTAATGCAATTCACCAGCAAAGCCAACGCAGTCGAAAGCCATTTATCCGGCTTAACTGTGCAGCACTACCGGAGGAACTCATTGAAAGCGAACTGTTTGGACATGAACGCGGTGCCTTCACCGGTGCAACGGTACGGCGACAGGGAAAATTTGAACTTGCAGATGGGAGCGCCCTGTTCCTCGATGAAATTGGTGACATGAGTTTAAAAGCACAAGCAAAGGTGTTACGTGTGCTGGAATACGGTGAATTAGAACGTCTCGGCGGCACACAAACGCTGCATGTGGATGTTCGGATTATTGCTGCAACAAATAAGGATCTTGAGCAAGAAATTGAAGAAGGAAGGTTTCGGCAGGATCTCTACTATCGTCTGAGTGTAGTCCCGATTAATGTACCTTCGCTCCGTGACCGCACAGACGACCTGCCGGTATTAGTGAAACATTTCGTCGAGCGGTTCCACAAGGACAGTGCACGTCCCTCCAAAGTTATCGATCCATCGGCAATTCACGTGATGCAATTATACCATTGGCCCGGCAACATACGAGAGTTAAAGAATATTGTCGAACGCCTGCTCATCATGGTCAATCAAGATGTCATCCTACCAGCTGACGTGGAGGCTGTTCTGCCAATTCCAAAGACCACTCCCCAGCCTAACAGGGTTGCCGTCCCCCAAGAAAATCGGTTTCAAACGGACAAATCGCTACTGGAAATGGTTGACGACGCTGAAGCGGGGCTCATCCGTAATGCCCTTGACGCCAACGGTTGGAACATCAAGCGAACTGCAGAGCAGTTGAAAATCGAGCGTAGCAATTTCTATAAAAAACTGGAAAAATTTAACATCAAGCGTCCGGATAATCTGTAAAATATTCGCTTGGAATCGCAATCATAGAAGGAGAATAAACACCGATGATAGCGATGTCCATCCTCATCTTTGCGCTCGGATTGATAATCGGCAGTTTTCTGAATGTGTGCATCTACCGCATTCCGCAAGCACTCTCCATTCATTCCCCGCGCCGCTCATTTTGCCCCATATGTAGAACAACGATTCGCTTCTACGATAACATCCCAGTCCTAAGCTACCTCTTTCTGAGAGGACGTTGCAGACACTGCAGCACGGAAATCTCAAAAGTCTACCCGTTGGTCGAACTGACGACAGGTATCCTGTTTCTGCTCTCGCTGTATCGGTTCGGACCGACACTCGCACTTTTGCACAGTTGTCTGTTGATCGGTTTATTAATCCCCATCGCTTGGATTGATGCGCGATGGTATATCATTCCAAACGCTATTATCCTTGTTGGGTTGATTGTCGGCACTGTAGTAACTCTCCTCATTGCATTGACTCGCGCTGATCCGGGCTATCTGATTGATCACCTAATCGGAGCAGTAGTCGGTGGCGCCTCAATGGCTCTAATTGCAATTTTGGGGACGTTTCTTTTTCGCAAGCAAGTTGCTTTGAATCCCGATGGAATCGGGGCAATGGGTGGCGGAGATATCAAATTGATGGTCCTAATCGGGTTATTCCTAGGCGGCTGGCCCCACTTGCTGATCGTGATTATGGTTTCTGCTTTCACCGGCTCAATTGTCGGGTTGTCCCTTGTCGCGCTCGGGAAAAAAAGTGGGGGCGGGAGTCGGATACCTTACGGTCCTTTTCTGGTGATTGGTGCATTGCTGGATCTGTTTTGGAGCAGTCAAATTTGGAATTCGTATTTAAGGCTTGTCGGCTGGGCATAGCCGAATGCGCTATATCATTTAACTGTTCCATCTTTCGACCCACTTTACAGAGATAGAATTTAGTGATAAAATATTTCCAAAATCAAGGGTGACTACTTGGTGTCAACAGGACCAGACGATAACATCAAAAGATAGGAGGTCGGCAATGGACGAATTGGTCAGAAAAGCAGAAATTTTGATCGAGGCGTTGCCCTACATTCAGACTTTCGCTGGAAAAACCATCGTGATTAAATACGGTGGAGCTGCAATGGAGAACGACGCCCTCAAACATAGTGTGATGCAGGATGTCGTATTGATGAAGTATATTGGTATGAACCCCGTTGTTGTGCACGGTGGTGGCAATCAGATTAGCGAATGGATGCAGCGCGTTGGCAAGGAAGCAGAATTTGTACAAGGCTTGCGGGTTACCGATGCGGAGACCGTGGAAATCGCTGAAATGGTACTCGCAGGGGTAATCAACAAAGAAATTGTTTCACTGATTAACCTACACGGCGGGAAAGCGGTGGGACTGTGTGGGAAGGATGCGAATCTCATTCGCGTGCAGAAACATTGTCCAGAGGTCGTCGATGAAAACGGAAAGGTAACCTCTGTGGATATCGGTTTCGTCGGGGAGATTGTTGGCGTTAAGCCAGATGTACTCTTCACCTTAGATCAGGAAGGTTATATCCCGGTGCTCGCACCTAACGGTGTGGGAGATGATGACTGCACGTATAACGTCAATGCAGACACAATGGCAGGGGAGATAGCTGCCGCGCTGCAGGCAGAAAAGCTGATTCTGCTGACTGATCAACGCGGCATCCTACGAGATCTGCACGATGAATCCACGCTGATATCCAGAATAAGAACGGACGAAATTGAAGGGTTAATTGCCGATGGAATAATTGGTTCAGGCATGTTACCGAAAATCATGGCATGTGTGACAGCACTCGAAGGCGAGGTGTGGAAAACACACATTATTGACGGTCGAGTTAGCCACGCAATTTTGCTGGAGGTGTTTACGCAATCGGGCATCGGGACTGAGATTCTCGTATAGGAAACATGAAACTTAAACGACCGTAACCGCCGCACCACGGTTGTTTGCGTTCGTGATAAAACAGGTCCCACCTTCCGGCAGCGTTTGAAGGAACGCCTCTGTTTTCTCTTTTAAGCTGGAGAGATTTTCCCCAACAGCAAAAATTGCCGGTCCCCAACTGCTTACCCCTGCACCAACTGCACCCGCCTCCCGTAAAAAATCAAGCGTCTGTTGCAGAATGCCACCTTGAGCATCAATCTCGACCTGCTTCCAGCCAAAGGTTTGAATATCGTTGATTGCGGCTCCAAAAGCATGACGGTCCTCCTCAAAGATTGCTGGCAATAACTGAAGGAGGATGAGATGGGAGAGCTGTTCAGCGGTGGACCTCGGTTGGGGACAGAGAGTTTTGAAGAGTTGAATTTCTGTCTCGCCAGAGATATGCGTGCAACGTGGAACGACGATGAGTAAGTCCCAGTCCGGGAAGGGCTGACGGAGGAGAAGTGGGGGCGCGGGAACGTTGCCCGCTGCGGAAGAAGGTAAGAACGAGGATTTTTGATCAGGATAACGGTGCCCACCATCAAGGATAAAACCGCCCTGTTCAAATGCAGTTATGCCGATCCCTGATGTCCCACCGCGTCCAACGGCTTGTGCCAACTCTGCCACGCCCAAATTTAGGTCGTAAAGTGTATTTACCGCTTGGGCGATGCCTAAAGCAAGCTGCGTCCCGGAGCCAAATCCGGAGTGAGGCGGGATTTCGGTAACAAGTTTAAGGTGGATACCCGGAAAACTATATTCTGCCTGGAGCCTTTCGAGAATAGTCCCCGCCCGTTCCTTGTATTGGGTAGACTCGATTTGGACCTGATCTGCCGGGGTGGCAATAATTTCAAAATGTGGGTCATTGACTGCGAGACCGATGCTCCCGTCAATTCTGTTCAGCGACCCGTTGAGGTCAATGAGCGCGAAGTGGAGGCGGGCGGGGGTTCTAATTGTGACAGAGTTGCCGGTAGCAATCATTCTTCTTCGGGAAATATCTTCCAATCCGCTCATTAACCTATCTTTTCATCTCTCTCAATCAATCCGTCTCGAATGTGCAGGATGCGTCGGGCATGGGCTGCGATCGCAGGCTCGTGTGTGACCATGATAATGGTGTTTCCCACTTCGTTTAAGTGGTCAAAAATCGACATAATTTCTCCGCCAGAACGGGTGTCTAGGTTTCCCGTCGGCTCATCGGCAAAAATCATAGACGGGGCGTTCACAAGTGCCCGTGCAATTGCTACGCGCTGGATTTGCCCCCCTGACATTTCATTCGATTTGTGATGAATGCGATCCGCGAGTCCGACAGCTTCCAACGCCTCAAACGCTCTACGTCGCCGGTCCTTGCGACCCAGTCCACTGTAGATGAGTGGCAACTCGACATTGTGCAGCGCGGTCGTTCGTTGTAAAAGATTAAATGATTGAAAGACAAATCCAATCTTTCGATTGCGAATCTCAGCGAGGCGATTATCCGACAGCTTACCAACCTCTTCCCCTTCAAGATAGTATTCCCCTTCCGTCGGCTTTGCAAGACAGCCAAGGATGTCCATCATTGTGGATTTGCCTGAACCGGAAGGGCCCACAATAGCAATAAACTCGCCACTTTCAACGGTAAATGTGACACCCCTCAGCGCATGAACCTGTATATCTCCCATTTCATATACTTTTGTTAGATTATGAACATCAATTAGCATTGTTGCCTCTCTATTTAGTATCAGAAACCGTTTTTGTGAGTTGCTGCATAGAGGGTACAAAGACACGGTCCCCCTCTACGAGACCGCTAAGCAACTCAAAATGGGTGTTATTTCGCTGCCCGACTTCAATACGGGTCCGAATTCCCTTTTCGTCCTCTTTCTTATCCTTCTTGGCATCCGCTTCCGAGACCTCTTTGTCAAGCATAACGAAATATTTTTTTTCGCTTTCGATCTCCGCCTCAAGCCCTTCAATCTTATCCGTCTCAGAGAACAAAACGTGCACCTGGGTGGGACCTGAACGTAAACCGCGCGGTGTCCCGTCAAGTAAGATTTCAACATTGCCACGCGTGCTGCTTGGCGAAATTGCTCCAACCTTGCCGGAGAATTTCTTCCCGATAAGGTTCTGTACCTCTACCTCCTGATCAGATTTGAAACGATTTATCGAATTAGTGGGTACATTTACCTTAACCGTCAACACCTCCGAATCGATCACCGAGTCAATGGGGAGTTGCAGGACGTTGTCGTCCTGCATGACAACGATGTCTACATCCGCCGACATGCCGGGCAGCAGCTCGGGAGGCGATCCAACCACTTCAATCACCACCTCAAAGGTAATCGTGCCATCTCCTTGTTGGCCTCCCCTTGGATCAGGTGTATATGCACTCGGTGCGACTTCACTGACCCTGCCTTCAAAGACTCTATCCCGGTAAGCATCGACACGGATTTCGACTTTTTGCCCTAGTGCAATCTTAGCGATATCCACCTCGTTGATTCGCGTTTTGACAACCATTCTGGAGAGATCCGCGATGGTCAACACAGCGGGACCTTGTGAAAAAGCGGAGCGCCCAGAGGTGACAATTTCTCCCTCTTCGACGTTGAGGCGCGTAACCGTTCCTGGCATCGGCGCGATAACGGTTGTCCAACCGACACGTTCTTCTTGGGCTTTTAAGGTGCTTAGTGCTTCTAGGAGCACTGCTTGTGCGCCAACCTCTGCATGGACAGTGAGCTGCTTCTCTTCATCTGTTGTCCCTAGAATCTGTTGAAGTCGAGTCTTCGCACTTTCCAACTCTGCCTCAAGCTGTCTTTTTTGCGCCGCCTGCGATTCCTTAATCGTAACTAGATTTTCCTGATACAATCGCAGGGTTGCCTGACGGCTTTCAAGAGCCTTCTTTCTCGCATCAATAGTCTCTTGTTGGGATTCAACTGCTTTAATCTGGGACTCCACATCTTTTTTAGCAGTTTCAGATTGGGAGAGGGCGTTTGCACGGGCGGTCTCCGCTTCTTCAAGCACCCGCTTCGAGACTAACTTTTTCTCGAACAGGCCCTGATTGCGCTTTAATTCGGATTCGGCGGTCTCGAAGACGACCCTTGCGGATTCTGCTGCCGCTTGCGCTCGTTGAAGTGTCAGGTCAGCTTGCTCTTGCCCAATTTCAGACTGACGTAGCGAAATTGCGTCCTGCTGGAGTGCGTTTTGTGTTGTAGAAATTTGGGTTTCCGCTTCAGTAATCCGCTGGCGTGTGTTTGCATCAAGCGACTCAAGCGCCGCCTTTGCGGATTCGACCGCGTTTTGGGCTTGCGTGATTTGGCTTTCCTGCTGCTTCTCTGTCATCTCAATGCGCAGTCTCGCCTGTTCCAGTTGTGCTTGCCGTGCGTCCCGATTCGCCTCTGCCTGTTTCTTTTGTTCGCGCACCTGTTCATCATCAATCTTGAGCAGTGCTTGCTCTTTTTCTACGATATCGCCCTCTTTGATATAAAGCGCTTCAATCTCCCCTTCAACATTCGACCGAACATCAATAGAAATCAGGGGTTCGAGATTGCCGGATTCCCTCACTTTGACGATGAATTCACCACGTCGAACGACCTCTTTTTTTTCGTCTCCGTTGTCTTTATCTTTTTTGCCAAATATTTTAGTGGCACCAAAGGCAACCACAGCAACCAGCGCCACAATTAGTACGCTGACAATAAGAACAACCGTTCGCTTCCTGTTCATTGGATAACTCCCATTGCGCGCTGCAAAGCAACTTGCGCAATTTTATAGTCGTAAAAAGCTCGGACCTGATTGGTCAAGGCTCGCGCAAACTCCGTCTGGGCATTGAGGAGTTCAAGCAGAATCGAGAGTTCCTGCTCAAAACGTCCCCGAATAACTTGGAGACTTAACTCAGCGTTCCGCACCTGCGTGTTAGAGATTTCTACTGCCCTTTCCGCTCGTCGCAAATTTAGGTAAGCTTGACGAACATCTAGGGCAATAGAGCGTTCAAGATCGCTTGCATCCTCACGAACCTGCTCAAGCGATAGCTCCGCCTCCTGAATCCGCCGCTTTGTGAAACCACCATCGAAAAGTGGAAAATTCAGCGTTGTTCTGACTTCCCAACTTCGGAAATCCGTGAAATTTTCGCGTTCATGGAGGTAATCATCAAGGTTGACGTTGTAATTATACTCCGCATTGAGTTGGGGCCAACGACTCAACCTCGCCAGCGTCAAATCCCACTCCATTCGATTTATTGTTGACTGGAGTTCCTTGAATTCAGGGCGAGTTTCAAAGGCTCTTTGGATCGCTTCCTCGACGGATAACTCTATGACTTCAATTTGTCCTTTATCCCTGTATAGCTCGTAATCGGTGTCTTCAGCAACAGTGATAAGTGTTGCCGGGTCTAAGCCCATGATCCGGGGCAAGGTCGCCATTGCAATCTCAAGCGCATTCTGATCATTCAGCAGACTCAGTTCATCGTTTGCTTCTGTGACTTGCGCCGTTGCAACATCAGCTTCAATCTGAATACCCGCCTCAACAAAGGCTCTCACCCGGTTAGTATTCTCTCGCGATCGTTCCAAGATTTCTCGATCAACCTTTACCAATTCCTGCGCCTTGAGAACGTTATAGTATGCCTGCGTGACCTGAAAAATCAGACTCTGCTTTGTCTGTTCGTTGCGATTTAACGTCGCATTACGCCGATCTTTTGCCTGCGAGAAATTTGCCTCTCTTTGTCCGTTGTCCCACAACGTATACTGTCCGCCCACACCTAAGTCATAATTCTCACGCTCGAATCCAAAATCAAGCGCATCTGAAAAATCATAGCGACCATTCAGGAAAATATCTGGATAGTAGCGGGCACGTGCATCTTTGACACGCAAACCATCGATGGCAAGATTGATACGCGCATTCCGCATATCGGTAGAGTTTTCAATAGCAAGTTGAATACATTGTTCTAAGGTGAGCGGTTGGGCGAGATCAATTTCTTGTTCTTCTTGGGCAACTGCTGTAAGGGAAACAAGGATTAACGCACAAACCAAAACGAACCATATCCTCCATCGGACCATTCTAATCTCCTATCGGTTGTCTATATCAATTTGTTTCATTCAGACAGAAGCAAATTCTGTGAGATTACACTAAATAGATGACATGCAATATTTTTGCCACTGATTTTGTAGTATATGCCTGTAGTTGATTTGACAGTGATTTTTGACGGAATTCAGGATCGAAAGTTTAGACTGAAGACAGGACAGCATATCGGTCAATCTATTAATCCAACAGTATCATCAACGGGAAAAACATCACTCTCAAATAGAATGAAGCATGCGGTCAGGACGTTGCCACGATTTTGAGAGTCCCTATTTTTCCTTGCAACCCCTTGATACCTTCTGCTACACTTATTTTGCAACATGATCCCCTGAAGAATGTAGCTTAAAGAGTGGATATTGACTCATGCAATAGAAATAGTTTGGTCGGTCAACCTTTAATCCACATACGCTCAACCCGAGGTGCAAAACGTAAAGGGAAACTGAATCTATTCGGCTTTTGTGTTTCATACTTCGCACATTGTGGGGGTACAATGATGAAACAAATTTTAGTATTTCTCGTATTTTTTATTGTGGTTTTACTTATCACGGTTCAATCGTTAGATGCCCAATTTGTCGATACGAAAACTTGGTGGCTGATTGTGAGTCCTGACGTTGACCCCCGATCTCGAAGCAATCTTGACTCATTGGTTAGTCTATTGAAAGAACGCGGAAAAATCCCGTCGAATCATATTCGCCGCATCGAAGGTAGCGAGTGCACCCACAACGGTATCAAGACGGTCTTAGATAATCTTGGCAGTGAAATGGGACAAGGTGACTACCTCGTCTTCTACTTTCGTGGCTTTGTTACGAAACCGAGAAGGTCAAACTCAATCTCCTTTTTCACATATGGAACAACACAGGAAAATGTGGCAGAGGCACTTAGAGACCGTCAACTAAACGGTTGGTTTCGTGAACTATCCCCAAATAAAGTGTTCGTCCTTCTTGACGGTTACACCAGAGATCGGAATTTAATGGCTTACTACGGTAATCGTGGGATGCCTGGATCCGGAGGGTTTGTATCAATTCAGCGTGCGGCTCTCAGTACAGAAGACCTGTTAGCGCAAACGATATTGGGAGTGCTGAGAACCGACGAAACGGACCTTGATGACAATCGGCAAATTTCTATTGAAGAACTCCATACACACCTAACCTCAAATTTGGATGAACGCACCTTGCGACTTACGGAAGGGGTTTTGCTATCACTAGGACGTGTCCAGGAGAAGACAATCCTCAAACTAAGCCCAATGCTCAAAATTGTAACAGCGCCTGAGGCTGCCTCTGTGTTCCTCAACGGACAGGAGATAGGGGTAACACCGCAGCACCTTACTGACAATCTCCAACGGGGAACGTATAGCGTAGAAGTCAATAAACAGGGATACCTGACCCCGCCGGCGCGTTCCGTAGAAATTAAACTGGTTCAGGGAGAGTCACTTAATCTTTCATGGGATTTGGAATCCATCGCTGTTCACGGCAGTGTTAACGCCCCCACTGGTGTTCCCCTTGAGGGAGCAGCGGTGTGGATAGACGGAACAGCGTATGAACAGAATCCACTATACCTCAAAGCAGATGGTCAATATCGACTTTCTGCCAATGTAACTGACGTTACGCCCGAAGCAGGTCGATCGGATAAAAAGGTACTAGAACCGGGTACAATATACACCCTGCGTGCCGCAAGCGGT
The DNA here is from genome assembly GCA_965204355.1 of Candidatus Poribacteria bacterium. Taxonomy (GTDB): domain Bacteria; phylum Poribacteria; class WGA-4E; order WGA-4E; family PCPOR2b; genus PCPOR2b. The sequence continues at coordinate 5,639,451 of OZ241983.1, forward strand.
GCGCTCTATCATGCGGAGGCACATTTTACACTCGCCTCACACGAATCCGCCGAGCATAACCTAACCCTCAGCAAAAAGACGTGGTTTGAAGTCGCTCAAATGCAGTTCAATCGAAAGGTATACGAGGACGCAATTGCCGCATTCCAACATGGTATTGAGGAAACCACTGACTTTCCGCCAATGTCCCCGGAGTTTACCAAATTACTCTTCGACTCCTTTTCAGAGGTAGTAGATAAAGTAAACGTCCAAAACGTCGCGTACGTCGTCGTAACAGCAAAGTTGGCAGATAAACTTAATCTTCAAGATAAGTCCAAGGTTTATTGGGAACAGGTAAAATCACAGTCGGTAAAAGGTTCAGCATCTTATGAACTCGCAACAGAGCGGCTGCGAGAACTTAATTTGGGACGTCGGTTAATGAATATCGGTGTCTTGGTCTTATTCATTGTAGTGCTAATCTCCGGAGGATATGCTATCCGTAGGGCATTACGTCGTCCCAAAACATGATGTCGGTTAACTTCCAACGATAATAAAGCGTGTTGGGTAGTTGTTTCTAAGACTCTAACCAGAGTAACCCAAATAACAAAGGACATCGGGAAAATCCGGTGTGTCTTCGATTGAGACACACCGATTGATCTCTAACTTCCCGATTGTTGACGATTTCGTCTACGCTCAAAGCAGCAAAGGGGATAAATTGATGTTCTTTTTTGGATTTAGGATTTTAAAACGCGCACAATACCATAATCTGACTAATCAGCAAAAGAATCTGCGTCGCCAAATCCGTGAGCTCGAAGAACAACTCAAAACTGTGACAACAGAGAAAGATGAACTTGAGACTCGTCATCAGGAGGAAATATCAGCACTCAATCAGCAGTTGGAAGTGCTGCGGCAGCGCATTGCGGAAGATATGGAAAGTGTAGCCCAAGAATTTGGGTTGAGTCGAACACAAATCGAGACACTCTGGGCGGATAGATTAGATCTTGTCAATCTGTATATTGATAAGTTGTACTCACTCGCGAAGGATTTCGCGCGCAGCAACCGGGACATGCGAAAAAATCGTGGGTTGTTTTTATTATTGACAGATCGCCGAAATATGGATGAGAATAATTTTTCAGAATTTCACGATGGCCAAATCGAACACTTAACAGAGGAACAGTATCAAGGTATCGGTCAAATGCCGCAGATTTTTTCTTCTAAAATCAAAGAGACATTCAGCTATATGGGAGAAAAGGTCATCTTAAAAGACAAAAGTGGTGAAATCACTGGACATGAAGAACGGGACGGTGCAATACTGATCGATCTGAATGGAATCGCCTTTAGATCTCGTATCATGGTTGAAGGCGTACGAACGCATCGTGTCTTCGACAAAGTGGAACGTTTACACAAAGGAAGTGCAAGACACAATGCTGCTATTTATGCTTCATCGCTTGATGAGGTTATGGCATCGATTGTGGTTAGCGAGGAAACTAGTGAGGTTACACTTTTCCGGGATGGACGTTTTCTAGAGAGCTATGACCCCTACACTGATCAGGGAACGTTGCGCGAAGAAAAAGTAGTACCCATGAAGCGTAAAGAATCTTTGGAAGAATCAACAAATACAGAGGTTAAACAGGAAAAAACAGCGACTCAAGCGTCCACCGAATGATTAAACGGTTTAATAAGACGAAATGTCCTGCAAAACAGAATTGTCACATTTCTAACAATAGATAAGGTGAAAGGTAGTCACTTCAGGAACCTGATATTGCCCCTCCATAATTGCATAAAGTAAGAGAACGAGAAGCGCCCCGACGTCGAGGTTTGGCATCGGGGCGTTTTGGGTTGAAGGGCATTTTGTTCAAACGGAGACTACATTTCATTAATACCCTCAAACAACTGTCACAACGCCCTTCGCTAGCGGTTCAACGACAACCCCAAAAAGGCTTGAAAACAGTGAGGGGCGGTGATATAATAGCCATTTGGAAGCCAGCGCGATCCTGAAAGGTCAACGATGACACGTCAAGTATCACTTTTATTTTGCAAAATATTGGTCATCATAACTATTACATGGACGATTTACCCCACATTTGCGGGTGAGCGGGATGAATATGTTTTTGCTTACAGACTCTTTCAAGAGGGTGCCTATTTTATTGCCAAAGATGAACTTAAAGCATTCATCCAAGACTACCCACAGAGTGCAGATGCCGATGACGCACGTTTTCTCATGGGAGAATGCGCGCTGCAGCTTGAGCAATATGACGAGGCAATCCAGCATTATAAGCAACTCCAAATCGATTACCCAGACAGTCCACTGCGTTTAGATGCAGTTCGCGGCACAGCAACGGCTTGGTTTCGTCAAGGTAGATATGAAGAAGCAATTAAGGCTTACGAAAAAGTTGTCAAAAGTTCAGACGAACCGCCTGTCATGTCCCACAGCCTCTATCTCATCGGCGAGTCTTATGACAACCTCGGACTTTACCAGAAATCCAGTGAGTATTACGAGCAGGTCCTCACTAAATATCCTCAATCGGAGGAAGCATCAGATGCTTTATACGCAAAAGGTTGGAGCTTATACAGACTTAAAAAATACGGTGAGGCATACAACGCCCTGACGAACTTTATCAAAAAATATCCTACCCACTACGCGATTCCAGAGGCTTCCTACCGTACAGCCGAATCCTTGTTCAACCTTGCGGATTGGGCAAAGGCACAACAGGCTTACCAGCATGTTATTGATACCTACCAGAAAGACGAAACCCACCGGCAGCTTGCTATCGATGCGCGATTCAGACTTGGTGAGTGTTATTTTCAGCAGAAATTGATGGGTGAAGCGAAGAATACTTTTGAACTCTTGCTGCGCGAACACGGAGCGTCGCCCATCGTTGCAGAAGCGCAATATTGGATTGCCGAAGTCTTGCTCGAAGAAGAGAAATATCCTGAAGCAATTCACGAATATCAAAAAGTTGTTACGCTATACCCACAGAGCGAGGTTGTCGATGATGCCCAATACGGAATTGCAACGGCGCATTTTCTAAAAGGAGACTACCCCAAAGCAGGTAGTGAATTCAAAAAGGTTGCAGAGGACCGGCGTTCTGAACTCAGCGATGCAGCCCGTTTCCGTTTAGGCGAATGTTACCGTTTGCAACGAGAGTTCAATTCCGCTATCCTTCACTATAAAAAAGTGAGAGCAAAATCTGGGTATACGGATGACGCGCTGTACGGAAGGGCTACCAGCGCATTTGAATTGCGAGATTATTCGCAAACCATCGAAGTGTTGAATGCCCTGTTGAGTTCTCAACCTTCTAGTCCGCTGAGACCTTATGTCCTTTACCAACTCGGACTCGCATATTTTAACCAACAAGCATATCAAGAAAGTTCTCAAGCATTTGATAGTTTCTTATCCGAAAACCGTGATACCAACTTGGAAACCGCCCCTACCGATGAAGCACTGTTTTGGAAAGCGCGCGCTCGCTTTGAGCTAGAAGATTATTCGGCAACCCTCCAAGTCTGTGAGGAATTGCTGCAACGTTTTCCGAATAGCCGTCTACGCTATCGGGCAGAATTCTTTATTGCAGAAAGCACCTATTGGCGTGAGCAGACCCCACAAGCCTATCAATCGGCACGCCAAAAATATCAAGCGTTGCTGGAAAAACAGTCACAGATTGCCCCCAATGCTATCGGGGCTGAGTGGGCTGAAAAGTGCCGTTATGGAATCGGTTGGACCCACTTCTCCGAGGCAACACTTTCAAAAGGCAGTGCCGAGCAGGAGAAACATTATCAAGCGGCAGTATCAGCTTGGAAGGAAGTGCTTGCAAACCACCCGAACGGTACGCTTGCCGACAAAACGCAATACCACATCGGTATCGCTTACGTTAATCTCAAAAAGTATGGTGAAGGAATTCAGTCCTTCAGACAGGTACTGTCCAACTATCCAGGCAGCAATTGGGATGACAACGCACGGTATCAGATAGGATGGGTGTTCTATAAACAGGAAAGATATCCTGAAGCAATTACCGCCTTCAACGAAATGCTCAAAGTGCACCCCGGATCACAGCTTGTTCCGAGAACCATCTTTGGTATCGCCAATGCGTACTTCAAACAAGGAAAATACTCGCAAGCGATGCGCGAATACCAACGGGTGGTTGACAAGTACCCTAACCCTATCCGCGAGGCGGGTGCGGAGAAAGCTATAGATCTTCGTCCAGAAGCACAATACTATATCGCGGAAAGTTTCTTGAATCTTCAGAGCTATTCTGAAGCAATCGCCGCTTATGAAAAGGTTCTTCAACACCATCCCAAAAGTGAATGGGCAGATGATGCACAGTACGGGATTGCAATTGCTTACGAAAATCTAGATCAAAAAGAGAAAGCAATACAGGCGTATCGGACCCTGACGCAGAAATACCCCAACCGCGAACTTGCCCCAGATGTCCAACTCCAGATTGGCCGTCACTACTATAATGAAAAGGACTATAAACGGGCGATTGCCGAATTTCAAAACGCAATTAATCAATATCCCGAAACCCCATCGGCGTGGTTAGCGCAGTACAACATCGGTAAATGTTACATTGCGCTGGGCTCCTACCGTCAAGCGATCGGGGCATTTGAAGCGGTTGACGCGCGGAGTGACTTTGCAGCCACCGCAGCGTATGAAATCGGCTACGCATGGTACGATCAAAATAACCCGAACCGCAATCTTGGCAATGCTGTGAAAGCACTTCTTGCCGTACCTGAAAAATATCCACAAAGCGCTGATGTTCCCCGCGCCCTATTGGTTGCCGGTGAGTGCTACAAAGAATTGATCGAATTGGACAAAGCCGTTGAGGTATACCGCCGCCTCCTAAACGATTATCCTGAATCGGAACAAGCACAGTGGGCACAATTGGCATTGGGAGATACCTATCGCGCACAGCAGAAATTTGAGCAAGCGATGGAAGCTTATGATGTAATTCGCGAAAAGGGTACGGAGCAATACTCCGTCGACATTGTAATCGAAGGGTTACTCCGTCTGGCAGATACGCAAGCACAGACAGGGGCACATAAAGACGCCGGCCCAACTTATCTGCGTATCCGCTACCTGTATAAGGATCATGACCCGTTCAGGGCATTCCAAGCGACCGTTTATGCTGCCGATGCCTTTGCCAAAGCCGGTGAAACCTTAGCCCAAGCAGCATACACCCATCAGGCGAAGGATGAGTACAAAAACGCAATTGAGTTTTATGAATCAATTGTCTCACAAGTACAGGATGCCGGCGAGCGGAAGAAATGGGACGCACTATATGATTATGCACAGAGCAAACTTCAACAACTTTTTGAGTAAATTTGGATGATAGGGATGAACAGACGAAGGACGAGCAAGAATGGAAGAGGGAACGGGCGGGCAAGCTATTCTATGCAACACGCTCGACGCACTACCCTCACCGTTTTATGTTTTACGTTTTACGTTCTACTCAGTTTATCACAAATCAGTGCTCAAATGTTAGAGCCCTCGGAAGAACAGTTGGAATCAGATCTGCCGGACGAAGTCATCGCAGAGGTTATTGATACCACCCGAATCGTGCTTGAACCACGCAATCGCTTTAGCGACCCACTGACGCCTCAACTAATTCACGCCATCGCACTATATCCCAAAGAACGACTCTGGAATCTACCTCCCACCACTACCCCGCAGAAAGCTGTTAAACCCACTACCCCGCCGCCGAAGAACTATAAGGTTCACCTCAGCGCTTATCCAAGTTTGCCAGAATCATTGGTCTATCAGGTGCTTTTTGCAGGACGCACAAATCAGACACGCGGTTTTCTCCATCTGAATCGCCAGCAGCTGGGTAATGCACGGACCAAAGAGCGGGGCGATTATAACCTTGACGGAATCCGTGGTGGATTCAGCCATCAGTATCAGGAGTTAAGCGAAATCTCTTTTGACCTTGGATTAAACCTCAAGTCTCTAGAATGGCTATCGCTCACATCTGGGGAGAGTAATGGGGAAATCCCAAACCCTCAGAAGGATTTGATGCTTGTCCGCTCTGATCTGAATTGGCAACAGCAAATTTCCGAAACAACATGGTCAACATTGAATCTCGATACAGCACTGCTCCGCGTTGATCACGATGCATCCAACCTGCGGGATGAAGCAGCGGATCTGCGTTTCAACTATGATATGGCACTTTCATGGCCCTTCTTGAACCCAATTCACGCAGGCGGTCAAGTGGAATATTTTTCCGCGACAGATAATCGGTCCGATAGAGATAGTTGGGGGACAATCGTTCGACTGTATGCTCGCGATGAGTTCACGATTTTGGGACCCTTCGTCTGCAGCATAGGGCTGGAGGGAGTTAGTCTCCGCGAAAGCGGCGACGCTGGCGGGGATATTGCCGACTCGCACGCAGACATGGAAAATGCAGGCCCACAACCCAACGCTGAAACCGATGAAAATGCAGCGGGCTTGCAGCTGGAGACGGTAGACACAGACCTTGGAATGAGTGAAGACACAGCAGATCTACCGTCAAACACGGAAAACGAAGCTTTAGGGAGCGAGACTGAAATTGACAACGATAGAGTGGATTTACCGCTGTATCCGTCCCTCACATTGACAACCCATCTTAACAACAGTTGGTTAATCCAACTTGAAGGATCCCGGACAGTTGCGCGGCACCGATTATCGACACTTTACTTCGACACAGATTATATCAGCCTCAACCCGCTTCTTCGTCCCGAAAAAGCCTGGACCGGACAAATTACACTAAAACATCACCGCGGCACTAAGTTTGAAGTAGACTTCTCCGGTTTCGCAAAACAGATCAACGATCTCGTTACCTTGATCCCTCAAACGGAACATCCCGATAAGAACGGTGTGCAATCGACCAATACTGGTGAAACGGAACTTGCGTGGACACCGACGAACATTGATGCGTCAATTTACGGTGGGCAGTTGCTTATTTCTGCCCGTATTGTTGACCAGCTCGACCTGCGGGTTAAGTACACGCATGAGATTGCTGCGCCGATGATGGGTGAGCAGATTCCTTATAGGGCGGCGGATCGCATTGATCTGGATGCGGTATATCACTTCCCATCGGAGTTCCATGTTTCGCTTAAAGCCGAATTGCGGGGACCGAGGTATGTAGACAGAACGACCGATGACACGCTGCAAGGCTATCTCCTGCTGAAACCTAAACTGAGCAAAACAGTTGGAAACTATGTTGATGCCTTTGTTGGTGGAGCATTTGCGATTGGAGAGTATCGTCTATTAGAGCTGTATGAACTTTCGCAGAGTAATTTTGATTTCGGGATCGAGTTAAAATTTTGACCGTTTTATAGTAGACGTGGAGAACAAACGGTTATGGGCAATCCGATTGAGATGATAATTTCAGGATTAGAACAGTTGAGTGGGGGCGGGATTCTTCTCATCCCTCTGATCGGTTGTTCAATCTGTGCACATGCAATCATTATGGAACGGATTTATCATCTGCGTCGTGAGCGAGTCATCCCATCACAGTTTGTAACCCGTAGCATCTACCATGAACTTGTACAGGGCAACCCCGAAATCGCAATCCAGATGTGCGAGAGGCGCCCGGGACCTTTGACAAATATTCTCCGTGTTGGAATAGAACACAGAAATGCTGATGAAGACACACTCAAACGGGTCATCCGTTTATCCATCAACGGCGAAAAACCGAAATTGACACGATACCTCCATATTTTGGGGATGCTGTCCGGTGTTGCGATATATACCGGTCTACTCGGCACATTTCTCGGCATGATAACCTCATTTGGCAACCTGTATGAGATAGAAGGGCAGGTGGGGCAGTCGAGCGAAATTGCCAGTGGTATCTCGCAAGCCTTAATCACAACAGCCGCTGGATTAATGGTCGCACTACCAACATACGTCGCTTACTACTATTTCAACAGCAAGGCACAGTTGTTTTTAACAGAGTTGGAAAGGCACGGTATGTCTTTGGTCCGTTTTCTTGTCGCTGAAGAACATAAGCTGTTTCGGGACGGATTTGAAGATATTCAGCGTTTGATGCAAGAGGAGTCAAGCTGATGAGCACGAGCGGTGAAGTTAAACTCAGCACCTTTTTTGGGATTGCAATCGTTGAACATCTGGTTTTGATTTTGGTGTTAGCAATGGCAGCCTATACAAAACCGGTACCAAAGGTTCACGACACAGCCATAACTGTGGACATTTTGATAAATCAGCCAGAGCAGAAGCGCCGGGAAGAAGAAATTCCTATCGCCCTCCCTCCGACTCTCCGCCCTGAAATCCTCACCGAATTACCGCCACTTCAAGCTGCCCACGACGTTCAGCGATACCTAAATCCTGGCGGCCCGTCCGGAGGTTTGCCCAGTCGCGCCTTAGCGCGGACCACCAACCAAGATCCAAACCGTTTAGCGTTAGGGGCAGCACCTGCAAAGGGACGAAACCAACCCCTGACAGACGATTTAGAAGCGCCGAATGCAAGGGTGCGGGACAAACCACGAGTTGATGAAGAGGGACACTTCGGTGCTTCAGCGCGTCGAGGTGTTCGAGATACGGACAGGGTGAAACATAGAGGGGAACGTGGGCGCAGCTTGACCCGGCAGGTGTCTACAGGAAGTGGAACCGATACCGGGAAAAGTCGCGTGACCGATGGTGTCGGCTTTGAATTTGAGATTTCCGGTGAAGTCAGCGGACGCGGCTATCGTTTGGGAAAGCCTATTCAGACACAAGGCAAGCAAGGCGGAGGCGTTCAACTCAGTTTTAAGGTTAGGCCGGATGGTACGGTGTACGATGTTCGCGTGAAACCCGGTTTCCTGACGACGGTAGGTGAAGTCCGACTCAAAGAACAAGCCAAACGATATGTCGAAAGGATTCGATTCAACGCTTTACCCAAGACAGCACCGCAGATCAATCAGTCCGGGGAGATCTTCATTAACTTTACAACGCAACTAAGCGATTAAAGTTTTCTTGGATACTACCAGATTATCCAACGATATTAATCGCTTCCCCAGAACACTCATAGGGTCATTTAATTCCGGGTGGGGCAAGATGCCCCGCCTACGGTGTAAGGGGTACCTCCTTTGTCTGCCCGCCAAAATCGGTCAAAAAACGGAAAACTAAATAGCCCTAAGAACATTCAAAATGATTGTTGACAATTTTTTGGAAAACGATTATAATGAGATAATAACCTAAAACAGGATTCCTGAGAATCCTGCTAATCCACCAATATAGTTAAAGTTAGGAGGAATAACCATGAATCGCTGTTTTGTAAACCTTGCCCCCTATATCGCGCTTGTAATAGTAGCAGCGGTGGTTGCCGGTTGCGCAAATGTAATGCCGTTAAGTATAAAAGTTCAAAATGCAGACCGTAAATTCGAAGAAGCTCAAGGTATGAACATTCGCGCGGATACGCCGGAAAACAAAAAAGCAGATCTTGCCAAACGGAAAGGACTGTATGATACCGCACTTAAAGGGTATCTCGAAATTATCGCAGCCGATCCGGCAGGAAAATATGCAACCTACGCACACTTTCAAGCAGCGGCAATCTACAAAAAACGTTTTGAATGGGATAAATCCACAGAGCATTATCAAGCTATCGTAGACATGTCTCCCGCTGGCTACTTGGGAGGTCGCGCAAAGAGTAGTATCGCTGATATCCGAAAAAATCGTGAAGTTATCAGAGAAAATAGGCGTACCTATCAAAACCACGCTCCCCTCAGCAAAGACTTAGCCATGCGCGCGAAGGAGGCTACTGTCCCTGAGGACATAGAGCTGTACACTCAACAAGCAAAAGATAGCAATGACAAGGCTGTACGTGCGCTTTACGATGAAGCACGCGCATACCAAACACTGGGTAACTCCGAAGAAGCAATTCAGCAGTTTGAAAGAGTGGTCGCAGAGTTTCCTGAACATAGACTGGCGCCCCAAGCCCAATTCCAAGTTGGCAATATCTACTTTTATGAACTCTATGACTATATAGGCGGTTGGCCTGCGTATATTAAAGTCATTGAGAAGTTTCCAGATTCTTATGAAGCCTCCGATGCGGAGACCTTGCTGAAGGAATCAGAAACAACTCTGACAGAGATCGCTCAGGATCAGGCTGACATCAAAAAGTATACAAACCAGAAAGCCCTCGCTTACTTAAAAGCGGGTCGGAAGGTGCTGCCAAGTGATCTGTATGTCGCGGGGTACGCAGACCGTATCGCCCAGAACTTCCAGAACATCGGATCCGGTTGGGTGAAGCTGAGAAACTACCCGGCTGCAATTGTTGCTTATCGTACATTGGCAGAAAATCTGTCATACAAAAAGTTCCACGCTGCAGACGCACTATTCCGGATTGGCGATCTGTATCAAAAAGATGGGCAGTACCAGCGAGCAATCGCGGCGTTCCAGGACATGTTAGACAAAGCGCCCGAATCTACTTGGCGGGATGAAGCGGTGTATCAGCAAGCCGTTTGCTTTCGGGCTGTGCGTGAGTTCGAGGAAGCATACAGGGGCTTCAAGGCTTATATGAGTTTAGATAAAGAAGGAAAATACTACCGTGAAGCCGAACAGATTGTCCGTCAGTATGAACTGGATCAGGATGGAGATGGCTTTCAGTTCTACGTCGAACAGGAAGCGGGTACTTCCGATAAAGATCCTAACGACAATCCGGACGCTAAGGAACAACAGGCTGAAGCAGCCGAAGCCGCACAGGGTGGTATGTAGGTGGCAATATATTGCCACATGAATCAGAAAAAAGCAGGGAATGGTCTTCCCTGCTTTTTTTATTTCTGCTTTTCGATCTCAACCGTAGATTTAATGAGACTGTGGGTTGAGTGACAACCGATTGGCAATGGTGCAGCTTTCCTTTTTGTGATGCAGCGAAAATCTCTCATCAGTTGGCATCGCTTTTGGCGTGAACCTTCCCTTCTGATAACCGTTACTCTCATCAGCGGGCTGCTTCTCCTGTTCGTGGTGTTTCCACTGTTTCAGGTGTTCAAAACCTGTTTCATCACGAGAGATGGTTCAACGCTCACCCTGAAGTATGTCTGGGAACTGTTTTCCAAATCGTACAATCGACAGCCACTCTATAACAGTATCGTCTTGGGCATCTGCGTCGCGTTGCTCGGCACAACCGTCGGATTTGCCTGTGCGTATGCCGTCACAAAGACGGATATGCGGTTCAAAAGACTTCTCCACGTTAGCACCCTCTTGCCGATTATCTCCCCACCTTTTGTCATTGCCCTCTCCGCAATTCTTCTGTTTGGCAGAAACGGCATAATCACCCGCAAACTCCTCCAAGAAGGACTCGGCATCGATCTTTACGCAGCAGGCTTTGACATCTATGGCTTGACAGGGTTGGTCATTGTTGAGACGCTCGCCTACTTCCCCACCGCTTATCTGGTATTGGTCGGTGTGTTGTCGTCCATTGAACCGGCGTTGGAGGAAGCCGCATCAAATCTCGGTGCGTCCCGGTGGAAGGTCTTTCGAACCGTTACCGTTCCGCTCTCGTTACCGGGGATCGTAAATGCGATGCTGCTGCTGTTCATCGAGTCAATGGCAGATTTCGGGAATCCGCTTATTTTGGCGGGGCGATTTAATGTACTCTCGGTGCAGGCATATCTCCAGATTACCGGCAACGATAACCTTCCCGGCGGCGCAACCCTGGCGATGGCACTGCTACTTCCCTCGCTCGCAGTCTATTTCTTACAGCACTATCTTCTACGTCAACGGATCTTCGTCTCACTAACAGGAAGGGCTTCAGGAACAGGAGTACAAACAGATGATAAACGGATACACTATCCGCTGATGGCTATCTGTTGGGGAGCGGTGGGATGTGTCTTTCTTTTTTACGGATTGGTGGTGGTTGGTTCATTTACCAAGCTGTGGGGTGTCGATTATTCACTGACACTGAATAACTATGTGGAAGCCTTTCGGTTGGGAGCGGATTATATCTGGGACTCTCTCTTGCTCGCAGCGATTGCCACGCCGTTGACTGGACTGCTGGGAATGGTTATCGCATTCATAGTTAAGCGAAAGCAGTTTGTGGGGCGTCGATTAATGGATGTAACCTCCATGTTAAGTTTTGCGGTGCCGGGGACGGTGGTCGGCATCGGCTATATCCTCGCCTTTAACCAACCACCGTTTATGTTGAGAGGGACAGCGGCAATTATTGTGTTGTTGTTTATCTTCCGTAATATGCCCGTCGGGATCCGTGCCGCTGCTGCCTCGCTGGACCAGATAGACCCTTCGTTGGAGGAGGCGTCGACCAATTTGGGCGCGGGCAGCCTGACCACGCTTCGTCGGGTCCTGTTGCCACTGATCGCGCCGGCGTTTTTTGCTGGACTCGCTTACAGTTTCGTCCGCTGTATGACCGCTATCAGTGCGGTGATCTTTGTTGTCTCCGGTCGGTGGAATCTGATCACCGTGGCGATTTTGGGCTTTGTTGAAAACAGCGATTTCTCGCAGGCGGCTGCGCTCTCAATGATCCTCATCGCATTTGTAATGACTGCTTTGGGACTGATTCAGCTTGTGTTGACGTTGGCTTTCAAGCGGCGTATCACAGATTTTTTTCGGGCTGCAGGTATCTAAGAGCGATTTAGCGGAGGGACGAAAGCAAAGGTGTGCAAGAGGGAAAATTCCTTGTCCCCCCTTAATCCCCCCGCCCCGAAGCAGCTCGTCAATTTGAGCGGGAGCATCGCCCGGTGCCTTTCCGTGATGTGCCTGATGGGGAGCAATCGGAATCAGGATCAACGGATTAACGGGATTTTCAGGATAAAGCGGTTGTTATCCGCGCTATCCTGATACAGACTGGGGGTGTATCTTCAGATTTGAGGATACACTCCCTTTTTTTGTGTCCCGTTTGCTCTAAACTCAATGAAATGCTGATCCTATCGGGGTAGTAGATTTCGGATTGCGCACAGTGTATCTGTTTGGGTACGCATCGGCATTGAGCGATGTTGTGCCTTGAATTACGGATATGACTTACATAAATGTCAACACGCCCTAACAACTTGTGTTAAAATATCATCCCTAATTCAATTAGGAGTTGCGCTCTTTCGTAGGGAACAACGATCGTTGTTCCCTACAACTCGTTAAATGGAGTCGGGCAAGATGCCCGACCTACAGTGAATCACTCTGCTATACACATAGCACTCCTCTGGAGCGCAGGGGTTAATCTTATCATCCTCCTATAGACATATCGCTCCTCTGGAGCGAAAGGTGGAATCCTTTAATCTTAACAGCGAACCGATGGATTTTCAACACTAGCGACTTATGTTAAAATATCACTCTCAATCGAATAAGAACTCATTTCAGAAGGAGTACATTTATGGCAGCATCACAATTGGCGGCGCAACTGTATACGGTCCGCGACTTTACAAATACCCCAGCCGAGATTGCTACAACAATGAAGAAGGTCAAACAACTCGGCTACGACGCTGTGCAATGTTCGGCACTCGGAGCGATTGACCCACACGAATTGAAAAGGATAGTCGATGGCGAAGGCTTAACAATCTGCGCCACGCATACAGACTACGATCGTATGCGCGACGAACCCCAAGCGGTCATCAACGAACATAACCTCTGGAGCTGCAAACATGCGGCAATTGGTGGCTTACCCCAAGCGTATCGCAGCGCTGAAGGTTACGCGAGGTTCGCCAAAGAAGCCTCCGAAGTTGCGAAGCGGCTTGCGGAAGGTGGATTGATTTTCTCGTACCATAACCACAGTTTTGAATTGGAGAGGTTCAACGGGCGCACCGGACTGGAAATCTTGTATGAGGATAGCGATCCACAATATTTCAAGAGCGAACTCGACACATACTGGATCCAACACGGCGGCGGCGATCCAGCGGCGTGGATCCGAAAACTGAAAGGGCGTGCGGATATCGTTCACCTAAAAGACATGGCTATGGACGATCGTACACAGCTATTTGCAGAGGTCGGTGAGGGAAATCTGAATTGGCACGCGATTCTTGACGCCTGTAAAGAAGCCGGTACGGAATGGTATATCGTTGAACAGGATAGGTGCCAACGCGATCCATTCGAGAGCTTGGGGATTAGTCTGAGAAATCTCAAGGAGATGGGCCTTCATTGATAATAGCTAGATTCCGTTGACATTTCATCGCAACTGGATAATCAAGGGGCGTGCGCAAACGCATGATCTTTCGTAGGGGTTGGGTCTCCCAACCCTGATCTCGATTTATCGGACCCGTTGGGCGAGGGGACCCCGCCCCTACGATTACGGACCCATCTCACATAAATGTCAGCACGCTCTAGAAGTCGTTGAACACCTTCACTGGTTGTCCCGTTTGAATCGACTCCCACGCCGCAACACCGACGGCGACCGATTTCGCTCCATCAACCGCATTCGGTGAAGGCTCCAGATCTTCTTCAAGACAGGTCTGGAAGTGTTGCATATAACGGATGACAGTCTGGCCATGACCGTAGACACTGGTATCAACTTCAGGCGGACATGTCATCTCCAACGGCTCTTTCGATGCTAACTTATCCAAGATTAGCTTGACCTGTCCGCCTTTGTTGTCGGTGAAATCCCCGATCATCGTGCCGCCTGTGCCGTACATCGAAACCTGCATCATCGGCATAGGGGGATGGACGATGTCATACAAACCCATCGCTCGTGCAATCTGCCCATCCTTAAACTTTAGGTTGAGGAAGAAATTGTTCATTATCGGATATTCGGGGGTGAGTTTTCCCTTTGCACCGTAGGCGTGTACCTCTTCGACATCGCCCAAAAAGCTCCGTAAGATATCGACAGGGTGTACCACGCCGCCAAACATCAGATCCTGCGGCTCGTGCAAGCGCCAAGGAGTGAAGTCATAGACGGGGCGCATATCGTGGACGTAGTAAGCGTCTGCTGCCATAATCTCACCGAGTTCACCGTCATCGAAGAAGCGGCGCATTGTCTGGAATTGGAGGTCGAACCGCATGGTTTGACCGACCAGAAACTTAACCCCTTTTTCCCGGACCAGTCCGACTAATCGTTTTGCATCCTCAAGATTCGTCACCATCGGTTTCGTGCAGATAACATGCTTTCCGGCTTCAATCGCGGCAGCACAGTGCTCAGCATGAAGGTGATCAGGCGAGTAGACCGCCACTACCTCAATGTCGTCGCGAGAAACCAACTCCTGATAGTCGGTTGTCCAAAAACCCACCCCAACCTCCGCTGCATAATCCTCTAAGACATCCGCCCTTTTAGCGCACATCCCCCGGAGTTCGTATTTGAGATCGGGTACGTCCTTAAGCAACGTCGCAGTTGACCCCATGTTGGTGGGGTTCATTCCAATAACGCCTAATCCAATTGCCATTCTATCCCTCCTTCTAATTATAGGCTTTACGCAGCCAACTGTAGGCGAAGCATCTTGCCCCGCACTGAAATGCGTAAATCTCAATTATCATTTTTCACAAGGTACTTGAAATAGTTTTTTACGGAAGTGAGGTGTCGGGATTCGGAGATCCCGCCTACAGTAGAACTAAATGCTCCTAAAGGGAACGGTTTTTTGAGTTTACCCAGAGGTGAAAATTTGGTATATTGTAACTCATAACCGAACCAAAATGAATCTTTTTCTGGGAGCAACGCATTATGGATTTCACATTGACCGCAGACCATGACGCCATCCGTGAGACCGCACGAGCGTTCTGTCAGCGTGAGCTTGTGCCACACCTTCGTGACTGGGACCGCGCCGCACAGCTTCCGCGTGAAGTTATTCAGAAGATGGGGGCAGCGGGTCTGTTGGGGGTTTGCATTCCGCGGCGTTACGGTGGACTCGGCTTTGATTACTTGAGCCTCGGTATCGTCTCCGAAGAACTGGAGCGTGCCGACAGTGCGTTCCGCGTCCTGATCGCTGTCCACCTTGGGCTTAACTCGATGGCGTTGTTTCAGTGGGGAAATGAAGCGCAGAAAGAACAATATCTTGTCCCGCAGGCGCGTGGTGAGAAGTTGGGGGCGTTTGGATTGACCGAGCCGGGTGCGGGCAGCGATGTCGCCAATATCAGAACAACCGCCCGGCACGACGGCAGCGTTTACATCCTCAACGGCGAGAAGATGTGGATTGGCTGCGCGGATATCGCGGACCATCTCCTCATTTTCGCTTATACAGATCGTGCAGCGAAACACCGTGGGATCTCTGCGTTCATTGTTGAACGAAATTATGATGGCGTCTCCACTTCCAGTATTGAGCACAAGTTAGGGGGTCGCATCGGCAACGTGGGCAGTATCAACTTGAAGGATGTGCGTGTGCCGGTCGCAAATCGTGTCGGCGAGGAAGGCGATGGTTTTAAGATCGCGATGAGTGCATTGGACAACGGACGCTACACCGTGGCGTCGGGCGCGGTCGGTTTGATAGAAGCGTGTCTTGAGGCAAGCGTGGCTTATACAAAGAAACGCGAAACCTTCGGGCAACCAATCGGCAAACACCAGCTTGTGCAGCAGAAAATTGCTAACATGGTGGCTGGGCGCGACATCGGGCGACTGCTTTATCACCACGTTGGCTGGCTCAAGAATCAGGGAATGCGTTGTACACGAGAGGTGAGTTTGGCTAAGTGGACGAACTGCCAGAACGCCTTCCAAGCTGCGGACGACGCGATACAGATTCACGGCGCACACGGCTATAGCGATGAATATCCTGTGGAACGCTATTTTCGTAACGCGCGTGGGGCACTGATCTACGAGGGAACACAGGAAATCCATCAGTTGATTCAAGCGGGATATGCGCTCGGAGATCGGGTTGATAAACCGGTGACGCAACCGCTGCCATCTTATCCGTTTGAGTAATACCCCGATAACATAAGGAGGAAAACGCATAAATGACCTTGAGTCCATTGGATGGTATCCACGTTCTTGACCTGTCACGGCACTTGGCGGGACCGTATTGTGCTATGATGTTAGGCGATATGGGTGCGGAAGTCATCAAAGTTGAGCGTCCCGGCATCGGCGACGAAACTCGTCAGTGGGGACCTCCATTCCTCGGTGACGAGTCAGCATATTACCTCTCCTGCAACCGCAACAAAAAGAGCCTCACACTCAATCTCAAAGCCGAACAGGGCATTGCCATTGCTCGGCAACTTGCGGCACAGAGCGATATTTTCATTGAGAACTTCCGTATCGGCGGTTTGGACGCAATCGGTCTGGATTACGCAGCGCTCAAGGAGATTAACCCGCGCCTGGTCTACTGTTCCATCAGCGGCTTTGGACATACAGGACCGGACCACGAGTTGCCGGGGTATGACTTTATGATTCAGGGACGTGGCGGTTTCATGTCCATTACAGGCGAACGTAACGGCACCCCTCTGAAAGTTGGCGTGGCGATTGTGGATCTTGCGTCCGCGCTGTTTGCCTGCAACGCTATTCTCGCTGCGTTACTTGCCCGTGGGCGCACCGGTGAAGGGCAGCATATCGACATCGCATTGCTCGACTCACAGATCGCACTATTAGCAAACGTTGGCAGCAACTATCTCTGTTCAGGGGAAGTACCAGAACGCTGGGGGAACGCCGTATCCAGCATTGTGCCGTATCAGGCATTTCAAGCAAAGGACGATTACCTTATCCTTGCCATTGGCAATGATGGACAATGGGAACGTTTCTGTGCAGCAGCGGGGGTAAGCGCGTGGTCGGCGGATGAACGGTTTGCCACAAACCCAAAACGTGTCGCTCACCGAGCGGTGTTAATTCCGATGCTGGAGGAGTTATTCCGCCAAAAGACTGTCGCAGAATGGCTGCAATACTGCGCTGATGCAGATGTTCCTGCGGGACCGGTCAACTCTCTTGATAAGGTATTCGCCGATCCACAGACGCTGGCAAGAGGGATGCGGGTGGAGATGCCACACCCAACGGCGGAGACCGTGCTAATGGCTGGCACACCGCTTAATTTATCAGGGACACCGACACAGATGCGCCTGCCGCCGCCGCTGCTTGGGGAGCATACCGGCGAAATTCTTACTAACCTGCTTAGCCTGAATAACGAAACGATTGCAGATCTACGTCAAAATGGAGTCATTTGAAAATGTGGAAGCTATTGAAAATCTGTCTGTGGTTGTGTACACTGCTCTGCTGTGCCGTATTCTATAGTTGTGGCACGTCTTCAACAATCGAAGTTTCACCGCCCCCACCGGCACAACCCTCGAAACCTATCCAGCGATTACAAACAGAAATTGAAGCCATATTGAGCGATCCGCTCCTCGCCTCCTCAAACGTCGGGATAAAAGTCGTCTCACTTGGGACAGGAGAAGTGCTTTACGAGAAAGACTCCAAGAAACTGTATCATCCAGCCTCGACGATGAAGTTGATTACGGCAGCGACAGCGCTGGTTAAACTCGGTCCAAACTACCGTTTTCGTACCACGCTTTACATGGGTTACCTTGAAGACAATCGGATCCCAAGGAATATCTATCTCAAAGGGCGCGGTGATCCGATGTTTGATAGCGATGACTTAGAAAGGATGGTCGAAAGATTGGTGGTAATGGATACGAAAGATTTGCCGGGCGATATTGTGGTAGACGAAACCTACTTTGACACTATTCGGCGGGGCAAAGGTTGGATGTGGGACGATGGTCCTATCGGTGGGTACTACCCGCATCTGAGCGCCCTGACGATTAACCGTAACGGTGTGCTTGTCCGCATCTCCCCCGGCACTGAAGTTGACGATTCTGTTCGCGTTCATCTTGATCCGCCCACACAGTATATGAAAATTGTCAATGAAGCCACTACCGTAGGGCACTCGAAAAAAACACGATTGACGATTGAACGAAAGGATGGGGCTACCGAGGAGAACGTCCTGATGGTGGGTGGAGTGATGGCGATCGGTCAAGCTGAGATGAACCGACGTGTAGATGTACTTGACCCAGCACTCTACTGCGGCACCCTGTTACGAGAAATGCTCGCAAAGCGAGGAGTTACCCTCCAAGGAAGAGTGCGTTATGGCGAAGTACCTGAAGGAACAGCGGAAATCATCACGCACGTATCCCCGCCGCTATCCCGTATCCTCTGGGAGATGAACAAGCCGAGTGATAATCTGATTGCCGAACTTCTGTTGAAAACAATCGGTGCTGAGTTGGGAGGAACGCCAGGAACGGCGGAGAAAGGACTGGGAGCAATTAGCAATTTTTTAGTTAAAATTGGAATGGATTGGAAACATTATACCCTTGCCGATGGTTCGGGGGTATCCCGCTATAATTTAGTAACCGCTTCCCTCCTGACGGATCTGTTAGTCTATATGTTCCGCAATTTTGCAGTGATGCCCGAATATCTTGCATCTCTGCCGGTTGGAGGGGTGGATGGAACGCTGACACGACGGATGCGGGGCATGACCGCGGAAGGGATTTTACGCGCTAAAACCGGAACCTTGAGGGGGCTAACAGCACTTGCTGGCTATACTACAACTGCGGATGGGGAAACAGTAGCGTTCTCGATTATAATGAGCAATTATCACGGTTCCGTGACTTCGCGGCGCGTCCTACAAGATAAGATTGGGAATATACTCACACAGTTCAGCAGACAGGCTCCTTATGAAGAATTAGAAGATGGAGAAAAGGAAAATTAAGGATCCATCCGACCTCGCATAACTGAGGAGAGAACAATGTCCACGACCATAGAGAATAGAGAGACAGAATTCGGGGATGTCACCATCGAGCGACCTGCGGCGGGGCAACCCCATAAGGGAAAGGTGTTCGCTGCAGTTCAACCCCATGCGGACGACATCCCGCTTTTCTGTGGTGGCACAATCGCCAAATTTATCGCAGAAGGCTACACAGGCTACATCATCCAAACAACCAACGATGAAAAGTGTGGACCGACAGCAAGCATCGGTGAGACTATCTTGAGTAACGAGCGCGAGGTTGACGAATTAGCAAAAGTGTTGGGACTCAAGGGGGTCTTCAACCTTGGATACCGGAACCACCGACTCGACGAAGCATCACCGTTAGAATTGCGGGCTCGGTTGGTTTTTCTCTTTCGTACCCTAAAGGTTGACACTGTATTCACCTTCAACCCTTGGGGACACAGCGAGGAGAACCCTGATCACTATGTAACCGCACAGGCGGTCGAAGCCGCGCGCTGGATGGCTGGCATGGGCAAGGATTATCCAGAACAGGTAGCACTCGGAATTGCACCGCACACCGTGAAAGAGCAGTATTATTGGGTTGCACGTGCGGGGCAGCCGTACAATCGGGTGGTGGACATCAGCGACTATATGGAGGAGAAGGTGGCTTCGATGAGCGTGAATAAATCACAGGGACCGGCGGGTTCAAGCGGATCAAGGCTCAAGGCACGCCTCGCAAAAAAGGGGCTACATCTGCCGGCACTCGACGGTGATGACGAGGCAGCAGATCGCGCATATATCAGACTGTTTGGCTTGCAAGCGTATAGAGAACTCGGTCAGGAGTACGGGCTTGAGTATGCGGAGAATTTCTATTACGTCGGTCCGGGAGGGACCTTTGTGGGTTGTGTGGAGCAAGAAGAGGTGGAGCAGTATATCGCCGAAAACGCAGCACCCATTAAATAGCGGAGAAGCTAAACAAATAGGACTTACGCATTTCGGCGCAGAGCAAGATATTTCGCCTACATACAGACTTACGCCCTTTAGCACAGTTGGTGCGGGGCAAGATGCCCCGCCTACGGTTGGCTGCGTAAGTCCTAACAAATTAAAGAGAGGTAGATTCAGATGGGAACCAACACAGAGGTAAAAACAGAACTGACCCCGGCACAACGCTACTTCTACGACGTAAACGGTTACGTCCTACTCAAGGGTATCTTCAGTCAAGCGGAATGTCAGCATCTCATCGATTTGGCGGATCAGATGGACGCCGATGACGGGTGTGCCTACAAGCACGACGGCTATCCGAAAACTCCGATACTCACTGTACTCTCACGGTGTGCTTGGTATCACCCGCATCTACTGGAAACAGCGATGCACCCGATTCTGCTCCCGATTATTGAGGATGTGGTCGGCGGTGATGTACGCCTTGAGGAACATCAATACCTGATTAACTACCCGAATAAGGCGGGCAATGGAAACTCCGGCAAAGTGTCCTATGTTAAGGATGAGGGCTGGCACCGAGGCACCGCTCCGAATTTCGGCAGTTTTGAGGCGGACGGGCACTATCACTGTATGTTTAGCAAAGCTTTCATCTACTTGACCGACAATGGTCCGGGTGAGGGTACTTGGGTGGTGCCGGGCAGTCATCGGATGGACACCCCCACGAAAACGCTGCGCGAGTTCATGGACGAAACCTTGGCGAAACAACTACAATCCCAAGCCGGGGATGTCCTCATCTTGAGCGAGACACTAATTCATGCGGGGCCCCAACTCAAAGCAGGCGCGTCCCCTCGTTACTCGCTGGTCTACGGATACACGCCGCCGTTCATGCAAACGTGGCACCGCTATGATCCGCCAGCAGATCTGCTTGAACAGGTAACACCGGAGCAACAACAGTTTTTGACAGGTGAGATTCGCTACGGATTCCGCCGAGGAGAATTCTGAAAGACAGATTTTACACTGTCAGGGTTTACGCAAATTTAGCACGCGGCGCGAGATTGTTCCATTTTTAACCCCCTAAATCCCCCTTGTCAGGGGGACTTTGGAAAATCAGGGGGACTTATGAATCAACTATATAAGCCATAAATGTATTAGACGTTGGATGAAAAGACGAAAATCGCTTCGCGGAACTGTCCAAGCGGACGTCCATCATAAGTTACCTCCAGCGGAATAACGGTGCGTTGTACGCCGTTAGCATGTGTCGGAATTGGGATCGAAAAGATGATATGTCCCTCCTGCTTGGGTGGAACGGTCACCGCCTGTTCGGGAATCTCTACACGCCACGACTGGGGAAGAATCGGACGGCAACTCGCGATTCGTGCCTGTGAGGAGTGATTGGTAAACGTCAGATGCAAGGTTGCTGTCTCGCCGGGGCTAACGTCTTGCTCGTAAGGGTAGGGACGTACCCAGTGTTCGTCCATCCCGTAGTTGGGATGGTCCCACGGAAAGAGTTCCGCGTAGAGGCGTTCCCTTTCAGCGAGGTTCGCGCGCATCTGTTCAATCTCTTCGTCCGTAAAAGCAAAGGCACACTGCACGTGGCAGTTGAAGATATGGGTCGGTTGAAGTTCAGCAATCCAAGCAAGGCATCGATCATAACCCACTCCCTCACCGAGCAGGTTACGATTCCCAGAGCAGTAATCGTCAATACCCGACATTGTGAAAGAATCACCAGCGAAGAATAGACGTACCCCTTGTCCTTCGACGAGTAATCCGCCGTGATAGTAGGTTTGACCGGGGAAGTGGTACGCGGTCATCTTAAATTCGTTCCATGTCCACGAATCACCATCTTGGGTGCGATGATCAATCCGAGCAACAGCGGGCGAGATGCAGGGGAGACGGAAGCCGCGTGGGTTCTCCACAACATCAGCCACAACTGAATCGGTTCGGGTTATGCACGGAAAACTTTCCTGAAATTCGGGGATGGCATCCACATGATCGTCGTGGTAGTGAGTAATCCAGAACTCCGTTACGTCCGAGATCTCCCCTTCGGCTTTGAGACGTTGAATCTGTTTTAGGATGCCGGGGCTGCCGCAATCCATGACGAACGCCTCCCCGTTTTCCGAGATAACCATCCACGTTGTTCCGTAGTGGCGCAGGAACTCTGGCACTGTTTTGCCTTCACGGATGGGCATGTGCTCCGCGCTGCCTTCAAACGCAGTGAACAACTTCGGAAAGTAGTATCGGAGCGCGGAAATGGCAACATACTTATCGTAGCAGATATCAAGTCGTGACAGGAGCGCATCAACCGCGCCTGCCGCGTCACGCATAATTTTTCCGTGTGAGGGGATGAGAGCTTCGGGGGCCTGAGCCTGTACCTTTTTGAGGCTACGGGTCAACCGTTCTCTATCACCAAGGAACCCATGATAATCCGTTGTCTCTCCCCCTTTTTGGAGGCTATACAGTTCCCAGATCTGTCCGGTGTCGTAAATCAGATCGCCGCAAAAAGCGTAACAGGCCCCATCAACTTCAACTGTGTAGGATACACTCCCGTCCGTGTGACCGGGGGTGTCGATAACGCAGATTTTTGCGTTTCCCCACTGGATAGAATCACCGTCGTTGTAGGTATCGGTCACAGAGACCGATCCGGCAAGCATCAGGTTGTGAGGGTGATAGTTGTAGAGATGCCAGCGCATCTGTGGGTCGTTCCAGAACGTTTCGACCGCCTCGAACCATTGACGTTCTTGCGCTGGGACGCCGATGCGTGTGTCAACTAACGCTATCATTCCAACGCCCGACGCTTGATCGCGATGGTGATGTGTGAATAGCACCGTATCAACTGCCATAATACCGAGAGCGTCGAGGGTTGAGCGCACACTACCGCCGCCACAATCAATCAACAGGGCACGATTGCCGTCGCGCAAAATACCGACATTGATAGAGCCGTGATGAACGAAAATCTCATCGCTTAGTTGAGAAAATTGGATTGACATCTGTTACCTTGTAGGACCTACGCACTGCAGTTTGTAGTAGCGCAATTTATTGCGCGTCCAGACGGGCGATGAATCGCCCTACTACAAGCCAATTGTGTCGTATTGAATCGCCGAACTGCAAGGTTTTGAACGTTCAACTGCGCGTAACTTCTAACCTTGATTCAAAGATAGGCATGATCGGAAGGGTTGGACGTTGCTCAAGTCCTTAACTGAGAAATTGTTATGAAAAAAATTGTCATCAGCGCGTGTCTCATCGGTGAAAAGTGCCGCTATAACGGTCGCGATAGCAAGAGCGATGCGGTCACGAACAAATTTGAAGCAGATTCATTGATTCAGATCTGCCCGGAGCAGATGGGCGGGCTTTCGACCCCTCGACCGGCTGCCGAGATTGTCGGCGGAGATGGAGCAGATGTCCTCAACGGAAGGGCGCGAGTCGTCACAGTAGACGGTGAAGACAAAACCGAGGCGTTCCTAGCGGGCGCTTATCGCGCATTAGAAATCGCTCAGACACATCGTGCAACCCACGCCATCCTCAAGTCGAAAAGTCCATCCTGCGGCTGTGGGCAGATATATGACGGCTCTTTCACCGGCAACCTCACCGATAGTAATGGGGTCACTGCGGCGCTGTTTCGTCGGCATGGAATAGAAATTATGACGGAGGAAGATCTGGAGAATGAAGCATAAGGCGATGGACGGATCTTCCTCCGAAAGTATAGATAAGACAATGAACGCTCAAGCCGCCACCGCCTCCTCGCCGAGATGCTCCGCTAACCAAAGTTTCAGTGGGACATCTTCATCGGTCGGGGACGTATAGCCGTGCCCACCTGTGCTGGCACCGAGTAATTGCCGTCGAATCGGATCGCAGCGATCCATAAAGTGATCTACGGTCATGTCATCTCTCGGTCGCAACCACCGGTAGCTGTAGCCGTAAAAGAGCACCTTGCGCGGGATCTCGGAATAATTTGGACTGGCGGAATGCCAGAGTCGGCGATCGAAAAATACTGCGGAACCGGACGGGACCTTCACAGCTAATGCCTCTTCGGGATCCGAAACACCATCTGGGGGAAAGTCAGGTGTTTTCCTTAGCTGGCTGCCGGGTAAGACGTAGAAATTGCCCCGTCCCTCCTCTGTGGTATCGGTCAGAAAGAAAGCCACTTTGAGGGAGATGCGCGGTTGAGGGGTGGTCTCCAATTCATGATTCAAACGTGCACTATCCTGATGCCATCCCAAACGCTTCTTCACCGCCCCTTCGTCAGGTGGTCCCGGAGGGGTGACTGTCATATGGGAGTGGTAAAGCTGGATGTTCCAGCCCAAGAGACCCCACACCTTTGGGAACGTCTTATACCAATCGAGGAGTTCCAGAAAAATTTCGTCCTTCCCCACAAAGTCCATCAAGTTCAGCCGATCGTACGGTCCTATTAACTCCGTCGGGGGCCGATTGGGGTCTATGGTACCAAGCACTTTCTGATCCGGCGACACCTCCATGCCCCGGTATTGGGCGTCAAGCCGGTCTACCACAACTGTGAGGTCCTTGACCAGCTGCGGTGGTATAGCGTTCTCGACTACAAAAAAACCGTTCTTCTCAAATTCGCGGTGTTCATCTTCAGTCAAGCAATAATCAAAACACGTAGCGTCCATACATGCCTCCTTGATTTATCACTCATTCTCATTATGCATTCATCTGGGCGAGCTTAGACTGCGACAAGGCAGCAGAAATTTCATTATCCTACAGCACACTCATACGCGCAGCGTATTATATCAAATTTGAGTAAACCTGTAAACCAGAAAGGCACTGCAAAGTCCGCTCCCAAAGAAGCAGTTCCAAGACTGAAAAAATCATATTTGATGTTGATTACCGAAAGGCTATACCAAGGGGTTATGGAGTGTAAGGTCTAAAAAGCAGTGCGACAGGTAAACGGCTACTTCACGTAAAGGGAGGCACCAATGGAAGCCTGGAAGGCGGAGAAACTCTCTGATTCTCGATTGCAACCCGGAGAAAGCGCGGACAAATCGAACGTCTTTGGTCCCAACCAAAACCAAGGGATTTCATGGAAGGCGGTCGTCTTTGCTGTTGTGCTCATCCCGCTCAATATCTATTGGATCGCTGTGGCCGAAATGGTGTGGACTGGATTGCATTTCACCGCCGTATCACTCCCACTAAATGTAATCTTCATTCTTTTTTGGCTCATCGGCTACAACGCAGTTGCCCGTCGAATCTCCCCGCAACTGGCGTTCTCACAACAGGATCTATTGGTGATTTACATCATCTTGGCGACATCAAGCGCAGTTGCAGGCTACGATAGCCTCGTTGGATTGATAGGCGTCTTGCCACACACGACATGGTATGCAACTGTCGAAAACGATTGGGGAAATCTGTTTGCTGGACATCTGCCGCCATGGCTAATCATTACCAATAGAGAAGCCGTGCACGATTTTTACGTTGGAGAGGTCGATTTTTACGGGGCGAATTATTGGCAATACTGGTTAATCCCGGCGATCAGTTGGACATTTCTTGTGTTAGTTATAACCATTCTGCTGCTCTGTATCACAGTCATCCTTCGCCGCCCTTGGACGGAACAGGAAAAACTGACCTATCCAATCATACAACTGCCGCTTTCGATGAGTAACCCCAAAACCCGACTATTTCACAACCGGTTGTTCTGGATTGGCTTTGCGGTAGCGGCGATTGTCGACATCATCAACGGGCTGAACTACCTCTATCCGAGCGTCCCCTACATACCGGTGCGGGGTATCCGGCTTGATCACTATTTCACAGAAAAACCGTGGAACGCCATCGGGTGGACGCCCATCCGTTTCCGCTTCTTCATGATCGGCATGACCTACCTGCTGCCGCTCGACCTGTCCATTTCTTGCTGGTTTTTCTACATACTTCGCAAAATCGAACGGATTACCGGTGCTGTCACTGGATGGTCAAATATTCCGGGATACCCTTTTTTAGGACAACAATCAATGGGGGCTGTGCTGGGAATCTGCATAATTGCTCTGGTCTCTATCAACCGTCATCTGCGGGATGTGATCAAAAAAGTCTGCTTGGGTAGAGGAATAGACGACTCCACCGAACCGCTACGGTATCGTGGCGCGGTTTTTGGCATTGTGATTTGTAGCATACTGATTGGCGTTTTCGCTCAACAGATGGGATTGTCGCTCTGGGTAGTGACCGCTTTCTTTCTCATTTTTCTGATGATGTGCATCGCTATGGCACGCATCCGCGCTGAATCCGGCGTCCCGGAGCATATTATGCACGTGGTTTCCCCGCAAGATTCGCTCGTGAGCTTGTTGGGAACTCGCAGCTTCGGGCCGCGTAACCTTTCGGGCTTATCCCTTTTCGTGTGGTTCAGCTATCGCAAGCGAAACTACCTGATGCCGCATCAACTCGAAGGCTTCAAAATTGCCGAACAAGCACGCTTTTCCAGCCGCCCTGTTTTTTGGTTTCTCATCCTTGCAACCGGAGTGGGACTTCTTTCGGCGTTCATCATTTTTCCGCAGGTTCTCTATCGATATGGCGCCGAAGCGCGTGCCGGTGGGATGAGAGCGGTTGGGTGGGATGCCTTCAACCGATTGTCCGATTGGTTGCAGCACCCTCGCTCACCGGATTGGATCGGCAACGGCTTCTTGCTTTTGGGGTTATCATTGACGTTTGTCTTGACCTTTCTACGTCGCACGTTACTCTGGTGGCCATTTCACCCAGCAGGCTATGCGTTAGCGACAAGTCGTTGCATCGACGACTACTGGTTTACGATAGTTTTTGCCTCGACCCTGAAATGGGTGATTCTGCGGAGTGGCGGCGCCCGGGCGTATCGTCGATCGCTGCCCTTTTTTCTTGGATTGATTGTGGGAGATTACCTTTTCGCGTGCGGGTGGTCGTTGCTTGGGATCATCTTAGATCGTCCCATGTATACGGTGTGGGTATGAAACGTGATGCGTAAAACATGCAGAAGTTCATTAGCGCTCGGCTTACGGCGGTTCATAAAAAAGAGGACCGAAAAAGAAATCAAGTTTTTGTCAAAAATTCGGTTTCTGTTGTACAACTTCTTAATATGAGCCAAACAGCAAAGCTAAATATTAACCGGGCAGCGCGCCGCGATAGTCCACCCCCGTGAACATACCGATGACCATCCATAAGCCGACGATACCGTATTCACCGAGAATCAGCCCCATAAACAACGGTCTGAGTTTACGGTAGCTCCCAACCCCTCCGGTCTTCATAATTACATATTTCAGAAGCCAACCGATAAACATCGACGCCCAAAGAAAATAGGATGAATAGACCGCCCCCATCACATAACCGATAGGGTGCAACTTCCACCAAATAAATTGATGGCGCATAACAAGCAGAAAAGAGATAATTCCGGTCCCGACAAGCATGCTGTAAACTTCAGCCCATTTTGGTCCCTTTGGAAACTGTATCACCGAAGTGATGTGGTTAAAATACCTAGGGGACCTGATGAACGGGCCCTGTTGTAAATTTAGCGCACCTTTGTCATAAATCAGCGGTAACGAGGCAACATAGGAAACGCCTATCGAAAAGAGGATGGCGAGCGTCATCGCCCAAAAAAGACTTCTTCGACTGAGTCTCACAGGGTCGGCGGCTTTGAATCCGTGTAGAATGCTCGGCATCAAAATCCCGCCCCAATCGCGCATCATGACTCGTTGGAATCCCAAGAAGCTCCAACTATTCGCTCCGATGATTCGCGTGCCGACAGTAGTCTCGAAATATTCGGAGGGATACATTGGGGCTTGGATGAGCAATAGTCCGCCGTTGACGACCATCCATGTCAAGGCAGTAGAGACGATTAGAAAAAGAGCGATAATACTCAGAGCAACCCAGAGCGTCATCCCGGCGTAGGCGCAGAGGAGGCCCAGTAGCAGAAATCCAAAAATCAGTCCCAGCAACGCCCATCTATAAGGGAGCGGTTCGTCGGAATCGTCAATTGCTCCGGTTGTGGACCTTTCAGCGAACGTCTTTTTCAGTATATCGCTAAGATGGCGACGGCTATTGTACACGAACGCCAATGCAAGCACCACGTAGACCGCCATCGTTTGTGCCCGTGCAGAGATCCAAGGATTGATTGGGATGGAGAGCGCGTTGATGATCAGATACTGGACTTTGAAGAAGAGAAAGAAGAACCAGCAACTGAAGGAAACCTCCATGCTGAGCAGATATGTAATACCGATAACTGAGAAATAGAGGAATAGGCGGAGTTGGGGCCACCAGCGCATCACAATCCACGGTCTTTCGGTGAATGGTCCGTAAAGATCGTAACGATTGGGAATGCGGGGAAGTGCAGGGAAGTATTCGTGGAAACCGTTGAGCAGATGAAATATGGCAGCAATTGTGAATCCTATCCACATCGCTCTGCTCTTGAAAAAGCCGCTGAGCAGCGAATTGGGCTGTGTACGCTGAACCATCTCGGCGGGCACGGCAACAAGTGGGAATATGAACCGTTCGTGCTCAACCCACTGCTTCCGCAGAACGACCGAGAGACAGATTGTGACGAAATACAGAATGATAATAAATATCGTCCAAGCGAAAAGGGGCTTTGCCCACACCGCCCATGGAACGAATGTTTCGCCGGTGTAGAAATCTGAGGCAACTTGTTTATCCCATACTACAAGCCACCCCGGAAGGTGAGGATAGAGCGTATCGATCCATTCGTTTTCTGGCGTAGCGAAATAGCGTGGCGCAACTATATAGGGAAGGAGATACCCCATCATACCTTTGGAAGGGATAGCGGAAGTTACAATTAGCATCACCCATACAGTCATCAATTCACCGGGATTCAACTCCGCTTTCGGTGTTATCTTTTTGAGGACAGGGTTGATGCCGAGGGCAAGAACAACTAACGCAAATAGCGCTCCCAGAGGGAAATGACTACCAGAAATATCTGTCCCTTGAAGATAATAGTCATTATATGGTGTAATCGCTGTCTGTATGATAACCAAGGCGAGGCCAATGATAATCGCTCTTAAAGACATATCACTCTCGCTGACTAGTATTTCTGCGGGACGGTTCGATGACGCAGTGCGTCTGACCATCCACGCTCGGTCAACCGATCACCCAAAGGCTGAAGGAAGTACAGAGGCAACCCCCTTTTTTCCAATCTTCCCATCTTTGATTTGATACCATCAACGTGATGCAACATCACAATTATAGCACTTTTCCCGCTAAACACGGCGACAAAAAAATACCGAACTGAGCGTGACATATACGGAAGATTAACCACTATACTGTAGGCGGGGCATCTTGCCCCGCCCGAACAATTATGGTGAACTTTAGAATTACTTGGACACTCTGTACCGGCGCTGGGAAAATCCGGGCTATCACCCCGGTAGGTGTGGTTTCTAACCGCACCGCATCCCGACGAGTCGGGACAGGACATGGGGAGCAAAAGTGTCTACATATTTTGATAATTCACTATAAATGACCCTACGTTTTGAATTAAGAGATCGTTACAAAGCGTATAAAATGCTACAATGATTAAAACCACGGATATTCAACTAGCAACTTGCGTTATCTTAATGCCGACATGCGGAATGGAGCAGTCACCATCCTAATGAGACAAAAACGCTAACCATAGAAGGAATACAATGAATGAGACATCATTTAACTTCCACAGCTTTTGCCGTAAAATTGTTGTGTATCAGTTTCGTATATCTCATATCAATCTCCCTTTGCGCTGCACAGGAGACAGGACAAGAAAGTGTTGCCGAACTTATTGACAAACTTTTCTCTGATGAAGGGAAAATCTGGCGGTTGGCTGTACAGCCTCTCGCCCAGCTAGAGGAGCAGATAGTACAACCTTTGGCTGAAGAGGCGAAAAAGAGGGGGGAATATTATTTTATTAGAGTGCAGAGGGTTTATGAGCGTCTGACAACAGCAGCGGCAAAAAAAGAACTGATTGCCCTGCTCGACGATAAAGATGAGCGAATCTGCCGGATAGCGGCTGAAGCCTTATGGAAAGTCGGGCCGAATGACCAATCTGCCGAAGCAATTTTAAACGTCGCCAGAAAATACAATGGACAGTACAAGGAAGCATTGTTTGAGATTGTAGATAATCCGATTGGTCGCAAACACATGACTGAAGCAGAAAGGTTAAATTTTCTGCTTAATTACAAATTGGGAATGATCGTCGGCCATCCTGAAGCCCTAGAGATTAGTCTGGATCCCCCGAAAGAATATGAACAGGACTTATTGTCCGATAATGATGACCGGTTGTTCTTGGAGAAACACCGGTCTCAGGTGATTGATATTATGCTTGTCGAACTGCGCGATAGCGGTTCAACAGTGGCGGCTTTGCTACTCGGCTACTTTAAGGAATCAAAGGCTCTTCCAGACCTCCAAAAATGGTTTATTGAATCCGACAGTTTCTATGGGTGGGAAGGCAATTGGAATGAACTGGACTACTATCAATTCCCCAACCGTCATTGCTATGAGGAAGCGATCACGCACATCACTGGAAAACCGATCAACGAGGTCATCAAGTTAACAGATGAACAGGTGATGCAACTGGTCCAAGGATACCGTCAACCAAAGTCTTATGACCATGCATCGAAACTCTATGTGTTGTTTCGGTTAAAACCGCATATTGCTCGCGAGGAAGCTACACGGAAATTCAGGAATTCAACGAAGGAGGAGCGTTTTAGATTTTGCCACTTGATGCCAGATCTCTTGCCAAAGGGACTTTTGCTAACCGAAGTCCGTAGGCTATTGGGAGAACCGGACAGAGTTCGGGAGTCATCATGGTTTTACGACTGTGGAAACAGCCCGATTGACCGTCCCCATATTTTGACGATTACTTTTGACAATGATAAGGTTATAAAAATAGACGCTGATTGACCCTAAGATGAGCAGAAATAACGGCGCATTTGAGCGTATTGGCACACAACCTCACAGTTTGCGTGACTTAAAACCGCATTGCAAGAAAGGAACCTTCTTAGATAATCTCCCAAAGGGTAGTATAGCCTCATTGGAAAAAAATAGCCCTCAGTCGGATCCGCGACCGAGGGCTAAAAAACAACCAACTAACTCAAACTATTCTTAGTAACTATTCTTGATGAAGCGTCGGCGACCGCCTCGGGGGACCGAACTCTTGTTCCGTTAACGGAATGGCGCGCTTCTTGTAGACCTGCACCCGATAGGAGCAATTGTCTGCTACGAACAGCAGCCCATCTCCATTGATCGTCACTGATATCGGACGCCTGAACAATTTCTGTGGCTCAAGATTTGCCATATCTCTCAGACGATTAGGGCTAGCATTTGTCATCATATAATCGATCGCTGTTTCTGAGAGTGTCGCATCTCCCAGGAATTTTTCCACATACCTCGGTTCGGAATTGAACAGTTGTACGCGGTCATTTCCACAGTCAGCCACGTAAATATCGCCGTGCTCGTCCACCGCAATGTCAGTGGGTCTATTAAATTCGCCCTCCTCGCAACCGGACTTGCCGAATGCAAAGATAAACTCACCCTCAGAATTGAACTTCTGTACCCTGTCGTTGCGCCAGTCGACGACGTACACATCTCCCAGCTCATCCACGGTTATGCCCCACGGCATATCGAATTCGCCTTCTCCATTGCCATGACTGCCCCATTTCGAGATAAACTCACCGTCCTTGGTAAATTTCTGGACTCTGTGATTCAGGGCATCGGCAACGTAGATATTCTCTTCAGCGTCGAAGGCAATCCCTGCGGGAGCATTGAGTTGCCCGTCTCCATCACCATGTTCGCCCCACGTACCGAGGGACTCACCATCTGCGTTGAATGATGCGATACAGTGCTTCGCTTCGTCGGAGATGTAAAGATTCTCCTCATTGTCGGTAATAATTGCAACACCCCAGGTAGCCACACCACCAATCTCGCCTAAGTTATCCTCATCCACGCTGTACTTTCTAACCATCGATGCGTCGCCGTTCCGACACAATATGTACAGGCGGTTTTCCTTGCCAAGTGCAACATCAACAGGAAAGTTGGTGTGTCGCCGCATACCTACAGTCTTGAAAAATGGGAAACCTGCGCGTAGCAGTCCGTACGGCCTACCCATGATTCACCTCCTGAAATCTGTGACGAGTGATGAAGGGTACTTGTAGGGGCAACCCCCCGATAGATCGGGATTAAGAAACTTGTGGTTGCCCGTCTTGGGCAGGCACAAGACCTGCCCCTACACATCTCACTGTTCCTTGCCTTACCTACTACCAAAAGGATGGATCTGTTCAAAAGTTCCATCTACAATTGGGGTGGGGTCAAGTCCCATCCACTGCTCAAGGACTGTTCCGTATATGCCGCGGAAGTCTATCGTATGCTCAAGATCTTCGCCGTTTGCCCATCGCGCGGGATCAAGGGATGGATACTCAGCATACAGTCCGCCTTGGACATGATCGCCAATGATGAATGCACCACCGCCCGTACCGTGGTCGGTGCCGCTGGCGTTGTCCCTGATACGTCGTCCGAACTCTGAGAAAACCAGCATAACCACCTCATCGGAGGCGTCATGATCGCGCAAATCCTTGAAGAAATCGCGAATCGCTCCTGATAGCTCTGCGAGCAGCTTCGGATGCGACGGCACCTCATTTGCATGGTGGTCGTAACCGCCGTGCTGCGTGTAAAAGACTCGCGTTCCAAGATCGGCAAGATGTACCCGTGCAACATCTCGCAGACTCTTGGCAATCGGGTTTTCCTCGTATTCGACCTCAGATGTGTACATTGCAGGCGCTTTCTTCAGCGCGTCAGAGCCTTTAATGACATCGAGGCCTGTCTGCGACAGATAATCCATTACAATACCGGTGCCGATGGCAGGACTGTACATCTCCTTGAATATCTCAAGGGCTTGGAGGCGCTGTGGGTCGGCCTCGATATCGGTCATCAACCCGTAGGTATCAAGATTATCAATAGAGGTAGCCGGCACACCGGAGAGGGCGAGCGCCCTCGGTAGTCCTTTGCCGAAGGAGACACCCGTTAAGACGTTCTCCCCGTTGGGATCGAGTTCCCGAATCACTCTGCCGACCCAACCCTCCGTGCCGATCTCTATCGGTTCGCAAGTGTGCCATACATCCATCGCCCGGAAATGGGAACGGCTGGAATCGGGATAGCCAATGCCCTGAACAATGGCGACTTCGCCCTGGTCGTACATATCTTTGAGGGGTTCGAAGTTTGGATTCCAAGCTAACGTATCGTTGAGAGGGAGGACCTCTTCCTCCTTGAGCCCTACCACTGGGCGGGAGTCGTAGTATACGCCCTCGGTATAGGGGATAATTGTGTTCATGAAGTCGTTGCCACCCTTCAGTTCAACAACGACAAGGACGGGATCTTTCTTACTGACTGCCATGTGACTCACTCCTTCCCCGCAGAGCGTCTCGCCCTGCGGCGTATAATATCCGATCGTCGATTTCACGGATTATAGTAAATCCTAAAAACAGATAGACGCTTTCGTTCCCCGTGTACGGTAGGCGCTGTTTACAACTGCGCCGATGCCGGTGCGGTTGAAAACCGCACCTACCGGGCCTAGGGGCAATGTGGTTCGGTTTAGAGTGTCTAAGTAATTCTAAAATCTACCATAAAATTCGCCAACCCCACTTTATCCGTGATTAGGCAAACTGATACTCTCTCGAAGATACAATCAACTGTAGCATACGCACTACGCGAGCGTTGTTCTCCTCTTCAGCGTCGTCAGCTCCTATGTTGAGATCGCCCTGAGATGACGCAAACCGGCTTAAAGACTCGCGCGTTGTCTCGCCAACATCTAACGGACCCACCAGTTCAAGACATCTGTCCACAAACTCATCAGGAGATAGGGCGCTCCCATTCGATTTAAGGCGACTGATGATCTGCTCAATACCCGGTTTGCTGGCGTCGCTGAGTTCACCAACAGAGAAATTAATGCGCTCGGTAAGTGTACCGCCATCAATCCACTCTTTACCAGTGTGCCAACCTTCCACAGTCGGGGGATTCAACAACTCCTGCCCCATCAGCATGGTGGCTCCCGGATATTTCCCCATGCCCAGTTCGGGCTTTTGATAAGTCCCTACCAGCTTCAGGATACTTGTAACAAGTTCGGTAGGACTTTTAACCTTTTTGAATTGCGCTTCTTTAAAGAAATCGGAGTTAAAGAGCGTTTTGAGTATGTGGCGTACATCCCCATCCGATTCCAAGAAGGCGTTTGACAGTGTATCAATCGCGTCAGGGTCTTGCGGCGGGGTCACGTTCCAAGATGGGACCTGCGGTTCGTCTGCGACAAAGAAGTTATAAAGGTGCCTGGATATGAACCTCGCGCAGGCAGGCTGTTTCACGATAATGTCGATGATATCATCACCGTTAAGATTGCCTGTATGCCCCAAGAACGTCTTTTCACCATTGTCATGTTCCTCTTCGATGAAGGCGAAGTCCGCAGGATAGTAACCTTGTGGATACAAGGGCGGCGGTTGGGTGAACGTCCATCCCGTAAAGGCGCGAGAACAATCTTTAATATCGTCCTCTGAATAGTTTCCGACACCCATTGAGAACAGCTCTAATAACTCCCTGCCGTAGTTCTCATTCGGTTCACCTTTTCGATTCTCGTTATTGTCAAGCCAGAAAATCATCGCAGGGTCTTTCGAGAGCGCGAGCAGAATCTCTCGCATGTTTGAAAGCCCCACGCGCCGCAACATATCAATCTGCATCGAAGAAGCAAGGATATGCTGATTTTTCCCAACACCGGTAGCGAACACATGGTGCCAGAAAAGTGCCATTTTTTCTTCGAGTGGGCGGGGACTATTAAGCATACGATACATCCACGTCGTCCTATATCCACCCTCAGAAGCACCAAAGTAACGATCTAAAACATCCTCGTCAATCGGCGGACAACGTTCTATATCTACCAAGTCCTCAACAACATTTTCGTAGCCCTTCTTGACGTATTCCTCTAACTCTGTCAGCGTTGTGCCAAATCCTGCACGACGCATCAGGTGAGCAGTTAAAGCGACATCGGCATTCGACATTTTCTCCTCCTTGGATTGACGAAAAACTGTCGCCCCAAAATATTTAGGGATCCGAATAAAAGACATTCCTTCCGACACTATAACGCGGTAGATTATACTATCAGCCAGTGTTGATCCGCGCATCAGGCTAAGGATATCTGTTCTTGGATCCCAACCTCGGCGACTTTGGATGATGATGTCCAATCATATTTGAACCGTGTAAAGTCTTTCCATTTTATCGCAGTTGCCAAAAACTGTCAATCTTTTTCTCAGGTCTATTAGGGCTATTCAGTTTTAGGCTTATTACCCATTTTGTTTGAAAAGGCGGAGTCGGGAAGTCACTCCGAGAACGAAGGGTCGGGATTCGGAGATCCCTCCTACAGAAAAACTATGGTGAATTCTAAAAATAAATAGACACTTTCGCCCACCATGTTTGGGAGGCGCTGTTTGTAACTGCGCCTATGCGGTGCGGTTAAAAACCGCACCTACCGGGGTGATAGTCCGGATTTTCCCATCCTCGCCGGTACAGCGTGTTCAAGTAATTCTAAAGTTCACCATAAATGACCCTAAGGGATTCACAATTTCTGTAGATCTGCTAACCCCATTGTGCTATAATGGACCGGTCACTTACCCTAGAGAATATCGCTAAGACATAGTAACTAAGGAGGCATTCATGGCTCAATCCAAATATACCGTTGCAATTATTGGTTGCGGACGCCTCGGTCAGCACTACGCGGAGGTGTATCAGACATTGCCCAATACCGAGTTGGTCGCCATTGCCGAACACAATCCAGAGAGATTACGCGCCGTCGGTGAACGCTTTGGCATTAAAGCGCTCTACTCGGATGCCGAAGCCATGTATCGGGAAATTGTCCCCGACATTGCCGCTGTCGTTTTGCCCGGTAAATACATAAAAGAGGCGGTGATTACGAGTGCCCAAGCAGGTGTCAAAGGCGTATCTACCGACAAACCGATCGGGGCGTGTCTGGCAGACGTTGATGAGATGGTAGAGGTATGTGAGGAGCGTGGTGTGGTCTTTGCTGGTGGCAATCTTCAGCGAGCAATGTCGGAGGTCCAAGAGGCTGCCGGTTGGATTCGCGCTAGCAGCTATGGTGAACTACGGGGCGCCTGTGTCCATCGTTGGGGCGGCGAGATATCGGGCGGCGGATGTCAGCATATCGCCGTGCTGCGACTTCTGGCGCAAGCAGAGATCACAGAGGTAATAGCATGGGGTAAACCCGAAGCAGCCCTCCACGGCAACGATGATGATGGTTTGATCATCAACGGACAGTTTCGTCTGAGCAGTGGGCTCATCTGCCCAGTTTTCGGCGAGGAGACGCCTTACCGAGGTGTTGACGTATGGACAGACGATACGCTCATACGGTGGGATTGGGCACCGCCCGAAATCTATCGTGGCTTCGATCAGAACGGGGCACGGATTAAGGAGGAAACCTCTTACACACCGGTACAATATCCCCGTTACTCTTATATGGCAACGTCAATTATCTCTTTCCTCGATGTGGTATCAAATGGAGGAGAACTCGCTATATCCGGGCATGACCTGCGGCAGTCCCTTGAAGCGGCGGTTGCTGCCAAGTATTCCGCGCTGTGGGGCAGTGTTCCGTTGAAGCTCCCGTTGGAAGATCGTTCCTTGACGCTCTATCCAAGGCCATACCGATGGCTCGGCGGAGATCAGTCCGGCAGACGACAGAGCTATCAGGAGGCACTGTCGGATCCTCTATTCCCTAAGTACGACGGATAGTTCGTAGGGAACGCAGATCTGCGTTCCCCACTAAGAATGGGCAAATCCTTGTGAGATTACGTCGGAGGCTTAGTCAAACTGTTCCTTACTCTGACGACATGCCTTACCTTTGCCACGAATGATGTCATCTCGGTGCCATGTGTGGATGGCATGGGAGATATAGTCATTATCGCCAAGCATCTGTCCCACACGGTCTTTCGTAAACCAGTCGTAGCGACCGTTAGCGAGCCGTTTGGATTCCAACGACGCATCGGCATAGCCGTACACACGGCAAACACCGCCTGCCTGTCCAACGTCCTCAATATAAGACATCCACGGAACGTCTAATCCGAGCTGTGTTTCCGTAAGATCCTGTAGAGAGGCGATCCGTGCGCCGATGTCCCAACCGACCCCCTCTTCTTCTTCCCAACCTTCTCCACCGGGCAATTCCCAACGATCATTTTCATCGTCGTGCAGCAGTAGGTATTTCGATTCATCACCAGACGGACACTCGATAAGCAAGCGGGCCGTCGTGAGAGGCTTGTCGAAACAGACAGGGATAAGGCGTTTACCGGCATCGCCCAATGAGTCACGCGCTGCCGGATTGTAGGGATAGTAGCCTGCAGCGGGAGGCGCGTTGACCGCACAATATTTATGGAAAAGCCCACAACGGTCGTCCGTAGCCGTGCCAGCAGGCGCGCTATGCCACGTATGCTGGTTTGTGATCAGCAAATCACCTGCCTCAAGTTCCGGATCGATAAAAGGCGCGAGCTGCTTGGTATCCGGACGGGTCAGATCCAAGATATGTGCGTCCTCGTTGATAACCTGAGCCAATTTATGAGATCCGGGGGATACCATAAAGGGACCGTATACCTTATCGAAATCGGTCAGTGGGATAATAGCGAACACCCAATTCATGGATGAGCCGACCGGGCGCCAACGCTTGTAGTCACAGTGACCTCCAGAGCCCCGATCGCCCGGACTCCGCAGGTACGCAACGAAAGCGGTCAGATGCGCCGACTGACCTAGCGCGCATTCGACGGCATTCACAACCGTCGGATGTTCGGCGATGGAGGCAAGGCTCGATTCAGCCATCTTATTACCGGCGATAGTATACTTCCCCGGCTCAGGATACTTCAGCGAAGCCGGGTAGGAATTGCATTGTGCTTGTTCTTGGACAACACGACGATATTTATCCGCTTCGTCAGGGGACAGTACATTGCGAACGATCGCATAGCCGTTCTCATGGAAGTCAGCTATCTCTTGATCGTTGAGAATTGGAGTGTTAATTGTAGTCATAATGGCACCTCACAGCAAAAAAATGGTGAAACAGTGTTGATCTCTCTCAAGGGGAGTGAAGATGTAACCGCCTGATAGCCTCGTTAGGCTGCCGCTGCTAAAGTCCTATACTTCTCATAGAGTTGATAACAGTTCATGATTGGTACGTTCTCTTCATGCGCCATCTCAATCAACCATTCGATATGCTTCAGTTCTGGGTCAAAACGGTACACCGACCACGGATGCATCGCCGGCGAATAAACAAGATTACGCTCAATAGCGTACTGAAATTCTTTTTTTCGTGCATGGAACCCTTCCTCTATCGTTGCGGGCAACGTTTCCAGAACCGTTCCGTCCGCAAATCCGGGAGCAGGTTTCCATCCATCACTCTGGTGTCCTGTATTGAACAGCAGATTGCAATGCCAGCCAGTTACCGGTATTTCAAACAGTTCCGGGTATCCGTCCTCAACGTACCAGTACGGTTGGGTGAAAGGAGCGGGCATCGGTTGTTCTGGTGGACCCACGCCATCGGTAATGATAAACTGGTATCCCTGTTCCGACAGAATACCGAGCTGCTTTGAGTGTCCTTGCAACCCCTTGTAAAAACCGCCGGGCGCACAAAAGCCGATTGGACCTGTCCCAAAATATCGCGCAATAAGGTCTGATGTCTGCTCAAGCTCTACGCTGAACTGTCGGAGCACTTCGGGGGCATCACTCGAAATTCCCATGTGGCTGTAGGTATGCGATGCAACATCGAACAGGGGATTGTCATTCAGTAAACCTGCGAGATCATCGCCTGCCCTTTCGAGCACTTTTCCCACGATACAAAAGGTTGCCGGTGCATCATATCGCTTCAAAACCCGCGTGATCTGTTCAACGCTGGCGAGGGTTTCTTCCAACCAGATTTGCCAATTTTCATCAGATTCAAGATTTGGATGGAGCGCGTAGGCACTTTCAACATCAAATCTAAGAATAAACATATATCCTCCTCCGATGCTTTCTTCAATTGTATCACGATTCCGTTAAAAATCAAACCAATATTTATTTAAGTCGTTGTATGTGATAGGCGTCTCAGCCAGAAACCCTGAACGGCATTTCTACGGTGAATTCTAATCGAAATCGTAGGGGCGGGGTCTCCCCGCCCCCGGTCCGTAAGGGTCCGATTAATCGAGACCAGGGTTGGGGGACCCAACCCTTACGAAGATTCGGTTGCTGTTGCACGCCCCGATTCTCGGGATCCCGAGAATCGGGACTTTCTTAACATGAACCAAAATAAATATACATTTTCGCCCTTGGTAGGTGCGGTTTCCTAACCGCACCGCATCGGCACAGTTGGAAACAGTGCCTACCAAACGGGAGAAGGGTAGGTGCGGTTTCCAACCGCACCGGTGCCGACTCGTCGAGCATCCTCGATAAATCGGGATTTGGAGCGTCTCATTAATTCTAAGATCTACTATAATCGATAAGGAGTCCCCTCATGGTCCCATGGAATTGTGTCTTGGAACTCAATACAGAACGCCACAAGGTGGCGGGAAGCGAAGCAGCCCTCACCGATGCTATAAGACGTGGCTGCGATTTGCGGATCTATACCGAATTTATCCACAATGAGCACATTGATGTCACCTCTGATAGTACCGAGCGAATACGCGAAGTCGCCGAATTTGGCGTCACTTATCTGCTTGAGGATGCTTGGGCAGCGGGCATAATGAGCCTACGTCAACCCGTTTCGTTGCCTGACGGTTTCGGACCGCGTGCATCCATGTCGTTTTTCCTCTACAACCAGAACGGACAGCAGGCGATTGCTCGCCCCCATCTCGACGGGCAGCGGGCAACACAAGCGCCGAGTGCCCTGCATATCGATGAACCTACAGATATGCCAAAATACCACCCACAAGATGGCTGGGATGGGCAAACCAATGCACCGAGTCAGAACTTTATCTACGATTTTGATCTGTACCGCTTTTATGTCCGTGACGAGTGGCGCGAGGTGCTCTCACACGACGCCGAGGGGGCAGTTCAGTCTGGATCGGTTCACGATCTCGCCGATGCCTTCTCGCAAGGCTGCGAAGTAAAGGTCGGGGTGCGGGGGTTGTGCGCGGATCTGGCAGAAGATCCCGCCACAGCGATAGACCATGAGATGTTTGTGCAGACCGGATCGTGTTACTACTATACAGCGCAGCAGCTTTTTATCGCCGGAACGCATCCAACCATCCGTGTCAAGCCTGCCGTGCCTTTGGTTTACGCGAGCCGGGGTTGGGATTTTGGCTGGTTGATGGTGCGGACGGACGGATTGGTCAAATATAGACGCTGTGATCCGTATACGTTGGCGTTTGAGGATATCGAGGGTAATTACCCCATGCGTTGGTTTGTGCGTTAGCAGGAGTGACAAAATGATAAGTTGCCTTGAGCCGGCTGTGCCCTTATCGTCAAGTAAAGCATGTTGGCGTATCATGGTATACTATGGTATAATTATTTGAGGGGTGTGCATCATTATTGTCTGAAACCTCATTTAGATTGTGATCCGAGTCCGCAAACTAACAGTTTGCGCTACATTTATCTGACAATGTACTAGTATAATATACGCCTATAAAAAGTGTTGACAAACTGCCCATCAATCTGTATACTAGAAGGAGTTATCACCTAATCTATTTTTTTGGCGTTAAGGGTTTTGAATTTCAGCTGATACTACAATGTCACCCTCTACGCAGTGAAAGCCCTCATAGCGGCGCGGTTCTCTGTTTCACAGAGCATGACAGCCTGGGTTTTGAATGCCCTTCAGCATTTCAATAAACACTTGATATTGTAGTCCAAACGTTCAGGAGAAAGACCTAATGAAAACACTCAGAAATATTTCAACAGTTATCGCGTTTGCATTTATATTGGCAGGGATCTCCGGATGCAGCGGCTGCAATCCGCCCCCTGAACCAGCAAGCTTCAGCCCAACGGAGGGTCCTGAGACCGGTGGAACAACCATCCGAATTACGGGCGACAAGTTCGATATGAAAAATGGCGTTACAGTGAAAGTAGGCGGGAAGAATGCCACAAGCGTAAATGTCCCCAGCAAGATGGAAGTTACGGCAGTGACACCGGCGGGGATGGCAGGCGAATCGGTTTCAGTCGTTGTGACCAACAACGGCAACACGAAGCCGGAGGGCACGGTTACAATGAGCCAGCAATTCACCTACACCGATGCAACCCCCCCAACAATCACAAGCGTCAGCCCCGCAGATGGAACAGTTATATCGGAGTATGACGACTCGCTGAGTGTGAGTGTTCCTATCTCAATCACCTTCAGCGAAGATGTTGATAGTACATCTGGTAGTTTAACGGTCTCCGTTGAGTCAACACCGGATTCGGGTACACAAGAATCTGGTTCGGTTGCCGGTACTGCTTCGGGCAGCGGAAATACCATTACATTTACCCCCAACGAACCGTATCGGTCAGGACGTATGTACACAGTCAACATATCGGGTGTCAAAGATACCGCCGCCGCTGGCAATACCCTTGAGTCGGGTCGCACCTTTAGCTTTACAATCGCTTCTCCGGAAAAAGTCAGCCGATACCTCGTGAAGGAGGGCGATACGCTTCCAATCATCGCCTCACGTCCAGAAGTATACGATGACGAGAAACTTTGGCCCAGACTCGCCGAAGCGAATCAGGACGATTATGACTTCGATCGCCGGCGACTCTATCCGGGACGGCAATGGCTGTGGGTACCGCGTGGATCCGCTTGGGGAGATTAATCCTCCGTTTCAATCAGGGAGACAGGTAGCACATCCAACGAAATAGGAGGTTATCATGAGACCTCGTTACCTCGGCTATACGGTGTTGGTGGTTTCGCTTGCAGCCATATTTTTGGCGGGGTGCAGCGTTCGCACAATTCCTCTTGAAGAGGAAACAATAGTCTATGAAGATGAGTATTACCGAGGATATGATCGCCTCCCACCAAGTCTCCTTTATGATGCTTGGCAGCTGTCCCAATACCGTCACTACTACGGTGCCACGTCTGCATTGGGATATCCACTCCCCTATCGGATGAATATCGACCCGAACCCGCACGATAGCTACCGTGCAGATGAGCAGCCCGTTCAACGCGCTCCCGCTCACACGTCAGTCCAAGGTACAGCGAATCGTCGCGTAGGAGAACGTCGGGATCAGACTGAATTCCAACGGAGGGTGAATCGCAGTAGGCATACACGCTCGAATCGTCTAACGGCTGACTCCACAGAGGACAGGAGCCGTTTACGGAAACAGTTGCGACAACGTCACCGCCAACGGAGGACAGACACGGCGGACGATGAAGACCGCAAAGCCCAACGGCGAACCACCCGCCGCCGCGCGAGACGGTAGTTTTCCCAAATTTTGATAGAAATTCGTGTAACAAAAAAAGCCATGTATAACTTCTACATGGCTTTTTTTATTGGCGCAATATGAAAGGAAAGTGTAAGGTATGAAGAGAAACCACGTTTCTGTATGAAGATTTTTATTAATTGGGTAATTTCCGAGTGATGTCCGGTGCGGTTGCAAGCCGCACCTACCGGGCTCCCGTGCCGTTCCGAGTATCCTCGTCGCTTCTATCCCGATTAATCGGGATGAAACGTCGGGATTTGGTAGGCGCTGTTTCTAACTGCGCCGTTTCACCCCACGCGCCTATGGGGTGCGGTTGGAAATCGCAGCTACCGGGTTGGACTGCATTCGGTGCGGTTGAAAACCGCACCTACCGGGCCTGGGGGAAATATAGAATGACCGAATTATTTGCTGAAACTTCATTCAAAAACTCAGCTTCTGTTGTGCGATTTCTCAACACAACGCAAGTCGCTAGTGTTGAAAATCTATCGGTTTGTTGCTAAGGTTGAGGGATTCTGCCTTTCGCTCTAGAGGAGCGACATGTCTATAGAATGGCGACAAGGGAAATGCCTGCGCTCCAGAGGAGCGCAATGTGTCAACAGGTACACCCCCTACCGTCCATTTTTAGTAGGAGGGAATTCCGATTCCCGAATATTGCGTTGGTTTCTGACACTGGATTTATCAACTAACAACTATGGACAAGTTTAATAAAAACGGTCAAAATCGTCCAGTTCAAGATAATTTTCTGAGCGTTTATATTCTACATGAAAATACAGCGGGCGGAATTTCTTATTTATCTCCAGATCAATTCCAGCTAACTGCTCGATTCGAGTCACAGAATATTCTGAAATTACAATTATAGCCTCTGCTTCCTTGCCCTCAATTTTTATGTAACCTCCTTGGACATAAGGGATTTCTTCCAATCTCTCTTTA
Source organism: Candidatus Poribacteria bacterium (assembly GCA_965204355.1). Lineage (GTDB taxonomy): Bacteria > Poribacteria > WGA-4E > WGA-4E > PCPOR2b > PCPOR2b. The sequence goes on from OZ241983.1 coordinate 5,683,131, forward strand.
TAAAGTTGTTTCAACTCTTGCCAGGCCGGGGGTTCAACCTCCTGAATAATCTGTTTGAGGAACCTATACTCCTGAGTTTTTACAGCACTTTCTCCCAATTCCTCATAACGGGCAACAATTTTTTCACACAGGTCCGAAATTGCCGTTTTCACGCTATCGCCTGTGCCGCATAGCTCGGCATCATCGTAGGTGGCGGTCACGGTATCGTCCGCCCTTTCGATCCGGATCGGGATCGGCTGGCGCAGGTGGTACGAGGGATGCCGCAGATTCTGGAACCAATGGGTTTCAGGCAGTTGGCGTAGCTCTGAGCGTATTATTTCCTTTATCTGTGAAGGTTTGAAATCCTCAAGTGTCATCGTTGCCTCCTAAATTATCATCAACAAAATCGTCATCAAAAAGTATAACAAACAAGCAGTCTAGGGGCAATCTAAAAGCAACGACACTGCTATGCGCTGTGAGCATCCGTAGAGAGTCCCAACTCCCCGATGGATCGGGATGCAAGCACCGGCAGCCCCTCCACAATCTCAACCGTCTCCAAACTGACCGCAATCACCTTCCCGATGAGTTTGACGATGTACTGCGGATCGTCTGGGCGGTTCGGGTCGCTGACGATGCCGCTCCGTTTGTCCGTCTTGACGCAATACTGGTCTATCACCCATTCCAACGCCGACCGATTCCCAAGCCGATAGTCAAACGCCTTCGCGGGTATCCCGTCGAGGGTCAGGAAATTGTTGTAGGTCAGCTGCGTTCTGTCTTTGGACAGCTTCATCTTTTCCACGCGCCAATCGAGCGGCACCTCACGGTTTTCGATGAATGCCAATGGATATTCGGGCACCGCTTCATAGCCGATGTGGATTTCCCCTAACCGTTCCCCTGCTTTCGCAAACCCCCAGAAGTCCGGCGTATACGGCAGACGCGGCAGGTCCCGCTTGAGGTTGGCTTGATACCGTTCCCGATAATCGGGATGATGAAGGATGCCGTAGACATAATGGAAGATGTCCCACTTGGTGATTGCCTTGTCTCGGTAATGGAGGCGGAATTTTTCTAACGTCCAATCGGTGATGTTCTCGCGGCGGTTTGTACCATCTTCGTCGTAAGTGTAGAACGAAAAGCACTGGGAACCACCTTGTGGCAGTTGATCGGGAATGTTGTTGACCATCAACGCGAACATCGGCCATTCCTGTCCCACCTTGAGCCATATCACTCGATTCTCTTGTTCTGTCTCCGGTGTGGGGAAGATGGAGGGAAAAAGGTGAACGCTGTGGTTCATCACGCGATCAAAGAATAAGTTCAATTTTGTGAACGGCCGGTAAAGGGATTGTCGAATTTTTGTGTCTGCAAATTCTGCGATCTGTCCGCTTTTCAGTGTCCGTTTTAAGGCTGAACTCCATTTGATTTTCGCATCATCAGACAGCACAAAATCATCAAGGTTTTCACCTTGATTTCCTTGACGTTTCCACCGATCGACTTCCGCATTGTAAGTGTCAATCGTCAGCCTCACGTTCTGCGTAAGCCCATTTCGGTTAAAATTGTAAACCCACGCATCACGGTTTGTGCCGACACCGCAACTGTAAGTTTTGAAAATCACATCCACTACCTCACCCTTCGCCCTTTTTGCTTCTTTAGTTCCCATCGGAGTAAAGGTCTCAAATTCGGCGTGGAGCCCTTCGGTGAGCCATGTATATCGCTGATCAGGCGTTATCGGCTGCCATTCAATGTTTCGGTAATGTTCTTCTGAATCAAGATAGCGATATTTATCCTCCTTGCGCCAAAATTCATCAACACGGGCGTAGAATATTTCAGATTGAGAATTTGCGTTGTCGCGTCTTTTGATGAAAAAATTGATGCTTACACCGACCTGAATCCCAAAAACGTTGTGTGTTTTGCCTGAGAGTTTTGGGTTCTTGCGGATGTTTCCACTCAGATCCAGAATGTAAATCGCATCGAAATCGTCTGCGAGGTGTTTCCGCATCCCATCAAACGCTACACCGTCGAGAAATCCATTATTCGTTACAAAGGCGACAACCCCCTCCTCCCCAATACGATCCGATGCCCACCGAATCGCCTTTACATACGGGTCAGAGAGTTTATTTTTATTCGCCGCTTTAGAGTCTTTCGCATACGTCGCCCTAACCCGCGCATCCATCGTTGGGTATTTCCGGTTTTTGTTGTTGTCGTTCTCGTTGACCTGACCGACGTTATAAGGTGGATTGCCGATAACTACAAACATCGGGGTGCCCTTTTGGCTCTCAACGCGCTGGGTGTTCTCCGGCGCGAAAAGCGGCAGTTGTCGGTCCTCTGCCAGTTCAAAGGTATCCACAAGGCAGATTCCTTCAAAGGGGCGATATGCCCCCATCGTCTCATAAAATTCATGCTCGATGTTCATCGACGCGATATAGTACGGCAGCAACATCACCTCGTTACAGTGGAGTTCCCCCCTGTATTTATCCTCAAGTGCGGTTGGACGAATTTCTCGCATCACCCGCACGATGAAATTGCCGGTCCCCACAAACGGGTCAATGATGTGCACATCCCTATCCGAAATCGTAGGGACAGTGCTACTCCCCCTGTCAAGGGAGCCGGGGGGTTGTCTTTCTAGTGTGGAATTAACGCTTGGACGGATGGAGTCTCCCCCTGACAAGGGGGCCGGGGGGTTCAGAACTTGTCGGTCTGCAAATTCAGTCTTTAATATCTGATCCACACTTCTCACCATGAAATCGACAATCGGCTGCGGCGTGTAGACCACCCCGTGCGTATCGGCGACCTCTACCGAAAAGCCCTGAAAAAACTGCTCGTAAACCGTGTTGAGGAAACTCTGTTTTTGGGAGAAGTCGTTGATAGTCGCGGCTGCCCGTTCAATCGCTTGGTAGAAACGATCGAGGCTACGGAGAAAATCATCACGGCTAAACGCCTGCTCTGTGAGTGCCTTGATGACTGTCTCAATCTCGCGGGCGATGACATTGCGGTCGGTGAAGTCGGGGTTGCTAAAAACGGTTCGGAAGATCCGCTCGGTCAGCAGATGTTGGATTAGCATCTCCTCAACCGCTGCCTCGGAGAGGTTGGGATTGATCGATTGACGGCATTTCTCGTAAAAGTCCTTAAACGCTGTGGTAAAGTGAGGGTTGGTATCCCGTTCCTTTTGGATTAGGGCTGCCAAGCTGTCTCCGAGTGCGGGGACTATCCCCTTGAACTGTGCAACCGCGTCCTCCCATTCGGTGTATTCTTGCGGACGGTGGGAAAAGAAGGTTTCGAGAACCTCTATTAGTTGCGTCGGGTCATTCAGATCGGCATCAAGAATCTGCTGATCGTTCTGCCAAAGGATGGCGCGTTGTGGGGTTTGGAAGAGGATGTTGTCGCGGGGATAGCCTTGTTCAAATTTGCGTAGGACTTCGGCAGGCAGGTCATCGTGGATATCCTTCGCCTCCCAATAGCCGTGGGGCAGTTGGAAATCGTCGATTAATACACCATCAATTACGATTCGCTTGTTTTTAACCCCCCTAGCCCCTCTTGTCAGGGGGGATGTTGAATGCTCAGGCACCAAGGTTAAGTTAAACTGTCGCCCACACTGTTCGAGCAGGAATTGAAATGCCGATCGGACAGCGGTCTCGTGTGTAACCCCGAGGCGATCAAACTGTTTAAGTGCGGCGTAGTAGGCTTTGATGGACTTGTGGGTGGGTTTGAGGGTGAGGGAGGGCATGGTGTAGGCTTCTGCAAATTCTTTAATTCGATAAATCCGCACTAGAGCTTTCTATCTGCTCATAGGACAGATCCGGCAGACTTGCCTGTTGTTGGGCATGTTCAATGGTCATCGCCACGAGATTGCCAAAGGCATCCAGATCGATATAGATATTCTCGTTAATCTCTTTTGTTTCGGTTACTTCACGCTCCGAGAACTCAACTAGGGCGGTGTCCGTGTCGTGAAAATATTTGACTTTCATTGATCCACTCCTGTCGCCTCCGGACCATGACTGATAGGGAATAACGATCGTTATTCCCTACGAAACCGATTACGAACCCTCTGCTTATAGTAGGGCAATTTATCGTCCGTCCGACGCGCAATGAATTGCGCTACTACAAACATGTGATGAGTTGTAAGATTCAGGTTTGTAAATGGGCAGGTTAGAAACCTGCCCCTACAGAGTCAATCATGCGATTTGTATCAGTCCCCATCAGCGACAGCAGCTTGTGCTGCAGCGAGTCGTGCAACCGGCACACGGAACGGTGAACAGGAGACATAGTCCAGACCGGAGTCGTGGCAGAAGACAACGGAACTCGGCTCCCCGCCGTGTTCACCGCAGATACCGACCTTGAGATCCGCGCGCGTTTCGCGTCCCTTGTTCGTGCCGATCTGCACCAACTGACCGACCCCGCTCTGATCTAGCACCTGGAACGGGTCATGTTCAAGGATGCCGCCATCCACATAATCACCCAAGAATTTACCCGCATCGTCACGGCTCATCCCGAAGGTGGTCTGTGTGAGGTCGTTTGTCCCGAAGGAGAAAAATTCTGCCTCCTGCGCGATTTCATTCGCGGTGAGTGCGGCTCTCGGCAATTCGATCATCGTTCCGACGAGGTACTCGACCTCAGCGCCGGTTTCCGCAAACACCTTCTTCGCGGTATCGACGACCACTTCACGCTGCAACGCTAACTCCTGCACATGCCCGACCAACGGGATCATAATTTCAGGGATCGCCTTAACGCCACGCTTGGTGACTTCGACCGCTGCTTCAAAAATTGCCCGCGCCTGCATCTCCGTGATTTCCGGATAGATGATACCGAGACGACACCCACGATGTCCCAACATCGGGTTAAACTCGTGTAACGCTTCCCGCTGCTGGTACAATGTCTCGGCGGGGACACCGATTTTATCGGCAAGCTCTTGAACATCTTCATCAGTTTGCGGTAAAAACTCGTGGAGCGGTGGATCGAGTGTCCGAATTGTGACAGGGTAGCCGTCCATCGCTTCAAAGATGCCGACGAAATCTTCACGTTGGTAGGGGAGTAATTTATCGAGTGCCGCCTTGCGTCCCGCCTCATCCTTTGCGAGAATCATTTCACGGACGGCATCAATCCGCTCTCCTTCAAAGAACATGTGCTCGGTACGGCAGAGACCGATTCCCTCCGCGCCAAACCCTCTCGCGGTTTGTGAGTCACCCGGTGTATCCGCATTTGTGCGCACACCGAGTTTACGAAATTCGTCCGCCCATTCCATGAGCGTACCAAAATCGCCACTCAATTCAGGATCTATCAGCTTGACCGCTCCCTCAATCACCTCGCCGGTTGAACCGTTGAGCGTGATGTGGTCTCCCTCTGTCAACCGAAGCTCACCAGCCTGAAACTCCTTCGCTGCCTCGTTGACGGTGATGTCGCTGCAGCCCGCGACACAGCATTTTCCCATACCCCGTGCGACAACAGCGGCGTGTGAGGTCATTCCGCCGCGTGCTGTTAAAATGCCTTCTGCGGCGTGCATTCCGCCGATATCCTCTGGCGATGTTTCGGTGCGTACCAGAATCACCTTTTCGCCAGCAGCGACCAGTTCTTCCGCACGATCCGCTGTAAAGACCACTTTGCCCACAGCAGCACCGGGCGAGGCGGGTAGCCCCTTTGCAATCGGATCAACTTGGACGTCAGGATCAATCATCGGGTGGAGGAGTTGCTCCAGATCATCCGGCGGGATACGGGTCAGGGCGGTTGCTTTGTCGATAAGTCCCTCGTTAACCATTTCAACGGCGGTGCGTACGGCGGCAGCACCGGTCCGTTTGCCGTTACGGGTTTGGAGCATATAAAGGCGTCTGTCCTGAATCGTGAATTCGACATCCTGCATATCGCGGTAATGCGTTTCCAGCGTTTCGCCAATTGCTGTCAACTGCTCATAGGCGTCCGGCATGACACCCTGAAGCTCATCAATGGGCTGCGGCGTGCGGATTCCTGCCACAACATCCTCGCCCTGAGCGTTCATCAAAAATTCGCCGTAGAAAGAGTTCTCGCCGGTTGAAGGATCTCGCGTGAACGCGACCCCTGTCCCTGATGTTTCACCCATATTCCCGAAAACCATCGCTTGGACATTGACCGCCGTCCGTCCAAGTTCTTCGGAGATGTTGTTCAATCGACGATAGATAAGCGCGCGCTCATTATTCGATGACTCAAAAACAGCGTCCCGCGCCATATCGAGTTGTCGACGCGGATCATCGGGGAAATCCGCCCCCGTTTCCTCCTTGACGAGTGCCTTGAACTCCGAAACCAGTTCCGCTAAATCGTTCGCATCTAAGTCCGTATCAAGTTCGACGCCTTTCGCTGCTTTCTTCGCTTCCAAGAGGTGCTCAAACGCGTCGTGTTCGACACCAAGGACGACATCCCCGAACATCTGCACAAATCGACGATAGGCGTCATAAGCGAAACGTTCATTCCCCGCTTTGGCGGTGAGTCCCTTGACCGCATCGTCGTTCAAGCCGAGGTTCAGAATGGTGTCCATCATACCGGGCATCGACACTGCTGCCCCAGATCTGACAGAAACAAGCAGTGGATTCTCGGTATCCCCGAACTTTGCATCCATTGCCACTTCTAATTTTTGCAAATTTTCATCAATCTGTTCGTCAAGTCCATCTGGATATTGGTTACCGTTTTCGTGATATAACCTGCCGGTTTCGGTCGATATTGTAAAGCCGGGCGGAACCGGAATACCTAAACTGGTCATTTCGGCGAGGTTGGCACCTTTACCGCCGAGCAGGCTTCTCATATCAGCGCTGCCATCAGTCTGACCGGTCCCGAAAAAGTAAACATATTTATCTTGAGCCATTGAAAACCTCCTTAAAAAAACCGTGCGTAACGAGTAACAGGTAAGAGATTATCCCTACAACCATTGTCACTTCGTCTTCAGGATTATCATTTGTATAGTAAAGTTTAGAATTAATTGGACACTCTGTACCGGGGATGGGAAAATACAGGCTATCACCACGGTAGGTGCGGTTTCTCCCCGCACCTACCAAACATCGGGAGCGAAAGTGTCTAGGTTCTGTTGACATTTCATTGCAACCAGACAATCAAGAGGGTGCACGGACACACGATTCTTCGTAGGGGTTGGGTCTCCCAACCCTTTGTTTTTGGACGATTGACTCAACCTGTATGGTTTGGGGTTTCCAACCCACATTGTTCAATGGGCGAGGGAACCTCGCCCCTACGATTGCAGATACCTTTACAAATGTCAACACGCCCTACTTATTTTTAGAATCTACTATAGTTATGTGATCAACACAAAAGATTGAACAAAGAAAATCCCTCCACGAAGGGAGGGATACTTGGTAGAATTGAACCTACATGCACATCAGTTCGGCAAACTCCTCGGTTCACTGCTAATTGGGTAAATCTCGAACAGAAACCACTTCCACAATATCAAAAGGATTTAGTTATTCTTGGCACCCTCGTTGATCCAATCAATGATCAATTGGGTCTGGGCTGCTTCCAGAGGCGGTCCACCAGGAGGCATCCTACCTTGAACAATCTGTTTGACGATTTCGCTCTCCCTCGCATCGTCTACAATGACGATCGCCCCATCGTCCGCGCCCGCTTTGAGGCTGTCATACGTGCGGAGATCTACCCCGTGCGGTCCCCCAGCGACATGGCACCCTGGGATGGCACATCGGTTTGTCAGGATTGGCGAAATATCTGCGCTAAAAGAGGGACTCGGTCTCCCGGCAGTTGTCGGATCGTTAAAGAACAAACCAAGACTACTAACAGCCTCATCAAAGTCGTCGCCTTCATCGCCGTGCACATGGTCGTGGCCATGACCATAACCATCGTCTGTTCCTGCATCATCACCGCCACATCCAAACATTAGTCCAGCGACAAGTAGTAACACAATTCCTATTCTTACCGTATACCTACGGGTCATTTCATAACCTCCATAGCAAGACAGCTTTTAACGACATACTCGCATAAAGAACAGATTAAGAAAACCTCTATATGGGAAGGATGCTTCTGAGGACTAACATTGCTTCTCTCGATCAATGAAAATAATCGATTGTTGAGCCGAACCTTACGCTAAATCGAATAAATCATCCGGCTGGCTTCTTCATATTCGGCTTGCAGGGGATCCGTGGAAAGGAAGAGTTTTTGGTAGGGTTCGTACAGTTGGATATAACTCCAATTAACACCGCACAGAATCTTTCGCTCATTCGCCAATTTTACAAAACGACCGCGGAACTTCGCTCGGGTGGTTTCCGGCGGGTGGTGCATCGCATGTTCAACCTCGTCATCGCTGACAATTCGTTCAACGCGTCCATCCTTTTCGAGCTTGTGATACAATCCAAACTCTGGCCGAATATTGTGGTACTGTAGATCGAGCATCAACACTTTTGCGGAATTCCATTTGAGTTGTCGGCTCTCTACATAGGTTTCAATCAACTTTTTCTTGATGACCCAATCAAGCTCTCGATCGAGCTGCATCGGATCGGTTTCCAAACAGGTCAGTACATACTCCCACCGCGCCATGATCTGATCAGTGATCGGGTCCGATTCCGCCTGCTCGAAATACTGCTTGGCGCACTCAAGGTACTCCCACTGCATCTCAACGCCTGACAGCCGCTTGCCGTTTTCCAGTTCGATTTTCCGGGTGCAGGTGATATCTTCGGAGATCTGCTGAATCGCTCGGACGGAATCGCGCAACGCGAGGCGCTGTTTGATAAAGTTATCTTCAATCATCCGCAAAATGATTGCCGTCGTGCCGATCTTGAGGTAGGTGGCAAACTCCGACATATTGGAGTCGCCGACGATCACATGTAGGCGACGATACTTTTCTCTGTCTGCATGCGGCTCATCACGCGTATTGATGATGCCCCGCGCCGTTGTCGTTGCAATCGAGATTTCTTCACGGATGTGTTGGGCACGTTGGGAGATTGCGTATCCGCCACGGTTGGTGGATTTGACCTTTCCCGCCCCAGCAAAGACTTGGCGCGTTACAAAGAAGGGAATGAGTTGTGAGGCGAGTTGGCGAAAACTCACGCGGCGATCCATCAGGTAGTTCTCATGACAACCGTATGTGTTGCCGGGCGTATCGGTATTATTCTTGAAGACCGAAATCCGCCCAAGAAATCCATCGGCTTGCATTTTCCGCTCCGCCGCGACAGACAGTCGATCGATAATTCGTTCGCCCGCTTTATCGTGACTGACAAGGTCGCTCACGTTATCGCATTCGGGGGTTGCATATTCGGGGTGGCATCCGATGTCCTGATAGAACCGAGCGCCGTTTTCGAGAAAAACGTCGGGATACATCCGTCCGGAAATAATCTCCCGAAACAGATACATCACCGCATTTTGGATCGATAACGCTTTGCCGCCCCGCCGATCCGACGTGCAGATGATCCCATACTCGTTTTCTAGGCCATAAATCCTTCGGTTCATGCGCTCAAAATCTCACTCAGTTCATCGGGAAGCAAACGCTTAAATTTGCGCCGATTTCGAGTTTCGTCGAGTACAGCTGCTTCGATTGTCCCAGCCGTCACTTGGTATCGTTCTGCTTCGTCAACCTCTGATTCGATCGTTTCAAAGGTTCTTGCCGCAAGCCTCACAGCACCGCTCAGATCCAAACCGTCGCTATATCCATCTTCAAGGATGCCAGCAATTTCATCTGCCCGCCCGCCGATGACGGTATATTCATTGTCTTCCCAAAATGTCCCATCAAAAGACAGATGATAGATTCTGTTACTCGACGAAGAATCTTCGCGGATTTCGCACAGGAGCAGTTCTACCTCAAGCGGTTTTGCATCGGGTTGTCGATATATTGCACCGATCTGCTGCGAATACTGATTTGCGAGCCATCGCGCCGTAACATCTTCACGGTTGAAGGTAAACCCTTTGATTTCGGCACCCTGAATCCCAGCATATCGCAAAGCCTCGTAGTCGGGATAGAGTCCCGTCGCTGCCAGTGCAATACGATCATAAATTTCCGAAATCTTGAAAACCGTCGTCAACGGATTTTCTGCAACCATCAGAATACCATCGCGGTATTCCAGAACAATAACCTCTTTGGCTTTCTCGATCCCCTTCCGAGCAAAATCCTCTTTTTCCTGCATGATTTGCTCAGGCGACACGTAATACGGTGCGGGCATCTGCCCCTCCCTCAAATAGCAGGTGTCAATTATCAGTAGTCCTTAATGCGGCTGAGCCACGATAGACACACCCTGATTCTTTCGTTGGTTTTGCCAATCCAACGGACAATCCTGTGGCACTATAGTAGATGTTAGAATTATGGTGAACTTTAGAATTACTTCGACACTCTGTACCGGCGAGGGGAAAATCCGGGCTATCACACCGGTAGGTGCGGTTTCTAACCGCACCGCATCGGCGCAGTTACAAACAGCGCCTACCAAACATCGGGAGCGAAAGTGTCTACTTATTTTTAGAATTCACTATAATTGCCAATTCTGAATTGTCAATTGCGGAGTCTGTCGAGTAGCTCAGTATAGAGTTCTTTAACCTCTGAATCCGGTATATCTGAGATTCCCGTGGAGTCAATAATCTTGATTGTTGGGAAAATCTCCCGAATAAAATCGGGGCCGCCTGTCGCCACATCTTCATCGGCGGCATCCCAGAGCGCCTCCGCTACTATCTGCAGGGCACTATCGCGGGACATATCGGGGCTATACAGTTTTTTGAGCGCTGCTTGCGCATCCTTGCCACCGGATCCGGTCGCATAGTACTCGCTCTCTTCGTATTGCCCCCCGATCGCATCATATTTGAAGATTTTTCCCTGTTTTCGCTTGAGGTCATACCCCGCGAAAATTGGAACGACTACCAATCCCTGCATCGCCATAGGCAAGTTGGATTTGACCATATTTGACAGTGAATTGGCTTTACCCTCAAGGCTTAGCTGCGAGCCCTCTATCTTTTCATAGAACTCCACTTGAACTTGGAAGAGCTTCGCCATTTCCATCGCTGGTCCGGCGACGCCTGCAATAGCGATAGCCGAATAGGTATCCACCTCATAGACTTTTCGGATACGCCGCTCCCCCACTTGAAACCCCGCCGTCGCCTGACGATCGCCTGCAATGACAACCCCCTCGTTATAGACAGCAGCCAATATAGTTGTTCCTTCAAGCAGGTTATCGTAAAGATCCATCAAACTGGGAGTTGGTACGTGTTGTCCTTTCCAACTTGCAGCGGGTGAGTCTGGCAGGGACGTTGTACCGAACGCCCCTGTACCAAACTTTGATAGAAGCTCCGGGCGTTCCCTTTGCAAAAGCTCAAGGAAATCGGAGGTTCTATGATCGGAGCCGCTAAAGACCACTACTCTCCTCCTCGCTGAATATAATTCTCGACAAATTCTTCTGAGTCCTCTTCCAAGATTTCGTCGATTTCATCAAGGATTTGATCGAGATCTTCTTTAATCTCTTCGCCTTGCTCTACGACTTCTTGATCCGGTTGAACTTCCTCAGTTTCCTGAGTCCGTTTCTCTTTTTGATCCTGTTGCTTCTCGGCCGGCATGTTGCGTCCTCCTTCTAATCGTTGGATGTGAGAATGGCTTGAACTAATTCTGCAGCCGTGCAGTCTCTCAACAGATCGCCCGTCATCTCCTGTGTCCCAAAATGCGGCCGATCCATTAAGATTTTATCTAAAGAAGAATCGTCAGTACAAAAAATCATTGAATTCCAGCTTGCGCTGTGAATCTCGTTGGGAAATTTTTGTAAACACATGCCACGAAAATAGGCACGTGTATCAACAGGTGGATTGTTAATCGCTTGAACAATTTCCTCATGCTTGAGGAGCCGTTCAACACGTCCATTTTTCAGCAACCTCGCATATAGCCCTTTATTGGGGCGGATGTCATGATATTGCAGGTCTAACATCCGAATCTGGTGATCTGAATGAGCTAAATTGTGGCGTTTCAGGTACGCATCAATCAATCGTTTCTTAATCACCCAATCGAGGTGGCGATCCAAGCTCATCGGATCCTCAGCGAGACGGTCGAGAACAAATTCCCATGTCTTTATCACATCGCGTACCACATCAGACAGGTCCGCTGTGGAAATATGCTTGTGCGCCAACTCAAGATATTCGCGCTGAACCTCAACAGGGGTCCATTTCCGGCCATCCTCCAAAACCAAAGGTTCTTTGCAAGCAAGATCGCGCGATACCGTCTTGATCGCCAGAACAGGGTCAGAGAGCCTGAATGCATCCCCGACAACACCCTGTTCGATAAGCTGCAACACAATCGCCGTAATTCCCACCTTCAAATAGATGGAAAACTCCGCCATGTTGGAATCGCCGACAATCACGTGTAGGCGACGGTATAACATCTCATCCGCGTGTGGCTCATCCCGCGTATTGATAATCGGACGCGCCACCATTGTGCTCAGCCCAACCTCAGTCTCGAAAAAATCGGCACGCTGAGAGATTTGATAATCCGTTTCCGATGCGCCATTTTCAGCGCCAATCTTACCACTCCCTGTGATGGGCTGTCGCGTCACGAGGAAAGGTGTTAATCCATCAACGATATCTTGGAAGGGAACGTCCCGAGACATTAGATAATTTTCGTGCGCCCCGTAGCTGTGTCCCTTATAGTCGCTGTTGTTCTTATAAATAATAATCTCTTGATTCGTAGGCAACAGCTCTTGGGCAGCCAGACGGCTCAAATCTAATATCAGGTCCCCCGCTTTCTCATATTTGACCAAATCGCGCGCATTGGTGCATTCCGGGGTGCAATACTCTGGGTGTGCGTGATCGACATAGTACCGCCCACCATTGGCGAGAACATCGTTGATGAGACTATTATTTTCCTGATCTGGGATGTCAGTTTCCCCTTCGGAAACAAACCCCCTCGCGTCCATCAATGGACTTTCCTGATCATAGTCCCACGTGATTCCCTTGATCCCACGGTCCTTATAAATATTAACGACAAGCGTTGATGCCGCAACCGGATCCGGATCTCGCGCATTTTTGACCGAAATGCCATATTCGGTTTCGGTCCCCATTATCGTTGGTACGGTCATAATCTGCCTTAAAGGTAAGCGCCACCTTTGACGGTTCTTACATCGCGTCTTTTCGGCTCTGGCTCGTGGGTCAACGCCTTGATGTTGACGATTCGATCGCCTTTCCGTCCCGATATCTTCGCCCAATCGTCGGGATTGGTGGTGTTCGGCAGATCCTCATTTTCCTTATATTCTTCTTGGATCGCCATCTCGAGGTCATCAAGGGTGATGCCCTTCTCTTTCCCCTCAGAATCGATTAGCCGTTTGATTGCCATCTTCTTGGCACGATCAACGATGTTTTCAATCATCGCACCGCTCGCAAAATCCTTGAAGTAGAGAGTCTCACGTTCCCCACGATTATAAGTTACCTCAATGAACTTGTTTTCGTCGGTGGTCGCATACATCCGCTCAATCGCTTGGACAGCGAGAGACTGAGCCGCTTTTTCCCTATCGCCATCGAATTTTTCCAACACTGACGGGGCAATTGGCAGGTCAGGCGTCAGGTATATAGCAAAAATATCTTTGGCGCCTTCAGCTTCGGGGCGATCAACCTTAATCTTGATGTCCAGCCGACCGGGACGTAAAACGGCGGGGTCCAAGAGATCTTGGCGGTTGCTTGCACCGATAACAACCACATCTCTAAGCCCTTCGACGCCATCGATCTCAGCGAGGAATTGAGGCACTACCGTTGATTCCATATCTGACGAAATACCCATACCTCTGGATCGGAAAAGCGAGTCCATCTCATCAAAGAAGATGATGACCGGAACCCCCTCTTTGGATTTGTCCTTGGCTTTCTGGAAGACTTCTCGAATCTTTCGTTCCGTCTCGCCAACATACTTATTGAGCAGCTCTGGGCCCTTGATATTGATAAAATAACTTTCAACATCATCTCTACCTGTCTGTTCTCTGACCCGTGTAGCTAGACTGTTGGCGACCGCCTTGGCGATTAAGGTTTTGCCGCAGCCGGGGGGACCATAGAGTAGCACACCTTTTGGAGGCTTTAACTGGAATTCCTTGTATTCATTGGGATAGAGGTAAGGCGTTTCAATAGCGTCCCGAATGGCCTCAATCTGTTCATTCAATCCACCAATATCCGAATACTTAATGTTCGGCACCTCTTCGAGCAGCAGATCTTCGACCTCAAGTTTGGGTAGCTTCTCCATAACCATCCCGGTGATCGGGTTCAGCATGACATTATCCCCGAACTTAAGTTCCTCCTCATCGAGCGGATCTGATATTTCGACGACGCGCTCTTCATCGGCGCGCAGATTCACAAGCACACGGTTATCATCAAGCATTTCCTTGACCTTGACCACTTCGCCCTGCCGCTCAAATTCCCTAACACTCACGACGTTCATCACACCGTTGACGATGACCTCTTGACCTTTTTGGAGCTGATTGGCATCGATTTCCGGATCCGCATTGACACGCCACCTTTTGCCACCAAGGTCAATATCAAGTGTCCCGTCATCGTTGGATTGGAGGTATACACCGTAGTTGTTCGGTGGGGCACTGAGTTGTTCAACCTTCTCCTTCAACTGTTCCAGTTTTTCTTTCGCTTCCTGAAGGGTACCGGTCAACTTCCGATTTCTACGGTGGGCGTGCATTAAGTCGCGAGTCATTTCATAGAGACGAACTTCAACATCGTCGGAAGGCGCAGCGTTTAAGCGTCTTCTCAAATCATCAATTTCGCTCTCCAGCGACTCGATGGTGAATGTTAGTTCACGAATCTTTCTCTCGTAGGAAATTCGCTCTGAAGAAGGTGCGGACAGATCTGCCCGATCTTCCATCTCTTCAAGGGCATCTCCCGAATCTCTCTTTTCAGATGGGTTCTTGATGGTAGCCATAGTAACCTTACCTCGGTATTATCTTTAGAATTACGGGATGGAGGCTATCACTATACCGGTGGGAAATAGCACACCATCTCGTCTTATTAGCTCCAAAAGGATCTTGCTTCTAAGATTTGAATCTGTAACCGATAATTCCTCCGGGTTTTGAGTTAATCGATCTCTATCGCAATCTCGCTCCCGGGCGTCACCATACTGCTCAAGAATGCGTTAGATTATAGCATTGGACTATAGTCGTGTCAAGTAAAATATCCCACCACGCCAAGGCTGAAAGGTGAGTTCTAAACCTCTATTAAACCCGATAATGACAACGCCTCACTGCGCTGCGTTGAATACTTCGCGCAGAAACTGAATTGATTGAGGCACTTCCTTGTCAAAATCCCTAAAATTACACTCCACAGAGACCCGCTTATTATATCCTGCATCAGCAAGGCTCTTGGCAAAACGCTGATAATCGTATTCGCCGCTGCCCGGATAGAGCCGATCGGTGTCTGCGACATGGACATGCACAATCCGCTCTCCCGCCCGCACGATTTCATCAAACGCTTCCCCTTCAAGCATCTGGTGATAAAAGTCAACGAGCACTTTGACTTCCGGTTGCATCAATTCATCGGCAAACTGGACAGCCTCGGCGATACTGGTAATCACGTTTGTCTCTGAGCGGTTCAAGGGTTCTATAGCGATAACGAGCCCATGTTCCCTTGCATAATTTGCGGCAGCGTCCAAGAACTCAAGGATCTGATCATGCGCCCGCTTATGAGAAAAGCCCTCCGGCACCTGACGCGCCCCACCGCTCCCGAATACAATAATCTCACCGCCAAGTTCAGCCGCGCGTTCCGTCGCGTTAGCCAAGTAATTGTCGAGTCGGACCTTATCAACATTTGGACCTGTCACCTTTAAGTCGGCAGGGATAAAGCTATTAAAGCAGTCCGCTCGCAGAGAGTAATCGGATAGCATATCCTTGAAACTCTCAAAAAGGGATTTGGGGGATTCGGGGCAGAGCATTCCCACGCCGAACTCGAAAAAATCGCACCCCGCTTCTGACAAGGTTTTGAGCGTTGCAGGGGCTTTCTCTAATTTTGCTCTGTATGCCGAACCGGTGTCCAACTGCTTGGCATCAACCGTTTGCGGAACGAAGGAGGCAAGTCCTGCACAGCAGCTCAATTTCATAAGTTGAGTCTCCTTTTATAACGCAAGTTGCTAGTTGATAATCCAAGCACCGGAAACTTGTGCAATCGTCGGGAATTGGAATTCCCTCCTACAAAAAACATACGGTAGGAGCGATCTCCGAATCGCGACTAGCTTGACTATGGCTAACTAGCAACTTAGGTTTTTATAGTAGATTTTAGAATTAATGAGACACTCCAACCCAGTGCGGTTAGGAAAACGAAACTACCGTTTGGTAGGCGCTGTCCGATAAATCGTGACCAAGATTTCTAACTGCGCCTATTCAGTGCGGTTGAAAACCGAACCTACCGGGAGGCGAAAGTGCCCATTTATTTTTAGAATCCACCATATTACACAGTTCTTCCAATCAGGTGTTCCCACATTTCCATACGCAACCCGCGTTCCTTGTAATGGTCAGATTGGGAACAGGCACACGCTCTCTCAAAGCTAAAGCGACGCATCGAGGCGGCAGCCTCCTCCGGATGGTGATTCCAGTTTGGCGATTTCGGTTCGCTACCGCGAGTAAACAGGAACTTTAGCATATAACGGTTACTCGCGCCACGATTCGCTGATGCAGCGTGCCAAATGTCGTAGTGCGTGATCGCCACCGTCCCTGCTTTGACAATAAGGGGGACCTGCTCACGGAAGTTGGCGTATGTCGCCATGCGGTCGGTCGGGGCATTGCGAAAGTGTGTTCCGGGCATAATCACCGTCGGTCCCAGTTCTGCGGTAACATCCTGGGGATAGTACATCGCCAACACAGTTTGGATGTGATGATGCCGCTTGTTTGTGCCATCTTGGTGCCATGTTTGGCTCCGTGTGCCGGGCGGATTCACATGGCAGTGTCGGTGACCATTCATCTGGACATCTTCGCCGAGCAGGCTTACCAACGCCCCGCGCACTTTGGGATGATCGTAGACCTGATAAAGTTTCGGAACTTTGTCCAAAATCCCATCGCCCGGATTGTGTTGTTGGATATCCAACGCCTCAAGCTCCTCGTAGATCGATTCGTTGAAGCCTTCCGGGAAATCTGGCTCAACAATATGGGAGCCGTGGATGATGAAAGAGATGATTTCGTCGTCGCTCAATAGATACGGCTTGTCAGCCATCGTAAACCTCCAATTTTTGTAAGATAAATTCGTAACCTAAGATGTCAATCTCCCGGTCATCAAATTCTGTCCGCTGATCCGGAAAGTGGATGATCTGCCAGCCGTCCAGAACCGCGTCGTGCACGGTATTGTAGGGCCACTCCTGCTCCTCTGTCACAATCTCTGTTACGGAGCCTTGCACCGGCTCATGCAACGCCATCCCGATGACCTGAGATCGGATGCTCGGTGTCGCCGCATGGAGATAGAGCAGCCGCTGTCGTGTGCCACTCCGGTTTGCGCTGATTATCTGGTGGAGACGATCCAAATCCCTTTTCTGAATTCCACCATTTCCCAGCTTGGTGCGTGCCTCGTCAATCCATTCCTCAATTGTTTCAAAAGCGGTTGGCATAGCCTTCTCTTTCTCGCCTTTTCCTTGGTTTCCGTTGCACAATTTCTTAACATAGGCCTTCATTTTTACCTTTTCGCCCACTACTCAACCGCATATCCTGTGTACTGTCGAACATCCGGGGCGTGGAATCCTAAGACAATATGCTCCTTGGGAACACCGTATCGCTCCAAATCAGGTACAATGCCTTCGGTATTGTCATGTTGAACCCACAACTTTCCATTGATAATATCAATGCGGGCAACACAAGCGTGAATTCGTTTGTGTTTCTGATATCCTCTGACCATCCACAGGTAATGGTCTCCCTCACGGTCAGCTATAATTTCGTCTTCCAAATCTCCGTGAGCGATGGGTGCTTCCGTATGCTCCCGAAAGACTTGCAATATAATTTCTCGATACTTTTCTACGAGTTCCATTTGACAATCACCTCCTCGGCTCTGTTAAAGATAAGTAGTTTGAGATGATTTTTGCGGATTAGCATCTGTCCTAGAGATTCCTCGAAAATAGTTGCAAAAACCTCCTCATGGACAGCGAGATATAACGTCCGATCGGGTTCAAGTTCCTCAATAATATTCCGATACAGGATATATTGCCCCAGTGCGTTTTCGAGGTCCGCCATACTGGAGTAACTAACGAAACTCTTGACTTCGACAGCGATTTTTCGATCTTCTTTTTTAGCTGTCAAAAGTTGCTCTGCGCCCAGATCTACATACAAAAGATCATTGCCCCACTTCAAACGGAGTGGGTCATGCGTAATCGCCCAACCGTCTTTGATCAAGGCGTTCTTTACAACATCGTGATAGATGTCTTTAGCCGGCATTGGCTGTTCTCTTCTCCCGCAGAACCGCTTTTCTCTGCATTTCACGTAAAGAAATTCAGTACCACACTGCGTCAATCTTCTTTAGTATGATTTCCATCTGGTAGAATTCACGCATTGGTATTCGGCATGGAATCAAAGCCGAGCAGCCGCTTCATCGTCGGTGTTGCACGGGCAACAACCTCTTTAGAAACAATTTTCTGCTGATCTTGCTGCGGCTTCATGAAAGCGCGGCAGAAGAAACCGAGCAGGCAGACACGAGCCCTATCGGTATGGTTTGCGGATGAGGCGTGCCAGAGCGATCCGTTGATAATCATTATTGAACCCTTCGGACCGGTAATCTGTAGTTCGTCGTCGTACCCAACACCCGGTTCAGGACGAGAGTTCACTCGGAGGTGGCTGCCGGGGACACAACGGGTCGCCCCGTTTTCATGTGTAAAATCATCGAGAAACCAGACACTATTGGCGGAAAGGGCAAAACTCGGACGGGGAGTCGGCATCGCACCCAGCGGATGATCGATGTGAAAACCACCATCCGGCGCACCGGGTCCGATGATGTTCACAGTGAACGAACTGAGCGTGCAGTCCTCACTGAGTAGATACTCTATCGCGTTGAGTACGCGCGGATATTGAATCGCGTCTTCAAATATCTCGCCTTTGTCCACCAGATTCCACACCCGCTGCGCCCTGTCCTCCATATACACATGCTCCGTTAGCACCTCTCGCTCCTGCTCAGCGAGTGTCATCGATCGCTCGCGCAGCGCATCGGCGTGATCAGCTGTGATAGCATTCTCCAAAAGTACAAAGCCGTGTTCATCAAGATGGGCTTTTTCTGCATCTGTCAGCATTTTTTCTCCTTTACAGGACTTACGCAAATTTAGCACACAGAGGGTAGATTTTTGATTGTTAACCCCCTAAATCCCGCCCCCGATAAATCGGGATGTACCACTTGTCAGGGGGACTTATGAACGCGCTGCGTAAGTCCTACTTTATTACATTTCACACATCATGTGCTTCTGCTTCAAGGTTGATGGTCTGTATTCACCGGCGGCTCGTCGTTACCCAAAAAGCGTTCCATCGTATTGATGGTTGCAGGGGAGGTTCGGAAATCGGCAATCCACGGCTCACGGAAATAAGCCAACTTCTCACGCGGCAAACCTGTCATCACTTCGGGCGGAATCTTCAGCCGATGCCAGTGGGTGGCAAGATGGGCGTACGCGTGGAGAATGGCGATACGCGGTGTATCCCGCTTCCACATGGGTCCCGCATGACAGAGGTTCTCCGTAAAAAAGATGGCACTACCAGCCGGACATTCGTAACGCACCAAAAACTCGCTCTCTTTCCCGTCCTCCCACGACATATGATCTGGATGCATCGGAAAGTTTGACTTGTGGCTGCCGACGATGAAACAGGTCGCACCGTCCTCCTTCTTTACATCGGTCAGTTCAAAAACAACTCGTACCATCCCCGCGTGAATCCGTCCGTTCTGAACACGATAGCCGAAGATGGGATCCCCCTGTCCTCGTCCACCACCGTGCAGTTCGCCGTGCGATTCCCCCTTTAAGCGCCAAGTCAATCCACAAGCCTCCAGTCGAACATCGGGGCCAATGATTTCGTGCAACACCTCAATCACCTTTGGATGATCAATCAGCAGACTTGCTGCGCCTCCCGGAATGGCTCGCTGCTCCGGCGGCAGGGACTCCGGATTGTGCCGAATCCGGTCGGCTTGGTCAACGATAGCAGCGACCTCATCGGGCGTCAAAATCGCCGGACGGACTAAAAAACCGGTTAAGTCAAACCGGAAACGTTCCTCCTCGGTCATTCCCATACCGTTATCCTCCATTATGTACGTTTTCGGGTTCAGGGACGGTGGTCGGTATTCACCGACGGCTCATCATTGTTGATAAAACGTTCCATTGTATTGTGAGTCGCTGGACGGGTACGGAAATCAGCAATCCACGGCTCACGGAAATACGCTTGCTTTTCTCGCGGCAGTCCGGCTATCACCTCAGGTGGAATCGTCAACCGATGCCAATGGGTTGCAAGATGGGCATAAGCGTTGAGCACCGTTACTCGCGGTTCTTCTCGCTGCCACACGGGTCCCGCGTGACAGAGATTCTCCGTGAAAAAGACCGCACTACCCGCCGGGCAATCGTAACTCATCAAGAACGGGCTCCGCTTCCCCGGCTCCAACGACAGGTGATCCGGGTGCATCGGAAAATTCGCCTTGTGGCTGCCGACAATGAAATGGGTCCCGCCGTCCTCCTTTCCAACATCGGTCAGTTCAAAGACAACGCGCACCATCCCCGCGTGAATCCGTCCATATCTGACACGATAGCCGAAGATAGGGTCTGCCTGTCCCGGTCCACCGCCGTGAAGGTCTCCGTGCGCCTCCCCCTTTCGACGCCAGACACAGTAGCTATTCTCAAGCCGAATATCAGGTCCAATAATCTCGTGCAGTACCTCAATGACCTTTGGGTGATCGATGAGTACACTCGATGGACCGCTCGGCACAGCGCGATGTTCTGGGGGCAATGACTCCACATCGTGCCTGATATGGTATATCTGATCTCTAATCGCAGTAATCTCTTCCGATGTAAGGATAGCCGGACGGACCAGAAAACCGGTCAAATCGAAACGGAAACGTTCCTCTTCAGTCATCCCCATAGTTCTTTCCTCCATGTGAGTCATTTGATTCGTTAATCAGCATCTCAATCTCAGTGACAAAAGTTGCCAATTCCTGCACTGTCCGCAGTCTCCCATGCGTATCGAAGGGTCCCTCAAGGAGTTTGGTGTATCTTTCAAGAAAATTGGGAGGTAATAGGCTCAGCTTTTCGTATTCCACTTCAGGTCGTTTGACTGCTGGATCATATTTTTCATTAACGGCGAATAGAAGGGTGTAAAGTGCATCACACATTCTGTGGAAAAAGAAGTGAAAGAATGTAAGACCGAATCCCCTTTTGACCCCGTCTTTAAGTTCCGCGAGACAATCTTTCAGCGTGTGCAGGCTGTCTGAAATCAATCGCTCCCTGAGTTGAGCCGGATAAGGATAGAGACAATCGATAAGAGATCTCAAGAATGAATCGGGATCGTACAGAATAATTCCGTTCTCCAAGAGCCCAAGCATCGTATAGGGACGGAACTTTTGTTCAGGAATAGAGGTCGCACCCTCCTGTGTGACTCGCTTGACAACGGTGCTGATCCAACCTGTCGTATTGTACGAAATCTCAAATTGAGTCTCATTCACACGAAACTGATCGACTTGGGGAGACCACTGATTATCCCACCCTACCGTGCTCTGGCTCTCCTCAAAGTTAGCAACACCTTCAACGCTCTTTAAGATGCGTCGCCGATCTGCGGCGGGCACAATTTCAGGTTCGCAGAAGGCGAAAAGGTCAAGATCGGAGTATTCATCAAACGTGCCCATCGCATACGAGCCGAAGCACAAGATCGCCCCTACACCTTTTAACTTGGCGAGGTTATCGACGACAGGCGCCGTTTTGTTGTGGACGAGACCGATTGGCTTCATTTCCCACTGATGGATCCCCTTCTCATTCTTCATGGTGAAGTCAAAAAACAGATAGACACTTTCACCCCTCGGTTTCGGTCCCGATTTATCGGGACCGGTAGGTGCGGTTAGAAACCGCACCGCATCGGCGCAGTTGAAAACAGCGCCTACCAAACTGGAGACTAGACGGCACAGTTGGAAACAGTGCCTACCAGACTTTTCATTCTTCGGTGTAGGGACGGAAACCGCGAACCATCAGTCCACGTTGTTCATTCGTTTTCTTCGCTTCGGCAGCGCGTTTCTCTGCTTCCGCACGATTTGCGGTGGTGGTCCCACCAATAACAACGTAATCGTCCACCCGTCGGTAACGGTTAATGAATACCGGACGTGGCTTGTCCGAGTGATTCTGCTTGGATCCGTGAATCATCTTGACGTGGAAAAAGATGGAGTCCCCTGCGTTACCAACGATCGGCAGCGACCGTTCCCAGGGCCATTCATCATCATCTAAGCCGAGATGCGAAAAGGTATCGATATGTTTGAGTTGACCGAGTCGGTGCGAGCCGGGGACGACATGTAGCGCACCGTTTACCAGATCCGTGTCCACCACATAGTTCAGAATTCCCACGGGACCTTCGTAACGGTGTTCAAAGTATGCGGAATCTTGATGCAGATGTTTCGGATGCCCACCGACCGGCTCTTTATAAAGGCACTGCCCTTGTCCGTAGACCTCGACATTCTCCCCCAGAATCGCCTCAACAATATCTATCGTCCGATCATCGAGTGCAGAGCGGAAAAACGCAGCACTGGTAAAGTAGTTGATTGCCAAGACCATGATCTGTTTATCACGGGAGTAACCGGGCGGTGCGGGCAGAAACAGGGTCCCGTTTGGCGTTCGCCACCCCTCCACAATCTTCTCTGCACAATCAAGTGAAGCGATCGACTCAGCGGCAGCCGCTTCAATGTCTCGGTGAATTTCATCGATGTACGGTTTCATTAACCCACGGACGACGAGTGCACCGTGCTTCTTAAATGTTTCCGCAGCCGCTTGGGGGTTCAAGTTGTCTGCAAATACTTCGATATCTTCAACTGCTACAGCCGAATCTGTTGCCATAGGCGAATCTCCGTTTTGAAATGAGGATGCTGTTACCACGTCAAGAGCATAGCATACCCGCCTCAATTATGTCAAAATCTAACAGAATTTAACAAAATTTAACAGAATTTAACACTTTTTGCAAAAATTCTCCAGAATCGCAGGCGGGTACTGTCAGCATAACCCAATAACTTGAGATATTATATCAATTCCTCACTGAGATATGTTATTAATCTCCCCTGTCCAAAAAGCGTTGATCTTTAGCCAACGTTGTGGTATTTTGACCACGCATTCATCCAACGAAAGGAATCTCCCGTTGATTATCCCAGCGATCCGTCAGGCTATAGAGGCAGTCCGAAAAAGAATCGATAACCTGTTTAGGCGAGGGAGCAAAGCACCGAACAGTGCGCCAAGTGACCTTCCAGATCCACGTGTAGCGTTGAAAGCCTATTTCGGGTATGACGACTTCCGCGAAGGTCAGCGTGAGGTAATTGAAAAACTTCTATCGGGTAGGAATCTGCTCGGCGCTTTTCCAACGGCGTTTGGGAAATCTATCTGTTATCAGTTGCCGGGACTGATGTTACCGGGGCTTACGGTGATTATTTCGCCATTAATCTCCTTGATGAAAGATCAGGTAGATGCCTTACGAGGAAGGGGAATTGATTCGGTCGGTCTACTGAATAGCAGTTTGACTCCTGAGGAGTATCAACAGGAATTGAAACGATTAGAGAGCGGTGAGATGAAGCTGCTGTATGTGTCGCCCGAACGGTTCCGCAGCCGCCGCTTCCTGAACACCTTAAAGTCCCATAAGATTTCGGTGTTTGTGGTTGATGAGGCACACTGTATCTCTCAATGGGGGCACGATTTTCGACCCGACTATCTCGCGCTCCGGACTGCTATCCAAGCGGTGCAGCCCTATTCCGCTGCGCTATTCACGGCGACTGCGACGCCGGATGTGAGGGAGGACATCGTAAACCAACTGCAAGTCGAGAAGTGCGACACCTTAATCCGGAGTGTAGAGCGTCCCAATCTTAAATTCAGTGTCTGCGAGGTGCCGGGCGAACCGGAGAAGTATCAGCTACTCACGAAGCAGTTGGAACAACTCACTGGGAAAGGGATCGTGTATGCCGGTACGCGGCGGCAGACTGAAGAGATTGCGGCACATCTCAAGGAAGAAGGATATCGCGTCGATTTCTATCATGGGGCTCGTGAGGAATCGGAACGGACGCGGGTGCAAGATGCGTTTTTCGACGATACGGCAGCGGGGATCGAAATCGTGGTTGCGACCAACGCCTTCGGGATGGGGATTGATAAGCCTGACATCCGGTATGTTATCCATTGGTCAATTTCGGGATCACTCGAACACTATTATCAGGAAGCAGGACGTGCGGGCCGGGATGGCGAGAGCTCACAGTGCATCCTGTTTTTCTGTTCAGGCGATAGACATTTGCAGGAATACTTTATAGAAGAGAGCGCACCGAATCAGCGAAACCTCTTAAAGTTGCTGAAACTGATTGAGGTCTCACCATCGGTGGGTAAGTTCCGGCTGGTCCATGCACAGGAGATGGAATCCACAACTGATGTTGATGAGAGCAGAATTCGTGTGGGGATTAGCTACCTCGAAAAGCTCGGCTTCCTCGAAAGGAGGTCCAACATTCCATCGAACATATCCGTGGATCTTATCGAGGATTCAAATGGTCAGTCGAGGATATTGGATAATCTACAGGATCAGTCAGAGATCCGAGTCATAGATTTCTGCCAAAAACACGATCTATATCCAGATGAATTGATAGAAGAATTGACCGACCTACAGAGCAATGGAGATCTAAGATACGCCGGTGCAGAGGACACAATGTTGATTGAGTTGTTTCATGGAAGCAAACTGTTTGAGCACATGTCCGAGGACAAGGTAGGTGAGAAGCAATATATCCAAAACAAGCGGGGGCAACTCGACCAGATGATTCTCTATGCGAAAACGAAGAGTTGTAGGGGTAAACTGGTACGAGGATATTTCGGAGAAAGGGTTGATGACGACTATCGCTGCAACCTCTGTGACATCTGTGATCCGAATCTCCGAGAGGTTTACAATTCACTTATCGAAGAAATTATGCAGCACCACACCCCGCAGGCGGGGCAGGATACTACTAACGGTTTATTACTAAGTTGAGCGACGCGCTTTCAGTTGTTCGATATATTCCGCCGTGCGTTTAATCTCCCGACGTGCAGCGTCGTCGGCTTTGCGCTTTGCCGCTGTTTTAGCGTTGTACTCAAGCCCCCACGAACCTTTTCTGAGGCGTTTGAGGGAAAATTCCCCACCCGCCTGTTGATTCACATAATCAAGCAGGTTTCGCAAGATCCAGTAGACATCTGACGCAGCATACCGGAGATCGCTGTCAGCCCCCTGTTCCCCAATAAAATCTAGGGCGAGCCTTGTCAATTCAACTACCTCTTTTGGGGTATAGTGCTTGTCACTATCTAACTGGATTGTTACCATCGCTCTGATCCGTGGGAATCATGCGCCGACCTTAATCGTGGGCATTCTCGCTGGCTGTGCATCAAAGTGGATGTCTGGCTTCGTACTATTGCGGATCTGAATGAGTTGGGCAGCGATGCTTACTGCAATCTCTGGCACAGTTTTGGAGTTGATATCCAATCCAATCGGTGCATATACTTTTGCCAATCTCTCTTCCGGAATACCCAAGTCTCTCAAATCGTCATAGATTAGCTTAATCTTCCGACGGCTGCCAATCAGACCGACATAGCGTGCATTCGACTCAACGACACTGTGGAGCGCTTCCTCATCGTGCTGATGTCCCCGTGTGACAATAACAGCGTAGGTCAGATGGTCAACGGGATATTTACGCAGCTCCTCCGCAATATCACCGATGATAATCTCATCGGCTTCGGGGAGCCGTTCTTCAGAAGCGAAATCAGCGCGGTCATCAACGATTGCAACATCAAAACCGAGCCATTTTCCAAGATGGCATAGGGCTTGCCCGACATGTCCTGCGCCGGCGATGAGCAATGTGGGACGTGGCTGCACCGCATCCATAAAGACCCAAACCGCTCCCTCCTGCCACCGAAATACGCCGGGGGCATCCTTCTCCAAGATCTCAATCAGTTCATCTTGGAGTGCCGTCTCTAACGTTGCATCTCCTAACGAACCGACCTTTTCACCGTTAGCGGCGAACAGCATCTTCGCACCGACCTGGATATAGTCTATTTCACTTTTGACAACTGTGGTAGAGACAAGGGGAATTTTTGCTTCCGAGAGTTCTTGCAACCGTGTTAATATCAGTGACTCTTCCTCGGTTTGCGGAAGGTCAATGAAAATCTTCATATTCCCGCCGCAGATAAGCCCATCGTCCCATCCGTAGTCGCTGTCCAGTTGAAAATCGAGCAGACGCGGACCTCCGCCTTGCATCAACCCAATTGCCTGTCGCCGTGCCTCTGCCTCCACGCATCCGCCGCCAAGCGTCCCAACATTGCGCAGGTCTGGCAAAATTAGTAACTTAGATCCCGGCTTTTGGGGTGTGGACCCCTTCGTTTCTACGACCGTACAGTAGGCGCCAATCTCCTCAGACTCAATTAGTTCAATAACCTTCTGATATATATCTCTCATTTTTCTTCCCTCGCATCAGGTCAACTAGAATGTTCGCTGTTCTTTAACGCTTCTCGCTACCAATTGGGTAAACTGTTCCCGCTGAACGTCAGTCAAATCGAATTGAAGAATTGATTCCGCGCCATCCCTACCAATCTGTGTCGGGACATTGAGGTAAACTCGCGCCGCACTCGATTGAATCAGGGAACTGACGCACATGATCCGCTTTTTATCCAATACAATTGCCGTAACGATTTGTGAAATCCAAGTAGCCAGCGTATAAGGGGTATCTATGGTGTTAGATTTTTTATGTGTGTCCTGTACTGCTTCCGTCAATGCATCAATCTGCCCAACATCTAACAACTCAGTCAGCGGTATGCCGTTTACACGGCAATATTGCGGGAGCGGGTAGATTACCTCGTCATTTCCGATGGCAAGAACCGTTACATCTGCCGCAGAGACGCTCAATTGATGGGCAACCTGCATCTTCAGATACGCGCCCGCTATCCCGCCAGAAAGCCCAATGACTTGGTTTGCCTCCGCTGCAAGCTCACGATAAACGTAAAAAGCGAGTGAACAGGCTGAAGGCGTTGCGACGACGACCCGTGCCTTCGGTGCATGTCGTCTGATCTGCCGAGCAGCGTGTTGGACCAACGAGACATTTGCTCGGCGTCGCGCTTGAATAGGGCTTGATGCGTGGGGAAGTAAAATCACAATCTGTGAATCTGCCAGTGCCGACCAATCGTGAGTTACACGCAGTTCAGTATCCGTACCCCCAATGGCAACCGCTTGTTTCAGGTCTTGCAGCGTATCCTGGAGTGGTACTGGCTTATCGTCTACCCAGACAACTTCGGAGCAGAGGTTTAAGTGACAAATTGTTGATGCAACAGGAGCAATACAACTTCCCCCTCCGAGGAGGCTTATCTTCATCTCAATGGCGACCATCCAACAGTTGGGACTTTAATTTTTGCAGGTTCACAAAACCGTTTCAACGAGCATCTGGAAGTTTTCTTCCAGCAACTCGCGTTGCTTATCCATCTCAGATTCGGGAGTCAGCTTTGTTTCGAATAATCGCTCGTAGCGTTCAACGTACTCTAGGAGTGTTTCGACCTCCTTCTCGTAACAGACTGTCGAGGATAATACCTTCTCTTTAATCAGGATCGGCAACTCTGTCTCTGTAATCTGGGTCAGTTCCCAACGCCACAACTTTTCGGAAACGTAACTCACATATAGTTCCAACGTATCACCCTCATAGCCTGCGTCTTGCAGCGCTTTGAACTCTAGGAGTAGGTCTACGGCAATATTAAATACATTTATCGAAGCGTCCTCAGGCTCGGTAGGGGCAGGAAAAATCCGTCTCAGCTTCGTCAATGTGCGCCCGGTGGTTGAAATAGGCAACTTGTTTTCAAACAGGAATGCACGCAGATTCGGATATTCATCGGGAGATTTCATGTTCTCCAGCCATGTATTCTCAATGGGCGGCAGCGATTGCAGGTCGAAGTTCAGCACCTGATGCTCCCGGATCTGATTAATCTTTTGAGATTGTGGAGTTATTGCTGTCTCCAGCAGCGTTACTGGCGCATTGGTATACGAGGTCAGAAACTCTATCAACTCCGCGATTTTCGGTTTTTCCTCTTCGATCGCCGCAATCACTTTTGCAGCGGCTTCAGGGGACCGTCCCTTTTTCCGTCCTTTTTTGCCTTTGCTCTGCTTTCTTGCGGTTTTGGGATTCGCTGCACGGCCTAGCTGTTTATCAAGCGTTTGCTGGTATGTTAGCAATTCCTCGCGAAGTGTGCACAGCGTGGTATCACTATGAATTTGCAGCATAGAGGGTGTACTAATTTCCTGTAGCCCTCTGCCAATTTTCGCCTGTAAGGCACGGTCAAGATTTCGTTTCAGGGTATTCAGATCTTTCTCATTGCGTATAACAATTTTCCCACCGAGCACGAGATCCATTAATCGCTTTGACTCAAGCGGAAGGCTGAGATTGATGTCAAAAATTGGTTGAAAACCTTCGCAGAGATACTCTCGAACCAACCCCTCAGTGAGTATTGTCCACAGCGTCCTATAATAGGATTCATGCTCGCTTCGCTCTTCTGGTGTATTCTGAATCCACCGTTTAATCATAGGGAAATTGTCGTGGAGCCGACTTAGGACAGCCTCAAACATCTTCTCCGAAATTCCAAATCCTTCAAAGGTATTTCCCCTCCGGAGCGAAACGTTACGTGTCCCAGAAGCAGTCGGGTGCTTAGGCATCAACAGAACGTCAGACAACGGTTTGAGAATGGATTCAAATTGCAGTTGATGTCTGGACGCAAAATTCGCAATCTCTAGCAACTCTATCCATACGTCCCGGAGCCTTTCGGTCTGTTTGGGATGGATCGCCGGATTCAACGCAAGGCGGTGGAGCCGATCGCGCACCGTTTTGTCCGTCCACTCTGGCAAGCGAATTTCATCCAGCAGTTCTTCTTCCTCAAGTACCATCAGTTCCACTGTCCGAAGCAGACCGGTTTCGATAAAATGCTTCTCAAATACAAGGTCGTAGAACAGTCCAGTTGCTTGATCTAGCACTTGATTCGCCAATTTGTAGCCAGCCAGAATAAGGTGTCTGATAGTGGTCTGACGCGAATCCTCAAGTTGCCATGTTTCGATGATTGAATCAATACTGTTTCTAAGCGATTCCTCCCTAGATTCCACACTGTTCTCACCTAGGTGTTCACCGATATATTTGCCAAAAAATTCGCTAAATTCAAACAGTTGATTTCGCAGTTCGTCAATCGCTAGGTCATCCCAAACTCTCTCGTAAATCCGTTGCCCCGGTTGGAGTGTAAGTGCTTGAAGGCGACTATCAATACGTCCTTGGAAATTCGTCATGATTTCGTGTGCACGCTGATTCGCCTGCGACACGTACTCATCGACGATTGAAGAGGATTCGGTAACCGCTTCGCGAATGGCTTCATAATCACCATTGAGCGTGGTAACAACGAATTCGATGCAGTCTGGAGACAGCGGATTATAGACCGCCGCCGTTGGAAATAGTGCTATCGGTCTTAAGCCTTGCGCGGGATGAGGCGATTTGCGCTGCCCTTCCTCCTCTTGCGTCGGCTTCCCTTGGAGATACTCACTAAGCCTTAAACAGTAGTTGATGTCGAGCAGATCAGGATAGTGCTTGATGTGCGTACGATGAACAACCAAGAGTTGATCACAGTCACTCTTGGCGACTGAATCGAGTAGTTCATCCTCGTTCAGATGCACACCGTGAATATTTGTTTGCTCCGGAACGATGACTTTCGCTGGTGCAGGCGAAACTTCTTGTGATGATGCGAGGATATATCCACCAGTTTTGACAGTGGTTGGTATGGTGAACTCAACCTTCAACACCTCTTGGACCATTTCTGACAACGTGAGCGATTTGCCCAGATGTACGGTGGTAATATCATTGAGAACACCATCAGCGAAGTCCGTCACTTGGCGTGTGTTACGCTCTAGCTCTTGCACACTCCTGCGGACGCGGTCATGGTCATCCTTTGCTTCCGCTGCAACCTTGGCTTCGTCGATCCAAGAGATCCAAGCGCCGGGGCGCGGTCTCATTTTAAGTGTGAGTTTCCCATCCTCTGAGTCGAAGCCGGGGAGAATTTGTCCTTCGGACGATTTCTTTGGCGTCCAAATGAGCAAGTATTTGTCATTCTTCGCGCCCAGTCCCATCCCAAAGGTGTCACCCCAACTGATTCGTCCTTCAACGCTTGATTTAATTTTATCAGTTAAAGCAAAAAGTGAATCTGAACTAAAGCTTAGGGATAGGTCTTGAATTTGATTCGGTTGGCCTTTGTCCAAAGTCATTTCCTAACATATTTATTTAATAAAAAATGGGCAACTCTTTCCCGTGCTGCACCTCAGAGGTATGGAAAGCCTTGCCCTAAAAGTTTCTGTCGAGATGTGCCTATTTTTTGTTTACGTATCTGACTAAAAATTGCTGCACATTCTGTCGGGTGGAGTCTACCCCTCATACACTTGCTAGGTAGGCAGCCATCACCCCAAGTAAACTCATGTTCGGGTACTTACGAATCCGGATGAAGTCCTTGTTCGGGAATGTCATTATTAGCTATCAACATATCTCGATCAAAGATGAAATCTTTCCGCGAACCGCCCAGAACTTCACCTTCTTTTTGTCTTTCTCTAAAGTATTGCGGGAGCGTAATTCCAGTCATTTGGATTGCATCCTCCGGACACGCTTCAACGCAGTATCCACAGAAGATGCAACGCAGCATATTGATCTCAAAAACTTCCGGGTATTTTTCGCGTTGGTAACCTTCTTTCGTTTTCCAGCCTTCGGGCGCAGGACCGCCTTGAATAGTGATACAATCCGCCGGACAAGCTGTTGCACACATAAAACATGCCACGCACTTGACATTTCCTTCCGGGTCTAACGGCAGCTTATGAACACCACGATAGCGATCATTACGCTCCTCAACACTACGGGGGTCTTCGGGGTACTGATAAGTAAACTTCTTTTTGGGGATATGTTTCAGTGTCGTAAGCATACCCTTAATAAGTCCAGGGATGTAAAGCCTGTCCCAAAACGACATCTCTTCATTTACTCTCATAAAAACGGTGTCGCGGCTTTGATAATTGAGCGAAAAATCTTTGCTGGAAAGCCGTTCTCCTTTCAATAGATGAAATTCAAATCGAATAGTAGCACAATTTCAATATTAATGCAACAACTATTTTTTTATTAAGGCTTACACAATTTTCATCTGAATAGCGGGCCCCTTCAATATATTGACGACCTCATGGGTTGTGTTGCTTGAGGTGGTCGATAAAGTTCTGGTTCATCTTGCCAATCTCAAGCCTTAAATCACGGATTTCGTTCCGTATTTCCTCTCTCATTTCACTGATATGTTTATCTGTGTTATCCATTTGCTTTTCGAGGTGGCTGATGCGGTAGAACATGATGGCGACGTGTCCAATGAACGCCACGATTGCAAAGAGGACGAGAAGGGTGTGGGAGGGGCTCCATGCAGTGAAGTCCATCGTTTTGCTCCTTTCTTATAGGTGAGGCATCTTGTCCAACCTATAGCCCCAGTGGGGCATTATGTTGCTTGGATGATATCGGGGATTCGGAGATGGATTTTCCAACCGTAGCTCCCCAATATGTCGTCGGGGTCGCTAAGTTCCCAACCTTCTACGGAATCTTCAGTCCATAAAAGTTCGTCCAGATTAGGTTGGCCAAGTTCTTCGTCGTGGAAATCGCCTCTGGTGAACATCTTCATATTTTCGGAAGCATCCTCCTTTGCGAGCCTTCGGGCGGTTTCCATGTCGGGAGCATCTATTATCGTGGTAGCTTCGAGTGTTTCAATACGTTCGATTGTGAGTAGGTATAGGGTTGACATCTATAGCTCCTGTGTGGGTTATGCCGGGAGCGCGGGGCTCCGGGGTGGTTTACTATCTTATCGGTTGACTTGTAAGTCGTGAAATCTCCATCCCATGAGGCAGTTACTCTGATAAATACTTCTTTTTCAACCCCTCAGGAAATCCATAGGGCGTACCAGTTCGGGGTACAGGTAATGGGAAGCTTTGTCCACCTAAGTTTTGAAACATCTCATGCTTACCACATAACCATAGAAACGTCTCTGCCACCTTCACCGCACTTCGGAATTGTTCAACAAGACCAGAGGCAGGACTCTCATAGTCAGCAGTGGCAAAATCGAAGTTAGGATCACGCACCCAATCCCTTGTAGGTGGCTGGGTTCTCCAATAGAAATACTTCAACAAGTTACGGGTTGCAGTTACATTTGACGACGGACGACGATGCCAGATATGATAGACGGTGATAAACACAGAACCTGCTGGCGCATCAGTTGATATTGTATTCTTGATATTCCCTAAATGTCCCATGAATCTCGACTTCTGCCGCACAAGGTGTGTGCCGGCTACAAGCTGCGTCGGTCCCATCTCTATGGGGGTGTCCTGTGGATAGTAGAACACCTGAAGGAAGTTTAATTCATGGGTATAATTGTAGTTCCCATCAATATGCCACCCGCCAACTGATGCGATGGGGCATTGCACACGATGGTTCACCATCTGGACAGGCAGATGGAAATCTTTGCCCAACAACGACCGCACAGCACCTGCAACTTCAGCATTCCTCATCACCCCTTCAACAAACCATTCCTCATATAAGATGTTATTCATATAGAGCAGGTCAGGATGTGCATCACAATGCTTCACAACACGCCGGTTAATATCATCAGGAACCACCCCCTCAAGCCTGAGATACCCATTTTTTAGGAACTCAAGTATCTCTGTGTCTGATAAGGTTGGTTCGCAGTCATGTGTGCTCGGGTGAATCAACGTCTTTTCTGAAAAGGTATTCATAGCTCAAGTTGAACAGGTGACTTATAGTGGATCTTAGAATTAATGAGACACTCCAAACCGGTGCGGTTAGGAAACCGCACCTACCGTTCTCCCATTTGGTAGGCACTGTTTCTCCCGACCAGTCGGGATCCCGTGAATACGGGACGCGCCGATGCCGTGCGGTTGCAAACCGCACCGACTAGGGGCGAAAGTGTCTATCTGTTTTTAGAATTCACCATCAATAAAATTCCGAAGGGCAAGCCCCATGGTTGAGTAATCACCAATTCACATCATTACACTATAATTGGGGGCTTCCTCCGTAATCGCAATATCGTGCGGATGACTTTCGCGATGACCGCTACTCTGCATCCGAACAAACCGACCTTCAGTCCGCAATGATTCAATGTCCGGCGTACCGCAATATCCCATCGCTGCGCGGAGACCGCCGACAAGTTGATAGACAAAATCACCTAACCGACCCTTGTAAGGCACTCGTCCTTCGATACCTTCGGGTACTAACTTTGCCAAAGATTCACTGCTTTGAGCATATCGCTCGCTGCCGCGGCGCTCCTTCATAGCGGATAAAGACCCCATGCCTCTATGGATTTTATATGTGCGACCTTGATAGATGACCGTTTCACCAGGGCTTTCCTCCGTACCCGCGAGCAGGCTGCCTATCATCACGGAGCTGGCACCTGCGCCGATTGCCTTCGCAATATCACCGGAATACCGGATACCGCCGTCAGCGATAACTGGAACACCATCTTTGTCTGCCTCTTGTGCACAATCGTAAGCTGCTGTAATCTGTGGAATCCCTATTCCCGTAACAACACGGGTGGTACAAATTGAGCCGGGTCCCATGCCCACTTTAACGGCATCAACCCCCGCATCAATCAACTGACGCGTTGCTTCGGCGGTTACAACATTTCCAGCAATCAATTGGACCTCGGGAAATTCCGCCTTAACCCGACGCACTGCGTTGATTACATTGTGATGATGACCATGTGCGGTATCAATCGACAGCACATCAACCTCTGCATCAGCCAACAACTCCACCTTTTCCAAACCCCAAGAGGGGCTAATTGCTGCACCAACTCTCAGCCTTCCAGACTCATCCTTGCAAGCCAGCGGATATTTTTCTACTTTGTCAATATCTTTGATCGTGATTAACCCACACAGCCGATACTCCTCATCAACGATCGGGAGCTTTTCCTTCCGAATGTGGTGCAGGATCTGTTTCGCTTTCTCCAGCTCAATCCCCGGTGAAGCCGTAACTAACTGCTCACTCGGCGTCATCAGTTCAGTCACAGGCAAATCCGCATCTTCTTCATATTTCAGATCGCGATTGGTAATTAACCCAACGAGATAACCCTCTTTGGTTACAATCGGGATACCACCGATG
Organism: Candidatus Poribacteria bacterium; assembly: GCA_965204355.1. Lineage (GTDB taxonomy): Bacteria > Poribacteria > WGA-4E > WGA-4E > PCPOR2b > PCPOR2b. Next base: position 5,717,376 of record OZ241983.1, read on the forward strand.
CGGTAACGCGCGGTCAACTCCAACGCATCGCGCACCTTCTTATCGGGGGTCAAAGTAATCGGATCAATAATCATCCCGCTTTCTGAGCGTTTGACCTTATCAACTTCGTTGACCTGCTGCTCAATCGGGCAGTTGTAATGGATGAGACCAATCCCACCCTCTCGCGCAAGGGCAATTGCCAGTTCAGATTCCGTGACGGTATCCATCGAGGCGCTGCAAATCGGGATATTGAGGCGAATGTGACGGGTCAGCTGCGTACCGGTATCAACCGCATTCGGCAAAATGTTTGATTCACCAGGAATTAATGAAACATCATCAAATGTCAGTGCTACCTTAGAAAATTTGGGTGGCATTGCATCGGAAATTTTTGTGTCCATCGGGAGTGCCTCCTTTATAGTATCGTAGTGAGGTGAATCAAAAACTTTAGATCGCGAAGAGTAGACAGTTACAAAGAGGGGAAATTATTAGACAAGATATTATCATATCACATACATATTGTCAAAAAAAATCCCTGTATCTAATACGCACAAATCGTTGACACATATTCAACTGCCATCTCGCTCTCTCGCCATTTTGTTCCCTGCAAACAGATCGTAAGCAACCGTGCCTTGACTTTGTGCCGGCGGAGCGGTCCCAAAAATATGACAAAAGGTAGGTACAACATCAGCGGCGTGAATGTAACCGTGTGAATCATAATCACGCTCATACCCCTTTTTGATTCCCGGTCCAGCCAGTAGGAGTGTTCCAAAGCTAGAGGAGATGTCTTCGTTTCGGGTGGGAAGAAAGCCGCCGTGATGCGCACCGTACACTTCGGGCGCGCCGGCCGCCCCGCCACCGACAATCCCCTTCCACTGACCGTAGTAACCGCTGACATAGCCGTGATCCCAAGCAAAGATGACATCGCCACACTGATCACCCCACTGACCGAGGAGGTAAGCATCCCGCTTCGGCAGCGCAATGGCGATGGGTGTTCGCCCAACCTCTTTATCGACCCAAGTACGCAATGCCAACAGCAGTTCCCGCTCAATTTCGTCGAACCCCGGTCCCGCCTCAGCGTTGATATAGATATCGAACCCTTTGTCATCCTTGAGATAGGCGCGGGTCTTCTCCCAATCTATATCTTTCTCCAGCACTTCATCCCGCTCGACGCCCTCCGCACCGCTCTTCAGGGCAGTAAACCCCTGATCAACGAGGAACTTCCGGATATTGGCGATACGAATATCGGGGTAAGCCCCGTGGTCACCGAGGACACCGACACAGGTTTCATCGTCGGCAGCCTCCCAGATACGGCCCAAAACCCGGTCGCCCACCTGATATGCGCGCCGGAAGTAGTCCATCGCTTCGTCTACGTTGTTTGGGTCGTAGCCCGGACAGACGGGATCCACATCGTTGAGATGGATATGGTTCAGATAGTCGAAAAGATGCCAGTGGCAGATAAAAAACGAACACCCATGCTCATGGAGCATATAGTTAGCAACATCGGCAAACCAGATGCCCTGATATTCGCATTCTTCGAGCGCGGTATCGAAATCCGCCATATCCGATGTATAAGGCGTCATCGAGGCGTGCTCCTGATAGGGACCAAACCGTTCAATTAGTTCGGCAGCGAGGTCATCCGGGTAGGTGAATCCGTCGGCGTAAGTGACCTGTGAACGGTAGAGTTTCAAATTTTTCCCGTCAGGCGTGAGCTCCATCAGTTTAAACCGAATCGATGCATCCTGCTTTTGACCATCAATCTGGAAGGGGTCAATCGCCCAATCACTCCATTGACCGACCGCTGTCTCTGCAACTCGTGTGCTCCCATCCTTTTTCCGGCAGACCTGTAGGCGATCATATCCCCGCCCACGACTATCTATCGCAAGGATGTAAAAGGTGTTGATATCGCCGCCGAGACGCGCATGAACTTCGATTACGGATTCAAGGGGCGGTGATTGGCTTGGCGGAAGATTTTCCCAGCCAACGGCGGGACGTAAGGCTGGAATCGGTTGAACGCTGCGCTGCGTCCGACGGACAGCCGTTCCATCATGGTCCATCTCAACAGTAGCGACCTGATCACTCGTGGTATAGGCTTGACAGGATGCCACCTCATAGTCGGTGCTGGCGTGACCGGGGTGACCAAAACCATCGACAACAAAACCGGATTGGATACCCGATGGATGGGCTGCTGGATAGTGGACCGCTACGCTTGTTTTGCCATCGCGCTCCAGCGCGTTCCAGATCCGCTCGGCATTCGGGGCACGTCCGTCGAAACTGTTGATCCGTTCACCGGGGGCAATCTCCACACGCCAACGGGTCACGCCGTGTGTACCGGTGTGAGCACCTGTAGAAAGGGTCGCCCAATTCGTCGGCGTCCAGACAGGAAAAGATGGAAAGGTCTGGTTCACCGTACCTTCTTTGAGCATCCGCTCAAAGTTCGGCAACCCACCTTCAGCAACAAATTTTTTCATCATCGGGACGATAAAGCCATCCATCCCGTAGGCGTAGATTTTTTTAGACATAAGCATTTCCCCTTTAGAACCCTTGAATAACCCTAAAACTTCACCTTCGGTTAACAAAAAAAGCGGTCTGAGAAGTTAAACGCACCTGCCAAGAAGTTATCTGACAACAAACGGATTCTCCATCTCGCCGCTATGCAGGAACGCCGACCGAAGCGTGAATTTGAACAAACTTCCATGTCCCATCCTCTCTTTCGAGCACACCCGTCAATCGCACTGCCAATTCTTCGGGGTTACCGAGCCATTTGAGTCGCCATATCTGTCGTGTATAGAACCATGCCACATCGCCCCGTTCCTGCACGTCAAGATGTTCATACTCAATTGTAATATCGGCTGCATTCGCGACAATGCTATGAAAGTAATCCCTCGCATTTGCGCCGCCTTCAATATGCTCATCCGGCTCCGTGCCAATCTTCACATAGTGATCAGCCAAAGACATCATCTTGATGAGCCGGTCTGCGTCTCCTGTGATGAGTGCGTCAAAGTACGCTTTAACTGTTTGGCAGGCATCCATGACTGTTTTTTTCAAACCCTTGATTAGATTGTTAAAACAACCTCGATTTCATTCCTTCCTACCTGTAGGTTGACCCGTACAAATAGCAACCGATTACCTAACCACGTTACCTCCTGTGCATTTGAGGAGGCCAACGTGAGTCCGTCATGATTCCCCCAGACCGCCAATCCATACGGCATCGCTTTTGTGGATTCGATAGTGAAACGCATCCGTAACTGGCTGCGGGAACGAGAAGGACGAAACTGCTCAATTTGTGGTATGTTCACTTCTGCGCCGTTGCGCGAACTAACTGGCGGCGAGATGTAGTTTATCACCCGAACCGGTTCTATCTTGCCTTCTTCAAAAATCAACTGACATTCGGCATCGTAATAGGAGAAGATTGATTTATCCGAATCGGTTGACACCTCCTCGCCTGCTAACTTGGCTTTATCGAGCAAAAAAGTTGGCTGCGTCTGCTCGCCGGCTTCTTGGCAGGAACGAACAACGTCGGGAAGCGATAGAATCTGAGTGTCCGGTGCCTCGCTCACGTATGCCAAATATGTATCCAACTTATCGAGTTGTTCCGGGGTCAGCGATGCAATCTCCACAGGATCAATGCGCTGGATATAAGCCAACAGTTGATTCCATTCCACGTTTGCTGCATAACAATCGAACCTCTGCTGCATTGTCCCGTTTGAGACTTGGAACTGGAGATCGGTGCCATCCGTTTCCTTTGACCCTTGGACGGTTTGGATCGGGAGCGGGGAGGTGTGCGGGAGACCAACAATTCGACTTGTGGCAGTGCCACAAAAATTGTGCTTGTCTGCCGACGGAAAGAAACAACCAAACGGACAGCCTTCGTCCGCTCTATTTTCCCAGCCGTACCCCCACAGCCCAGTAAAACCGACCTCTGCTAAGGCGTACAGTAGAACGTGATTCTTCTGCCCCGCCCCTGCTACAACAGGATTCGCCCATTCGATCGCCCTCTGGACTCGATCTTTTTCTGACGAGATAAAACCCGGCAGCTTTTCACGCATCGTCACAATATGCTCCGCCGCGGATTGGCTTATGTCGTCGGAATCTGTCCCCGATCCCCACATCGGCTTAATATCAACCATGAGTGCGATCTCGTCACCGTGGGAGGTGTGCCATTCGGTCAAATCTGTTGCAAAGGCTCGTGCAGAAGTCGCCCCAACGGCCCATGTGATGGGAATGCCGTGTTTATGGGCAATTTCCGCGAGGCGGCGCATTCCTTGCCTCAACGCGCTTCGGTCTCCGGCAGTTAGGGTGCTAACAAGCGAATAAGTCAACATAACAGGCCACATAGAACCTTTCCAATAGAACCTTTCCACAAGTAACGGCGTATTTATATCTTATCCTCCCTCTCGTATTTATCGAATAAGGGACATACAAGACTGCCTGATATTATAAACCCTCTCGAATTTTCCGTCAACGCATTTCTAACTTGTAAACGACCCATCAGATATGCCGAAAGCCATTCCCCCAACACAAATTTGAGATGGGAAATGAGACACAGATACAAATTGAGGCTAACGCTTTGCACAATTATTTCTCTTGAAACTGCTTAATATGTGTGTTACAATCTGAACTTCCTGAAATCACAAGTTGTGCGAATTGCTCCATAGATATTATCACCCAACATATGATGAGCGATACTGTTATGAGAAATTCGAGAAAAGCGTTACTGCGCTTCACAGCTTTGGGACTTATTTCATTCCTTTCAATAACTGCTGCAGCCGCTCAGAACGCTGCACAGGTTGTCGAAAAAGCGTTAGCGGCCACAGTGTATTTAGAGATGGCAGATAGGGATGACCATCCCCTCGGAGTAGGTAGCGGCTTCCTCGTCGGGCAAAGCCAGATTGCAACCAACTTTCATATTATTGCGGGAGCAGCGAAAGGCACGGCACAGTTGGCTGGCAAGTCCACGGAATATACCATCGAAGGTATAACCGCAACCGATGAGCAACACGATCTCGCCATCCTGAAGGTTATGGGGTTGGAGGGTGAGCCTCTTCCCCTCGGCGATAGCGACGCAGTAGAAATTGGGGAGACAGTCTACGTCGCAGGCAATCCGAAAGGATTGGAAGGCACAGTGTCAGATGACACCATCAATAATCTTCACGAAGAGGGGACAAAAAAACGGTTCCAGATGAACGCCCTGATTCTTCCCGGAAGCAGCGGCGGACCCGTACTAAACGGAAATGGCGAAGTCATCGGGATCTCACTCATAACACTTGAAGATGGCCAGAATCGCAATTTCGCTATTCCATCAAACTATCTCAAGGAGCTGCTCGCCCAATCAGGGAGATCAATACCTTTATCGCGAGGCAAACAATCCATATCCGCCGAAACGCATCTCAAGCGGGGGTATGCCAAATACAGATTAGACGAATATCAGGCTGCTATTGCAGATTATGATGCTGCTATCGGTCTCAAACCCGATCATGCCGCCGCCTACTATTTTCGAGGCACCGCGAAGCGATCGTTGGGAGACTATAAAGCCGCCATCGAAGATTACGGCGTTGCTATCGATCTCAAAGATAATTTCACTTTAGCCTACTACTTTCGAGGAACAATCAGGAGTGACTTAGGCGAACACTTTATCGCCATCCAGGACTATAACAAGGCAATTGATGCCAACCCCGATTATGCCTACGCCTACCTCAGGCGGGGAATTGCCAGTTACCTCTTGGATCGCAATTGGGCGGCAAAGAAGGATTGGGAAACTGCACTGGAACTCGCGGAACAGACTGGCAATAAACGCCTCAAAACTCAGAGTGAAAAACTTCTTAAACGAGTTGACTAGCATAGTCACCTGAAGCCTGTTTTATAGAGTAGATCAATGCAGAAATTTAAGGTCTGAGACCTACTTTATACGACAAAGATATAGAAATTCTGAAGGATAGCTGCGTAATGAACAGATCATTGAGTGAAGTTGATCCACAGATCGTCCAGATTATGCTGCAAGATCTGGACCGGCTGCAAAATTGCTTGACACTCATCCCTTCGGAAAATTATGTGAGCCGAGCGGTCATGCAGATGCAAGCAAGTGTCCTGACCAGTAAATACGCCGAAGGGACGCCCGGTGCCCGTTACTACAACGGTTGTGCAGCCGCGGATGGTGTGGAAAGTCTCGCGATCGAGCGTGCGAAGCAGCTGTTCGGTGTCGATCATGTCAACGTTCAGCCGCACGCCGGGAATTTAGCCAATATGGCAGCGTATAAAGCACTGCTTGAACCAGGGGATACAATTCTGTCGATGCGGTTAGATCACGGCGGTCACCTGAGCCATGGGCTTCCCCAGAACTTCTCTGGTCAATATTACAACGTTGTCTCTTACGGTGTTGATCCGGAAACGGAACAGATCGACATCAATACGATAGCTGACCTTGCAAAAGAACATCGACCCACACTGATTATTGTGGGAGGTAGTGCTTACCCACGCCGGTTCGATTTTGCCAAGTGGCGAGAAGTTGCCGATGGTGTCGATGCGTACCTAATGGCGGACATCGCCCATATCGCGGGACTTATTGCCGCAGACGTGCACCCGGATCCAGTGCCTTATTGCGACATAATTACCACCACAACCCACAAAACGTTGCGGGGGCCGCGGGGCGCAATTGTTATGTGTCGAGCTGAGTTGGCAGAAGCGGTTGATCGTGCGGTATTTCCGGGGATACAGGGCGGTCCCTTTATGCATACAATCGCAGCAAAGGCGGTTGCTTTCAAAGAAGCGATGGAGCCCAACTTCAAGGCATATCAGAGCCAAGTTGTGAAGAACGCCAAAGCACTCGCCGAAGCGCTGATAGGAAACGGGTTCCGCTTGGTAAGTGGCGGCACAGATAACCACCTCATGTTGATTGATTTAACTGCAACATACAAGCAGTTGAGCGGGCGCCAAGCCGCAGATCATCTTGAGGACGCTGGGATTATTGTCAACAAAAATACTATTCCGTTGGATAAACGATCCGCGACCACAACGAGTGGCATCCGTCTTGGAACACCGATGCTGGCAGGACGCGGCATGAAAGAAGCGGAGATGCAGTTAATTGCCAACCTGATAAAGGAGACCCTTGAGGGTCGCAGAAGCGCAAAAACCAAACAGGGTGTAAGGGAGAAAGTTCGAGATCTTTGTACAGATTTTCCGATCTACGAAGATCTGAATCTATGGACATAGCACAAAGTTGAATTACAAAGCCGCTCTCGCCTATATCGATACATTCATTAACTCCGAGAAAAGTCCAGACTTCTCAAGGCAGGCACGCTTTTATAACCTTGAACGCATTTCTCATCTGCTCGCGCGCTTAGGAGATCCACACCGTCGCTTGAAAGTAGTTCATGTCGCCGGTAGCAAAGGAAAAGGGTCAACGGCAGCACTGATCGCCTCAATCCTGATTCACGCAGGCTACAAGATTGGCTTGTTCACACAACCCCACCTGATCACCCCGCGTGAACGGTGCCGGATCAACTCTCGGCTCATTTCGGAGGCGGAATTTGCAGAATACGTTGACCGACTTAAGCCGTCAATTGAGGCGATGGCAAGCCCCCCCGCCAGCGGGGGGGGAGGGCGTGTTTCGTTCTTTGAGATTTATACCGCCCTTGCCTTCACCTATTTTGCAGATAACGCGGTTGACTTTGCGGTTATTGAAGTGGGGCTTGGTGGGCGGTTAGATGCAACGAATGTGGTAGATCCGCTTGTAAGCGTTATCACACCGATTAGTTTGGAGCACACAGCGATACTTGGAAATACGCACGAAGCGATAGCAAAAGAGAAGGCAGAGATTATAAAACCGAATCGTCCGGTTGTGGTAGCGCCACAAATCCCTGAAGCGCAGACGGTGTTTGAAACAGTTGCTGCGGATCGGGACGCACCGATGGATGGGGTGGGGCGCGATATTCACCTAAAGCGTAAGGACTGGAGTATTAACGGTCAGTCGTTTGATCTGACAACGCAGTTGGCGTGCTATTCAGACCTCTTTTTACCGCTGCTCGGAGAACATCAGGCGATCAACGCAGCGACTGCCATCGCTTGTATTGAACGTATACGTCAGGAAGGATATAGCGTTCCTCCGATCAGCATCTATGATGGTTTGAAAGCGGTTCATTGGGCGGGACGTATGCAGGTTGTGGGGCAGTCGCCGGTTATTCTGCTGGATGGCGCCCATTCCCCAACTTCAGTAGAAGCATTGTGTAAAGCGATTCGTGAAGTTTTTTGCTACCACCGTCTGGTTCTTATTGTGGGTTTGATGCGAGACAAAGACCTGCAAGCCATCGGTCGAATCCTGTGTCCGTTTGCAGATGAAATTATTACAACGCAGGCGTTTGATAACCCTCGTGTCACACCTGCCGAAGAGATTGCAGGGGCATGGTCAGAGATAGGAGCAAATTTCCACGTCTGTCCAAATGTTCGTGAGGCGATACCGTTGGCGCAATCCATCGCCACGTCCTCAGATCTTATCTGCATCGCAGGCTCCATCTATATTGTTGGAGAAGCGATGAAGGTACTTGGTATAAATGAAATATAAACAGATAATTCTTCATTTTGTAAAGGAGATGTTTTATGCTTGAAACAGTTTTCAAACGGCTCCGTGAAAGGAGCCGTGGATGTTTAATATTTTTCACTTCATGGGTAGGGATGGCAGTTGCAAATTCTGCCTTTGCACAATCAGAATCGCTCCCACCCTTACCCACTGCGTGGTGGCTTGTTCCAATCGGTTCACTGATCGCTTTGGGCTTCGCATTTGTCTTCTATAAATCGGTTATGCGGCAGAGTGAAGGCACAGATGTGATGCGAGAGATAGCCCAAGCGGTTCGCGAAGGGGCGATGGCTTACCTGAGACAGCAGTATAAAGTGGTGGGTATTGTCTTCGCTGTGCTGTGCGTCATCTTCCTTGTTATGGCTTTCGGGATGAACGCCCAAAACAAGGTAGTACCTTTTGCATTTTTGACAGGTGGTTTCTTCTCAGGACTTTGTGGTTTTCTCGGTATGAAGACCGCTACGAACGCATCGGCTCGCACGACGAGTGCAGCGATGGAAGGACTCAACTCTGGTTTGCGGATCTCTTTCCGCGCGGGCGCGGTGATGGGGTTGGTGGTTGTCGGCTTCGCGCTGTTAGACATCGCCGGTTGGTTTCTGATTCTTTATTACCTATTTCCGAAGATTTTTCCAGGCTTCTTGGGCACAAATCCGCTGCCCCAGATTACCGTAATCATGTTAAGTTTCGGTATGGGCGCCTCGACGCAGGCACTCTTCGCACGTGTCGGTGGCGGTATCTACACCAAAGCTGCTGATGTCGGTGCGGACCTCGTAGGGAAGGTGGAAGCCGGTATCCCTGAAGATGATCCGCGTAACCCCGCTGTAATTGCAGATAACGTCGGCGATAACGTTGGCGACGTAGCGGGGATGGGGGCCGACCTGTATGAATCTTATGCAGGATCAATCCTCGCCACCGCTGCCCTCGGTGTTGCAGCAGTCGCAGCAAAAGAGCACGATAATATCGCGCTTCAGTTGAAATATCTCTCGGCACCGATGATCATTGCAGGGATCGGTGTCATCCTCTCGATCTTAGGGATTTACATGGTTCGCACGAAAGAAGGCGCTTCGATGCGACAGTTGATGGGTTCACTCAACCTCGGCATCAATGGCAGTGCAGTTGGCATCGCTATCTGTGCCATCCCTGTGTTGTGGGTTCTTGACCTGCCCAACAAGTGGCAGATTTGGGGTGCCATTATAGCGGGATTGGCAGCCGGTCTGATTATCGGCAAGGTGACAGAGATCTTTACCTCTCACGATTATAAACCCACACGCGCCATCGCCAAACAAGCGGAGACGGGACCCGCAACGGTTATCATCGAAGGAATCGCTGTGGGTATGGAATCCACCGCTATCCCTGTGATAACAGTCATCGGTGCTGTGGCTATCAGTTTCTACCTGCCGGGTGGAGCCACGGATACGCTGATGGGACTCTACGGCGTTGGTATCGCAGCGGTGGGTATGCTCGCAACGCTCGGTATCACGCTGGCCACCGACGCGTACGGACCGATTGCAGATAATGCAGGTGGTAATGCCGAAATGTCTGAACTCGATCCGAGTGTACGTCAGCGCACAGATCAACTCGACGCACTTGGAAATACGACTGCCGCCACCGGGAAAGGTTTCGCCATCGGATCTGCTGCATTGACCGCCCTGGCGCTCCTCGCCGCTTACCTTGAAGAGGTTCGATATGGGCTTATCCACATGGCGGAAAAGACGCAATTAAACATCCCCGGTGAGGGCATGGTTGATACTGTCAAGGTCAGCATTGCCCAATTCATGTCCTATTACAATGTGACCCTGATGAACCCGAAAGTGCTGATTGGTCTGTTTATTGGCGCTGTCATGGCGTTTTACTTCTGTGCGTTAACGATGAAAGCTGTGGGACGGGCTGCAGGTGCGATGGTGCAGGAGGTGCGTCGTCAATTCAGCGAACGCCCCGGCATCATGAAGCGTGAAGAAAAACCGGACTACGCCCGGTGCGTCGCAATCTCGACCGTGGGAGCGCAAAGAGAGATGATTTTTCCGTCGTTGATTGCTATTATTGTTCCGGTCATCGTTGGTTTGGTCTTCAACGTTGCAGGCGTTCTTGGTTTGCTGGCTGGCGGTTTGGCAACTGGATTCGTACTAGCAGTAATGATGGCGAATGCCGGCGGTGCGTGGGACAACGCGAAGAAGTATATTGAGGGCGGAGAACATGGTGGTAAAGGCTCTGACAACCACAATGCAACCGTCGTCGGTGATACCGTTGGTGATCCATTCAAAGATACATCAGGTCCATCGCTCAACATCCTCATCAAACTCATGTCGATGGTGTCAGTCGTATTCGCAGGATTAATTGCGAAATATGGTGACGTAATCGGTGGTTTGTTGGGAATGGGCTAAGGAAGAATAAAAGTGAGAAAGTGGGCAGGTGTGGCAGTTACTTGCTTCTCTGCTCTCTTTCTTTTTTCGATTCAGGGCTGAACCGATAACTTCCGGAGGTTCAAAAAATGTTTAAGAAAATCTTAATTGCAAATCGTGGTGAGATTGCGCTTAGGGTTATCCGTGCCTGCCGGGATATGGGGATCGAGACCGTTGCTGTCTATTCGACCGCAGACAAAGATTCACTACATGTCCAATATGCGGACGAAGCCTACTGTATAGGTCCCCCCGCTTCAACGGACAGCTATCTTAGACCCCCGAACATTATTACCGTTGCTGAACTAACGGACGCCGACGCTATCCACCCCGGTGCAGGGTTTCTATCCGAGGACGCGCAATTTGCCGAAATCTGCGAAGCTCACGAGATCACCTTTATCGGACCAACAGCAGAAAATCTAAGAACAATGGGGGATAAGGCAGAGGCACGGGAAACGATGTCTAAGGCAGGGCTTAAATTGGTCCCCGGAAGTGGCAGCATCCGTCGGCGGCTTCGGCGAAACGTCAGAAAAGGCTTGGTTGAAAACGCCGAAGAAGCGGTCGAAATTGCAGAAAAGATTGGCTATCCGGTAGGGATCAAGGCGGTCGCTGGCGGCGGTGGACGTGGCATCCGAATCGCGTATGACGGCACCAGTTTGATGGACTTCTTCCACACGGTGAGAGCAGAAGCGCAATCTGCGTTTGGTAGCACCGAAGTCTACGTTGAAAAGTGGATTGAGAATGCCCGCCATATTGAAGTCCAGATTTTGGCAGATAATCACGGGAACGCCATCCATCTCGGCGAACGGGAATGTTCCATCCAGCGCAAGCATCAAAAACTGGTTGAGGAAGCCCCCGCTGCCTCTCTATCATCGAAGACACGACATGACATCTGTAAGGCCGCCGCTAAAGCCGCCAAATCAATCGGCTATAACAATGTTGGGACAATTGAGTTTGTGGTAGATACCGATGAAGAATTCTACTTCTTGGAGATGAACACGCGCATCCAAGTCGAGCATACGGTGACAGAGATGACCACGGGAATCGATCTGCTCAAGGAACAGATCCGGATGGCGTGGGGTGAAGAAATCGGATATAGTCAATCAGATGTAGAGGTGAGTGGACATGCTATCGAGTGTCGGATTAATGCGGAAGACCCTGATAACGGGCTTACCCCTTCCCCAGGAAAGGTTGAAGCGTATCTGCCACCGGGGGGGATCGGCATCCGAGTGGATGGCTTTCTCTACCCCGGCTACGTCGTGCCACCCTACTACGATTCATTAGTCGCAAAACTGATTGCCCACGGTAGAGACCGGGAAGAAGCGATCGGACGCATGAGACGCGCTTTGGATGAGTATGTCATTGAAGGCATCAAGACAGCCATCCCGCTCCACCGAAAGATTATGGATGACGAACGCTTTCTGAACGCACAGGTCTTCACCAACTTTTTGGATTCGGGATTCGCTTGGTAAAATCCACGTGACTTCCGCTCACCCCGAACCGTAGTACTACCATTCTGCGCTGCCACGAGTACAATCCATGCCTACCTCCATTGACGTTGTTTTCACACCAGACCTCCTCCCCTTTTGTGACCTTACCGGCAAAACGGTTGTCGTTACCGATATTCTACGTGCGACAACTACCATCACCTTCGCTGTGGCAAATGGCGCGACAGCTATCACACCTGTTCTGACCCCGGAGGATGCCTTCCATCTTGCTGCGACTCAACCGAACACACTGATCGGCGGCGAGCGCGGTGGGATGAAGGTTGATGGATTCGATCTTGGGAATTCACCGCGCGAATATACCGAAGTAGTTGTCTCAGGCCGGCAGATCGTCTTGACAACAACAAACGGAACCCGCACCCTACAAGCCTGTCGTGCCGCTGATCGGATTCTCGTCGGATCTTTCTTCAATCTCAACGCAATTGTAGACCAGTTAGCACAGTTAGAAGGGGAACTTGTCATCGCGTGTTCTGGCAGAGAGGGTGGTTTCTGCACGGAAGATACTGCCTTTGCGGGTGCATGTGTGGCAGCATTGGGAGCACCTCAACTGACCGATGCCGCCGAAACAGCAAAGATCCTCTATCAGACGCATTGTGAGGATCTACCTGGGATGCTGAAGAATTGCTATCACGGTCAACGCCTCGCCAGCATTGGACTGGGGGAAGACCTCGAATTTTGCGCCCAACTGGACATCGTTGACGTCCTCCCCCATCTGGTTGACGGACGGATTATTCCGTAACTGGTGGGGGAGAAATAGACAAGCCACCAACTTATTTACGGGAGGATATACAGGGATGAAAAAGGATTGGTGGGCCAAAGAGTTTCAGAAGTTAGTTACCATTGGAGAGAGTACAACCGCGGGCGGTTGGTCCAGTATCCGCGAGCGGTGTTGGGCAAATCAATTGGCACGGCTCATCAACGAGTTTCAGCGTGTCCCTGTGGAGTTGGTCAACGTGGGTATCGGTGCAAACCTGATCTCGACCAAAGGTCCCGCCTATCTCGAATCCGACCGAAATCCCGCCGCCAACGAACGCATCGACAGACATGTCATTGAGAACAACCCGGATCTGCTGGTCATTTCGTACGGACTCAACGACGCACGCGGCGGCACGCCTATTGACCTCTTTTGCACCGAGATGCGCGACATCATTCGGCGCGTACGGGAGCAAATTCAGCCGTTAATCGTCTTACTCGGTCCGTATTACATGACTGACTTTACTGCCGGTGGCGAACGCTGGAGTCACGCTGACCTCGATCTCTTCTATCGCTACAATGACGCGATTAAAGGGGTTGCGGATGCGTGTGAATGTCTTTTCGTCGATCTGCTGGGGTCATATCGCGACGCAGATTGGCTCGTCCATCATGACGGCGTGCACGCCAACGACCTCGGTCACCGCATCGTGGCAAACAAGATCTTTGAGGTGTTAGCCTCCAACTGCTCCGGGTTGGCTTTGGAAACGAAAACGCTAGAATCACATATCCCACCGTGGCGTGACGAATCCGTTCTCCGAGGCGTTAAAGCAAAACCCTAACCCCCTCAATTATACCTTCTGGGGTAGGCGTTCATGGAGTTTCAGGGACGCCGATATCCCACATGCGCCTCAACCTTCTCTACGGTCATGGGCACCTGTTGTGACTCCCGTCCCGTAACTTGAATCCCGACCAAGTTAATGCCCACCGCAAATAGCTTCGGATTTGTGTCAAAGACAAACCAACCGGCATCAACAATTGCCCTATCCAACAGCACACCGTTGAGACGTACTTGAAGCCGGTCGATCATATCCTTTCGGGCTGGTGATGTGAATAGTTGTGGACGATCCCAGAAAGGATTGATCGGTGCAGCGTCAATTTTCTGATACTCCGGCAGATTTTCTGTCCCCAGGTCAGAAAATAGGATCCGAAGGGTCAATCGCTCAATCCGTTCCGCTTCGGTAGCGAAATCGTCGGAGATACGAAGCCTAATCAGTGCGTCAACCCGTCCTAAGTTGTCCAAGGTCATAGGTAGTTGCCCCAGCATGTTCGTGTTCTGGTAACTGAACCGCGGGGTGCGCCACTCATCAACGTTAGTGCCACCGGATCCACCGCCGCCACGACGCTGGACGACGAAGTGTTTGTTCAAATATTTCAATTTTTTCGGATCGCCAAGTTCACCGTATGCCTGCTGATATACGGGAATCATCCGTGTGCCGTCAAAGTAGGCACCGTGCGTCTTAACCTTCAACTGCTGGGCAACTTCGGGCGGTGCGACCCCCCAATTGAAGGTCTGAATTGCGTCCACCCCTTGCTGCCACCAGTTAGCGACGACACCCCGCCATACCTCGATCGGGGGCCAGGAATAGCCATCCGTGCAATGGTGGTCGTCGAGCGTCCCAAAAATCTGAATCGGCTTGTCCCCGATAATAGAGCGAAACTGTTCGATAGCTAGCTCATACGAACGAACGCCCAAGACTAGAAAGTCAACGAAGTTCCCGCGCACCCACGTTTCTACGTCAAGCCCGTCGAAGCGACAACCGATGAGATTGTCTGGGATGCGCGCCGCTAACAGAACTGGTCGTCCCCGTTTTCGCTCTACTTCAAGTGTCTCCTGCCGGACCCGGCGAAGAAATTCCGTGATATACTCACGCTGCTCCCATTGATACCCCGGCGGCGTCTGGAGGGGACCGCGCGCAAAATCGATTTCCAGTCCATCGAAATTGTACCTCTCCACCAATTCTCGGCAGATTGCGACCTTGTAATCACGTACATCCGACACAGCAAAGTTCCAGAGCGGCTGCGCCCATTCGCCTGTGATTAACCAATCGGGATGTGCTTCCGCCAATTCACGATGTTCGGTATATGGATCTTCGTTAAGTCGATAGGTATAGAAGCATTCGAGATCTCGTTTCTTTGTTTCCTCGACGTAAACTTCGGCGATATTGATACCGTCATCTAACCATTGCTGAAAGATTTGGACGCGTTCCGGGCTTACATACTTTGGCACCGACGGACTTGTCTCGTCTATTAATGGTCGCCCCTCTAGTGGGAAGGTGTTATCGAATGACCACCATTGCGCGTCAATGTGACTCCCCGGCGCATCGGCAAACGCGAACTCGTATAATATAATCTGCTCAACAGTCAACCCTTGTTCAACAGCACACAGTAAGCCATCGACCTGATGATTCACAACGATGCGTCGTTTCCGAGTGACAGAGGCGAGATGTTCCGGCGCGAGTTTGAAAGTGTAGTTGATAGCATCATTCATCTGCTGTCCATTTCGCTAATCGCTTGACAGTATCGGCATCCATGAGGCTGCTCAGTCTGGCGGTAACTCAGAAATACGTGCGTCCGTCCATGCAGCAAAAAAGGCTGCCATCGAGTCGTATCGCTCTCTCGACTCAGCGTGGCAGGCGCGGCGAACCACCTCGTACAGCGCGTCGCTCCCACGAAATGGCTGACGCTCCAACGTACCGTCCGATAGCAGCACGGCTGCGGTCCTCCCCATAGTGAACACTGTGGTGCGCTCATCAATGCGTGCACCCCGTTCAAACTCCTCAGGAGCCATGAAACGCGATGAACCAAACATCCGCCCCATCTCGTTTATAAATGGTGCATCACAGTAATTGTCTAGATCAACAATGTGCAACTCCCGATGATCGAAGTTGTAGATCATGCAGCCATCGTAAAAATCGACAGCAATCCACCCTAACTGTGCGAGTTGGTGGTGCAACTCGTAGACAAGATCCAGAGCGCGTATTATCTCGTGAGACGGGAGCCGTCGGAAACGCTGAAAGGTTGATCGTGGATCGTCGCGCATTGCAGCATCCGTTCTAATAAGCTCACCATCAACCCACTGATAGACAAGCAGCGGACCGGTAGGCGACTCTATTACCTGATGTAGAGGTGGCAAGGTGCGATGATCGCAGCTCCGCCGAAGGTTGATGGCGTTTCGGAGCAGCGAAACCCTCTCGGAGTGACTCAGAAAGGGATTTGGATCGTCAGGGTATCCCGCTGTCTTTACGAAATAGCGTCCCTGTGCGGTTTGTACCCCATAAGATATGTTTCCTGAATCTTGGGAGCGTTCATCAAAAACTGCAAAGACGTTGCCCACACTATTTAGATAAACGTCCGGCGTTTGTTCAATGTTTTCAACATCTAGCAATGGATGACGGTTCATAATCTCCCTTGTGATCAGAAATAGGCATCATATCTGACGCACATCTTCTATCTATTTCCTCAGTTCTTATACCTCTAACCTAAGTTGCTAGTAGCCTACATAGTAGTAGGCTTACTCCGCCCCGATAAATCGGGACGATGGGGCGATAATGCTTGCCTACTACTGTGGATAACAAGTAGGTTGGGTTGAACGGAAACAGAAAAAAATAAGAGCCGTGATAACTCAATGCCGATGCGCGATTCTTATTCAAATCTCAAAAATCGGAGTGAAACCCAACGCTTTTCTTAGCAGGTATTCAGGAACGTGGGGGTATGAAGTTGGGTTTCACTATCTCCTTGATATTGCCTACAGAGCATCTAGTTTGATAGGTGTTTGAGGTGCCTGAATCGGATTTCTCAACTTTGTTCAACCCAACCTACGTACTATAACCCGCAACTTGCGTTACCTCTATTACTAAGCCATCGTAGGCAAGCTGGACATTTTCTGGCAGGCGTGCGTTCGTTGAATCATGGTCCACATCGTGGGTCATGTGGGTAAAATAGGTCTGTTTGGGGTTGAGTTCTTTCACGATCTCCAACGATTCTGGAATCGTGAAATGGGTCGGATGCCGTGGCTCCCATCGGATAGCATCAAGCACCAGCACTTCAAGATTACTCAGCAGATCCATTGAAACTGGCGCAATCGCGTTACAGTCTGTAGCGTATGCGAAATTGCCAATCCGAAACCCAAGCACCGTTGTCCATCCATGCAGCAGATCAACTGGAACAAATTCAACATCAAACAGATGAAAAGGACCGTTAATTGTCACCAGTTCCAGCTGCGGGATACCGCCGCCGAGGTGCTGAAGCCGAAAGGCATATTCAAAAACAGTGCTGAGCCGTTCAAGGGTTTCCGGGTTGCCATAACAGGGGATGACGGTGCCCTGAACCTCAGAAAAAGCGCGGACATCATCAAGGCCGTGCAGATGGTCTGCGTGGGCGTGAGTAAAAAGGATGGCATCAATATGGTCAATGCCACATCGGAGAACTTGGAGCCGAAGCTCCGGTGAGGTATCTACAAGGATGTTTTTGCCGTTATCGAGGGTAATGACAACTGAGGGACGGGTGCGGTGATTTTTGGGGTCTTTCGATTGGCAAACAGCACAGCGACAAGCGATCATCGGAACACCGTGCGATGTGCCTGTACCGAGAAACGTAATCTTCATGAACCTGACCTTTCCTTCCTCGGAAAAAGCATCCCGCACTCAGGGCACTCAGGGGTATACGATCGGATCGCAAAACCGCATTGAGGACAAATCCGCTTGGTTTGACGGCGGGAAATTAGGAGGATACCCAGAAAAATCACCAGCAGAATCAGAACTTCCAAAGGACCTATGGACATACTAAGGCTCTCCGATGGCTGGATCGTAATACGTAAATCGTCAATGCCCTTATGGACACTCTATACTCCCTTCGTCTGACAACCTTCAATTCTTTACTAACCCCCTCAACACCGCAAGATTGGTCGCGTGCATTGTTGCCATCTTTGGCGTTTCGATAACCATTGGAACGTTTTCAAAGCGTGGGTCGTTGGCGAGCAGTTGGAAAGGTGTTATCCCGATGTTGCCTTCCCCGATGTGTTCGTGGCGATCAACCCGGCTGCCGTATTGCGATTTCGCATCGTTGAGATGGAACGCAAGCAATCGATCCAACCCGACAATTTTGTCAAATTGATCGAACGTCTGGCAATAGTCCTCCTCTGTCCGCAAATCGTATCCCGCAGCAAAGACATGGCAGGTATCGAAACAGACGCCCAATCTTTCGGGACATTTCGAGTCATCAATGATCTCGCGCAGATGTTCAAAACAGTATCCCAGATTCGTCCCCTGCCCCGCTGTCGTTTCCAACAAGACAATAACGCTCCCGCCCGCAGTTTGTTCAAAGAGCCCATTTAGACTATCGCTCAAGACTTTTAACCCCTCTGCCTCGCCGGCGTCGAGATGTGATCCCAGATGGGTCACGAAATACCGAATCCCACAGGCATCCGCGAGCTCCATCTGGGAAAGAAACACGTCGCGAGATTTCCCCAGAACATCCGGCTTGGGGGAGGCGAGATTGGTTAGGTGGATGTCGTGGACAAGCCCCTCACAAACGATGTCAGATGCGCCCCACGCCTCCCGAAATTGCGCTATGTCTGATTCAGCAGGTTCTTTGCCGACCCAGCGGTTGGGATTTTTCAGAAAAATTTGGATGGCTTCACATTCCAGTTTCTCCCCGTTCCGAATTGAGTTGTGCAGGCCTCCAGCGGCGGAAACATGTGCACCTAATATCATGGATTATGATCCTCCGATGTAAAAAAAAGCATAAAACAGTCAGATATGATGGGCATGACCTTTGAATCATTATCACTATGGTAGATTTCAGAATTATAGTAAAGTTTAGAATTAATTGGACACTCTGTACCGGCGCAGTTGGAAACAGCGCCTACCAAGATAGAGACTGGATGGTGCAGTTAGAAACAGCGCCCACCAAACATGGGGAGCAAAAGTGTCCACATATTTTGATAATTCACTATAATTGGACACTCTGTACCGGCGCAGTTGGAAACAGCGCCTACCAAACATGGGAAGCGAAAGTGCCCATCTGTTTTTAGAATCCACTATAGTTGGACACTCTGAACGCACAACTACCCCCCCTAAATCCCCCTTATCAGGGGGACCTTGGTAAACGCCTTTATTTTCGTACAAACGGCAGAATGACGGTTATTGAAGCAATTTAGCTGGTGAGTACAGCCTTCAGCCGATCGATGACTATTTCTTCCTCGCCTTCGTTTAGGGTATGGCCGTGAATTATGATACTATCATCGCTCCCACCGACCCTGATACGGGGTACGCCGCCATCAAGTTCTGCTACGACCTGTCTCGCATCCTTTCCAGCAACTTCCGAATCGATACCAACGTGTAGGGTTGATCCGGTATGTGCCCCGACGTGCACTATCTCCATCTTCCCTATCCCCTCGGTATTTTCCAACGCCTGCTGCATATTAGCGAGCCTCGCCTCATCCTTCGCATGACGTTCCTCATGATCTGCGTTCAGCCACCACTCCAGCGCTGCCACCAGTCCGATTACATCGTGGCGACCTATCTTAAAGCCTCTCCCAAATGAACGTCCATCGGGGTTATAGAAGCCGATATAACCGTGATCCGCTACGGCATCCATCAGTTCCTTTTTACCAAGAGCAATTCCAACTGCAGGCGGTGCATTGAAGTATTTGCCGCTGAAACATACCAGATCCGCCGATTGTGCAAGCCCTCGGAAATAATCTACCGGATAAATATGGGTCGCAGCGTCAACGATGACAGGCACACCGTGGGCGTGAGCCGTTTTGACTACATCTGCCAACGGTATAATCGAGCTATCACTATCCCTCCTTGCAAGGTAAGCAACCGCTGCGGTGTTGGGTCCTATCACCCCGTCCAACGCATCAACGGTGCAGCCATCTGCGTCTCCCACTTCCACAAGCACCCCGCCGGGCACGGGAAATTCTCGGTCGTAGCTATTACGGTGTTTCGCTTGGATGAGTACCTCGTGCTTAATGCCAACGATCTCCGGGAGTTGACTGATTTTCTGGCGATCCCTCCCGGTCATACAGGCGGCGGTGCTCAGTGCAAGCGCGGCAAAGCAGCCGGAGGTTATGTAGGCAGCCTCAACGCCCATCAGTCTTGCAACATGCTCACCTGCTTTGTCCAGAAGTTCCTCCATCTCCACATAGTTGGAGTTGGCATCTACCATTGCCCCCATTACTTCGGGGGATAGTGTCGAACCGCCCCAGAGCGTCTGCGTTCCCCCGGCGTTAATGAGTGGTCGTACGCCGAGCCTTTTGTAGACTTCGCTACCGAAATTGTTAGCCATTACGATTGTCTTACTCCTACCTTTTTATCTTTTACAAGAGCTTGTAGTGCTCCGTCAAGTAAATTGTGGTAAGGCACTCCCTGCTCGGCTTGGATAGCCAAGACGCTTTGTGGGGGAAGTGTCTAAAGGAGGCTTTTGTACCATCCCGATAAAATCGGGATGATCCGAGGACGCAAACTAACAGTTTGCGCTACATTTATCTGACAATGTAGTAGTTGCAACTGATTATTTAGACAACTACACATTTTCAAGCGATTCTGCCGGGATCATCCCGATTGCATCAAGGCGACGCTTTGCTTCCGTGTAAACATCCGGCACCAACGGCCCCCGTTCGGCGGTTCGGACGTTTTCAAGCAGATGGTTGACGTTCCGCGTTCCCACAATGGTTGTATGCACATGTGGATGGCTTAGGGTGAAACGTAAGATAAACGCGGTCCGGCTTTCGTCCTCCTCGCGGAGTTCATCTAACTTGGCTTCGTCGAATGCCTGCTCCCACCTGTCGGCGTTCCCTCTACCTTCCCCCGGTTCGCCTTGCGCCACACCGCCTCGGATAATCATCCCGGTGCCCGCGTTTGCTGCCTCAGTGATAAAGTTTTCGGTGGTGCGGTCAAGCGCGGAATATCCAAGCTGAAACACATCGAACGAACCCCATTCAAGAAAGGTCGGCTTATGTTCAAGGGCGGACGAAGTGCCGATCCAGCGCACTTTCCCTTGGTCTCGCGCCTCGTTCAACGCATCTATCACGTGCCCTTTTTCGCAATCTTCCACCGTTGCGCCGTGGAATTGCATTACATCAAGATAGTCGGTTTTCATCCGTCGCAGGCTTTCGTCCACGCCGCGGTGGATGTTCTCCTTCGTCCAAATTTTACCGACCCAACCCAAACGCTTCTGCCCGTGATCTGGGTGACAGCCACACTTGCTTGCCAAGTAGTATTCATCACGACGGTGGGAGATAAATTTGCCGATGTACTCTTCACTGCGACCGTAGCAGTCAGCAGTATCAATGAAGTTGATTCCGGCATCTAACAGTGCATTGAGGACAGTCTCCGCCTGCGTTTCGGTCAGTGGACGCTCGTCGTTACCAGCCCACTCTGATCGTATCTCCATAGCACCATAACTCAAGCGAGTTACGTCAAGTCCCGTCCGTCCGAGGGTTGCTTTAGATAACTGAGCCATTTGAATCCTCCGTCGTTTATTTCGCTTTCAAAACATACTACATATTAGCGATAGAAGGCAACGCCGAGATTCTAGCAGAAAATCAGATGATACTCAAGGTTAAACAGTCTCATTCGATTTCGCCTTCAACCTTTCCAACTTTTCCAACGCTTGCCCGGAATCGATAGAGTCGGCTGCCGCTGCGAGTCCTGCTGTTATGTCGTCAGCCTTACCACCCGCAACAATCGCCGCCGCTGCATTGAGTAACACGATGTCCCGTCTGGGACCCTTTTCGCCCTTCAGGACGCTCAACGTCATCTCTGCGTTTTCTTCCGGTGTACCTCCTTTGAGGTCACTCGGCTGTGCCGTTGGGATACCCAATTCCGCCGGATCGAGCATGTATGTATTAACCGCACCATCTGCCAACTCCGAAACCTGTGTCGTCGTCGTCGTTGTGATTTCGTCCAAGCCATCTCCGCCATGTACAACAAACGCGCACTGGGCTCCAAAATTCTTGAGGACATGCGCTAGAGACTCCGTCAGTGCCGGCGCGTAAACGCCAATAACCTGCGCTTGTGCCCCAGCGGGATTTGTGAGGGGTGCAAACGCATTGAAAATTGTGCGGATTCCGATTTCTTGGCGGGGTCCAATCGCGTATTTCATCGCGCCGTGCAGTGTAACTGCAAAGAGAAAGCCGATTCCCACGTCATCAAGACACTCCCCAATCTGCTCCGGTTCTATTTCGATGTTTACACCCAGCGCTTTGAGGACATCGGCAGCTCCGCTCCGGCTCGAAATGGCTCGGTTACCATGCTTTGCCACCGGAACCCCCGTTCCAGCCACAACAAATGCGGCGGTTGTTGAGATATTGAATGTATGTGCTCCATCCCCACCCGTACCGCACGTATCAATGACAAAGGGATGTTTGGTGTGGATCTTTGTCGATTTTTCACGCATCACACGCGCCGCCCCGGTGATTTCTTCGATCGTCTCGCCCTTGATTCGGAGAGCAGTGATGAACGAAGCTACTTGCGCCGACGTCGCTTCGCCGCTCATTATTTCGTTCATAGTATCAACGGTTTCATGCTCGGTTAAATCGTGTCCATCGACAACTTTTTGGATTGTTTCGCGGATCACTGTAATATCCTCTCGTTTCAGCGAATTTCTATTTGCAGAAAATCAGATTCCGCTCAAGGTTAAAGTGCCTCATTCGATTTTGCCTTCAACCCCTCCAATTTTTCCAACGCCTGCCCGGAATCGATAGATTCCGCTGCCGCTGCGAGTCCTGCTGCTATGTCGTCAGCCTCACCACCGGCAACAATCGCCGCCGCTGCATTGAGCAATACGATGTCTCGTTTGGGACCCTTTTCGCCCTTCAGGACGCTCAACGTCATTTCTGCGTTTTCTTCCGGTGTTCCCCCTTTGAGGTCACTCGGTTGTGCTGTTGGGATACCCAATCCCCTTGGATCAAGCGTGTATGTATTGACCTCGCCATCTGACAACTCCGAAACCTGAGTCGTCGTCGTCGTTGTAATCTCGTCCAGACCATCTCCGCCGTGAACAATAAAAGCACGCTGGCTGCCAAGATTCTTGAGGACATTCGCTAAGGATTCTGTTAGGGCGGGCGCGTAGACACCAACGACCTGCGCCTGCGTGCCAGCGGGATTCGTGAGCGGACCGAGTACATTAAAAATTGTGCGGATACCGATCTCTCGGCGGGGCCCAATCGCGTATTTCATAGCACCGTGCAACGTAACAGCAAAGAGAAAACCGATCCCTACATCATCAATACACGCGCCAACCTGCTCCGGTCCGATTTCGATATTTACGCCCAACGCTTTAAGAACGTCCGCGCTCCCACTTTGGCTTGAAGCGGCTCGGTTACCGTGCTTTGCCACCGGAATCCCTGTTCCAGCCACAACAAATGCCGCGGTCGTTGAGATGTTAAATGAATGTGAGCCATCTCCGCCTGTCCCGCACGTATCAACAGCAAAGGGCTGCTTGGTGTGAATCTTTGTCGATTTTTCGCGCATAACGCGTGCCGCACCGGTGATTTCTTCAATCGTCTCGCCCTTAATTCGGAGAGCGGTGACGAACGAGGCAACCTGCGCTGGCGTTGCTTCACCACTCATTATTTCGTTCATAGTATCGACAGTTTCACGCTCGGTTAAATCGTGTCCATCGACAATTTTTTGGATTGTTTCGCGGATCATTATAATATCTCCTCGCTTCAGTAAATCTTCAGTTCCGAAAAATCAGTAAAATTTAGAATAACACAGATCAAAAATCCGCCTATCCTCGCACAGGCGGGTTCGCCGAATATCCCAGCAGATACCGCAATTCCGGTGAGAAGGTTTGCGCGATCTCTGGGGTCAATGATGTATAATCGGTGAACGGCTTAATCCATGAGCGGGAGTAGTAGCAGAGAATTGCCCGACGAGGATTGTTTGTTGCGTTGGGTCCTGACCGATGCCACGTATTCGAGAGCCAGATAGCGACCGAGCCGGCAGATCCCGTCAGTATCTTCCCGTCCTCCTGCTGTTCTCCCCACACCGGTTTTCTACGCGTACGATGGCTGTCAGGGACAATCTGCGTCGCCCCGTTAGTCGTTGTGAAGGCATCAAGCATCCAAGCATTCTGGATGGTCAGTGGAAAGTCTGGCAAAGGCTCCGGTAACTGACCGAGCGGCACATCGACATGCCATGCCCCTCCTTCGTCGGTATGGGGACCAATACTGGTCGCGCTACAATCGGCGAGTACACAATCGTCGCCAAGAATCGCTCGTACCAACGAGAGCACCACCGGATGCGCTATCAGTTTTCCGAAAGCCGGGGCTTTATTGACCAAGTTCCAGATACGCTGAGACTGATCATAATCGAACAGGGTCGGCAGGTGAAGGAAATTCTTAACTACCCCTGAAGGAGGAACGGGCCACGGCGTACCTTGGTTTTGTGCGCGTGAATGGCGGATGCGCCGCATGAGTCGAGCCTGTTCTGCTTCGCTGATTTGATAGCTTTCTTTCAGATACGCCTCCATTTCAGCATCCTCTGGCAATGTGGGTCCGTCTTCTGGCTCAAAGGGGTGCTGCCGTTCTCGTTCAAAAAGTTCCTCCACAAGCCCTCGGTAGTGCTGGATTTCATCTTCGCTGAGTACGCCTTCAATTACAGCGTATCCGTGTTCAGACAGATGCGTGAGGGCAGACTTTAGCGCCTCGCTTGAAATTCCGTGAGTTCCCATAATCTTCCTCCAATGATAAGCGTCTGAATTGTATATCGACTTGCCGGAGAAACCGGTAGAGATTCACAGCAGGGGAAAACCAATTATACGTCAGAAGTAATTACGTGTCAACAAACAACTCCCCCGTGAAGATTCTTGGAATTGCATCCCATCGTCGAAGGAACCTCCTATGATGACATCTGAACAACGTTACCTGTTCGATATGACCGGATACCTGCACCTGAAAAACGTCCTTAACACCGAAGAACTACACAATGCCCAAGAGGCAGCCGACCGATATATTCATACCCCGCCCAATGCTTTGCCGGCAGGGTTTGCAGCCGACCAGGGAAACTATACACACGGCTTTGCGTTCGATAAGGCGTTGGAAGTACTGACCATGCACCCGACGACCTGGCCTATTATTAAAGAACTAACCAACAATAAACCGCAGCTTGTCGGCGGTTCCCTGCGCGTCAATACCCGCGAACAGCATCGTTTCTTCGAGCTGCATTGCCGTCGGGAAGAAGATGACTGTGTGGAGTGGCCACGCTATTTTTGTCAAGATGGACGTATCTATTGCGACGATTTAGTGTTCTTCGTCTACCTCACCGATGTATTCCCCGGAGACGGGGGTCTCGTTGTCGTTCCGGGATCTCATAAAAGCGAGTTCAAACGCCCCGAAGATTTTTTCGTCCCCGACAGCGAGGATACTGACCCGCAACCCCATCCGGCTGTTGTCAATATCACGCCGCGCGCCGGAGACGTGGTAGTGATCACGGAGCTGCTCACCCACGGTGTGCTAATCTGGAAACCTGAGGACCGGGATCGCCGCTTCCTAATCCTGCGATATAGGCCGCAACACATGCTCTCCTTGAATACATTTCCCGAAGATATCAAAGCCCGATTATCGCCGGAGACGCTGGAACTGATAGAAACCGCTCCGTACTATCACCTCAAAGAGATCGTCAAATCGAATCGCAGCACCGTCTGAACCCGCTGCAATGAAATGCTTTCTATCGAAATTCGGGGAAATATATGGTAGATTTTAGAATTACTTGGACACTGCCAATCGGCGAGGTGAGCAAACCT
This sequence comes from Candidatus Poribacteria bacterium, assembly GCA_965204355.1. GTDB lineage: Bacteria > Poribacteria > WGA-4E > WGA-4E > PCPOR2b > PCPOR2b. The sequence continues at coordinate 5,743,328 of OZ241983.1, forward strand.
CGACTACTGGGGTTAGAAAGATCTGGGCTATGACCTGGTAGGTGAGGCTTTTAACCGCACCGAATAGGTGCAGTTGGAAACAGCACCTACCAACAGTAGAACGGTAGGTTGAAACGGCGCAGTTGGAAACAGCGCCTACCAAACATGGGGAGCGAAAGTGTCTATTTATTTTTATAATTCACTATAGTATACTCTACACATCAAATGACAACTCGCCTGTGTGAGTTAACAAATACATGACAACCAAGCCAGTGCTAGTTGGACTAAATTTCTCAAATAGGCAGCTAGGTGCCCTGCTACATTTATTCTGCGACGTGAGTCAATTTAGGAGGATTTTACATGACAAGACCCAACATTATCTTACTCATGACCGACCAGCAACGTTGGGACAGTCTGGGTTGTAACGGCAATAAGTTCGTTTCTACGCCAAATATAGACCGGTTAGCGGCTGGCGGTGCGAACTGTACAAACAGTTTCACCCCGTGGCCCGTCTGTACCCCCGTACGCGCCACCATGTGGACCGGCGTCTATCCACACCAACACCAGGTGATCTACAACTCCTACAACATGGATAATCTGCTCAAAGAGACCTCCCACGAGCAGCGCACAGTTTTCGAGTCGATGAGGGAGGGCGGTTATACAACCGCCTATTTTGGCAAGTGGCATCTGGGCGAAAAGGACCCGGGACTGTTCGACCTGTGGGAAGGATTTAACTCACTGGGCGGGCATTGGGTAGATAATAGGCGGGACGGCGTTTATAAGCCCCATCAACAGACAGATCAGATGATTGAATTCATCAAGGAGCAGGGGACAAGTGAGAAGCCTTTCTTTGCGGTGAACGGCTATTACCCACCCCACGATCCCTACACCGCACCAAAAGAATTCTATGAGCCGTATCGGGGCAAGGGGGTGCCGTATGCCGGCTATTACGCAGCTGTCAGTGCTATTGACTACAATGTGGGACGCCTGATGACCGCACTGGATGAACTGGGGATCGCCGAAAACACCATCGTCGTGTACTACTCCGACCATGGGGATATGTTCTCCTATCGAGGCTCGGATCACAAGTTTACCTGCCATGAGGATTCGATCAAGGTGCCTATGATCTTTAGTCAGCCGGGGACCATCGAAGCTGGCTCGGTTATCGAGGAATTTGTAGGGTTACAGGATCTGATGCCCACGGTTCTCGATTGGGCTGGTTTGGAAATCCCCGACTATCTTCACGGCAGGAGCATGACACCGCTGTTAGGGGATGAATCCGTTCCGTGGCGGGAAGCCCACTACACCCAGAACATCACCCGTGACCAATTCGTCGACCAGCGCTGTATTCGCACCAACGAATGGAAGCTGATCCTGAGCAGACCTGTAGGTGGGTTACGCAGCTATACGGGCAACCATGAGTTATATGATCTGATCAACGATCCGGAAGAGGAATTGAACCTGTATAATACACCACGGTCAGACGGTCACAACCAGTATCTCCACTTCCCGCCATATACCGAAGTCGCTACCGAACTGGCACAGTTACTCAAACGTTACGCGCTGGAGATAGATGATCCGTTGGGCAGTGATCTGGCAGACCTGTGTCTACTGGAAATGCAGAAACGCCGCGAGGATGCGGACAGGTGATGATGATATGAACAATTGTCATACGTGAAGCCGGCGCCCCCAAGGCGCGATGAACGCGGATTGATGGAGTTGTGATCTGTCCACCGTCCCGATGTAACGCAGCATTAGAAAGTATTGAGCCAAAAAAGCCCTGTGCATAACACATAGGGCTTTTTTTGTACCAAAAGGAAGCGCGGATAATGATCGAAAAAGCAGAGGTACATCAAACAACGACTGTAAGCGTAACGTTTCGAGCGGTGCTCCTTGGATTGTTGTTGATTCCGGTCAACACCTATTTTATCATGGCGAACCATCTGAGGTTTTGGAGCACATTGCCGACCACAATGGCACTCATTTACAATGTGGTGATCACCTTAACAGTATTGATTGCCTTCAATCTCCTCCTCAAGCGCCTCCTACCACGTTTTGCCCTTAAACAGCAAGAGTTTTTGACGATCTTTGTGATGCTATCAATTTCCTCAGCGATCTCCGGACACGACATGATGCAGACAGTTGTGCCGACAGTTCCCGACGGCTTTTGGTTCGCCACCCCTGAAAATGAATGGAAAGCGCTTTTTTGGCGATACCTCCCGTCCTGGTTAACGATAAATAACTTTTCAGGGCTGGAAGATTTCTATGCTGGAGAAAGCACATTTTACACCGAAACGCATATCCGGGCTTGGCTGCGCCCTATCTTTTGGTGGACGCTGTTTTTGACGGTGCTTATCTGGGTAATGATCTGCCTAAATATCTTGGTTCGCAGACAGTGGATCGAACATGAACGGTTGGCATATCCAATCGTCCAGTTACCGTTGGAAATGACCCGCCCTGATGGTCGGCTTTTTCGATCAAAGATGATGTGGATCGGATTTGCTATCGCAGGTGGAATTAATCTGATCAACGGATTCCATTTCTTTTTTCCGGCACTGCCAGAACTCCCGGTGCGCCACGCAGAGATTGGTCAATACTTCACCCAAAAACCGTACAACGCTATTGGCTGGACACCGGTCTATATTCGCTCCTTCGCGGTTGGACTCGCTTTTCTGACACCGTTGGAGATGTCTTTCTCGCTATGGTTTTTTTATTGGTTCTGGAAAGGGGAACGGGTATTGGGAAGCGCGCTTGGGCTGGCAGCGCTGCCTGACTTTCCCTATGATTGGTCACAGGTTATGGGCGGCTATCTGGCGCTCGCGTGTTTTGCGCTTTATGGTGGAAGACGCTACTTTTTTTCGATCTATCAGAATATCTTTTCATTTCAACAACGATACAACGGAAATGAGGCAGGAGCGAAAATCGGTGTTGAGAACACAAAAGAACCTATACCGTACCGGTGGGCGTTTATTGGATTGATCTGTGGGTTGATTTTTTTGTTGGCTTTTTCGTATAAAGGTGGCATGGCACTGTGGACCGTAGGAATTTATTTTCTAATCTATTATCTTTTGGGACTGAGTATCACGCGGGTTCGCGCCGAAGTGGGCCCACCGATGAATCGCGTCAGATCTACGCCGCATGAATTTATCATCAATCTATTTGGCGCGCGACGGTTGTCCCCCGGTAGCCTTACCATGATGCGGTTCTACTTTACTTTTAATCGCGGTTCCCGCGCCCATCCGATGCCCCACACCCTCGAAGGATTAAAAATCGCCGAAGAATCAAATATGAGTTCAGGCGGGTTGGTTGTCGCAATGATGTTAGCAGTAGTTGTGGGAATCCTTGCGGCTTTCTGGGCGTATCTGGTCGTCGGTTATGAAATCGGGGTGGTCAGTGGCTTGGGTACGGGCGGGTATAATCTCCTGCAAAGCTGGCTTTATCATCCGACCGACACAGACATTCCGGGCATCGTTTTTACGGGATTTGGTTTTCTTTTTACCGGCTTACTCTGGTGGCTACGAACACGATTTCCGCTCCTGCCTTTTCATCCGGCGGGCTACCTCCTCAGTGTTGAGCGGTGGACGATGGGAAGGCTCTGGTTTTCGATATTCATCGCATGGGCAATCAAGACCGTATTGCTCAAAGCGGGTGGGATCCGTCTGTATCGAAAAGCGTTTCCACTCTTTTTGGGATTGATTCTCGGAGAGTTTATCGTCGGTGGGACGTGGGTGATTATCCGACTCCTGTGGGACATTGAAGTGTATTCGTTTTATCGGTAATGGTATTTGCAACCGATAAACAGAAGCATTCCAAACTTTTTTGAAACATATACTGACTATCTGTGTCTATCTATTCTGAACGTTAAATTGTAACAAACGAGATAAGCCGATGCCACAAACAGATTGTCAGAAAGACGATGGAACTGTATCGCACTCAGCCGATGCGAGTCGAGCGGAGGAGAACGAATTAGTCAAACGGGTGTGTATGGGCGAGACACAGTTGTTCAGGCTGTTGATTGAGCGTCACCAACAGCATATCTTCAACCTGTGTTATCGTATGCTCCGACAGTTTGAGGAGGCGGATGATGCAACACAGGATACGTTCTTGAAGGCATATCGTTCCCTGAAGCAATTTCGCGGTGACGCCCGCCTAAAAACATGGCTATGTCAAATTGCTCGGAACGAGTGCCTTAATCGCTTGCGCCATGAAAATATGGCTTCACTTGATCAGCAACTGACAACAGATTACAGTTTTCAGATTGCCGATTCAACACCATCGCCGTTGGAGTTGATTGAGCAGCAGGAAACCCAATCCATCGTTCACGCGGCAATTAACGAACTCCCACACCAGTATCGGTTGGTTATTACGCTCTTCCACCTCAACGGACTTTCCTACGAAGAGATTTCGCAGGTGATGGAAATTCCGATGGGAACAGTGAAAACCCATATCTTTCGCGCCAGAGAACTGCTAAAATCGAAATTGCAAGCCTTTGTAGAAGGAAAAATATGAACCATGGATTGTAGAAACTTTGAAGAGTTGTCTCAATTATATATAGATGCGGCGCTCGATGATGAACGTCTTGCTCAGTTTGAAGTCCATCTGCTCGTCTGTGATCGTTGCAAGCAGGAGATGGAATACCTACAAGCGACTCTCCGCGGCATCGAAAGCTACCCACAACTTGAACCCCCTTCAGATTTGGCGGATAACGTGATGGCACGAATTGAAGGGGCGGCATCGTCGTGGGATTTCTCTCAAGAACTCGTACACATCACAAGTGTATCCAGACAACTTGCCAGCGGACAATTGAGGAGATTCCCCGAAGCATTCGCCACAATGATTGTTGGTTTAATTTTATTACCGCTTAGAATCTACCTTCGCGTTTTTGCAATCGTATTCCAGCGAATCCACACCGTGATGGTGAGATGGAGCCATTTCTCGAAAACTCAAACCCTGCATTCGATTGAATCATCACGCCGTTCACTCGCAAAATCTCATCGAAATCCGCTGAGACGGATTTATCCACATCTGTTGTATCACCTGAATCCGCTGACGAAATTGGCATATCAACCGATGATTAACAGTCTGAAGCGTTACACGTTATTCAATTGACTCAACCTTAAAAGTAGTAGGAGGCACAACAATGGATACACAAACCACATCAACGCAGCCAGAATCTGGCAGTTACAAGGGGAAATTACTGAAGATTCTCGTATTCGACGGTGATTTAGAAGCGCCAGCCGTGTGTGTTGCACTGCCGCTATCTCTTGTAAAGTTGGCAGGACGGCTCCTGCCGCCGTCCGCCAAGCTGATACCACTCATGATCGATCTCGCAATAAGTAAAAATAAAGAGTTTGAGGGCTCTGCCCAACTGATTCGTGAGAAATACGCCGATTTTGACTTCGTTGGGACTTTTACCGCCATCTGTGAAGTGATTGAAGAAGGGATTGACGAACTCGAAGATATCGGGACGTTTGACTTTGTGTCGGTACTTGATGGAAGTGACGGCGTGGCGATTCGCATCGAATAATGTTACAGATGGAGGGAAAATGAGTAGGTCGAGTCGGCGGCGCGTCGCACTTGTTCTAAGAGTTCGGATCCTCAACGGAGACGCAGCCAAACCGGAACGGAATATCTGGATTCCCCTTCCGCTTCTCTTTCTTCTTGCATTCACCCTGGATATGTTTGCCTGCGTTTCTATTCATGTGGCTTCAATCGTACTCCTCACCTTTGGCAAGAAAACACGGAGGGATTCGCTTCAGAAACCGCTGTCGCTTGTAAGAGCCGCAACGCGCATTTTTTATCTGACACGATTGAGTTACGGTCTGCTGCGTTATGGGAATGCGCTCGAAATCCGTGTGGTTGATGGAGGAAGCGGTTTCGTTGTTTCGGCAGAATGACCCACGATTTCAAGTTTGATGTAGTAGCACACCCGAGTACCTCCACAAGAAATTTTAGGACGCGGCTAAGCCTTCCCAGTGGGCTCGCAGAGGTGCCCCCCAATTCGATATGACATTGCGCGGATTCGGATGCTCAATCTGCCATCGGTTCAGCATGGCTTCATGGGCAAGCAGGTTTGCGCGGCACGTATCAATTACATTTTCGTATCCCGGCTGACTCGCTAAATTCCGAGTCTCCCACGGATCTTCTCCCAGATCGAAAAGCTGCGCACGACCAAGACGCGAGGCGTCCGGTCCCGGTGGACGGAAATCTTCTGGATCAGCAGGCTTATACTCCGTAACATATTTATATCTGTCCATAACAACCGCCCTGCCCCAGTAATTGCTTTCCACATAGGCGAATTCACGCCAAGGTATTTCATCGCCTTCTGCCAGCGGACGCACGCTCACCCCTCCGAGTCTTGGGACATCGTTTCGCTCGACCTGCACGGCTTCTGCTGCATCTATGCCAGCATAGTCATAGACTGTAGGAACCAAATCTACACCAGAGATAAAATGTTCTCTATCGAAACGATTCTTCTGCACCGGCACGCCATCCCCCAAGCAAGAAACGATGAACGGGACACGAATACTTTCCTCGTATAGCGTGAATTTCTGAAACATCTGATGACTGCCACACGCTTCACCGTGATCTGCACTGAAGATGATAATCGTATCGTCACAGAAAGGTGTCTGTTGGAGTACGTTGAGCACGATACCGATCTCTGCATCAACCTTTTCGATGAATCGGTAATAATTCCAGATAAGATACCGCCAATGGAATTCATCCCAATCCCGTATACCGTTTAGGATCGCTGAATGGATAAGTGCGTCATCAGTTCTACGGCAGACCTGTTGTAGCACGGTTTCGCTTTCATCATAGTGGAAGTTTTCGGGCAGCGGCGGTAATTCGTCTTCAGTGATAATCCCCTGCTGCAACGGATTTGGGATGCGCTTTTCCTCGTGGTTGTGCAGATATTCACACACATCGTGCGGGTTGACATAGCCAATTTGTAGATAGAATGGTGCGTCACCGTCGTAGGTTGTCAAAAAATCTGTCACAGCGTGCGTAGAAGCTGAATCGTAATACTCGCCACCGCCCGCACCGATGTCACGCGCCCCATAATACAGGGTGTGGAAACTTTCGCGCACATTCCTACCCGGCACGTGCCACTTGCCACAATGGAAAGCCTTGTATCCGTTGGCATTCAGAACTTGTCCGATATCCTGAATTTCCTCGTGCATATACCCACCGTTAAAGGGCACACCCGTCTCTGAAGTATAAAGCCCCGTTGCCCAACTTGACCGCGTCGCAGCGCATACCGGGTCGCTACAGTAAGAACGCATGAAAGATGTACCGTTCCGGTGGAGACGGTCAATGTGCGGCGTGTGTAGGTACGGATTTCCATAAGCGGAAAGGGCGTTCCAAGATTGCTGATCTGTATTGATAAAGAGGATATTCGGTCGGTCGTTCATGCGCTTACCTCCACGATCTCTTTAAGCACAAGGGTTTGGAAGAAGTTGGCAGAAATTGCCACGTTGCCGTCCACATCAAGCCACCAGTAGGACGGGAGAAGCCCTTCTCCGTACAGGTAATAGCCGTCGAGTTGTGTTTCGCCCATCTCTATCGATTCGAGGAAACCGATACGGTTCACAGGTCTCAACTTTTCCAAGTCTTCCAAGATAGCCATTTTCACGACTTCGCCTGACCCTTGAATTGTTCCACTGAGCGCGGGAATCACGTCGAATAGTGCCCAATTACAGGTGAACGGGGTTTCTTTCTGTAATCTACCAACGCTAATCTCAGCATGGTTGACGGTCAACCGAATCTCGTCCGCAACCCGTTGTCCCTCACAGATAAACGTAGAATAGCTGTCCTGACAGTTGTTCTGTGATTGGATATGCCACTTACCCCTGAGCGATCGATACAGATCGTTAGCGGTATTAAAACGGAGTTGGAGGTCCTCACCGCTCGTCCCATTAGTGTATTGAATCGTGTAGCGCCAACGCCCATTGTCCGCTTGCTGTCGTTTGATAACGGCTTCGCCGAGGCTTAGGTTATCTTGTAGATGCTCTCTTATAGCATAGCCGCGCCAGTAATTTGGAAATATCTCGTAAATATGCTCGGCCGCTTTGGCACCTGCTCGACCTGTTTTGGGTCCCCCATACAATCTGAGGAATGTGTCAACTAACTGCTCTGTGAAATGGGGGTTCTGTGCACCATAATTGTAATCAAACGACCAGTGCAACCCTTCACTAACCTTCATGCGTCAACCTCACTTTCCGTTATCCGTTGGACTACGCTAATCCGGTCCGAGACAGGGACCTCCGGTAGATACAAATTCATCGAATCTCTCCTTCTTGTGAAAGTGCAGAAAGATCTGTGGGCAGCTCGTCTGAAGTTGCAACGGGTGGAGGATTTTTCAACGAGTAGAGCACCTCGGAGTGTGGATAGCAGAATTCCACCTTGTTATTTTCGCCGAACGCCTTATGGATGATTTTTACAATATCACTGACATTCTCTGCATAATCTTCGGGAGTTGTTCTATAGCGTAAACGCATCAACACCCCCGCATCAAACAGTTCTGCCCTGATGAACGGTTCTTCCCCAGTTATCTCAATGGTGTCCGCTGTAGCCTGTTTCGCAGCATCAACTAAGATCCTTTCCGCCTCATCCCAATCGGATTGGAATGTTATGCGTACCGGCACCTCACTCAGGATATACTCTACATCAAAGGTATAATTCGTAATTGTCTGACTGAAAAGGATTGCATTCGGAATCAGTATTCCACGACCGGAACGCTCCTCACCTGCAACGGTGCCACCAACCTGATTCAGAATCACATGGGTGAGTGTGATGTCCTCCACATCCCCCTTGATACCGGCAATGATGACCCGCTGTCCAATTCTAAAAGGACGTTTAAGAATCAGCATCAGCCATGCCGCAACCCCGGTTACAGGTGCTTGTAATGACCAACCGACAACCATGCCCAAAAAGCCTGCGGAAATACCGAGTGCTTGGATCGAACCGCTAAGACTGATAACACCGAAGATCACAATGATGACAATCCAAACAAACGTCCATGTCAGCATGAAATTATCGGCATTCGCTTCTTTCAGCGCCCGTTTATAGACATACGCTCTTATAGGACGGGTCAAAATCGCTTTAACCAACAGCAGCGTTGCGATGGTGGTAACACTTAGTAGTACTCCACGGTATTGGGATTGAGTCAACGTAACAACAAGGTCTTTAACGGTATTCCAAGCTGGCAATAAAATTTCCATCAGTATCCACCCTTTCTGTCAATTTTCCGAGAGTATTTGTGTCGAGATAGATAAAACCGTCTGCCTTTTTGTGTTTAGAGAATTATACCACAAATCGATCCTCAACCCGAATCGATATTTCCGATTTCCCGGTTTGAACTTGACCGTTATCAGTCACTATGATACCATCTATCCCCACGCGAGTTTTCATTATATCCATCGTCACGATTCCCTACGCAAGGAGTAAACCGTTGAGACACAATTCAAACGCTGTCATCGTCAGAGTCGATGCCGGTTCCGTAGACCGAAATAACGACCTCATCCGATTTCCTTTCAATCCCAAAGACCACTTCCCCGATTGGCAGGAGGGAGTTTCGGGGCTCGCCATTTCTCAAACCGATGCGGATGGCTCTCCACTGGATACGGAAACCCCCGCTCAGTTTGAGCCAACAATCCGTGAATTAGCGTGGCAGACCGGCTCCCTCGGTGTGGGAGAATCTGCACGGTACGCTATCCGTGTCGTTGACCTGCCACCCAACAACCGCTACGCTATCGAGCAGAAGCCAGCACACCTCCTGATCACCGTCGATAATCAGGTGTTCACGCGATACAATTTTTTGGGTATCTGGAAGCCGTATTTCTGGCCCGTGAACGGAACTCACGGCACGGTTGTACGCGGCGCGGGCGGCGGCGATCATCCGCATCACACAGGGCTCTACCTCGCTTACGGCGGGCACGGCGAGGGTGGATCAGCAAACATCTGGTCGGATTGGGATGAACCGCCCTACGGTCCCTGCGGGAAAATGCTGCACCAACGGTTTATCAGACTCACCGCTGGACCGGTCTACGCGGAATTTGTAGAGGATCTGATCTATGTCAAAGGAAACGGTGACCAAATCCTAACCGAAACCCGAACAGCACGCGTTTGGTACGCCGATAATGGGAGGCGTTTTCTGGATATTACCCACGAAACCACGCCGCCGATAGATATTGGGGATAGACAGTTTCTCCTCGTAGCACGGCTGAATCCATCCATGAACCTGCCGGACGAAGGGCATGTCGAAAATTCGGAAGGACTAATCGGTCGGCAGGAGGTACACCACCAACGAGCGCGGTGGTGCGATCTCGGTGGTACGGTGGGAGATGGTGTAAATGGACTCGCGCTGTTTGATCACCCGGAAAATATCGAACACCCCGGCTTCTTCGGGGAGATCGCTGTTCCCCAACAGATGAGCATCCTCCACCATCCACCGCACGATAACGTTCATCTGCGATTCCGCGCCTACATTCACGAAGGCATCACGCCGGAGGCAGCGGTTGAATCCCATTATCAGTGTTACGCAAATCCGCCGAAGGCTGAAATTTGCACCTAATAAAGAAACCTCAAATTGATAGTAGTAGGCATACTCCGTATGCCGTAACCATTGTGCACATTACGGTACGGCAGCTTCTACCACTTTGGGTGATCATACCCTTCCGAAATTAAGGAGAAAATAATGAAATATCGCTTCGCTGAGATGATCTGGTACGAAACCAAAGAGGCTGCCGAGCAAGACCGCGTCGCTGTCCTTCCCGTTGCGACGTATGAAGACCACGGGCCCCACCTCCCCGTTGATACGGACGTCGTCCTGTGCACAGGCATCTGTGAACGCGCCGTAGCGCGTATCCCATCGGAGGCAGTGCTCGCGCCGCCGGTCCCGCACGGTTACAGTCCACACCACATGGATTTTCACGGGACACTCACTATCGGTTGGGACACCTTTATCAAGTATGTTAGGGATGTCTGTTGCAGCCTCGCCCATCACGGTTTCAAGCGGATTCTGATCGTCAACGGTCACGGGAGTAACGCGTCTCCCCTCGACCTTGCAGCGCGTTTGACTAACATCGAATATGAGGGGAAGATCCTCTGCGGTTCAGTGAACCATTGGGACACCCGCAAAATTAAGGAGGTCGGTGCCGAGATCAGGGATTCTGAGTATGGTGGAACATCACACGGGGGAGAATACGAAACCGCTCTCTATCTTGCCCTAAAACCGGATTTGGTCGATATGAGTCGGGCGGTTGATGAAAGGTCGCCGTTGCCCCCGAGTTTCAAAACGGATCTGCTTGCGGGCACACATCCCCAAGGGTCGGCGGCGCGTTTGATACCGTATTGGAGTTCGCAGACCGCAAGCGGTGTGTTGGGCGATGCCACCAAAGCTACGGTGGAAAAAGGGGAAAAGTTCTTGGAGGCAGCGACGGAAGGACTGATTGAATTGATACGCGAATTGAGGGGAACGGAAATTCCACCCCGCCGCGACCAGCATGAGGACCATATATCAAGAAAGACTGCATGGACTTAGAAACGGTTCATTGGTAGATTAGGGATAAAAAAAGCCGGACTATCAACCCGGTAGGTGCGGTTTCTAACCGCACCTACCGGGCCTGGGGGAAATATAGAATTACCGAATTATTTTCTGAAACCTCATTTAGATTGTGATCCCCCTGCAAACTAACAGTTTGCACTACATTTATCTGACAATGTACTAGCAACTCGCGTTAATGATATGGTGACAGAGCTCCCTGACGGAGTGCTTGAGACAGATAAAGGGCTGAGGGTGCAGCTACTACCGCTTCAGTAGGGCAGATGGCACCTGCCGTTCCCCCAATGTAAACGCCTCACCCTCGCCAGCTGCATTAAATCCCAACGACTTGAACAGTGCTTGCTTGTCCTCATCTTCCATCGAGAGTGTTCCGCGCCACTCTGCTGCCCCGCGGTCCGCACCCCAGTCCATTGCAGCCTGAATCAAATCCCCCCATGCGTCCAGACAACATTGATGCGTGAAGCCATCCACATGACACACACCCGATCCATCAAGATGAGCCGTCGCCAGTCCAATCAGATGACCGCTATTTGTTTGTGCTCCAAACCAAGCCCCAGTCTGCTGTTGGATCAGCGCATCGTATTTCGGATACAACCCCATACAGGACGACTGCAACGCATAGCGCGTGGACAGTATGCCCGCGTTGGCGTCTAACACCTGCCAGTCGTGCGGACAAACGATAAGGGGAATCATCGGGATCCGTTGTGCTGCCGTGCCCGGTATAATGGAGATCTGTCCCTCTGCTTCCCTGAAGTAGTCCACCAGAAACGCTTCCGGTGACTTGCCAGAGACGATCAGCGCCATCACATTGGCACCGGCGAGTTTTCGCCAACCGAGCCGATAATATATCCGTGCCGCCGATGGGTTCCCTGTACCGAGAAAGAACGCCTCACCGCCCTGTTCCCGAAAATCGTCGAGAGCAGACTCGCAGAGCTGGGCAGCGATCCCTTGACGCCGAAACGCAGGCGGCGTCGCCACCTCTCCCAGTCCACCCAACCGCGGTTCTGCCTTGCCAACGGTGAGATGGGAGGTGCCCGCCAACTCCTCACCCTGCCGCATCAGGTAGAGGATATCTTCGTTGTCTCCAGTTTCATCGCCGGCGAAGATAGGCTTGAAGTCTTCATAGGAGTTCTCGAAAATTTCTTCCCAGAACGCGGTCAACTCCGGGATAAGCCCCTCCGGTAAAGGTACATTCATTCTCGTAAAATCCATAATTTTCCTCCATCCCAACGGAATCAGGACGATTAAAGGTTCATGTGTTCCTCTTCTGGCAACGGCACAGGTTTTGCGTCCTCTGTCCCAATGCTCCAGTCTGCCAAGTGTAACCGCAGGTCTGCCAGCACCTCCCGATGGGCGGGATTGTCCACTACATTCTCTAATTCCCACGGGTCGTTCTCCAGATCATACAGTTCGTCGCGATCGCCCATCGGATCGTGCACATATTTCCACGACCGGGTCCGTGCCATCTTGCGTCTACCCTCCGCTTCACGCCATTGCAAGGATTGTATTAACGCACGTCTGCCGTAGGGCTGAGGCAGCTTCTCCAGATCCGCCATTCGGAAGGGCGGTCCCCCGCTGCCGTATTCAGAAAAGGTTACATCCCGTGGTTCAGCAGCAGTAACAGTTGGCAACCCCTCGCCGTGCATTGATCGGGGTATCTCTAACCCCTGAAGCTCCAGCAGCGTCGGCACGATGTCGATCAGATTCGCCATACTGTCGTCACGCACATTGGTAGGAACCTCCCCGGGCCAAGAGACGATCAGCGGTACATGCGTCAGGCAGTCGTAGAAGACGCCGCCCTTGCACTGCATCCGGTGCTCACCCATGAAGTCCCCGTGGTCAGAGCAGAACACCACAATCGTGTTTTCGCGGAGACCGAGATTCTCTAACGCGTCCAGAATCTGCCCCAGACCGTCATCAATGAAGCGGACCATGCCGTAATAGACCGCCATCACACCGTACACATCTTCGAGGGCATCCTCCTCCGCCCCGAGTATTTTGTGGAGCACGCGATTTCGTTCAGGCGCGCGCTCATCAAATTCGTCTTCTCGCCACGGGGGCAGATCAATTTTCTCCGGTGGGAACATCGCAGCGTATCGTTCCGGCACCACCCACGGCTCGTGCGGGTCCGGGAACGACACCCATAACGCAAAAGGTTCATCTCGGTGGGCTTCTAGGAAACGGGTCGTTTGCCCCGCAATTAACCCTGTGGAATAGTCCTCCAACGGAAAATCGGAGGTAGCGTAACCGAAGCGCGGACTTTGGGGGACCATTGTCCGCCGCAGTTCATGGGCAGCTTGAATCCCCTCAATCGGACGGAACCATTCCAGGCCGCGCGTCTCCGCGTGTCCCGACATCCAACCGTGCCCAACCTCGCACCATGTATCAAAAAGTGCCAAATCCGCCGCACTCTCAAAACAGTGGTTCTTGCCAATCAAGCCGGTGTGGTATCCCGCCGCCTTCCAGAGTTGGAACGCATGGGTCGCGTCAGCTGGCATCAGGGTCTGATTGCGTCTGCCACCGTGCGAATGTGGGAACTGCGAGGTCCAGAGCGAAATCCGTGCTGGGACGCACAGGGGATGGGGCGTAAAGGCATTTTCAAAAAGCACCCCTTCACTCGCCAAGCGTTCCATGGATGGCGTCTCGCAAAAGGTATTACCGTAGAGGTGGCTGGCGGTGGCTTTCTGCTGGTCTGTCATAATCACCAAGACATTGGGTCTGTCGGACATTTCGCGCTACCTCCTATCGTAGTTTGTTATACTATGGTAAACTGTAAAAATAGATAGACGCTTTCGCTCTCCGTGTATGGTAGGCGCTGTTTTTCCCGACCTGTCGGGATCCCGTGAATACGGGACGCGCCGATGCGGTGCGGTGTCTAAACGCACCTACCGGGCCCGGGGGCAATGCGGTTCGGTTTGGAGTGTCTCATTAATTCTAAAATCTACTATAAATCCAGTTTATGGTAGTAGATATTCAACCCTTTGTCGAGTATAAAATTGGCTTGCGTCCCCAAAATAGTCTCGGATGTCGGTATACTATTGACAACACCCCACACCTCTGCTAAAATTAGGTTTTGCGGATAAAAGCGAGCCACGAGTAAAAATGAATGTAATGATGCTAAGACGCAGCTAAATAAAAACACTCTGCACCATTGCGACTTTGCGTTAGAATGGACGGGTGGACAATCATGAGAAACACGCGCACACAATCCCGGGTGCTTGCCCTTCAGATGCTCTATCAGGTGGAAATCACAAAAGATCCAATCCGCGCTGTCCAAGAATGTTTCTGGCAGGTAAACAACGCACCGGAAACCGTTAAAGAATTCGCCGATTTGCTGGCGGAGGGCACAATAGAACATCTCGCCACGATTGATCCGGCGATTCGCTCGGCAGCGACCCATTGGAAAATCGACCGTATGCCGGTTGTTGACCGATGTCTGCTGCGGAGTACCACCTATGAGCTGCTCTATCTCATTGACATCCCGCCTGCTGTCTCAATCAATGAAGCCATTGAGTTGGCAAAGAAATACAGCACCGATGATTCTCCACAGTTTATCAACGCGATTTTGGATAAAATCAAAGACATGGGAACCGAAATGGTTAGCCTAGCAGATCTACGAACAAGTAGGAGTGAATAGTTGGTAATATTTCGCAAGATATTTTGGGGACTGATTTTGAGTCTCCTGATCCATCCCCTCGCCGATGCACACAAGGAAGTAGAATTTATCAGGGAGTTCGGGGGAAAAGGCGAGGGTGAGGGCGAATTCGCAAAGAAAACGTCCTTCGCATTCGATCGGGACGGCGGGATTTATATCGCGGACACCGATAATCTCCGCATCCAAAAACTCGACCCCGATGGACGCTTCCTGTTTGAGATTCGGGGAACTGACCCCGAAAAGTTTCTTTTCGGCAACCCGATGGACATCGCTGTTGGGATGGACGGAACAATTTATGTCGTAGATTGGATCACCGTGCAGGTAGACGATACAGAATCCCCACGCATCTTCAATTACGGTCCTTGTATTCATCGATTCGATCCAGAAGGAAACTTCATTGCAAGCCATCCGCTTCAAGATCTAAGCAAACGGATCGGAACACTTGAAGCCGCTGCACCGGCACTCGACGCCGAAGGAAATTACGCACTCATTATCCCACAGGGGGATACACGGAGATCTCTTCTGTTGACAGTCGATGATGAGGGAGGTATCTACGTTTTCGATGATGGGTATATTCATACACTAGACGCAGACGGCAACCCTGTGGGGGCCTTCGCCACAGCCCAACCCAGCGCCGGACAGTTGAGCAAACCCGCGGATATGACTGTTGATCGTGAGGGAAATCTCTATATCGTAGATGAGGATGCACATCGTGTCCTGAAATATGACCGGGAGGGACAATTCTTACTCTCATTCGGTGAGTACGGCGATCGCGCAGGACAGTTTATATCGCCTTTTCATCTTATCGCACTAGAAGACGGCACTATCCTCGTCGCAGATCAAGCCAAATATAAAAAAGATTACGCATCCGACTTACCCAGACAGCGATACCACCCGTTTCAATTTGGGCACGTTCCCTACCGCATCTTTCGCAGCCGTTTACGCCGTGTTCAGCGATTTTACGCCGACGGGGAATATGCCGAGAAGATCCTAATCCGTTTCCAGCGTGAGAATGAGGAGCACGCATATCTCCGTCTGAAAGCCATTGATTACACCGGCAATCTCTATTTCGTTGATAATGAAACCCTGAAGTTTAGGGTGTTCGGTCCCACTTCCCCGTTGATAGCTTCTGCGTTTCAAACAGAGACAAAGTTGCGCTACATTTATGACTTTGAGGATATCGAGATAGACAATCAGGATGACCTCGATCCCAACCTTGGCACGAAAGCGGACTTTGATGAACGAATTAGATGGAATCAGATCGGGGCGAAAATCTCCTTGACCTACGACATAAACGAGGATCTGCGATTCGCCATTTCCAACGATTTGACATACCTGAGATTGACTGATACCAGTTTTTTCCGAACGCCGGATTTTGAGGATTTCCGGGGCAGCTTTAATCAGGACGACGAGACCACCGAAACATCGTGGGAAGACCAGATTCAGATCGACTTTACACTAATTCAGAACCATAATCCCTACCGCTATCGGGAAGCAGGAGCGTTCGCTTACCTTAATGTGGTCCGGGATTACTTTAGGAACAGAGCACTCCATCCAGACAATGACCGAGATTTAGATTTCAAGGTCCGAATTTCCAGTTGGGGTGCGGGGATGCGCTACGATCTCGGCAGGGCATTTCAACTTCAGTTTATGGTTGCCCACTCTTACGGCTATAACGAATACACCTATATCGATGAGACAAGCGTTCTGTATGCAACAGGTTTCCTGCAAATCGTCGGCACTGTCGCGCTGTTAAGCATTGATGGTGTGTTCTGATTCTGTACTGCAACGATAGTAAAATCGCTCAAGTTGCCCCCTAATACAAAGTAACAAGAAAGGAAATTTACCATGATTTTACGACAAAGGTTTTTCTACACTGTATTGGGCGCGGTAATTATGCTAATCGGGATAGGAATCGGATGCATTATTTCAACCCCTCTGATTGCACAAGATTCTCCTGAAAAAGAGGTCTTTAGTGAAGTTGAGTGCAGAAGGTTAATAGTTCGCGATAAGGCAGGGAATAAGGCAATAGCACTATATGCCGAGGCATTGGGAAATAGCCTTGCCATCTACAATCCAGGAGAGAAACGGGGGATAATTTTGCAGACCGGTAAGCAGGGGAATCGTGTAACCGTTCGCAATGAAGTTGGAGAAAATCGGGTTCACTTATTCGTCAGCGAAGAACTGGGCAATAGAGTATCTATCCGCAGTCCAGCGGGGCAAGGTCGGATTTCCTTAATCGCCCGCGAATCGGGAACCCGTGCAACTGTCTATGATAACTTGGGGACCCGCATGTTTGAATTCATCATTAGTGAATCAGGAAATAGTGCAACCATCCGCGATAAAGTGGGAAACGTCTTGTGGAAAGCCTCCACTAGCAAAGAACAATAGGCTTATCACCCCGACCTACTATCCCATCTTTTAGGAGTAACCTTCTTTTGGAGGAACAAACCAATCATGACAGAAACCCAGCCATGGACGCCCGTTGAAGGCGACTTAACAGACATACTGAAACAGTATCCGCAGCCGCTTATGGCGCTTGCAGCCGGTGAGATGCCAGCCGTCCTCCTGCGGCAAGCCTACAATCCCAACCACTGTGCGGAACTTATACAGCGATTCTATAAACGTGGACTGATGTATGACCCGCACAAAGTCGGAGAAGGAAAACCTCACCGAGTGGACATCGGCACCAGTTTGGGACGGTACAATTCTAACCGTGAGGAGTTTTTTGCCCACTCCGCCGGAACCCATGAACTGTTCAACGTTCTGTTCGACGGGTACGACGACCCGGTGAAGACTATGTACGATAACCTGTCCCGACTCGCACCGGGCAAGAATGTGATGACAGCGAGGGAGCCGGATGGCAGCCTTTACGGCCCCGCCATCTTCCGTATCTACCACGATGGTTTGGGACACGGTCCCCACTATGACTCTGTAGCGAAACGATCAAAACTGTTCACTTACGCCGTTTCTCGATTTAAGCATCAATTCGCCGGTGTGCTCTGCTTCCAAAACTCTAACGATGAAGGCGAGAGCGGCGAACCCTTTTTATACAACTGTACCTGGTCGGATGGCGTGCAAGAGGCGCGCGCAAACGACACTTTCCGGGAATACGTCGCCGACCACGGTATTGCCCGCACACAAGTTCAATTAGAGCCGGGCGATCTCTACTTTTTCTATTCCGAAAACATCCACGAAGTGCCTTTCGTTGTAGGCGACCGACCGCGGGCTGTCCTCGCAATCTTCTTTGCGATGTCCCCGGACGACGACGAGATTTTTGTTTGGTCCTAACCGATTTTCAATCAAATACTTACTAGTGCTCTGTCAAAGAAATTATGATAAAGCACTCACGGCTCGGCTTGGCTATGGCTATCCCAACCGCTGTGCGGGGGAGGTGTCTAAAGGAGGCTTTTGTACCACAATCTGTATGAAGATTAATTTATTAATTGGGTAATCTCCGAGCGATGCCCGGTGCGGTTGAAAACCGCACCTACCGGGCCTGGGGGAAATATAGAATTACCGAATTATTTTCTGAAACCTCATTTAGATTGTGATCCCCCCGCAAACTAACAGTTTGCGCTACATTTATCTGACAATGTACTAGACGTTTCCAGTACGCTCCCATTTGATAAGGAGGAACCCATGCAAGAAACCACTACTCCCGAACAACAGACCACCATCATCCCTGAAATTCATCCAGACGAAGTCATTGACTTCATGAACATTGATGAAACAGACTTCAGTTCGTTCACCATGGCGCAGCGGGTCCGCCATTTCGAGGTGGAAGGCTATGTTGTACTGCCGGACGTGTTAGACGCGGAACTCATCGCAAAGCTCAAAGCAGAGCTCGCGGACGTTCCTATGAGGCCAAAACCGTATAGTGAGTACCAAACCACCGGAGCGATACAACCGCAATGGCACAGTCGCGCAACAGCGGAATTGATTGGTCATCCACCGATGATTGAGTTTCTGACAGAGTTGATGGGACCCGACATCGTATTCACGCGTGGCTTCTTTCAGCGTACGCATCCCGGCTCACCCGGGATCTCGGTGCACACGGATGGTCAACCCCACGGCTCATCGATTTTTGACTACGAAGGCAGCTCTCCGCGGTTGCTGCGGGTTCTCTACTACCTTGACGATCTTATCCCAGAACGCGCTCCGTTTCGGCTAATCCCGCGGAGCCATCTCTCCTTCCACGCGCAGGCAAGTCCTTATGTGCGCTACAAGTCCCATCCGGAAGAACTCACCCTCTGTCTGAAAGCCGGGTCGGCGGTCATCATTCCAAGCACTATGTTCCACGCCACGCACCCGAATACGGATAGTTCGCCGAGAGAGTTGATCCAGTTCGGTTATCGACCAGCTTGGGCGGGGCCGATCCAACCGATGGACGAGTGGGATCCTGAATTGGTCGCTGCCGCACCGGAACAAGCCAGGCCTTTCTTGCAGAGCCTCAACACCACCGGAGATACGTGGAAACTTGAACATAAGCCGGAGGGGATGACAACTAACGCACCCGGAATTAATCCGAGTCGTTGGGACGGTTGAACGGCAAACCAGCAGGTGAACGGGTGAGAGAGAAAGTGGGAAAAAGAGATCTATGCTCACTTTCTCACCGTCACATTTTCCTACTTGCAGTTTTTCCCGGCGACCGAGGAAAAAGCAGATGAAAATCACGCAGTTGGAACGCACTGTTGTCTGTGTGCCATTTCTGCCCGGAATTCTGCCACCGCCCGAATACGAAGAGTTCACCGAATCTTATCCCGCGCCACTTGGGGACAGAAGGCAGGATGTGCTGCGTATTCACACGGACGAGGGAATTACCGGGCTCGGCATGAGCGGTCCCTATTTCGGTGATCGGGATGAACAATTTCCCGATTTAATCGGTAAGAGCCCACTCGACTTTGAACCGCGCAATTTAGGGGGCGGTGGATGCGATATTGCCTTGCTGGACCTAATCGGTAAAGCGATCGGTCAGCCCTTGTATCGTATCTTCGGCGGCAAATTCCAAGACCGTGTCCTCGTCGATTACTGGATCGGGCGGATGGGACCGGAGGCATCCGCCGCTGCTGCCAAGCGGGCATCCGAATTGGGATTCCACGGCATAAAGATCAAATGTACTATAGATGATGGGAATGTCGCAGACCGAGTCCACGCCATGCACGAAGCGGCGCCGTCACTACGCATCGTTCTGGATCCCGGTCACCGATTTCACACCGTCGGACAGGCGTTGGGGTTGGCACGCGAAATTGAAGCGTACGATATCATCTTTGAAGACCCAATCCCCAAGGACAACATAGAAGATTATCGACGACTCAAGGATGGGACATCTATTCTTATTGCACCCCATCTTCAGAATCCACGTCAAGTGATTGAAATGGTGTATCTGGAGGCTGTGGACGGGATTAATGTCGCACCTTCAGACTGGGGCTTTTTGGATATGGCGCGGATTGCGGATGCCGCCGACATTCCCGTGTGGCAAGCCTCCAACGTTGACCTTGGTATCTTCGATGTTTTCCGTCTCCACGCCTCAGCCGCAACTCCAAACTGCACCTTGGGCAGTGACCTATGCGGTAACTTCGTCCATGAGCATAGTCTGCTTGCTGAACCTTTGGTCCAAGATGGATACGCGATAGTTCCGGACAAGCCGGGGCTGGGCGTCGAACTTGACGAAGAGGCGGTACAACGATACGCGCTCCATTCATAAATGTCGGGAAGAATGAATCACGGTTCAAGAAATCGCCCGACTATTTCCGGCAGAATAGAAACTAATACTCCATTCCGTATAACTTATGGTGAACTTTAGAATTACTTGGACACGCTGTACCGGCGAGGGTTCCTAACCGCACCGCATCCCGACGAGTCGGGACAGGACATGGGGAGCGAAAGTGTCTACATATTTTGATAATTCACTATAAATAAAGGAGGTCCCACCGGATGCCCTCGTCTACACCGATTCGCGCTGCTGTAATTGGTCTGGGTCGCGCTGGCTGGAATATCCACGTCCGTACAATGCAGGGGCGCGAGGATTTTGATGTGGTTGCTGTCGCTGATCCCGATCCCGACCGCCAACAACAAGCAAAGGAAGAAGCCGGTGCACAGCCGTTCGATGACTTAGCCTCGTTACTAAAAGGCTGTGATGCTGAACTCATCGTCGTTGCGACCGCATCGGCAGATCACGCGAACCACTCGATCGCTGCACTTGAAACCGGGAGACATGTCCTGACCGAAAAACCGATGGCGACCGCTCTGGAAGACGCAGACCGTATGCTTGTCGCCGCCGAGAATGCGAGCAAGATCCTAACTGTCCATCAGAGTCGCCGGTGGGGCGAGGACTTTCTCTTCATCCAGCAGATGCTGAAGGATGAACGCTTAGGACACGTCTTCTTCATCCGTTCCGGTGGCTACGGCTATCGCCGTCGTAATGACTGGCAGACATTGCGGAAATATGGCGGCGGACTGCTCAACAACAACGGCGTACACGTCGTAGATCAGTGTGTCCTCCTGATGGAATCGCCCATCGTGGATGTCTTCGGCGATCTTCAGCAGATCCTCCAACCGGGCGATACAGAAGACCACCTCAAAGTGGTGATGCGGGGCGAAAATGGTCGGATGATCGATCTGGAACTTACAAGCGCCTGCGTGGCTTCCCTGCCTGCGTGGACGCTCATGGGCACCCGCGGCACATTGACCGTTACAGGGGGAGGACAGGCCGTGCTGGAATATGTGAGAGATGATCTACCGGCGCTTGAAGCGATTGACAGACCCTTGGCAAGTGGACGCAAATATGGCGTTGAAGGTGGCGATGAAATTGAATTTGAAAAGGTGGAACTTGACGCCAAAGTGCCTCCCGGTCCATCGTTCTACGATCAACTTTACGATGCTATTCGCAACGGCGGACCTCCACCGGTTGATCCGGTGACAACCCGTGAGACAATTCGTGTAATGTCCGAAGCGCGAAAGGGGACACAGTTTCCAGAATGACTCTGTCGCTGAACCAACTTAGCCACCACCACCCCTCGATTGACACCGTGTACCCGAAAGGAAACTACCATGCCACAATCACGCATCATGTTTTACCACGACGGACGCCATCCGCTTATCTATATGTACGAGCCACCTATGCAGAAAGAGGAGTATGAGGCAGCGGTCGACGAACTGGTCGGTACGCCCGTGGACACACTAATGTTCTGCTTGGGGGATGGACGTACAGTCTTGCACGATACAAAGGTTGGCGAGTTGTGGGGGCATAACGTCGATAAATGGCCCCACATTATTTTTCGGCGTGCACATCAGAACGCCAGAGATCTGATTGAATCGGGCAACGATCCATTACGCATCGTCTGCGACCGTGCCCAAGCAAAGGGAATGCGGATTTACCCCACTCTGCTGGTACAACAGGGACGGGGGCCCCGCGACCAAGATGTGCGCTGCTCTAACTTCCGCTTTGATAACCCACACCTGGAGATTGGTGCACGTGGCGATCTGGATGCCGACTTTCCCGGACTCACCTGCCTCGACTTCAAGCACGAGGAGGTGCGTGAGGAACGGTTCGCCCTTATCGAGGAAACCCTGAAAAACTATTCAATCGATGGCTTTGAACTGCAACTGAATTACACCCCGTATTACTTTCACCCGGACGAAGTTGAAGCGGGATGTGAGATTATGACTGCGTGGGTTCGGCGGGTCTATGAAGCCGTCAAGGGGAGTGGGGCAGACCGCGAATTAGCGATTCGTATCCCCGCAAGCCTCGAAGGTTGTCTACAGGTAGGCATGGACGTGCGCGATTGGATGGAGCAGGGAATCGTAGATGTCGTTATTGGGCAGACGTTTTCAGGTCCGGAATTAGTAGACTCAACAGTCGATTTTCGTCCGCTGGTCGAAGCCGCTGAAGGAACAAGCTGTCGCGTTCACGCCGCCATTCAGAGCCATGTAGACTCTGACCGTTTGGGCGAAGCCTCCATTGAAATGGTTCGTGCCACCGCCTGTAACTACTGGACGCAAGGAGTTGATGGACTCTACCTCGCACATTGGTTCGGCAATTGGCCCTATCAGGCAGACTTCTATGAAAAACTGCGGGAGTTGCCGCATCCGGAGGTAATGGCACCCAAGGATAAGTACTACTATGTTCCGACGGAAACGGGGCGCTATCCGAAGCCGCCCACGGAACCCGGCATCGCCATGTCACTGCCAGCGGGACTGGCGGTTGATCAGCCCACTGAGGTAAAATTTAAGATCAGCGATGATCTGCCGCGTTGGAATCAGGTTGGACGCATCCACGAGGTCCTCCTCCGCGTACGGATCATGAATACGACAGAACTGGATAGCCTCCGCTTTCGACTGAATGGGGCAGATTTGCCAGATGAACTGCTGCGCAAACTGAACGAGATGTACCGGATGAGTGCGCCGCGTTACCGGACCGGATCGGGCTACTGGTTCATTTATCGATTGGACAAAGCGTATTGGCCCCAAAACGGCGACAATACGCTTGAAGTCACGCTGCTGGAACGTGATCCGGACGTACTTCCTGAGTGCTATATCCGCGATGTTGAATTAGAGGTCAAGTACTTGATGGGTAAGCATTTTCATCGGGGCCAGGATGCGGATCTGGGCCCCTACGAATACTCTGGAATTTAGTTCTTATAGGACTGACGGACTTGTGGGGCAAGTTCCTTTGAATCCCAACTGTCCCCCTGGTCTCGGAACGGACGATGTGTCGGGGATTTATCGGGGAGGTCCCGTCTACCGGTGGTTTTCCGTCAGTCCTGTCTTAGCTAGGACTGACGCACTGCAGGTTGTAATGAATGTAGATTGGGAAATCTGTGCCACGTTATGTCAACTGCACAACTCCTAAAGAAAATCAAAGGATAGGATTGAAATGAATTTAACCGTTGAATTAACAACTGATCAGGTCGTTGGTTTTGTTCAACAGATGCCAGCAGAAGAAAGACGAGCACTACTACTCGCCATTGCAGAGCAGGCAGCAGCCAATCGAGAGGCACGTATAGACCGTGCTGAAACACAATTTCGGCAGTTATGTGCGGACCGGGGGTTGGATTGGGATACGATGACCGAAGCGGAGCGCGAAAATTTTGTTGATGACCTCATCCACGAGGATCGCGAATGCAGCCAATAGCCGTTTACGATACAAACATTCTGTTGTCGGGTATCGGTTGGAGGGGCAGTCCTTATCACTGTCTTGAACTCGCACGGCACGGCAGCATTGAAGGATTAACCTGTTCTGGAATACTGGACGAATTAGGAGAGAAATTAACGACTAAACTCAACTTTTCACTGTCCGAAACTACCGATATCATTGCGGATCTCCTTGGTTTCTTGGGGGTAGTCAAGATCACCAACACGCTTAAAGTCATCCCCGCCGATTCGGAGGACGATAAAGTAATTGAATGTGCCGTTGTAGGGGAGGCGACCTACATTGTGACCGGCGATCGCCGTCATCTGTTGCCACTTGGCAGCTATCAAGGCATCCTTATTGTCACAGCAGCAGACTTTCTTACACAATTTGGATAAAAAGTAGGACTTACGCAGCTGCGGGGCAAGTTCCTTTGAATCCCGACTGTCCCCCTGGTCTCGGAACGGACGATGTATCGGGGATACCGCGCCTACGGGTGGTTTTGCGTCAGTCCTGTTAGTTTGGAATGAGGAGAAACTATATGTCTCAATCTAATCCTTTAACCTTGGGAACAACCAAACAACTCCTCTTCGATGACGCGCTTGTTGAAGCTAAGGAGGGGTTTACCACTATCATGAACCCCGCCGTGCGGTCCAATACGCCGGTGCTGACATCGGAAAAATCGTGGGAACGGCACGGATGCAGTTGTCCCACGGTGATGCTCGACGACGGCGTCTACAAGATGTGGTACACCGCCAACGGCGAGGACGGCACCATGCGGGAGTGCTACGCCACATCTACGGACGGGATTCACTGGGAACGACCTAACCTAGGACTGATCAACTACCAAGGCTCCCGTAACAACAACATCATCCCTCTCAGGCACGAAACCATCTTCAAAGACCTATCCGCCGAGCCCGAACGACGCTTCAAATCCATTTCTGGCGGCGGGAAGTATGATTATGTAGCGGTATATGGGGGCGGTGCCCGGTTTCGGTACGACGAAAATCCGCCAGAGACATGGCATTACGGCAGTGTCGCAGGCGCATATTCGCCTGACGGAATCCATTGGACAGCCTGCGAAAAGCTGATTATGCCGTGGTATACGGATACCAGAAATGTGGCTTTCTGGGATGACCGCATCCAGAAATATGTGGCGTATGTCCGTTGGAACGAATACCTGCGGGTGGAGGACGGGGCACAGCGCGGGTCTTTTGATTACCGCGCTATCGCCCGTGCAGAAAGCACGGACTACGAGAATTTTCCCGCCCCAGAAAAGATCTTAGAACCCGATTTCGACGACCCTGAAGATGCGGATATGTGGGGCGGCGGGTTATATGACACGGCAGCGGTAAAGTATCCGTTAGCGGACGACGCATACTTTATTTTCACCGCCGCTTACTATCACACCACCGATGCGCTCGACATACAACTTGCGACCAGTCGTGACGGAATAGATTTCACACGATGGCGCGAACCTTTCCTGCGGCTTGGTCCCAATGGTGCTTTCGACTCGATGATGATCTATATGGGGGTCGGTATGTTGCCCATCGGCGATGAACTTTGGATGTATTACGGCGGTTTTGACCAACCCCACGACAAGGTCACCGGCGAAGACTACTGGCCAGCTATCGGCTGCGCTCGTCTACGTCTCGATGGTTTTGTCTCCCAAGATGCCGCCGGACAGGGCGGCTTGCTGACTACGCTGCCCTTTACCGTTGAAGGGAATCGCTTGGAAGTGAACATGGACGGCAGTGCCAGCGGATGGATCAAGGTCGAAATCTTGGACGAGGGGATGCAGCCATTGACCGGTTTCACAGAGGCGGACGCAGACCGCCTTGGTGGAAACAGCACAGCACAGACTGTAACGTGGAACGGCGAACACGATCTCTCAGCGCTCAAAGGAAAAACGGTGCGCTTGCGATTCGTAGGGCAGTCGGTGAAGTTGTATGCGTTCCAGCTTCAATAACCGAAGGAGCTAAGTCCTTATGAAGGAAGAACTTCCCTCAGAACACATTGACGCGATAAATAGTCGTCGGCGGGTGATTGTCAATTTTGACGTTATTTCAGCGGACGGCGCGCGGTTCGCCACAAAAGAGCTTGAACGGTTGGTCGAGTGGAAGTTTATGTTCGCTGACGAACCGGGGACGCATATCGACACTATCTGCTGGAGCTGGGGCGAGGGGCATCAGGCACCCTATCCGAGCGCCGTCTTACCACTCTACGATTCGCCCGGATTCAAAGCGTGGGCGGACGAGGGGGTTAATATCGTCCAAGTGTTCCTTGAAGCATCGAAGCAGCGAGGTATAGAGGCGTTTTTTTCCTATCGGATCAACGGTTCGGACAACGATTTGGGTCCCGTCGCGGAGATTCCGATGAAGGAGGCACACCCTGACTGGCTGATCCACACATGGAACGCTAACGGTTACTGGAACTTCGCCGTCGAGGGTGTCCACGAATACAAGTTGAGTATCCTCCGCGAGGCAGCGGAGGATTACAACTTCGATGGCATTGAACTGGACTTTGCGAGGGTCTGCCCTGTCTTGCCGCCGGGCCATCAGTGGGAGTACCGCGAGAGACTCACCGATTTCATACGTGCGACACGAGCGATGTTGCAGGAGGCGGCGCGTAAACGTGGACGTCCATTCCTGCTTGCGGTGCGCATACCCGAAAACTTGGAAGGGTGTCATTTTGATGGGATCGACGCCGAAACGTGGGCACAGGAGGAACTGATAGATATTTTCGTCATGGGATGCAGATCGTTTGATGTGGATATTCCGGCGTTCCGTAGAATCACGGAGGGGACGCATATCAAACTCTATCCATGCATCGACGACCATCACGCCTCAGACGGCTATCAGTGGCCTCCGATTGAAGTCATGCGGGGTGTGGCGGCGAATTGGTATCAGCAGGGCGCGGACGGCGTCCAGACCTTTAACTTTGCCCACGCAACCCCGGAAGGAACGGATCGCGTTGTCGGTCAGATGTACTTAGAGAAGGGGTGGGGTACACATCGCCAAGCGTATCACGAAATCGGCGATCCGAATGCGCTCAAACACAAGGACAAAATCTTCGTTGTGCAGCGTCGCGGTGGGGGTCACGGTACTATTGTTATACCCAACCCGGAGGATTGGAGCACACCGCGCTTTATGTACTTCAACACAAATATGTTCGGGCAGCTGCCTGCGGACATAGATAACAATGGGGTAGTAGATACGCTCTTAACAATCGCCGTCGCAGATGATGTGGCTGCGGAGGTTGATCGTGTCGATCAAATTACGCTCCGGCTGCTGCTGTCCGATCCGGAGGCGGAAAACCTACCGGACGACCAACGACTTCAACCCGTCACTGTAGCAACCATCGGTCATCCCGGCACCCTTCAGAACACCCCAGCAGCTGCGGGGATCGAAGATCAGATCGAGGTACGAGTCAACAATATCCGCTTAGGAACACCGACAGTCGAAGAAGGGTGGTTGGTGTTTGTGGTACAGCCCAAGTTTTTAGCGGTCGGCGATAATCTCGTCGGCCTACGAGTGACCGAACGCCCCTCGGATGTTCAGCATCAAATTCTAATTGAGAAACTTGAGGTACATCTCGAATATCGGTAGTGCGTGCTAATTGGCTCAGACAAAACCAGAACCTGAAGGACTTGATGACAAATGATAATCGAAAACCAGCACTACATGATCCGTTCAGGAAACTCGAACAATATCTATTGGGAACAGGGCATCTATCCAGATTGGACAGCCGTCAGCGCGTTCCGCCACTTCCCTGATCAACAGATAGGCACAGGCGTTGAACCACACTATCACGACAACGACGAGATGTGGCTGTTCACTGCTGGGCGCGGCGAGGTATGGTTAGACGACCAACGCTTCGAGATTACCCCTAATACACTCGTCTACACACCCATGGGCGTCGTGCATCGGTTTCAGATGTTCACCGGCTACGAGAACAACGCGATTGTAACGCGCCTTGAACGACAGAAGCGTCCCACACATATCTTGGTTGAGGAATCAGGACCACCGGTCCCGACTGTTCCGGGGTTTATTGTTCCCGGCGAGCGCAACACCGGTCCCATTCTGAACCGGGGTTCGCGTTGCCCACTAAGTGAGTGGCGAGCGGTCACATTCGGTGCAGATGAGGGTATTGACGAAACCCTTTTGAGCTGCAATGAGGCCTGGCTAATCGTCGATGGGACGATCAATCTGACCGTTGGCGGGTTGGAATTTGAACTATCGGGTGAGGATTTGGCGATGCTCAAAGCCGGGACTGTGAGGAAGATTAGCTCGACTGAGGGTGCCCGCGTCATTCTGGCTCGCGAGTAGAATAATCTAAATTGTTATCCGTCGAAAATCCAGCGGAAAGGAAGAAATCAACGCCTTCGTTTCGGCTCACTCTCCCACCTTCACACTTTCATTCGACTCACCCATCTCTGCCTCGCTTAGTACCCCAAGGAAATAGGGTACGCCAAAAAAGAGTAGGCTTATTGTCATCGGGGTCAGTTCCACAGCGCCTTGACGTTTCGGGTCATCACTCCAGTCCTGACCGTCGATAAGGTCTCGAAGCACCCTCCGCCCAATCTCCAGATATTTTCGATCGCCTGTCAGTTGGTAGGCATAGGCAAGGTGCCGGCAGATGATGCCACCGTAACGTTGTTGCAAGGCAAATTCAGCGTTGAGGGGATCTGGATAGCCGCAAAACCAGTCCACCGCACGGCGATACACTTCTGCTACATCCTCCCGTCCAGTCATGCGGTGAAGCAGCTCCAGCCCAACCATCAGGTAGTGCGTCTGATACCCCTTCTGCTCCTCCATCGGTAATACGCGGATGGCAGGTTCCGAATGTGGATGGGCAGATTCGCCAGCACTGATACCTTTCCATTTCCAGTACTCCTCACTGGTGAAAGGCGGAGCCGTTCCCATCTCCACTGCCAACGTGGTTCCTTCCGTCGCCATGCCGTAGGGTCCCTGGTTCGGCAACTTATCCGGCGTCGAAGTCTGGAACCGCTTGTGCCAGCTGCCGTCCTCGTTCTGGCCCCGTGCTATCACGGTGTAGACCGCTTCGGCTCGCTCCATGAACCGCGATTCACCGGTAATTTCATAGAGGTAGAGCAACCCACGCAGGACATTGGCGATACTCCGTAGACTGAAGCTATAGCTGGAATCGTCGGTCCATCGATAGCGCAAAAAGAACTCCCCCGCCTCCTGCAGCACCTCATACGTCCGCAGATCTCCCGTCAGATAGTAGTAATCCATCCAGTTGTCTATAAAAGTGTGCGAAGCGCACGGTTCATCACCGAAATGGTCTGTGCTATGCCGGAAACAGCCGCCGACCATATAAGGTCGGAACGGATGGAAATGGCATGTGTCCACGTCAGCCGAATGTCGCGTCATGGATTCACCCAACTGGAAATAATCCGCCCTGCCTGTGCGTAGATACTGAATCCAGACACCGTGCCGCGGGTCCCATTCACTGTTACACCAACCCCACCGTCCATAGAACCGCCAATCGTTTGCCTCTTGCTCCCACGTAACGAGCGCATCACCCCAATCGAAAAATCCGTACCATCGACCGAGCTGAATGTTCCGGGTTAGCCAATCCAGAAACCCGCTCATCATCCGCTCTGATTCAGGGAATTGGTTGACATCGGTTGGAGCAAACCCACCGGTTACTTCGCATTGTGCCATCCATTCCGGATCGATAGTGACGTGTGGCGGCGTCAGTAGCCCCCGCAGCCTGTCGGGAACATTCTCACGGTCTGAAACTTTGTAGAAGCAGACAAAAAATTCGCTCGTTTTCGCTGTACCGGTGCCGTCGGCGTAGACCCCTTCGCCTTCCCCCCACGACATCTCTTCCGCATATCGCTTGAGACTGAGCCGTTTTCCATCTACACCTTTCCAGAGAAAGACATCAATACCTTTTCCAGTTCCTGTTGCCCGTAACGCTTTAGGATACTCTTCGGGCATGTATCGAAGGCCGACTCCCACCCCTACTTGATCATCCTCAACCGTCATCCACCCCTCTGTCTGTTCACCTTCGGCGATGATTCGCTGCTGTCCCACACGTTGCCCCTCAAGGGTGAACTGATTGTCCGATCGTTGGTGCAACAGAACTGCTTCATCGGGATTAAGGCTGTCCTCAACTGGTCGGAATGATGCCGCCCGAAAGCGTACCGGGTTTTTCAGAGAGACCGGCACCCGCAAGGCAATCTCCTCCACCTCGGTTTCCCTTGGGTTACACGCCATCACCACCGTATGGAGTATACGGAGGTAGGGTTGTCCGGCATAAGCATAAATCCGCGTCACCAACTGAAAGGGTCGGTATCCTCCATAGTGATGGAAAGGGATATCCGCCTCAAATGCGCCATTGCACTTGATGACTACCCGCAGTGGACCTACCTCCTCTAATTCTACGGTGAAACCATCCTTTGCCAAGGACGCCAGACAATTCCCACCCATCCCGTAGAGGTAACGCTTCCCTTCCGTGCTGTCAAATGACTCACAGATACGCACCCACGCTTCACCCCCAGAATCAGCATCTTGCGCGTAAACTTTGTATTCTGGGATAAATGCCCCCTCTGCGTCCAGACACCCTAATTCTGCGGATTCAATCAACGAAAACTGCCTGCGGTTGACAACAAATCGCAACGGTCCCGTACAAACAGTGATTCGATCTTCGCTTTCTTCAATCTGGATTGTCTCATCTGACGCAATCTGTGGGGGTTCTTGACCGTAGCAGAAGAAATAACTAACCTCCCCTTCGTCCCGATCTGATCGGGCTGAGAAATCGGTGAGTACCCACTTCAGGCTCCCATCGGCCCATCGACCCAGCGACCGAAACTGCGCCGATACCGGTTGTCCATCGCCATCCTCGACCCAAACGGCATCCAGATTGTGCAACGCGCCTCTTGGCAAAGGAACGCCTTGTGTGACTGGCACGCTTTGATGAGGAATCCTTCCTGTCTCTGAAATGCTGAGATGAACTTTGTCTGTCATAGTTTGACCCTTAATACGGAACGGACGAGAAAATGTCCTCCACGAATCTCCACAAATTCTCGCTAATCTTTTCTTTTTATAGTAAAGTTTAGAATTATGGTGAACTTTAGAATTACTTATACACTCTGTACCGGCGAGGGTTCCTAACCGCACCGCATAGGCGCAGTTAGAAACAGCGCCTACCAAACAGGGGGAGCGAAAGTGTCCATTTATTTTTAGAATCCACTATAATTTTTGAAGATTGGCGTGATTTGCGGAGAGGTTTCCCGTCTTCTGGTTTTCCTGTCAATCTAGAGGCAACTTGTAACACGCAGCCTCTCTATCGTTCCTTACAAGCAGATACTGCCCAGCGAGGGCAGGATTATTCCATGTTTTACTCGCTAACGCAGGGAAACGTGCAAGTTCTTTGCTCTCATTCGGATTGACTTCAACTAAGAGGATATCGCCGGACTCCGCACTCACAAGCAGTAGATCGTTCTGATTCTTAATTTCGTCAGGACCGTCAACCAATATTATCTGGCCATGCCCGTAACGCCCTCGCTTCCATTTGCGTTGCCCATCGGCAAGATCGAGACATACAAGCACGCCATCGTCCAATCCGTACATGTACCCGTCCCGATGAACGACGTTTGTGAACTTCGCTTTGAGTCGAGGCGTCTCCCACACGAGAATCGCTTTCAACTGATCATCTTCACGGCGCGAGATTTGGAACAGTTTGCATCCGATGCCGTAGGCACTTGAGACGAAGACGCGATCATCCGGCAGTGGCACCGGTTGCGAAACGCACTCTGTACCGCTAGGCCAAGGGTGCTGCCAGAGCAGCTCCCCTCCGTTTGGGTCATGGGCAGCCACACTTCCATAATTAAAAATAAGGATTTGCGGCACACCCGCAAGGGTTGTAATCAACGGCGAGCTATACCCCGCGGGACTGTTTCCACCGCTCCAGACGCGTGCCCCCGTATCTTTGTGATAGGCGACCAACGATTTGCCTTCCCGACCTCCCGCGCTCACGACGACAAGGTCGTCCAAGACGAGCGGCGACCCGCTTATCCCCCACGACGCGAGTTCAGCGTCGTTGTCATAGAGGATATCCTCGGACCAAATACGCTCTCCAGTCCCCAAGTCCAAGCAGTTGAGGATGCCTGTTGCGCCGAGCGTGTACACCCTATCCCCCACGATTGTCGGCGTTGCACGGGGACCAACACCGGCAGGTGTTGCTTCATACCTGTCGTGGTCACTATGACTCCATCGCTCTTGACCAGACATCAGGTCGTAACAGACAACCATTTCATATTCGCCGCGCTGCTCTTGGGTAACCGCCGAACTCCCGACGACAGCGAAAGCCGACCAACCGGCACCGATGGGTTGCCGCCACAGAAGCTGCGGCGGACGCTCCGACCAGCCCCGCGCTAACTTTATTCCGCGGACAGTCCCGTTTCGATGTGGTCCAAGAAACTGTGGGTAATCCTTCCCCCCCTTAATCCCCCCGCCTGCGGGGGGAAAAGGGGGGACAGTTACAGCCTCTCCCGTCAGAGATTCAGCAGCCTTTTCAGTCCAACGCCACTCCAGTAACGGTACTAAGTCCCCACTGAATCCCTTTACACGAAAGAGAGCAACCGAAAGGAAAAGAACCAGAACAATCGCACTGAACATAAGTAGCCGGATCTTCCAGCGCAGCCGTGACAAAAATAGCAGCCACAGCAGCATCAGCAGAAACGAAAGGAGTAAGAGCAGGACTGTAAGTAAAACTCGCGATTGCCGGTGCGACGCCTCCAGACTCCAGATCAATATCACCGCTAAAACAGTCAAGGCAAGGATGATAGCGGCGGGCAGCCAGCGGATCCGAGATTTGTTGTGGGTTGTCGGCATTTTTATAGTGCTCTCATTGTTGACCGCGGAGAGAAGCACGCAGCTGTGCCGTTCCTTCGATGTCAACCACCCCATCATTTTCCACGATCAGGACACCGTATTCTTCTTCCGCAATTTTTCGGTCATAGTAGCCGCGTTTGACATCCTGTAAGACTAACTTCGGTGGACGATCTGTGGGATTACCGTACCCTCCACCTCCCGGCGTCTCCAGTCGCAGGATATCACCCGCCTGCATGGGTATCCCCTCATCTTTGCTGATATGGGGTGGGTTGTACTCCTCCCCTTGAAGAATGAAGGTGTGTCTTGCTGATTTTGCGGATTTTCCGCCCAGAATCCCGAAGGGCGCAAAACGTCCACGCTCTCCAAGCATCGAAGCGCTCGCTTCGCCCCGTCGAATTTGAAACTCAAAGATTACACCGAGGCCACCGCGACGCATACCCGCTCCTCCTGATCCTTCCCGTATCGTATACCGGGTAAAGAGGACAGGGTAGCGGGATTCAAAGATTTCCAGCGCTTGAGTTCGGGCGAGGGCAATGGTTGGATTGCCGTTGATAAGCCCATCGGTGAGATAATTTCCGCCGTATCCGCCGCCGATGAAAGAATAGAAGACGTAATATCCCTTCTCTGGATCTTCTCCGCCCACAGAGAGATTTGTCACTGTCCCCATCGGTGCGGCGTAGCTCTTATCGGGGATCGCCTGACTGAGCGCGCCCAACACCACATCAATAATCCGTTGACAAACTTCGGAGGCACATCCGGACACGGGCCGTGGCAGTTGAGCGTTGATAAAAGTTGTAGGAGGTAGATCAAAGGAGAATGGCGCGAAACACCCCGCGTTGATGGGGACATCGGGGAAAATATGCTTAAAGCCGATGTAGACCCCAGCGATAGTGGTACTGAGGACGCTGTTGAGTGGTCCCTTACAGGGCGGACTACTCTTGGAGAAGTCGATATGGACATCGCTCCCCTTCACCTCCATCTCCATATGGATGGTGAGCGATTTCCATTCCACCCCGTCGCTGTCGATATAATCTTCAAACGTGTACACCCCGTCCGGAATGGTCTCAATATGACTGCGCATCAACTGTTCTGAACGCGCTTTCAGCTCTGCGATGGCACCAAAAACCGTCTCCTCACCGTAGCGGTCAAGCAGCCGAGTCAGCCGTTCAGCTCCAAGGTTGAGGGCAGTTACCTGTGCAATAATATCCCCCTGCCGTTCATCCGGCACCCGAACATTATGCAGGATGATATCGAGCACCTCTCTGTTCAGTTTCCCCTTGTCCAAAATCCGTATTGGTGGTAGGCGAAGTCCTTCCTGATAAATCTCCGTGGCTTTGCTTGAGAATCCACCGGGCACCCGTCCCCCGATGTCGGGCCAATGTCCGCTATTGGCGAGGAAAGCGGTCAGTTTTCCCTTATAGAAAACAGGCTTGACCATCTTTACATCCATCAAATGCGTCCCGCCCAAATAGGGATCGTTCACGATATAGATGTCGCCCGGTTCAATGTTCTCAATTGACTCGATTACCGTGCGGGTGGTAAATTCCATGACATAGATGAAACTCGGCAACCCACGCGGCCCCTGCATGATAACCTCGCCGTTGGTTTTATCGTAGATACCGCTGGCTCGGTCGAAACCGTCGGAGATTACCGGCGAAAACGCCATCCGTTCCAAGGTGGCGTCCATCTCGTCCGCAATCTGCTCCAAGCTGCCGCGAATCACGGCGAGGGTTATTGGATCTATTTTCATATTAACTTACCTTAAATTTAACGCAATAGCGCAATGACGCAAAGGAAAAACCAGAAGGGAAAACGATAAAAGCGGTCCCATTCTCTCGTCCTTGCATCTTTGCGTCCCAGTGTTTATTTTTCTTCTACTTACTGATAATTGTTTTAACGATAGACCGCCTGAATCATCGATCGGATGTAACCGACAGCAAAAGCCCTGCCCGCCCACTGCGTGTTCTCTTGCGGAAAACTGGGCGTGTGATCCATCATGAAGGGACCCTCAAATCCGATCTCTCGATAGGTCTGCATCGCCTCATACATATCCACATCCCCCTCATCCACAAAGACCTCTTGGAAACTCTTGGGGGTGCCTCGAATGTTACGGAAATGGACGTAAGCAATTTTCTTTTGTGAACCGATACGTCGGATAGCGGAAGGTACATCCTCACCCATTTCACGGACACAACCCTGACAAAATAGCATAGCGTTCATCTCGCTTGGTACTGTGTTGAACGTGCGTTCGAAATGATCGAGGGTAGAGAGGATTCGGGCCGCGCCGCCAAGCGGTTCAGGAATCGGTGGATCATCTGGATGTATGGCGAGTTTAACCCCTGCTTCCTCCGCCACTGGAACAATACGGGTAAGGAAATAGCGTAAATTCTCCAGCAGTTGTTCTTCGGAGATATACTTTTCAGGAACGTCCGCCGGATCTTCCATGAACTCATCGTAATCGAAGGTGCTATACCGGGCACCACCGCGTCCAATCGCTGAAGTTGTACGGAAATTTCCGATGGGTTTAAAGTTATAGCCCAAGGTTCGGATTCCCGCGGCACCGAGGTTCCGAATCATCCTACACCACGCATCAATCTTTTGGTCTCGATCCGGCAGCGCGAGTGAAATCTCGTCCCAACAGTTCATACCCACGTTATCCAGTTTCATCCCGTTGGAATCAACGCGCCGACTCATCTCCTTCCAGAAATCGGCACGATCGGTTCCATCCTTGAGATCATCCGGCGGTGGATTAATCGTAACGTAATCCACGCCAATAGCTTTGAATAGGCTCAAATGCTCATCGTCCATTTGAGTCCAAGGTAGTTGTTCTTGAATTAGCATCGTGAGTGTCTCCATTCTTCAAATTCAGGAAAAAACGAGAGAACGGGACGAAAACCCACCGCAGAGACACAGAAGGCACAGAGCAGATGGACGGATGGAAGATTGGTGCCAACCCCCATCCGTCCACGCTTTTCTCCGCGTCTTGTCTGTGAGATGGCGATCTCGGTGCGGTTGAAAACCGCACCTACCGGGTCTGGGGGAGTTTTTCGCCGCGTCTTAGCGGTTGATTTTATCTCGCTTTCTGGTCTTCTCGTTTTCTCGTTTTCATCTATTAAATCTCCCAGCGCGTCGCCACGGAGTGGGTTACACCATCCGCCAACGTGATGTAATACGTCGTCAGAATGCCCCCATCAGACAGTTGGGTAGAGATAGGATAGCCGACATCAGCGCCACCGCTCTGCACATCGGATCGGAATTCGCTGGGCGTCCCACCGTCGTCACGCAGGACAATGACGTTATCCATGTCCCACGTAACCCCGCCATCGTGACTCAGGACAGCACGCACTCCCATCGGTTCCCGACGGTATCCAAATGAACAGAGTATCCGTCCGTCCCGGAGTTTCAGTAGGTGCGGTGGATACCCCCAGATTGATGTCTGCAACGGTTGCGACCAGGTGCGTCCACCGTCATCCGACCAAGCCTCCAGCAGGTTACTGCCCTCTGTTCGTGTATGGGCGAGAACACAACCGGGAGAAACCTCCAGAAGTGATGTCTCGTTACCGTTGACCCCCGTTACATAGGAGCCCATCGTCAACCAGCGCCATGTCTTCCCTCCGTCCGCCGATCGCCAGATATAGGTTCGCCATTGGGCATCGGAGTCGGCGCCGTAAACAGGGACCAGAATCGTTCCATCTGCCAGCCACGCTGAACGCGGAAATGCTGTCATATGGTCAACGCCGGGCACAGTCCATTCATCCCGTTCCCATGTTTTTCCCTGGTCAGTCGAACGCTGGACGAACAACTTGTTGCTACCGACCAAAATTGCGTCTTTGTCGTTTGGGTGCGGACGCACAGTCAGCCCTTGTGCTTCAGCGTCCTCCTGCTCCTCGGCTGGATAAGCTTTCCATCCGACTGTACCGGCACAGAGATACGTCCCGTCCGGCATCACGGCAGCAAACCGGTCATATATCTCACGCGGCGACGTACCGGGCCAGTTGTCGGGAAGTGTCGGATCATCGGACTCCCGCCATGTTACTCCCTCATCTTCTGACAGCAGCACCACCCAATCGGCAACCGCGTAGTGGTCATGGAACGGCGCGACCGGAATGCCGACCGTCAACCGCCCATCGGGGAGGTGGGTTAGGACCGGAAAGGCACTGTAAAATCCTTTTCGTTTGTAGAGAATCGTATGGATCATTGCATTACCTCGTTGTCACATTAGTAGGTCGATTTTCCAAAATCGACATGGCCGCGGATTTCGTCGAGATATGAATCTCGACCTACGGGCTACTTGGCCCGCACAGAGATGCGTAAGTCTTAGAAGTATTCGAGGCTATAAGTTGTTTTGGGTGGCAGAAGCGCGGTAGCTGCCCTTACCGCTTTTTCACTGGAGGCAGACCCAAATCCATGGGATAGCAGATCCGCAAGGCTCGGCTCTCCCAACCACGCTTGGGTGTACTGATGGATGTCCATGTGCAAATCTCCGGTGTCACTCGGTTCGACATGCACCCCTTCGGGACAGTAAGCGATCCGCCACGGTCCCCGGTTGGATGGGAGGATTTCATCATCAATAGCCATGGTGAAGCTTCCGGAGGTCCTCGTGGAGAGCCCTGTGAGTGAGGCAGGCACATCCAACACGCGGAACATTGATGGATTCGGGAGCTGAGCCGTCATGCCACGGGTAAACCATTTTGAGGACAAGAATGGACCGTTAGAGGGTTCGTCCCAAGTAATGGTCTGCCGATTTATACCGGTCCCCGCCAATGTCCCAAGCATCGACTCATACCCGCGCAGTGTCGTCCATGCAAATTCGATAACCGATAGATCCGGATTTACCGTCAATCTCAGCAGGGCATAGGCTTCTATTGGGTCCCCGGCGGCGAATACGAGGGGTGGTGTACCTTCAGTCTGTGTGAGTCGCGATAAGCCGAAACCTTTGCGCGCCAAACGCATCCCAGAATAGCGATGCGCGAACTGCTCATATACCGAGTTCAGTTGTTCCCAGTCGTCCACGCTCAACTGACGCACCGGCAATACGGAGTCCATCCGGGGAAACAGCGCGACAGGGCAGGTAATACGCACACACCGTCCGCAACACTCCCAACCGAACCTGCGATAGAAAATTTCGTGCGCAGCGCGCAGATTTGTGACAACCTCCCCGGTACGATGCATATCTTCAATCGACCACGTCATCATCGCACTTCCGACATGCCGTTTTCGGGTCGCGGGTGCAACAGCAACGCCACTCATGCCGCCACACCTGAAATGTGCACCGCGGCAGATCATCGGCGTATAAAAGATTTGAAATGCACCGGAGACAATGCCATCCGCGTCCCCCACAAACACCTGTGACCGTTCATCGGGACTTCGAAGATCAAGGGGCAGTTCCGGATTCTCAAGCCTTGGATTGGGTTGACCACCATCGAAGGCTGCCGACCAGATCATCCCAACCTGTGCACGATCAGCCTCACGGTATTCTCGAATCGAGACCGCCATATAGAACCCTTCCTTCTAGCGCTGAACGATTACCAATCATTCAGCGTGATAACACCCTTTCGCCCTTCCAAAACCGCTTCATACAGCCGCATCGACTTCAAACAATCGTTGATGCTCGCTATCGGCTCACGATTTTCACGGATAGCGTTAACGAACTCCGTCAAGCTATGACCGTCACCGGTCAATTCGCCATTTCGTTGATCGCTGTAGTTATCCGTAAAGACATTCTGGGAGTCGGCATAATGAGCAATCTCCCACAATCCATCAAGGACGATGTATTCCCCCTGACCGGTGATTTCAATCCGATCATAGTTGCGTTGCCAGAGGCGTTGGCTATTCAGTTGGAGGTTTCCGACCGCGCCGTTCTCAAATTCCACCGCGACTGCGAAAGACCCCTGCCCACCTACCTCGTTGTGGAATACCGCGATCTCTTTCGCCGGGCCCGCGATGTATTGTGCGAGATCGAAATGGTGGATAGCGAAATCCAACAGATACCATTGCACCGTCGGATAGGTGCCACTACAGAAGGAACAGAAGAGTTGTGTCAGTTGACCAAAGGATTCCCGTTCCATAATCTCTTTAGCACGGCTGACACCTAAGCTGAACCGCCGCTGAAAATTGATCATCAAGGTCTTGCCAGTCTGGTCAGATGTCTCTGCGAGCACAGTGGCATCTGCCAAAGAGGGAGCAGGCGGTTTGGGAACAAAGACGTGATAACCCGCTTCTAAAGCTTCACGAACGAGGGATTGACGTGGATCAGGTCTCATAGAGATGATGAGTGCCTCAAGGTCTTCCTGCTCCCACATTTTATGGCGATCTGTGTACCAACGACCCGTACCAAATTTGCTCGCGGCGTCTTTCGCTTTCGCTTCATCCATATCACAAACGGCTTGCAACGCGACAGGGGCAAGGTGCAACGCCGGATAGATAGTGTGTCTGGCAAAGCCACCGGCACCGATAAATCCAACACGAAGTGGTTCCATAGGTTATTCCTCTCCTAATAAAAATGGCTATGTGAAACATGAAAAACAGAAAACGGGAAAGTCATCCGCGAATAACGCCAATCTCAGCGAATCTCTTTTTTCTTTACAAAGATTCTTGGAAACTCGTTCTCTCGCTTTCACGTCTGCTCGTTTTCTCGTCTTCACAGCATCAATCCCACGGCAGCGGGACACCGAGCCGCTCACTGACTTCACGGGCGGATTCCTGTTCCATCTCACCGTAGCGAATACCATGACGTCGGTGCATTTCAACCCGTTCTTCCTCAATCCCACCGGGTAGCAGCGCACGGTCATAACCGGGCATCGGTTCAAATGTTTCCCGCACGTCTCGCACCATCCGATCCGTTTCGGCACGGAAAACAGCTTCGGGAACAACAGCGTCCACATGGATGGCGAGAACCATACCGCCCAATCGAGCCCCGCCGGGCCAACGTTCGGTAACACCCTCATCGTCGGGAAGTGTATATCCTGTCAATCCACCGCCCAAGAGACCTGCGACCGCAGTATAACCTATACTTTTGAAAAAAGCAGCCGGAATGAGAGAGAGGAGTGGGTCATACTCCTCCCCGCGCTGATAATCCGCCATGATACAGGTCGCCACGTCAAGCACCACAGACGGTTCATCGCCGCTGGGGATCGCAAAACAGAGGGGAGGATTACCGAAGTAGCCGAGTTGCGGTTTGGGATCGCTGCCAGCGGCATTGCCCAGATCCTGATAACCCTGCACAGAGAAGCCGATACAACCCGCCTCCATGCATATTCGCGTGTAGTGTCCTGCCGAGCCGTAATGCCCGATGTGACGCACGAGCCCCATGCCCAATCCTACCTCCTTCGCTTTGGCGATTGCCCCTTCGGTCGCACGGACCATTGGAAGATAGCCGAGCGTTCCGTCACCGTCCAGAACCACAGCCGTCGGAGTTTCATGAATTTGGCGGATACTGGGCTGAGGGTTCATGTCTCCGTTCTCAAAGCCGCTACAATAACCGTTGACCGTCCGCGTGCCGTGACTCCGCACCCCGCGAAGGTCTGAGTTGACGAGCAAGCGACTGATTAGCGCTGCGTGGTCATTTGACAGTCCAGCTTTCTCAAAACAGGCGGTACTAAAGGCGAGGAGGCGGTCCTCCTGCACACTCACAAAGGTTTCTGGGGGTCGATTCATTGAATGCTCCTTATAATACAATTAGTAGGTAAACATAATGCCGTAGCATCCGTTTACAGGGACGCGATGTGTGAAACGTGATGCGTAATGCGTAAAAATCATATTTCACGGCTAAGCCTCAAGCGCTCTTAACAACGCTTTCACATAAGCCACCGCATAGGCTGAAGACGCCCGCTGCTCTAAATCGCCAATATAGTTAGGCAGATGATCAATCTGCAAACCGCCGTCAAACCCAATCTCCTGTAAAGTCTGAAGAATCGTGAACATATTCATGTCGCCATCGTCGAGGGCAACCTCCATATATCCGCCCGTTGGGATTGTTCCCTGCACATTGCGGAAATGGGTATGGAAGATTTTTTCCTTCTTCCCAAAATGGCGGATGTTCTCGAAAATATCGACACCCGACTCGTAGCAGGTACCGATGCAATAGAGCAGACCGCTGTGATCGCTTGGCACAGCATCGAGGATGGCAGCCCACCGCTTCGGTGAAAACTCGGTCTCAGGTAACGGGGGGTCCGATGGGTGGATAATGAGTTTCACATCGAAGTTTTCCGCGAGCGGAACAAGTCGCTGATACATCTGCACACAACGTTCCCAATGCTTTTCAACCGAGAACGGTTCAAGTGGTTTTTCCGCGATACTCCGCTTCATCAATTCGACATCAAATCCACCGAACGTATAATTTCCCCGGAGGGGTTTGGTATAGCCGCCCCGGTTTCCCGGATTCGCATCCCGATGTCCTGGGGTTTGTGCGAGATGCACAGGCATCGACATAAAGGGAATTCCGACTTGACCAAAAATCTCAAGCGATTTGCAGAGATTGTCGAGCTCTTCTTCGCCCCCCGGTGCCCCCGTCAGGAATTTCTGTGGTTCAGCGGGCGCGACACGGTAGATGTTGAGTCCAGCGGCGTTGACCCTCTCTTTTAACCTGGTCAGTTGTTCCACATCTGGATACCCCTGTTCTACCAGTCCGGGAATGCTTTCGGCATTATGAATGTCAAATCCGTCAGCACCAATCTGTGCAGCAAACTGGATATATTCGTCCGAAAGGTCACGTTGTCTCAGTAAGACTTTCATAGCGGGTGCCTCCTCTTAACAGAGAATAGCAGAATTTATTTTAGAGAACAACTCAAAAGCTAGGGCTATTCAGTTTTAGGCTTATGACCCATTTTGTTTGAAAAGTCAGAGTAAGTCGCTCTTAGAGCGAAGGGTCGGGATTTGGAAATCCCTCCTTTTGGAAATCCCTCCTACAGAAGAACTAAAATGCCCCTAACCTTGCTGATTATAGTAAATTCTAAAATAGATAGACGCTTTCGCTCCTCGTGTCCTATCCCGACTCGTCGGGATGCGGTGCGGGGAGAATACGAACCTACCGTTCTCCCGTTTGGTAGGCGCTGTTTCCAACTGCGCCGATGTGGTGCGGGGAGAATACGAACCTACCGGGCCTAGGGGCAATGCGGTTCGGTTTGGAATGTCTCATTAATTCTGAGATCTACTATAAATGGATCACACAGATCTCTACTGTCTGCATATGTAGTTTGTGTTCAAAAATGGCTTGATTTTCCTTTTCATATTAAATATACTGGTCACCAGAAACAGAAGAAGGACAGGCAGAAACAGCATAGAGAAACCTGTCTGCCTAAACCCATAAGGAGAATAAGAATGAAGCGGAAGATGTTGTTTCTACTGGTTCTGGCTGCTGTGATCTGCTGCGTAGCGTGGGCAGTTCAGAGCCAACAGAACAAAGCGCAGCAAGTCCAACCGATGTACGGGGGATTCCTTATCGACGGTTACGATTTTAAGAACGATAATAGCCCCAAGGGAACCATCGTATACGATGAAGCGGCAAACGAATTTCGAGGGACCTATAAAGGGCTCAAGATGCCCAAGGGGCGCCGTGCGATTTTCGCGTGGTTGCACGATACAGTGAATCAGAAAACCGAATATCTGGGCCCAGTCGGTTGGCTAAAAGTGGATACTACCGGAAAAAAGAAGGGCTCATTCCGAATCAAGGTTCCCGATAAGTACAAAGGTGGGAACTTTGGCAGCTATGAAATCATTGGGTTTACCGCGGAGAAGACATCGTCCCTGAAAAATGGAACGCAGGTCGTGGAGGTTCCAAAAGAACCTTCCGGCAGCGACATTCTTGCCAAACTGAAACCTGCCTTTTACCTGTACGCCCCGCTTCCCGGAGCAGACACAGAATTGGGCTATTGTGGTCACGGACTTGATTTCTTCTTTGCCAAGGACCTAGAGAACCAACTTTGCTACGACTGACTGTGCGGTCAACCGTATTCGGTCTGTAAGGCCGCAGGAATGAACTCTCACTAGTGAACAGAAACCGAGTTTTTTGCCGTTCCGAGCATCCTCGCAAAGCGGGACTTCAAAACTCGGTTTCTCCTTGCATTTTGCACTGTCTTTTTTTAACCTCGTGGGTCAGGCTTCCTACTTCTACTACACCAATGAGCAAATGTTTTTTTACGTTTCACAGCCTGTCCCCCTGGTCTCGGAACGGACGATTTATCGGGGCATCACGGTTCACGCTCACTGCATCGGCGAAAAAGGTGCGGGAAGCAGGATCTTGCTCTCCTGTGTCAGAGGTCTAACAGAGCCTTTGGGGGGCCAAACGCCCTGCTCTCGTGTCTCCGCCCGTATCTGAAGACGCTCCTCAAAACTCTTATACGCCCATACATGGATGAAGTTATTAAGCCCACCGTATTCTGAGTACCAGCAGCCCGCCAACGGCGAGAACTTTTCGCGCTCGGCAACGGCCGCGCCCCATGCGTCCAGCACTTGCGGCATCCCCTCCGCAGGATAGGTGTATATACGCATCTCATATATTGGCCCAATATCTCTTTCACCCAAGGGAGTCATAAATGGGGCTGGCAGAAAGATCTCAGATACCATCGAGGCAATGAGATCGCTTGTATCGGGGGGCCATATTGGATCCGGTCCCGCTTCTGCAGCACGTCGGATTTCAGCGCGTTGTTCAAGGCTTTCATAGGGCCAGATAGCGACCATCTGATTCAACGGTCCCGCTTCAGTGTACCAATGCCCACCGAGTTTCGATAATTCTTGACGCGCCGGTAGTTTCTCGCCGAAACGCTCCCAGTATTCCTGAAGCTGTCCCACTTTCAGGTTGTAGGTCCGTATTTCGTAGATCACGATTTTACTCCTCATCAATCAAATTTTGTTTGTGGATGAAAACTTCTGAAGGCTTAGAATCTGTAGAAGATTGAAATGTACCTAAGTGCGTATGTTATATCAATTTATCGGTTTTGTAAATACAAAAATCTCTGAAGGCATACCAGAATTGACGACACAATTAATCCAATTAAAGTCCGCCATATCACGTTTTATTTTTTATTTATGGCGGGACTTACACACCTCATGTTGTAGTTGCCCGATTCATCGGGCTTTTCGGGATATGGTCAGAATCCACACCCATCGTAGGCGGGGCATCTTGCCCCGCATTGGCACTGAAGCATGGAACTACAAAACCTCAGTATTCAACTGCGTAAGTCTTATATGGGCTATAATTCTGGTGGTAATTGTAAGCACCAATTCCGCGGAGGCACAACGAAATTCTGCGGGGGTTGCTGATATATTGAGCACCGAAACCGATGCAGGATTTGCCCGTGCGTTAGAGCCGATGACGCTGCAGTTTCCACGCGATCACGGGGCACACCCAGAGTATCAAATTGAATGGTGGTATTATACCGGCAATTTACACACCGACGATGGGAAAGCGTTTGGCTATCAGTTGACCTTTTTTCGCTTCGCACTGACACC
Source organism: Candidatus Poribacteria bacterium (assembly GCA_965204355.1). Taxonomy (GTDB): domain Bacteria; phylum Poribacteria; class WGA-4E; order WGA-4E; family PCPOR2b; genus PCPOR2b. The sequence continues at coordinate 5,787,973 of OZ241983.1, forward strand.
CCAAATGCCAGAGCGGACCTCACATTTCGCGACGAACCAGGTCTACATGGCGCATTTTGCCGTTGTGGATGCCTCAAATGGTGACTATTTCTGCTTTGAACGTCGAAGTCGGGGATCGGGTGGATTGGCGGGTGCAACGGGAGATCCAACCTACAAGGTCTGGTTGGAAGATTGGTCTGCCACTGAAATAGAGCCGGACGTGATGCGCCTACATGTCGCTTCAACCTCCGATCTTATCGAGGTAGAACCGCAGATTGGATTATCGCTCAACCTGCGGCAGACACGTCCACCGATACTGCACGGAGACCGTGGCTTGAGCCAAAAGGGTCCCGAATTGGGAAATGCGACCTACTACTACAGTCTCGTCGGGTTAGAAACCGCCGGCGAGATCACCGTTAATGGCAAAACGGTAACTGTCAGTGGAGTTAGCTGGATGGATCACGAGTTCGGCACCAGTTTTCTCGGCGAGGGATTCGTGGGGTGGGATTGGTTCAGCTTGCAGTTGGAAGATGGAACTATACTGATGCTGTACTGCCTGCGGCGATCAGACCAGTCGTGTGACCCAGAAACGTTTGAGGGCACATTGGTATACCCCGAGGGACGGCAGCTACGTATCGGGACCAAAGATTTTACATTGACTCCTACCCGCCAGTGGACGAGCCCGGAAAGCGGTGCCACCTATCCCTCCGGCTGGCGCATCACCTTTCCAGAATTACAGATCGCCCTTCAGGTTGAGCCGCTCATCCCGAACCAAGAGTTTCGTGCGAGTTTCACATATTGGGAGGGCGCCGTGCAGGTGCATGGACGGATTGATGGCGCAGCAGTCGGCGGTCAGGGGTACGTCGAATTGACCGGCTATGATAGATAAGTGAAGAGTGCTCATAATTGTTGTCTGAATCAGGATTCTCAGGATTTAAGGATTTACAGGATAGAAACCGAAACCTGAAACGTGATGCGGTGCATCGGTGCCCTTAGCCCCAGCGGGGCGATATGTGTCATTTGTCTGAATTGCGGATTAAACGGAGGACGCAGCTTGCACAGATTATTGCCCCGATAAAATCAGGATTCAAAGCAATATACCTACTACCCTGTATCGCCTACTTCAGTATCAGCATCTTCCGAGTTTGGGAATAATCTCCGGCAGACAGATGATAGAAATACACCCCGCTTGCCACTTGTTCGCCAAGATTGTTTCTCCCATCCCAATGGATTGCCTTTGACCGACTTTCATAGGCAGCTGCAATCCGATGCCCAACCGCGAGCGTACGGACAACCCGGCCGCTTAGGTCATAGATGGTCAACGCCACGAAACCGTCCTCTGCCAACCGATACGGTATCCATGTCTCTGGATTGAACGGGTTCGGATAGTTCGCTAACAGTTCCGTCTTGTCCGGAGGGGCGACAGATGCCAACAGATTTTGGAAGAAGGCGATTGCCCGCTGGTATTTCAGCGACCCATCGCTGTGTGAACGCAACCGATTTAGGTGTGCTTCAAATGTAGCACCTTCCAGAGGGAGTATCCTCCCATTATTGGAAGGCGCAGCGGCTGTTACTGGGTCGTCAAGTGCTTCAATTACAAGCAGCACGTCGTCAATCGTCACCCTGTTATCCTCATTCACATCCCCAAAGAGGAGCGCAGGCGCGGTGTTTCCCAATGTCGAGACCACGAGGAGCAAATCGGTAATGTTCACCTTACCATCTTGATTCACGTCCACCCGTGCTGGCGGGGGATCAGGCGGAATAGCAAGGGCTATACCCAATGGAAGAGGATTTACACCTGTGACAACGTCTTGCACATTCGTGCCATCCAGATTCGCACATTGGATTTTACTAGAGCCCGTCCAATACATCTTTCCACCCGCCACATCCAAGGCGATACCGTGTGGGCCCCTCAATCCTGTGACGAGGTCTTGCACACCCGTCCCATCCAGATTCGCACATTGGATTTTACTAGAGTCCGTGCTCCAGTTCGTCCAATACATCTTCCCACCCGCTACATCTAAGGCGATATGCCATACACTCTCTACCCCTGTAATGACGAGGTCTTGCACATTCGTTCCATCGAGGTTCGCACACTGGATTTTTTCCGTGCTCCAGTCCGCCCAGTACATTTTTCCACCTGCTACATCTAAGGCAACATTAGTTGGGACCTGCACGCTTGTTACGAGGTCTTCCACATCCGTGCCATCGAGGTTCGCACATTGGATTTTACTAGAGTCCGTCCAATACATCTTTCCACCCGCCACATCCAAGGCGATACCCTGCGGACTCTCTAATCCCGTTACGAAGTCTTGGACGCCAGTGCCATCAAGGTTCGCACACTTAATTTCGCGCGAGTCCGTCCAATACATCTTTCCACCAGGTATATCTAAGGCGATATGCCATGGGGCCGCCAAATCCGTTACGAGGTCTTGCACACCCGTGCCATCAAGGTTCGCACGTTGGATTTTTCCCACACCTTTAACCGGGACGCTAACATTGCCTTTAGCTGCGCTTTTACCTATCCAGTATATCTGCGGCCCCTCCAAAGTCGCTTTGAGGTTGGGGTCGGGGATAGACTCCCCTACGACATCATCACCTACAACATCATCAAACTCCACGGTAACCCCTCTACCTTGGAGCGCGGGAACATGCATCTTGATGGATACGGAACTGAGGGGATTACCCTGCACATTAACTGTGTCTCCACTTCCCAATCCCATATTGTCAACTAGAGGTGAGATGTCCGAGACGTTGTTGTCGCCAAGCTGCAACACGACAAGGTTGACTAAGCCCGACAGCGGTGAGATGTCTGTAATGGCGTTGCTCTCAAGCCATAGGTCTGTCAGGCGGGTTAATCCCGACAGCGGCGAGAGATCTGATACCGAGTTGCTGTTAATCCAGTTTCCACCTACCAATTCACGGCTCAGATTCAGATACCTCAAATTGATTCCGTGTTCCAATCCAGTCAAATCACTGATGTTAGCGTTTTTGGCTTCAAGACGGGTCAACTTTGCCATATCCGCCGCGGTGATGGTGTCACCTGGCCCTTTGCCAAGGGCAGTCTCAACCGCAGCACGGAGGTTCGGGGCGGGGATGTTGACAACTTGTGCTGTTGCTGTCAAGGAAATCGAAAGGCTAATTAACAGAAAAAACATGAACCGAAAAGGTTGTTTCGTCATAGATTTATTTCCTCTGTAGTTTGGAAATGGATGAGGCATTTGTACCTTAGAACCTGTTTTAAAAGTCATTTGATACGGTTTAGCATTAAGTAAATGGAAGCAATATACACCATAGCCTCAGCGGTCTCAACTGAGCGCTCATAGTCCAAAGTCAATCCGCGAAATCCACCGAACCAAGAAAAGGTGCGCTCCACAATCCAACGCGATGGGACGACCACAAACCCCGATTGCCCAACAAGTGGACCGATGTCCAATTGACACTGATGCGTCAAATATAACTAAGTGCCTAATTCTCCGCAAATGACACACCGGAGACCACATCAAGCCTGACTCAATTGATTTATACTGACGTATCAATCTAATATTAGGTCAATCTAACACGTCTTCTTTAAAAAAACAAGAATAGGACTTACGCAGCACGTTCATTAGTCCCCCTGACAAGGGGGATTTAGGGGGTTAAAAATAAAAAATCTACCCTCTGTGTGCTAAATTTGCGTAAGTCCTGAAGAAAATTCTTAGAACCTGTTTGAAAAAGAAAAATATAGTAGATGTTAGAATTATGGTGAGCTTTAGAATTACTTGAACACTCTGTACCGGCGCAGTTAGAAACAGCGCCTACCAAATATGGGGAGCGAAAGTGTCTACATATTTTTAAAAATCACTATAATTGGACACTCTGTACTGGCGAAGTTTCCTAACCGCACAGCATCGGCGCAGTTAGAAACAGCGCCTACCATACATGGGGGGCAAAAGCGTCTACTTAATTTTTAAAAATCGCTATGAATGCCCCTATAGCCGATAGAATCCACGAGCGTTCTCTGCCATAATGTTCCGCTTTAACTTTGGAGCGAGATTCGTCGGTAGGGTCCGATCAGGAGAATCAAAGTCCCAGTGAGGGTAGTCCGTAGCGAACATCAACTTCTCATCGGCGTTGATATGTTGAAGCAGCTGTTGAAAGTATTCCGGTTTGGGTGGTTCTTCGATCGGCTGTGTCGTCATCCAGAAATGGTCACTGATATATTCCGAAGGCAACCGCTTGAGGTAAGGCACTTCATCGCGCAGTTTCTTCCACGCACGGTCAAGCCGCCACATCAGCGGTGGGAGCCACGCAAAGCCGCCCTCAACTAGGGCAACCTTCAGCGTGGGAAAATGCTCGAAAACGCCCTCGCAAACGAGGCTGGTTACCTGCGTCTGAAACGCCTGCGTCATACCAGTGTGATCTTCGATGTAGTGAGACGGTTTACCGACAGCGGTAATTGGACCTACACCAACCCCGGTGAAGTGAATCCCAATCGGCAGATCATGGCTCACAGCGGCTTCGTACACCCCCCAGTATTTCCGTCGTCCCAACGGTTCCATTGTGCGTGCGAGCAGCAATATTTGGACAAATCTCGAATCTTTGGCGAGCCGATTAATCTCCTCTGATGCGAACTTACTATCGTCACAGACGACGATCATCGACGCACGAAGCCTCGGTTCTGGATCCAGCCACTCATCGACCTGCCAATCGTTGACCGCCCGTGCAAACGCCGCAGCGTACTCCAGATTCGGCATCTCGCAGACCGGGGTCAAACAGTTCAGGATGCCATACTCGATGTCCCACAAATCGAGCAGCTGCTCCTGGAGAAAGTTTAGATCTGAGCCCGGACGATGGCCGGATGGTGTCCAAGCGTCGTAACGCGCACCGTAGGGCATACCGCGTGGAACATACCCACCCACACGATCGGGTGCCCCCAACATCTGGTGATGTCGGCGCCAACGTTCGGAGAGATATGGGTACAACACCGTTTCTGAAGACAGGGTGTTATGTATATCACAATCGATAACCGGGAATCTCCGCCGTTTTCGTCCCACCTCGTCTTCCTTAAATGCTTTCGTTGTTTCCATCTTTATCTACCCCTTAATTTGCAACTTTCATTAGGATTCTCAGGATTCGTTGTGCGATTTTTGTTCGAGCACGGTGGAGTTTGCTGGAAAACACTCAACAAGCCAAAATCAACCACAACCTCAAAAACATCAATACAATTGTAATTCCCGCCATTAACTACAACGGTAGGCTCGGCGTGCCCACTCTGTTATTAAGATTTTTCTAATTCATCTTCTATCAATTTAATCTGTCGAGGATATTTATCCTTCATTATTTGAATAATCCCGTCGCTCTGGACACTTTTAACAAACTCTTCAGTGTTAAGTTTTAATGTTCTCGTACACTGGCTATTAACAGTCTGATAGGTAACACCTAGATCTGTGGCTACTGAGTGGAAAGCCTCAGTATGTTTTTTACCGTTTCTCATCAATTGAATAACTGGTATTAGATAATCTGAAACCTGATCAAACCCTTTTCTACCTTTTTCAGATTCCGATGGGGGCGGTGATATGGGTGGTGACGGTGGTATGTGTGAATGGGTTTCTTCCAACAATTTCTCCCTTTTTAGGCTTTGCAGAAAATCTAATACTTGCCCGCCGGTTGGTTTATACCCATATATGCTTTCTGCCTTCTCTGCCACAATCTCTAGCAAAAGTTCATCGGTTTCATCCAACAATGTGCTCCAGATCTCTGGCAAATTTGTTTCAATCTGTCTCTGCTCAGAAATGTTCTGATAGTCCTCTTGGATTGCCCTAATGGCTTTACCAGTACGTATTGACTCGTAGTTTAGGTATCTGTTCAAACTCGTCGCACTCTCCGCCCTGTCTTTTTCGATTAGATCCAGCTTGCATACCCTACGTTCTCCATAATCTCCTTGTCCACTTGGGTGAAAAAAATGCCATTCGCGACCATCGGTAAGGATAGCGATCGGTACCCCCCTGTGAAAAGCATATTCAAATAACTGTCTCTCTGCCCCCTCAATTTGGCCAACTTGCTTAACCTCAATGAAGACCAGCGGCTTTAATGGAGGCTGACAAAGAGCAAAATCTACTCTGCGCCCCTCCACTGAATATTCAGGAGCGACAACTTGGATATTATACCATGGCCAATCGAGCGCATGGAGTAGCCTGAGTACGATCCCTTGAGAAACCGATGCCTCATTTACAAATACTTCTTTCCTTAAATTGCTGCGTATGTCGTCAAGGTGCTCCTCAAGTGTCATTGCTTAGCAAGTCCTCCTTTCAATTATAGCGAAAATTCATTTGCGGCGTAAAATTGCCGGAAAACACCCTACAAGCCAAAACCCACCGGAAAGCAGCAGCGATATGTAAACAAATCATGACAAATCTGTTTTTGAAAGCGACTACATCTCCACAGCCTTGCCCGTCGCCGCTGATTCAAAGATAGCATCAATCGTCCGCATCTGGTTGATGCTATTTTCCGGCGGTATTCGGTGCGGCTGCCCCGTTTCAAGGCAATCACACAGGTGGGCAAGCTGATTCGTGAATTGATGGATCGGTTCAAAGTTGATGAACTCCGTTCCATCAGGGGTCCGGTGTTCCAGATCTACAGACCGATTCTCGTTGTTCCAAGCGATCTCTATTCGGAGCATTCCTCCACTCCCACAGATCTCAACGTACTGCGCGCTCGCTGTATTGAACCCAACAGAAATTTGTGCTGTCCGGTCGTTTGGAAAGACGAGCAGGATGTACATAGCGTCATCAACCTCTAAGCCCGGCTGTGAGGAGGCAAAGACTCGAATCGGATCCGCGCTAAACATAAAACGCGCCTGATGGATGCAGTAACAAGCGAGGTCGTAGACGCTGCCGCCGCCCTTTGCCTTGTTGAAGCGCCAGTTGTTCTCCGGCTTCCGCGCTTCAGGACCGGCACCGCTGCCACCCGAACAGAACGTACTGCGAATCGTCAGCACATCGCCGATTGCACCCGAATCCGCCAACTCCTTCGCCTTGAGGTGCATCGGATGATGGCGGAACTTGAAGGCTTCAGCGAGAAGGATACCGTTCTCTTGCGCCGCGGCGACCATCTCTCTTGCCTCAGCCGCATTGTTGGTGAACGGCTTTTCGCACAGGATGGCTCGTACCTTCCGTGACTTGGCAATCTGGATCCCCGTCTCGGCGTGGACTGCCCCCCAGTTACAGAGGATGGCGATATCCAAGTTTGCGTCCTCGAGCATATCATCTAAGTCGAGGTATCGGTTTGGAACACCAAACTGTTCGCCATAATTATCTAATGCAGCCTGTGAAACGTCACAGATAGCGGAAAGGTCAGCACCGTCGAGTGCTTGGCAAGCGGTACCGTGCGCCCGTGCAATACCGCCGCTCCCAACGAGACCTACACGGTAAGTCTTTGAATAATCTGACATAGTTACACCTCAGTATGTTTAGTTTTGAATATATGCGAGAAATGGGACGGGAAAAAGATGTCAATCTCTCCGTCGCTGCCCAAAATCACAGTCATCATTTACGGTTCAGGTAAGTAGTACATTGTCAGATAAATGTAGCGCAAACTGTTAGTTTGCGGACTCGGATCACAATCTAAATGAAGATTAATTTATTAATTGGGTAATCTCCGAGCGATGCCCGGTGCGGTTGAAAACCGCACCTACCGGGCTCCCGTTTGGTAGGCGCTGTTTCTAACTGCGCCGTTTCAACTCACGCACCTACCGGGCCTGGGAGAAATATAGAATTACCCATTTATTTTCTGAAACTTCATACAGATTGTGGTACAAAGGCCTTCTTTAGACACTTCCCCCACACAGCGACTTGGATAGCCATAGCCAAGCCGAGCCGTGAGTGCCTTATCATGATTTATTTGACAGAGCAGTAGCAGCGCAATTCATTGCACACCTATATCCAACGGTCACCAACGATCATAGCTGGGGTGGGGCGCGTATTTGGAAACGAGTTCAGGAGGATATTGCCGATCCAGTTTATCAGCTTTTTTTCGCAATCTATCAGATTTTTTCTGCAAAGCCTTGGATTTGGAGTGGTGTGCCTTCAGTTTGTCTAATAGCACCTCCTTAGCTGCCCTTCCCTCTGGTGTCTCCGCAAAGCCATTAGGAGCATCAAAATAATCGGATATAAGCGGCTCAAGCTCCCGATGCAGTTTATTGAATTCTAAGGACAATTTAGCCTGTTCCGCCCAAAGCGCATCGCGTTTTTCATAGTAGTTATCCCAATCCCGAAAGTCGTTTACGCTCGGAACACCGAACACACCGAGAGCTGTCAACAGCAATCCCACGGCGAAAAGCAGCACGAGGGTGAAGCCGACCATCTGTAGGGTAGAACTTCGTCTGTTCATGTGCTATCCTCCTCGCCTCCGATTAAACCCAATATACGCTGTTATAACCTTCAAATCCGCCTTAGTCCTATACGGTCATTCGGAATCATCCGGTTCCACCTTCTCAAACTTGTCCTCCGTTGAATTCCGAGTCAAAACGATAAGATTGTAGGTGCGGTATGTACCTTGTGTGGCATGGACAGCCTCAGAGAGCAAGATATCTTCAATACCATCGTCATTAAAGTCAGCGCGCGCCACTTCAGTCAAATGTTGCCTCAGTCCGTCGTCCTCGCAGCTGAACCAGTTTTGACCTTTGTCCGTCACCTTGAGTAGCCCCTTTTCCACCTGATCTTGATATGTCAAATTCTCAATGTTATATCCATATGCCTGCTCAAAATCGGTCACGACAGGAAACAACGAAAGGGGAATCAATTTTAGATCGAATACCTCCTCTTTGGAGGTTGGGAGAAAACTTCGTTGTGGAATCGCTGCTGTCTCAAGCAAGTTGAGCAATCCACACGGATATTTGAACCATGATGCCATTGAAATGTCGTAAGTTGAGGAGGGATAGTAGCCACCCTCAAGTGCAGCATCATATTCCCTACACGTACGCACATGGATTTTGTCGTTTCCGCGCTTCGTTAGTGTAACCCCGTCCGTTTTGTTCCCCCCCATATCAATGGGCAGATCTCGAAGGGTTTCAATATCCGCTTTGGTGATAGACTTCACTTCGGTGCCATCGGCAAACTTTATACTCTTGACCAGTTCAAAGGTGATTTCTTTCGGTTTCACGGAGGTCCCACTTGCCGGTGCCGTTTTCGCTTCCTCCGCCTCGCTACGTCCCTCACAGCTCAGGACAATAATAGTACAAGACACTACGAACAAAAAACCAATTCCTACACGCCTAAGCCGCATAATATTACCCCCTTTTCTGTATGGTTGAGTAATCTCAAGAGTTCAGTATCGTAGGTTGGGTTGAACGGTTAACACCAAGTCCCTACCAATGACAATAGATGTTCTGCATTTCAATAACATTGTTTCAGAGATAGATACAGTGAAACCCAACATCTCAATCCAATGACAATTAACTATAGTAGATTTTAAGTAGATTTTAGAATTAATGAAACACTCCAAACCGAACCGCATTGCCCCCAGGCCCGGTAGGTGCGGTTTCTAACCGCACAGCATCGGCGCAGTTATAAACAGCGCCTACCATACTATTTATTTGAGGGGTGTGCATCATTATTGTCTGAATCAGGATTCTCAGGATTTAAGGATTTTCTGGATAGACACTGGAAAGTGAAACGGGACTATTTTAGAAAGGGACAGGGGGCATTTAGCCCCAGCGGGGCGACATGTTTATAGCATACGGATAGCCCCATCCCCCAAAGCCCCAGCGGGGCGACATGTGCCATCTGTCTGAATCGCAGATTGCACTCTCCCATACGTAAAGTGATTTATGCACACCCCTCATTTATTTTTAGGATTTACTATAACCAATGAACTAATCAGGTCAATCCACACTCATTGGACGATAGGGGTCAATAAAGCGATTGGCCGCATCCTTACGTCGTGGTGGAGGCAAGGCATCCACTTTACCACGCAACCGTGCAAGCCCTTCAGCATAGGCGGGGTTGTCAATCAGATTGTTACATTCATCGGGATCGCTCGACAAATCGAACAACTGTTCGGGCCAACCGGCACCGTTATTGAATCGGAAATACTTCAGGTCATCCTGCTTGACCATAACAGACGGACCATTATGAACGCGCCAGAGTTCGCTATAGACAGTATTATGCCAATCATCGGTACTACCTTCGATGAGCGGCACCAACGAGCGACCATCAAGTTCGTCAGGAGCAGGGATGTCAACCAGATCGCATAGCGTCGGAAACAGGTCTACGAGCGATACATTTTGTTCGATGATCTGTGGCTCACGTCCAAATCGTTTCGGATTCCAGATAGAAAACGGCACACGCGCCGACGCATCAAAGAAGCTCTGTTTCTCCCACACCCCTTTTGTGCCAAGCATCTCGCCGTGATCCGACAGGAAAACGATGATGAAGTCATCAAGGACGTTGAGGTGTTCCAGTTTTTCGATTACGCGACCAAACTGCTGATCCATCCAGTCAATCATGCCGTAGTAAGCCGCGGTGGCGCGATGCGCTTGGCGATGGGTCACATCCTCACCGAAGCGAACCCTGAAGAAATCGCTGCATTCAAATTTATCGTTCGGCTCCTCAATGATCGGCTCGACACGCTGCATATAATAGGTGAACAGGTCGAGTGGGCATTGATACGGATAGTGCGGACACCAGAGGCTTACCGCCATGCACAGCGGATTCGGCGTGTATCGGTCATAGGAGGCGTCAACAAAATACTCCTCAAGGAACAGCAACGCGCCATCTACCGCGTACTGGTCGTGGAGCATCCAATATCCCATTCCGGGCTGGGCATCACGAATCTCTTGGATGACCTTATTCTGCTTTGAACCGGTGCCCGGCTCTCGCTGAAATTGGGCGGTGTGTTTATCATCAACAGCCGGGTAAGGATAACCGTTATCACCCACAATGTCCCGACCAACCCGCTCCCGCCAACCGTGCATAACATCTTTGCCGACGAAGTGCATCTTCCCCGCCGCGCCCGAGTAATAACCGTAGTTGCCGAGATGCCCCGGAATGGTTCTGACCTCGGTTGGCATCGGATCACCGAAGTTGAGGCTGCCACAGTTCCGTGGATAGAGTCCAGAGATAAAACTCTGGCGGGCGGGCACACAGATGGGCGAAGGCGTGTACGCATTGCGAAAGTAGGTCCCCTCGTTGATAAATCGGTCCAACGTGGGCGTGCGGACCTGCTGGTTGCCTTCGATGGGTAACACGTCCGGACGATGTTCGTCGTTGATTAGCAGCAGAACATGAGGTTTTTGCTGGGACATACTATTCCTTAATTATAGCAGATAGGAGTTACGCACTTCAGTTCGTAGTAGCGCAATTCATTGCGCGTCCGGACGGGCGATAAATCGCCCTACTACAAACCTAAGACCTTACTGTAGTTGTCCAACTCATCAAGTGTCGGTGTGCGGTGATAAATTACCGAACTACGAGGGGTTGAACGTTCAACTGCGTAAGTCTGAAGTAGATTTTAGAATTACTGAGACACGCCAAACCGAACAGCATTGTCCCCAGCCCCGGTAGGTGCGGTTTCTAACCGCACCACATCGGCGCAGTTGGAAACAGCGCCTACCAAACACTTATTCAGAAGGATTGCAGTATATCTCAAAACTTATCTGATTGAGTATTAGTGGCATCCCGATGTATAGGATGATCGCCTCGACGGTTAGTACGTAGGTTGGGTTGAACGGAACCGATGAAAAATATCAAACATTACACTTGGGATTTCGATGTTCAATTCTGTTTGAAATCTTGCAAATATAGTGAAACCCAACGTTTAATAATCAGCGCATCAACTGAAGTGTTGGGTTTCACTGTATCCATCTATAAAACAGTGTTGTTAAAAAGCGGAAGTTCTATTGTCCTTGATAAAGATTCGCTTTTAACCGTTCAACCCAACCTACACCGACCTACACGCAGATATCAAGCGCATTTATGCCGCTAAAATCCGCTCATACACACGCATCCGTTCCCCTTCCGTCTCCTCCGGATCGACCAACTTGAGCCATACCGCCTGATCCTTTCGCTCACCGCTGAGCTGTTGAACAGCACCCGCCTGATCTGGGTGAGGACCGCTCCAGATCACTTCCCCATCTTGCAGATAGATATAGGAACCAGCGTGACCACTCACTAACCGATCTTGGTTTTCCCGATAAAACAACGCCTGCTGGGACGCGGTTTGACGCAGGTTAGCGATTTTTTCAGTGGGATCTGTCTCCTCCGAATCAAACTCGGCGAGGGGTGGCTGTAGCGCTCCCATATCAAAGTCGATTTCCTCAAGATTTACAGTCCCAAACCCGTGCTCCGCAGCCACAGCAACCGGACTCCGATCACGGCGAAAAGGTGGATGGGGCCAATCGAGGCGAGGGTCGGTGCCCATCAGGTAACTGCCGCAAGCGTCTGTGGCGATTACATGGTCACCCGCAATCAGTGCATCACAGATACGTCCTTCTCCGCCCCACTCCCGTCTCGCTTGACCCGTCAAACCGTCAATAATGTTGAGACAAGGTTGGGTAATAAGGCCAAGGTCAGGCAGGACGTATGACAACCGAATCACATGGTGAAAATAGGTCCTCACTCGACCGTGAGGCGGTATGGGTGGCAACCCAAAGAGATTCTTCAGACATAGCGTGATGCCCATAAAGGCGTGATTTTTCATCTTAGCGATGGAGACAAAAGCATCCGCTTCGCCAATCGAGGCGGAGAGTTGATATTCGGAGAACATTATACCGCCACCGGGGACCTTGTACTGCGTGAAGGGAGGATCGCCGGCTTCGACGTAGGGAATGTCAAACTCCTCGAAGATTGGACGCATATTAAAATCATCGCCCGGACGCTGTCCCGCTGGCACCATGCTGGTATCCAACACAAAGATGTCTGCATCGCTGCGCTCTCGCAACAGACGGAGCGACGCGCGGAGGACATCATCGTCAACCAACTCCTGCCGTCGTCCGCCGATACGACGGATATTGTCCGTACGCATCTGCATGTTCACCTTGATACCGATTTTGCGGGCTTTTTCGATCTTTTCCCATGAGCGCGTCAGCGGGCTAGTAATTGTCTTGAGCCTTTCGTAGATCTCCTCCTGCGAGGCTTTATGACTACAGTGAATCGCACGAACTTTATACGCTTTCTCGTCGGACATATTAAACGCTCCTATTCGATTGTAGGTGGTAGACCTCCGTGATACAAAGTCACTTAATTATCTCTTCTTCCCTCATACTAATATAGCTGCCATCCCCGATAATAACGTGATCTGTCACACGGATATCGAGCAACTCTCCCGCCTTGACCAACTGCCGCGTCGCGTGAATATCCTCCGGACTTGGTGCGGGATCACCGGATGGATGGTTATGCACAAGGATAATTGATGCCGCTGCCTCCTCTATTGCAAACCGAAAGACTTCACGAGAGTGGATGATGCTGGCATTTAAGCTCCCCTCAAAGATGCGGCGATACTTGGTCACATAGTTCTTCGTATCGAGGCAAAAAACATGGAGCTCCTCCTTGCGTAGATCTCGCATCGAAGGCATTGCCATTCGCGCAACATGCACAACATCGCTGGGCGAACTAATTTGTGGTTTTTCTTCGAGAAAAGCCGCCATCCGTCGTCCCAATTCAAACGCTGCCCTGATTTGACCCACCTTCACCGTGCCCAGCCCTTTGATACCATCTGCAATCTGCCTCTCGCTATTATCCGCCAACCGCTTTAAGTTGCCGTTATATTTCTGAAGCAGCTGCTCTGCGACCTGAACAGCCGTTGCAGTGCCCGTTCCGGTCCGAATAATAATCGCAATTAATTCTGATGTTTTGAGCGCCTGCGGACCATATTTGTAAAGCCTTTCGAGCGGTCGCTCATCTTCGGGAAGGTCTTTGATCCGAAGTCTGTATTCTGTTCCTTCCATTTTCACCGCCTTAGTAACTAAAGTAGATTTTAGAATTAATGAGACACTCCAAACCGAACTGCATTGCCCTCAAACCCGGTAGGGGTGGGTTCTAACCGCACCGCATAGGCGCAGTTGAAAACAGCGCCTACCAAACGGGAGAACGGTAGGGGTGGGTTCTAACCGCACCGCATAGGCGCGTCCCGGTAAATCGGGATCCCGATGCCGTTCCTGTTCCGTTCCGAGAATCCCGCCTGTCCCGATGTCTCGGGGACAAGTCGGGACCTGCCCCGATGCATCGGGGAGCATTCCGATCTATCGGAACCTGTCGGGAGAAACAGCGCCTACCATACCACCCATCTGTTTTTAGGATTTACTATATTTACGATATCCTATCCATCTGAAGTGGAAAAGTGTAAGGCAGATTATACCAAAATCAGCAGGGGAAGGCAATAATTATGAACGGTTGACTTCGCTTTTTCTTGGAAATTTCCCACGCCTAAGAAGGGCTCTCATGAGGAATCTCTACTTTTTGTGTTGATGTTTGTCTACCGATGTGATAGAATACAAACGCACTTATTTGATGAGCGATTTGATAGACGCCATACTTTTGCCAGCTAACATTTTCCCATTTCCCGATTTACCTTGGGCGTCCAGGCACTAGCCGGTCTAACGGAACACCCTTTCCAACGACAGTTATTATCTCACTAAGCCGGTTATTGAAGAAAATGTTAGCAACTGAACGCTCTTACTTAGGAACATTTAGTGGATCTTAGAATTAATGAGACACTCCAAACCGAACCGCATTGCCCCCAGGCCCGGTAGGTGCGGTTTCTAACCGCACCGTATAGGCGCAGTTGAAAACAGCGCCTACCATACACGGGGGGCGAAAGTGTCTATTTATTTTTAGAATTCACCATTTTTTAGGGAAATCTTCCCGCGCTTTCTTTACGGCAGAAGAGATTAATTCTGAAATACCATCCAATACGACTGACTATCCCGTTTGAGGAGGGATTCAATGCGTGACAAGAACGATAGAAGGCGACCCGAGACGATACGAGAAGACGATTTCCGGCTATTTGATGACTTTGAGGAGGAAGTTGAAGACGATGAAGATCAGGTAGGCACCCCTCGTTCCCTGATGTTAGTAGATCGGCTCATTTATGCAACCCAAGAGGATGATCGGCGGCGCCCATTGCTATTTCAACTTCGGCGGGCAATTGTGGAAGATGAAATGACCTTTCAGGAGGCAAGGGAAGCCATCGTTGAAATGCAGGAGACAATCGAAAAGTTGACCTCTCCTGCGAACCGGATCGGGACGCTGCTTGGAATGCCGAAAAAGGAGGTTGCCCACGTCATTATCGGCGGATCCGAATACTATGCGAATATTGATCCACAACTCGATCCCGCAGCCCTCAAAATCGGTTTTAGCGTACTCCTTAATGATGCTTACGTTATCGTCGGTGAATTGGGATATAACACCTCCGGATCTATCGCGAAAATCGTTGATTTAATGCCTGACGGGCGGCTGCGCGTTGGCGGCGAACCTGCCGGATTGCAATCAATTATTTTGCAACGTTCCACCGATTTAGCTAATGCAAAACTTAAAGTCGGCGACGAAATTCGTATGGACCCGAACTCCAAAGTAGCATTAGAACGCTTAGAGGCACAAGAAGCACAAGATTACTACCTCGAAGCCGTGCCAGAACTTCCTTGGTCAAAAGTGGGCGGATTGGACGATACCATTCAACTCATCAAAGATACCATCGAACTTCCGATTTTACACCCGGAACTCTTTGAATCATTCCAATATGCGCCCCCAAAAGGCTTTCTCCTACACGGACCACCGGGGTGTGGAAAAACGCTCATCGGGAAGGCAACAGCACACAACCTGACGCAACGCTTGAGCGAAGAAGCAGGTGTCGACGTGGAGGGCTCTTTCCTGCACATCAAGGGGCCCGAAATCCTGAATATGTGGCTTGGTGAGTCGGAACGCAAAGTCCGTGAAATCTTCCAGATAGCGCGTGAAAAGAGCAAAGAAGGCTACCTGCCTTTCGTGTTTATTGACGAAGCAGAATCGATCTTAGGAACACGCCGTTCATTCCGCTCTCATAACATTTCCAATACCGTAGTCCCGATGTTTTGCGCTGAAATGGACGGGATTGAATCTTTGCAAGATGTGGTAATCATCCTTGCAACGAACCGTCCCGATCTTATTGATCCTGCGATTTTGCGCCCCGGAAGAATTGATCGGAAGATTAAAGTCATCCGTCCCGATAAAGAAGCATCGCGGGCGATTTTCCGCATTTACCTCACACCAGATTTACCGCTCCACCCAGAAGTCCTTGATGCCCACAACGGCGATGCAGAGGCAGCAGTCTTCCATCTCATTGATCAGGTCTGCGATGAACTGTTCCAGCGGGATGAAGGTAACAAGTTTTTAGAGGTTGCCCTGCGAAGCGGTCGCCGCGATATTATATACCGTGGTGATCTGTGTAGTGGTGCTATTGTCGATTCCATTGTTCAACGTGCAAAAGAGTCCGCGATCAAACGTGCGATAGAAGGCACCACGGACGAGATTGGGATTCGGGTTGAAGACCTGTTGGAAGGCGCATTGGCAGAATATCGCGAGAACGACATCTTCCCCCCGACAGATACCGTCGAGGACTGGCTTAAGCTGCTCGATTACGATCCGGAAAACGTTGTCAAAGTCACCCCAATTCGTCCAGAAAAATCAATTCGTAGAAAAGCTGCGAGCAGCGTGATTTAGGGTGAAGCGTTTATGCAAAGACTTTTTGGAATCGAAACTGAATACGGAATCACGTTAGAGTCAGAAGAACACGTTGATCCTGTCAGTCAATCTGTCGAATTGATTAAGAGTTACCGGCAGGATGATTTTCGACCGATGTGGGATTATAGCGGTGAAGATCCGTTCCAAGACGAGCGTGGCTTCCGTGCAAAAGCCTTGCAGGAACACCCCGACGAGTTGGAACACCAGAAAGCCGACCGTCAACGGAATCTTTCCTTCGCTGAGATCAAAAGCGATCTGATTTTGACCAATGGTGCTCGTTTATATAACGACCATGCCCATCCCGAATACTCCACCCCAGAATGTTGCAGCCTATTTCAATTGGTGGCGCACGATAAAGCGGGGGAGCGAATACTTCAGCAGTGTGCCGTAAGACGAAGTGAAAAATTAGGTAAGCGCGTCCTACTGTACAAAAATAACACCGACTTTCATGGACACAGCTACGGCTGCCACGACAATTACCTTATGTCACGGGATATTCCCTTTGATGACCTTAAAGCGGGTATCATGCCATTTTTTGTAACGCGACAGATTTTTGCTGGGACGGGAAAGGTGGGAATCGAGACCGAATCAGGATTGACCTCCGCCGGTTTTTTTCAGATTGCACAACGCTCCGACTTTTTCCATGTCGAGGTCAGCGTTGATACCATGCACAACCGTCCGATTGTGAACACGCGCGACGAACCCCATGCGGATCCGGCAAAATATCGCCGTCTACACGGCATTGTCGGTGATGCCAACATGTCAGAGTATGCAACAGCGCTCAAGATCGGCACAACCGCACTCGTCATCGATCTGATTGAGCAGAAGCGCATCCCCAGTTCATTCACCTTGCAAGACCCGCTCCACACGATTAAAGAAATCTCCCGCGACCAGACCTATCAGTGGCGATTTAAATTAGCTAACGGTAAGAGTATCTCTGCAGTCGATTTGCAGCGCGAATATCTCGCGTTAGCCCAAAAACACCTCAACGGAGAAGGTGACGATACCGACTGGATCCTCGTTGAATGGGAATCCACCCTCGATGCGCTTGAAAAAAATCCAATGGATCTCACAGATCGGTTGGATTGGGTTGCCAAAAAATGGCTATTGGAAACGTTTATTGATGAGGAAGAACTTACTTGGGACGACCCGTGGCTACAGAGCCTCGATCTCGAATATCACAACATCGATCAAGAGGCGGGATTATATTATGAACTTGAAACAAGCGGATTGGTGCGACGCCTTGTCACCGATCAGCAAATTGAAAGCGCTATCCACAATCCACCATCCGATACCCGTGCCTATTTTCGAGGCAAATCGTTAGACAAATTCCGCCCACAAGTCAAATCGATTCAGTGGGATAACGTAACGTTTAATCTAAAAGGCAAAAGAAGTCCCGTCTCAGTCAGCATGAATCAGCTCGCGGATGCAGAGATGGCAGAGAAGTATAATCGCATCCTCGACCAAGCACAGACGGTTGAAGCGTTAGTTGCAAATTTAGAACTTAGTAAATGAATCCCTAAATCTATTTTACAGGAGGTTATTACCATGACAGCACAGCATTTGATTTATCTACGCGATCGGATTCAAAGACCGGTGAAACCGACGGGACCGGGTGACGGTGGAGACGATGACGGTCCCAAACGTCCGGATGTCACCAGACCGGATACGAGAAATCTGGTTAGGCGGATGCGGCGCGTCGATAAAGACCAATCAAGGCGTTATCGCCAACGAACAGGTGAGTAACCCATGACAAATCACAAGGGGAATTTCCTCGACCTCTTGAAAGCGCAGGATTGCCAGATTCAACTGGATCTGCCCACAACACCTGCAAATGGTGCTTCATCTCCCATACAAGAAATAGAAGGCACCACTGTCCTTGCCGTGCGTTATAAGGATGGCGTCCTCATCGGCGGAGATCGACGGGCAACGGCGGGCAATGTCGTCATGTATGATCGCGCGGAAAAGTTGCTGCAGATTGACGAGCACTCCGTCCTCGCGATCGCCGGTTCTCCTGCCATGGCTTATGAAATGGCGCGAGTCCTCGAACATTCGTTCCAATATTTCCGCCGAAGCCAACTCCAAGAATTGAGTCTCGAAGGCAAACTACGTACACTCTCCCGCCTAATTCGCGAAAACCTACCGATGACATTGCAAGGGATCGGCGGCGTGATACCGATCTTTGCCATCTACGATCTGCTGAACGAAGATGAAAACGGCGGCAAAATCTTCTTCTACGACGCGCTTGGCGCCCATTTCGAGAGTGCTGATTTTGCGACGTCTGGATCCGGTTCTGTGTGGATTCGTGGAATCTTGTTCTATCAGAACCGTTGGGGTGAGAAGCCACTTGCTGATATGGACGAACAAGAAGCTACTGTTACCGTTTTGCGTCTACTCGATGCCGCCGCAGAATATGACTCGGCAACGAGCGGTTATAACCCTAAATCAAATATCTATCCAACCGTAAAAACAATTACGAAGGACGGAATTCAAGATCTCTCTGGCGAAAGACTCCAAGAGATTTATGCTGAATCTGTAGAGACAACCTATGCTAGATGAACCTTATCGGTGGCTTGAAGCCGTTAATAACCGACGCGACTATATCGAAGACCAACTTCGCGGTGGCAGTCCCGTCGTCGGGCTAAGATATGATGATGGTCTTTTACTGGTGACCATTGGACGTGGACAGCGTAAAATCTTTGAAGTACATGACCGAATCGCACTCTCAGCTATAGGGCATAGCGCCGATATTGAACGGCTGCGTATGATGGCAACTGACACCGCATCCGTACAAGGTTTTCAGAGCTCAGTTGATGATGTTACCCTTCATCGCCTGACAAATTTCGTGCTGGGACCCACTATCAAACAATCCTTCGAAGCCATCTTTGGTTCCGCTTACATCATTAAAATGCTATTGGCGGAACTCGGTGCACACGGTGAAGGGGATGGATTTATCGCTCTGCACTACGATGGCACCCTACAATCAAATCAAGATAAGGAAGTTATTGGCGGCACCCACGAAGCCGAAACAGCGATGCAGAATTACCTATCCGCCGCTGATACGTCCGAGTCTTCGCTCACCGCTTCCTTACAGTTAGCGCTAGAGACGTGGGTGGTTGGTTGGGAGTTGGGATTGGAACAAACGGATGCTGATGCGGACGAGGACACAGACGAAAGTTCGGAATTGACAACGGACAGAGAACGACTACACGAAGTTATTAGAGATGAATTGCAGGCAGGAGAGATTGAAGGCGCGGTATTGGAGACTTCGCGTCGAACCAATAACAAATTTCGCCTCTTGACTTCGGACGAAATTGACGCAGCCATTGCAGACTGGCTTTGATACGACACTCACGTTAAGAAATCGTTTGTGCTTTGCACTCTCTTTTTAGATGAACTTAACACGGATATGGACCAACTTCAGTTTATCTCTGAGGTAAAACAGTGAGCAGACGCATTTTTGGTATCGAAACTGAATTTGGATGTATGGCAGACTCGGATGGCTCTCTCGGCTCTTCGGAGGGGACCGCTGCGCTCGTGAGGGACTATATCTTTCACGAGATGAAACTTGGAATGTCGGATATGCACTACCGAGATTGGGGAGAACCGCCCGGCAATGGCGGCTTCCTGTTTAACGGTGGGCGACTTTACATCGACATGGGGCATCTTGAGTATGCTACGCCGGAGTGTGTCAGCCTGTTCGATCTGATCGCTTACGATAGAGCCATCGAGCAGCTAATCATCACAATCCTCGACGATGTTGGATTGAAAGACGATATCTCCTTCTTCAAAAACAACATCGATCATTTTACAGGGGCGACTTTCGGTTGCCATGAAAATTATCAGCTCCGGCGGGACGTCCCCTTCTACAAAGTCGTTATTCCGACGCTGCTGCCGTTCTTTGTCACACGACAGATTTTTGCTGGGGCGGGTCGTGTTGGCGGACACGAAGAAATCCTTGAATTCGGGGATGCCCATCATCGGCGCGACGATTTCGTAGGCTACCAAATCTCTCAACGTGCGGATCACATCGTCACAGAAATCTACGAGTGGATACAGTTCAGCCGAGCGATCATCAACACACGGGACGAACCGCTCGGCGACTATACCAAGTATCGACGCCTCCACCTACTCGTCGGCGATTCAAACATGTCCGAATTTGCAGCGGCTCTGAAAGTTGGAACAACCTCTCTAATACTTGATCTCCTTGAGGACGGGCATCAGCCCCGCGATATGAGTTTAGTCAACCCGGTGCACGCTATTAAAGACATCTCGCGTGATCAGTCCTTCCAATGGATCGTCGAACTGGCTTCCGGCGGCACCATCTCAGCGATAGATCTACAGCGTGAATATCTGGATCTTGCACAAAAAGTCTTGGCAGGCAGAGATGAAGATACGGATTGGGTGTTGACCGAGTGGGAATCGGTTCTGAACGATTTGGAAGCGGATCCAGAACGTTTAATCGATCGCGTTGATTGGGTAACGAAGAAATGGCTGCTTGAGGCTTTTATGGAGGAGGAGGGGTTGGAGTGGGACGACCCGTGGATTGAGAGTCTCGACCTTGAATACCACCATCTGAATCAAGAAAAGGGATTGTACTACGAACTTGAACGCGAAGGACATGTGAGACGGGTGACGACGGATGAACAGATTGAGGCAGCAATCCGAAATGCCCCTGAAAATACAAGGGCAAAAGCCCGTTCCTATGTAATGCGTTATCTGTCTCAGAATCGCTTGCCCTGTATCATCGACTGGAATCAGATCTACTTTTCGCACGAAGAACCCTTTGAAATGAAAGATCCATTCGACACCTACGATGCGGAGGTCGAAGAGCTGTTGAAACGATTAAGCCAACAGCCCCGCCCAGCTTCACGGCAGACGCGCATCCGGTTGAGAAGAGAATGAAACAGAGATTGAAAAAAACGTAGATGGGTAGACGGACTTGTATTAAACGTCCTATAATTGCCATTATCGAATATAAATCCAAAAAGGCGGAGATATAAATCGACTTTTCTGCATGGTTGCCGTCCCATTTACTGGTTGCAATTATCACGCTTTCGCCTGATTAATAGCAGGTTAAGTTCGATTGACGATAAAGTTGGAAGTGATTTTCACAATGATTCGATAGAGTCATTGGTTATAGAAATGGAAAGGAATTGCAGAAATAGTGCCCCCACCCACCGATCAGATTTTGCGAGGCGATTGCCTCGAACTGTTTCGCCGTCTGCCCGACAACAGTGTTGATGTGACCTTCGCCGACCCGCCCTTTAATCTGAAGAAGAAATATCACAGCACCAGAGATAGCCTTGAACTGGAGGAATATCTCAACTGGTGCGAAAAATGGATTTCGGAGATGGTGCGGGTCACGAAGGAAACGGGGTCAATTTTTGTCCATAATATCCCGAAGTGGCTAACGCATTATGCAGGCTTTTTGAACAAGGCAGCTGATTTTAGGCATTGGATTTCGTGGGAAGCTCCCACCGTCCCGATGGGAAAAACGCTCCAGCCCGCGCATTACGGCATCCTGTTTTACGCAAAAGATGCAAAGCAAAATAGGTTTTACAAGATTCGCTATCCACACAAGCGATGTCGTAAATGTAACTATTTGCATAAGGACTACGGCGGGAAAAAAGCGGGGCTGCACCCTTTTGGACCGCTCGTTCCGGATACGTGGACAGATATTCATCGGATAAAACATAAAAAAAATCGTGATCTGCACCCTTGCCAACTACCGATTCACTTGTTGGAACGGATCATCTTAATGTCCACCGATGCGGGTGATACAGTGCTCGACCCGTTTTTAGGAACAGGGACGACAGCAATCGCGGCAAAGCGGCTTGGGCGCCACTACATCGGATTTGAACTCGACGAACTTTACGCAACAATCGCCCGTGAAAAAGTGAAACGACAGACCTCCACCTCCCGCGTGGGGGATGTATGGGTCAGCTTCTATTTAGACGAGGTTATCACAATCCGAGACCGAGATTGGAAGGCGTTAGAGACGGAGTTTTATACTCCGAAGTCAGCCAAAGCGATTGACTCAATGAAAATATCACTGAAAAATGGTGGTATGAGATGGGTTGCAGATGGGTAGTGTTTTCTAAATAATTCAATGTCAATCAAAGAAAAAGGAAAAATCTATGGAAGCAAGAGACCTAAGGCTATTAGCGGAGGTTTTAGGACATAAGATACAGTTCCAAGTGCCAATTTATCAACGCCGCTACGAGTGGGGCATAAAACAGTGCAAACAGTTATGGGATGACGTGTTGCGTATTGGAAAAGATAAAGATACCAAATCCTATTTTCTCGGCTCAATTGTTTGCATGGGGATCGATTCTGGTCCTCAGACTTTGGGTATGCAGGAATATCTTCTTATTGATGGACAACAGCGGCTGGCTACCCTTTTTCTACTGATTGCAGCACTCGGCAAAGCCATTGAAGATGGATCTGTTGAAATCGGTATAACTCGAGAGAAACTCAAAAATGATTATCTGTTCAATGCCAATGAAACTGATAAATACCGTTACAAACAGCTACTCACAGAACACGACAAGAAAACCTTGATTTGGCTATTAGAAGACAGAGAAACACCGGCCAATCAATCGCTTAAGTTGTTAAATAACTATCAATTTTTTGAAGAGAACTTACAACCCGATAATCTTAACGCGGTGTATGAAGGACTTCATAAACTAAGGATAATTTATATTTCCCTCGATGAAGGCACAGATCAGCCGCAATTAATTTTTGAAAGCATCAATTCGACGGGGGAGCCCCTTAAACCGGCCGACCTCATACGCAACTACATATTGATGGGGCAGACATCTGACCTCCAAAACAGACTTTATGAAGAATATTGGAGCCCTATGGAAAAACGGTTTGGAGAAAACTATGCCGATCCATTGTGCGATTTCATTAGATATTATATTATGTTCAAAACACAGGAGTATGTAACAAAAGATGATGTTTACGAAAAATTCAAAAGGCAAGGATTTGATAAAGGCGAAGGTGTGATAGAGGACTCGATAAAGGAAATATACCGCTATTCAGAATATTATGTCCGCTTCGCTCTGCTCAAAGAAGATGATCAAGAATTGCGTGAGCGGTTTAGAATCTTTGATGCGTTTCAAGTTAAAATTGTTTTTCCTCTTCTGCTTAGTCTCTACGAAGACTATATGAAAGAGCGACTCCCAAAAACTGAATTCATTGAAGTCCTTCAATTGATAGAGAATTACGTCGTTCGTCGTGTAATCTGTGTCAGAAGCGGCACCAAGCATGCGATAAAGGTTTTTCTCCCGCTAATATCAAAAATTAACAAAAGCAATCATGTCGAAAATTTGAAGAAAGCTTTTGCAGAAGAAACTGGTCAGGCGCGCTATTACTCCGATGCTGAATTTAAAGAACGTTTTCGTGATCTCGAGGTTTATAGTCAACGTGGATGCAATTATCTGCTGTATAGGCTGGAGAACTATGAACACCCCAAAGAGCAAATCTCTTTGAAAGATTGGAGCAAAGAGCGTATTATGCCGGAAAGCATGACTGAAGAATGGGAAGAGGAATTAGGTAAAAACTGGAAAGAAGTGCATCAAAAATACCTTAATACGATTGGCAATCTCACGCTTACCAAATCCAATTCAGAGTTAAGTAATCGTTCCTTTAAGAAGAAAAAGGATATTTTTTGTAAAAGCTTGTTAAGTTTGAATCAGGACATTATTCAAGTAGAACGATGGGATGAAACGGCTATTATAAACCGAGCCAACAATCTGTCGGAAAAGGCATTAAAAATATGGCCTGACCACGGTGCCTCCCGAGTAACGCAACACGAAAGGACAGAGGCGGATTATCCTCGCCTTACCGGGAGAATGATGGAGTTATACCAAGAGTTAAAAAATCGGATTCGGAAGTTGGATGATTCTGTTAATCAGAGTTTTCCTCAACGCTATATCGCTTTTAAGTTAAACAACAACAATTTTGTAATTATAGAACCACAAGCTAAGAGGCTTCGTTTGGACCTAAAAATTCCCTACTCTGAACTCTCTGACCCGGCACATCTCGCCACAGATACAAGTCATAGAGAAAAATCTGGATTGTCGTTTGGCAGCGAAGTATTTCTAAGTTCTGCAGATGACATCTCTTACGTCATGTCCCTAGTGAGTCAAGCGTTTGAAAAACAGAAGACAGAACTGCTAAAAGAGCAAGGATCCTATACCCCATTCTGATTAATATCCGATAAGTTAAGGACAGCTTGTGCTTGACAGCAAAATGAGGAAAATCAGGTGAATTTTGCAGACATGATGCTTGTGATTATTTATTTTCTATGTAGTCTCATTTCCACGCTAATCATAGATTGGAGATTGAGACAATCCATCAAGCACATAGACAACATTTTAAACACAGGAGATTGAAATGGACTTTTCTGCATGGTCGCCAAGCCACACGATTTTGGTCGTTGTTATGGTGGCTGTTACGGTGGTAGGATTCATCGGACAGGTCGCGGTCCTGTTCCATCGGACCCGGCAACTGGAGAAACGGCAGGACAAGCAGAGCGAAGATTTGCATCGGCAAGGCGAGATGTTCATCCACGCGTTGGAACGGTTAGAAAATCGGATAGATAAGCGTTTCGAGGAGGTGAATCAAAGGCTTTCCTCAATGGACGCTTCGATACGACAACTCAACCAGAACCACATCGACCACCTGTCCCACCACCAATCATGAGAACGGTTAGGTGGTCTAGCTGTGAGGGAGATCCAAATAAAGAAGATAGTGAAAGTCATCTGAATCAGCCAACAGGCGATGTCAAAAACATCGCTTTTTTTATTCTTTCAAATCAGTTGTGGAATCTCTAAATGCAAGAACAAACTTCGTTCAAATCCGGTTACGTTAGCATCATCGGTGAGCCGAATGTGGGAAAATCGACGCTGCTGAATGCACTGATGGGCGAGAAACTCGCAATCGTCACACCGAAGCCGCAGACAACGCGCAACCGGATCACAGGGATTCACACCACCGATTCGTATCAAATCATCTTCCTCGATACGCCCGGCGTGCTCACCCCTAAATATCGCTTGCACGACCAGATGGTCAAAGCCGCATATGGCGCGATCACAGACGCAGACCTGGTACTCTACATGATTGATGCGAGCAGCCCAAACTCCAGCATCGAAGAAAAAATCCTTGACGAACTCAAGAAAGCCGCGCAGCCGGTCATACTTGTAATCAACAAAATCGACCTGATACCCAATCCCGCGCTTTTGCCAATCATTGCCAGCTATCAGGGCAAGTTTCCCTTCCTCGAAATCATTCCGATCTCCGCAACAACGGAGGACGGCGTCCCTCGACTTCACGAGTCCATCCTCAAATCCCTGCCCGAAGGGCCCGCCTACTTCCCCGACGACCAACTCAGCGACCTAACGGAACGCTTCTTCGTTTCAGAAACGATACGAGAAAAAATTTTCCTCAGAACCAGTCAAGAAATTCCCTACGCTTCCAGTGTTGTGGTCGAAGAGTTTAAAGAACGCCCAAACGGAAAGATCTATATCAGTGCGATGCTTTACGTCGAACGCCAATCGCAAAAGGGCATCCTCGTTGGAAAGGGCGGTAAAACGATCAAACGGATTGGCCAGCTCGCCCGTGCAGAGATCGAGGGGTTCTTAGAGACGACTGTGTTTCTGGATTTGCGCGTTTCCGTTAAAGCGGATTGGCGACGCGATGAGCGAAAGTTGAAGGATATGGGATATATCTAAAAAAATGCAAAAATGTTGAAAAAAATCGGAAAAAGGGGTTGAACTCAGTTCGACTTTTTGATAGACTATTCGCCTACCCAGATTGTCTCCTCAATTTTATTGTGGCAGAGGACGACAAACCCCAAGTAACTTCTCGATCAGCATATTATAACATTACGCAACGAAACCGCGATTCCACTCGCCCCTACCTAAGGCGTCTTTGCAACATTTGGATCCGAATTTAGTATCAGTATATATATGTTTAATCCCCAATCATAGGACAATAGTATGAATCACTCGAACGGCGGCAGCGATGATCGCTCTCCCCAGCCTCCAGCATCCCAGCCAGCCGAACTACCTACCGGTATACCAACTTCAGCACCACGTCTACCTGCGAACTCAGGGCTGAATCCAGCATTAACGTTCGATCGGTTCGTCGTTGGACAAAGTAATCAAGAAGCGTTTGACGCAGCAAAAAGCCTGACGAATGGGGTTGCAAAAATGGAGGGAGTATTAATTATACATGGAGGCGTCGGACTTGGTAAAACCCATCTGTTGCACGCAATCGGGAACCAATTTCGTCAAGGGCAGCTGAATCGCACGGTGTACTGCTCGTCGGCAGAGAGATTTATGCGTGAATGGCTTCGATCCATTGCCACCCCTCAGAAAGCCGCCGCACTGCGGCAACAATATAAGCATGTAGATCTATTGCTAATCGATGATATTCAATTTTTATCGCCAGAACAAAAGATTCAGGAAGAGTTTTTCCATCTACTCAACTGCTTAAATGACCGGGGCCAACGGCTTGTATGCACCTGTGATCGCCTGCCGCAATTTTTGCAGGAGTTTTGGACCTCAGCCGATAGCCTCACGCAGAGGCGCACCGTTGAAATTAGTGCGCCCGAGTTTGACTTGCGGGTTTCGATTCTGAAGCAGAAATTAAAAGAACGTAATTCTGGACCCGTGCCGTTGAAAGTACTCCGTTATTTGGCAAAGCATCTAACGCAGCACATTCGTCAACTTGAAGGGGCACTTAATCGACTGATGGCAGAGGTTCGTTTGGGGTCACCCCTAACCCTCCAAGCGGCTCACCATGTGTTAGAAAATAAAACCCCGGATCAACCTCCATCTGACACAATCACGCTCGAACATATCCAAGAAGCGGTTGCCCGCTATTTCCATCTCACCCTATCAGAGCTATGTTCTCGAAAGCGTGGACGGCGGTTTGTGCTCCCTCGACAGGTCGGAATGTATCTTGCACGTCAATTGACCCCGCTCTCATTGAAAGAGATCAATCAAGGATTTGGACAGAGCCGAGCAACAGTTGTGCGAAGCTGTCAACGGATCGAAACGCTACTCAAGGAAGATCTAGTACTGAGTCAGTCTATTGAGGCATTGACAGCCGAGTTGACACGTCCCCAACGTCCACGTGAGCGGTCAAGCAATTAATCTACTTGCCGCTACATACCTTCCCGCTCGAAAGACGATGCTTATCGAAATCTTCCGTTCTGTATCCCCGTCTTTTAAGACGGGGATACAGAACGGCACCCCCTGTGAGTTAGTCTAACAAGTGTTGAAATTGTAGATTGAATATGGTATACTTGTCTTGGCTTTCGTGGGAAGGTCTCACGCCACCGCACGGTGGTGCTTCCCACAGCCTTTGAGACAGGACATGAGAGCCAGAAAGCCGCCTCCATAATGAAAACCTACAAGTTCAAGTTGTATTCTAATCACGGGAATCGTGAATTGCACAAGACCATAGATGGACACGCTTCTGTGTGGAATCACTGTGTCGCTCTCCAGCGTCGTTCCTATAGCATGTATGGCAAATATATCAGCAAGTTTCGGTTGATAAACCATATCTCTAAACTGAAACGATTGCCTCGTTTTGCCCACTGGAATCAGTTACCGAGTCAAGCTGTTCAAGACGTTGTCACGCGCCTAGACAAAGGCTACCGGGCAATGTTTGAAGCGAGAGTCAAAGGTAAGCCGTGGGGGCGTCCCCGTTTCAAACCCCGTCGCAAATACAAATCCTTCACACTGCTTCAAGCGGGTTGGAAACTGTTGCCGGACAACCAGATTCGGATAGGCAAACGAATCTATCAATTTTTCAAGTCCCGTGATGTTTTGGGCAACCCAAAACGTTGCACTATCAAACGGGACGCTCTTGGTGATGTCTATATCTGTGTGCTAACTGATTATGTAGATCCTGACCTTAATCGAGTCATGACGGGTAAAATCGCAGGCTTCGATTTTGGTCTAAAGCGGTATCTTACTGGTCATAACGGACATGATATAGAATCCCCACAGTTTTTCAAACGCAGTATCAACGCAATCAAACGTGCCAACCGCAAGCATTCCCGAAAAAAGAAAGGTTCAAAGAATCGGGAACGGGCACGGCTCAATCTGGCGCGAGCTCACCGTAGAATTGAACGCCAGCGAGAGGACTTCCACTGGAAACTTGCACACTCGCTCATCGATGCATACGACGAGATACGCCTTGAGGATTTGAACCTCAAGGGCATGCAAGCGCTTTGGGGAGGTAAGGTCAGCGACTTAGGCTTTGCTGATTTCATTGAGAAATTGCAACACATTGCAGCTAAACAGGGTGTCACAATCACTTTCATTGATAAATGGTATCCTTCATCTAAGACGTGCTCGGCTTGTGGTGCAATCGATGAAACATTGAATCTGCGTGATAGAACGTGGCAGTGTAGTGATTGTGGTGCTACACATGACCGTGACCGCAACGCAGCAATTAACATCTACAGGGTTGGGGCATCAACCCTCGAAGGAGAAGTTGTAAGTCCATCTTCGGCTGGCTAACTTTGTTGATAGCACAATTCGCGTACCTGAAAGACAAAAGAATCTCCGTCCTTCAGGGCGGGGAGTATGTCAATTTCGTCTAATCACAGGCAGCACAATATGAGATGGTCTCATTTCATCGTGCATAACTGTGTTAATAGCAACCTGTCCAGCAGCCTCGTTGTGAATAGATCCGCCGGTATTGAGATTACGGTCAAACCGAGGGAAACAACTACTTGTGACCGACACGCGAACTCGATGTCCCGGTAGGAAAACGTTGCTCGTTGCCCACAGATCAATCTCATATTTGTAGACCTTACCGATCTCCAACAATTCGGGATTCTCGAAAGAATCCCTGTATCGCGCCCGGAGGATGCCGTCACATAACAGTCGTGAGTAACCGTCCGGGTGCACATCGGTCAGCCGCACAACCCAATCGGTATCCGGCGCAGAGGACAGCCCATATATCACCGCTTTCACAGGCCCCGTGACATCGAGTTCTTCCGTTAGTGACTCACTAGTGAATGTAAGACATAGCTCCTCCACCTCGTGCTGGTCATAGACACCGCCGGGTATATTTAATGTGTTGCCTCCACGTGTAGGAACAGGCTGGAGCGGATCATACACAAAACTGTCCGGATTTTCACTCCCCTCGGGTGGCTGCGACGACAGTGTTCCATCATTCAATGATTTGATAGAGTCGCTCTGTCCACCGTGCAAATAATAGTTCGTGTACTGCGTGTCGGGCGGGGGCCAATCGGATTCATCACGCCATTCGTTGCGACCCATCACAAAAATGCGGACCGGTGGCGTATCCATAATCCCTGTGTCAACCCCCTTGAGCCAGTAATCGAACCAAGGTAAACGCAATTCGTTGAAGTCCTCAGCGGCATCGGATCCGAAATCAAACTCTCCGGCAGATTGGGTGTTGATAGCCCCTGGACCGTGCACCCAAGGTCCGACAATCAGTTTTTGGCTCCGGCGCGCTTTTTCCGTGCGACCACGCTGCTTGATACCCATATAGTGCTTGAAGGTCCCCGTCAAGAAGATGTCAAACCAGCCACCGAGGTGGTACATAGGCGCTTCCACTTGATCGTGAAATTTATCCATGTTGAAGGCGTCCCAATACCCATCATCCGTTGGGTGTTGAAGCCATTCGTTGAACCAATCGCTCAAACCCTCAAAGAATGGGCATGGATGCAGCGGAAGTCGCGCATACCAACTATCCATCTCTTCCTGAACCTTTTCGAGTATACCTGTCTGTCGATTAAGCTCTTCTCCTGCCGCGAGATGCGCGAGATTGTTCAACGTCACCCCATGCGCCCAAGCCATGTTGAACGCGAGCTCAAATGCACCACTTCGGTACACCCATTCTTGATAGTAGTCCGCGGAGGACTCACGGACAAACATCGCCCGCAGGTGAGGTGGACAACTGAGTGCGTTTCTGTATTGAGTCGCGCCAGAATAGGAACCGCCAATCGTCCCTACATTGCCATCAGACCACGATTGTGCTGCCGCCCACTCGATGGTATCATAGCCATCCCGATTTATCCCCGCGCCATCATCCCGAAATGGGTAAAATTCACCGTCAGAAGCGAACCTGCCACGCACATCTTGGATAATGACGGCATACCCTCTCTGTGCGAAGAATTGAGGAGATCCTACCCCATTTTCGGATCCACCCTCCTTGTTATATGGCGTGCGTTCTAACAGTACCGGGAATTTGCCCTCCACATTCGGGCGAGTAATGTTAGCACGAAGCACCGTGCCATCCCGCATGGTGACTTCTCGGTTCTTTTCATGGGTCGTTTCATATTGAGGCTTTGATAATACTGATTCTTTGATCATGGTTTCTCCCTTATCCTTTAGATGATCACCGCGTTACCAACCCACCGGAAACAACAATTGTCTCACCTGTCATCTCGGAAGCATCTGGACCCGCCAGAAAAGCCACAACGTTGGCAATGTCTTGCGGTTGTTGAAGCCGACCTAATGGAATAGAGTCGCGACGACGCTCCATAAACTCGCCGGGTGACAGCCCCATCTGTTGAACCCCTATCAGGTCATCGAGCGTCCAGTTAAAAGCGGTCTCGACAATACCGGGGGCAATAGCGTTGACGGTAACTCCGTGCTCCGCGAGATTAGCGGCAGCCACCTTGGTGAGATTAATGATCGCTGCCTTACTTGCTGCATAGGGCGGTGAGTAGGTCATCCCCCCAGCAATTCCAGCCACCGAGGCGATGTTGATAATCGTGCCGCTCTTTTCTGCCATCATCGGTTTCGCCGCTTCCTGCATGTAAAAATATGGTCCCTTGAGGTTCAGATTGAGCGTCCAGTCCCATGTCTCTTCCGTAACATCCGGAAACGGCTGCGTCCGTATGCCCCCGGCATTGTTGACCATAATATCAATGCGTCCGTATTGATCGATGACTGTTCGAACAAAAGGTGGGGCATCTGCTGCTTTGGCCGCGTCGAAGACTTCCGTGGCGATGGTGGCACCGGTCGCTTTGACATCGTTTTCTAATGTCTCTAGCAGATCTTCTCGGATGTCGCTGGCGAAGACCGACGCTCCCTCCTGCGCCAACCGTAAGGTGGTTTCTCTACCGATCCCCTGACCTGCACCGGTGATGGCTGCCACCTTGCCGACGAGTCGGCGGGAATCCGGTGTAGATTGAGACGATTGATCCTGTTCCTGCATATCTTCTGCCTCCTCTATCGCTGTTTGCGTTGGAGTCCGTTATCCATTCTCTATACCCACAAAATATCAATCTGCGGATAAAGGCGCGACGCTGTCGTTTAAGGATTCTCACTGATGAGCTGCCGAACCTTCTCCTGCGTCCCTTTTGTCATGAGTTTGAACCCTTCCAGCTTACCTTCATCGAGTGCTTCACCAAGAGAGGCACGGCTATCAATACCAAGTTCATCGTACAACGCCTTTGCGGTTTTGATGCCGACCCCGGGAAGCGCTGTCAACTCCAGCACGGTTTTCGGTGTGTGCTCAGCGAATTCCTCCAACTTGTTGCATGTACCCGTCTCGATAAACTCGCCAATGATCTCAGCGATGGTTTCACCAACACCGGAAATTGTCGACAAACCTCCCTCATCATGCAGCGCCTCTACCGATTCCGGATGGCGCGAAATCGTGTAGGCTAACCTCGAATACCGTGTAGCATGAGATGCTTCGTAGCCACCAATGATTAGGATATCGTGGAGTTGCTTGAGTTTATCCGCGATTTCGTCATTGCGTCGCCAACGGGTGCGACCCTTCTGATCAGTATATGATGTATCACGTTTTGGATTCATAACAGATTTACCCTCACAATTTATAAGAACAGGACTTACGCATTTCATGACGGAGCAAGATGCCCCGCCTACGGTTGGCTGCGTAAGTGCTAAAGAATTTCAAGATAATACTATAGATCGGATTTAAGTTCCCAGATCTGAACCGTCGAATCGAAAAGACCAATCGCCATATATCTTCCGTCATGAGAAAATGCAAGGGACTCAATTCCGGTCTGTACTGTTTCCATGAAAAATAGCTCTTTATTTTCTTTGATATTCCAGAGCCCTATTATCCCCGATTCATCACCGAGCGCAATGCATTTCCCCCCCAATGCAAACGTGACAGTACGCGCCCAGTACGCCTTCGGGAGGTCTTTCTTAAGTAGTTGTTTTCTTGTGCTTCTCTCCCAGACGCGAATTCCTGCCTTCGCCTCTATTTGACTATCGGCAGCCAGCATTGAAGCATCAGGAGAAAAATGCAGATTCCACACACCCAAGATGATACCTGTATCAATCAGATCCGCCGGGGTATCTCCCTTGATGTCCCACACCTCGATCTTTGTGCGGTGTCCTTCCCCATCCCTGTACGTGCCCTCCGCGGCCGCAACATACTGTCCATCGTGGGAAATGGCTAAACCGTTTCTCACTCGTTCAACTGTCTTCAGACGTTTTACCAACCGCTGCTGATCTACCTCCCAGATTTCTATCTCCTTATCCCCACGTGATAGCGCGACAAATTCCCCGTTTGCGGATAGACTCCCGTTCTCAAACGTCCCATTGGTCAGAACTGTCTCCTGATTCGTGTCTAGCGCAATCAGCGTAACATCATCGTTCTCTTTTCTAACCAAGAGCAGATTTCGAGTTGGTGAGTATGCAAATAGGTCTTTGGTCGTGGTTATATATTTTTCGACCCGAGTCTCTAAATCCCACTGCTCAACACGTCCGTTTTCTAGCTTGGAGATGATTTTGGTATTATCCGAACTGTAGACAATCTGCCGCGCAACTCCCGGTAGCATACGATCACCG
The DNA here is from genome assembly GCA_965204355.1 of Candidatus Poribacteria bacterium. Taxonomy (GTDB): domain Bacteria; phylum Poribacteria; class WGA-4E; order WGA-4E; family PCPOR2b; genus PCPOR2b. The sequence continues at coordinate 5,821,478 of OZ241983.1, forward strand.
GGCGGATTCTGCATTGTGCCAAAGTGAAAGGACAAATGGGGAATTATCCTTTCGTTCTCTTGGGCAACGACGGGGAAAACCAAGAAGGCAATGGCGAAAAGCAGAAACAATACCTTAAACCCGTTCACAACGTACCTCCGGTTATCGAATCATTTTTGCTCGTTCTTTTTACACCTGATATGTTACATTTATGGACGGACGACCACTGTAAATTAGGGAATAAGCTGTTATTAACTAAAATCAACTCAGATTGCTTTGAATCCCGATGGAATCGGGGAACACGGAGAAACGCAGAAAAGAATTGTTTTTCTCTGTGCCCTCTGCACCTCGGCGGTCAGTTTTAAATAAAAATGCCTGTGCTATACAAAATTCGACAAACCGCAACCCAATACTATCGCCGCCCGAGCGACTGTTTTGATCTTGCCACCTACGCTGGCTTTCTGCTTTTCGTATTCATCCTGCCATTTGGCTATGCAACACCAATCTTGAATGCAAGTCTACTGTTCGTACTGTTTGGGTGGGTAGGGCGTATCTGCCACGAACGTCAATTCAAATGGAAACGAACACCGTTAGACATCCCGATTGCTGTCTTTCTCCTTCTTGGGCTTGTCGCTTCACTCTTTGCACCGCACCCGGCAACAAGTAGTTTAGGGTATTTCTGGAAGCTGCTTCGAGCCGTATTACTGTTTTATGCGGTGCTTCACAGTCGGCTGGGCAATCGTTGGCGTCACCTTATCATCGCCTTTGTGTTTGCTGGAGGCGTCTCCTCTGTTCTTGGTCTGTACTTTTACGCAACCGGCACACACATGGGAACTACCTATATGTTCGATGTGGAAGCGAGGTTAGAAAGTTATTTCAGTGAGGCATCCCACCACAATGAGGGAGTTAAGGTCTCGGAGGATTTGCGGCAAGTTTACCAGAAAAACGACAGAAAGCTCTCGCAAGATGCGACTGTTTTTCCCACGAGAAAATCCGGTGACTGGCTGATAGTAGACGATAGCAACAACCGCAAGTACGCCGTCAGGAGAAGCGAGGGACAACTCAAAGTTTACATGATTGAACCCCGGCTCGCTGGCACTTTTAAGATGCCTAACGACTTGGGGGCTTACCTCGTAATCCTCCTACCGATAACGATGGGCTATTTTGTTGCGAGTCTCAGACTCCTCCGATCCGATCGGAGTCCTCGAAAATCGGGATCGGTACGGAGTTGGCGTGCATCCCAAAACTGGAAGTTCATCACTGTTCTTGGGCTGCTCTTATGCGTGATGGGTGCTAACCTCGTCCTCACACTCACGCGGGCCGCATGGATAGGCGTGTTTGCTGCGACAATTTATATCGCCATCTACTTTCAGCGGAAACTACTTTGGGGATTATTAGTCATCGCACTCCTATCCCCCTTCTTGATGCCGCAAGCCGTCAAGGACCGCTTTGAGATCATGCGCCAACGTCCAGCCGGCTTTATGAGCGAGCGTCCTCAATGGTGGAAAACGTCCGCCCAACTGATAGCGAAGTATCCAATCACCGGGATCGGCTTGGGACGGTTCCGGCATGAATATCAATTACACGCGCCGGCAGGGGTCCATCACAAGCCGTACCACGCCCATAACATCTACCTGCACATCGCCGTTGAACAGGGGATTCCATCGCTCATCCTGTTTTTAGCGATACTCTTTCTCATCTTCCGTCAGCTTTTCGCCCTACGCAAAAGGGACGACTTTTGGTGTTCTGGTCTGTTTATCGGAGGCAGCGGATTTCTCATTTCCGCGCTTGTCTACGGCCTCGCAGATCAGATTCTCCACCAGCGACCACTGCTAATTTTCTGGTTTCTTGTTGGGCTTATCTTTTACATGGCGGACTTGGATAAGAGTAGAGAAAGACCTGCGTTCGCTGACACCTATCAATCGAAAATAGAATAGGCAGTACCCTAATCGAAATGGGTTTCTCAATTCGAGACGTAAATAATTTCCCGCCTCGGCTATGTTACCACACCGCTAAGTAGATGTATAGAAAAATTTGGTTGACATAAGGGCTCAAAGGTATATAATGGAAACGTCCGATAGGAAGCAATTGTGACAACAAAAAACCGGGAGCAGTCTATGAAAAAAACAGCCAAGATAACAACCCTACTGAATCAGTCGGTGCAGCCGCTCGGTCTGGCTGGCAATCCAAATATGGAGGAAGGCTGTGTTACCGCAGCGCATGATGCGGGTATCAATTACTTCTTCTTCTACAATCAGTCATATCCCCTACTTATCGACGAACTGAGACCCGTGCTACGCGACAATCGAGAGTCAATAGTCGTGGCAACGGGAAGCGAATCCCGTAACCTCAAAACATTGAGTTCCTACCTCGATCAGGTGTGTCATCAACTGGAGGTAGATACAGTGGATATCTTCTACGCGGAGTATGTTTCACCCGGTGATGATATGGAAACGCTGCTCGGTGCGGGAGGCGTGTTTGACGAACTCCACCGGTGGAAAACGGAGGGACGCATCCGCTACGTCGGTGCCACAACACACAACCGGCCAATGGCGGTAGAACTAGTCGAGAGCGGGCGCATTGATGTGCTTATGCACCGATATAACATGGCGCATCGAGGCGCGGAGGAACAGGTACTCCCTGCGGCACTCAACGCTGAGGTTCCGGTAGTCGCATTTACGTGCACGCGGTGGGGATCACTGCTGACGGGACACCAAGATTGGGGCGGTCCCGTACCGACCGCCGCAGATTGCTATCAATATGTTTTGCATCATCCCGCCGTCCACATTGCCTTAACCGCACCAACAACACCGGCACAACTGGAGGAGAACCTAATCGCCTTGCAGGGTACGGAACACCTCTCAGAAAGCCTTCCACTTTGGGAGGCATACGGTAAACTGGTATATGGTGACGGAACCGATGCCTTTGAAACACAATGGCCCTAGCGTTTATAGCAAAGAACGAAAAATTTCCGAATTATGGTAAAGTTTAGAATTAATTGAGGGGTGTGCATCATTATTGTCTGAATCAGGATTCTCAGGATTTAGGGATTTTCAGGATAGAAACCGGAAAGTGAAACGGGACTATTTAAGGACAGGGGGCATTTAGCCCCAGCGGGGCGACATGTTTATAGTATACGGATAGCCCCATACCCCAAAGCCCCAGCGGGGCGACATGTGCCATTTGTCTGAATCGCAGATTGCACTCTCCCACACGAAAGCTATTTATGCACACCCCTCACTATAATTGGACACGCTGTACCGGCACAGTTAGAAACAGCGCCTACCAAACACGGGGGGCGACAGTGTCTATCTGTTTTTAGAATCCACTATAAAATCAACCTCTGAACGAAACGACCAACAGCTAAGGAGACGGAGAAAGTGACAGAAGAACAGAAATATCTATTTGATCTGCAAGGCTACATTGTTTTAGAAGATGTGGTGCCCCAATCTGTGGTAAAGGCGTGTAACAAGGCATTAGATCCCTTAGAAAACATGCCGCCAGAGGACTATCCGCCGCCGCTCTGCCTCGGCACACCTAAGACAGAAAAGGAGCTCTATATCTCCAATATCCTCGAAGCCGATCCTGTTTTCAATCCACTAATCGACCTTCCTGAAGTGTTGGATGTGGTTGAAGGCGTGACCGGCGGTCCGTACCGACTCAACCATACCTACACAATTTACCGATGGGGTGGGGGATATACAGGGATGCACATGAACGGCACCCCTATCATCCCCAAATGCCAGTACCATTGCCGCAACGGCCAAATGGTTTCAACGCTGACCAAAGCTGTGTTTCCATTGCTGGATTGCGATGTTGAGGACGGCTGCTTCGCTGTCATTCCGGGGGCGCATAAGAGCAACTTTGTCAGACCGTGGGGCAATCATCCCGACGAAAATCCGGTGTTGACACCCATCCCCGCAAAAGCAGGCGACGCCATTATTTTCACCGAAGCCTTAACCCACGGTTCAGTCGTGAACACCTCCGAGCGTCCCCGCCGTACGCTTTACTACTGCTACAGTATCGGCTACATGCCCGATTGGGGCGGTCAGAGTTTGGTCTTTAGTGACCGTGTTATGGATGGGCTATCAGAGGCACAACGCGAGATTCTCCGACTGAAGTAGGGTATCCGAGAGGATGATTTTGAGAGGGTGATGAATGCGTGATGTTATTCCAAAGGACCTCCGACCGGCGTTCCCGGTAGATGTTCCGAAAGATGCGGTGCATCCAAAACTGTTAGAGCTGCTGGGACTGGGCGACATTCCCCAAGAGGTTGACTTCACAGAGAGAGGGACGCAAGAGGAGGGTGGGATTTGCGTCATGCAACTGACATACCTGAACTCACTCGGCGAAACGGTTCCGGGGGTTATCATGACCCCGCTCAACGGACAGAATGAGAAACTACCCGGCGTCGTCTGCGTCCCCGGAACAGGCGGTTCAGCGGAAAAGATCGCCCATCAGCAATTTTATCTGGAGGAAGACCCGCCCGGAATGTTGATCGGTTGGGCGCGCGAACTGGCACGGCGAGGCTTCGCGACGGTGGCAATTTCACCCAAAGGCAGCGTCACCCGACGCTCTGATATAGACCAGTGGAATCTTGAAGGCAAACTCCTCACGCCCTATGGTCGTCCGCAGATGGGAATCCTCGTCGAAGAAACGCTGAAGGCAGCGCGTATTCTTGCAGCGAATGAAAGGGTCGATTCGGGTAGGATTGGGATTACTGGTATGTCGCTCGGAGGGAATGCGACGTGGTACGCAATGGCAGCTGCCCCTTGGATTCGAGCGGGTGCACCGATTTGCGGCGGCTTGGGACGTATGGCAACCCTTATCCACGAAGGAGATATCGAACGCCATAGTGCCTACTTCTTTATCCCCCACATGCTCCGCCACTTTGACCATCCGGAGATTGTCGCTGCGTGTATACCGCCGCGCCCGTTCATGATGGTGGCGCCCACTCAGGACGAAGATATGCCCCGTAAGGGAGTAGATGAACTGATTCAGGTTGTGGGGCAGGTCTACGGATCATTGGGATACCCGGAGCGGTTCAGGGTCTATCAGCCGGAGGGTAACCATCGCTTTCTCCCTGAATATTTTGAGTGGATGGTCGAATGGTTCAGCCAATTCTTGAGGGACAAGACCGCTTGATCCAGAATCAGTGAAATATTTGGGACTGTGTAGATATAGGCTTTTAGATTGAGCAGGCTATTGTTGGTCAGGACGCTGAATATGCCCATTCACGTCATGTTCATCATATGCATCGAAAACGGACTGGCAAAATGCTATCATCTTTTCATCGTTGATTCTGACTGCGGTATTGTATATCTCAATGACAAATCGCTTGCCCGCTTCTGTTTGACTGTAGTTTTTTTTGATGGCATTGTGTTTGTAGCAAAGCGTTTGTCCGTTTTCAATATCACCGGTGCCTCCTTTGTCTCTTGACAATTTGTGATCCACAGCTATGTTTATTCCATGTTCTCTGCCGAGTCCACAGACAACGCATCTGAACTTGTCTCTTTCAAAGATAGCCTGCTTATCAGCGTCCGAGAAGTCCTCTAATTCAACTTGATGTTCGTATTTAGGATCATACATATAGATCCCGTAACTTGGATTGGCAAGTACTCCTTCTTGGTGGAGTCTTCTTATCTCTCTCCACACATCGCTGGGTCTATCGTAACCCATCTGAAGACGTTGATCTGACACCCAATCGACGACTGGCTTATGTGGTAACGGTTCATTAGGGCGTTTCGTGAAGTATTCTATAGCTAACTCACGAATGGTTTTCTTCTTCATTTTCCCCTCGTTCTGCAAATATGTCAATCTGGCGTAATCTATCCGTTGCCAGTTGGCAATAGCCTTTATCAATATCAATACCAATACCTCGACGGCGATTCTGGTAAGCTGCAAGCAATGTTGTGCCGCTGCCCATAAAGGGATCAAGCACAAGATCATCTACATAGCTGAACAATTTGATGCACCGGCGGGGCAATTCAAGGGGGAACGGGGCTGGATGACCGACACGAGACTTTTTCTCACCAGTGAAAGTCCACAGCCCATTCGTCCACTCTTTGAATTCATCAGAGGTTATATCTGATATAAGGCTTCCACTGGTCTTTTTCCATGTCTCTTTATAGAGAATGACTATCAATTCGACTGGTGCAATCACATAAGGAGCGGAGGCTTTGAGCCATGATCCCCACGCTGTCCGTCTTGATATGTTGCCTTCATTCCATATCACAGTAGAGTGGTATTGAAATCCGATTTTAGTGGCAATAGATGTTAAATCCGCTCCAACAGGCTTTTGTCCGCCTTTATTCTTATCTAAAGGTATATTCATACAAAGCCTACCGTCTGGCTTTAGCCATCCGAAACATCGTGATATCCACTTCTTTGAAAAAAGAAGATATTCCTCGTAACTGAGCGAATCATCATTTGAATCATAATCTATATCAACATTATAGGGTGGCGATGTAATGATGAGATCGACACTTTCTCTCTTAACAGAACGAGTTGTTAATACATTCTTATTGAGTATTCTATGCCGTTCTTCAAACTGCATTTATACACTCCATTTCTTTCGTAAAAGGAAAACTTAAAAACGCCCTGAACCCGCATTATCATTGACTTTTTCGTGTATTCTTGATAGAATATTGTCGAAGGAGAAAGTCAATGAATATCATGCGAGTTTCTCGTTCGTTTCCGAACCATGAGGCTTGCATCCGACACCTTGAAATAGTGCGGTGGAGAGGCATCTCTACCTGTCCACACTGTGAAAGTAAATCGGTAGCCCGTAAGAAAGAGAACAAGCTGGTCGGTCGTTGGAACTGTCACGATTGCAAATCCAGTTTCAATGTGCTGAGTGGCACAGTCTTTCAGAACACAAGGATTGACCTGACTAAGTGGTTTCTGGTGATAGCGTTAATGAGCAATGCGAAGAAGTCGTTATCGAGTCACCAGTTGGCACGGGACTTAGAGTTAAATGTCAAGACTGCTTGGTATTTGATGCAACGGCTCAGGGTGGAGATGCAACGCCAAGATGGTTGTAACCTACTCAAAGATATTATTGAAGCAGATGAAACCTTTGTCGGTGGCAAGCCCAGTAGCCAAGACAAGAACAAGAAAAAAGGCAAACGTGGACGTGGCACCAAGAAGATGACTTTTCTTGGCGCTATCGCTCGCGGTGGCAAGGTTGTCGTCGAACTGCTTGACAAGATTCATCAGCCCCGAAGTGAATCACTCGGCAAAGCGGTGGTTAGATTTATTCGGGGGAATATGATATGTGGTGAATCACGGCTCATAACAGATGGCTTTAAGGCTTATGAGAAGTTGGGTGCTGATATGCCTCACCATGTTGTTACGGATAAACGTGAGGTCGTACAGGGTGTCCAAGTCCATACGAACCAAATTGAAGGGTTCTGGGCGGGATTAAGCGAGTTTTCTATGGCACACACCATCGTTACACTCGAAAGTATGCGCCCTTCTATATTGCTGAGGCTGTGTTTAAGTTCAATAGGAACGGGCCTGATCTTTTCAATGAGTTTATAGGTCATGCCTCCCTTTGAGGGTTTAAGCTTTATCGAAGTCTTTTCGATCTATTCCGAGTTGTTTGAGAATACTGTAAAGTGTTGGCGTTTTTAGATCTTTGCCACGATGATCAGGAATACCTGCTATATTCCCATTGGAAGGATTACATCAGATTCGGTGTGATCCGCGTTTGCGTTTTTTCTCATTGATTTCATGACAACCAAGATTCTTCATTTTCTTTACAATCTGTCTGTATTTCATATAGCATGTTGAGCATGTTCAAATTCCGGGAGAGTTGCCTGAAACCAAAAAGGTTTTTCTTTCGGGAGGTCTTTGGGAGTTACTGTTTGAAAACGTTGTGATACCATGTCATTATCAACTATAATAGATTGAGGGAGTGGTTTTTTAATGTCTGATAGGCTTCATACACTGCGACGAAACAATCCACAGCATTGTGTAACGCTTCATCTATTGAATCGCCCTCAGTAATTAGCGGTGGTAATTCCTAACATGTTACCGTGTATCCGCCTTCTGGTTGGCTTTCGAGCAGAAGGGTTAATTGGTATCCCATGATAGATCCTCCATAGGTTAAAGTGGGGGTATCTTCCCTTAGACACCCCCGAATTAGAGGCACGAAAAAAGGAGAAAGTCAATGTGCCCCTAAGATGTACGACGATTTGTTAAGATATGATACAAAATCTGTATTTCAGTGTCAACACAGTTTTTGTGTATTATGGTGAATTATCAAAATATGTAGACACTTTCGCTCCCCATGTTTGGTAGGCGCTGTTTTCAACTGCGCCGGTACAGAGTGTTCAAGTAATTCCAAAGTTCACCATAAATCACATTTTTTGATGTTTTTTCGCCTTTTTTGGTTAAAAAGCCTACATCTACACAATCCCAAATATTTAACGCTGTCAGACAATCCTCAAAGCTGTCGTAAAATTGAGTTCCTCCTCATTAGTCCTGACTAACTGTACACTCAATTGCACTGCCATATTTTTCACAATGATATTATATTTGACACGTGATTTCAGCAATGCTACAATCATTTTATAGTGAATTCTAAAAATAAGTAGACATTTACCAATAACTCTAACCTGCGCGAAGTTTTCAAAGTCCTCCTGATCAGGGGGACACCCCGATAAAATCGGGGGGATTTAGGGGACTGGTTGTGCATTGGGAGTGTCTAAATAATTCTGAAATCTACTATAATTAGTCAAATGTTTCGGTCCTCTCTGTAAAGGTGGAAGAACGAGTAAGGAGAGTTTAGAGATGCTACTAGGTGAAAATAGCGAGTCCATCCATGATTTGTTTACTGTTGACGCGCAATATCAGGTTCCTCGCTATCAACGACGTTATGTCTGGAATGAAACGAATTGGGAAACACTTTGGGAGGATATCCTCTCTCAGTTAGACTTAGAACTTGAACCCAAAGATAGAGGCCATTTCACCGGTCTCATCGTAACACGCCCTATTAGTGGGAAACAACTAAGCAGATATGCAGTTATTGATGGACAACAACGCCTCACAACCTTTCAAATCATCCTTTGTGTCATCAGGGATATATGTCAATCACAAGTCTCTGTTGAATTAGATGAATTGGCAGATGAAGTAGGTGAACTCATAGTAAATTCAAATACTGTTATAAGGAGAAACGTCTCCGAGCCTTTTCCCGATCCCACCTATAAATTCCGCTCTACAGACTATGATAGGTCGGCATTTGAAGCAATAGCTGAGGGACAATATGGTAAAATCATACCCCAAGCATTTGATAAAGCAGAAAACCGTCTACAGTCCGAATCTGTAAAGAAAGTCAGATCTCAAGTCTTTGCTGAACCAGAAAAGGTTAGTCCTACCATTCTTGATGCCTATGACTATTTCTATGAGCAGATTCGAGTTTATGTGGGGGAAACTTGCGATTACAAAAACATCGACGGTCTGATCAGTTCTATAAAGTTTGACTTTAACCTTGTTCACATAACATTTGATTCATTGGATCAGCCGGAAAAGATATTTGAATCACTTAATGCGACAGGAAGAAAACTTTCAGAGTTCGACTATCTCCGAAACAATCTTTTCCTACGCGCCGCAAAACTAGGAGAAGACGAGAATGGTAAGTCCTATAGCGATATTTACTATGAGCAGTACTGGCACTTTGAAAACGATCCTCACTATTGGAATGCAGATAGATTGGATTCCTTTTTTCGGGCGTTTCTCACGGCAGAATTGGGGCCGGAAAGGGAAGGAAAAACCCTAAAAGCATTTGATCGATACCGGAATTATAGCAAGACACTAACGAAAAACCAGAGACAGAGTATCAAATATGAACTCCAGCAACTCAGACACTATGCAGATTCTTATAAAGAGATGCACAATCCTACTTCGGACCTTGGCAGCCGAATGCAGTTTTATAGCGACCTGAATCTCCCAAGTTTAGATTCATTCATATTATTTTTAAAACATAGATTGGAACGAGACATCAGTGAGCTTCTTGATGTTTGCAATATTTTGGAGTCTTATCTAGTGTGGCGGATGCTCTGCCCTGATGCTGCAAACAGTTACACAAGAATAAATGCCCTTTTTTTGGAAGCAATTAAAGCTAGTGAATTCCACGTAAGAAAATTCGCAGAAGACCTATATGGTATGTGGCCAAATTCCGATGAGGTTAGAAAAGCCTTGGAGCAGGCCTGGTCTAAAGACCATAACCTTATTCTTTACATATTGTATAGAATTGAACTCCTTAAGCGAGGACACGCTCAGTCGTTAGATTTTAAAAGCCTGAAGGTTCCAGAGCGTATAGAGTGTCGAGGTCTGACTGATTACTACGCTGTAGACAGTATCGGAAATATAACCCCTCTCACATCAACCGCCCCCGACCAGTGGCACTTGTTCCCGTTTACAGAAAAAAAGATATTTTTAGGAGACGAAATCGCGAAAGGCCTTATCCTGACCCGAGAGATATGCACATGTGACACTTGGAATACAAAGGAAATTCATTGCAGAGCTGACGAGTTGATCAGCAGTTTTTATGCTATATGGCCACCTGTTAATTCTTTTATTTGAGTTAGAACCATAATCACCGCATCAGAGGAAAAGCGTACAAGGAGAATTTAGAGATGAAAACAAGTGAGCAAGGCGTTAATGTAAACGCGTTGTTTGGTGTTGATGTGCAATATCAGGTTCCTCGCTATCAACGACGTTACGTCTGGGATGAGACGAATTGGCGCACACTTTGGGAGGATATCCTCTCTCAGTTAGATTTAGAACTTGTAGAGTACACCAATGGGGAATTCGTTGTCAAACAGCGCGAGCAACGTGAGAATACGTCAGATAAGGATGGTGGGCATTTTACCGGTCCTTTCGTCATTCGCCTTATTAGTAGTGGAAACTTAAACAGATATGAAGTTATTGATGGGCAACAACGCCTCATAACCTTTCAAATTATCCTTTGCGTCATCAGGGATATATGTCAATCACAAGTCTCTGCTGAATTAGATGAATTGGCAGATGAATTGGCAGATGAAGTAGGCGAACTTATAGTAAATTCAAATACTGTCATAAGGAGAAACGTCTCCGAGCCTTTTCCCGATCCCACCTATAAATTCCGCTCTACAGACTATGATAGGTCGGCATTTGAAGCAATAGCTGAGGGACAATATGGTAAAATCATACCCCAAGCATTTAATGAAGTAGAAAATCGCTTGCAATCCAAAGAATGCATACAGGAAGTCAGATCTCAAGTATTTGATGATTTCAAAGACGTCAGCGATAACGTTCTTGGTGCCTATGACTATTTCTATGAACAGATTCGAATTTATGCGGGGGAAACTTGCGATTATAAAAAAATTGACAATCTAATCAGCTCTATAAAGTATAAATTTGAACTTGCTCAAATAACGCTTGATTCATCAGATCAACCGGAAGAAATATTTGAATCACTTAATGCGACAGGAAGAAAACTTTCAGAGTTTGATTATCTTAGAAATAACCTTTTCCTACGCGCTGGAAAACTGGGAGAAGACGAGAATGGTAAGTCCTATAGCGATATCTACTACGAGACGCATTGGCATTTTGAAAACAATTTTCATTACTGGAATGTAGATAGACTGGAGTCGTTTTTCCGGATGTTTCTCATTGCAAAATTGGGACCGTCCTGTTTTCAATCAGATAAGGAGGATGGAAAAGATAGAAAAGCATTTGAGGTATATCAAAAGCAGTACTTCAAGAAGATAAAAAGCGAGGAAATCGAACATGAATTCTCGGAATTGAGCCGCTATGCAAAAGTCTATCAAGAAGTCTATCCAAACAACATAGATGAATGCAATTCAGAAATTGGCCGCCGAATGCAGTTTTATGATGACCTCAAAATTACAAGTTTGCTGCCCTTTATACTATACTTAAAAAATGAGGCAAAAATATCTGATAGTGACCTAGAGGAGGTTTGCAATATTTTGGAGGCTTATATAGTACGGCGCATGGTCAACTCTGGTCATGGCACTAATTACAAAGACGAAAAAGGATATGCAGCAGTTGATAAATTCTTTTCTAAATTAACTAAAGGTGTAAAATTTAATATAAAAGAGTTTGTGGAATCTCTACCTTCCTGGCCAGATAACCTAGCGATTTTAGGCGGCCGTAAGGGTAAAGATGGGAACGTGTCTGTAGGTAGCTTGCAGCAAATCGTGAATGAGACGCGTTATTACAACCGCCGCTTGACTCAAGACCTAGCTTGGTTCCTGCTACGTTATATCTTCTATCGAATTGAACGGCATATTACCGGAGAAAATACGTTACGTTTTGGAGATTTCTTGTCTAATCCAACACGTATTTCAAACTCAAAAAGACGAGGTTCTCAGGGACTTCGACTTAATAATATAGGAGATTTAACCTTCCGAGAACGAAATAATATGAGTTCCAATAGTGTGAATCGGTTACCTTTTGATGAAACAAAAAAAATTTTATCGGAACTCCCTAATGCAAAGCTTAAACTAAATAGAGAAATATGCGAGGAGTATGAGACCTGGGGTGTGGATCAAATCCATGATCGACGAAAAAAATTATCCACCCGTTTTTGTGAAATATGGCCAGATAAAAATTCTTTCTTAGTAAAGATTTCAAAATCCAAAACAGTAGGAAAACCGATAGAAGAGTCAAGTTCACCTTTAACAGCGCATCGGCGACAGCAACGAAGGAGAGGCAGACGATGAAACAGAGCAATTTTTTTCAATTAGGATAGGCTCATGTCAAAAGAAAGTGCAAAATGCCAAGAGCGTGAAACGTAATACATGAAACGTGTGAAAACCATTCGTTTATTGGTGCAGTCGGGTTAGGAAGCCCATTTACAGGGCTTAAAAAAAGACAATGTAAAACGCAAAGGAGAACCGAATTTTTACCAAAAACTCGGTTCTTGTTGCACGATTTCTTAACATGAGGCACACCGAAAAGGTTACAGATTTTTGCAGCAGAACAGTCATCACGTCTCACCCTCTTCACTATCACAGCATGAGGCTTTACCTTGTGCCTTTTCAAATGACTCTTTTCCCTCCCTTGCTGCAAAATAGGCAATTCCCAAAGCAGCTACGCTATCTAAGTAGCCTATGTGCGTCAGTTCGTAGATGAGGCTTGATGTCAGTAGAACAAACGACATGTAAAGACATACTTTCGTGCATTTCGCATCAGCGATGATGGGTTGGGAATCTAACTGCTTTCCAACCTTCATCTTCAAAACGATTAGAATCCACATGGTAACAATCGAGATCGCTGAAATAACAATCCCCCAAAAGGTTGTCTCAGGTTGATGGCCTTGAACCATATTGAGAACCGCGGTAACAACAAGCCCCACCGTTAGCAGATAAAAACAGGTTCCCGTAATACGCAGCGCAGTGATTTCAAATCTATCCCTTGACACCTCTGGAAAACGGCGGATTCGAGTAATCATGTGAGCGATACCGATTGCTGAAATTACCTCAATAAAGCTATCTACCCCGAAACCGAACAGCGCGAGCGTTTCGTCTTGAAATCCGAGCAAGGTTGAAACTATCCCTTCAAGGAAATTATAGCCGATCGTAAATGCGGTCAGCCGTAACGCCCATCCAAATGCTTGCATTTCTATGTTTTCACTATCCACCTTCTGTGTTAGCAACATTTAGACATCTCCTCTATCAAACTCGCTTGCTCTAATTCATTTCGCTCATGCTAAGAATTAGTGCAACAGCAACCGAGTTTTCGCTTCATATTTTGCACTTTCTTTTTACAGGAGCCATTCATTTTTGCCAATTCCCTGTCATCAACAATCCAATTTTGGACAGGTCCTCCCGAAACTCCGTCGCCTCAGTCAATCCACCTCTATACATCACAAAGATTCGGTCACTCAGCGCCAAAACCTCATCGAGTTCCGTTGAGATTAGTAAGACAGCGCGTTGGTTCCGACGTTGCTCAAGAAATTGCTGATGTGTGTAGTCAGCGGCACCGACGTCCAACCCACGGGTCGGATTCACAGCCAGCAACAACTGTGGCTCCTGCGAGAGCTCCCGCGCAATAACGACCTTCTGCTGATTGCCCCCAGATAACGACCCCGCCGGTGCATGCGTGTGGGTTGTCCGCACATCGTAGCTTTGGATGAGTGCTTCGCTATCGGCGTCTATCCGTTTAAGATCCAGAAATGCCCCCCAACCCTTCACAAGTTTTGACCGATACCCTTTGAGTTGATGAATGTTGAGGATCAGATTCTCGGCAATTGTGAAACTCAGGATGAGTCCTTCAGCCTGCCGGTCTTCAGGAATATAACCATATCCCAATTGACGACTTTTGCTCGTCGGAAGATTGGTGATTGTTCCCCCGTTAAAACGGATGCCACCACTCTGAGACTTGCGGAGTCCAACAATCGTCTCGGCAAGAGCGATCTGTCCATTGCCATCAATGCCAGCAATCCCCACAATCTCGCCAGCACAAACATCAAACGAGGTACCATCAACAACCCGCCGCCCGTCTTGGTCCGCAGCAGCCAAATTCCGGATTTCAAGGATTGGGGAACCGGGGGCTTGGGGGCTTCGCCGGATCTCTGGCAACTCGCGTCCAACCATCTGTTTCGCCAAATGGGTGGGTGAGGTGTCAGCGACCTTCGTTGTCGTAACCTTTTTGCCGAGGCGTAACACGGTAATCCGATCGCTGATTTCCATCACCTCCTTCAGCTTATGGCTAATGAAGATAATGGAATGACCGTCAGCTTTGAGACGACGGAGGATAGCAAACAGTTCCGTAATCTCTTGTGGAGATAGCACCGCAGTCGGTTCATCAAGGATCAAGATTTGTGCATTCGCTGAGAGCGCTTTGAGTATCTCGACCCGCTGCTGAAGCCCCACCGAGAGCTGCCAGACCTTCGCTTGCGGCGAGATAGACAGGCCGTAACGGGTGGAAAGCTGCTGGACATTTTCTTCCGCTTTGTTCCGGTGAAATCGAAATTTCCCACGCCCAGCAGTAAGCGCGATATTTTCAGCCACACTCAATGAGGGCACCAGCATAAAGTGCTGATGCACCATACCCAACCCCAAGGCAATCGCTGTCTTCGGGGAATCGACAACACTCGACTTTCCGTCTACCAGAATCTCCCCGGCATCGGGTTGATACAGCCCGTAGATCAGGTTCATCAGCGTAGACTTGCCTGCCCCGTTTTCACCGAGTAAAGTGTGAATCTCTCCCCGCTCCAACGCGAAGTCTACACCGTCCACAGCAAGATTGTTTCCAAATGCTTTGGTAACACCGTGCAGTTCAAGTGCGAGTGATGCCAATGGCTAAATTTCCCTTCATTCAGCGTCCGAGTGATGCTCGGGTGAAAGATCGCTTCTATCGCGATGCGCTATTTCACCCGATATGCTTCCATAACCTGCACATCTAATTCCACACCCAGCCCCGGGACATCAGTTAGATGCAGTTCCCCGTCGCGGAAACTCATGCTGTGATTAACCAAGTCTTGTGCCAACGGAGACGGAGCGCGAGTAAATTCGGTCATCGGCTTTTCGAAAGAGGCAGCCCATTGGGCAGAAGCAGCGAGCAGGACACCAGTACCAAAAGCATGAGGGACGGTCCACGCACCGGTATCTTGCGCCACAGCGGCGATCTGCTCGCCCCCGGTAATGCCCCCAACTCGTCCTAAGTCGGGCTGAACCACCTGTATACGACCGCCTCTGAGCAGGGTCTCGTACTCCTCGATTAACGTCACCGCCTCGCCGGCGGCAATCGGTATCGACGCGGATTCTGAGAGCGTTCTGTACCCTACTGTGTCGTAGGGGTTCAACGGCTCTTCAAGCCAGAAAACATTGTATTTCTGGAATCGATCGACGCGCTCCAATGCTGCACCCACATCCCAAGCGCGACCAGCGTCTACCATCAGGCTTATGTCAGGTCCAAGCGCGTCACGGGCGGCGGCGACCAACGCCTCGTCTAGGTCCGGGTCTGGCCCCATCGGCGCCCAACCGTATTTCACTGCCCGGTATCCCTGCTCCAAGAAATCCTGTGCAGATGCCGCCACTAACTCCGGACGTTGGGGCCAGAGAACACTGGCATAACACGGTATTGCATCAACTGGAGTTTCGCTGAGTAACGCACGGACCGGCGCCCCCATCGCCTTACCACGAAGATCCCACAGTGCCATATCGATCCCACTCATTGCCTGTCGGGTAACGCCACCGGGACCGTACCAAGCTGTGCCTTCGATCATCGCCTGTAACACGGCATCTATATTTTCCGCATCCATGCCCTCGACAATGGAAGCCAAGCCGTGCCGAAAAGGCGCGGAGCGCGGAGCCTCAATAACTGACCGGGCGACATACGAACAGGAGACCACCTCTCCCAACCCGGTAAGTCCGGTGTCCGTGTGCACTTGCACAATGAGGCAATCTTGGGTGCCGTCGGCAACTTCTTGAACAACAGGCAAACGCAGATGCAAGGCTTCAATTTCGGTAATTTTCATAGACAAGACCTGTTCGTTCCTACCGCAATTTGTTGCGTTCAGAAGTGAGAGCAATATTTTCGGCCACGGTCAACGAAGGCACCAGCATAAAGTGCTGATGCACCATGCCCAACCCCAAGGCAATCGCCGTCTTTGGAAAATCGACAACGCTCGACTTTTCGTCTATTAGTATTTCCCTGGCATCGGGTTGATACAACCCGTAGATCAGGTTCATCAGCGTGGACTTGCCCACCCCGTTTTCACCGAGCAAGGTATGAATCTCTCCCCGCTCCAAAGCGAAGTCCACGCCATCTACAGCAACGTTATTTCCGAATGCCTTAGTGATGCCGTCCAGTTCAAGTGCAAAGGACGATCTAGTAAAGTCCATCAGCCGGTTAAGACCCCTCACGAACGAAAAAAACGCTCATCCGTCTCCTCAAAAAATAAATCTTCACTTTGAATCGCCATCTCAACAGCGATTCGATCTTTTAAGATATGCGGACTGAAATTTTTGCGAACTTCTTCATCAATTCGATTTAGTAAAAATGGGATTTCATGACCAGGATTGTTTATTTGACAATCAGCTGCCATGATGCGTAGCATATCCTCTAAATGATCTTTGTGTACTTCAAAACCGAATGTCTTGTTCCGGGGCTTAAAGACACCTCTGAATATATCATGGGTAATGTCATTCTTAATAAACTCCTCCGATACATAACGGTTACGGGTTGTGTTACTCCGATTTAAGTGATCTGCTAAAGTTTCAATTACATAAATCTCACCGGATTTAAGGGCACGAGCGAATTTGGTAAATACAGGATTCGCTATATTTTTGATGACACCCAGAATTTGCTTTTTTTCACTTGCAAACAACCTGTTATACAATTGCACTCCTGCTTGATTTGATATAAGGTATTCATCAACCAAAGGACCATCCAAGAACAGATACGACTCATCAATTTCAAGACAGTGTTCAACTTCGTAGTATCGTAAGTAACCTGTCGGATATATACCGAAAAGACCTCGTTTTTCGCGTGCAATGAACTCATCCGTATCAACTGTATCAGAAAGCAAAACTTTGCTTGACCAATAGTGTAACGAGTCTTGCATTGGCCGACCATGTGAGAGGCTACCAATGCCAACACAAATCGCTTGCCCTGCTGAATACTTCTGCATCGGAAGAGCGAAGGTGCCGTCTATAGCGGCAACCTCTCCTTTCTCTAATTCTCTCGCCTTACTGAATAAACCAAACTCCACCTTACGCAATGGGGGTAAATAGGAATCGGCCGAATCATCTTCCATAGTCTCGCGCGCTTCCTGTATTGCCTGATTTACCTGATCGCTATTGAGCATTCCTACAATATCTTCAGCGATCTCACCGAAATTAGAGGCGAACTCATTTCTCGATACGCGTCTTGATCTATTGAGGAGTTCGTGGAACATCTCATCGGAATTAGCGGTAGACTCATCTCTCGATTCATTGAAAGGTTCGTAAACCGTTTCAACCTGTCGCTTGGGTTTCGATGGGTTGAAGAATTCCCAAATCCTTTTGAACATTTGAAATTTCTCACTTCTTATCAGCTTCTATGTTATCGGTACGCATGAGGTCAAACGGAGATGGTGCCATCTGCACCAGAACAACATTGCGTGATTCAAACATCTTAACAAGGGCATGGCCCGTGCCAAGTCTTAACGCCTCCGCTGAAAAATCTCTTCCCATCGTCTGCGTCGCGGAGTCCGATTCATCCTTGCTATTCTGATGCATTACCATGTGCGTGTTGAGATTATTCATCACAAGTTGAGGGATTTGTGAAGCGTTTTGAAGACTAAGAACAATTGAATGATCAAGCGTTCGCCCCTCTCGCATAATGCGGTTGAATGAACCAGCGAGTGTATCACTGTGACGGGACTCATTATCAAAAATGCGATGTGCTTCATCTACCATGTGAACAATGCCCACTCCTTCTTGATTTTTACGTTTCTCTTGGCAATACTGCAAAACGTAGGACAAGAGTAAAGCATAGGATGAATCGTCCATCCGTGAATAATCAATGACCAAAATCCGTTCTTTAGTTACGTCAATATTGAATGAGCGAACTTCCCTGCTGCTAACATCAAGCCACGGCATTTCTTCCCTGCGAGCTTCGACTTTTCGCAATATAGTGTTTCCCGTTCCAGCATGAATCCGTTCTTCCGAATCTACGTTTAATTCCATGCGTTTTCTGACAACTTCCAAGATGTTCTCAAGTGAATATTGTGTCTCCTCAATGGAATCTGCACTACTTACAAATCCTTCAAATTGTAGTTCTTCTTCTGTTCTAGGAAAGAAGAAACCCGCCAACATAGATGGTGATAAATCCGATGCCCTGCACCCAGCTACAATATCTACGTGGTCCGGATCGCACTTACCGTGGAATCCCACACGCATTACCTGCTTCGCTGAACGTGGTTTTAATTCATATTTGCTAAACTGTTCCCAGATAGTTTTTACATTTTTATCGCTATTTTCAGAATCAATCCACTCATAATCAGGCTTTGCGTCATGCACCAAAACGCATTTCCCAAACTTCATTGCCTGGTCCATTAAATTCGCGGCAATGTTTGATTTTCCCGAACCTGTCCCACCTGCAATCATAATATGATGATTAAACGCTCGTCCATCAATGCAGAGCGGCACATCATCTGCATTGAGAAGTTCACCTATGACGTTCAAACTTCCATCTACATGTCTTGCTTTTTGAGGGAGTCCAATGACTCGACTTATCGTTTCTATATCCAGTCGAGTTACAGGCGCACCCGGTAAGGGTCGTGTCCGCGGCGTGAGCATTTGATTCCCGTTGTATTCTCCTAACATTAATATATCAAATACCTGTACTGATTCTACGGATTGTACATCGGGATTTGACTGCATAAGTTTGAGTCCATGCAAAATTGTTGGATTAAGGGGGTTACCCACGGTCGAGATATTGCGGTTAGGTTGGACAATCTGTCCAATCCAAGATTTACCCTCTTGCTCTATACGAACATAATCAAATAAAGCAAACTTTTCCTCCATTCCCGCCATAGCCTGAATATTCGACAAGTCGCTGCCTGGATTGTCGTGTAAGATGATCACTCTTTACCTCCAAATTCCCCTTATCTTCTAAAATTTCACGCGAGGTGCCTTAAACTTACCGGCGAGAATATCTTGACGAATTTTCTCAACTTTGGCGCGGAGATCCTCAGGGACGCGATCTTTCAGTTTCGGGTTGTAGACCAACTTCACTGTCTCATTAAGCGACATCCCCATCCACATCACTTGCGGTTCAAATTTGCCCGTCTGAACCAAGTCGGCGGCGTATACAAAAGCTTTGGTATCAATAACAGCACTGGCAAGGATTGCATCGGGGGCGATGTCATTCTGATCGAGGTTTGAGCCGAAAGCGTAAACGTCCTTACCGGCTTTGCGGCTCTCTTCGACAGCGTGAAAAACGCCACGTCCAGCGGCATCTGCATTGTGAAAGATGAAATCTGCGCCCTCCGTAATCTGGGACAACGCCAACTCCTTCGCTTTTCCGATGTTCTCCCAATCTCCGACATAGGAACTGGATATTTTGATATCTGGGTTGACAGATTTCGCCCCTTCCTCAAAGGCGTGAAAGGTACTGTTGATCGGTGGGATGTTCATGCCGCCGATAAGCCCAATCTTGCCGGTCTTGCTCATTGTGCCGGCAATGACTCCCAGTAGATAGGTCGCCTCCTCGAGCTCAAACACAATCGAGGCGACATTATCTAAAACCGTATTCCCAGAGGTTGTGATAAACACCGTATCCGGGAAGTCGGGCGCGACTGCTTTTGCAGCTTCCTGATACTCAAATCCGTGACCAAATACCAGATTGTACCCCTTGCTCGCATAGAACCGAAAATGTTCCTCCCACTGCGATGGGGCTTTGCTCTCGACATGACTGACCTCTGCGCCCAGTTCCTTCTCAATACGCTTAAGCCCCTCATAAGCCAGCGCGTTCCATCCGGCATCGCTGATTGAGCCGGGTGTCATCAAGGCAACCTTAAACTTCGCTGCATCCGCTGTGCCGATAGTGAATCCAAACAACAGAACAGATAAACTCCAAATAATCCAACCACCTTTATTCATAAAAACACCTCAATATAAAATTCACGAAAATCGTCTATGTACTGGACAACATTCATTGTCCGCCATTCAATCTAAATCAACTCAAATTATATGGACACCCAGATGAACTGTCAACTCTATTTTCCATCGATCATCCCGTTGAGGCAGCACGTAGGTTGGGTTGAACGGAACCAACGAAGATATTAAGCATTACACTATATTTCGGGGAGCAATTCTGATTAAAACTGCAAAAAGATAGTGAAACCCAACAATTGATAATCAGCACGCTAGATTAAGGAGTTGGGTTTCGCTCTACCTACGTATAAAACGGCGTTGTTGAAAGGCAAACCCTCTATTGTTTCTGATAGGGATCCGCTTTTAACCGCTCAACCCAACCTACATCACTGAATCGTTTCTTATCTGTTTAATCCGTGATTCAGGCAATATAACACATGTCGCCCCTCCCCGATAAGATCGGGATTCAAAGCAACTGGGGCTTTAGTCACTAGGACACATCGCCTTCTATATACATGCCGCACCTCTGGTGCTAAATGCACGGTTGAACTTCGGATCGCATAACTTGCCAATCATTTACGCATCACGTTTCATACTTCCCACTTTAACGATTTGAAACCTTTCCCAGGGCCATCATCAATTCTGCATATTCAAGTCCTCCTCCGCAAGTTTCACGAGTTGTTCATAATCGACAACTTTTATCTCCCCGCTGTTCTGTTCAACCAGATCAAGGAGAAGTTCAGCTCCGGGCGAATGTATAAGATCTATCTCAAGCGCTACAAGATAGATGCTTGCATGATTCACATTTTTCGCCCTGACGGCTTCCAGAATTTTTGTCGAATCTGTTTCCCCCGCTGTGGGTAAACCGTCGGTGACCAACACAATAATTGATGGATTGACCTCAAGCGCCGTTTCAATGGCTTCGAGGAGGTTCGTTCCTTGATACCCTGCGATTTCCTTAGGCGTGAACCGATCCAGATACTTCGACACCGCCTCGATATTCTTCTCTGTTACCGGCGCCAGTTTACGCTTCCCCAATTTGGCATTCATGTGGAAGGTGATGAGATTGAAAGAGTCATGCTCCTCGAGCGAAGGCAACGCTTCTTTAATCGCTTCAATTGCCAATTCCAGTTTTCTGAGTCCAACCGCCTGCATACTTGCAGAAACATCAAGGCAGAACACAACCTGTTGGGTTCCCTCCGCTTTCTCGATAAATTCGATGATACCCAACTTATCCTTCGGTAATTTTTCCAACTTTTTTAAATTGCCCGGAGATCCGCCGCCACCAATCAGCCCTTTTTTTGAGTCGCCTGCCGAATCGACCATATCGAGACCGCTGCGTTGTCCACGCATCCGCATCCGTCCCGTCACTTTGCCCTGACCGTCCGCTCGAAGTGAAACAGGTCTGCTCATGTCCGACCTTTCAGATTCCCGCAAGTCCGCATCTGTCATTTTGTCTGGCAGCTTCTCAGTGAGTGGTGCTGTGGTCACGTCAAGATTATCGCGTACAATTCGTTGGCTGAGACGGGCAACCTCCGTCAGTTTGTTGCGTGAGGATTCAAGCATTTTTTCCTTCGCTCTGAGCGCCAGATCTTCGTCAGTTTTACGAACCTCCATCTTCAACGGCGGCTTGATTTTGACTGTTTTCACTTCGGGTCTTGGTGGCTCTTTCACCCATTCCACCATAATTTTATCCCCATCTTCGGAAATTTCTTGGTCAGGTCTAAACACGTAAATGATTCCGATAATCATATGCAAAATTAGAGCGACCAATATCGCCGATCGTCGCCGAATTTTGTTAAGTTCTTTATATTCTTGAAGCATTTGTCCGTCCCTCCCATCGATCCACACGCAGATTATCACATCGTTGAGATACAGGATTCGGACCAATTAGATCCGAATTCGTTCCCACCGGTCGCTGCGAAAACGGAGGAAATAGGTGATACCCGCCAAAATGATGTAGATTGTTGCACCGCACCACGCGCCGGGCACGCCATATCCCAACCAAAATCCTAAAGCGTATGCGAGCGGAAGAAAGAGCAACCACGCATAGCCGATACTAACACACATAGTGAAAAAGGTATCGCCGGCTCCCTTGAGGGCACCCGATGCACAAATGCCGAATCCGTCTGAAAGTTGAAAAAGCGCTGCGAAAAACAGGAGACGTGTTCCGAGGCGAATAACCTCCGGGTTCGGTGTAACTAACGAGATCAGAAATTCGGGCACGGCAAAAAATGCTATGGCAACGAAAAAGGTGTACACAACCCCCATCTTTATCGCTGTGTAGCCACTCCTGCGGGCATAAGGTAGCTGACCGGCACCGATGTAATGCCCAACCAGCGTCGTTGCTGCCATAGAAAACCCATACAGCGGCATAAACGACGTAGAAATCAAAGTGACCCCCGCGTTATTCGCTGCGAGTGCAATATCGCCCATTCGTCCAACGAGGGCAACGAAGACCGTAAAACTCCCCAAATCCATCAAATTGTGGACGCCCATCGGCAGCCCAATCCGCAGGATACGACGGAGATCCCTGAAATCGATTTGGAAATGGGATCGAGTTTGGAACGCCTGATTCGACTTCCGTGAGAGGAAAACAACGAAATAGCAAACTGCTGCAACCACCCCCGCAATCAACGTGGCAATCGCAGCGCCAACAATCTCAAGCCGCGGACAACCAAATTTGCCAAAAATTAGCAGATAGTCGAGGAGTAGGTTGACTATATTTGCGAGAATCTCAATTCGCATCGGTGTCTTCGTATCGCCGACGCCTCGTAGAAAACCGCCCAGCCCAAAAGAGATAAAGACAGTAATACCGCCGTATAACCGAATTTTCGTGTAGATGCCCGCCAGACGTTGCACTTCGGGAGACGGTTTCATCAAGGCAAACGCAGGTCCTGTAAACTGATTAATCAACAGTATAAGGAGATACGATCCGAGTGCGAGGTAAATCCCTTGCCACGCGACAACGGTGATTCCCCGTCGATTCCCCGCTCCATAGCGTTGTGCGACAAATGTGTTGACACTGCCCAGAAACCCCTGAAAAAAGGAAAATAACGTCCATGTCAATATCCCTGCCAATCCGACAGCCGCTAATTCTGTCGCGCCCAAACGTCCGACCATCGCTGTATCCACAAACATCATCGCAGTGCGTGATATCATCGTGACGACTATCGGATATGCTAACAGCCAGACCTCCCGGTAGCCACCGGGACCTTCCATCCCTCCCTTGTTGTCTCTAATTTCTACGTTTTGTTGCAATCCACTCTCCTGGGATTATTCCGTTGTTTCGCATCTCACAAGTTTTGCGACTAAACCGTCACTGCCTTCGCCTCAAACGAGCGCACCCACCGATCTCCCTTGGGTGTCAGTTCATAATAGGTATGGTTGCGGTGTTTGATCCACTTCCCCTTTACGATGTTCTTGCGGTACTGAATCATCCGCTGTTCCACACGCTTCAAGCCGCCCAGTTCTCGCAATTTCCGATGGCGCTTGTGGGTCTCTTCAAGGGGCAGACCGAGCATCTCGGAGACAACAATTGAATAGTCCAGCCCAAATTCCTGATGGTGTTTCAGGATGAGGTAATCCACCTCATCAAGTTGATCAAATATTGGATCTTCCGGTTCTGTATCGGTGGATGTTTCTGCTGCGTGGATTTCACCCCATGTTACCTCAAGTAGCCGTTCAGAACGCAGGCGCTGGACGGAGGCACAATCGGAGCGGTGGACGGCAACCGTGCCATCGTCCTTAAAGTACCCGATGATGCCCTCTCCCGCCTCCGGTGAACAGCACTGAGCGAGCTTGTAGGTAAGTTCTTGGTGCATTGCGTATATCTTCGTTTTTATTCACACCACACAGTTTCACAAGTTCAATTCGCCCACATAGCGACGGATCTTTGTTGCCGCTGTGACGATATCTGCCATATCTTCCTCACTACCCATCAAAATACTCTGACTGAGTGCCAAACCGTTTTTACACAGCTTGTCCGTCTCCGGACAGGAGACATTTGAATAGTCCCGCTTCGCGCTTAGCAGCTCCGATTCCATAAACGATTCCCGATACATCGGCGTCGTATACCAATGCCGCATCGGTATCCCCTCCGCGCTCATCGCCTTGATGAACGTTTCGCGGGAGATTCCCTCAAACTCCTCTGGGTCGAAAATCGCCTTATACCCGTGACAACCGCCGCGGGTAGCGCGTGAATCGAGCGGCACCACCTTGATGCCGGGGATTTCGCCGAGTCCAGCATCCAGAGCGCGCATATTCGCATTGCGGAGGTTAACCTCACCATCTAGCCGTTCAACACGTGATAGCAGCAATCCGCCCTGCCATTCCGTCATACGGAAATTTCCGCCGAACGTTTCCACCTCAAATTCAGACTCGGACGGCGCACGTCCACAGTTATGAATTGACCATGCGCGTTCATACAATTTGCGATCATTGGTCAGAACAATACCGCCCTCACCCGCACAGAGGTTTTTGGAAGATTGGAAACTGAAGCAGCCGAGATGTCCCCAACCGCCGACCCCTCTGTTTCGCCACTCCGCCCCGTGCGCTTGGGCACAGTCCTCAACCACAGCGAGGTTGTTCCGCTCGGCAACTTCCAGAATCCCATCCATATCGGCAGGATACCCCGCAATATGCACCGGCAGGACAACCTTTGTCTTTGGCGTTATCGCCGCCTCGATTTTTGATGGGTCAATGTTAAAACCGTCGGGGAGCGTATCGACAAACACCGGCGTTCCATTCGCCATCAGAATTGACACCACCGTCGCTTGGAAAGTATATGGCGTTGTAATTACTTCATCGCCAAACCCGACACCCGCAGCCTTGAGGGCGACGTATAACGCCGCCGTACCGCTATTCACGCAGACGCCATACTTTACCCCTTGGAATTGAGCGAAACGTTCCTCAAATTCAGGAACCTTCAACCCGTTGGTGCCCCATACCCCGCTCCGATAGATCTCCTCAAAGGTTTTGAGGTCGTTATCATCAAAGGTGGGCCACGAGGGATACGGTTCGGTACGAACCGGCGTACCGCCGTTGATCGCTAAATTTGCCATGTTTGTTCTCCTTGTAGGTTTACGCGATCGCTCTAAATCTGAGTCGATGGATTAGAGATTCAATCCGCCCAAGTAGTCCGCAATCCGTTTCGGTTGTCCGTCGACACTTGTCTCCATCGCCGCAATCACTAACGCAAAACTCTTGATATTGTCCTCAATTCGCGTGTCAGAGGGTGACCCACCATCAAGCCAGTTGATAAATTCGTCGAACAGATGTTCATGACCGAAGCGGGGTATCTCCGGCGCTTCATACATCTCCGGATCTTGACCGACCCGATGAATCGTAACCTCCGCTTCACCGGCGATTTCTACACACCCATCCTCAAACTCCGCGCGATAGTGTTCATTATGCCAACAGTTGACGATACCTGCGGCAGAACTATTCCCCTCGTAACAGGTATGCACCCCGTTGTCCATCTGCATCAGGTACAACCCACTCGAAAAGTGCTTAAAGCTGGACCATTCCGGATTCCAACCGAACCCGACCAGCGTCTCGCAGTCGCCGCCAGAGAGGAAGCGCAGCATGTCGAGATGGTGGACAGATCCCTCAAAGAGCAGGCTGAAATCCATATCGTGCCGCCACGCCTTCCCCCACGATTGATACCGGCGATAATCACAGGCGTACCGTCCCACAATATGCTGGAGCCGTCCCAACCGTCCTTCCTCCCGAATCCGAACCAACTCCTGCTTGTTCCTCGCATAACGGTAATTCTGGATAATCGCACACGGCATCCCCGTTTTTTGGGCGGTAGTTACCATCGCCTTCGCCGCTTCGAGCGTGTCTGCGATCGGCTTTTCGCAGATCACCGGCATTCCATTCTCCATCGCAGCGATCGCTGCCGGGCTGTGGAACGGTGGGGGTGTCGCAACACCGCAGAAGTCCGCTTTGACCGTCGCACACGCCTCGTTAAAGTCTGAGAACAACTGATCTTCGTTGAGACCGAGTGCCGCTCCCTGCTCCTGCAGCACATCCGGCAGCACATCCGCCAATCCAATAATTTTAATCCGATCGCCGAAGTTATCGACAAAGTTTCGGATCCAACCGCCCGCCATACCACTTCCACCAATCATCAAACATGTCTTTTGTGCCATTTAGTGCCTCCGTAATCAGGATATTATGCTGTATATACAACTCGATCAATAACCATGGATTTTCCTTCCAAATAAGCTACTCAACCTCAATCAGTTGTTGAACTTACGCACTTCAATTGTAATTGCCCGATTCATCGGACGTTGAAAACGGTGTCGGCGATGAATAGCAGAAGATACTAGGACGATTGCGCTATAGTCCTAGCTCATCCAACCCGGAGTGTTGCGCGATCGTTTAACTGTGTAAGTCCTACAGTTTATTCAATAGCCGCTAAAAGTTGACGAGCAGATCTATAGCTCTTATCAATGCTTAGGGATTTTTGAGCCTTTCTTTTTGCCTCTTGACGGTCCCCGTCCCCAAGATAAGCAAGGGCTAGGTTGTAGTACGCTTCTTTAAATCGTGGGTCAAGAGTTAATGCCTTTTGAAGATGATTTTTAGACTTAGCATACTCTTTCATAGCCAAGTATGCGGAACCAAGGTTGTAGTAGATTATTGCAGATTGTGAATCAATCTTTCTGGCATCCTCAAAAAACTCAATTGCTTTGTTATAATCCCACTGAAAAAGCCCTTGATTATTTTTAGACCTCGCAGTCGAATCCACTCGCCGGAGACCATGATCAATCTTTTGGAGAAGTTCTGCACGGAACTGATCGCTATCATCAGGGGACGGTCCCCGCTTGTCTAGCTGCTCCAGTAAGGTTTCGTTTTCGTTCTGTAACTCTCGTTTTTGGCTAAGAAGTTCCTCTTTTTCATTTCGCAACTGCTCGGCTATAGTAGTTTTATTCTTAATTTCCTTGTCCTGTGAAGTGAGTTGGTTCTGTAATCTCTGATTTTCGCGGAGAAGTTGTTCGTTTTCGGTTAAGAGTGTCTGAATTGAAGAAATTGGACCGTCAGATTCTAATTGGTTTCTTAATGTTGCGTTCTCGCTCTCCAACTTTTGGTTTTGACTACGAAGCTTCTCTTTCTCGCTTCGCAATCGCTGGACTGTAGAACTTTGATCTTTAATTTCCTTATCCTTTTCGGTCAGTCGATTACCTAATCGCCGATTTTCAAAGGAAAGCCGACTTTTTTCATTCTCCAACTTTCGGTTTTGACTACGAAATCCTTCTTTCTCGCTTCGCAATCGCTGGACTGTAGAACTTTGATCTTTAATTTCCTTATCCTTTTCGGTCAGTTGATTACCTAATCGCCGATTTTCAAAGGAAAGCCGACTTTTTTCATTTGAAGCAGCAATGAGTTTCGAGTTTGTATCGATCTGTTGATTTTCCAATATCTCAATTCGACTGATATATTCATCTTTTTCTTTAATCTGTGTTGCGAATACCACAAGGCAAATCAATAGGACAAAAGCCAAAGCACCAGTAATGCCCTGCCAGAGGTTAGGCTTAATGTACTGCCAAAGATTAAGCACGATCTTTAAGAAAGGCGGTTTTGGTTCTGGAGGATCCAGAGGTGGTGGAGGTAGAGGCGGAGGTACAACGGATTTTATAGCATCTAAGAGTTCACGAGCGCGCTGATAGTGTGGATCAATCCTTAAAGCTGCTTCCACCTCCTTTTCTGCTTCTCCAAAATTGTTCATATGAAACTGTGCTAGCGCCAAGCCATAGTATGCCTTTTTATAATTAGGGTCAAGGACTATCGCTCTTTCAAACTCGAAAGCTGCTTCACTGTATCGGTTACTGTGGAAGTAAGTGAACCCTTGATCATAGGCGACCTGGGCGGGTGAGATTCTTGACGATACCGTTTCCATAGTCGTAAGCCCCTCTTTGAGGATTTCCGTTTACCAATACCGGTCTCGGAACGGACAGGTTGGCTATGCATTAGGAGTGTCTAAGTAATTCTAAAATCTACCATAAATGACCCTGGTATAATGCCAGTTGATAACTGAATATCCATGGGATTTTCGCTAGAGTATTTGTTAGCCACACAAGACTCCTAAACAGGAAAATCCCCCGGACTCAATCATTGAGGAGTCTCAGAAGGAGGGACATGCACTCTAGCTGCCTCAATCGCTTCTATCACCCTTCTTAGTTCACGATCTGGATTTCTAAACCAATCGGTACTCCAAATGCGATGGATACGCCAGCCCCGATCGTCAAGCACTTGCTGTCGAAGCCGATCACGGTCACGTGCTGATTGGGCGCTATGGTAGGTCGCACCATCACACTCAATACCCAACAGATAACGTCCCGGACGTTCCGGATCCTTGACCCCGAGATCAATGAAATATCCGGCAGAACCGATTTGATACTCAACTTGATAACCGAGTCCACGCAGGGCAGCCGCAACCTCTTCCTCAAACGGAGAATCTGCCTCCCTGTTGCTTGGTGTTGGGATATCAAGTTCGCCTGTCTCTGCATATTTCAGATAACGTTTAAGTACCTCGACACCGCGTGCATCAGTACGATGCAGATCGATGTCATCAGAGGTTAGGTTAGTAAAGACTTCACAGCGTAGCCTCGCCCGCGTAATCAACACATTCAATCGTCGATCGCCCCCCGTTTGACTGAGAGGTCCAAAGTTCATCGTAAGATGTCCATTGGCATCCCGGCCGTAACCGACACTAATGAAAATGACATCCCGCTCATCACCTTGGACATTCTCCAGATTTTTGACGAAAAACGGTTTCCCCGGATGCGCGTTGAAAAACGTTTGTTCGCACGATGGGTCCTCCTGTCGTAAGATTTCTAGTTGATCTTGGATTGCCACCATCTGCGGCGCACTAAAGGTCGCGACACCAAGTGTCAAATCAGGATATCTATGAGCGTGTTCCATAACTCTCTTTGCAATAATTCGAGCTTCTTCCCGGTTAGTCCGGCTCCCTCCGCGATCGTAAACCGTATCTGGATAGTGATGGTAGACCAACCCGCCATCCTCTCGGGCTTCATAGGAATTTGGGAAGATTATGAGCTTATTGTCGTAAAACTCACAGTTTGATACTGCAATCAAAGATAGGTATAGGCTGCGATAGTGCCAACGCAACATACGCTCAGGCGCATTTTGGGCATTAAATAAGTCTAAAATGCTCTCCATATCGCCCACTGAGTATTCCTCTGAATCCTCGTCATCATCCGTCATCTGCGTATTGAAGAAGTCGGTCGGCGGAAGTTGACGGTTATCTCCAACAACCACAGTTTGCCTACCTCGAATAATTGCTCCGAAAGCATCGACTGGTTTGACTTGGCTTGCCTCGTCAAAAACCACCCAGTCGAACTCAACGCTGTTTGGCGGCAGGAATTTTGCCACTGAAAGAGGGCTCATCATGAATATCGGCTTAATTGCTTGTATTGCATTTCCATCCCCGGTCATAAGCTGGCGAATTCTTGGCAAACGTCGCCGCCTTGTCTCAAATATGCGCCTAAGTGCACCTAACTGTTCGCGTTGAGGCAAACGCCTCCAATGCTCGCATGCAACTCTAGCCCTATTATATTCAAGTGATAAACAGTCTAATTCCTTAAATCTTTCGACAACAGCCTCATGGCTATTGCCACTGAAACGCGCAAGGATCGGACGTTCTTGCATCGCTATGTCAATCCGTGCGCCATACCAAGCCCGCTTGAGCACGTCCGATAGAAACTCCGTCGCCTCGGACCAACTATTTGCGATTCTCACAATCTCAGCGAAGCCGCTGTTCCCTAGCTCGTCCACCAAGTGGTTATAAGTGACAATATCCAGGAGTGTCGCCGCTTCCCCTTCCCAACACTCAAGGATCTGTATCTGCTGTGTAAGTGAACAGGCTTTCAGCCCATCACATCCTGTTTCATCAAGTTGAATCTGTTCAACGACGGCCTGAAGGCGACGTAGCTGATTGTTTTGGTGTGTTTCAACCGTTGAAACCAATGTCCCGAGTGTTTCCAAATCTGGGTTCGCTGCGAGATATGCAACCAATGCCTCCGGCAATTCACCATTTGCCACTGATTCGTGTAATGCTGAAAGATACCTGACAACTTCTTGAAGTTGGGACCAATTAGAGAATTCCCCTTCCCAATGTGTACCAAACAGCTGTTGTCCGAGTTCGTCAAACCGATCAAGTTCCTGCCATGCTTTAATGATTGCATCAACTTTCTGATTTATTTCGATAATCCAATCAACAATGCAGCGTTGGGCGCTTAAGGAGGAGATTATTCCCCTAAGCCTTTCAAAGTCTGAGTCGGACGCAAGATAGTTAACTAGTTTTTGCGGCAATTCATCCATGTTCATCGCTTGGTGTATTACCAACAGATACCGGATGATTATTTGAAGTTGAAACCAATCTGAAGTGTCTTCTGGCCAATGTGTCCCGAAGAGTTGCTCTCCTAATTCCTGAATTCCTTCAAGGTTATGCTGCATATTAATAATTAAATCAGCAATCCGTTTGACGTCAAGGATCGTATCAACAACGTGATATTGAATTTCCAGAGATTCAGGTAGTTGAATCTCTTGTTCAAGGGGACGAACAGCAGCCTGATATCTGTTTCGATCTCCTTCAATCGTTGAAATCAATGTCCCGAGTGTTTCCAAATCTGGGTTTGCTGTAAGATAGTCAACCAACTCCCCCGGTATTTCATTTCTTTCTATCAATTGATGTAGTTCTGAAAGATACTCAGTGATAGTCTGGAGTTGTGTCCAGTTGGAAGATTCTCCACGCCAGTGCCTGCCAAAGAGTCGTTGTCCAACTGCCCGTATACCTTCGAGATGTCGTTGTTCACTTTTTGCTTTGAGAATTGTATTAACGATACGGAGTTGAGTGTCTAGGGGTTTGGGAAGTGGTTGTATACATAACCCTGCCAATTTATCGCGGGCACGTCGATATTTACCTGAAAGAGAACGCCACCACTTGGTCCCGGAAACCGCTAGTGCTTTATGAATCTCAAGCACATCTTCTGTCCACGCTTCAGGAATCAGGATGTCATCGTATCCGTTGTGAAATTGTTGTAATCGTTCCCCGGCACGTAGACCTGCTTCCAAATCCTCGATTTGTGTCAACCATTCAGTTGCCTGCACTTCAATGCTTTCCATTCTGGGCGCGTCTGACAGATAACGAGCCGCACAAATCATATTTCTAACATCTTCAAGAGAATTTGGGGACTGGAGGTTGAGATGTTCTGCTAATAGCGTAGACGAATGCTTTAACGCCTTTAGCCCTTGGCGAATTTCGCGGATGGTTTGAACCCATGTTTCATCAATTAAGTTACCATCGTATCTGTCCAAGAGTTCCCTATATTCTTGACATAGCCGGCTTAACCGTTCCCCAGTGTGTAAGCTTGCCTCCAAATGACCATTCTGATCCCTCCATTCAACTGACTGCACGTTGACATCTACTAAGTTCGGTGAATCTAATGCACGATGCGCCGCATGAATCAGGCTTTCGACCGCTTCACAGGTATCCGGCACCGGAAGTTCGAGATGTTGCGCGAGTTGTTCGGATGAATCCTTGAGTGTCGCGACTGCTTCTCTCGCTTCTGTTGCTGACCGTTCCAATGACTCTTTGTCAATTGGAAGAAAGACCCTACAACGGCTGCCCCAAAAAGGGTGATTTGTTGGTGTACCCATTACCCTGAGATGTGCCTGTAATCTTTCTGTTTGCTCCAACCCATCCCTAAATTCAGACGCTGAATGTTGGAATTGATGTAGATCCAAAGGTCGAAGTTCCACTCCTGAAAGGCGACGTTCCACCGCTAAAAGTTCTCCATACGCCCGATAAGGTGTGATCCCACTTTCGCCAATAGGCGTGTTGACTGCCTGACAATAACTGTTCAAGTCATCACGATTACGAAGCAGTAACCTTACTTCCTCTTCAAGGGCTATTCTCCGCGGTTCGCCGAGCTCTAGGGTTCGCCTTAATTCCTGGACTACCGCCCTTCTGTCCATTTTATGACTGTGCAGTTCCAGACACGCATCCCCAAGCCCTACCTCGTCTAGATTGTCCTTAACCACATCCAAAGCCGCCATCTTTTCTGCCACAAACAGCACTCGCT
This sequence comes from Candidatus Poribacteria bacterium, assembly GCA_965204355.1. Classification (GTDB taxonomy): domain Bacteria; phylum Poribacteria; class WGA-4E; order WGA-4E; family PCPOR2b; genus PCPOR2b. The sequence goes on from OZ241983.1 coordinate 5,854,164, forward strand.
TGCCCTCTGCAATAGCTTCTGCGATCAGGTTGGTAATGGTTTGGGATTTTCCAGTGCCCGGCGGTCCTTGGATAACAAGATTTCGCCCCTGACTCACATCATGGATAGCCAATGCCTGCGAACTATCTGCATCAACGACATGATGGATCTCCGTAGGATTGAGGTGTTCGTCAATTTGAGCATCATCAGGAATAATTGATTCTGGTTCTTGAAACCCTGTTGTCAGTAGCGATTCCAATACAGGATGCTGAGATAGGTAACCGTCGGGCCAGTTATTGATGTCTAAATCACGATACATCAAAAACTTAGCAAACGAAAAGAAGCCAAGCGTAATTACAGTCTCATCAACCGACCACCGCTCAAGTCCGTCAATTGCCGTATCTACTGTTTGATAATAGCTCTGAATGCTGGATGGCTCGAGATCACCCGCATCAGGAAGGTCTGGTAATTGGACGCCAAATTCAGATCTTAATTTCTCCTGAAGGGAAAGATTTGTCCCGATATCCTCTCCTGTGGAGCGAATACGAAAACGAGCTTGGACACTGGCACGGTCAATTTCGACTGGGATCAGGATGAGCGGAGCACGACGCAGTATATTGCTTGATTCGGATTCGTACCATTGGAGCATACCGAGCGCGAGGTAGAGTGTAGTCACCCCTTGTTCTTCGATAGCCGTCCGCGCCATACTGTAAGTGTTCAACAAACGTCTTTGAAGTTCCGTGGGTGAATAGTCTGTTTGAAGTCTGTTATCGGTATGTCGAGTGGGGTCTGCTTCCGCCTCATCATCTTCAAACGGTTGTAAGTCGTCCTCCTCTTCAGGCTCAGGCCGTGGCAGGAATGACATCTCCCTCCGATCTTGAACAAGGATTCGATAAACATCTGGAGGGGATTCATCAACAATTTCAACCCCTCGCGTTCTGAGCAGCCTATAGTTAATGAGCGAGTTGCGTAACCCCAAGTCAAGCAGCTCTGCCCGAGCTGTATCCAATGCTATTTGTATAGAATTCATTTCATTCATTGACACATATTGATCGTATGACCCGGGTGGGTCACGGTTGAGGTTTGTGCTCGGAAGGGAATACTCCCTTTTGTCCCACTCCTCCGGCAAGTGGTCAAATGACCAGTGCGTTCAGACTAGCCCCTTCATGTTTCGCTTTAGAATATGGCGCAGGAATTTCAGCCCCATATTCCCTTGCCGTCTCTATCCAACATCGTATTGCATCCTTACCGTTTTCTATCGCTTCTTGGATTGTCTCCCCATCGGACATACAACCCGGCAGATCAGGATATTCAATCAAATATCCGCCGCCCTCTGCTTCTAGCAATACGCTTGTAATAAACGGATACTCAAGTGCCATTATGCTTTATCCCTTCAAGGATTCTGTAGGGAATAACGATCGTTATTCCCTACGACGAACATTTTATAACCTTTGGTGCTAGGGCGTGTTGACATTTAGAGGCTGCTGATTCGGCAAACGTTGTAATCATCGAATAATGTGACATAAGTAGCGCAAACTGTTAGTTTGCGGACGGGGATCACAATCTAACAGATTGTGGTACAAAAGACTCCTATGGACTTGATAGGGATTCACGTTTAACCAGTCAATTCAACCTACGGATCGTAAAATATCAACAGAACCTAGTTAGTGAGAAAGTCGTTTCCACATTGTTCAAGAGTTCATTAGTTCATTCATTCTTCTTACGTTCCACCTTCGGATACACATGTCGAAAATACCTAGAATGTTGCACAAGATGATAGGCTCAATGAACCATTTGATGACGGCTGACCCGCTGGGTATTTGGGGCTTTAGGGTATTTGTTTACCCGTGTACTATAGACATGTCGAAAATACCCACAGCGTTGCATAAAGTGCTAGGCTCAATGAGCCAGGAACAGACGGACAACATACCGGGTATTCGGGGCTAAGTGAAACGATGAACCAATAGTTTTCACGCATCACGTTATCAACAGCTGCGAACTTGCACCATCGTTTTATAAGCCTCACCTATTTCACAGCAGCAACCCTTTGAGAGACTCAATCAACCCATCCGGCGGGTCAAAGGGGAGCTCAACAGGCTCGTGCGTCAAGGCACTGTGATAGATACCCAGAATGGCATTAAACTCCGCAAGCGACTGTTCTAAGTGGGTCGGATGCACTTTCTCGTCATCATCAAGCCAATCGAGCATCGCATTGGTAAGTCCCGCCTGTCCTAAGAGATCCTGCTCACCGTACTCGTGTGCCCCACTGCTATAGCCGTCCGTCGGTGTGTTGCGCTCCCATCCGTACATCCACCAATGGACAAACCCACGCTTCCCAAAAACGCGGACCCGTTTGTGTTGGAACACCGATTCGTGATCGCTAATTTCGGGTGAACCTTTGGTGCCAAATGTGACCAGCGCACGAACCCCATTCGCATAGGTAATCGAAGCCGTGGCATGGTCGGGCGACGGTTGAGCGGTATCCAGATGTTCACCCCCTGCAACCTGACCGAAAACCTTGACCGGACGCGAATTGTCGATGTATGAGGAGACCAGTTGCAGCACATGGGGTCCCTGATCAATCGGCGTTGAACGGGCACTGGCATCGATAAAGTCGAGGTCTCCAATTGCTCCGGCAGCGACATCCGCTTTTAGTTTCAGATTCGGCGGATGAAAATTGAGCTGCGTGTTCACCGCGAATTTGGTCTTGGTATTCTGGCAAAGGTCGCTCAGTTGACGCCAGTCCTCGCCCATCACCGCAATTGGCTTTTCAACGATCGCGGCAGGCACCTCATGCTCTGATGCAATGTTCATCAGCGGGTATCGGATCAATTCGTTCGTTCCTCGCAGCACCGGCGCGGTCACGATATGCAGCAGATCGGGACGCTCCTTATCCAACATCTCATGGATGTCCGTGTACCGTTTTTCGATTCCAAAATCATCACCGAAGCTATTAAGTAACTCCTCGTTCATATCGCACAACGCGACAATTTCACCACGTTGGATATGTTCGTAGGCGTGAGCATGGGCACGCGCCCGTCCACCACAACCCAAAAATGCACATTTATACATGATAATCCTCCATAAATTATGATTGATCTGAAGTAGGATATCTAATGGTGCTAGTTTGCAAGTGAAACGTGATGTCCCGTTCCGAGCATCCCGATAATCGGGACCTTCACTCTCCCCAAGAATCCAACCCCAACAGTTTGCGTCCTAGCGGAGTCAATTCCGCTGTCTTACCTTGGAGGTGTTCCTTCTCCTTCTCCTCCTTGCCCAACCCTGTCAGCCGTTCTCGCCAACCGGTGATCCGTTTCTGACGCCCTTCTTCATTGTCCTTCGGAGCAGGCGACATGGTGATATACTGCACGATTCGAGGTTGATCGCCGCTGTTCGGACTGCTCCCGTGTGGCAGGGCACTGTGCCAGATAACCAGATCTCCCGCTTTGCCCGCAACCGGCACGGCATCGGCACCTCTCTCCTTGATAAGCCGCCGCGGATCTGCATCCTCAGGAAGATCGTTGAGCCAATCCTCCAGTTTATGGTGGAATCCCGGTATACAGGTAAATGCGCCCTGATTGGCAGGCGTATCGGTCAGGTATAACACGCCCTGCACCTTGAGTCCAAACGGCATATCCAGCGACATATCCCAGTGGAGGTGGGGACCCGGGAATTTAAAATCCTCCCGCTCCGGCGGGTTCAGACTGCCGCGATCAAAGCTGACCCATAGTTTCTCCGTGCCCCAAATCTCAGAAAAGGCTTGGTGGATTCGGGGATATTGCCGATTGTCCCACAGCGCTTGATGCTGATAAATCTCGACCATAATCCCGCGACGCGGCGGGTCTGGATACCAAGTCTCTGGGTCGTCTGTATCCATTTCAAGAAAGTCCCAAATGGCACGCTCGGCTGCCTTACAGTTTTCCGGTGGCACCGCGTCGTGAAGGACAACGTAACCGTTCTCTTCCCAAAAATCTATATCTGCTGCGCTTAAAACTGGCATGTTTCTCTCCTTGTTAATCTGAAATAGGTGAATCTTCTAATCCCGAAAAAACTCTGTGCACTCTGCGGTTAACTTGAATCTGTGACAACTATAGTGGATCTTAGAATTAGTGAGACACTCCAAACCGGCGCAGTTAGAAACAGCGCCTACCAAACATGGGGAGCAAAAGTGTCTACATATTTTGATAATTCACTATAATTGGACACTCTGTACCGGCGCGTCCCGATAAATCGGGATCCCGATGCCGTTCCTGCCTGCCCCGATGTATCGGGGAGTATCCCGAGAATCGGGACCTGTCGGGAGAAACAGCGCCTACCAAGCATGGGGAGCGAAAGTGTCTATCTGTTTTTAGAATCCACTATAGTTCATTCATTCATCAGTTCATTAATTACCCAATGTACTAATGAACAAACTGTTTTCACGTTTCACGTTCCAGTATCATTGAAGCCTACATCCTCCGGATCTGGTCGCCTTCAGGTCTCGGAATGTGTTGCCAATAGCCTTCGCTGTCGTATCCGCGGCAGACGATACCCGACCCCTGTTTCGGATCCTTGCCACGCACCTCTGGTGGGAAATAGCGTAGGGTGAGACCGCAACGCCGCCGATTTGAGGTGTTCGGATCTGATCCGTGTAGCAGTAGATCTGTATGCATCGAAATCTGCCCTGCCTTCATCTCAAGAGCAACAGGGAGGCCTCCATAATCCTCCGCCTGATGCACCGATTGTCCGAGCACATTATTCTCCTCCGCTGTACTGTGCTCAAAGGGTATCTGTCCCTGTAAATGCGATCCGGGGATAACCTTCATCGCGCTATTTTCTTCATCTGCATCATCAATCGCCAACCAAACAGTAACCACCTTGCTGGGGGTCAGGGGCCAATAGGAGGCGTCTTGATGCCAAGTGACCTGTTTCGTATCGCCCGGCTCCTTACAGAAATAGTGGGTCATTGTGCAGATCAGATTTTCGCCGAGCAGATCTTGCACATAATCGAGGATGCGACTGTCTAGTGCCAGATCATAAATCCCCCGGCAGGTAGGATGCCAACCGTTAATTGAATAACTGTTCAAGCCGGCTTCCTTTGCCATCGCCATAATCCGATCGAAATACGCTCGATTCGCCTCCACCTCTTCCCCTGTAAACACATCCAACGGAAAGATGTAGCCTTTTTCATTAAATTGACGAATCTGCGCTGTTGTCAGTTTTTTCGGATTCTCATTTTTAGCCGGAAAGAATTTGAGTTCTCGTTTCATATCCGGCAGCGCGTCCATAATGGGCATCGTCAATCTCTCCTATTCTGCGTGTCTATTTGTCCTCCTATCAATCCGTATCTATGAAATATATTGATAGGGCATAAAGGGGGGAATTATGACCTTATGCAAAATCTTCTGAAGGTTTCGATTTAATCAATGATGAACCGGATTAGTGTATCGGTTCCTGTCCCTTCAGCGAGACGCTCCGCCATTCAACCCTATCTCTTCGAGGCTATCTGCTGTCAAGAGACGAATTCCTAGCTGATCCAGTTCCTCCTCTGTGGTCATCCCATGAATTTGTTCTGTTACGGATTGAGGGAGCTCCCCGAATTTTGCCATAAGTTGCTGAATTAGGAGTGCCTGCTTCCCTTGCTGAAGTCCTTGCTGGATGCCATCCTCAATCCAGTCAGTGATAAAACCGGATTCGCGCATCTGTCCCACCTCCTCTCCAAAAAATTTCCATAACCAATCAAGTTCAAAATAGCGGGACGCAATCATCACCGCTGTCGCTAATGAATCCGCCCGTTTCTGTGGATGGGTTTCCTGCAAAATGAGTTCTTTTTCTTGATGCAGCACCGTCTCCGTCTTCTCCCGTTCCAACATAATCAGCAACGGCGCAAACTCTCTCAACTCTCCAGAACGGATACGGTCTGTATAATCCCACAGCTTTATGATCGGATAGGTGAACCGGTGGATGACCCATTACCCGATTTGAACAACATATTCGCTAGGCGGGTCCGATTCCCGCCGTTCTAGATATAAAACGATAGTGATCGTCGGCTTCTGATGCTGGTCCGTCAGCCCGCCAGAGAAAGTAAAAACATTGCGGGGATAATCAGCCCTATGTTGAAGTTGAAACTCAAAGTGCAGTAAATACTCCTCACCTTCAACCTGAATCCTATGAAGAAAGTCACCGCGTCGATCTGGCAGGGTAATTTCGACATTTTCCAGCGTCCCGACCAGTTGGAAAGCAGTATCGGGAAAAGCGAGTTTCAGAAACGATTCGGCGTAATGCCGTCCCAAGATTTTCATGACGCGATCGAAAAGATTAATCTACCTTGATGCCACTATAAGAGACTCCTCAACAGAAACCAAGTTTTTGGCAAAAACTCGGTTTCTCTTAGCATTTTGTACTTAACTTTTTACACAAATCTTTCAGGATATACAGCCAACGCTTCAAACCACTTCTTGAGTAACGTGACCCGCTCGGTGGATGCAGTAGAGACTTCGAGGGGACGACCACGTGTATCGACCACCAGACCAACCACGCCGCCTTCGACCTCTGCTTCGACCGGCTGTCCCTGTCCCGCCCCCATGTCAAGGCGGCGCTGGGGTTGAATTGTTACCCGCGCTTTTTCGCCAACGCCCAGCGGATAGAGACGCAATTCGCCAAACGGTACAGTCTCTGTCAAATCGCCGGTGATTGTAATGCCTACATCGCCGGGGGAGGCAACTCCAACTGGCGCGATGCAAGAGCCCAAATGGATGAGACAATCGCGCTCAAAGACCTGCGTCGCCGCCGCTTCATTGACCTGAGCTAGCACACCGAGTTGGGGCATCATGAAAATACTATCGACAGCGAGGTGGGTCACCCCCTCCGGCTGGAACGCATCAATCATCATCAACATCGCCTGATTCCGGCGTGGCGCGTGGGAGAGTACTCCGCCGCTTCCGACAATCAGGTCCAACGACAACATATCCACAAGTGTCGCGCCGGTCTCGGATTGGGAGAACGCTTCAGAGATGGTGCGCTGCTGCTGCACGCCACGCAGTTCGACCGCAAGTTGCTTGTGCTGATCGAACGCCAATCGCAAGGCTTCACGCGCAATCGCGCCCTCAATAATCAGTTCCTCCAATGCTTGCGGAATCGTAGTCGGTCTTATCATTTTGTTCTTGATCCGATTCCCAAGATCGCTGACATCAATATCAAAAGGCACCCACCGCAGAACGTTCTCCATCCCCGCCTCTGCGAGGACGTTGGAGATGCTGTAGCTCATTCCCAGATTCGCGCTTACCGTGCGGTTAAAAATCGCTTCGCCCTCCTGATTCTTGAAGACAGAGAACACATCCGTCGTCGCGCCTCCGATGTCTACGCCGACCACCTGAATGTTCTGCTGCGCGGCGATTGTCTGCATAATTGCGCCGACGGCACCGGGCGTTGGCATAATCGGGGCATCGGTCCAGGAGATCAATTTCTTATAGCCGGGAGCGTGCGCCATGACATGCTCCAGAAACTGATCCTGGATCTTCAGACGCGTCGGCATCAGATTTTCGCGTTCCAACACGGGACGGAGGTTATCGACCACCTCCAACGCCATTTTATCGCCAAGTCTCTCACCGACGATATCGCTTGCGTCCTTGTTGCCTGCGTAGATCACCGGCAATTCATAAGTCACCCCCAAACGGGGTTTGGGATTTGCTGCCTCAATGATTTCCGCTAACTCCGCAACGTGGGAAGTTGTTCCGCCATCAATGCCGCCGGAAAGGAGCACCATATCCGGACGAAGGTGTCGGATGCGTTCGATCTTCTCGTGAGGGAGCCGCTTGTCGTTGGAAGCGATCACGTCCATGACAATCGCACCCGCACCCAACGCGGCACGTTCCGCGCTCTCCGCGGTCAGGTTCCGCACAACACCCGCGACCATCATCTGTAGCCCACCGCCTGCGCTGCTGGTCGAGATATACAGATCCACACCTTCATCCCCCTGTTGCGGTTTGAGGATCTGCCCGTCCTTCAGGAGTTTACGTCCAGCAAGTTCTTCGACCTCCGTAATCGCGTTGATTACCCCAGCGGTGACATCCTCCACCGGTGCCTCAACCGTCGTCGGTGCCTCTCCACGAACCACAAGATGGTATTCATCTCCCTGCTTCTCAATCAAGATCGCTTTCGTGGTGGTGCTACCACAGTCTGTGGCAAGGATGGAGCGTATCTCCTGTGCCTGTTCCGACATATTACTTTTTCTCCTCTCCGTCTAATTTCTCAATAAGCTGAGTCAGCAACTCAACATTTGCGTCCTTTTCTATTATGAGAGCAAACTTCTGGTATTCAGCGGTGTTAAAAATTGAGGTCACAAAAGGGTTGAGTGCAATAAGCATTTGACTGCCAATGAAGTTGAGCGGTTTACAAGTTTCAAGGAATAAAATCGCGGGGACGGTCAGACGTCGTCTCACGATCTCCGTCGCAACCTTTGTAAGGAGCGCTTCCTGTTCATCTTCGGGGATTTCATCAATGGTCAATGGTTGAGATATCTGCATTTTCTTCTCAATATATTGGCAAATGCTTAACTGAAGTACAGGTATAGCAACTCAACTCGTGTTTCCATCTTCAACTCTGAACAAGCACCAAGCCCGCCTGATCTACATAGGCGCAGTTGGAAACAGCGCCTACCAAACATGGGGAGCGAAAGTGTCTATCTGTTTTTAAAATTCACCATAATTGAATCATCACACAGTAGTAACTCAACTATAATTCCCGCTTTCATCCCTGAACAAGCACCAAGCCCGCCTGATCTACATCTGCCTCACCGCGCACAATCTGATCGACAGTTTCACAGATTCGCAGCCGAATACCCAATTGGGCTGCTAACCTTGCCACAGCATCGGACGACGCAACACCCTCGGCAACACTCCTGCGCTCACTCAAAATCTCCGCTAACGTCTTTCCCTGTCCCAACGCGTATCCCAAAGACATATTGCGTGATGTGTGACTGTTACAGGTCAGAATCAGGTCGCCAAGACCGCACAACCCCACCGCTGTTTCAGGTTTGCCGCCTTTCGCGACGCACAGTTGGCTTACCTCCGCCAACCCTTCGGCGATCAGAGCGGCTTTCGCACTTTCTCCCAACCCTTTCCCTTCCACAATACCGCAGGCGATGGCAATGACATTTTTCATGGGACCACAGATCTGGGGACCCACCACATCGTTGGAATGGTGGACACTGAATTTTGGATGCACCACCAACCGCGCCAGTTGCTGCCCAAGGACCGCGTCACCACACGCAAGCGTCACCGACGCAGGCAGCCCTTTTGCCACCTCTATCGCAAAGGTGGGTCCACTCAGCACCGCCAGCGGATTGGGGAAATGTTCCGCGATAACTTCGCTCATCAACTTCAAGCTCTGTTGTTCTATCCCCTTGCTGCAGATAACTATAGGCAGAGAGTCATCCAAACCGGCTGCAGCCAGCCGCTCACAGGAGCCCCTCACAAATTGGGCGGGTGCCACCATCAACAGTGCATCCTGCGTCAGCATCGCAGCCAGATCGTTGACGGCACGAAGGGTGTCAGGTAATTTAACACCGGGAAGGAACATCTCGTTTACCCCCCGTCCGTTGATAGATGCCACAACCTCCGGCTCTCGCGCCCATAGGGTGACATCACTACCCGCTCGCGCCGCCGTAATTGCAAGCGCGGTTCCCCACGCACCAGCACCTACAACTCCAACCCTTTTCATACCTGCCTTCGCTTTCTTTTTTCCATCGCTGCGAATGTTGTTACCCCTGAAGGTTTACTGTAATTTCTGCAGCAGATCTCTCCAACGCTGACGCTCACCGTCGGGATCAACGATAGGTTTTAGTCCCTCACACCACGTTTTGAGCGCTTCATAAAATGCGGCATCCATCTCAAGGCGCATGAGTAGGTCCGTCAACGCCGGTGTATCTCCCACCGGAAAGTAGCCCGGATAATCGGCCCCTAAGAGACCTATTGAGCCAGAAATTCGTGACGAAACAACAGGAACAGCGCACGCAATCGCTTCAGAAACTGCGTTTGCTCCGCCCTCCATCTGCGAGGTTAGCACGAGCGCCCGACTCCGTGCGAGGACGCGGAGGGCCCGCCAACGTGGGAGCTCTCCTAACCAACGATAACGCGGATTGGTGGATTCCTCGGCATCTGCCTCTGTTTTCATGTCGTCGGTGAGTGCTCCCCCAACATGTACCACCTGAATTCGGGAAGACGGAGGCAGATGCCGGACTGCCATCGCAGTCTGAAATGGGTCTTTCACAGAACGTAGATGCCCCAGCACACACAGTTCAAAAACGTTCTTTTTCGGAGAGAACTTTCCCGGTGGTGCTGTTACCGATTGATAAATCACCCACGCTTTGTCACGGAGATGTTCGGCGAGCTCTTCAATACCTGCGGGTTGTAACAGGATGAAACGATCCGCTATCTCCAGAGATTCTTGGGCTGACGCGTCCGTATGGATATCGCCGTAGAGATCTGTTCCGGTCAGGGCAAGGATAAGGGGCAGTTGTGGATGTTCGCGCCGGAAACGCACAATGGAAGCGTGGCTGCGACGGGCATGGAGCGCGACCATCAGATCGCATCGCTCTCCCCGGTACTGCTCTATAATAATGACGCGGTGATCCAGTCCTCGTAAGATGCGAGCCCATCGAAGGGCAGTCACACGGTTGCCCTTTCGGGAATATGTTGGAGCGGGGGTGACTAAGCAGATTTTCATCGCTTCTCATTGACACCTATACGAAAATAAGATGATTCGGTTCGGTAAAGGGTTTGACATCTCCAACAATCTGCGCTTTAGGCACACCGCCCTTGTGTAAAGCCTCCAGCAGCGATTCGCTTTGAGCAGCGGGCACAGATATCAAGAGTCCACCGCTGGTCTGCGGGTCAACGAAGATTTCCTCATGCCACCCGGGAAGTGATTTTTCAAAATGTGTCGAATCCTCAATCAGCGCTCGATTGGCGGCGTTGACACCTGTCCGCATCCCTCTTTCATACATTTCCAGCGCCTCCCTCATCATCGGCACATCGTCGGTTCGAATCTCTAAGGTCACGCCTGAACCTTCTGCCATTTCCAGAGCGTGTCCACCCAATCCGAATCCGGTGATGTCTGTTACCGCATGGATGTCAAACCCAGCCATAACCGATGCTGCCCCCTTGTTGAGCGTCGTGATAGTTTGGATACACTCATCCAACGCTTGGTCTGACACCCAATTTTTCAGATTGGCATTAAAAATCACGCCGCTGCCAATCGGTTTTGTTAAGATCAACACATCCCCCGGTTCTGCGCCGACGTTTCGCCAATATTTCTCCGGATGCACAATTCCGGTGACCGATAACCCAAACTTCGGTTCCTCGTCATCGGTCGTATGCCCACCCGCCAAGACTGCACCAGACTCAGTGATTTTACTCAATGCACCCTCAACAATTCCGTGCAGGATGTCTGGATCCAACTTATCCGCCGGAAAGCCCACCAGATTCAGGCAGGTCAATGGCTTGCCGCCCATCGCATAAATATCGCTGATTGAATTGGCTGCGGCGATCTGACCGAACAGATACGGGTCATCCACCGGCGGCGTGATAAAGTCAGCGGTCGTGACCAACGCCATTTCGTCGTTGAGGCGGTAGATCCCAGCGTCGTCACTGGTTTCAAATCCAACGAGCAGATTCGGATCATTTTTCTTTGGCAGCTTTGCCAAAAGTTCTCCCAGTCCAACTGGACTGACTTTCGCCGCTCACCCACACGTTTTTGCAAGGCTTGTGAGAGTATGTTTTCGTGAAAACTTATTTAGGTTCATCCTATCGCTCCCAACTTTTCTTATCTTCTACAAAGGCACCAGAAACCGAGTTTTTTCTTCAAAACTCGGTTTCTCTAATCTCGTGCAATACAATTATGCCATCGCGGCTTGCGCTTCAGCCAACGCCTCAGATTCCGCCTCCGCGCGGGTCGCAGCCGTTGATCGCGCAATGACGGCACCCGGACTCACATTGTCCACAGTACAAATATACGCATCACCGAGCTGGTAAGATCTGATCCGAACCGTCCATTTCCCAATAGATTCGGTTCGGGTTTGATGATTTTTAGGCGCTTGTGCCATATCCTTTCTCCTTCAAAATTTATTTTATGGTAGATTTTAGAATTAATAAGACACTCCAAACCGGTGCGGTTGGAAACCGCACCTACCGGGGGGCGAAAGTGTCTATTTATTTTCAGAATTCACCATAGTTTAGTCCCACACCCTTCTCGCTGTCTCAACAACCACCGACAACTTACGCCGCTGATCTTCCGCTGTAATCTGATTCCCAATAACCGACGTTGAAAAACCACACTGCGGACTCAACGCAAGTCGCTTCAACGGCACAAATTGGTTGGCTTCCTTGATACGCATCGTAAGCGCTTCAGGTGTTTCGCGACGGGGTGTTTTCGTCGTAACCAATCCTAAGACGGCAATCTTGTCATCGGGAACTGCTCTTAGCGGTTCAAATGAACCGGAGCGCTCGTCGTCGTATTCAAGCAGCAGCCGCTGGGCACGGATGCCTCGGAAAATTGGTTTAGCAATCAGATCGTAACCCCCTTCGACCAACCACCGGCTGCCCTGATTGCCTCGTCAGAGATGAAAGCCAAAAGTCACGTCTGGGAAATCACCAATCACAGCGTTGTCCATCTCAATGCCTCGAGCCAACCACCGATCAAGGTCCCAACCTTGCCCTTCGTAGAAAGCTCGAGTTTTGGGATCAAGCAGCAACGGGTAATGGGGGGCATCAAGCTGAATGTAGGTAGCACCAAGTCGGACTAATTCGGCGACCTCGTCCCGCATAATATCGACGACATCTGCAAGAAAACTATCAAGCGTGGGATAGGCAGACAGGGAGTGCTCTGACGACCAGAAGTTTGTCCACATGCTGGGACTGGGTAACGTGATCTTCGGTATGCAACACGTCCGCGCTCGCAGGTAGGCGAACTCCTCTGCTGAGAGGTGACGTTTACGTTTGAGTTTGCCGACAACACCCAAACCCTTGGGCCGTTCTAAACTCAAGTCCTCTACATGTCCGTTGCCGTGCCAATCACCCCAGAGGAAGGCGTTGAGATCGTATTCACCGAAACCGGCGACTGCCTCCGTCATCTGGCTCTGGAACGATAACCGGCGCATCTCGCCATCGGTAACAACCTCCAACCCCACCGCTTCTTGAAGCACAACCGCTTTGTCAACCGCTTGATCTTCAATGGCTTTGAACACCGCTCGCGTCATTCTGCCCGCAGCGACCTCGCTCCTCGCTTTGAGGAGTTCAGGCGGACGAAGCAAACTTCCAACGACATCGGTATGTGCCGTGATCATGGGCATTCCTCGTAATAATAGTTGGGGTGATGTCACACAGTTCTAAGTTCCGGCACCGTTTTACGCCCCCGCGGCAAGTTTGACACCAATCTCATCCTGACTCAGTTTTTCCCGATGGGTGGGGAGATCAATCCCATACAGACCGGCGACGTTTTCGCCTAAGATCTTGCGCTTCGCTTCTGGCGTAATGTCAACCCCATATTCCTCTTTAATATCGTCTGGTAACTCAAGGGCCATAAATTTCTCAATCAACCACTTAGGCGTCCAGATCGCATAGTCGCTCCCGAAAATCATCTTGTCCTCACCTAACCAAAACAGGAGGTTGGCGACTATCTCGGCGAAATATTTTGGACGTGAATGGATGAACGCCATCGCCACCGACATACCGGCATAGACGTTTTTTTCTTGCGTGGCAATCCAGCAGAAGTCGTCTAATCGTGGCAGTCCAATGTGCTCAATGATAAAGTTGAGATTGGGGAAGTCCGTTGCAGCATAATCCACATCAGCAACGTCAAAAGCATCGCGATTCAGAGGATAAACCGTTGGTCCCTTGTGGACGTGGATATTTTTGACCCCAAGTTCTTCGGCAAGTTCAAAGTACTTGTAAGCCCACGGGTCATTTAGCCGCCAGCCTTTCGAGCCGTCTCGCCATTCGGCGGTGTAGAGCTTGAGCCCCTGAATCGGGTAATCCTCCACCATCTGCCGGAACGCGTCCAGTCCTTCCTCTTCCGCTCGAGGATCGAAGGAACCACAGAGAATAAAACGGTCAGGGTATTTCGCTTTGATCGCGTTGTTCTGTTGGTGGGTGTTAAATCCATTTTTGTAAAACTCATAAAGATACGTGGAGTTGAGGATGGCAACATCGACGTATCCCTCCGAGAAGAGATCGTTAATTAACGCCTCTTCACCGTATTTGCAATACTTTTCAAATGACCAGACATATTCTTCTGGACTGAGGGCGGTATGAAAATCGTAGAAACATCGGATCCAGCCTTCACCATACTCGTTACGCCAGTTTTCCGGGTTGGCATCCCAAAAGTGCATATGTCCGTCAACAACAAAAATCTCTTGCCCATTTTCTTTATACATTGTAAGGCTCCTTGTATATTTAACGGCATTTATGACTCGTGAAACAGAAACCGTAGGGGCGGGGTTACCCCACCCGTAGATGGGTTGGGGGACCCAACCCCTACAAAAACTCGGTTTCTCTTCGCACCTTACACCTTGCTTTTTATGTGAACCACTTTTGAAAGGTTGGCTCAGTTTTTACCCTTCCGTGCCTCCAAAACAGCGGCACAGAATGACCCATTCGCTTGTAGGGCAACGCGCACGGTGCGCGCACGTATCAGATACTTCTCTAACCCCTCAGCAGTGACTTCCCTACCACGCAGATCGATAATCAGAGGCGCGGAGGGAGAGCAATCAAGGTTTAGGTCCGCTCGACGCTGGAAGTACTGATGAGCGACTTCAGCCTCCCCAACATCACAAACCTGACCATCGTCACACAGGATTCGATAAGATTCGGCCTCAAAATAGAGGTCGCCAATGCGCAGGAGGGCGATTTCCTCAAATGATAAACCCGCTTTTTTCAAGTTCTGCAACAGGCGTTCTTGACGCCTGATATACCCTTTGCGAAGAAAAAGATCGCTGAGTTGACACAGGTTTTCAGATGTTTCATCCGGAAAAGCCTCAGAGAAGGATTTGCCAGCGTTCACACTCGCCTCGATTGTCCGCGCAGCAAAATGATCTTTCAACCGAACTGTGACATCGTGGATCCCACCAACCGTCAGAAGTTCACGGCGGGTATCCTCAGCCATCATGTAGGAGAAGTTGGGTGCACACCAGTAGGTTGGAAGGTGTAGTTCAACCGTCAGGTGATCGCTTTCAGCTTCAATCGACTTGACAAAACCAAGTTTGAGGATGGGCTCATCAAGTTCGGGATCAAGGACCTTCTCCAACTGTTTGAAGATGACCTCTCGGTCTAGGGTATCAGGAAGCGATAACCGCACATCATCGTACATTTCTCCCTCCACTTACGCCGGGCTGGATTCCCATCAATAACCCAACCGGCGTTTTCATGTCCCATGACGTAGGGCAACAACGCGCCCTCCGCATCCATCACGTCCCGCCATACCCCTTCGATGACATGCAGATCTGTCCGGCACAAGCCTGCAGCGCCGACACGAACAATCACGTCTTCAGGGTCACTGATGGTTGGCTCAGGTACGGTTTCAATTTTAAGTTCGACGTTCATCTCTTTGTCATACGCATACAGTTGAGCAGCTTTCATGTCGATGCCTCCCTTCCGAACTCCGATACAAGTTATCGGACATATTTTTTGCTTATTGAGATTGGTAGGATACGCACGATGACTGGATCAAGATTTTCAGCTTTTCCCAAAATTAACCTCTAAATGTCCGGTAAGGATTTTTATCGGACGTTCTGATCAGCGAAAACCAAAACAAACTCTATAATTCGGATTGAAGTCATCTAGAGAAGAATCCACGCCCCCAATAATTGAAAATTGACGCGACAGATTCAACTTCCCACCAATGTAGTATTTTAGCCCACTATTTGAAAACGGATTTGTGGACCATCCTACGGATCCTCTAAACGCGGGATATACCCCACCCACAATACTATGATCTCTAGCTAACCCAAACCATAACATAGGAGACAATCTTAATTTTGTTTTGAAGGACTTCAACACCCCGCCACCATAGCTTAACTTCCCTAGGGTCTTCGTCATCACAAACTTCCCCTCATGTCTGGCAGTGCCTCCGCCTCTCGCAATTTCACTAAATAGAAATACTTTTAGACCTGTTTCCGTCATTGGAATTATGTACCGTATTCCCAACCCTACTATAGGAAAGACTATTGTATCGAAAAAATCGGATTTATCCTCCTGAATCCAGACGTTAGTTCCCCAGACCACCTGAAACCTATTACCTATCTTATGCGCTAAGAGTGCTCCAAACACCGTATTGTCTAACGGTTCCTCATCGTCCCTGCCCAAGATAAGAGTAAACCGAGGGGGTTCCGGTACAAAAACACCCGCACTCCATTGTCCTTCAGTCCTAACAGACACACAGAAAACAATTGATATTATAATAATCACGAACAAGATAAAACGACGGAAACGCACAACATTACCTTTCTCCCCCCAGCCCAACACCGTTTCACCGGGGAAAAGCGAAAACAGCGTTTACCTCTGAGCACTTCATTTGTCTCTGTGATAAAACCTCTAATAACATCAAATATCCGATAATCGAATTATCGGATATTGTTAGCACTACGCATATCACTTTGGTCAATATACTCCTTTATGCGATTAGGAAGGTTTATACCTGTAGCTTTTAAGGAGAGGAAAAGCTCGGATGCTTCGTTCATGTTGTCATGCTCTATTGCCTTCTTTACCTGAGTCAGGTCATCTATTGCAGAATCAATTTGCCTACAGAGATCGTCTCGCTGCTTATCAGGATCTTTCAAGACACTTCTCCTTTCAAATCCCCATTTCTGTAGTTTCGCCACAAGGGAGGCGTGGGAAGGTGCACCTGCCTTGTGACTTTTATCACCTCACGAATCATGGCGTGTCAAGTGGTCAATGTGGTTCTGGTTCAGTTGCCTTAGCTCCTTATCCCAGTCAATAATTTATCGCATCGAATAAGCTCTATCGTGTGGGCCAACGGTCAAGAAAACCACTGTTTCATCGCTTTGCCCCTCACACCTAAGGGTACTGCCGCCCTTGGAACTGCCGGTACTCTTGACAAATAAGAAAAATCACTCGAAAGTTTCTGTCTACCCGCGCACTACGATAACCGCGCAAATCGAATCCTCCAAGAACCTGCCTGAGACGTTCTGTACGAGTATAGGGATCATTGAGAATCCGTTCAACCCTTCGCCGGATAGGTTGGCGCAAACTCGAATAGCGAGCAAGATTTTGGACGAATCGTTCTTCATAAATAACTTGGTGTTCATTCATTCCAGACGTCCGTGTGGCTGAACCATCTCAACCGATTCGTTTTTTCCCGTTCAAAAATGTCTTCCAGATCTTCATAGAGCGGAGAGTCTTTATCGAGATCAAAAAACTCTTGAGTGGTAAACTCCATCAGTTCTTCGCGTACCACCTTCCGAATGATTCGTTCCAACTGCTCAACGGTCAGGGTGACTGTCGTTTCTTGTGTTTCGGTCACATTGTCGCTCATTTTGATTATCCTCCTTTGTAGGTCAACGTCAGTTTTGGCTCATCAAGGCTTATAGCGCTTGATAAGCACTTGGGGCTGCTCGGCTTTCAATCTCATTGGATTTAATCAAGCACACCATTTTTCTGTAGCGTTTTTCCTTTTGCGTTAAGGAAAATTATCAACGCTTAAAAGATCCCTCAGCTCCATCAGTAATCCTGCCAGTTTTGAGTCCAGCAACCCCCGTCCAAAAACGCCTTTCAATAAGATATGCGCGCCCACGTTATGTATTGAATTCTTCGCTGTGAATAATGCGTTCATCTTAGCATACCCACCATTTGAAACGCAAGCAAAAAGCCAGAGCGCAACAGATGCCCAAACCCCCGCCGGATAGAATGCCCAGACACACATCCTGCTTCGGTAAATTTTGGTATAGGGTTTAGGGGGTGATTATGTTATACTTTGTAGGATAGAAACGGATTAGCCCTTCAACATTTAGGACGCTTTTACGTCCAAAGGATCAAGAATTTCGGAGGCGTTCTCGTTACTGTGCTCCATTCGTTCATGGAGTTGAGACAGGTCCTAAAGACGATCTGACACGTCACCGGAGTTCGGGCTTGTCAAGTTTCTTAGGAAGACCATGACATTTTAAGGAGAAATAAAATAGAATGAAAGGGACATATCAATACATATTCCGAGCGACAACGCTTGCGCTTGCATTCATACTATTACTTATCGGCTGTAGGCAGGACGTAACCCGCAAAGCGGATTGGGAAGTCAATTTCACAGACCTACACTTCGCAGATGCAGAACGCGGATGGATCGTCGGCGAAAAGGGGATGATTGTTCATACAAACGATGGTGGAAAAACGTGGGAACGCCAAGAAGTTGGAACGGAAGGCGATTTCAAGGCGGTCTATTTCACCAACACCCGCTACGGTTGGGCGGTTGGCGATAAAGGTTTAATCGCGACCACCGACGATGGACGCCGCTGGCGCCTGCAAGAGAGCGGCACCTTAGCGATGCTCAGGGATGTCCACTTTGCCAATTCTGATGAAGGGTGGATCGTCGGAGAGGATGCCGACCTACTATACACAAAGAACGGCGGCAAGACGTGGGAACGGTATGAATACATCAGCGAGTTTCCACTCAGCGGTGTCTGGTTTGTTACCAAACGCCGTGGCTGGACTGTCGGTGCAAACGATCGGATTCTCTTCACAGAGGACGGTGGCAAAACGTGGAGGCAGCAGACGAACCGCTACGAAGGTGAACGTGACCGGATGATCAATGACAACAAGCGGGTCTTCTTCATCAACAAAACCGAGGGTTGGCTTGTCGGGACCGATGGCTCGATCTTCCACACGACAAACGGTGGTGCCGAATGGACGCGTCAGGACAGCCGTATCCCACTGATCAACGGGCACGTTCGGGATACCGTCAACAGCATCCATTTCATAGATAACAAACGCGGCGTAGCGGTCGCTGATATCGGTTTCATCACATTCACAGAGGATGGCGGGGATAATTGGCGATTGCTGGAGAGCGGCACCGAAAATAATCTGACCGGGGTTCAGTTCACCACTCCAGACGAGGCGTGGGCGGTCGGCTGGCAAGGTACAATCATGCACTCAGAGGACGGTGGGGAGACGTGGACGATAGCCAGCGGCACGACCGCCAACAACCTTGAGGAGATACAGTTCGCCGATGGTAACCGGGCAATCGCTGTCGGTGAAAAAGGAACCATCGCCATGAGTCAGGACGGCGGACAAACGTGGACTGAGGTTCAGACGGACATCTGGGACCATATCCGAAGCCTCTACTTTGTCTCAGATTTAGAGGGTTGGGCGGTCGGCGATCGTGGCATGATTGTTCACACATCGGATGGTGGACAGAGTTGGGAGACCCAAAGAAGTGGATGGTGGTATTCGCTCCGGGGCACCTACTTCGTCACTCCGAAAAAAGGGTGGGTCGTTGGCGATCTCGGGACAGTCCTACATACCGCTGACGGCGGTGAATCTTGGGTACAGCAGACGCCGGGCGAATTTCAAATGCTCAAAGAGGTATTCTTCCTCAACGATAAAGAGGGTTGGTCGGTCGGTTGGCCCGGCATTGTTATCCACACAGCCAACGGTGGTCTGACATGGACGCAACAAAAGACACCTACCTACAATGAGCTGTATGCAATCTACTTTATCGACAACAAAACCGGCTGGATAACCGGGCAGTTTGGAGAAATCCTGCACACCAAAGACGGTGGAAAAACGTGGAGATTCCAACCCAGCGGCACGGAGGCAAACCTGAATAAGGTCTACTTCGCCGATGAAAAACACGGCCTCATCGTGGGCGATGGCGGCGTGATACTGACCACCACCAACGGCGGGAAGAAATGGGAGAAGCAGGAGAGCGATACAGAGAATGACCTATACGGGTTCGCGCTTTCCCCGGAAGGGATGGTCGCTGTCGGTAAAGGTGGGATTGCGATGCGTTACTCCGTTGATGCAGAGGAGCTGCCAGCCGAACTGCCCCCTATGGCAGAACGAAGGGACGCCTCCGCAGTCGTCGAAGAGGCACCGACCATCGAAGAGGTTACTTACCACTGGGACATCGTCCGTCAGGCAACGTGGCAGACCGATTTCACCGATACCTATTTCCATCGCACGGCGGACGAATCAGCTACTTTACGCGGGTGGGCAGTCGGATCCGCCGGCGTGATTGCACACACAACGGACGGCGGCAAAACATGGGTGCCCCAACACAGCGGCGTGAAGGAAAATTTGCGGCAAATCACCTTTGTGGACGAAGATCACGGGTGGATCGCTGGACGCGGTGTATTGCTTCGGACAGAAAATGGTGGGCAAACGTGGCAGGTCATCAAAAAGGTGGTGCAGAACTTCCAAAGGATCAGCGCCCTGCAGTTTATTAACACGAAAGAGGGTTGGCTCGGGGCCGATCAGGGGCAAACACTCCACACAACGGACGGCGGCGTAACGTGGAAACGTCAGAAAACCGGGACGACGAACCAACCCATCACAGCACTTCATTTCGTCAATAGCACCGAAGGCTGGGCGATTACCCCCCAACGGGTTGAAGGAGGATTGATTCTACATACGGTCAACAGTGGAGACTACTGGGAGATCCAGGACAAAACCCATCAGCCCGCCGCCGCAGTCCATTTCGCCGATGCGAAGTCCGGCTGGATTGTGGGCAGAGATGGTAGATCCTTCACCACACAGGATGGAGGCGTGACGTGGAAACAGATCCTTCCGGAAGACATGGTGGAAGGACTTCGTCGAATTAAGTTCGATAACCACCAGCGTGCTTGGGGGATTGACCGCCCTGGGGCTATCCTCGTGACGAACAACCAAGGCGAGAACTGGGAGTCGGACTACGTGGGACTTGAAACGCCGGCAGAACTCATCGCTCAGAACAAACAGGCGGAAATGGAGGCAGAAGCGGATAACGCCCAAGCGTCACAGGCACCGGTTACCAATCCGTTAGACGATAATTTTACCGACATCTTTCAGAGGGATTTAAGTGAGCAGCGATCCCGTGCCGGGCGTTTCACACCCGAAGGTGAAATTGAAGCAGACAGCGAAGAAACCGTAGTCACACAGATAGAAACGGAAACCGAAAACAGAGAAAGACCGAGGGAACGCCGGCGTCGAGTTCGTCGTCAATCTGGGCTACCGATCACAAATGTCCACTTCATCGGTGACCAGCACGCATGGGCGGTTGGTGACGCGGGACATATCTATCACACCGCAAATGGCGGACAAACGTGGGAACGCCAACTCGGCGAGCAACTTGATGATTTCCGCCAGATCCTTTTCTTAGACGGCACACACGGTTGGATCACCGGAGATAACGGCATTCTGCTGGAAACGCGGGACGGTGGAAAAACCTGGACCCACTTGCAAAGCGGCACTGAACAGACCCTTGTCGGCGTTCATTTTGCCGACGTGTCGGGATTGAACTCCGAAGGAACAGGACGATGGGGTTGGTCAATGCGACGCGACGGCACAGTGCTATACACAACCGACGGCGCAAAATGGTCGGCGGGAGAGACCCCGACGCGCCCGGGGTTATTTGAGGAGGATCCACCGTTACCCTTTGAGATAAACGATGTAGCGTTCGGTGGTTTCTCCGAAGGTTGGGCAGTCGGTAGAGATGGACAGATTATCCATAACCAAGATGGCGGTCCCATCTGGACACCCCAACGCACCTCCACAGGAAAAGATCTCGAAAGGGTCGAAATGGATTTTGCGCCGCTCGGTTGGGCGGTTGGGCATAGCGGCATTGTCCAGCGAACAATCAACGGCGGTGGTTATTGGAAGCACCACGAAACCGATACAGGCTATGATCTGTACGGGGTATCATTCATCACGAAACGGAAGGGATGGGCAGCCGGCGATTACGGCATTATCCTCCGCACAACGGGCGGCGGATTTAAGTGGGAAGCCTTGTCGAGTGGTGTGACCGAAACCCTCTACGGCATCCTTGCATTGTCGGATCAAGAGATCTACGCCGTCGGTGCGTCCGGCACAATTCTTCGTTCAACGGACGGTGGTACAACATGGGAACGCGAACATACTGATATTTCCAATAACCTGTATACTATTATCCATGCCCCAGACGATACGCTATGGATAGTCGGTCAGTGGGGCGTTGTCCTCCGACGCAAGAGCGATTCTGAGCAGATGTCACTGCGGTAACGTGATGCCTGTTGATAAATCCCATGTTTCCTCGCCCCTTCAAATGAACCAATGTACCATAATGGATCTTAGAGTTAATGAGACACTCCAAACCGAACTGCATTGCCCCAAGCCCGGTAGGGGCGTGGGTTGAAACTGCACCGCATCCCGACGAGTCGGGACAGGACATGAGGAGCGAAAGCGTCTATCTGTTTTTAGGATTTACTATAATTAACCAATGAACCACACTATTTGAGAGTTTTTCAGAATGCTATCAAAGTATAAATCAAGCAAAGCCCTCGTTATTTCTTTCACCTTACACGCCATCGCCGGTGTCATCGGTTTTTTCTTCTGGACCAGCGAGCAGTTTGTTGGGCATCAAGACTCTATTAACGCAGTGCTGATGAAGGTCGAAGAACCTAAGAGGAAACGGATGAATCGCCGCAAACGGCCGCAGGTGCGGCGCCAGAAAGCGAATGTGCAGACCAACCAACCGGCGTTGAAGATTTTGACGAGCAACGCACCCGCCACCGACCGAGGGGTTGTTTCCGCAGCCGAGCCGACACAGTTTAGCCTCGGACCAATGAATCTGAACGACAATGTGGGATTATCAACAGGCAGCGTCACGCCGCAGGCGATGCCACAGATGGAACGGGTGATCACGAATCCCATTAAGAAGGTCGATCCAGAGGAACGCCGCAAAAGCCGCCTGGTCAAATTCATTGAAAGACAAGAGGGCCCGCAGCGGATCATCTACTGTCTTGATCTCTCATCAAGCATGGTCGGGTTAAAGCCGCGCAAGCTTCAGCGAATCCTTCGCATCATGGGAAATTCGTTGGAATTTCTCGAACCGCACGATCAATTCAATGTCTGTACCTTTAGTGAAGAGGTCCAATTTTATCAACCCGACTTCCTCCCGGTCAGCGAGGCAAATATCGCTGCTACCAGCGCCTACCTTGAGGGCGCTAAGCCTGTGAAAAGCGAGCGCTATTCAGACAAAGACATGCTTGAAGCATTACAAGAGACGCACAACAGAGGACCCACAATCGTGGTGCTATTTAGCGATGGTATTCTGACTTCAGGCATTCCCGACCTAAAAGCGATTGAGCAACGCGCGACGGGTGATATCCGAATCTTCACAATGGCGATTGATATGGCGGAAGATTTCCCCGGTGCTGTGTTGCTTGGCATGTTGGCAACGCGCAGCGACGGCGAATTCTGGCTCGTCAGACGTTGATAGCGGCTATCTTTACTAAGAACGAAGGAAGCTTATGAACACAGAGAAAAAAGCGCGTCTCGGATTCATCGGCGCGGGATGGTGGGCGACCAGCAATCACATGCCCGTTTTTGCGGGGCGCGAAGATGTCGAGTTGGTAGGGGTCTGTCGTCTGGGGACTGAAGAGTTACGGCAGGTACAAGATGCGTTCGGGTTTGCGTTTGCAACTGAAGATTATCACGACCTTCTTGATAATTGTGAATTGGACGGTGTGGTTGTGGCTTCACCGCATACACTCCACTACGATCACGCCTGTGCCGCCCTTGAAAAGGGGCTACACGTTATGTGTGAGAAACCCCTAACCACTCTTGCCGGACATGCGCGAGAGTTGGTGCGATTGGCGGACGAGAACCGCGTCCAACTACTGGTCCCCTACGGTTGGCATCACAAACCGTTCATCCAACACGCCAAACAACTTATGGACGACGGCGGGGTTGGTACGATAGAGTATGTGCTGTGTCACATGGCTTCACCGATTCGTGGGCTGCTGAGTGGGGAAGGCATGGACGTTGCTGAAGTAAGCGGACAGTCCGAGGGGACAATGTTCAATCCGGATCCCGCTACATGGGCGGATCCCGAAGTTGCGGGAGGCGGTTACGGGCACGGACAAATTTCGCATTCGGCGGGGCTGATGTTCTGGCTGTCGGGTCTACGCTCGGAGACCGTCTTCAGCATGATGACCGCACCGGGGGCGCAGGTTGACCTGTATGATGCAATTACGACACGCTTCACGAACGGTGCGGTTGGTACGGTCAGCGGTACAGGTACAGTGCCGACGCATCGACCGTTTCAGGTTGATATCCGCATCTTTGGCACTGAGGGGATGCTGCTCCTTGATGCCGAACGCGCTCGCATGGAACTGCGCCGACATAACGGGGTTGACGAGGTTGCCGATGTTGCGCCAGATGGGGGTGCCTATGAGTGCGACGGTCCTCCCAACAACTTCGTGGACCTCATTCTCGGCCTAACCGATGTAAATTGGTCGCCGGGGGAAGCTGCGATGCGGGGGGTGGAGCTGCTGGATGCAGCCTATCGTTCCGCGGCGTCCGGTGTGGCAGAGGCAGTATAAACTAACTTGCTGTTTGGCTGATGCAAAAAGAAAAGGCAAAATGTGAAGATAAACCAGAGGTTTGCTAGTGAGGTGGAAGACGATGTTAGTCACAGCATTAGAGAGGGAAAGGCAGCGTTTTTTTCAAAACGGTTTGCGTGAGGGCAAGCAGGAAGGACTACTTGAGGGTGAGCAGAAAGGCAGAATTGAAACTGCCAAGGCAATGCTTGCCAAGGGAATGGAGATGACGCTCATCTCTGAAATCACAAACCTCCCAGAAGCACAACTCTTGCAGTTGAAAAACGCGCTTTCTTCAGTGAAGGAGTGAGAACAGTGTGAATCATCCCTCTCAACGTTGCTTTTGGTCGTGAGGGAGTGTCCAAAATCCTGTCCATCATATCAGGAAACAGTCTCTACCGACCCCAAATAGGGAAGCCAATCGGCACGGCTTGGACCCCCTTGTTTTTGTGATAAACTTAAGCTGCTCTATTTCTCGTTTGCTCATCTTCCCGCGAGTGCTTTAGCGCGAAGTGTGGGACTATCCAGAACCTCTGGATTCACCACCGATTCAGGCATCTGTCCCGTCAGCACCCTTGCAACCTCTGACGCTGCGGTTTTCTGGGCATCGTACGTTGACTCTTCGGAGAGGAACGCGACGTGCGGTGTCAAGATGACGTTTTCCAGCGTGAGCAGCGGTTCGTCGGGAGGTGCAGGCTCTTGCGGCAACACATCTTGACCCGCCCCAGCAATCCAACCCTCACTCAACGCCTTGTGGAGCGCAACTATATCAATGATACCGCCCCGTGCGGTGTTGATGAGGTAGGCGTTGGGTTTCATCTGACGGAGTTCCGCTTCACCGATTAACCCCTCTGTTTCGGGCGTCAACGGTGTGTGAATCGAGATGTAATCAGATTTTGCGAGAAGTTCGGGGAGTTCAACCTTTACCGCGCCGTGCGCTTGAACCGCTTCCGACGTGAGATACTGATCAAAGACAATAACCTCCAACCCAAAGGCTTGTGCCTTCGGCGCGATTGCCTGCCCAATCCTACCAAACCCGATGACCCCTAACGTTTGCCCACGGATACGGCGCATCGGGGGACCCACATCCCGATCCCAACTATTGATGTGCTTATGAAATAGCGGAATCTTTCGGGCGCCCGCTAACAGCAATGCCATAGCGTGGTCGGTGACTTCATCAATGCAGTATGCCGGGACGTTGGTAACAACGATACCTGCAGCCGTTGCCGCTTCCAGTGCCACGTTGTCAAACCCGACCCCGTATCGAGCAATGGCTTTACATCGTCCCGCTACCGCTACGATATCGCCGGTTATCGACTGCCTGTCAGTGAGTATCCCATCCGCTTGGGGGGCTAAGGCGAGCAACTCCGCCGCCGTCTTCGTCTCAGCAACGATAATCTCCGCGCCGATCTCTCCGAAAACCTCCCGTTCCGGCTCTATAGACCACGGGGCATCGGCTATTACAATTTTGTGTTGGGCGGACATCCTATATTTCCTTTCCTGATGAGTTCCTTATCTCGATTTTTTGTATTCTCGGTCAGGTCGCAATATGACTGGCAGCTTTTCTTGCTTCAATAAAGCACCCATTAAGCCGTGAATTTGCCCTAGCCGTTCAAGTTGACTTTCTATTGTTCCTTGCTGACTAGCGATCCAACTCAGGACCTGGCTAGCATGGTAGACATTTTCAACAGGAGTGAATAGACCGGGAACTTTATGTATCGTTTTGACCTTTAGGAAACGATCTTCGTTATAATTTATTATGCGGCCGGTTATAAATCTCTCAATCGAATATAGATCATCTTCTTGTCCCATGCACTCATCTATAAAATCAGACTCCTCTAATCGCAGTGATCCTTTACCTACTTGAGTTTCCTTAATCTTGAAATCGCCCCTTGTGTTGATGATCCGGAACACCTTTTCAATTTCAACGTCATTTCCTGTCTTAGCAATATGGTATGCTCTTACGGCTCTATGAACACCCCATTTTCCTGCGACGCTCTTATTAATCCAAGTTACAACTGACTTCCAATCAAGTTTTGTTTTGTACCACTTCTTATATAGACCTTCCTCCTTTGAAAATCGGTGGAATTGATATGCTAAGAATTCTTCAATTTCCTCAATTTTAAACGCTGCATCGTGGTTTTTTTTGAACATTCGCCCCTGCATTTCGGTATCAGATTTCTCACGATGCCAAGAAAGGTGAATCCGTACTGCTATGCTTTTATCCACCGAATTTAAGCAATTGACTTGAAGCACAACAGGATATCCGTCGCCCGGGTCAAATTGCCAATTGGGCAACAGAAAAGTAACCCACATGCGTGCGCCATATTTGGAAAGTCGCAATTCTGCTTCAAGAGATTCTGGATCGTCAACGTGATTTTTCAGTACTGTCAATACGCTGTCAAGCACCTCATGATGTTCAACAAGGTTATAGTCTTTTGAAACAGCAGCAACGGGTATATGTCCTCCATCCCCATACGGTTTTCGTGCTATAATATCTAAGTACTCGTTCTCGTTGTCTTCTTCTACGCTGAAAGGCCATCTTCCAAAGCTAGGAATCTTTTCCCGAAGATTGCTAATTTGCCCCCTGCTTTCCCGTACTTCCCGACCATGCCATGTTCGTGCCATACGATCCTCCCTTCATGCAGAATTTTCCTTCATGCTTTTAACCATATAAATCTTTATTGCATTTGGAAATTTTCACCTTTCAAATTAACAGACCTCTTAATCAAGAAAGCAATAGATCACAATTGCGCCTGCTCTCGTGCATGATACGAACTCCGGACGAGCGGTCCCGATTCCACATGCCGAAACCCCATCTCCATGCCAGCTATTTTCAACTCTTCAAATTCTTCTGGCGTATAATACCGCTGGATCGGCAGGTGTCTCGATGTCGGCGAAAGGTACTGCCCAATCGTTAAAAGGTCGCAATTCGTATCGCGGATATCCTGCATTGTCTCCAGCAATTCTTCGGTGCTCTCCCCTAACCCCACCATCAAGCCCGACTTGGTCAGTATCGTCCTATCCATCTCCTTGCCGATGCGCAATAGATCTAAGGTTCGCTGATATTTGGCTTGTGGCCGAGTCCTGCGATAGAGGCGTGGCACTGTCTCTGTATTATGGTTGAGAACATCGGGTTTGGCTTCGACAACTACAGCAAGCGCGTCCCAATTCCCCTCAAGATCTGGAATCAACACCTCAACGGTGCAGCCGGGGCTATGCCGACGGGATTCATGGATGCACGCTGCAAAGATGCTGGCACCGCCATCGGGAAGCTCATCACGGTTGACGGAGGTGATTACCACATGCTTCAGTTTCAGCTGACCGACAGCCTCGCCGAGCCGACGGGGTTCATCGAAATCGACTCCCTCTGGATTTCCTTTGGTGACCGCACAGAACATGCACCGACGGGTACAAACATCACCCAGAATCATGAAGGTGGCGGATCGGCTCTCCCAGCACTCACCGATATTTGGGCACTGCGCTTCCTCACAAACGGTGTGCAGTTCAAGGTCGCGCATCAATCGCTTGAGTTCGGTATAGTTGGGTCCCGATGGAACTCGTGCCCGAATCCACGGCGGGTGACGGCGGGTCGGGGAGTAGTGAACGGATTGTTTACCGGTCGCACATGCACTACCGTCCCTATTTTCTTGATATAACTGGAGTGATTTAATCATTCGCGCCTATCCCTTTCCAACCCTACCGCCTGCCTGTCAGTCCGGCCTCTTTGAGATAGTTGTAGAGGTCGCTATCCGTCGACAAAATCAGCTTGGTGTTGGAATCGATTGTGTTGCGATAGGTTTCCAGCGTTTGAAGGAACGCGAAGAATTCTGGATCCCTACCGTGCGACTCCGCATAGATCTTAATCGCTTGGGCGTCGGCGTCACCTTTAAGCTGCTCCGCCGTTTTGTAGGCTTCAGATTGAATACGCTCCAACTCCTTCTGTTTCTGTCCCATGATGTCTGCTGCCTCGCCTTGACCTTCTGACCGGTACT
This sequence comes from Candidatus Poribacteria bacterium, assembly GCA_965204355.1. GTDB lineage: Bacteria > Poribacteria > WGA-4E > WGA-4E > PCPOR2b > PCPOR2b. The sequence goes on from OZ241983.1 coordinate 5,882,673, forward strand.
TGGCAGCAATCCGATCCCGCTCGGAAATCATCTGTGCAAAGACCTCTCGACGGACTGTTTCTACATAGTTAATTCGCTTAATCCGCACATCGATTAGCTCAATTCCCCAATCTGTAGGGACGCTCTGATGTGCCTTTTCAAGGATCATCTGTACAATTTCATCCCTGCCCACCTGAATACTTTCCAACTGTTCAGCGCTACCGCCACCTTCGTCCTGGTCCAGCTCCTCCAGATTGAGATCCAGAATACGATCTGAGTTACGTACAACTTCGACCAGCAGTTGACCTGTGACTAGGTCACGGGCAGCTGAATCAATGATATCGTCCAAGCGAGATTGAGCAAGTGCCTCTGGACTCCCACCACGGAATCTCTCGTAGAATGCAAGTGCATTTGTGATTCGCCAGCGGGCGGTGGTATCTAACCAGATAAACCGCTTATCCTTCGTCGTAATCTCGTTGGGGGAACCGTCCCATTCAAGAATCCGCTTCTCCAAACGTTGGACTTTCTGGATGAACGGTGTTTTTATCTTCAGCCCTGCTTCGCTCGTTGTTTTGATCGCTTCGCCGAATTGGGTTATCACCACCTGTTCATCTTCACGAACCGTATAAAATATATTTGAAGCTAAGGGGATAGCGATAATAAGAATGATGATTATCGATATTAGTGTTTTAGGGTTCATCGTAGGTATCCTTTCGTGAGATGAAAATTGTTATTTATCAAGTTGTAAGATTGGGAGTGGACTATTCGACTTACCATCAATGACATAGATCTCTTTGACCTTGGGCAGCACCGTTTTCATAGTCTCCAGATAGAGCCGGCGACGGGTCACCGCCTTGGCATTTTGATACTCTCGTCGGATTGCGTTGAATCGGTCGGCATCGCCTCTGGCTTCATTGACACGCTTGAGTGCGTACCCCTCTGCCTCTAAAATTTGTTGTTTTGCGACACCTCTGGCTTTCGGGACAGATTCGTTATAATCCTTCCGCGCTTCATTGATTAGTTTCTCCTTCTCCTGTTTCGCCTCATTAACGGCATTGAAGGAGGGTTTCACTGTCTCCGGGGGATTCACATCTTGTAAGGTAACGTTCACGAGGATCAAACCGGTGTTGTACCGATCGAGCAACTCTTGAAGGTGTTGCTTCACCTCAGCGGCAATCTCAATACGTCCGATGGTCAATACTTCTGTGACGGTGCGGTCCCCAACGACAGTCCGCATGACTGCCTCAGAGAGGTCACGCAGAGAGCGGGTTGCATCGCGGATTGCAAACAGGAACTTTTGCGGTTCGCTGATCTGGTATTGAACCACCCATTCAACATCAGCAATGCTGAGATCCCCGGTTAATAGAAGTGATTCGTCAGAATAATCCCTGGGATCATATTGGGTACGCACCCCTGCGCGAAGTGTCCGAAACCCAAATTCCTCCTTGAACACCCGCTTCACAGGAACACCTATGACCTGGTCAATGCCAAATGGCAGCTTGAAGCGCAAGCCCGGCTGAGTCGTGTCGATGTACTTGCCAAAACGTAGCACCACCGCCACCTGATCCGCTTCGACGGTGTACATACTGGTCAGGGATACAATGATAGCAAGTAAAATAACAATCACTATAGCAATACGCTTGGGAGTGATGAGTCGAAAATACGGTTGCATATCATCCCACGGTTGTCCTTGCATGGTTATTACTCCTTTTTATTGTTCTATTTGAAATTATGGTTTCTAATCAAGACAGTGCGCTACAGTAAGAACAGGGAAATCCCAATATTCGTGTGTCTTTCTCCGCCCCCAATCGGTTCAAGGAAATTCTGGATTATGTAATCAGCGGTCATCAGCAGCCCCATTCGCTGCCCGAAGGCATCACCCTGTAGCACGAGCTCCAAAAAGCTAACAGTTCGGTTAAAATTCCGTTGTGAATCGTTGAAATCACGCCATGTCAAAAACTGTGCGCCAGCACTCAACTGTAACTGCGCCGCGACTTGATGGGTTAAAGTCAAAATATAAGCGTTTCGGATAGTATCAAAGGCGGTCCGTTTATCGAAAGGAAACGTATAGCCGATGTTTCGATCGCTCCGAAATGCTGGAGAAATGGTAAGGTCCTCACGAATTTTATAGTCGTAGCGAATCTGGTTAATCAAGGCAGTATCAATAACCCGCTGACGGCTGTGGAATAAAGTATCCCGTTGGTATTTGAACTTGCTGCGAATTGTGAGATTCTTGATATCTTGGTAATCAACAATCATCGTGAAAATATTGCCGAGATATCTTTGGAGCGCCAAATCATCCTCAATTATTTCGCCTGTACTGCGAATCACAACATCGTCCGGGATAATATCATGAGATCGGCGAAAGGTGTAACGAAAGAGGATCGTCCCAAAATGGGGAATCGACTTCGGTGCGTAAGATAGGACATTATACCATCCTCTCGCGCTCTTGTGCTGAAGAATGAGATGTTTCGCATAATATCCGGGCAGCACCGACAGCCCATCGACAAACGGCAACTCAATCTTTAAGTAGGTATGATGCCCAGAAGAGCCCTCGTCGTAATCGTACCGGTAGTTCGGTTTATCATCGTCTTCCAAGTTGTCCGGCTGACCGTTGTTGTTGAAATCAATCGACTCGCGGTTGAGACCTAACCGAAACCGTGGTGGATCTGCGAAGAACAGCAGGAAGTCGTCATCCCAATCCTTTACCCGATCACCATCTAAGTCATCCTTTGTGTTCCCCGAAATTAGGATCTCCGGCTCGCGGGAATCTGCATAAGGATCGTCGTCGTCGTTATCATCTATGAAATTCCTTGCGGTATAGAAGGGTGCAATCCGTGTGACCTCGCTGCGCCACGTCACGGGACCAAAGTTCCGATTCACATCGATAAACCAAGCGCCGGTTGTGCGGTGCGCCCGTTTACCGCTGAGAAGTGGATACTGTTTTGTTTGCACATACCACGCGCGTTCTGCCTCAATCGAAAATCCGAGCAGTGTCGTCTGGAGATCGAACCCCATCGTCGCTTCATCGGTCAATTCGCCATATTCAAACCGATGCCTTCTCCGATTCGATTCGTCCTTAACGTTGCCCGGTGCACTCAGTTCAACGTGAAAATCCTGGTTGTTTGTTGACAGTTCAACCTGATAGTCGTTAGCGATATCAACCTCAAACCGCACACTGTTGATCGCCTGCGGACTGAACAGGAAGAATCGATAGGTAAACGTCCCCTCACCGTCCACCCAGCGCGAATCTCCGTCTCGCATACTGTCGTTCGGGAATAGCAGCACACCGGGCAGTTCCCTGCCGCCGATGATGTCGTACTCCAAAACATCATCGATAAAAACGCGGACACGGAAAACCTTTGCACCGCCGGGATTTTCTGGCGAGGCATCGCTGAAACGCAGGTACAACTCCGGCGGTGGATTGGCGATGGTAACACCCCGAAACGGATTGGTCGTGCGGGTGAGATCGTAGTTGGTAAAGAAACGGTTCACATAATTAAATCCGACTCTGGGCAACGGCATGGTGAATTCCGGTAACGAACCCAACCGGACGCCGTGGGCACCGAGATTTGCTTCCGCACGTAACCCCGCCATGAACCAGTCGGAACGACTCACAATGTCCCTGTCTTCAATCGGTCTGACCCGATCACCGGATAGCGCAAAGGTGTTGTTCGTTACCCGCCCCACAAATGCAGACACCCTACCACCCGCTTTCGGGACTGTTATATTCCAACGGGCTGCATCAAAGAGCTCCTTGTTAAGCGTGAAGCTCGAAAATTTGGTCGGAAAGTTACCGACGGTCAACTGATGGAGCACATTCTCGCCCGGAACATTGAAGGTGAAGAAGTTCCGATTACTCGTTTTCTTACGAAATTCCGAGTCACGGCGCAGGAGTGAGTCACCACCCAACACACCAAAGCGTGCTTGGAGCGTGTACAACTCTTTACCGCTCTTATCGAAAACAGGATTTCCCAACGGATCCGTATGTTGGGCGGATGCAGGTTGCAACAGACACGCACACACCATCAGAGAGATCGCTAAAACATGAAGGAGTCGAATCTGAGTCCGGGGCGTTTCGGTGAGCGGCACCGCTGGCGTCGTCTGTCGTACCACGTTACAGCCTCCTTTGCAGTCAGACAGTATAGAATATTACAAGGAGACGTGTCAAGGATGAAGCGGGTACTATTGGGGTACAGATACATCAAGATTTACGATAGAACTAGGCTAAAGGTGGAATGTGTAAAGCACAAAAAAAGATTGGGTGGGATTGGGGGGACGAAATGGTGAGTGGAAAGATTGTCTGAATCGCGGATTATCACGGATTAAAGGATTACACAGATACTGTTTAATCCGGGATTCAAACAATGTCCAGTAGCTCTCTCAATATATCCCTCAACCTGATCAAATTGCTAATCCAACCCAAAATCAAAAACCGCTTCCTCTTCCGACTTTTCCTCCTGAGTCTCATCTTGACTTGGCACTGCCCCTTCAGCCGCGGGAGGTTGTTCAGGGGCAGGCTCCAGTCTCGGTGCAATCGCCCCAAGAACCGTGAGCAACACAATCAACACAACGGACAGGCTGGTGACCGTGAGCGCGACCGGGCGTTTCAGCAAGGAAGTCCGCTCTTCTTTCCTGTCCAAAAAGGGAAGGAACAGGAGCAGGATAAACCCAACGGTGGGAATCACAAAAGTACCGACCACCTCAAGGGGCCCCTCAAAATACTTGAGAAGTTGGAACAAAAATAGGAAATACCACTCCGGGCGCGGGTCGTAACTCGCATCGGTCGGGTCAGCGAGTTCTTCAAGTGGCACGGGAACAAAGAGTGCCATCGAGGCAAGGATGATGAACAGGATGAGAACCGCAACTGCATCCTCAAAAAGCTGATCTGGATAAAACGGTTTGCCCGCCCGCATATCTTCAGGGGTGTTTTTGGGGGTTCCCGCTGAACCGTAGTAACGCACGAAGAACAGATGCACGGCGACCAGTCCAAAAGCGAGCCACGGCAGCCAGATCGTGTGGAGCGCATAAAACCGGGTGAGCGTGACGGCACCGATCTCCTCTCCACCACGGAGAACTTTCGCCACAAAGTCCCCTATGACAGGGACAGTACCAGCAATTTTAACGCCGACCACGGTTGCCCAGTACGCTTTCTGATCCCACGGCAGGAGGTAGCCTGTGAAACCGAAGCCCAACACAATCAGGAGCATCAAGACCCCAGTTACCCACGTCATCTCTCTTGGCGGTTTATAGGAGGCGTAGGCCACGACGCGCAGCAGGTGTAGGAACACGACAATCACCATCGCACTAGCGCCCCAATGGTGCAAGCCGCGCACAAAGCCGCCGAACATCACCTCCTTGCTGATATAATTTACAGCATCATAGGCGTGGTCGGGCGAGGGCGAATAGTAAAACGCTAAAAACGCACCAGTAACCGCTTGAAGGATTAGCAGAAAGGCTGCCATGCTCCCCAGAGAGAAAAGCCAGTTGATATGTTTCGGCAGCGGTTTTTTGATGTGATTTTCCACATCCCTGAGAGGCAATCGATCCGCCAAAAATGCGCTTATTCGATTATTCATCGGTGTGTCCCCTTCTCGCAAATGCGCTCGGTTAAATTTTCGTTGATCCCTGCGTAAATTATACAACCGGAGCCGACAAAACTCAACATTGTTTTCAGTCCCCCTCTAACCCCTTCGCGGGCGGGGGAGAGGGAGGTGGTTTATCTTCGCATTTTACATTTGCTTTCTCTATGAGCTCCCTTAGGTGTGCATCAAGAAAGCAACGAACAAATTGTTTTCACGTTTTACGCATCACGTTTCACGTCCCAAATCCACTTGATTCAGCTTAAAAAAACGTGCTATAATCCGCCGTTGAAGGAATCATAAGAGATGAGAGGCTAAGATATAATGAAAATTACAGAAATAGAAACCATTGCGTTGTCAGATCCGGGCAAAGCGGATGAAACCCTGGTGCGCGTACACACCGATGAAGGTATCACCGGAATTGGGCAGGCGGAATCGCCGTCGCTGGTGATTGATGCCATCATCCGCACCGATGGTGGCTTACAGGGGCTGCTGCACGGCGAAGATCCGCTGCAGGTTGAACGGCTCTGGCAGAAGATGTACTCGGCTACCGGTTTATTTGGACGACGTGGCGTTACCATTGCTGCAATTGGCGCGGTAGAAACCGCACTTTGGGATATTGCGGGCAAAGCGCTCGGCAAGCCGGTCTGCGAACTGATCTGGCACGCCTGCTGTACTGTGCGGGAAGCTAGCGAAATTAAAAAGAGGGTGATGCCCTATGCGACTGTCTATCCGCCGGGTGAAGATGTAGAAGAGATTGTCGAACGTTTTACGTTGGCAAAGGATCGGCACTTCCGCGCAATGAAACTGGAGGAGTGGCCCGGCGGTTTCGGACACGTCAGCATACATCGCGACGCTGAGATTGTAAGCGCCGTCCGTGAGACAATCGGTGAAGACAGGGAGATCCTTATAGATGTGCAGAACTGCTGGTACGAGGTTGGACAAGCCATCGCCTCGATCCGTGCGATTGAGGAATACCGCCCGTTTTTCATCGAGGCACCCCTGCCAGCGGACAATCTCCCCGGTTATGCCCGGTTGGCGGACGCGGTGGATACCCGTATTGCGGTAGGCGATTGGGGTTTCACTACACGGTTCGAGTTTGAGGATATTATGGAGAAGGGACGTGTGGATGTGGTCCAGCCCAGTTCGGTCCGCTCTGGTGGGATTCGAGAGATCGCGCGGATTGCTGAAGCCGCCTATCGCAGGGGGCTCATCTGTGTCCCACATGCGTGGTGTCACGTCGTCGGAGTGGCAGCAGAAATTCATCTCGCCGCGGTATTGCCGAATATGCCGTATTTCGAGACACCCATCGCATTTCCCGATTCACCGATCATCTCCGAACTCCTGACACCCACGGTAGAAGTTGACCCAGACGGATTTATCCAAGTGCCTGACCGCCCGGGGTTGGGGTTTGAACTGAATGAAGACGTGGTGAAACACTTCCGGGTTGCCCCCCATTAAAGTAGTAGGCATACGCCGTATGCCGTAACCTCAAGCGTTCATTAGTTCAAAAGTTCATCGCTCATATCAAGAAATCGTGCAACAGAAACCGAGTTTTGAAGAAAAAACTCGGTTTCTCGCCATGTGTTGCCCCCTCTTTTTACATGAGCCAGAGAAAAAACAATGCCAGAAAGAACAGTAGACCTGAGAAGTGATACCGTCACCCTGCCGACGCAAGAGATGAAAGAAGCCATGATGGATGCAACCCTCGGCGATGACGGTTACGGCGAGGATGCCACCGTCAATAGGCTTCAGGAACTCGCTGCAGAAAAACTCGGTATGGAGGCGGGGCTTTATGTCCCTAGTGGAACAATGGGTAACGCCTGCGCGTTATTCGCGCATACCCGTTCAGGGGACGATGTCTTTTTTGAGGAACGCGCCCATCTGTTCGCCGGAGCGCGAGGCGATTTTGCCGTCCTCAATGGGGTGAGACCACACCCGATGCAAGCGGAGTTCGGGGTGATTCAACCCGAACAGTTGGAGGAGGCAATCAATTCGGCGGATGTTTCCCAGCCGAGCCTGCTGTGTATTGAGAATTCCCACAACGGGAGCGGTGGATCGGCGTGGGCGCCCACAGAGGTAGAATCGGTTTCCGAATCAGCCAAGACACACGGATTAAAAATCCACATGGACGGCGCACGGATCTTTAATGCGGTCGTGGCACACAGGGTGGATGTGAAGGATTATACCCAGCACATTGACTCTGTGATGTTCTGCGTGTCAAAAGGGCTGAGTGCACCGGTGGGATCGTTACTGTGTGGCACCCGCCCATTTATTGATGAAGCCGATGCCGTGCGTAAACGCTTGGGCGGCGGTATGCGGCAAGCCGGCGTCATTGCAGCAGCGGGTATTGTTGCGCTGGAGAAGATGGTGGATCGGTTAGCAGAAGACCACGAAATTGCCCGTCTGCTCTGCGCGGGATTAGAAGCTATCGAAGGGATAAAGATTCAACGACCTCCTACACCTACCAACTTCGCTATGGTGAACGTCGAGGAATTGGGGTGGCGTTCTGAATCGCTTATTGAGAAGTGGAAGACCTGCGGTATCCTTGCGAACCCGCGTCCCCCTGTCGGCGCGCGTCTGGTTGTCCATCGACACATCACACGTGAAGATGCAGCGTATGTGGTGGACGTCACACGCCAGTTGGTCGAGAGGGGATAGGCGACGTCCAACGGCATGAACAGAGCGACCCCTACCTACCTCCATGTCCTACGCGATTTCAATCGCGATGTGCGCCTGTACCTCATCACCACGCTGATAATTGGGCTCACTGTTGATGGCGGTGTCTATACCGTTTTATTCAACCTATACCTACTGCGCTTGGGATATGGACCTGAATTTGTCGGTTTGGTCAACGGGTCTGGGATGCTGGTTTTTGCCCTCTGTTGCCTGCCCGCCGGAACGCTCAGCGGACGCTTGGGCAATCGTCGCATGATGATTGCCGGGTTGACCCTGCTCCTGATAGGTTGCGGGTTACTACCCTTCGCCGAACTACGCACAGGAAATTGGCAGGCTGGATGGTTGTTTATAACTTGGTGCTTCGCTTTTACCGGCTTCGCCATGTACTTTGTCAACACCGCCCCGTTTGTGATGACGGTTACCCATCAGAGTGAGCGAAATCACGTCTTCTCAATGCAAGCAGCGCTCTGGTCGTTGGCTGGATTTGCCGGGAGTCTGATTGGTGGGTTCCTGCCGGGACTCTTTGCCATATATCTTGGCGTTTCGCTCGACCAAGCCGCGCCTTACCGATACTCACTGTTGGTTGCTAGCCTGTTATTGATCCCCTCGGTTCTGGCAATTGTAGCGACCCGCGAGGGTCATCCCCAACCGATAAAAGAAAGACGAGCTACAGGTGAAGCGTCCCCACTTAAGTTGATTGCATTCTTGACGCTGGTTCGACTCCTTGTGGTAACAGGTGTGGGAACGCTCTTCACCTTTTTCAACGTCTACATGGATGCCGGTCTGCAGATCTCCACGGTTCACATCGGCGTCGTATCCGCCGTCGGCAGGCTGCTTTCCATACCGACAGCGTTGATTGTTCCCCTACTGACGGTACGATGGGGCAGCGGTCGCACCGCTGCGTGGGCATCGTTGGGAACAGCCTTTAGTATGTTGCCGCTGATCTTTATCCCTCACTGGGGTGCCGCCGGACTCGGTTATATCGGGACAATTGCACTAACTTCAATCCGGTATCCGGCTTTTCTCGTCTACACAATGGAGCGGGTATCACCCGGCTGGCGGGGGACGATGTCTGGTGCCGGCGAGATGGCATCGGGGTTGAGTTTCTCAGCCATGGCGTTGGGAGGCGGTTATATCATCGAGGCATTCGGTTATCCCAGTTTTTTCCTGACTGGCGCCAGCCTGACTGTCGTTGGTACACTCAGTCTCCTAATACATCTCCGCCTACAACAGCGGTAGTAAACCGTTGATATTATTAGCCAGTGACCCGATACATCTCCCGTATAACTTCGCGGATGTCTGACGCATCAGCGAGATAGCGATCTTCTGCCTGTTCCGCAATATCTTGAGGAATACCGTGTAGCACCTCGGCAATAGGACCAGCAATGGCAGGAAAAATTGGGCTACAAACTTTGTAAAAACATAGCACAATTTGACTGCCTGAACAATCACCAAACCAGCTATGAGTGGATTTTTTATTTCTCCCTTTTCGGGCTTGTGGTATAATTGCATACCTGTCTCGGTTTCAGCAAACACCATAGTCTATGATTAGAAAGATCCAATGCAATCTGTTCAAGTCGCTGATAGCATTACCAAACTCGGACCCGAATTCCGGGGGGCTGTGCTTGTGACTGGCTCCCACGGAGGTAGTTACTGCGGGTATCTGGCTGCACTGGCAGGCTTGCGTGGTGCGATCTTCAATGATGCGGGAGTCGGATTAGATAGCGCGGGCATCGGCGCCCTCGAATACCTACAACGCTTAGGAATGGCAGCCGCAGCGGTTGCCCACACATCGGCACGCATTGGAGATGGTGCCGACACACTTAGGCGCGGCCAGATTAGCCACTGTAACGCAACCGCCAGTACCCTCGGTTGCACGGTAGGCCAGACTTGTCAAGAAGCGGCAGAAGTCATGCAGCGTGGTACGGCGTTTGAAGGGGATGCACCGACCTATGAAGAGACGCGCAAGCTACTGAGCGAGGCACCGGTGCGGATAATCGCCTGCGACTCCGCATCACTCGTTAAACCCGACGATACTGGTGCATTCATCATCACAGGTTCGCACGGTGGAAGACTTGCAGGACGCCCCAATTATGGACTTGCAGTACAGGCGCGGGGTGGGGTGTTCAACGATGCCGGTGTTGGGATAGAGATGGCTGGGATTCAACGTCTCGAAATCCTAAACAGGGCTGCGGTTCCAGCGGTCACAGTTGACGCCATGACCGCTCGTATCGGCGATGCGGGTTCCGCATGGGAGAGCGGAATCATTTCACATATCAACGCGCAAGCGGCTAAACGTGGCGTCACGGTAGGCATGACGGTGCCAACCTTTACAGAATTGCTCACTTCATAACTGAGGGGGTGGAGGATCTATGTCTTCATTTCGACAGATGAACGGCGGACAAGCGCTCGCCGAAATGCTCAAAATACACGACCCTGCTCCAATGTTCGGCATGGCTGGATTTCAGCTACTGCCCTTCTACGACGCCGTCCGCGAGTTAGGGCTCAGCCATACACTTATCAACGATGAGCGGTGCGGTGTGTTCGCCGCAGACGCATGGGCACGGGTGACCGGACGTCCCGGTATCTGCGACGCCACGCTCGGTCCAGGAGCCACAAACTTAGTCACCGGGCTTGTCGAGTCGTTGAATGCAGGGGTGCCTCTCGTTGTCATCGTTGGCAACAGCAATCGTGCACATTCTTGGAAAAACATGACACAGGAGGCGCGTCAATCGGAAATCCTCGCCCCATCGGTCAAGGCATTGATCCGAATCGAAGATGGGTTACGCATCCCCGAACTGGTACGACGTGCCTACGCTATCGCCACCTCTGGACGACCCGGGCCCGTCGTTCTCGATGTCCCCGAAGATGTAGCGCACGGAGAATGCGACTACCCAAGCGACGAGCTCTATGCCGATCCAGAAACCCTCTGCATCCCCGCCCAGCGTCCTCGTCCGGGGCGCGAAGCCGTTGCACGAGCTGCGGCCCTGTTCCGCCGCGCTGAGCGACCGATTATACTCGCGGGAGGTGGTATCCATCTATCAGGAGCCTATGAAGCACTGCTCAAGTTTGCCGAAGACTTCAGTGTCCCTGTTGCACAGACATTGAGCGGGAAGGGTGCCATCCCGTGTACACATCCACTAAGCGTGGGTTTATTCGGTCGATGGTCGCGGATTGCCAATGACCTAATCGAAACCTCAGATTGTATCCTCGCAGTCGGCTGCAAGATGGGCGAGATTGCTACCAAACGCTACGCGCTGATGCCGAAAGGGGTTCCGTTGATCCATCTCGACATCGTGGCGGAAGAGATTGGACGCACGACACCCACGGAAGTCGCGCTCTGGGGCGATGCCGCTGAGGGGTTGCTCGACCTCCACGCCAGCCTTGCTGACGACACCAAAGCCTTACAGGCACAACGCGCAGCCTACCTAACAGAAGTGGCAGAGCGGATGGCCGCTTGGCGTGTAGAAGCAGAACCCCGCTACGCCTCCGAGGAGCGTCCGATTCACATGGCACGATTGGTACGGGAGCTGCAAGGCGTCATGCCCGATGACGGGATTCTCGTTGTTGACGGTGGGTTTGCCGCCCATTGGACCGGGCTGCTCTACGACTCAAACCGCGCGGGCCGCTCCTACATCGCAAATCGGGGCTTCGCCTCCATCGGGTACGGATTGCCGGGGACTCTCGGTGCCCAGCTTGCAGCACCGGATTCACCGGTGGTAGGGCTCACTGGAGACGCGGGATTCAACATGGTGCTTGGAGAGCTCGAGACAGCACGCCGCTTGGGACTCGGCTTCACCCTTGCCATCGTGAATAACGCTGCCTCCGGCTATGTCAAAGCCCTCCAGCACAGTCTGTACGGGGGACGCTATCAATCGAGCGACCTGAGTGAAACCCATTATGCGAACGTTGCCCGCGAGCTTGGGTGCCACGGTATTCGAGTATCGGAGCCGTCCAAACTGGGGGCAGCGTTAGCCGAAGGCATCGCTGCACGCGATATACCCACCATCATTGACGTAATTGTGACCCGTGATCCAGCAAAAATGTTGCCCGGTGTCGATAGCAGAACGGCACCGGCACAGAAAGGCGACAGACCCGCATAATAGGAGAGTTGACATGCAGGCGATGGGTAAATTGTTAGTTACTTTGATAGCCCCGGTATTCGTCCTCGTGGGATTGCACGTGGGAATCGGTCTGCCGGATATCGACCAACGAACAGATCTGTTACTTCACCGTTCTATCATCACACACAGTCCATTCATCCCGCTCATACTGTTGGTACTGGCATTAAGGATCGGGTTGGGATTATACGCGTTTGCGATGGGGGTTAGCATCGGTTTCGCCGTCCATCACGCCTTTGATCTATTTCCAAAAGGTTGGACGGGCGCTGCTCTTATCGGTGTTCCCTTCTACGGCTGGACACCATGGCAATTTTCATGGATATGGATTGCGTTTACCATGCTCGCTTGCGCGTACCTTGCCGCTCGGTTAGCGCAAGGGGGGCTGGATAGGATATGGTATCTGCTCGGATTTATCTATATTTTTATATTGACCGTACCAAAAGAAGGTGCTTGGTTCGGTCCTGTCGTTGCGCTCGTAATTACTGTCCTTGTGCTAGGTCGCACGGCGCTATTTCGACAAGCAAAAGCTGAGACTTAAAGCGATAAAGTAGTAGGCACACGCCGTGTGCCGTCGCCCGGCACTACTTCGACAAGCAAAGGCTGAAACTTGAAGCAATAGACGAGATTTTTGGGAGGGAACAAACATGACGCTCACAACAGAGAAACAGCTTGAGATGCTCCGCTCAATGCAGACTATCCGTCGCTTCGAGGAGCGTGCATCGGACGACTATCAGGCGGGTGCCATCTACGGCGTTGTGCACTGCTACATCGGTGAGGAAGCGGTCGCCGTGGGCGTGTGCGCGGCATTGAACAGAGACGACCAAATCATCAGTACCCACCGCGGTCACGGGCACTGCCTCGCCAAGGGTGCCGATTTGAATCGGATGATGGCTGAACTTTACGGCAGACAAACCGGCTACTGCAAAGGCAAAGGCGGATCCATGCACATCGCCGATTTTAGTATCGGGATGTTAGGAGCCAACGGCATCGTCGCCGGTGGTATTCCCATTGTAACCGGCGCCGGTCTGGCTGCCCAACTCGAAGGCAAGGGACGTGTCGCTGTATCCTTCTTTGGGGACGGTGCCTCAAATGCGGGCCCTTTCCACGAATCGATCAATATCGCCGCGACGTGGAAGTTACCGATGCTCTACGTCTGTGAGAACAATCTCTATTCCGCCGGCACTATTGCAGCAGATACCTTAGCCCTCAGCGACGTGGCAGCGCGTGCCGCCGGGTACGGTATTCCGGGGGTGGTCATTGATGGCAACGATGTGATGGCAGTTTATGAAGCCGCCGAAGCTGCGGTCAACCGTGCGCGTGCCGGTCAAGGTCCCACCCTCATCGAATGCAAGACCTATCGCTGGCGTGGCCATACCGAAAGACCGGGGCAAGAGGACCCACGTCCGAAGGAAGAAATCGAAGAATGGCGGCAGCGAGACCCGATCAACCGTTTTGTCACAAACCTGATGGATCAAGGACTTTTGACTGAAGATGAGTGGCAAAAAATGGACGCTGAGATCCTTGCAGCAATTGAGGACGCGGTCAAATTTTCGGAGGAGAGTCCATTTCCGGACCCGGAAGCGGCGGTCGAAGACATCTTCGCCGACTAACAAGCCACCTTTTTAGATCACACGCACCTCAATATGACTTCAGAGATAGATAAAACAACAAAGACACAGGACACACCTATCATCTTCTTTGACGGTGTGTGCGGTATGTGTAACCGATTCGTGGATCTGATCCTGAGGATTGACAGCAAAGGGGTTTTCAGGTTCGCGCCGATCCAAGGGGAAACCGCCGAACGACTGTTACCGCCACTCTCCGAAGCACCGCAAGAGTGGTCTATGTTCTATTTAGACGAGCGGGGACTTCGCGAGGAATCAGATGCCTTTCTGGAGGTATATCGACGTTTGGGGGGCACATGGGGATTCTTGAGCCTGCTGCGCCTTGTCCCACGGGGCATCCGAAATCTTGTCTATCGCACCGTCGCCCGAAATCGATACCGATGGTTCGGGCAGAGGGATGCGTGTCGGATTCCGAGTCCCGAAGAGCAATGCCGCTTTCTTCCATGAAATCCTTTTTGTTCTATATCAGAAAATTACGGGGGGCAACCTACCATGCCAAAAATCTCTTATGCACAAGCCGGAATGGACGCGCTCATCGAGGAGATGCAGCGGGACGCAACCACATTTCATCTTGCAACCAGCGCTGCAGACGAATTGGTCAAAGAATTCGGCTCCGAGCGGGTGCGTGCCACCCCCATCGCCGAAGGGGCTTTTACGGGGATCGCCATCGGCGCAGCGGGGTCCGGCTATCGACCAATCATCAACTGGGGCATGATAACATTTTCCTTCGTCGCCATGGACCAGATCGTGAATCAGGCGGCGAAAATTCACTATATGTTTGGGGGTCAAGCGAAGTTTCCCATCACATTTCGCGCCTCAGTCGGGGGCGGCAGGCGGGTCGCCGCCCAACACTCCCAGAGCCCCTATTCAATGTTTATGAACCTTGCGGGATTGAAGATGATACTGCCTTCAACACCCTATGATATGAAGGGGCTGCTCAAATCCGCTATCCGCGACGACAACCCGGTCATCTCGTTTGAATCCAACCGGCTCATGGGGGTTGAAGGCGACGTGCCCGAGGGTGACTACACCGTGCCGCTGGGGGTCGCTGACATCAAACGGGAAGGTAGTGATGTAACATTGGTGGCACTCGCATGGCTCGTGCACGAAGGACTTGCCGCAGCCGAAACGCTTGAGAAAGAGGGCGTTTCCGTCGAAGTCATCGATCCGCGCAGCCTTGTGCCTATGGACGAAGCAGCAATTCGCACCTCTGTGCAGAAGACGGGGCGGCTGGTCATCGCGGACGAGGCAGGTCCCACCGCAGGGGCGTCGGCAGAGATCATCACCGTGGTCACTGAAGATAGGGAGACCTTTGCAAAGTTGAAAACGCCGCCAAAGCGCGTCTGTGCGCTGCACGTACCGATACCGTATAGTCCCGGACTCGAAGACCACGTATTCCCGGATCGAGACAACATCGTTACAGGTCTCAGGGAAGTCCTTGATGCTGGATAAATGTCTTAGATCATGTCAAGAAATCGTGCCACAGCAACCGTAGGGGCGGGATCTCCTCGCCCGTCTTGAAAAAATTCGGTTTCTCTTCGCATTTTGCACTTTCTTTTGATATGAACCAATGTCTTACCGATAACCTAAGTTGATAGGTTCTGTTGACATTTGACAGTCCGTAGGTCGAAGACCCTTCCCGATATATTGGGAAATCTCCTTTTCAAAAACTTATTTCATAAAAGTAATCTTTTGTACCACGATCTGTTAGATTGTGATCCGAGGACGCAAACTAACAGTTTGCGCTACATTATTTGCTGAATTAGCAGCATCAAAATGCCACTTAAAATTATCCTCGATTCAGCCACTTGTATGCTGCTGTGGCATTCCGCCAAAAATACTTCTCAGCAGCCACGACCCCCTTCGCGTTGAAGTATTGGGATACAATGTGCTGCACCGTCCCATAGTCCGCAAAACGTTCGGATACGGGCCAATTGCTGCCGTAGACCAACCGATCCACACCAAATGTCGCCCACAACACATCCACGGTCGGCGCGTAATACGCCACATTGGTCGGTGACGGCTTGTCTTTTGTATTTTCCACCAATCCCGACACCTTACAATAGACATGGTCGTGTGCTGCCGCCATCTGCATCCCTTCGACCCACGCTGCATCAGGCGCGCCTCCATCAATAGACACACCGGCAACATGGTTAATGACAATACGCAGTTCGGGGATTTTTGATGCGAGTGCGGCAACATCCGGCAAGCTATCTGGTGATGATAAAAGATCTACCGACAGATCCTTCGCAGCCAACCTCTCAATGTTCGTGAGATTTCCATCATTCACAACCTTCCCGATATCTACCCCGCGAAGCCGTACCCCCCGAAAAAGTGGATTTGTAGCGTAGCGTTCAAGATTACTCTCAAAATCCGCCGATTCAATGTCCAAATTCCCAACAAACCCAACGATGAACGGTTCATTTTCCGCGAGGTCAAGTATCCATTGGTTATCTTCAACCCATGTGCTCGCCTCAACAACGACGGTTCCGGTCACCCCTTCAGGGATGGCAAGCGCTTTGTGGTGTTCCGGGTACACAGGACGATAAAGTACATCGTCGTTAGGATCGGGCCAAGGAACACCCTCGGACCGCGTTGGATCGTAGAAATGTGTATGTGTGTCGATAATCATATTTTTTTACCTCCGTTATTGCATGTCCTCTATACAAGTCCACTCTTATGAGATTGCTGGCACGCGCACAGGTCGATGTTCACGCGATGATTGGTTCGCAGCAATTGATACCGCTGCTGATTTCAGTCCATCCGCATAGGAGGACCGGATAAGCGACCTATCCCCTGTCTGAATCGCCTGAATAAACGCCGCATCAATCGAAAGGGGTTGCCCATCAGGCACCTCAACCGTCGCTGCGTCTTCGGGAACGATTCGCACCTCACCCCAAGCGAGCTGAAGCGTATAATGACCCTGAATGATAAAATCGGTGCGCGTACCCCCGCCACCATTAATCAACGCAGAACTGGTCGAAATATAGCCAACTGTCCCACTCTCAAACTGGAGCGTGACCACCTCCGCATCGGGAATCGTATGGTTTTCCTGATCAACATTGACCTTCATCGCATCAATTTTATAGACCTCGACAATCTCACCGGCGATGTACCGAATCATGTCGAGTTGGTGGGTCGCCTGTTCATGCAGCATCCCGCCCGATTTGTCCATCACACACCACCAATGGCTTGGTCCGCCGGGGACACCTCCCCAGCGATGACAAGCAATCAGGCCGATTGCCTTATCTGCGAGGAACTCACGCACAGCATTTGCAACATTCATATACCGCCCTTGATAGCCGACACAGGAGATCACGCCAGACTGTTTAACTGCTTCCAAAATGCGAATCCCGGTCTCAAGCTCCAGTACAACCGGCTTCTGCACAAACAGATGAAGTCCCCGCTCGGCTGCAATTATCTCTGCGTCGTAGTGGGCAAAGGGAGGTAGACAGAAATAGACAGCATCCAGATCCGCTCCATCAAACATCTTCCGGTAATCTGTGTATGGCTGTCCGCCGTAGACTTCGACTGCTGCGTTCGCACGAGACTCGTCAATATCACAAAGGGCTGCGATACGCACATTTTCCATCTCGGCAAGGTTACGTAGATGACCATTTGCGATGCCGCCTGTTCCAACAAAACCAACTTTTACCGGCTGACTCATGATTCCTCCTAGAGTGAAACGTGATGCCCCCAGGCCCGGTTGGTGCGGTTTCTAACCGCACCGCATCGGCGCGTCCCGATAAATCGGGATCCCGACCTGTCGGGAGAAACAGCGCCTACCATACACGGGGCGCGAAAGCGTCTATCTGTTTTTAGGGTTTACCATAATGAACCAACTGCGTCAATCAATTATACCTAAAGCACCCATACAATGTAAAGTCAAGATAAAGCAGACAAGATTAGCATTAGATACATCCCCCTTGCCTGAAATTTAGGTGGTTCGCTGCCTAAAATTTCAGCAGATTGCTGAAAACTATATCACCTTTCTACGATGAATATAGTGCAGCCAATAATCTCAAAAGATCCAGCTATCATCCCACTGCTGCTGTCTTTCGGTCGTTTCTCCTGCTGCAAAAAACAACCCCATCGATCGCTGGCATCTTTTTTGCCTAAGATTGGTAGTATTAAGATTCGGGTCTTGGCATTTGGAAAGATCAACGATCTAAGCAACGACAACCTTTCGTCAATCTTTCTTCCGCTTTACGGACAACTCACAATTTGCCCACGAAGGTCCCCACTTACTAAGGAGACAAAAATGAAAAAAAGCATTCTGAGCAATTATGGGATTGCAGGAATTGTTCTGATCTTGACACTCTGTCTGGGTACAAACGTTTTCGCCTTAGACGGCTTCGTCGAAGGTGAAAAGATCGAAACCTCAAAATATATTGCTGATACCATCTGGGTATTGGTTGCTGCCTTTCTGGTTTTCTTTATGCAGGCAGGCTTCTCCATGGTCGAAGCGGGATTTACCCGTGCGAAAAATGCCGTCAATATCCTGATGAAAAACCTAATGGATTTCTCGATGGGGGCTATCGCTTACTGGGCGATTGGATTCGCAATTATGTTTGGCGATGGTAACGGCTTCATGGGATTGAGCGGATGGTTCGTCTCCGGAGAAACAAAAGGGTTCAGCGCACTGGAGTGGAGTTCCGTCCCAACACTCGCTGCCTGGCTGTTCCAATTGGTTTTCGCTGCCACCGCAGCGACAATTGTTTCCGGTGCGATGGCTGAACGCACAAAGTTCAGAAGCTATCTGATTTATAGTGTTTTCATCACCGGTTTAATCTATCCAATCGTGGGACACTGGATCTGGGGAGGCGGTTGGCTGTCGAGTATGGGAATGTTGGATTTTGCAGGCTCAACGGTTGTCCACTCAACGGGCGGTTGGCTCGCTTTAGCAGGCGCAATCGTACTCGGTGCTCGCACCGGTAAGTATGATGCAAACGGAAAACCCCGTCCGATTCCCGGACATAACCTGCCGCTGGCAGCACTCGGTGTCTTTATCCTATGGCTTGGGTGGTTCGGATTTAATCCGGGTAGCCAGATGGCAGCAGATGCAAAACCGATTGCATTAATCGCTGTAACGACAAACCTCGCTGCCGCAGCGGGCGCGATTTTAGCCATGATAACCGCTTGGTTCAAACTCAAGAAACCCGATGCTGGTATGGCACTCAACGGCGCCCTTGCTGGACTTGTCGCAATCACTGCACCGTGTGCATTTGTCACACCGGTGGCAGCAGTAATCATTGGCGCAATCGCAGGGGTTGTGGTCGTATTCTCGGTACTGATAATTGAAAATCTGAGAATCGATGACCCAGTTGGCGCGATCTCTGTACACGGCGTGTGCGGCGCTTTGGGAACACTCCTGCTTGGGTTCTTCCACACCGAGCAAGGAATCCTCTACGCAGCGGATAAAGGCGCAGCATTTAAGTTCCTCGGCGCCCAATTCATCGGTGTTGTTGCCGTTTTTGCGTGGTGTATGGTAGCCGGTTTTATCCTGTTTTACGGCATCAAAACGATCGTTGGATTGCGTGCCAGCGAAGAAGAAGAGTTGGAAGGCCTGGACTATGTTGAGCACGGTTCCAGCGCGTATCCAGATTTCACAATATCTTCCATTAACTAACAAATGGATAGGCGTTCAGGTAAAAGCTACATATTGAACGCCTACAAAGATACAATAATTCATTAGTTCCTCCTTGTGGACAAAGGCGTCCATTTGATAGGGGCGTGCTCCTACAGATGGGCGCTTTTTTTTACCTGAAATGTTACTTTATGGTGAACTTTAGAATTACTTGGACACTTTGTACCGGCGCAGTTAGAAACAGCGCCTACCATACATGGGGAGCGAAAGTGTCTACATATTTTGATAATTCACTATAAATGGACAAGATAGAAGGTTCGAGGATGAGCAATACGACTTCTCTATCACGTATCCTAATTTTTGATGACGATACAGAGCGAGCGAACATGCTAGTTCAGGCCCTGGAAGCAAGCGAGTACACCGTAGCAGCGCACCCCGCATCAGTCGCAGACCTGCTTCCACAGGCGGAAACGGTTAAACCCGATGTCATTCTTATTGGCGCAGACGTCCCAAGGCAGAATATGCTGACTGACGTTGCAACGATTAGCCAAAAGCGGTCAGTGCCAATCGTCATATTTACACGGGACAATCGCTCAGAAAGCATTCATGCAGCGACTCAGGCAGGAGTTTCCGCCTATGTGGTCAATGGCCTCAGTCCCGAACGCATTCAGCCAATCATCGAAGCTGCCATCGCCCGTTTTCGTGAGTTTCAAGCGTTGGCACAAGAATTAGAAAAAACCAAAACGAGTCTCGCCGAACGCAAGGTGATTGAACGTGCTAAGGGAGTCGTCATGGAACAGCGAGGCTGTACGGAAGCGGAAGCGTATCGGTTGTTACAGAAAATGGCAATGGATCGGAAGAAACGTCTGGCAGAAGTTGCCCAAGATGTACTTTCAATCACAGAAGTATTGAAAAACAGATAGGCGTAATCGTTCAATGGCGAACCAATCCGCCGAGATAAAATAAAAAATCGAGATTCCAAGCCAAAGATGGCGGGGTAACGGACAAAGGCGTCCATTTGTGACCACAATCTATCACAAATGGACGCCTTTTTTTTGGAGAAGGATCCTAAAGCACATGAAAGATTCAAATTTTACCAGAAAAACGAGCGACCCGCACACAGTTGTTGTTATTGGAAACGGTATGGTCGGACATCGGTTCTGTGAAAAGTTAGTTGAGTTTGATGTTGATCGGAAGTTTCAGATTGTGACGTTCTGTGAAGAACCGCGTGCAGCTTATGACCGCGTCGGTCTCACCCAATTCTTTACGAACCGTGACCCCGAACAACTGATGCTCACAAACACCCAGTGGCACGAAGAGCAAGGTATTTCGCTCCATGTGGGTGATAAAGCGACCGCCATCGACCGCGAGCTGCGAGTCGTCCGATCAGAAAACGGGAAGGAAATTCCCTACGACATCGTCGTACTCGCGACCGGCTCCTACCCTTTTGTGCCCCCAATTCCGGGTGTCGATAAAGACGGTGTCTTCGTCTACAGGACCATTGAGGATCTTCAAGGAATTCTCGACTATGCACAGAGAGTCGACGCAGCAGCCGTTATTGGTGGCGGATTGCTCGGCTTGGAAGCAGCAAAAGCTGCCTACGACCTTGGTCTCGAAACCCATGTTGTCGAATTCATGCCCGGTTTGATGCCTCGACAGGTGGATGAAGCTGGATCCGATCTTCTCATCAAAAAAATTGAGGAACTCGGCGTTCATGTCCATGTTGATACAGCGACCAAAGAGATTATCGGTAACGGTAAAGTTGAGGGCATGGTATTCAACAGTGGTGAAGCGATTGATGTTGGAATGGTCATTGTCTCTGCCGGCATCCGCCCCCGCGATGAACTTGCGCGCGGGTGTGGTATCGCCGTCCACGAACGGGGGGGCGTCGTCATAAATGATTGTTTGCAGACCGACGACTCGGACATCTACGCTATCGGTGAAGTCGCCTTGCACGGCGGGATGATTTACGGTCTCGTCGCACCGGGATATGAAATGGCAGAAATTCTCGCCGCCCGCCTGACCGGCAATCAGACACGCACCTTCACCGGTGCCGATCTGTCGACAAAACTCAAGCTGATGGGCGTTGATGTAGCAAGCTTCGGGGACTATACCGCGGATGAATCGACCGCCAAACCACTCACCTATGAAGATCCCTTCGGCGGTATCTACAAAAAACTTCTCTTTACCCCAGACGGGAAAAAGTTGGTCGGCGGCATTTTGGTCGGTGACGCTTCCGATTACGGTAGCCTCATGATGCTCTCAAAGAATGGGACCGAATTGACAGCAGAACCGGGGGCGTTGGTGCTCGGTTCAAGCGGCGGCGGTGTCGTCGTATCCGCCACGGAGATGCCCGATGAAGCACAAGTCTGTCAGTGTAACAGTGTCAGCAAAGGCGATATCTGCTGTGCGATTCGTGACAATGAGTTTACAACCGTCGGGGCAGTAAAGACCTTCACGAAAGCGGGCACGGGCTGCGGTGGCTGCGTACCGCTCGTGACTGACCTACTCAAAGGGGAATTGGAGGCAGCGGGATTAGAAATCAATACGGATCTGTGCGAACACTTCCCTTACACCCGTCAGGAACTGTTCGATATTATCAAAGTTAAGGAGATCAAAGCTTTCGACGACCTCATCGCCGAGTATGGACATGGCAACGGCTGTGAAATCTGCAAACCTGCCGTCACATCGATGTTAGCGAGTCTGTGGAACGAGAACATCATGTTTGACAAACATCAAACATTGCAGGACACCAACGACCGTTTCTTGGCGAACATGCAGCGTGGTGGTCTTTATTCTATCATTCCACGCGTCCCCGGCGGCGAAATCACACCCGATAAACTCATCGCACTCGGTTCCATCGCTAAGAAATATGAACTTTATACAAAAATTACCGGTGGACAACGGATTGATATGTTCGGCGCACAGCTGCACCAACTGCCTGACATTTGGGAAGAACTGGTCAACGCGGGATTCGAGAGCGGTCACGCCTACGGAAAGGCGTTGCGGACCGTCAAGAGTTGTGTCGGTACAACATGGTGTCGCTACGCTGTCCAAGACTCAGTGAAGTTCGCCATTCAGGTCGAAGAACGTTATCGCGGTATCCGCTCGCCCCACAAGATGAAAGCCGCTGTTTCCGGTTGCATCCGAGAATGTGCCGAAGCACAGGGTAAGGATTTCGGATTGATCGCGACCGAGCAGGGTTATAACCTCTATGTCTGCGGGAACGGTGGTTCCAATCCGCGACACGCTGACCTACTCGCAAGCGACATTGATGAGGAGACAGCCATTAGGCACCTCGACCGCTTTATTATGTTCTACATCATGACCGCTGACAAGCTCACGCGAACCTCCGTCTGGCTAGAAAAGATGGAGGGAGGTATCGACTATCTTCGCGACGTAATTGTCCACGACAAACTTGGTATCTGCGATGAATTGGAGAGACGCATGGAGCATCTCGTTGACACCTACAAATGTGAGTGGAGAGAGGTGGTCATGAATCCGGAAATTCGGCAAAAGTTCCGACAGTTCATCAACACCGATGAGACCGAAACTGGCATCGAGTTTGTCTCGGAACGCGGCCAACAACGCCCAAAGTATTGGGAAAAGGATCTCATTCCAATTGAGGATGTAACCTTACCGTCGAGCGCACAGTTGAAAGTGTTGCGCGAATTTCCAGATAAACAGTGGGTCAAAGTCGGGAGCGTCTCTGACTTCCCCTACGACGGCGGCGCAGCAATCAGATATGGAAAAACACAGATTGCCGTGTTCAATTTCTCCTCTCGTGGCGAATGGTACGCGACGCAAAATATGTGTCCGCACAAGAAGGCGTTTGTTCTCTCTCGCGGCATCATCGGTGATGCACAGGGCACACCGAAAATCGCCTGTCCACTGCACAAAAAGACGTTCTGCCTCAAATCGGGATCATGTCTGAGCGGCGAGGACTACGAAGTTCTCACCTTCCCGGTAAAAGTCAAAGACAACGATGTCTACCTTGAACTTCCACCCCAAGCTGAACTCGATGCGACTTTGTCAACCGAAAACTTCTGCAATATCGGCGCGTTGCCGAGAGGGCCTGAGACAGGGGCAGCGAAAGCCCCAATCACGCCTTACTTGCGGATCGAACGTCCTGATGGACAGTTGGATTATATCGGGGAGCGAGCGGGGGTGAATGTTTCTGAATCCGATATATTGAATTCCTAACACTGCTTCGACTATAAAAACTCAAATTGGAAGGAATATACCTAATGGAAATCAATAACAAGGCAACACGAATTAATCTATTCAGTTTGAAAACGGCACAGATGCGTGCCTTTCACATGACATGGGGTGCATTTTTCTTAGCTTTTTTTGGCTGGTTCGGCATCGCCCCCCTAATGGCAATTGTCCGAGAAGACCTGATGCTGACCAAAGCCCAAATCGGTAATACCATCATCGCTTCAGTCGCGATTACCGTGATCGTGCGGATTCTTATTGGTCCGCTCTGCGACCGGATCGGTTCGAGGCGGGCGTACACATGGCTGTTGCTGATCGGCTCACTCCCTGTGATGGGGATTGGACTCGCCAAGAGTTACGAAAGTTTCCTGCTTTTCAGATTAGCGATCGGTGCGATTGGTGCGTCATTCGTCATTACGCAGTATCATACCTCTGTGATGTTTGCCCCCAATGTCATCGGCACGGCAAATGCAACAACAGCCGGTTGGGGGAATTTAGGTGGTGGTGTAACGCAGATGGTCATGCCACTGATTTTTACCGCGCTACTCACTTTGGGCGTCGATAAATTTCTCGGTTGGCGTTTGGCAATGATTGTCCCTGGTGCAGCACTGTTTCTCACCGGCATCGTTTACTATTTTGTCACACGCGATGCGCCAGATGGAGATTACAAAGAGTTACGCGCTCAGGGCGAACTCCCTGCGACTGAAAGAAAAGGCCTGGAATCATTCACCCTCGCAATTAAAGATTACCGCGTCTGGGCGTTGTTTATCATCTATGCTGTCTGCTTCGGCGTTGAGTTGACGATTAACAATATCGCTGCGCTTTACTATCACGACCGATTCGGCTTAGACGTAAAGACAGCGGGACTAATCGCCGGTCTGTTTGGCTTGATGAACATTTTCGCCCGTACCATGGGCGGTATGTTTTCCGATCGGTTCGCGAAAAAGATGGGATTGAGAGGGCGTGTTTTATTCCTATTCGTCGTCCTCCTCGGCGAGGGGCTCGCACTTATACTCTTCTCTCAGATGGGAGTGTTGGCTGCCTCTATTGCCACAATGATTGTCTTCAGCCTCTTCGTGCAGATGTCCGAAGGCGCGACCTACGGTATTGTACCTTTCATCAACAAAAAGGCTTTAGGCGCGGTAGCCGGACTCGTCGGCGCAGGAGGAAACGCAGGAGCGGTCGCAGCAGGTTTCCTTTTCCGTGCGGAGAGTATCACAACGCAACAGGGACTACTCTACCTTGGGATTATGGTTACGCTTGCAGCATTTTGCAGCGTGTTAGTCCGATTCTCGCCGGCAGTTCAAGAAGCTGAGAAAAAAGCATTTGAAGCTGCACTCGCCGACAGGGCAAGGCTAAAGGAAGAAGCCGCAGTTTGAAATTCTCAATGGAGTACAAGCGGTCAACGTGTGGCTGCTGCTACAGGCAAGCCGCTTGTGCACTACCGCAATAAACAGTACCCAGCCGAGTTCATAGGAGACATGCAAGTGAAAGCTCCGAAAAAAATAACCGAGTTTGAATTGCAACAACTCGTAGTCAGTGCATTGGCGGAACAACGGGAAATTACTGCGATCGAAAAATACGCCCAGCAGCACGAAAATCACCAACTCCCTCTCCAGCAAAAATACTATAGGGATTTAATGCCGCTGTCTCAGCCGAAACAGGGTCAGCAGTACGCCTTTGAAGTAGATTTAGATCGGTGTAGTGGCTGCAAGGCTTGCGTAACAGCATGTCACAGTCTCAACGGTCTGGACGAAAACGAAACATGGCGTTCCGTAGGACAACTGCTTGGTGGCACCGAAGAAAAACCGATTCAGCAACATGTAACTACCGCCTGTCATCATTGCGCGGAACCTGCGTGCATGCACGGCTGCCCCGTCAACGCCTATGAAAAAGATGAGATCACAGGCATAGTCAAACACCTTGACGACCAGTGTATCGGTTGCGTCTATTGCACACTAAAATGTCCCTACGAAGTTCCCCAGTACGACAAGGCACACGGAATTGTTCGAAAATGCGATATGTGTGCTGACCGCCTGAGCGAAGGTGAAGCGCCGGCGTGCGTACAGGCATGTCCAACCCAAGCCCTCGCTATTAAGGTGGTCGATAAAGAGAAGATCCTCGAAGAGAGTCAAGCGACAGCGCTGGTTCCGGGTGCACCGGCTTCTGACTATACGCTGCCAACAACGACCTATAAGTCACGCCACGTCGCTCCCAGAAACATGTTACCGAGCGACTACCATCACCTCAATCCCCAACACGCCCATCCACCGCTCATTATTATGCTTGTGCTCACTCAGTTATCCGTCGGGGCGTTTTGCGTGGATATGTTGCTGAATACATTTCTAAATAACGCTGTAGCACCTTATCTGAACCCGATACGTTCCGTCGTCGCGCTATGTTCCGGACTGTTGGCACTCGGAGCGAGCGTGTTTCATTTAGGACGACCGCTGTACGCCTTTCGCATCGTTGTCGGTTTAAAAAAATCGTGGTTGAGCCGGGAAGTCCTCGTCTTCGGCCTTTTCGCCATCCTCGCAGTGCTTTATGCCGCCTCGTTCTGGATTGGAGGGCGGGAAGATACCCATTTCATGCTCGGTCTTGGGGTGATAATGAGTGGGATGTTGGGTGTCGTCTTTTCCGTTTTGGTCTATGCAGACTGCCGAAAGGAATTGTGGAGAGAATTCATAAGCGGGTTCAAGTTCTTCACAACGGTTGCTATCCTTGGACTCTCAACCACGCTGATCACCTCAACCGTAAGCGTACTGTTCATCGATTCAGCTGGACAAAAGGAAATATTTCTGTTTTCCATCGGTCCGCTGTGCCTCGGATTAACAGTCATATCCGCCCTGAAAATGCTTTGGGAAGCGTCAATCTTCCGCTATCTAAAAGACCATTCCCACTCCATATTTAAGCGTGCCGCGCTGTTGATGGTCGGAAAACTTAATCGGGTAACGCTGCTTCGCTTTCTCACCGGCGGGTTAGGCGGCTTACTTCTACCCCTGCTTGTCTATTACGCCTCACACAACATAGACCCCAATTCATCCGATACGGTTCTGCTCATCGGGTTAAGCATTGTGACCTTCGCGTTGACACTTATCGGAGAGTTTTGCGAGCGGTATCTCTTCTTTACCACCGCTGTCAGTCTTAAGATGCCGGGGGATTTTTAGGTATGAAAGATAAACAGTCGCAGATCTTCAAAGAAAAAATCAGTTCGATCTTTCACCAATCGGACGGAAAGCTGACTCGTGACCGGCGCTTAGAGACCGGAAAATACGGTCTTGGCAAAGTCCCCCAACAGCTGAAACCGGATGCCACAACGCGATCAATCTGTGGTTTCTGTTCGACCGGTTGCTGCTTGGACATCCATCTGAAAGATGGTCAAGCGGTCAATATCACCCCCACCACAGAGTACCCGGTGAACTTAGGTATGGCATGTCCCAAGGGCTGGGAAGCACTGACTCCGTTGAAATCCCCAGATCGCTCAACCACACCGCTGTTACGCAATTCTCACGATAAACTGGAACCTGTGGATTGGCACACCGCACTATCCACCTTCACAGACCGTTTCAAAGCTATCCAAGAGAAACACGGGAGTTCTTCCATCGCTTTTTTGAGTACCGGTCAGATTCCGATGGAGGAAATGGCGTACCTCGGCGCGCTAGCCAAATTCGGCATGGGTATCCTACACGGGGACGGCAATACGCGGCAATGTATGGCAACTTCTGTTGTTTCGTACAAACAATCCTTTGGCTTTGACGCGCCGCCGTATACCTACAAGGATTTTGAAGAGTCCGATGTAATTGTTCTTATTGGCTCAAACCTCTGCGTGGCGCACCCGATCATGTGGGAGCGGGTTATGATGAACAAAAACGACCCAGAGATCGCTGTGATCGATCCACGCGCTACAGAAACGGCGATGGCTGCTACCCAGCACTACCCAATCCGTCCGAAATCAGACCTCTACCTTTTCTACGGGCTCGCTCACATTCTCATCGAAGGTGGCAACATCGACAAAACATATATTGAGAAACACACCACCGACTTCAACGACTTTGCTGAACATGTCAAATCCTATACGCCGGAGTTCGTCAGTTTGAAAACAGGGATCGAGGTCTCTCGTCTCTATCATCTAGCGGACACGATTGCCCAAGGGGAGCGTGTCTCCTTCTGGTGGACGATGGGTGTGAATCAGAGTTATGAAGGCGTGCGTGTCGCTCAGGCGATTATCAATCTCGCCCTGATGACCGGCAACATCGGACGACCGGGCACCGGCGCGAACTCGATCACAGGTCAATGCAATGCGATGGGGTCAAGGCTTTTCAGTAACACAACCAACCTTCTCGGCGGTCACGATTTTACCAATCCACAGCACCGCCAAAAGGTTTCCGATATTCTCGGTATTGATGTGTCCCACATCCCACAGGAAAATAGTTGGGCTTATGACCAGATTGTCGATGGCATTACTAGTGGACAGATTAAGGGACTATGGATTATTGCCACCAACTCCTCCCATTCTTGGATTAATCAGGGTCGTTTTAACAAAATCATCCAGCAGCTCGATTTTCTCGTCGTTCAGGATATGTATCACACGACAGAATCCGCTCAAAGGGCGGATCTAGTATTGCCCGCTGCGGCATGGGGCGAAAAAGAAGGGACTTTTATCAACTCGGAACGCCGCATTGGCTTAATCAAAAAAGTTGCCCAAGCCCCCGGCATTGCGCTCTCCGATTTTAATATCTTTAAGTTAATCGCCCATCATTGGGGATGCGCTGAACTATTCAAAGATTGGGAAACGCCGGAGGATGTTTTCGGTATCCTCAAAAAAGTTTCCAAAGGTCAACCGTGTGACATCACCGGTATCAGAGACTATCAAATGTTGGACAATTTGGGTGGTATTCAATGGCCCTTTAAGGAAGGAACATCGTTAAACGGAAATGAACGCCGATTGTTTTCCGACGGTCACTACTACCATCCTGATGGTAAAGCAAAATTCCTCTTTGAAGAGCCGCGCCAGTCTCTTGAGGCACCCGATACCGAATATCCGTTTTGGTTGCTAACCGGTCGGGGCACCACATCCCAATGGCATACACAGACACGGACATGCAAATCTTCTGTCCTTCGCAAACTCTACCCGGAGGAAATTTATGTCGAAATCAACGGGGACGACGCACGAAAACTGGGGATTGGTCCCAATGAATTGGTCAGCCTTATTTCTCGGAGGGGAGAGATTCAGGCACACGCGTATATCACTTACCAGGTTCAGCAGGGACAGATCTTTATCCCAATGCACTATGAGGAGACCAATAAGCTGACCTTATCCCAATTTGACCCCTACTCCCGGCAGCCCTCCTACAAGGCATGCGCCGTAAAAATTGAACGGTCGAGGTCAATCCGGGATCACATTAACCCCTTTGGAACAGATGAACCCATGACCGCTTCCGAAGATATCCAACATGCAAACATTCTGCTCATCATCGGGGCAGACATGGCGGAGAATCATCCCATCCTTTTTCACATGATCCAGCGCCGCCGGTCAGAAGAGCGGAGTACGCGGATTATTGTCGTTGATTCACGTCATACGCGGACAACCCAATACGCGGATGTGCATGTCCCCCTGATCTCCGGTGGTGAAGCGGCTTTCCTACAGCTTGTCGCCAAACGCCTATGTGCTATGGGACGCATTGATAGGCGCTCCGTCAAACGGAACTCTCAAGGATTCAACACATATCGTAAATACTTGGAAACCCTTGATGAGCAAACCCTAATCTCTACCTACCAACTTCATCCGGCGCGTATCGACGAAATGGTTGAATTTTTGATGATGCCGGGACATTTATTCAGTTTCTACTACCCAGAGAATGGTCAGAATACACATAGCGTAGGAATAGATGTCACACTCATGAATCTACATCTCCAATTGGGGCAAGTTGGGGTCAAGGGATCGGGCTACCTTTCGTTGAGAGGATAGCCTTCTACGTTTTATAGTAGATGTTAGAATTAATGAAACACTCCAAACCGAACCGCATTGCCCCCAGACCCGGTAGGTGCGGGGAGCAAACGAACCGCATAGGCGCGTCCCGATAAATCGGGATCCCGTGTCGGGAGAAACAGCGCCTACCATACACGAGGAGCGAAAGCGTCTATCTGTTTTTAGGATTTACTATAAGGTAGGTGCCCTCCCCGTCCTGTAGAAAAAGAACCTATCCTCAAATCACAGAAAACGAAAAATTTCTATTTACTTTTGAAACCGATGGTGTTATACTGCCTGATGAGGGGTTTGAAACAATTTTCACGTTGAGCGTAGCAGAATCTCACCTGTCCTCTTGGTCTCGCCCCTGTTCACGGGATGGACTGTCCCGATGTAATCGGGGAGCATCCACGAGAATCGGGATCGGACGATGTATCGGGGATCTTAGCAGGGCAGGTAATGATCGTCTAAACCTAAATGGAGGTCAAAATGCACCAACAATCACAGAATGTGTTTAGGTTTCAGAAGCATATAGAAAAACCGATAAGGCTTTTAAGACACGGCAAGCCCAGAACGGCTCTGGGAATGCTGTTGGTATTGATGTTCTTAGCACTCCCGAAACTTGCCCTTGCTGAAGACGCACTCGATTCGGGCGATACAGCCTGGCTGCTCACATCAACAGCGCTGGTTCTATTCATGACCATTCCCGGTCTTGCCCTGTTCTATGGCGGACTGGTGCGTACCAAGAATGTTCTATCGCTATTGATGCAATGCTTTTCGCTGACCGGGCTGATTACCATTATATGGATCGCGATCGGCTACAGCATTGCCTTTGATACAACCGGTATGATGTCAAAAGTAACCAATGGCCACTCATTTGTCGGAGGGCTTGGTAAGGTTTTCCTTCGAGGTGTGAACGCAGATAGTTTAGCAGGCACGATTCCGGAAACAGTATTTATCTGCTTCCAGATGACCTTTGCCATCATCACACCCGCACTGATCGCGGGTGCCTTTGCGGAACGAATGAAATTCTCCGCCATGCTCTGGTTCATGGGAATCTGGTCTATAATTGTCTACGCGCCAATTTGCCACATGGCGTGGTCTGGAGATGGCTCCTATTTTGGAGATATTTTGGGCGCGCTCGATTTTGCGGGTGGAACGGTGGTGCACGTCAACGCAGGTGTTGCAGCACTTGTCGCCGCACTAATGATTGGCAAACGCCTCGGCTATCCAGAGAGCCCCATGCCGCCTCACAACCTGACCCTAACAGTCATTGGTGCATCCATGCTCTGGGTGGGTTGGTTCGGTTTCAACGCCGGCAGTGCTTTGGCAGCCGATGGCGCAGCGGGGATGGCGATGCTCGTCACACAAATCTCTACAGGCACCGCCGCCGTGGCGTGGATGTTCATTGAATGGATAAGGTACAAAAAACCGAGCGTACTCGGTATCGTCACCGGCGCTGTCGCAGGGCTTGTGGCAATTACGCCCGCATCAGGCAGCGTTGGACCGATGGGCGCATTGGTCATCGGATTCGCTTCAGGCGCGATCTGTTTCTGGGGGGCGACCAGTCTCAAGCATAAACTCGGATACGACGATTCGCTCGATGCCTTTGGTGTACACGGCATCGGTGGTATTGTTGGGTGCTTGTTGACCGGCATATTCGCCGCGGAAACGTTAGGTGGAATGGGAATGGACAAGAGTATTGGTTTACAACTTTGGAGTCAGCTTGTCAGTCTCATCGTGACCATACTTTGGAGCGGGATTCTCTCCTTTATTATTCTCAAGGCTGTTGATAGGACGATTGGTTTACGCGTCAAATACAACGATGAGCGGGAAGGACTCGACCTCGCTCTGCACAACGAACGAGGCTACAATCTGTAGAACCATTACAGAGTTATATTCAGGACTTACGCAGCTAGCTGTAGGCGGGGCATCTTGCCCCGCCCTGAAATACGTAAGTCCTAATATTAATTATCACCTATTTTCGCCAAACTACGATGGACGGTTTCAATCCATCGTCCCGTGGACACGAAACCGGCTCCCCAAGAACGCCACTTTTTGGGAAGTCCCGCCGCCTTAATTTCTTCCAAGCTTTTTCCCGCTTCTATCTGATTCCGAATCACCTCCGTTGTCTCTACAAGCGTTTGGTGATAAGTTTTGAGATCATCAATATCTGAAAGTGGACCGTGTCCCGGGATCAGTTTCACGTCAGGCGGGAGTTCAGTCAAGAGTTTCTCAATATGCTTTATTAATCCCTCCACATCCCCACCGCTGTTCAAGTCAACATAGGGAAATCGACCAGAGAAAAAGAGATCCCCCAGATGCACAACATTCGATCCAGTGAAGAAAATAACGCTGTCTCCATCTGTATGACTATTTGGGAAGTGGATAACACGGATCTCTTCATCGTTGAAGTGAATAGACAACGAATCGTTAAATGTGATAACCGGTAAGGCTTCTTGGGGAGACGCTTCTACCTGTAGTCGCTTTCGGACATTGGCGTGAGAGATGATGTGCGCTTCATTTCCGAAGACAACGTTGCCGCCGATGTGATCGCCGTGAAAGTGGGTGTTGATCAGAAATTCTATCGACCCTTCACCCAGTTCTTTAAGGGCATTCCGAATCTTTTCCGCCAATGGCGCGAATTGATCATCAACAAGCAGAACCCCGTCTGGTCCCACTGACACACCGATATTCCCGCCAGCCCCTTCCAGCATATAGATATTGCCGGCAACGTGAGTGGTTTTAATTTTAATCCTTGTGTAATCCCTTTGCGCCCACGCAGCAATGCACAAGAGCACAGAAACCACTGGGAGGATTCCATAAGCCACACGTTTCATAGATACATCTCCCCCTTCAACTCAGTTCGCCTGTAAAGCCTGATGGGCAAGCATTCGCAAGCGATCAGTATCCGTCAGATAATGTTTAATCTGCTCCGCAAATTCGGCAAGCGTTTCCTCCACTGTGGCTGTCGTGGTATCAAGGATAAATTTTCTGCGGATCAGCGAGGCTGCGTACTCTTCCTCAAATCGTTGCAGAACATGTTCAATGTCCTTCTCCTGTAAGACGCCAAGCGGCTGCGGGTTCTCGCGCAGCCGTTGTGCAATAACTTCGGCTGAAGCTTTCAGCAGGATAAGCACCGTGTCGGGGGCTACCTCCACAATCGTTTTCTCTACCGCGCGTGCCATCGTTGTGCGCTCTGCATATTCACCTTTGCCACCATAGCCGTAATACAACGGCGCATAGACCGCCTCCTCGATATGAAAGCCGGTCAGGTTGTGATCCGGATCGCTGTAAAAGGCGGGCTGCAGATGGTACTCAATGATATAACGCTGAAACATCTCCTTGAGTCGTGGACTCAGCGCCATAAATTGTTTCTGATCTTCCTCTGTTAATTCGGAAGCAGGGATGGTAAAATGGTCATGGAAGCCGCGAGCGCCACCCAGTGTATCATCTATCCATTTTACAATTTCATTGGCTAACGTTGTCTTACCGGCGTATTCACAGCCGACGAGGATAAGTTTCATAATTTCTCCTCCTGAACAGTAGGGGCAACCCTTGTAGTTGCCCGCTTTGGACAGGCACAAGACCTGCCCCTACAAAAGCGATGCCAGATCCATCTGTCCGAATATGCCGACGGAATGATGGTCGGGCGTTGGTTCCTAACGGTTGGTCTGATTCAGTATAGCAGAGAACCACAGCCTCGTCAACAGCGCAAGTATCAAGCTAAATTCTCAAAAAACAGTAGACTGCTCCTGCTGGATTGGCACATCCAGCAGATTCTTCGTCAACTACATACAGGAGCTACCAAATGCCCACCACAAAACGTCTTGAACATCCGAAAACTCCATTTCCCGTCGGGGTAGAATATTACCGTGCACCTGCCCCTAAGCTCGACTACTGGGACGCAGATTTTGCCCGGTTAAGTGAGGCGGGCTTCCGGGTTGTGCGTAGTTTTACTTACTGGAACTGGATGGAACCGCGTCCCGGCATCTACGAACTGGATGACTTCGACTACATGTTCGATTTGGCAGAGAAACACGGATTGTCCGTCTGGCTCGACATCGTATTGGGAACGCACGGCGCATGTCCGGAGTGGTTGACCCGCGAGCATCCCGATATGCGGGTTGTCAATCATCGAGGTCAACGAGCAGAACCCGATGCGGGTCCCGCTTATCCCCAAGGCGCGATGATCCACTGCTACGACCATCCCGCGTGGCGTGAGTATGGCGGAGGACTGTTGCGCCATGTAGTCAACCGATATAAGGATCGTCCCAGCCTGCTAATCTGGGGGCTCTGGGATGGCGTGAATCTGGCATCGGTCTGGCACCGGGATGGCGATGGCTACCCGTGCTACTGCGAAAACACAATCGCTAAATACAAAGGGTGGCTGCGCGAGCGATTCACACTGGACTCGCTCAATACCCGTTTTTCACGCCGCTACCGTCGTTGGGAAGATGTGGAGCCACCCCGATCCGATCAAAATGTCGTCGAGATGCTGCTCTATCGCGAATTCCACTATGAAAATTTGGCGAATCATCTGCAATGGATGGTGGACGAAGTCGAGGAGATTGATCCCCAACATGAGGTGCGATCTCACGGCGGTTGGTCTCCACGCCCTTGGGATGAACGGTGTGCGCGGATTGTGGACAGTTGGGGGATGTCGATGTCATCTAATAATCTGCTCACATCGGATGACCCCTACCAGATTGCGGATCGGGCGTTCAGCTTTGATTGGTCGCGGAGCGCAGGGCGCAATGGGCGTTGGTGGAACGAAGAGATCTACGCAGGCATGTCGAGGGGCGGAGTAACGTGGAAAAAGCAATCTGATCCGCGAGAACTGACCTCGCTGCTCTGGATGACCTTAGCGGGCGGTGCGGCAGGCACGATGTTCTGGCAATACCGTCCGGAGTATCTCAGTTTCGAGTCGCCCGGCTATAACTTGGTCGCGTTAGACGGTGAGCCGACACCCCGCTTCGATGCGGCGGCACGCGCGATAGCACAGATCGAGGGACTCACCGAACACCTGCCTTTGGACTGTCCACGCGCCGACGTAGGAATTGTATATCACCCCGAATCACAGGAACTTTTCAGCTACAACAACGAATCCGACCGTTTCTTGGCGGATCTGCGGGGCGTGTACCGGACGCTCTGGACGCACGGCATCTCCGCTGAGGTTATCACACCGCGGATGGACTGGTCGGGATACCGACTCCTGTTTCTGCCGAACGTTACATTGATGGACGCCGAGACACAGGAGCGGATTGAAGGGACATTGCAGGAAAGTCCAGAGACACATTTCGTGGCAGAGGGAAGTTTCGGCATGTATTCCGCCGATGGACAGTCCAGTTACCGTCCACCGGAAGGGTTCGCCGACCGATTTGGTGTGCGGGTAGCCGACTTCTCCGCAGTAACGCCACACGATATCGAATGTGGACGGAATGGCGTCGAAACTCCCTACGGACAAGTAACGATTCAGACGCCGTGCGGGTATGCTATCCTGGAACCGCGCAATGATAGCCGCTCTATCGCATCTTTGGGCGGCGATACCGTAGCCGTTCAGACGGGAGACCGACGTTTCACATGGTTCGGCTTTACACTGTCCGCAGGGTTCGGCGATGTGGGACAGCCCGACGTAGTTCTTGGACTGGCGGATGAGTTTGGCGTACACCCCGCAGTATCTGTTGAAGGGGATCGCGTGGTGCCGATTGCCCGCAAATCGCGGCGCGGCGGATGGCTGGTGTTCGCTTTCAACCTCGAACCGCGACAAGCGCACACCACCTTACGTCCCAAATGGAATACAAACCATGCCCACGACCTATTGGATCAACGCGACCTACCGATTACAGACGGCGCATTTCAACTCGTCATCGAACCTTGGGAGGTCGCGATCATACACTGTGCGGAGACATAATAACCAATGGTGCTAGTGCTCTGTCAAATAAATCATGATAAGGCACTCACGGCTCGGCTTGGCTATGGCTATCCAAGTCGCTGTGCGGGGGAAGTATCTAAAGGAGGCTTTTGTACCATCCCGATGAAATCGGGATGATCCGAGTCCGCAAACTAACAGTTCGCGCTACATTTATCTGACAATGTACTAGTTTGTAGTTGTTGATAACGTGATGCGTGAAACGTGAAAAGCATTGGTTCATCGCTTCATTTAGCCCCAATTGCTTTGAATCCCGATTTATCGGGGAGGAGCGCAATGTGGCACAAGTATTTAGCCCCAGCGGGGCGACATGTTTATAGCACACCGATAAACAAATACACTAAAGCCCCAGAGGGGCGACATGTGTATCCGCAGGGCGAAACCCAAGAAGAATGGATGAACCAACTATGGTAAAGTTTAGAATTATAGTGAATTATAGAAATTAAGTAGACATTAATAGTAGTAGGCACACTCCGTGTGCCGTAACTCGGCGAGCAAGGTTCGTGACTTGGTTCGCTCATCATGTCTAAGTAATTCTAAAATCTACCATAATTGGACACTCTGTACCGGGGATGGGAAAATCCGGGCTATCACCCCGGTAGGTGCGGTTGAAAACCGCACGGCATAGGCGCGTCCCGATAAATCGGGATCCCGATGCCGTTCCTGCCTGCCCCGATGTATCGGGGAGCATCCCGAGAATCGGGACCTGTCGGGAGAAACAGCGCATACCATACACCGGGAGCGAAAGTGTCTATCTGTTTTTAGAATTCACTATAGTTGGAGAATCTTGGTCTTTAACCGTGATCAACCCTGATTATCAGGAGCTACTAAATGATAAAACCGATTATCACCGCAGAAGAAGCGGTACAGATGGTGCAAAGTGGGGATACCCTCGTTATCGGAGGTAGTGGCGCAGGACACGCCATCCCCGAAAAACTCATTGAGGCGTTGGGTCAAAGATTCCGTTCCACGCTTCAGCCGCGTGACCTGACAGTCGTTCACATCAGCGGCATGGGCGATCAGGGAGAACTCGGCTTGGGGCACCTCGCCGACCCCCGCTTGATTAAACGCGATATCGGTGGTCATTGGGGGATGTCGCCGCCGATGGCAAAACTCGCTATCGAAAACAAAACGGAGGCGTATAACCTCCCACAAGGCGCGTTATCCTGCCTGATGCGGAGCATCGCCGCCGGCGCGCCGGGTTACATCACCCACGTCGGCTTGCACACATTCGCAGACCCCCGCATCGAAGGCGGCAAGCTCAACGAGCGGGCGACGGAAGATCTGGTCGAAGTGGTTACGCTGCGCGGCAAGGAGTATCTGATGTACCACAGCTTCCCTGTGAACGTTGCCTTCATCCGCGGCACCACCGCCGACCCCGATGGCAATATCTCAATGGAGGATGAGGCTGCCTATTTCGAGATGCTATCGGACGCACAAGCAGCGCGGAACTCTGGGGGAAAGGTCATCGCACAGGTTAAGCGGATGGTTGGGAAACGTGGCATCGATCCCCGTATAGTCAAGATCCCCGGTACGCTTGTCGATGCGCTCGTCCTTGCCCCTGACCAAAAACAGACCTATCAGATCGACTACGATCCGGCGTTGTGTGGCGAGGCTCGTGAAGGCGACCTGAGTATGGGACGGCTCTCGCTCGATGAACGGAAAGTCATTGTCAAACGGGCGGCGTTAGAACTACGTCCGAACGCTGTGGTAAATCTCGGATTTGGTATGCCCTTCGGGGTTGGGATGATCGCCGAGGAGAGCGGGGTTGAGGACCAGATTACCCTCAGCATCGAACAGGGCAGCTTGGGCGGCATTCCCGCTGGCGGACTCGATTCCGGTGCGATGTACTATCCGATGGTAATTTTGGATCAGCCCTACCAGTTCGATTCGTATCAGGGCGGCGGCATCGACATCGCCTTCCTCTCACACGCTCAAGTGGATGGGCACGGCAACGTGAACGTCAGCAAGTTTGGGGACCGCATCCCCGGCTGCGGCGGTTTCATCGATATCTCCCAGAACGCGAAGAAGGTGGTCTTCTGCGGCACACTCGCCGTGAAATCGGAAGTAGAGATTCGGGATGGCAGCGTCAGTGTCGTTAAGGAAGGCGTAGCCCCCAAGTTTGTCGATCATGTCGAACAGATCACCTTCAGTGGCAGATACGCCCGCGAAACAGGGCAGGAGGTGTTGTATGTCACCGAACGCGCGACCTTCCAACTGACGGATCGCGGTGTTGTCTTAAAGGAAGTCGCGCCGGGAATCGATATCCAGCGCGATGTACTGGACGGGATGGGCTTTAAGCCAATTGTCGAGGACGTTTCGGTAATCGATGAAAGAGTATTTACCGACCAACCTTTAGCGTTCCCAAACTTCTAATAGCAACTTGCGTTATCATAAAAGAAGTCTTTTGTAGCACGATCTATTAGATTGTGATCCGAAAACGCAAACTAACAGTTTGCGCTACATTGTTTGCCGAATTAACAACATCAAAATGGCAACACACCCTAGCAACTTTTGTAGCACGATCTGTTAGATTGTGATCCGAAAACGCAAACTAACAGTTTGCGCTACATCGTTTGCCGAATTAACAACATCAAAATGGCAACACACCCTAGCAATTTGTGCTATTTTTATCTGCGAAATCTGCGTCCGTATCTACTTTTAGAACTAAACAGAGAGGAGGTAAAAACCGATGTCACGATTGAAAAATAAGGTTGCCGTCATTACCGGCTCAGGTATGGGGTTAGGTCAAGCGATGGGGCTGCTATTCAGCCGCGAAGGCGCCAAAATTGTCGTTATCGACATCAATACAGAGGCTGGAGAGGGAACGGTGGACGCTATCCGCAGGGAAGGGGGCGACGCGATTTTTGTCCGAGCGGATGTCTCCAACGGGGACGATGCGGAACGCATGATCCGCACAGCCGTTGATTCCTACGGCGGCGTCGATGTCTTAGTCAATAATGCGGGAGTACAGATCGAGAAGAACGTCCCCGACACCACCGAGGAGGAGTGGGACTACGTTCTGGGAGTGAACCTCAAGGGCACCTTTCTGTGCTCAAGGGCTGCTATCCCGCAGATGCGGCGTCAGGGTAGCGGGAGCATCATCTGTATCTCGTCCATTTCAGGGCTCGTCGGTCAGCCGAATCAAGCGTCTTACAACGCCTCGAAACACGGTGTCATTGGACTGGTCAGAGCCATGGCGTGCGATCACACCCAAGAGGGTATCCGGGTCAACGCAATCTGTCCCGGATCTATGAACACCCCCATGGCGGCAAACATCCCAGAAGAGCACCTCGCACCGTATCGCAAGGCGAACCTTTTCGAGCGTTTCGCAGAACCGATAGAGGTTGCCTACGCCGCCCTATTTTTGGCAAGCGACGAGTCATCATACGTCACAGGTTCCGTGATGACCGTCGACGGCGGATACACCACGAAGTAATACCAATTCTGATAAAAAAAATAGCGCATCGTTGAAGCGTGAAACGTGAAGCGAGTCCCGTTTCGAGGACCCCGATTTATCGGGAGAGGCGGGGGAGCGTGGAGGCGTGGGGGTGAGTGAAAAAACACGCTCCCTTACATACTCACACACCCGCTCCCTCTGTTTTTACTCGTTCCCACAAAACTTGATGCGACACAATTATTCAGCTATACTCAGATTCACCTCCGCATACCCAATAGAATAGGACTTACGCAGTTGATTTATAAGTCCCCCTGTAATTCCCCTGACAAGGGGGGCTAATGCAAACGGACACTTCCCCCCTGACAAAGGGGGCTAAGGCAAACAGACACTTCCCCCTGACAAGGGGGGCTAGCAAACGGACACTTCCCCCTGACAAGGGGGGCTAGCAAACAGACACTTCCCCCCTGACAAGGGGGGCTAGGGGGGTTGGGGATTTAGGGGGTTGGCTGTGCCTTGAAAGTGTCTAAGTAATTCTAAAATCCACTATAGAAAGGAACAATCCCCATGAACGCTACGATTAAAATCGATCATGTCGCAGTCATGGTCAGCGATCTGGAAAAGTCGCTGCACTTCTACCGCGATCTACTTGGACTGGAAGTCGTCTCCCCCGAAGAACACAACGACGGTCCCATCTCTGAAATGGTTGCGATCCCCAAGGTACACATGCGCGAATATCGGCTACGTGCACCCGACGGCATCCATGGCCACACCCGAAACGAAGGGCCCGGCTTCACACTGGATCTCATCCAATGGCTCAATCCCACCAGTCCCGTCCAACGCTACCCGGTCAACCATGTGCCGAGCGCACACATCTGTTTCGGCGTCGAAGATGTCCCAGCTACCTACGAACGGTTAAAGGCAGCGGGCGTCGAATTTGTCTCGCCGCCCGTCCGCTTCACCGGCGAGGGTGAATGGCACGTGCTCTTCTTTTATGATCCCGATGGCAACCTGCTTGAACTCAACGAAATTGGCACGGGAGAGCAGGTCGTCCACGAATACGATTGGAGCAACGCCTAACACCTATCTTCAGCTAGGGAAATCAAATCCTCAACAAAGCGTGATTCGTAGGGAATGGAGAACTCCGTTCCGTTTATTCTAAAGCCCCAGCGGGGCGACATGTTTATAGATATGATCAATCACCATATCTAAAGCCCCAGCGGGGCGATATGTGTATATCCCTTCGCTCCAGAGGAGCGATATATCTATAGAATCACGATACGTCTTAATCCCACGCTCCAGAGGAGCGCAATGTATCGGGACCAATAAACCGACATAGCCCCACCGAAACGAAAGGAAATCACCCAAAATGTCCACCAAGCTAGAAAGAATTTACTGGATAGATGAACAAATTCGAGCAAACAGGTATCCAAATGCCCATACAGTCCAAGCACACTTTGAACTCCGCAGCACCCGAATCGCCTACGAAGATAGAAAATTTCTGATAAATCGCTTTGGCGCGCCAATCAAATATGACAGAACCAGAAACGGTTGGTACTACGCAGATCCCACCTATTTCCTCCCCGCAATCATGCTGACAAGTGAAGAGATCACAGCCTTTTTCTTGGGTGAAGAACTATTCAGACGGTATCTGGGCACCCCGTTTGAAACACCACTTCGACTCGCACTCGATAAGATAAAACAACATCTGCCAGAGCATGTAAGCTACGACGCACAGAAGGAAACCACTGCGTTTACCTTTACAGGCGGCGGCAGAGCGATGGTCGATCCAGAATTACTGCTTGAACTCAATGAAGTTATCCGTTCAAAACACTCGATTGAAATGGAATACTATTCAGCGAGTAGCGGTCAAACCAGTAAGCGAACCGTTGATCCATACCACCTCAACAATATCCATGGCGATTGGTATCTAATCGCCTACTGTCACACCCGCTGCGAACCGCGTGACTTTCTCACTAGCCGCATCAAAGCCCATAAACGCCTACCATCTACTTTCCAAGTTGCCCTAGATTTCTCCCTCAACACGTACTTAGAAACCGGTTTTCTTGCTGAGCGAGCAACAGAACCTGAGAATATTGTCATCAAATTTGACGAATATCAGGCACGCTGGATCAGAGAACGTCAATGGCATCCCAGCCAACAAATTGAGGAGCTCCCTGCTGGTGAACTGATACTACGTCTGAACGTCGGGGGATTGGGCGAAGTGAAGCGGTGGATCATGGGTTACGGATCACATGCAGAAGTCCTTGAACCCGAAAACCTCCGCTGTGAAATTGAGGAGGAAATAAAAAAAATGCAGCAAATCTACAATAAAAAGTAAAGTGCGAATATATTGCACTCTCGGATGGTATAATGTCCCTCGATTGAACCCAGAAACCGAGTTTTTTCCCTGGTCTCGTTTCCTAATCCCGATGAATCGGGGGAACGGACTTGAAAACTCGGTTTCTGCAACTTATCCTATTGCCTTCTACATGACGCGATGAAAAGCGGACAATATAAAAAGGGAACAACAATGAAAAACTTCCGGCTCGCACGATACCGTATAATCCTAACAGCACACTCAACAATCGTGATGCCGCCCTACGCAGGTTCAACGCTCCGCGGCGGGTTCGGACACGCTTTCCGAAAGATGGTCTGCACGCAGGGACCAATTGACTGTCGGGATTGCACCCTCAAAGCGGTCTGTCCCTATCCTTATATCTTTGAAACCGCTCCATTCGAGGGTGCCGAAAAATTACGAACCTACGGCGACGTGCCACGCCCCTTCGTTATTGACCCGTTGGACACGCGCGGCGAATATCGTCGGGGGGAGTCGTTTGTATTCCGTCTCACTCTCATCGGCAGAGCGATCGACTATCTACCCTACTTTCTGGTCAGCTTCAGGGAATTGGGGGAGCTCGGGATAGGAAAAGGACGTGGACGGTTCCAACTGACGCAAGTCCTAACCGATGACGGGGAATCAATCTACGATGGCGAAACGCAGATGGTACACAATCGCAATAATACACTCAGTTTCAACGATATTGGGAGAGAAGCAGCAACACTGCCAACTGACCAGTTGACCGTGCGGTTACTCACCCCCACGCGAATCACACACAAGGGACAGATAACAGACAAACTCCCATGGCACCTTTTTTGGCGACGGTTGATAGGACGCATCTCAGCGCTGGCATATTTCCACTGTGGCGAATCGTTGGATCTTGATTTTAAGGGACTCATCGCGCAGGCAGAGACAGTCGAGACCGTTGAGAGCAGCTTGCAATGGAAGGACTGGACCCGCTACTCATCACGGCAGAATCAGAAGATGCAACTCGGCGGGTTGGTCGGCAGCGTAACCTATGCGGGTGATTTGGCGGCGTTTCTTCCGTTTGTGACGCTGGGCAAATTTATGCACGTCGGCAAAAATGCAACGTTTGGGTTAGGAAAGTATCGGGGTGGATAAAATGTGGAGGTGGAAAAGGCAGAATTGTAGAATTGAACTACGGTTTTCTTGTGAATCCCATCTGTTCAAAATGGTGGTCGAAAGCAAAAACCTCATGAATCCCTCGTTGTTCCATGATGACTTTGGAAATACAATCAGTGAATGACCATCTTTTATCAATGTTGAATCTTTCAAACACCGTCCAAGCTTCTTGTTCAATGGCTTCAGAGACGTAAACCACTGTCAATACCTCTGATTCTGTCATCAAGTCGATATTTCGCTTAAACGAGACAGTACGGATATAACCAAGGTTCATTAGCAATAAAGTATAGGATTCATCTAGTATTGAATTACTTGTTACCAAATGGCAACCACCGGGAAGTTCATCTTTGAAGACCAACGCAGATTGGTGATTGGCATCAGTAGCATCTTCGATAGCTGCCCATGCGCTAGTATCTACGAAGATTTCTCTCATTTCCGTGTGCCGTAAAGATATTCATCATGCTTCGTCGAGGTGTTAGACAGTTTACCAGCAACGGCATCTTTTCCAAGGTTTTTGAAAATTTGCCAACCCTTCTGGGGGTCAGGGGTTGAAGGTGTTTCCACCGCCAACGTAACCTTGACTTGCGTTTGCGATCCCAATTCTTTGCGGATGTCATCGGGCAGTGCCAAGGAACCGTTGGGCAGCACCTCTGCGATATACTCAATCACTTTCATCGGACGGTACACTCCTCTGATATTGAATAGGTAGCTATAAAATACAGTGACGCTTCTACCTCCATATTGTCAAGCATCTATTTTATCAGAGTTTGGGCCGTTTTGCAATGCAAGAAAATCGTCACCTACAATGTTTAGTCTGAAAAGTATAGCACAGATAGAGGAAGGCAAAAAAATGTGGCACGCGCCTGAAAAATCACAATATTTTCCGATCACCGACATGTTCTGACGAGGATGGGGATTATAATATGGAACAGTCAACTCAAGAGTTTATTTCCACGGAGGTATTGAAACATGGATCATCAAGCATTTAGAAGAAAAGCTGTAGAATTCATGCTCAACCGCGATTGGAAGAAAAAAATCGCAAAGCGGAGAAGTTTTGAGCAAAGTTTATTTGACCACACAGTTATTGAAATTGACGCTCTTATCACACTGCTGCCGCTACTTCAGCAAACCTTCTCACCCTCGCTGACAGAGTCAGAAGAGCAAGTGCTCTTAACCAGCGTTCTCGGACATGATGTTGGCAAAGAACTGGACGAGTGGCAGGAATACGTGATGGGGAAGCGTGACTTCCTCTCCGATGTAAATCGAGAGTTAGCCGAGGAAGTGGTTCCCGAGCTGGCGAGTCAATTTGAGTTCAGCGGTGTTGAGGAGATGCTATCATCGGTCCTTTTACACATGCGTTATGAAAGAACGCCAGCCAATGTAACAAGTCGACTTTTGTTTGGTCAGCATACAAATCCACGTTGGAAAACATTGGCAGACATTGTTGATGCGGTGGATAATTTGTGCTCAGCAAAAGGTCTTTTCGCCGGCTTACAATGCGTGGCAGAGAAAACGTGTATATCCAACCATCTCCACACCGTCTACCATCTCGTACAAACGCGGGGTGTCTCAACAACGCTGTTACACCGTGCCGCAATTGATGCCTTCATCGAATGTGGTTGGAGTCCATTACTACACTATAGTAACGGCACGATTTATGTGGCAAGTAGTGCAACTCAACTGCAAGAACCAAGCGTTGACGAAATTCAAGCCCAAATGGCGGAGCGTCTCAGAGAAGCAATGCCGAGTGAAATGGCAAAGTTAATCGTTGGCAGTCCGCTTCAGAGTATGATGCCAAAGGCAGACCTCTTCGACTATCGGGACCTGAAGGCATGTTTGGCGGTTGCAGCACGTTGTGTTAATCGAACAACATTTCGCAGCAAAC
Source organism: Candidatus Poribacteria bacterium (assembly GCA_965204355.1). Taxonomy (GTDB): domain Bacteria; phylum Poribacteria; class WGA-4E; order WGA-4E; family PCPOR2b; genus PCPOR2b. Next base: position 5,927,127 of record OZ241983.1, read on the forward strand.
CAGAATCGACACGACGAAAAACCGTAACAGACTACCTCAAATACAAAGGCGATGATTCGCCTATCAATGAAAACAAACTGGCATTGGAAACTGATCGTATTGGAGTCGCACAGCCAGAAATGTGCATATTCAAGTTTTTCAAGACTGCTTTGGCAAATAACATTCTAGGTAAGCAAGTTACACCGGAAGCGGACGAAACCTATGCCGATTTTGCAGAAGGTGCTACTAAAAGAAAAGCCCCAAAAGTGAATCCGCAAAGCGTTGCGCGAGCAGAATACGATGCTGTTTTTGGTGAAGGGGCTTACGCTGATTTACAGTCCACATCAACATTAATGCCTGCTCGGGACATGGCACTGACCATTGACCGATTTTGGTCGCTGGAGGGTTCACGGTTTGGGTTTGACGTATCGAAAATTGAGTATCTTGAGGACACCAAACGCGAGGAGATTCTTATTGATATCCTTGTACGTATTGCAGACAAAATTTACACCGCAATACCTGCTGAAAACCGACCAACCCGTGCAACACCGGAAGACATTGCGCGGTGTTTCATGCCAGATCTGATTCATCCATCACCCCAGTTAAATCTTGACGAATTGATCGCACAACAGATGCAAGCATACGGAGAAACAAAAGCAAATGCTCGAAAGGACAAAGGTTTGCATCTTTGCCCAATCTGTAATCAAACGTTTGATGGCGGCACAAAAGCGAAAGCCGACTTTGTTGACAATCCTGAAGGGCACACAAATCGCGGTGTTTCGCACGGGAGAGCCGGACAGATTGTCATCTGCGAGGCCTGTAAGTACGAACGGTTTCTCCGACAATTATTGCTCGGTTCGCAGACGGCCGATCTCCTAGTATTATTCCCACGCATGAATATCGGCCACAGCAGCGGTGAAATATTACGACAAAAGGCAATTCAAATTTGGGATAAAGCTTCAATCCGAATGACGGAAGCGAATCCCAATCCTGACTTGCATCTATCGTTCGGACTTACTTACAACCTTGCTCAAAAACTGAGCGATTACGACGTGTATCGCCTGACATCTGATGAAATTGTTGAAGTTATCACATACGAATCAAGTGCGGATACGAAAAAACGAAATCGGCGAGATTTAGAAAAAGAGTTGAAAACCGCCCACGGCATGGATGAGCTGCACCTAGATGAAATCAACGAATTGTGGGATACGGATTTTACAACAATAGCAGAGACCCTAGAAGCTCTTATTAATGGCGAAGTCCAAGATGAAGAAGCTCGCGATATTCGCACAAAGGCATTTCGCTTAAATCCTCAGTTTTACATCGCTTGTCAGACACCACACATGATTCTCGTACCGTTGTCAAATCCTGTGTCAATAGGCAATGAATCCGACACAAACGCAGGTCTCCGTGAACTTTATCTAACGCTGATACTAGGGCTTTCATTAGATTGTTCTGTTGCTGTTGTTAAAGCCGGAGAGCCGATAACCTTTGAAGGAGGTGAAGGAGTTGCCCGTGTGCCACCAACACCCGCGTTGCGAGAAATTTTCGGTGCCGAGTGGATTCCTGTAGAAGTCGCCGAGCGGTGTTTAGATGCGATCGGGGCGGCTGCACTGTTGGCAAACGCAACAGCATTCCCTGAACGTTCTAATCTCTATCAAATTCTCAAGAGTCCAACGTTGGGACATGTACTTCGCCGAATTGAGCAGAAAAGCGAAAACAACCAAGCTTACATGTACCATTTCCATTTACTTGAACAAATGAAGGAGGTTCTCAGATGAGACAGTTAATCATAACCAAAGGAGAGCGATTTGCTATCGAAACCGTTCGTCCCAAAATTGAACGTATCGCTGATTCCTTTAACCGGTATCTTGATGAGTACCGTCCCAAAACCACTCGAACGATGCACGGTGTTCTGGGACCCGTACCAATGATACTTGATGGTGCCCGTGTCCGAAAAGAGGATGCCGCAACGTTAGTAGGAAGGGCAGTACGCGCTCATGAAATGAACGAGAATAACCGTGGATATTTATCGCCCTCCGCACTTGAAGCTCTTGAGACGGGGACGCGTGACTTACTAGCATTGTGCAATGAAGTGCCTATCACAACCGTGTCGAAGGTTACTGAGCGGGTTCGTTACACCATCTATTACGCGCGTAGAAAGAAGAATATTGAATGGTTGGAGCAGACGCGTAACGCGTTTATCAAGTTTTTACGAGAACGTTACGCCGATGAAACCGCGCTCGCTATAGCATGGGGAGAAAAACTGTCGCAATTCGACGATGTTCGTTTTCCCTCACGAAATAATCAAGCCTTTAGGCAGGCTAACGACGTAAAGAAGGGAGATATTATTAGTTTCTGGGAGTCTATCAGCACAGAGCCCATTATTGAAGAAGAGGAGGAGGACAATGAATAGCTTAGACCTTTTGCAACCCTTTACCGTAGAGGAACCGCAGCCCTTGATCGGCGCGAAGACAGTTCAAATTCTACTGATGCGCGAGATATTGGACTACACAGTTCTACGCACAGAAGACACACGCGAACTGAACACAGTCGCTACACCTCTCTCACTTAATAATGGTGATGAGGATACCATGCGAGTGGCATTTCTGGCTACCAAGCAGAAAGCTGCTGAATCACGGCAGCTGGAGCAACTTCTGCGTACAGCAACCTCTGAAGCAGGTATATCAGTAACAGAATGCTATCTGAAAGACAAGCTCTGCCTCGAATGTCCTCGCTGTACCTTGTTTGGCGCGACAAGCACAGAATCCGGACGTGCAGATCGAGCCAACATCAAGCACCGTATAGAGTATTCGACAGCGTTTTCCCTACTTCCATTTGAGAACATCGAATCGTCAACGACGTTCAACGCAATTAACGACCTCAATCAAACGACCGGGCAAGCATTAGGCAGTCGTTATGCTGTCGTACCTGCAACCGTATTTCCTAGCATTGTCAGCTTGCGGAGCACAACGCTTACTGAGATTATTTTGACTATCAAAACGTTGTTGGCAAGCAAAAGCTACGGTGCAGAATCCCGAATCGGCGGTGATGTGCGTAACTCTGTCTTCGGGATCATAGGGGGTTGGGAAGAGGTCATCACACCACTTGAACTTACCCTTGAACTTTATGACCAACGTGATAACTTAATCGGCGATACTTTTAAGGCAATTGCTGAAAAGTATAAACCGTTGGCAGGCAACCCTGACCGGGTGACCATTTTCTCACCCGATGAGGTGGATGCAATCGTCGAATCCGCTGCGAACACACCACTCAATCAATCGTTATTGACGACAGCTTACAACGATGCGAAAGCCTACGTCGAAGCCCAACAGAAAAAGTAAGTGTCCAAGAAACCGAGTTTTTTCGGAAAAACTCGGTTTCTCCATACACACCAGCCAAGCGAGGTGACAACATGGCAAACGCTATTCGGCTTTATGAACGCGGTGTGCGCGTATTTGCAGGACGACTGTATAACCATGATTACCTCTGGTTCTCCTCCAACGAAATCAGCAAAGTTTCAACGACCCAACCCATTTTGCATAATTACGCACTCTGTTATGCGATTTCGCAACGTTCCTACGGTGTCTATCTAGGTTCAACACCGAAATATGTTGAAGATCCAGAGGGCGAATTTAATGCGATGTCACTCTACGCTACACCCGCCCACGCGAGCTCCCCTGAGCATGTATCACGCACGACCATCACTTTCAATGCCGTTGATTCACGCACATTAACGACAGGCGATAGCAAATCAATGAATACACCAAATTTAGGACAGCGAGTCTACATCGATCCAGCGTGGGAATCGGAGGGAGTAGAACGTCCAGAAAAAGGCTATCAATGCTACGTTTTCACATTTGACAATTCTCGTCCACCAGGGGTAGTCCGACTTGGTAAGAAAGGAGCCTCAATGCGCATTAGGTGGGATGAGGTCCCCCAACCTGTTGCCATTTACCGTGAGGATGAACAAAGCCCAACCCACCCGATTAATCCTTTGGATATCAACGGACATCTCGTCAGTTATGATCCGGTGATGATTCCTCCGCATCTGTTATTTCGGACAGCAACCCTCGCCGAAGATTGGTGGCTATTCTTTAATGTCGGTAGAGCACGGCATACCATACACCTCCCCAAGCGTGTTCTTAACCGAATCGGAGGCGTATCATGAGAATACAAGGCTACGCTTACGAACAGGTCGCTGTCGAAGATGTGAGAACTTCCCTGTATCCACACCAAGCCGCCATGTACAACGAATGGTCCAATCATACCGGATTCCTGCTTGTGACGAAAACAGGAAGCGGCAAGACACGAGCGACAGCGTTACCTGTACTGAAAAACTGTGAATCTGCTGTTTTCGTTTACCCCACAAACGCACTGATTCAAGATCAATCACGAGCGATTCAGCAATTGATGGATGACGAGGGGATCACATATCGGGAACGGACACCAGAAACAGCAAACGAAAGAGTGGGAACCGAAGAGTATGAAATCGTTCAAATTAGTGCTCATACACTCGCAGCATTTGCAAAGGCATGGGGAATGGGTGAAAAGCAGAAAGGGGCCGCACTTATAAGACTAATTCAACAGGACAAGCGGAAAATTGTATTGATAAACCCCGACATTCTTTATCTTCTGTACTCCTTGCGTTACCCTGGCAGCCAAGAGGTGTTAGCACATTTTCAAGCATATAAGACCATCGTGTTTGACGAATTTCATCTCTACAACGGCGTTGAATTGGCCCACGTACTTTTCCTCATCTTTTTGGCACAACGTACAGGGGCGTTTCAACGGGTTGTGTTGCTCTCTGCCACTCCGAATGAAGAGGTCGAAACTTATTTGAATCGACTAATCAACCCACTTGTCATTGATGCTGATGTAACAGTCCCGCAGCCTGTTTGTGGCGAGCGCACGGTCGCCCATGATATAGAACTTAATGCTTTGCCAGTTGTTCAGGCGGTCGTCGAAACGGCACAATCAAAGGTTCTTGAACTTCGGAACGAACTATATCGACTCCAGACAGAAAACCGAGAAGCGAACGAAGCGGGAGATTATGTGCCTTGTGTCGTTATCCTAAATTCGGTTGTCAACGCTATTGCACTGGAAGATGCCCTCGTTGAGGCAGGGATACCACGGACAGAAATCGCACCCATCCGCGGGCTTTCAGCACGGAGCAGCCGAAACGTGGAAGGCAAAACACTTGTCATCGGTACAGCGGCAATCGAAGTCGGAATTGACTTCAAAACCGATTATCTGATTTTTGAGGCGGGTGATCAAGCGTCGTTCATGCAACGCTTTGGACGACTTGGAAGACATAGGGAAAGGCATTCCTAATCGCTTCTCCGCGTGAATGTGAAGCGGTAAAGGCACTTGGAAACGACATCGCCCGTGACGTACTAGAGGAAGGAGTCAAGAACATCTATCCCGGACAGGATGCGAAAGGATGGTTTGTTGACACGCAGTGTGGCGCGTTTACAGTACTTGCCCAAGCCGAGAACTTCCGCGGTCGGATTATTGATGATTGGTCTGCTGATGCAACAATGAAAACCGAAGTTGAGAAGTGGTTAGATGCCGCTCTGACCGACTATGCAGCAAAAATGTGTTTAACTCAGATGAAACGTGCTCAATTGAAACTTCGACGCAAGCCAACTTGGTTTGAACATTACAAAGAACTCGACTCATTTCGCACCTCTTTACCCAGTCCGGAGGTTTGGGATGTTCGGGAAAAAGAGAACGAGCGCGATTGGTCCTACGATGCCGATGTTAAGATGTTGCTCACTCGCGCCGAGCGGTTATGGTATAACGACGATCATAATCGGCTCTACGTTAAAGGCTATGGGCAATATCGTCAAGTTTGGTTGTCCAAAACATTTGCGGATGAGCATGAAGATGAATGTTGTGGAATACCTCGCACAACTGCTGATTATTCAGTAGAAGATATGAAATTCATCCAAGAGGGTCATCAGACATCGGTTTCGCATGTAATGGCAAAACGGAAATACAAAGAGCGTGTTACCGGTCATGTGTTTGTTCTTGCACCCATAGATCTAATCCAGAAATTGGACTGGCGGCTGGCATGGTTCAGATGCGGATCGCGTGGAAAATACATCATTGCATTTGATGGAGACGCCCTTCTACTGAAAGAAATCTACGATCGGGTGAGATAAATAGTGAGAGCCATAACTACTCCACTGCATCCCCAAATTCCTCAACGAGAATACGCTTCTCCGCTTCCACGTCCGCTTCGACAACGTCCTTGTGGAGTGCGTAATAGTGCATCGCTTCCAGGACCGCTTCAAGCGGCAGACCGAAGTTTTCGGCTGTCTGTTCAACCGTCTCACGTTCGGTACGTATCGTGGCAATCAGATGCCAAACCGTCATGTTTCTGCCCTTAATCCAAAGCTGGTTTCGCCAGTTCTTTGGGCGGGGCTCAAGATATTTGTAGATATCGCAAAGTTGGCACATAATTCAATCACCTGAGTCAATCATTGCCCCGATGAAAAGGGGACTGAAAGGTGGTATTCTTGATGCCGAGCGGTTGATTGCTTGCGTTACATTTACTTCCCCGATGAATAGGGGACTGAAAGAATAATCAGTCCCGCCGTTTGGGATGTCTACAGACGGGTTACATTTACTTCCCCGATGAATAGGGGACTGAAAGAATGATCGCCAGAGATCATCCGATCTGACTCGCGCCGTTACATTTACTTCCCCGATGAATAGGGGACTGAAAGCCAATCGACCTGCACAAACGCTATCCAGTTAAACGCAAGTTACATTTACTTCCCCGATGAATAGGGGACTGAAAGCTGCTCGCCCTCGCCGGCGTTATTGCCGCGGCTATCGTTACATTTACTTCCCCGATGAATAGGGGACTGAAAGAATAATCAGTCCCGCCGTTTGGGATGTCTACAGACGGGTTACATTTACTTCCCCGATGAATAGGGGACTGAAAGAATAATCAGTCCCGCCGTTTGGGATGTCTACAGACGGGTTACATTTACTTCCCCGATGAATAGGGGACTGAAAGCACCAAAGCGCAATTCGATCAGCTTCAATCAGACTGTTACATTTACTTCCCCGATGAATAGGGGACTGAAAGCCGATAAACAGGCATCGGAACGCGCCCCACGGCAGACTGTTACAACCGTTGCCCCGATCAATAGGGGACTGAAAGCAATCAACCGTCTCGGTGTCGGTCAGTTTTGGCTCGTTACAACCATTGCCCCGATGAAAAGGGGACTGAAAGTACTCCATATTCGATTTCGCCTTGACAGTCCTTTCCATGTTACAACCGTTGCCCCGATCAATAGGGGACTGAAAGATTGAGTTTGAAAGGCAAAAGCCGGGAAGGAAAAGGTTACAACCGTTGCCCCGATGAATAGGGGACTGAAAGGACACCGCTCGCTTACATTGCCCAAAATGCGATCACGTTACAACCGTTGCCCCGATGAATAGGGGACTGAAAGATCAAGTATCTGTGGGATCCTGACCACTGCCCACCGCAGTTACAACCGTTGCCCCGATGAAAAGGGGACTGAAAGTCATTGTCCGTGACGGTATAGGTGAACTGCCTGCGTGCTAGTTACATTTACTTCCCCGATGAATAGGGGACTGAAAGCTTGCGAAAGCGTTAGCTCAATATCCTCACCCATATCGTTACATTTACTTCCCCGATGAATAGGGGACTGAAAGCCAAACGGATGTAGTTGAATCTTGTTCGTCTGATGTTACATTTACTTCCCCGATGAATAAGGGACTGAAAGTGCTGCATCAATCCAGTATCGCGATTGAGCAGACCGTGTTACATTTACTTCCCCGATGAATAGGGGACTGAAAGAGCAATCCGGGTCACATCAAACTGCTTGCCAATATCGTTACATTTACTTCCCCGATGAATAGGGGACTGAAAGCCTTCCCAGTATCCATCATATTCGATGTAGGTCGTCGTTACATTTACTTCCCCGATGAATAGGGGACTGAAAGCGTATCTGATTCGACGCCCCGGTGCCATACAGCAACGTTACATTTACTTCCCCGATGAATAGGGGACTGAAAGCACCCACACAAACAAGAAATACCCGCCAAACGATTTTTCACTTATGTTAATTATTGTTACACGATGGTAACTTTTCTATTGACAACCCCGCCATATATTCTGTATAATTTCCTCACACAAGACGTCCCACTGATTTGCAGAATCTGTCCTGAATTGCTATCCTTCGCAAATAACGGCAATTTTCTTGCAGAGGCAAGGCGATTCCGATAAAAAAATAAAATTTGTCAAAAAAAGTCAAAAATTGTAAAGGAGACCCACCAATGCCCAGAAAGAAAAAGATCTCAGAGATCCCATTCCAACTGACCGACAAGCAACGCATCGCGCTTGAGCATCAAAACATCACCCCACAGGGACTCGGAGTCAAGCAAGCAACCTATAACGCATGGTTCAACGACCCCTACTTCCGTGCACTCTGGCACGCCATTGAGGAAGGAGAGATATACTACGACGAAATCAACCAATATGATATTGAATTTAAAGCCGCCGTATTGGTATACTACGGTTTCACATACGAAGCGGTCGAAGATTACCTATCCCTCAAATCTGGGACCATCATCAAGTGGTTCGATACCGACAGCGAGGAAGGTCGTATCTTCCACTACGCAGGCACGTATATCGAAGAATACGACCCCAAACTTGAGAAGAAGGAGAAAGCTACTAAGGCAGAAATCGAAAGTAAACAGTCGCTAGCGCTCCCTCTAATTATCACCGGAAAAAGCGATCAACAGGTAGCGGACGAAATCGGTGTCTCACGCCAGACAGTCCACAACTGGCGAAACAAGGATAGCCGCTTTAAACAAGAACTGGAGGAAACGAAAGAAAGTCTACGGCAAGCACAACTCGTCACCATATCAAAAATAGCGGATAAGGCTTTCAAGACTGTCGAAGAGTTGCTCGACAACCCAGACCCAAAAATTAGATTGAAAGCAGCACTTGATGTGCTCAAAGGAACCGAGTGGAAACCGCCTAAATGACACCGGACATAACCGCAAGGACCTCCCCGATCCGTTTTAACTACTGCCCCGATGAATAGGGGACTGAAAGTTTCTAGGATTAAAGCAAACATAGAGAGTCAGATGGAGGAGTATTTAGACGGAGGAGACACGCGGCAGATGGTTGTGCTTTTCCACGATGTCCAGAGCGTCATTGCTTATAATCCCGGAGAACTTATCGACAAAATCGATTGAGTGGCGCGGGATGAAGGTTACACGCCAGACTTCCATCTGAGCAAATCAGCGATGAAGATGACGTTAAGAGCGCAAAGCGACGAAAACTAATGTTGACATCAAACTTATGGTGCATCCTCATAATGTTTCTATCGGCTTTACCGGTCGAGGTGGTTTTCGATATGAACGCGTTTGATCCGAACGAAGATTTGCGGGAACATCCGGACATACACTGGGCGCCGCCTGTGTGGACGACGAGTCCGCAATACAGGACGCGTAATAGTTATATCCTGTATTACCCACATGCGAAACTGATTCGGATTGGCACGCCGATGCATGAAACGCCTTATGAGACGTTGCTGTGCCTCGGATTTACGCCAGAGCAGATTCTATCGGCTAAACGCATAGCGACTCAGTCCCAAGATACCCCCTATGGCTATGAGATAAAAATGCACCAAAGGACATATAGAGCGTATCTTTCACACTTTGAAGAATGGCTTGGCGGACCCGACTTTTTGCACGGTCGGGGTGCCGACTGCGTTTTCCTCTATTGGGATTTCGACACAGATGAATGAAGGCATCTCACAATTCTTTATGTTACATTTACTTCCCCGATGAATAGGGAACTGAAAGTCACAGCGAGAACGCTGTGATAAACTTCGCAGATAAGGTTACATTTACTTGAGGAGTGTACATAAATCGCTTTCGTGTGGGAGAGTGCAATCTGCGATTCAGACAAATGGCACATGTCGCCCCGCTGGGGCTAACAGCAAAGAATCGTCCGAGTCCGCAATCGTAGGGGCGAGGTTCCCTCGCCCGCTAGGGCTAAATGCCCCCTGTCCCTTTCTAAAATAGTCCCGGTTCACGTTCCGGTTTCTATCCCCGATAAATCGGGATTAAGAAACCTGAGAATCCTGATTCAGACAATAATGATGCACACTCCTCATTTACTTCCCCGATGAAAAGGGAACAAAAAGCAACGCAATTAGTAGATATTGACGGCGATTGAAAAGGCTTGAATAAATTGCGTGATGGCTGTATAATATTTTATCATCTAGCAATTCAGATATTGGGAGGCTATCATGGACGCTGCGACAACTGTAACCATAGTCTCAACGATTATCGGGGCAGTAGTAACTATATTAACCATGTTTATCTTGATGATTAAGTTTGTTAAAGAGCCTCTTGAGAAACGGATGGACAGGCTTGATAGCAAAATTGATATAGTCGAAAATGACTTGCAAGCCCAAATCAATACAGTCAAAAATGACTTGCAAGCCCAGATCAATAAGGTAGACGAAAAAATTGATATGGTCAAAAATGACCTGCAAGCCCAAATCAGTAAGGTAGACAAAAAGGTTGATGACTTATATCAAATGTTACTCGCTCATTTCATGAAATTGGATAATCATCCATCAAAAAGTCAAGATGAATGATTCAGTTGATTCTCCACTGCCTCGCCCAAAAGCCTCGTCTACCCTATATCCCCCTGCAATTATAGTGGATATTAGAATTAATGAGACATTCCAAATCGGTGCGGTTAGAAACCGCACGGCATCGGCGCAGTTAGAAACAGCGCCTACCATACGGAAGAACGGTAGGGGCGGTTAGAAACCGCACTGCATCGGTGCGTCCCGATAAATCGGGATCCCGACAGGTCGGGAGAAACAGCGCCTACCATACAGGAGGGGCGAAAGTGTCTATCTGTTTTTAGAATTCACCATAGTAGATGTTTTCAGCACCAATACCTCTTATTTCTATGGTACGCGGAAAGCAAATATCATTCGTGAAGATTCGTGTGGATTTGTGGACGTGCTCTTTTCAACCTTCCAAGAAGAAACAGGAGGATATTTTTATGACACCCCGACTGCTAATATGCCTGATCCTATGGAGTCTCTATACCACCGGTTGCCTGACCGGGACAACGCAAGAAATCGAAGCCACCCCCACACCGGCAGAACCCGCGACGCCGGTAGTCCTGGGGGAACTTCACTTATCATCGGCAAAACCGAGTTACAGCCTCACCGAACCGATACCCCTTGAAATAACAATTCAGATGGGGAAGTTTGACCTACTCGTGCCGTATGCGGCGGTTACAGATAAGGGAGCATTCTCCAGATTGGTGGTCAAAGATCGGTTGGGGCAAGTTGTCACCCCCAAACCACCGATAACATTCCCGGCGAAAACCAAGACAGTGATGTGGGAGGACAGGGTGGTAAGTTGCATCCACGGAACTGAACTCAAGGCAGGAGAGACCAGAAAGGCAGGGTTGAAAGACCTGAAGTCCTACTATAGATTAGGTCCCGGTGATTATACGTTGCAGGTAGCTATGGAGCTGAAAGTCTATCGGGAGATCTTTTCGCCTGAACCACCAGAGGTGCTGGAGATAAAGAACGAAATCCGGATAGTGCAATCAAACAATCAGATGCCCGACGATATGAAGCAGCGGATGATCCACAATTTGGAGAAAGAGCTTGAGGGCCTCCGGCGCGGAGAGGCAGCCAAACTGGAGGGAACCTATCTCCTGATAAATTCCTACCGTGGCTTGGCAACACTTGAATCCAACACCGTTCCGCTAACGATACAGTAGGGTTAAACAGATATGCCACAGCGGCTTAATGCGGTTAATGCGGCAGCAGCGATAGCCTCAGCGTCAATCCCGAAGTGTCGGTAAAGTTCCGCACGATCACCCGATTGGCCAAACTCATCCACTCCGAGGGGGATAACCAACTCTCCATAGACGCTCCCCAACCAAGACAGCGCGTGCGAAGCGCCGTCGTGGACTGTGACAATTGGCGCATGTCTCTCATTGGTTGGAATTAGCCAATCAAACGGAGTGGCTCCCTCACTTGTGGGAGTGGCATCCCTGCCACGATCGTATCCGGGGGACTGCTGCATCGTTTGCCACGCCTCAAACAGTCGGCGCGGACTGCTAAGATTCAGCACATTCGCAGCTATCCGCTGTTCACGAAGGATTTCAGCAGCCTCAATCGCCTCTGGAATCATGACGCCCGTTGTCGCAATATGAACCAACCGCTCTCTTGGCACGACTGGGTCAGCGTTACGCCAATCTACCAATCGGAATCCGCCAGCCAGCACCTGCCGTTGCAATTCGTCTGCCCCTAAACGCTCCAGAGCCGGCGTCAGCAGCGCCTGATCAATCAGCTTGGTGGAGAGCCGCAGGTAAGTCGAGCGTCCTTCCTCCCGGTCACAACACTGACGAAGCGCCTCCAACAATATCCACTCTACCTCCTGTGCAAAACACGGCTCGTAAGCATTAAGTCGGGGGATCTCCGCACCGAGTGAAGGCGTGACAGTCGATTGGTGCGCCCCGCCCTCCGGTGACAACGTAATACCCGACGGTGTCCCAGCGAAAATAAATTTCGCGCCCGAATACTGGGCATAGATGAGCGCTTCAAGCCCGCGGCATACAAACGGGTCGTAGACGGTGCCAATCGGAATGACATGTTGTCCGCACAGTTCAGCCGACAAACCGAGCATCCCCAACAGCGTAAAGAGGTTCATCTCTGAAATGCCCAACTCAATGTGCTGTCCACTGGGTCCGTGCTGCCAGCTTCGGAGTTGGTTCGCTTCGCTTTCATAGTCTGGCACTTCGTGCGGCGTGAACACACCTGTTTTGATAATCCACCCAGACAGGTTGGTAGACACCGATACATCCGGCGATGTCGTGACGATCCGATCCGCCAACTTCGGCACACGAGCTACACGCATCAACAGCCGTCCCAAAGACTGCTGCGTGCTCAGAGATCCTTGGGTCGGGAGAGAGAGTGATGTCGGTACATCATCGGCGGAAAGTAGTTCCGGCGGTGCGGGATTGGGAGGGAAAAGCCGATCAGCAACTTCCAAACACAGTTGACCGGGAGGCGACCCCGGATCAAACTGCGCCCACTCGTCGGCTGCGGATATACCCAAACGCTCCCGCAGATCGTCTATCTGCCCCTCACTCAGGAGCATGGAATGATTGAGCGGGTGTCCTGCGATAGGCAGCCCCCAGCCTTTAATCGTATAAGCGAAGATAATTGTCGGTCGTTCAGGTTCCGCCTCAGTCTGCGATAGCACATCGAGCAGTTCCCCCAAGTCGTGTCCGCCTAAGTTACTTAGCACCGACGGCAACGTCTCGTCCGGGATGTCTTGGATTACTGAGGCAACCTCAGCGTTATCAATCCCTTCACAATCAACAATCCGAGCGCGGAGTTCCTGACCGGGAAGGCGGATGAGTGCCTGATACTCCTCATTGCTCATTTCGTCGATCCGTTCGCGCAAGGCGGCGCCGCCCGGTTGTTCAAAGAGCCCCTGAAGTCGCCGACCATACTTCGCTTCAAGCACCTGCCAACCGCTCTCCTCAAATAGACGTTGAAGTTGATACGCACGGATGCCCGGCACCACTCGGTCTAGGCTCTGGCGGTTGAGGTCAACAATCCACAGCAGGTTATCTATACCGGCGAGCGCTTGATCCAGAATCGCCTCCCACACATTGCCCTCATCCAGCTCAGCGTCACCAATCACGCCTACAAAACGGCGCGAACTCACATGACCAAAGTGGGACAACGCATAGCGATGGGCTAATGCCCCAAAAGCCGGTGCCACCGCTCCCAGCCCCACAGAGCCGGTCGAAAAGTCGACGTCGTCCGGATCCTTTGTTCGGCTCGGATACGCCTGTAGCCCCCCGAAGGATCGAAACATGGTCAGATACTTTTCTGGCAGTTGACCCAGTAGGTAGTGGATCGCATGAAAAACCGGCGAGGCATGTGGTTTAACGGAGACACGATCCCCAGCTTGAAGAAAATGGAAGTAGAGCGCTGTCATAATCGAGACCATTGATGCCGAGGAGGCTTGGTGTCCGCCGACCTTTGCCTGATCTGGACTGGGACGAAGGTTATTCGCGTAATGAATAATAAGTGTCGCCAACCACAGCACACGCTCCTGAATTGTATCCAACGTTTCCAATAGCTCTTTTGAAATAGGCTGATTAACGTTTTTCACAATTTGTCACCTCTCTCCCAAACCGAATCGCATTGCCCCCATGCCCGGTAGGTACGGTTGCTAACCGCACTGCATCCCGATGAATCGGGATAAATCGGGATCCCGACAGGTCGGGAGAAACAGCGCCTACCATACATGGGGAGCGAAAGCGTCTATCTGTTTTTAGGATTTACTATAGTATGATAGCACAGCCAGTCTATCCTATCAACCGTGAAAACTTCTAATTGACAGTTGGAGCGTCAACACATATAATTGAGGGGTGTGCATGATAATTGTCTGAATCAGGATTTTCTGGATTTAAGGATTTTCAGGATAGAAACCGGAACGTGAAATGGGACTATTTAAGGACGGGACAGGGGGCATTTAGCCCCAGCGGGGCGACATGTTTATAGCATACCGATAGCCCCATATCCCAAAGCCCCAGCGGGGCGACATGTGCCATTTGTCTGAATCCCAGATTGCACTCTCCCACACGAAAGCTATTTATGCACACCCCTCATATAATTCTACACATTAAGAAATTGTGCAACAGAAACCGTAGGGGGCCCCCACCCCTTGCCCCAATTGCAGGGAACAACTAACCCCCTAAATCCCCCTTGTCAGGGGGACTTGGAAAGGGCAGACAGAAATGGAAGACAAAAAGGGTGCCGATACTTTGCGTTCTCCGTTCTACACATGGCGCGTTACATGCTACACTTTGCTCTGCCTTGTTTTTGTCGCCCTCCCATCAAGTGGACTGAGTGAGGAAAGAATCCTCGACTACATAGTTGCCATCGTCAACGATCAGCCAATCACGTCCCGCGAACTGGAGACCGAGCTGCTCCTCATCGCTATTATCAGCAATCCGCTAATGATACTCGGCAAATCAGAAAACGACCTAAGCATCCAAGAAATTAAGAACCCCCCGGATGCAGTCAGACGAGCGGTTTTAGAAGCGCTCATCGAGCAGAAAATGATGTTACGGAAGGCAGATGATATCGGAATGCTGCTCTGGAGTTGGGGGAAAAGGGTGAACACCGAAATTCAAGCACTGAAGGCCCCGTATCGCGACGAGGCATCGTTCGTTGTTGATCTGGAGCGGCTCGGATTAGAATATCAGGAAGTAGAAGAACGGATGAAAACTGACTTAATTGTGAACGCGCTGACTGTCCGCCAATTTCGTAACAGTATCGAAGAAGAGCAGATCAATCAAAAGGCTCCCCAGTATTTCGAACAACATCGATCAGAATTTATTGCACCCGCACAGATTCAATTTCAGTATATTTTGGTCCGTTCAAGACCGGACGATACCGCTGATCTGCAAGCCGAAGCGAAAGCCCTCGCCGAAACAATCTCCTCCCAGTTGAAAGCAGGCGTAACCTTTCAAGAAATTCAGGAGGCCTATCCCGATCATCCGCTCCTTCGGTTCCAAGAAGAACCACAGACCGTTCCAATCAACACAGAGATTCGGCAGGCAATCGCTGATTTAGCGGTCAACGAAGTTAGCCAGCCCATTCCTGTACCTGAAGGGTATCTCATCGCTAAGCTGCTCAAAGAAGAGCCATCTCGCCAGAAGACATATCCAGAGGTCAGTCAAGAAATTCAGGACAAACTTATCGGGGAAGCACTTCAGAATCTGAGAGACGCGTGGCTGGCTGAACAGAAGGCGATGGCGGATATCCGCATATTGGACGCAGAATTAAAAAAAATACCGTTAGCCTTGGGTGGGACGCCGGACCAAAACTAAAAAGCCTACAAAACCCGTAAGATGAACGGCGCACAGATCCATCGTCCTTCGTAGGGGTTGGGTCTCCCAACCTTTTGTTTTTGGACTATTGACTCAACCTGTATAGTTTGAGGCTCCCCATCCACGTTGTCAATGGGCGAGGAAACCTCGCCCCTACGCCTACGAACAATTTCACACAAATGTCAACACGCCCTAATATATTGTCAGATAAATGCAGCGCAAACTGTATGAAGATTAATTTATTAATTGGGTAATTTCCGAGCGATGCCCGGTGCGGTCCGATGAATCGAGACCAGGGTTGGAAAACGAAACTACCGTTCTACCGTTTGGTAGGCGCTGTTTCTAACTGCGCCCTCCAGTCTCTATCTTGGTAGGCGCTGTTTATAACTGCGCCTATGCGGTGCGGTTGAAAACCGCACCTACCGGCCTAGTACATTGTCAGATAAATGTAGCGCAAACTGTTAGTTTGCGGACTCGGATCACAATCTAACAGATTGTGGTACAAAAGCCTCTTTTAGACACCTCCTCCGCACAGCGGCTTGGATAGCTAAGCCGAGCGGTGAGTGCCTTATCACAATTTACTTGACAGAGCACTAGTACCTACTGTTCTCTATCAGCTTCGCCGGGCTGACAAGTATATTGCAATCTCATAACTTGCGTCATTTCAAGACCACCATCCGGTGTATACCGATAAAATCACCCGCTTCCAGACGGTAGAAGTACGTTCCACTGGCAACCCGCTCATTCATATCGTTGCGACCATCCCAATACACAGCACGTTCACGCGTTATGTAGTAGCCGGGGGACAGATAGCCCAGATCGAACGTCCGGATCGCGTGCCCTAAAACGTCATAAACGGTAATTCGAACATACTCAGCGGTGTCCAGTTGGAAGGGAATCCATGTCTCCGGGTTAAACGGATTGGGATAGTTAGAGAACGTCTCCGTCCGAGAAGGGTGCAACGTGTCCATGAAGAATGGCTCCACCTCGACACGGAGGGATTGTCCCTCCACCGAAACGAGATGCGCTGCGTCCACAGAAATCGTGCGCTTCAACGATTGCACTGAATCCGCGGAACCACCCGCTTCCAACTCCAGCGTAGCGAGACGCACCTGACCAATCCAAGGCTGTCCCTCACCAAGTTTGGCACCCACCAATGTTCCAGATTGAGCGATCTCCTCCAGATGAAATATATCGTTCTCGCTGCTGTTCAATCCTATTTTCAAAAGCCCTTCCGGTGCTATCCGAATGTGGTAACCCATCAGCGGCACAGCCGTATCAACCATCAGGTCAAGCAGGAGGCGATTCCCTGAAAATCGGGGATTCTCAAATCTAATTGCCGCCAACACGGCGGCAGAGGTGCGTTCAGGTGCTGCTGAACTCTCAATCGAATCTCCAAAATGATCTCCGACAGCAATCAAATCAAGTAGGTTCACAAATCCATCCCGATTCACATCCGGGTTTTGCCCGAAAACTATCCCATCTATGACTCTCCCAAACTGGGATGCCACCACAATCAAGTCAAGAACCCCCACAGTTCCATCATCATTCACATCCCATGGATCTTGGTACACTTCAAGAAGCGGACTCTGTTTGATCGCTTTCAAAGTCCCGTCCGATGTTGAAGCAGTCTGGACAATGAAGGTGGAAATCCGCTTTGCCGGCGCGGTTGCCCCTGAACGATCTCCACCAGCCCCATAAGTAAGGGTAATAGTGTCGTCGGGCATGAGGGTCTGAATATCGACCTGAATCGTCTGATTCGCGAATCTTACATCGCCGATAGTGCCGGTTGAGGCAACGGTTGTGTATCCGGGCAGGCTTGGGACATTCTGCGGAGGTGTCCAACCTGCTGCGATACTAACTGTCACGGTTCCACGGCGTATCAGCCCTTCAGCAGTATAGGTAATTACAATTTCATTGCCGCTACTATGCGCCGCAACAGCATACGGTGAAACTGTACCTGTACCAGAACCGTCCGAGGTAGCAGGCGGTGGTTCAAACGCCAGATGTGTCGCCATAAATCGCAGCGACTCCTCGGCGATGAATGTGTGTCCACCCCCATGTGTTACAAACTCATGGTCGATGCCAAGCTCCGTCAACTTCTGATCCAATGCCTCCGCCTGCCTGGGCAATGCTGTGTCGTCCTCAAGGCCATGGACCAACTTAATCCCATTCAACCGCACTGGTCGTTGTAGATTTTGTTTTAATCTGTTGGAGTAGCGTTCTGATTCACGGATGATGTCATTCTCGACAATCTTTTCCCAAACCTCCTCGTCGCGCTCCCAAGGGGGAATACCCGCCTTCAATTTGTACGGCAGATCCAGATAACACGGCGGCTCGTCAGGATTGGAGGCAACCCCCGCCAAATACGCAAGGCCGTTACGAAACGGCAAACTAATCCTCTTCAAGGCATCAGAATCAGCTAACGCGTTCAGCGCGTCCCAAAAATCGTCCCCGGATTTCTGTTTAAGTGGCTCCATGAGGGTTATGACAACGCCACCTTTCTCCGTAAAAGACGTTATCAAATCATCGTCAAATTTATAAGTGCCCGCTTGGGTAACAACCACACCGAATACCTCTGGATATTTGAGCGCAAGGCGCATTGAACCGTATGCGCCCATTGAAAACCCTGTGATTCCTCGACTGTCCCGGTGGGGTATCGTCCGATACTGTCTATCAATGAAATTGACCAAATCCCTCCTGATGTACGTTTCATAATCGCCGATCGTCGGAGAACTGAGATACTGACTCCCGCCAAACCGATTTGAGCCATCGACAAATACAGCGATAGCTTCCTGAATCTCCTCACCGAGGATCATGCGGTCCATCGCCGATTTCATCTTCCGGGTTAGGCTATTTGAATTTCCGCGGAACCCATGCAACACATAGATGACAGGGTAACGCTTTTCGGTAAAATCGTAGCTTGGCGGCAGATACACTCTTATAACTTTCTTTCCGTCCTCACCAATCAGGTTCTCCGTCAGCGTTGGCCAAATAATTGGGGGCCATCGTATCAATTGACTGTCTGCCGCAAGGAGGCTGGATTGTGAAACCGCAACCATCACCGCCCAAAGTATAAAGTGAAAGAGAAGATTTCTCGATAGCAGTCTGAACATGGTTTATAACTTTCTCACAGTCCTCTCCCCGAATCTATAGTGGATCTTAGAGTTAATGAAACACTCCAAACCGCACCTACCGTTCTCCTTCGTCCCGTAGTCACGGGATCCCGATAAATCGGGATTTGGTAGGCACTGTTTGCAACTGTGCCGATGTAGCGCGGTTGAAAACCGCACCTACCGAGGCGAAACTGTGCCAATGCAGTGCGGTCCGATGAATCCCCGATGGAATCGGGACAGGCGAGACCAGGGTTGGAAACCGCACCTACCGGCCCCGATAAATCGGGATCGAAACCGAGGGGCAAAAGTGTCTATCTGTTTTTAGAATTCACCATAATTTGCGTCTTGCTATACCACAAAGCGTGTGATACGATGGATATTATACCAATTCTGGTAAAGGATAACGCATTGTTGAAACGTAAAACGTGAAACGTAAGTAAGTTCATTGGTTGATAGGTTCATTGGTTCATTAATGAGCGCGTGAACTAATGAATCTTTGTCCCCGCTTCTCAATGCCCGTTATTTCCCCTCCAAATGGTGCGACAGAATTATTAAGAAACGGTATTAGTAACGCAAGGACTGTTAGGACGTTGACAGTCCTTTAGCCAGAAAGAGGTATACGATGGATTTTCAACCCGCCCCAGAACACGAAGCACTCCGTAGTCGTATCCGTGACTTCTGTAACCAGTTCCCGGATACCTACTGGCGCGAAACCGACCGCAATCGCGCTTATCCCCACACCTTCGTCGAATCTCTAACAGAAGCTGGTTTCCTCTCCATCCTGATTCCAGAAGAATACGGCGGGCTCGGCGCGGGGGTAATCGAGGCGAGCATCGTCTTAGAGGAGATCAACCGTTCCGGGGGAAACTCAGCGGCATTTCACGCGCAGATGTATCTCATGGGCGCATTACTTCGCCACGGCAGCGATGCCCAGAAAGCGCGTTGGCTGCCGTCCATCGTTAACGGAGAATTACGGCTACAGGCGTTCTCGGTGACTGAAGCGGAAGCCGGCTCCGATACCCCCAGTATCCGCACCTTTGCCCGACGTGAGGATTCGGCATACATCGTCAACGGTCACAAGAATTGGACCAGTCGCATCGAGCAGTCAGACCTACTCCTGCTGTTAGCACGGACAACCCCCCGCGAAGCAGTTGATAAGCGGACGGAGGGACTTAGCCTATTCCTAATCGACTTACGAGATGCCCGCCGTCAAGAAGGCGCATTAGAGGTGCAGCCCGTCCGCACGATGTTCAACTACGCAACCTATCAAGTCTGGTTCCGCGATTTACGGCTGCCGCTCGATAGTTTGATCGGCGAGGAGGGGCAAGGCTTCCGTTATGTCATTGATGGCTGGAACGCCGAGCGCATTTTATTAGCGGCAGAAGCCATCGGTGACGGCTACTGGTTTATCGATCGGGCTAGCACCTATGCCCGCGATCGAGAGGTTTTTGATGCTCCGATAGGTCGCAATCAAGGCGTACAGTTTCCAATCGTTCGCGCTTATTCGGCGACCGTCGCGGCAGATTTGGTCCGCTACAAAGCCGCTTGGCTCTTTGATACCAACGCATCCTGTGGGGCAGAAGCAAATATGGCAAAACTGCTCGCCTCCGAGGCAAGCTGGCAAGCAGCCAATATCTGCCTCGATACGCATGGCGGTTACGGCTTCGTTGACGAATACGATGTAGAGCGCAAGTTTCGGGAAACGCGGCTCTATCAAGTGGCACCGGTCAACAACAACTTAGTGCTCGCCTATCTCGCCACCCATGTATTAGATCTGCCGCGATCGTATTAGATGATAAAAATATAGGGGCTCATGCAAAAAGAAAGTGCAAAACGCGAAGCGAAATCGCAGGTGCTTGCATCCCGATTTATCGGGGGGCGGGGTTGCCCCGCCCGTGACACATCCCGATTTATCGGGGCAGTAAGGGTTGGGAGACCTAACCCCTACGAAAATTCGGTTGCTATGGAATGGACGATTCAGGGATAAGATACTGCCAGAACCGAGAGATGTCGCATCAGTGGTGGGGCGCGTTACACAGCAGGATACCCTCGTAGGGACAACCGGGCTGCTCAATCTGAATTGTTGTGTGGAAAATGCCGAATTGTGTTTGTAGTTTGTCGTTAATCTCCTGCCGTAATTGATGCGACGATTTACTCGCATCTTCAGCAACCGACACATGCGTACTCAACGCCAAATAGTTAGAGCACAAAGACCAGATGTGCATGTCGTGGACATCCCTGACCGAGTCAATAGAACTGATGCACGCTGCAACTTTTTCGGCGTCCGCATGTTTCGGAGACCCCTCTAACAGGATGTGAACCGCTTCTCTCGTAACTCTGACCGCGCCAACCAAGACCACCAGACCAATCCCGCAACTCAGCATCGGATCGACAACGAACCAACCGGTATAATATATCACCACCCCGCCCACGATGACGCCGACGGAGGCGAGTGCATCTCCAATCACATGAAGCACCGCGCTCCGCACGTTGAGGTTCTTATGCCCTTCACCATGAAACAGCCAAACAATAACCATATTCGCAATAAATCCGAAGACCGCCACTATGAGCATCTCTTTGCTCTCCACAGGTTCGGGCTCGATAAAACGCTGAACGGCTTCGTAAAATATCCATCCGGAGATCGCGATCAGCGAAACGCCGTTGATGAAGGCAGCGAATACCTCTGTCCGGTGATAGCCGTAGGTGCGTGAGCTGGTCGCCGGGCGAGTTGACAGATAGATCGCCAACCAACTCATAATCAGCGACAGGGAATCTGAGAAAACATGCGCCGCATCGCTCAACAACGCCAAGCTATTCGACAGGATCCCGCCCACCAGTTCGACCCCGAACACAAAAGTTGTCAACAGGATAGCGAATCGAAATTTTCCCTGTAGGTGGTGCTGATGATTGTGTTGCCCCCCATCTTCCTCTCCATCATGATGGTGATGCGTGTGCGCCATGCTTTCCCCTTTCGGCTAATGAACACAGTGGAATTATCTTCTCTCAAGCACTGGTATCTGAAGTCGATTTGGAAGCGTTACTACTCTCCGTCTTGCTCGGTTTAGAATCGCTGCTTTTGCTATCTCCGCCTTTGCTATCTCCGTCACCGCTCGACGACGATTCTTTGTCTTTCTTCGCGCTCTCTTTGTACCCTTCACTACGATAGTCCGTGATGTAGAAACCCGAACCCTTAAAAATTAGCCCAGCGCCAGCACCAATTAACCGCTTAGTCTGACCTGAACATTCGGGGCATTCTTGGATAGGATCTTCGGTGATGCTTTGAAACCGATCAAATCGGATATCACAATCCAAGCATTTATATTCGTATGTCGGCATTTAATGAGACTCCTCTTACTCGGTTATTCTGAACAGACCTTGCGAAAGATGTCAGGATTCGATATATTTTAACGACTGAGAAGTACCATGTCAAGCAGATTTCCTAAGATCTCAAACTCCCTTTTTCGATTGACACGCCACTACAAACGGGTATAATTGAGAAACGCTGACACGATGAATATAGTAGATTTTAGAATTATGGTGAACTTTAGAATTACTTGGACACGCTGTACCGGCGAGGGTTCCTAACCGCACCGCACTCAATCTAACCCGGTAGGCGCTGTTTCCAACTGCGCCTATGCAGCGCCTACCAAACATAGGGAGCAAAAATGTCTATCTGTTTTTAGAATTCACTATAGTTGCAGCCTATATTGGTAACTTACCGAAGGCTAGGTGAACGAAAAGAAATCGAGGAGGTATACGCTCAATGGCAAATCAAATCCCCGAAACGGTCCTTGGTCGAACCGGATTGGTTGTAACCCGATTGGGTACCGGTGGTGCGTATTGCGAAACCGCTGATGGGTATCGGGCTGCGTTAGATAGCGGCGTTAATTATATGGATACAGCACGAGCGTATCGGGATGGAGATGACGAAAGGGTTATCGGAGAAGCCATCCAAGGACGGCGGCACAAACTGACTCTCGCAACCAAGACCCAACAGCGCGATGCCGAAGGCGCACGTCGAGATCTTGAAACATCGTTGCGTCTGTTACGGACAGATTACATCGACATCTATCAACTTCACCATCTAAATACCGAAGAGGAACGGAACCGCGCCCTGGGAACCGATGGCGCGTTGGAAGCAGTGCAAAAAGCGCGCGAGGAAGGATTGATCCGTTTTATCGGGGTTACGGGACACGATTGGGAGCAGATTCAGCGAGCAGTCGCAACCGGTTTTTTTGATACCGTGCTATGTTGGTACAACTGCGCGATGAAGGAACCGGAGGAAACCGTGCTTCCGGAGGCACGCAAGCACAACACCGGCGTAGTGATTATGAATGCGTCACGGAACGATAAGCTCTTCGATGGCGAAGGTACACCAGGGGAAGAACAATTCTACCGCTATGTCCTCAGTCATGAGTCGGTTGGTCTAACAATTATGGGATTGCGAGACGTGCCCCGCTTCCGCCGAATCGCATCAGCACTGTCCGATCGCGTCATACTCACAACAGAGGAAAAAGCCGAACTCGAAGCCTACGGCGCACGAATGCGAGCGGACGGAAAATTGTAATATGGTGAACTTTAGAATTACTTGGACACGCTGTACCGGCGAGGGTTCCTAACCGCACCGCACTCAATCTAACCCGGTAGGCGCTGTTTCCAACTGCGCCTATGCAGCGCCTACCAAACATGGGGAGCGAAAGTGTCTACATATTTTGATAATTCACTATATATGCCGATTTAGGTTTACGCCTGTCCAGACCTCGACGGGTCGGTTGTCCGTCCGATCAGGGTTAGCGCTGCCACCGCTGCAATCACTGAAACTGTGCCGGCAATGATGAACGCCCCAGACAGTCCCACCGCATCGGCAACCGCACCGGCGGTTGCTGGCCCCAAGAACATACCGATTGCATAGACCGCCTGAAACACCCCCATAGCGGTCGCTCGATCTTCACCAGATATCTCCCGGATACTCAGTCCCATCAGTAACGGGTAAACGAGACCCCGTCCAAACCCGCTCGCGCCTTGGGCAATCGCCAGCAGCGGGATATTGCGGATCAGCGGGACAACAAACATCGTCACCCCCATCACCAAAATTCCTGTAAAGGCAGCACGATTTTCGCCTAAACGAACAGCAAAGTGATGGTTCATCGGAGCGGTTAAGGTATAGGGCACCAACGCCGCTACCCCTATGATGCCGAGCGTTAATTTGCTTGCACCGAGGTTCGCTGCATGAACCGGAATAAAACCAAAGGTGGTCGCCCAAAATGTGTAGTGATTGAGCGCCGTGATGCACGCAATGAGCATCAGTGCGGGGTGTGTCATGATGCACCATATCTGCCGGAACGTGGGAGGCTGACGGTGCGTCCGATGTTCCTTGATAGGCACAGTTGCGATGAGCCCCATAGCTGCTAGGACCGCGCCGGCGTAGAATGTTGCACCCATCCCCCACATCTGCGCGATCTGACCGCCGGACCCATTGACGACAATAAGCGAGATGCCGTTGATAGCCGTAACAACGCCCATCGCCTTGGGACTCTGATCCGGTGGGAAATAGCTGGCGAAAAGCACCGTAAATGCGACCCATGTGGCGGCGCTGATACCGAGCACACCACGGAAAGCGATAAGATATATCGGCGTCGGTGCCAAAGCAAGCCCCAAACACCCGACGAGGTTAAAGAAGTGCCCGGCGTAAAGAAAGGGTAGCCGCCGACCCAGCCGGTCCGACCAAATCCCCAACGGAATTCGTAACCACATCTGTACAAAACCGTACGCTCCGACAACCAGACCTACAGTGGTGAACGAGGCACCTAACGACTGAGCGTATACCGACAAAATCGGTGAGTAGACATATAGCGCGCCCCAATAGAGGAACATGCTAACATAGTAAGCTCTGATGGTAGTCTTTTCAGGGAAATCCGGGGGTGCCCCCTCAACTGTGTTCATTACGCTTATATTGTGGCGATCCTCTCCAATCTTTGCAATTAAAATCGAAAACGGACCAGCGATGTCCGCAATTCAATGTCAGGCTTCCGCGAATTTCCATTACTGACAGGAACAACGCCAATAGTTGGGAAAGATAGGGACCATCTTTTCTTAGCAGGTTCAAGATTCAGTAACCCCACATCACTTTCTGTGAAATAACTCGCTTGCGTGTCGTAGTTCCGGGTAAAATAACTGCCCGCTGTCAACCCAACCGCCCCGCCGAGTCCCATGAGTGACCAGAAGGTTCGGTCTTCTGAGTCAATATCGAGCAGGATACTCGTGCCCAAGCCGTAGAGTGTGCCTACAATGCCCGCAATGTTAATAAGGCGGGCCCGGGCACGACTCATGTTCAGTTTCGTTGACCACATCGCCATGGTTGTCAGTCCGACATTTCCACCTATCATTGCACTGCTTAAAATAAAGTTCCTGTTATCCCGACTCCGGTCGCGTACAGCCATTGATCCACAGATCGAAAACCATGTTCCCCAGATCCCGCCAAAATTAATTAGTGTCGCATCGCCGGGGTTGATGTCTCTGCCTCTGACAATGCTGCCAGCCAACGCCAGTCCAATCGTACCGCCCGCTATACTCGCCCCCACAGCCGCTTTTTCACCGGCACCGGCGAGCTCTGCCGCTCCAACCGCCTGCCAGATACCCCAAGTCCCTCCGAGGGTAAGCAGCGAAGCCTGCCCATCGCTCAGTTCGCTCTCCCGCGTAAGATTTAAAGAACCGAATAATCCGCTCAAGGGAGCCGCAATTAAAACGAGACCATAGGGGACCGCCTCCTCTACGTCCAAGAGCCTTAATGTACCAATACCTACCCATGTCGTGAAGAGCGTGCCAAACCCGACCAAACCCGCTCTGCTCATACCACCAATCGGTTTGGGTTGCTGCAGCAAGACAGCAATCTCTTCCCTTTTACCCGTTGCCAATTGCCCATGCGTCGTTTCGGGATATGTAGAAATAATCCAGTCCAGTCGTTTGAGGGCTTTATCATATTTCTCATCGACAATCTGCTGAATAGCGTCTTCATAGATTAACCGTGCTTCCAGCGCCTGTAGGGAATGCAGATCTGCATTCTCTATTGACTCAAGCTCACTCGCCCACAGCGGATGTGAGCAAAGAAAAAGAAGGGCTGCGACAATGATTTTGATAGGTTGGCTCCACATATTTACAATCCTTGTTCATTACTAATACACTGTCAGATAAATGTAGCGCAAACTGTATGAAGATTAATTTATTAATTGGGTAATCTCCGAGCGATGCCCGGTGCGGTTGAAAACCGCACCTACCGTCCTCCCATTTGGTAGGCACTGTTTCCAACTGTGCCGATGTGGTTGGAAACCGCACCTACCGTTCTCCCGTATGGTAGGCACTGTTTCTAACTGCGCCGATGCGGTGCGGTTGGAAACCGCACCTACCGTTCTCCCGTTTGGTAGGCACTGTTTCCAACTGTGCCGATGCGGTTGAAAATCGCACCTACCGTTCTCCCGTTTGGTAGGCACTGTTTCTAACTGTGCCGATGCGGTTGGAAACCGCACCTACCGAGGAACGAAGGTGTCTATGGTAGATTTTAGAATTACTTAGACGTGATGAGCGAACCAAGTCACGAACCTTGCCCGCCGAGTTACGGCACACGGAATGTGCCTACTACTATTACTGTCTACTTATTTCTATAATTCACTATAAATGGGAAACTCGAAGATTAAAATCGGATCGTGAGGAGGTTGGCGCGTATACCGCGAGAGCTCAACTGTAACTCATGAGGGGGCCGATCCCAGAGCGTCGAATCATTCCGTCGGCTCAACCTTTCACTCACTGCTGGGGACGGAATATGGCGGGTATTGTAGGCACCTGCAATCAACCCGGCAATGCCCCCAACCATCAGGGTGCCAAATGCAGCTGATTCACTAATATCGCTTTCAGCGACTATCGTTACTATCCCGCTGGCAACTATAGTGCCAATCACCCCTCCCAGATTAATCCAATGTGCCCGTGCTGGCGCAATGTCAATTTGTGGGGCAAGCGATGCCATTGCTATCGCACCTATATTGCCGCCGATGAGCGTCCAAGCGAGTAGTTCATCGCCTTCAACACCAACAACCCGAGTTGCACACAAAGATAACCATGTGCCCCAAAGCGCACTATAATTGATCATCGCCATGTCACCTAAACTTGGGTCAATTTTTCTTGTGATAACAGAGGTTGCCAGAATACCCGACAGTCCGCCGATCATTGCGCCGCCAATCAACGGTTTTTCGCCGTCATCTTCGGAAATCAGAATTGCCCAGCCCAATCCCTGCCATGTCCCCCAAGAACCACTTGAGTTGATTAAGGCGGACTGCCCACGAGACAATTTAGCGTTTCGGGTTACAATCAGAGAGGTCAAAAGCCCTGTCGGTGCTCCTATCATCATACCCCCAGCGATAGTCTTTGCTCCGTCTGTTTCATCAACAAGCCTCGCCGTCCCAATTCCTAACCACGTCGAATATAAGGTACTGAACACCACAGTTCCCACTCTACCACTCTGGTCAATGTTTTTGCGTCGGATGCTCGGCAGATTCATCCGTTCCAACTGTTGTCTCCGGTTTTCGGCAAACTGTGCATAGACAGTATCCGGGTATCTGTCGATGACTTCGTTGAGCCGATCATACGCTTCACTATAATCCTCTTCAACTATCGACCTGAAAGCGGTCTCATAGAGATGTACTGCGGTGTTCACTTCAGCAGCAGCCGCACTCGGCGAAGAACATAGAACACATACAAGAATTGTGATTAGGACTACTCTCATCTGCTTATTAACCCTTACTTCCTCCCTTTCGAGTTCGCCTTATAATATACTGCGTGATGGGGGGAAAAATAGGAGATTCTGATTGACAGGTGAACACCATAGGATAAAATGATTGACAGACGATGTGAAAACGCCACTTGGCAAGCTTGCGGGAACCAAAGGCAGAGATATGCCCGAGGCATTCACCGTTGATCTCATTTCCACCGGGAGACGGTTCATCCGTACGGTTGATGGGCGGGGGCGAATAAGCATCAACTGATTTCAATGCGAACCAAGGAGGCACTGGCAGCTGCCCGGGCGGCTGGAGTGAAACTGGGGCAAAGAGAAGCTTGGGCCAGTGCGAAATACTCATTGGCAGACCGAGCAGACACCAAGAATCTCGACCACTCTAGATTGAACCTGAAAGTTAAGTTTCTTGGCGGCGCCAGCAATACACTTATCGATAGTGTGACTGACAAGCTCAGTTGCCTCGCCACACAATTTGCAGATGACAAACTGGCCGCGATGCGGTTCCTGTGGGAAATCACACCCGACATAGGCGTTTAACGAGGCAATCCGATGAATCAAACCTTGCTCAAGCAGAAAGTCGAGGGCCCGGTAGACGGTTGGCGGTGCGGTTTTCCTGCCACGTTTTTGAAAGGTGTCAAGAATATCGTAGGCACCGATTGGCTTGTGGCTGGCGCACACGAGTTCAAAAACCTGTTTCCGTAGCTCGGTAAATCGCACGCCTCGCACCTGACAGATCGCCAAAGCCTTTGCCAATGCGTCTTTGACGCACTGAGAATGGTCATGGGTTGGCTTGGGAAAGGCTTCAAATGTTGTGTTTTCCGCATCCGTAACAGACATATCCCTAGCTCCTTATAAATGAAGGTGTATGTTATGTTATGATATAATGCCGTTTTTGTCAATGAATTCAAAACGTCTTTTCTTGAGTAGAACAGAACGACAATGCCGTCCTGTTTTCTTCGTTAAAGATTCAGTCAGCCCCTCCTACCTAGAAGATTCCATTTCTGACTTGACTTCTGAATTCGTTATGTTATAATATAACATTAGAATTCACACAGCGTTTTCAGAGGGATTGGGGGACTTAGGGGGTTAAAAATTAAGAAAATCTACCCCCCGTGTGCTAAATTTGCGTAAGTCCTGACATAACAAATTCAGAAGGAGTTGACAGAATGGATCGACAATTTTTCAAGACGAGTTTATGTTTATTGGTGTTACTGCTGATGATTGCTGCCGGATGTCAAAAGGATAACACAGAAGACCCTGCAAATGCAAACTCTACGACAGAGAAAAAACTTCACGCCGTCGCAACAATCAGCATGATTACCGACATTGTGAAAAATATTGGCGGAGATAGGATTGATGTCACCGGGATTGTCGGTGAAGGAATTGACCCGCATCTCTATAAACCGACAGCGGGAGACGTCGAACGGCTACAGGACGCTGATATTATCTTCTACAACGGCTTGCATCTCGAAGCGAAGATTATAGGTGCCGTCCTCGATAAGATGGCGGATAAAACGAAGTCCGTCGCCGTCACAGATGGAACCCTACGCTCACAACTTCGGACATCATCCGAATTTCAGGGCGGTTACGACCCACATATCTGGCACGATGTGTCGCTCTGGATGATGGCAACTGAAAAGATTCGAGACACGTTGGCTCAAGCCGACCCTAATAATGCCGAATATTATCGTTCTAACGCGAAGAATTACTTGGCAACGTTGAAAACATTGCATGGCGACCTACAAAACCTCGCGGCACAGATACCCGCTCAGCGTCGCGTTCTCGTCACGACGCACGATGCGTTCGGTTACCTCGGACGCGCTTACGGTTTCGAGGTGCGTGGGCTTCAAGGGTTGAACACAGAAACGGAAGTGGGTGTCGCCGATGTCAGAGAACTCGCGGCGTTTATTATTGAACATCGAATCCCGACGATGTTCGTCGAAACCTCAACCCCGTCGCAGGGCATCAAGGCTGTTCAAGCCGCTGTTCGCGCAAAGGGGTTCGAGGTCGAAATCGGTGGCGGTCTTTTCGCCGATGCGATGGGAACGCCCGGAACTCCTGAAGGGACGTATATCGGTTTGATGCATCACAACATGGATACCATCGTGAAGGCCTTGAGATCTGAGTTAGCTTATCGAAGGCAATGAAGACGTGGAACGTGAGACGTTATCGACAATTGCACCGGACCTTTAAGCGCCTAAATCAATCAGGAAACACGCAATGCCGATTTATGAATTTGAATGTCCCGACTGTGATATTCTCTTCGAGGAACAGCTTCCCCTTGCACAGTTGGACGAAGTGGTTGTCGAATGCCCCATCTGCTATACGCCTCGTGTCAAAAAGGTCATTAGTGCCCCCACCTTTTTCACCAGTCGGGGGCACGCCGATCCATCCAGCACTGAAGTAGATTTCGGCGAGTCGGGTGCCGAAGAGGCCGCTGAACCTGGAGCGTTTGAGACGCCGGAGGTGCCCAGCCTCAGTCATCCGGTCGGTTGTGTATGCTGCTGGAATATTGGAGAGAATAGGCGTTCACCCGGCCGGATTTTAGAGGATGAGCGATGAAAACAGTTCTCGATTCGGAGACTCAAGACGCTCAGGCAGCGTGACGAATCCACGAATACAAGCAATCTATAATTCTTCAAGGAGTAAGAAGATGACCGAAATCCAAGACTTCACAGAACCGATTCCGGTGACCATCATCAGCGGCTTTTTAGGCGCGGGCAAAACCTCTCTGCTCAACCACATTCTCAACGCCGACCACGGATTGCGCGTGGCGGTATTGGTCAACGATTTTGGAGAGGTTAACATTGACACGGAGTTGATCTCTGGCGTCTCTGGAGAATCCACCATTAACCTTTCCAACGGGTGTATCTGCTGCTCAATTCGCGACGACCTACTTGAGGCCATAGTACAATTGATTCAACGTCCAGACCCGCCGGAATATATCGTCGTTGAGACCAGCGGCGTATCTGACCCTACGGCGGTTTCATTGACCTTTATGTCGCCGGAATTGCGGTCGGGGGCACGAGTGGACAGTATGCTGACCGTGGTTGATTCCGAGCAGATTGATCAGGTAGACAGAAAGCATCGGGAGCTCGCGTTAGACCAAATCGCTATGGCAGACATTGTGGTGCTGAACAAGGTTGACTTGGTCAATGATGAAAAACGGGGGAAATTGGCAGACTTTGTCAAAGACCTTGTTCCGAGGGCGCGTATCCTCGAAACCACACACGGTAAGGTTCCGCTCGATTTGGTGCTCGGCGTCGGGACATACGACCTCCGCCGCTTTTCGGGGAAATCGGGCGTGGATGTTCACGTCCATGCCGACGGCGAGGCGCATGACCACGACCATGCGCATGGCAGCGAGGATGAACACCATCACGAACACAGCCACGAACACGACCATACATTGGTCTTTAATACATGGAGTTATACGACCGATAAACCACTGTCACATCAGGCAGTCCGTCATGCAGTGAGAACCTTACCGGCGACGATCTACCGCGCCAAAGGGTTTGTTTACCTCCATGAGATTCCCAGCCGGAAGGGAATCGTCCACGTTGTCGGCCAACGGGCGCGTCTGATCATTGGTGAGCCATGGGACGACGAGAAACCGGGCACGCAGTTGGTTTTTATTGGTGAGTATGGCGGAATTGACGATTGTGAGTTGCAGTCACGTTTTGATGCGTGCAAAACGGAAAATGACACGCACCAGGTTACAGCGTCTGATACCGCCGCCGATTTTGAATTGATTCGGGAGATTATTCTGGCAGAACCACCAACGAATTCACACGTTCCAACTGAATCTTAACCTCATCAGGCAATTTTAATTAAATCGGTGAGTATGGTGGAATCAACGATTGCGAGTTGCAGTCACGTTTTGATGCGTGCAAAACGGAAAATGACACGCACCAAGTTACAGCGTCTGATACCGCCGCCGATTTTGAATTGATTCGGGAGCTTTTCGTGACCTTGTGAAGAGGTAGCAGCGGCTTCTTATGGGGAAATAAGTCATGTCTGACAGAACTGGCGACGAATCTGCACATTGGTTCGGTGCATTGAACAAGGTCAGGAAGATCGGGACGGTGCTGTTGGACCAACAGTTGTGGTGTTGGGGACAGGACATTCGCCGGGCAGAGGGAAATGCTTTGCTCGCCTACGGTTTTACCAAACATCGACCGCCGGAAGGCAAGCCCGGAAGTACCGCTTATGAGTGGCGTAGCTCTGGCAGCAGTCGAATTGTTTTATGGGGATTCGGGTTTTTCTATGGCGATAGGGACCGAGGAGGGCTTTTCTTGCAGCGTTACAAATTCGCGCCCAAACAGACAGTAGCGGTCGACTTTTCGTTGCCTATATGGAAACCGGAGCAACTCCCTGAACTTACGCAGCCATGTGATGTGGAAGCGTGGCGTCGCGTTTTCAGCTTGCTCACTCAAGGTCTCGCATGGATGGGCGACTACGAACGGTGGATTATTTCTGAATACGGGCTTGACTATCGCCAACGGTGTACTGACGCATGGAAGAAGAAACGTGTTCCTGCACACGAGATGGCTGCCAAGTGGCATGAACTCGTCGAATACTTACTTTCACAACCTAGAAGCGATTGATAAACATCAAGCTCAGATAATAATTGTGCTGAACAACTTCTATCGATTGTCCGCGCCATCTTTTCATCAGATGAAGTGGATGGTTATTTTGAAATAAGTGCCGAGAAAACGGTATATTCGCAGGAATGTAACACACAGGAAAAACATGAGAACAGATGGAATCGAATTGTCGCCCACGCTGGCATCAAGGCGGCGTGTCTTAGCGCATACGCTGGTCTGTAAGGGTTGTTGTTGTGGCGTGACAGAGAAACGAAAGCCGCCTGTACCGGTCGAGTGGCTCAAACAGGAGTGGCGGAACAGGCGGCTGTCCCCTTCAATAACATTGACAATCAGCGAAGGCTGCCTTGGGCCGTGCGATCTCGCAAATGTCGTCTGTATCACATCACTGCACGGCGTCGTGTGGTTAGGACAGATAGAATCCCATCTACACTATGCGCGACTCGTGGATTGGGCGGAAGTCGTGGCACAAACAGATGCGCTACTTCCGTTGCCTTCAGCCTTTGATAGTCACCGTTTTGATCGGTTTCGATCTCCCTCGTTCAGTTAAAAAAAACAAGCGATTCGTGAATTACAAGGCTTCATCGTGGCAAGCGTTAGCCGGGCAGGTTCCTGTCGTACAGCGCTGCTGCATTGATACGAGCTTGATGACAGACGGTGTAGAGAGCTGTGCAACTGGTTGGCGTAGTTCCGTACACGCCTCCCGCAGAATAGAGCCCGCGGACTTGAGAAAAATCTGGTCAGAATCGTGTGCGATGACCGATTCGCGGCGAGATTTCAGACACAAAACCGTCGATTTTGGAAAATCGACCTACAGATATGCTATAATTTGCACAGGAGTTAGGGACTATTGGTTTGAATATGCTGGCTACTAGCGACTTGCGTTATTATGGTGAATTCTATAATTACTTGAGGGGTGTGCATGATAATTGTCTGAATCAGGATTTTCAGGATTTAAGAATTTTCAGGATAGAAACCGGAACGTGAAATGGGACTATTTAAGGACGGGACAGGGTGCATTTAGCCCCAGCGGGGCGACATGTTTATAGCATACGGATAGCCCCATATCCCAAAGCCCCAGCGGGGCGACATGTGCCATTTGTCTGAATCGCAGATTGCACTCTCCCACACGAAAGCTATTTAGGCACACCCCTCAATTACTTATACACTTTCGACACACAACCAACCCCCTAAATCCCCCTTGTCAGGGGGACTTCATGAGGCTTCGATAAGGGGCACTATTGATGGACGTCTACATATTTATATTGTTCACTATAAAACAGCATCATATGCGAGGAAAGGAGACCATACAGCAGTGCTGAATTTTTTCAATTCGCAAAAAGAGAGTGACCCACAGCAACTCGTCCAAGTCAAATCGTGGGTCTCCCAAGCCTTTGACCTATCAGAAGACATCTCCGTGATGATTACTCAGCTGCAATGCACTGAAGAAGGCTGCCCGCCTATTGAAACGGTCATTGCAATCATGGAGACGCCCGGAAAACCCCGGCAATACAAGATTCACAAACCGCTGGCGGAGGTGAAGCAGACGGACATCGTTAGCTTGACCGCCGGCTAAATTCAACAAGGAGAGAAAGATGAACACAGCCATGTTAAACAATCAAGTCCCCGTCACCGTGTTGACGGGCTTCTTGGGGTCTGGTAAAACCACGCTTCTCAACCGCATTCTCACCGAAAACCACGGCAAACGTATCGCCGTCATCGAAAACGAGTTTGGCGAGGTCGGCGTCGATAATGATTTGGTCATCGGTGCCGAAGAAGAGATTTTCGAGATGAACAATGGTTGTATCTGCTGCACGGTGCGCGGCGATCTCATCCGTATTTTGGGGAATCTGATGAAGCGTCGCGATAAGTTCGACTACATCATGGTCGAAACCACAGGGCTTGCGGACCCTGGTCCAGTTGCTCAGACGTTCTTCATGGACGCCGAAATGGAGGAGAAACTGCAACTGGATTCCGTCACGACGGTGGTTGATGCCAAACACATCTGGCAGCACATCGATGACAGCGACGAGGCGCGTGAACAGATTGCCTTTGCCGATGTCATTTTGTTGAACAAGATTGACCTTGTGACCGAGGAAGAGTTGGATCAACTGGAAGCCAGAATTCGCAGCATGAACGCTGCAGCGAAGATTTATCGAACGAAAGACGCCGCGGTCGAAATGGATAAAATTCTCAATGTCGGCGGATTCGATCTGGACCGGGCGATGGAGGTTGACCCACAGTTTATGGAACCGGAGTATCCCTTTGAATGGGCTGGTGTTTATAACCTTTCGGCAGGTACGCATGAACTGGTTCTCCAAGAAGGTCCTGATCCGACGATGAAAGTCGCATTGGTGCCCGTAAATGAGTCAACCGATGAAGCTTTGACGGCCGCTGTTGAGCCAGTCGTTATGGTTTTCTCCGATAATGAGCATGAACTTTTGGCGGGTAGCACCCTTCAACCGAGTGGACAACTCATTGAACTGAATCTCACAGCGGACGAATTACACTTTGACGTGCAGATCGACCACCCCGGCGCTTACGCGCTGTTTACCGAGCATCACCCCGACGAGTTTCAAGCACAACTTTTTGGCAGCGGCACCCTTGTCAAGCCAGTTGTTGAACACGAATTTAAGCCAGACCACGAACATGATGACGAAGTCACGTCGGTCGGCATCACAACCCCCGGCGACCTCGACCCCGACCGGCTGAACGATTGGATTGGCAATCTGCTTCGGACAAAAGGTCTCGACATCTTCCGTATGAAAGGTATTCTGAGCATCAAGGGTCAGCCAAACCGATTCGTCTTCCAAGGTGTTCATATGCTCTTCGACGGTCGCCCCGACCGCCCGTGGGGTGGTGAACCGCGCTACAATAGCCTCATTTTCATCGGGCGCAACCTCGACCGGTCCGAATTAACGGAAGGGTTTGAAGCATGTCTCGCTTGAACAACCGCTTTGCCCAGCCCTCTCAACTGCGCGAAAATTGGACAGCAACCATCAGCGACCACGTCATTGATCTGGCGTGGTCACCTGATGGGAGATACATCGCTGCCGCGTCGGTTCTCGGTCCGGTGACAATTTTTGAAGGTCGTCGTCGAACGGTTATCGATGCCTTCAGAGGGCATGAATTTGGCACAATGTCAATCGCGTGGCGTCCAGACAGCAAGGTGCTTGCAAGCGCAGGCCAAGATGGGAAAATTCGGTTGTGGGATATGACAAGTGGCAAAGCGACCCATTCGCTTGACGGGGGCGCAGCATGGGTTGAGCACCTAGCTTGGAGTGGCGGTAAAAAACCGATCCTCGCCTCTGCCGCTGGCCGTAAGTTGAAACTCTGGAACGCTGTCGGCGATCTTGTTCGCGAATATCCCGACCATCAGAGCACGATTTCTGGTTTCCAGTGGAAACCGCGTGTAAGACAACTTGCCTCGATTGCCTACGGCGGCGTCACGCTGTGGGATCCGCAACAGTCGGAAGCCATCCGCCGATTGGAATGGCAAGGCTCATCACTGGTGATCGCGTGGAGCCCTGACGGTAAATACATCGCCACCGGAGATCAGGATTCGACTGTACATTTCTGGATTATGTCTACCGGTGACGACTTGCAAATGTCCGGCTATCCGACGAAAGTGCGAGAACTCTCGTGGGATGCCACGGGTCGATACTTGGCTACGGGAGGCGGTCAGGAAGTTGTGGTGTGGGATTGTTCCGGTCGCGGACCGGCCAATACCGACCCCATTATGCTTTCCGGGCATCAGGAGTTTCTCAGCGTTGTGCGTTTTCAACATCGCGGAAAACTGCTGGCTTCAGGCGGCGCCGACGGTCTGGTCTACGTCTGGCAATTGCGAGGCCGCCTCCGTTCTCTGGCGGTTCATGGAGCCGCTCTGACAGCGGGGGTCACAAGCCTCGTTTGGTCACCGAATGACCAGCACATTGCTGTCGGTGACGAGTCGGGTGGGGTGAGCGTTTTTTCGATAAGTTAAGGTTCAGCATTCAAACGGAGTCCGTTGCCCGAGTTCTTACTTTAGTTATTTATGGTAGATTTTAGAATTACTTGAGGGGTGTGCATCATTATTGTCTGAATCAGGATTCTCTGGATTTAAGGATTTTCTGGATAGACACTGGAAAGTGAAACGGGACTATTTTAGAAAGGGACAGGGGGCATTTAGCCCCAGCGGGGCGACATGTTTATAGCATACGGATAGCCCCATCCCCCAAAGCCCCAGCGGGGCGACATGTGCCATCTGTCTGAATCGCAGATTGCACTCTCCCATACGAAAGTGATTTATGCACACCCCTCAATTACTTAGGCACTTCCAACACAGCCAACCCCCTAAATCCCCCAACCCCCCTAGCCCCCCTTATCAGGGGGGAAACCCTTGTCAGGGGGACTTTGCAAACTTCACTAACGTCCACTTATTTCTCTAATTCACCATAATCAAGCGAAGGGCTTAGGCAATAGTTACCGCCCATCCTTGTTCATTTCATTCGGTCGCGAGGTCTTGAATCGCTCAATTGATCTCTGCCACAGTTGGATTCGGATTCTCTCTAAGATTTCAGTTGATGGTGCAGATGAAGGTAGGGCTATTCAGTTTTAGGCTTATTACCCATTTTGTTTGAAAAGTCAGAGTCGGGCAGTCGCTCTTAGAGCGAAGTGTCGGGATTTGGAAATCCCTCCTACAGAAGAACTATGGTGAATTTTAAAAATAAATAGACACTTTCGCCCCTCGTGTATGGTAGGCGCTGTTTCCAATCCCGACAGGTCCCGATTCTCGGGATGCTCGGAACGGCATCGGGATCCCGATTTATCGGGACGCGCCGATGCGGTGCGGGGAGAAAACGCACCTACCGGGCCTGGGAGCAATGCGGTTCGGTTTAGAATGTCTCATTAATTCTAAGGTCCACCATAAATGATCCTACAGATGAAGATAAAAGAACGGAATTTTTGCATTAAAGGTGCTATACTGTGGTAGTTGATGCAGTGAAAAGATACTCTTATATCCCAACTGCACCGAAAGGACATACCAATGAATTGCCTTGATTATGGACTCTCTTTTATCAACTCTGTGGGTGACGGTAACGCGCCCCGATTTTGGGTCGAATCCCGATGCCGCTTGATAGACGATATGGATGGAAGTTTCAACGACTATTACCAGTGTGGTTCATGTAAGAGTGAACATACCTTCGCGAAAAAAGATCTCTTCGTAGACCCAAACTACGATTTTCTCCCGGTTTTTGGGGAAGAACACTCAGCGGTATTCAGACGACATGCCTACCGCAACGATAACTACGTCGAGTATCGACCGGCGAAGGAATGGTGGGGAGGACCTCTGTTTGATATCCAAGAGGCATCGCCGGTACAAGTCCTTGATAGCAACGCAGCTATTTTTGAAGCGACGCGAAAAAGCCTGCCCATCGTAACGCACACAGAGATATGGGATGCCACTACACATCAGCGGGCGATTATCGAGTGTCCAGTTAAGACAATGAACATAGATGAAAAAGCGGACATCTACCAAGTCGATACAGGAATTGTCCCATTTCCAGACCTGTCAAAGCGATACGAGCGGCAGATTGAAGGGTTCAGCCTCGCTTACGTCGCGTTCAACGCCCCGCACTTCGCTGATTTCGTTATCGAACGGCCCACCCCAATTATTAAGGATGAGGTAGAAGTTACCCAAGTCTATCACTATTCCGAAATTGTTAGCTTGGAAGCAAAGAACAGTGTGTACTGCATCGGCGAACTATAACGGCAGCATCTCCTCAGATAATCCTTAGCTTCTTTAGAAAATATTCAGTCGGAATTGTTAGATCAAGCTCCCTTATCTCATCAGGAGCGTACCACCCGATGATATCCGCTTCGTCGGATAGCGTCGCTGTATTCTGATCTACCGTCGCTCGGTATAACCGCCATTCGTGGAAATCCGCGCCGCGACGACACGGCTCTTCTAAGGTCTCCACAAATACCGGCTTGTCAGGCCGGATCTCAATTCCCGCTTCCTCCGCTATCTCACGTGCAACGGCGGTCTCTGGTGTCTCATCGTCCAAATCCCAATGTCCGGCAACGATTGTATAGCAAAATGGGAATAATCGTCGGTGGAATAGGAGAACCTTCCCCTCCCATTCGATGACTGCACCGACGGAATAGTGTAGCAACTCACCGTCCGGTAAAATGCGGTAACGCATTTGCGGATAGAGCATGATGAGGCGACTATCATTATACCCACAGCGCTCACATCGGTAGTATTCCCTGCCTTCAACCGTATAAGGTTGGATGCCTTCACTCCAGCACTTGGGGCAGTAGCTATGGGTCCTGTTATCTTGAGGGATTTTTCCTTTGACTTTCACGGTTTGTCCTTCGCTGGATCTCACCAGCCTCCACGTCTTCCCAAAATTATCTTTCCAAACTCCGCTTATTATAACGCAAGTTGCTAGTTGATAATCCAAGCACCGGAAACTTGTGCAATCGTCGGGAATTGGAATTCCCTCCTACAAAAAACATACGGTAGGAGCGATCTCCGAATCGCGACTAGCTTGACTATGGCTAACTAGCAACTTAGGTTATTATATCACAATGAATACGGCAAAGCGATACCGTGTCTGAGTTCTGAGAAAGTTGATTTTTTCCTTTCAATTTATCTAATTATCGCCTAAAATAGGGTGGTCGCGTTAGAGCGTGTAGAAAGGAAACACAAGTATGACACGAGACATTATTCCAGACCGGATCAAGCAAGTTGACCCAGAGCAGTTAAGGCGTAATTTGTTCTATCTGTCGAAAACACCCCTGCCCTATCGGAAGTTGAATTATACTATCCCCGGTCACGCTACAAACACTTTGTACGAAGCCGACGATTTTATCCAACGAAACCTTGAATCGTGGGGATATCCGGTGGAGAAGGAAGGTGTTCAAGTCCAACCATTTGGTTGTGATACGTCTAAGCCAAAAGCACACCAATACGCTCCGCCGACTTCTGATACACTCTGGTATACTGCCTATAACCTTTATGCGAAAAAGCAGGGATCCGTTTATCCCGAAGAGATTATCCTGTTTCTTTCGCATAAGGATTCCCAAAGCTGGGTGGATTCCCCTGGGGCTTATGACAACGCAGCCGGTACGGTAGGAACGATGGAAATAGCACGTATTTTGAAAGATTACCGCTCGCAACGGTCTATCTGGTTTCTGTTCTGTAACGAAGAACATAAGCCTTGGACCAGTGTGACAGCGGCGCAAAACGCGAAAGCGCGAGGCGATAATCTGGTCGCTATTTTCAATCTGGATTCCTTGGGGGGCAAATCGCAGGCGGATATTGATGCGGGCCACCGGACAAACGTAACCCTTTACACGAAACCTGAAGGTGAGCGTTTTGCCGATCTGATGGGGGATGTGAACAAAATTTACGACATCGGATTAATACAGGAAAAGTTTCAGCGACAATCCCCCGGCGATGATGACGGCTCTTATATTAACGCGGGTTATCCGATAGCGGTGGCAAATCTGGGTTCATTCCCTTACGTCGATCCAAATTACCACAGAGAAACAGATATCCCTGAACATGTCGATATCCCCAATGTGTGCATGGGAACGCAGGTAAGTCTCGCCGCTGGATTGAGAGTAGACCGCGGCGCAATATAACTGGGGCGTCGTTGTATTGGAAGTCAAGCGTTCAGGAGTTCATTCGTTCATAGGTGTCATTTATGCTTTACGTTTCATACAATTGGAGGTAAAAACAATGATGAAAATATCCGTCTGGGACGGAGGTCTCACGGACAGTTATCTGAAGCAGGTTACGCAGTTAGGCGCAGACTGCATCGATTTTGGTGGTGGCAATTCTTTCCCCGGCGTCGAAGAACAGGGTTATCCAGATCTGGATGAAGTCATCAAAATTAGAAAGCGAATCCGTTCTTGGGGACTCGACATTAACCGTGTGACCCTGCCCGACATCACTGAAACATTTATGAAAGGGCTGCCGGGCGCAGAAAAAGAGCTGGAAAACACCTGTAACGCCCTGAAGGTTTTCGCGGAGGCAGGCGTCCCCATCGCAAGGCAGCGATTCTGGGGCGACACCTTTAACGAAATAATGACCCGCTACAATTCCGAGCATCGCGGTGGCTACCTATCACGCGGGGAGAGTCGTGGATTGACGGTCGCCCCTCCCGAAACACCAAACTTTGAGGAACTCGAAGAGTGGTGGAAACGCTTCTGCGAGGTCTACGGACATCTCGTGCCCATCGCCGAAGAGCACGATATCAATCTCGCCATCCATCCTTCCGACACCCCCAACCCCGATACGCCTTTGGGAAGTCTGGGCTTCCATCGCGTGATTGACGCCTTTCCCAGCAGAAATGTTGGATACCTCTATTGTTGCGGCACCAGAGGTGAGGCGGGCAGCACGCCCCTCGTTCTCGACGAGATCAACAACTACGGTCGTAAAGGCAAGATTTTTATGGTGCATTTACGCAATGTCCGAGGGAGTCTCGCGACAGCCGGTGCCTTTGAGGAGGTCCTCCTAGACGACGGCGACATGAATATGTTCAAAATCGTGCTGGAACTGCGTAAGGTCGGATTTGACGGATGCCTCAACCCCGACCATATCCCCCGCATGGAGGGTGATGACGGATTGGCATATTCGGTTGGGTACATCAAAGCGTTGTTCGCTGCGCTTTCAGTTGTCTAGGGTGTGCTGCTACGGGTGAGCAAGCGGGTGAGGAACTGGTGATGAAATTGACACTCCAGTGAAGGAATTCTACCTAAATCTCAAGCATAGGCAGAGGAGGGCATTATGAACTTCTATCACGGTACCACCTTACGGAATGCGATTAGAATTGCCGAGATGGGGTTTCTCCCACGGAAGGGTGCGGTTTGGTTCACCACGAGTAAGAACCGTGCCCAACGTCGCGCTAAGCAAAAAACACGTAAGACCGACAGCCCACCGTTTGTCTTTAACTGCGAGATCAATGTCCAAGAATTGTCTAACTGTCTTGGAAAAAATCTCGTTATGCGCAGCAAGGGATTTCTTGCTATCCGTAGACGCGTCCCACCAACGGTGATACTGAATTCGTCCGAACTTATTGTTAGGTGGGTAAGCCAGATACTCCACGGCGAATCCTATGAGAATATTAGTCCGCATCACCCCGGGATCAATCGGTTGGCGCGATGGGTGGAAAACCGCGTGAACGCCGGCACGGATAGTGCCATTCGTCCAAAGGAACTGTCGCAGCGGCTACAGCAATGGTTGCCCGATTTTTTTCGAGGTGCCAAGATTATACCAGAAAATTTACGCTTCGACTATTCTCCTGAACTCGTTGAGATTGAAACAGAACCTTTAACAGAACCGGTCGATTCACAGGAAGACAATGCACTTGATGCCCTCGTCCACGCGAAACCGAAACGACGCATCCGCGGTCTTGAACTGCTAACACAGCTTGAACATGAAGATCTATATGAATGGTGCACGCTGCTGCTCTTGGATGAATCAGAAGAGGTTCGCATTGCCGCCTTACAAACGATAGTCCATTGCGACAACGGAGACCCGGAGGTCATCCTACCATTCGCCGAATCGGAAAATAAACGGATTCGGGCCGCAGCGATTGCCGCACTTGCCAAGCATTCCGTCGAAGACGCACCTCTCTGGTTTGAACGAGGCTTGAAAGACCGTGAAGCGTGCGTACGCCTTGAAACCGCCACCCTGCTTTCAACACTGGATGCAATCGAACACCGGGGGATTTTTGAACTTGCACTTTATGACCCCAACCCTTCAATTAAACACCTTGCAGAAAAACTCACTGCTGGAAAAGGTTATGCGGATGCTCGGTGACAGCAAAGTAGGGAACAACGATCGTTGTTCCCTACGAAAGCGAACTCTTTGCTCAATCTGCGATTCAGATAATAATCCTGTTAATCCTTGAATCCGGTATATCCTGATTCAGACATTCATTCTACAAGTACCATCTCAACTAACAACAATAAGGAGCATAAAATATGAAACTTAGACCGAATCGAATTAAGCATAAATTGGCTGCAGGTGATACCGTCTATGTAGCTGGTGGTATGACCCACCCGGATGACATCGATGCTTTCGGACCTAATGGATTCGACGGCGTTTGGCTGGAAGGCGAGCATGGTCCCGTGGATGCTGCCGAGCTCGGCAACCTCACCCGTGCCTGCGATATCTGGGGGATGACCTCTGTTGTTCGCATCAACCAAAACGATCAGGGGCTGATTTATCGCACTCTCGATCGAGGCGCTCAGGGCATCGTCGTCCCACACGTCAACACAAAGGAAGAGGCACAGAACCTAGTCGACGGCGGTAAGTTCGCCCCTATCGGTTACCGGGGTATGTATACCAGTCGTCAGGGATACGCCGTTCCCGATTATCTCCAAGTAGCCAACGATGAGACGCTGCTGATCATCCTAATCGAAGATATCGTCGCTGTCAGAAACCTTGACGAGATCCTAACGGTAGACCACATTGATGTATTTTTCGTTGCACCGTCAGATCTAGCGACCTCGATGGGGCACATCGGTGAACTTCAGCACCCCGACGTACTACACACAATTGACGACACGTTAGCTCGCATCCAAGACGCTGGACGTGTCGCCGGTACACTTGCAAATAACGACAATGTGGCGAAATACGCTGCGGCAGGCATCCGCTTCCTATTCACTAGTGTTGGGGGATGGATCTCGGCTGGTGCTGCCGAGTTCAGAAGCCGTGCGGAAGAAGCGAAATAACATAAATTCACTAGAAGATACTAAAGTTTAG
Source organism: Candidatus Poribacteria bacterium (assembly GCA_965204355.1). Lineage (GTDB taxonomy): Bacteria > Poribacteria > WGA-4E > WGA-4E > PCPOR2b > PCPOR2b. The sequence goes on from OZ241983.1 coordinate 5,970,325, forward strand.
ACAATTTTCCGTAGGTTGGGTTGAACGGAATCCCACAGCCAAACGGTATCAACATAAAGAAACCTACCCGTGCCGAGATATGTCCGTCGCAGAAAAAACAAGAGAAACCCAACACCCACAGCAGTTCTGATAGGCGCCACTGTCAAATACCTCCGAAGTTGGGTTTCACTCACGCTCACAGCACAATGAGATGGCGTGGGGTAGCCCATCTTTTAGATTGATGAAACGCATGTGTTGGGCTGCGTTCAACCCAACCTACGCGCTGGCGTATCGTTTTTTCTGCAAGTTAGGTATTGGGCAAAATAGACAGAAAAATCGAAGAACGCTTGACAATGTTACTTGCAATGCAACACAAATTGTCCAAACTACAGTAGAAGATAGGAGCTAAACGATGAAAATAACCGGTGTTACACCGTGGCTCGTTACATCACAGTCCCCCTACCTAGATACCGCCGGTGAAACCCCCGGCAGCGAACGGGAGTATATCTTCGTCGCGGTCTCAACCGACGAAGGCATTACCGGATGGGGTGAAATCACTGGCTACTCCTCGGTAGCAAATAGAGCGATCTGTGCCATGCTTGCACAGACCAGTAGTCTGATCGAAGGCGACGATGCAACGCGCATCGAGATGATATGGAACAAGGTCTTCCGCGCGTTCACGTACACGGGAACACGGGGTGCCACATCAAACATCGTCAGTGCCATTGACATCGCATTGTGGGATATTCGCGGTAAGCAGTTGGGATTACCAATCTATGAACTGGTTGGAGGAGGACCGGTTCGGGACTCGATATCCCTTTACACGCATCCAGGGGGCGGAGGGGATCCAGAGACTGCAGCAGCGCACTGCAAAGCGATTGCAGAGACCGGTCACACCGCTTTGAAGACCGACCCGTTCCCTCACCACCCGGAGGAGGCTAACGGCTATCTGAGTGGGCAGATGGACGCCGCCGGGGAAGAACAGGGCGCGAATGTGATCGCTGCTATTCGGGAGGCTGTGGGACCCAACATTCAGATTCTCATCGACTGCCACGGTCGGTTTGATGTAGCAACAGCAATTCGGCTTGCGAAAAGGTTGGAGCCTTACAATATCGGCTGGTTTGAAGAGCCGGTCCCTGTCGAAAGCTACCACGCACTGAAGCAGGTCAGGCAGAATGTCAGCGTGCCAATCTGCGTCGGTGAGCGGCTCCAGACCCGCTATGAGTTCGTGGCAGTCCTTGAGAACGAACTTGCGGACTATATTATGCCAGATGTGACGTGGGCGGGTGGTATTTCCGAATTGAAGAAGATCGCAACGCAGGCGGAGGCTTACTACGTGCCGATCTCCCCACACGATGCAAGTGGACCCATCAATGTGCTGGCTGGCGCACATACGATGATGACCGTCCCAAATTTCTACAAATTGGAGACCAGTCGCGCCAAACTCAATGCTTATGATGTGTTAATCGACCATCCGTTGGACGTTAGAGACGGTTGTCTGCATCTGTCCAACCGCCCCGGTTTGGGAATCGAGATGAACGTCGATTATCTGCGGAGTAAAGCGATCGCGCCGTTTTCCGGCTGAACCACGATAAAATTGACCCTTATCCCCGTAGGTCGGGCATCCCCGGTCACGGGCCTGCTCTCGATTCATCGGAGATCCTCTCGGACTTGCCCGACTTTCAAAACCCGAGTTATACCAATTCTGGTTTAAGAAGGACCCAACAACGTGCGCCTGTCATGGAATGAAATCCGCGCCCGCGCCGCTGTATTCGCTCAGGAATGGGCAGACGCAGGCTACGAAAGAGGACAAACCCACCTGTTCTATCAGGAATTTTTCGCCATCTTTGACCTACCCGTGCGACGGGTCGCGACGTTTGAGGAGCCCGTTAAACTGCTCGGCGATAGGCGGGGGTTTATCGATCTGTTTTGGAAAGGCGTGCTCCTCGTTGAGCAGAAAAGTGAGGGACGCGACTTAACCCAAGCCAGAGAGCAAGCGTTCTCCTACTTCTCCGGTCTCAACGACGCTGACCTACCGCGCTACCTTCTGTTAAGCGATTTTCAGACCTTTGAACTATACGACCTCGACGAAGATGAAAGTGTCGCTTTTACTCTCGCTGAACTGCCCCAACATGTCGAAAAGTTCAGCTTCATCTTAGGCGTACAGAAACGATCCTTCAGGGATCAAGATCCAGTCAATATCGAAGCCTCCGAACGCGTTGGGCAACTCCACGATGCACTGGCAGACGCCGGCTACACGGGGCACGATCTAGAACAGTTCCTGGTCCGCATCGTCTTCTGTTTCTTTGCCGACGACACCGGCATCTTTGAGCCACGTGACATTTTTCTCGATTTGTTAGAGAACCGGACACAGGAAGATGGCTCAGACCTCGGCGGTTGGTTAGCGCAACTCTTTCAAGTGCTCAACACACCCGTAGACCGCCGCTCCACAATCCTTGATGAAGACCTCGCCCGCTTCCCCTACGTCAACGGCGATCTGTTCCGCGAACAACTGCTCATCCCATCATTCAATCCCGAAATGCGTCAACGACTCATTGATGCCTGTCATTTCAACTGGTCCGAAATCTCCCCGGCAATTTTCGGCTCACTCTTTCAATCGGTGATGGATAAGGATGAACGCCGCGCCCAAGGCGCACACTACACTACTGAAAAGAACATCCTCAAGGTAATTGAGCCGCTGTTCCTTGACGAGTTACGCGCCGAATTCCAACGTCTTCAATCCCGCAGGGACAATCGTCGTCTCCCCGACCTTATTGCCTTTCAGCAGAAACTCGGCCGGTTGCGTTTTTTTGATCCAGCGTGTGGTTGCGGCAACTTCCTCATCATTGCGTATCGTGAGCTGCGGACATTGGAAATCGAAGTGTTAAAGGAGAGGCGGCCCCACGGTCAACTTGACCTACTGGCGCAATCGCTTTCGGTGGTCGATGTAGATGCGTTCTACGGGATTGAGTTAGGTGAGTTTCCCGCACATATCGCGGAGGTTGCCCTGTGGATGATGGACCATATCATGAACAACCGCTTGAGTTTGGAGTTTGGTCAGACCTATGCGCGTATTCCACTGGAAAAGTCTCCACATATCAGGGGTGATGACGCGCTGGAGTTTGATTGGGCGGAACTACTGCCGCCGGGGGAATGTTCCTACGTGCTCGGCAATCCACCGTTTGTAGGGGCAAAACTCCAATCGCCTCAACAGCGCGAACAGGTCCGCCGTATCGCTGCCCTAGGGGGAAGTGGTGGCACCCTCGATTATGTAGCAGCGTGGTTTATCAAGGCGGGTGAATACATCCAACAAAGCGAGGCACGAATCGGCTTTGTGGCGACCAATTCCATCACCCAAGGCGAACAGGTAGCGCAGCTGTGGCCCCTCCTGTTTGACCGTTGCAAATTAGAGATTGCTTTTGCTCATCGCACCTTTGCGTGGGGTTCGGACGCCCGCGGGGTGGCGCATGTTCACGTTGTCATCATCGGGTTGGTAAAACAGGGGGCCGCGCTGCGGGAAAAGCGATTATTTTCCTACAACACCCCCAAAGATGAACCGCATGAAAGCCATCACGCCGCCCTTTCGCCCTACCTATTTGATGCCGGTGGATTGACCGATTCACGGATTGTTGTAAAGGAAGAGTCTCAACAAATCAATGGACTGCCGAAGTTAATCATCGGCTCTAAACCCATTGATGGGGGACACTACATTTTCAAAGCCGACGAACGCGCTGCCTTTCTGCACCAAGAGCCCAACGCGGAACCGTACCTGCGCCCCTACGTGGGAAGTCGCGAGTTTCTACAGGGCGGGGAACGTTGGATACTGTGCTTGGCTAACATAGCACCTCAAGTGCTGAGGACGCTGCCAAAGGTCCGTGAGCGTGTTGCCTCTGTCCGCGCCTACCGGCTATCGAGCAGGAGCAGACCTACTCAAGCACTTGCTGAGACACCAACGCTCTACCATGTCAACGTTGTCCCAGATACACCGTTTTTAGTTGTGCCAGAAGTCAGTTCTGAAAGACGAGACTACATTCCAATTGGGTGGTTAGAGCCTCCCGTGATTCCGAGCAACAAGATACGCATATTACCAAATGCCACACTTTGGCAGTTTGGACTCCTCACATCTGCAATGCACATGGCGTGGGTTAGAAATATCGGTGGGAGGCTTAAAAGCGACTTTTCATACGGGATCGGCATTATTTATAACACCTTCCCGATGCCCCCTGTCCCCGCGGAACGGTTGGAACGCCTCACGTCTTACGCGGACGCTGTCCTCGCTGCCCGCGCTGCCCATCCCGACGCGACTTTGGCGGACCTTTACGACCCCGATCTGATGCCCCCCAATCTCCGCAGGGCACACCGCGCCTTGGACAGTGCCGTTGATAAGCTCTATCGGCGTTCGGGATTTGCCTCGGATCGTGAGCGCGTGGAGCACCTGCTCGGTTTGTATGAAAAAATGATCGCCCCATTGGCAGCAAACATCAAGCCGAAACGGAGGCGACGACGGCGGAGATAGGAAGACGAGATCAGCATATCAAGAAACACTAGGGGAATTGCATGTAGATATTGTGTAATACCGATTTTGTAGCACGATCTGTTAGATTGTGATCTGATCCCGCAAACGCTGCTTGTGGATGCCCACTGTTTTGTGTCCGAATCATGTTACAAAATTATTCAGAAACGGTATTATTTCGTAGGGAACGCAGATCTGTGTTCCCTACATCATGGATTCGCCGCCGTCAATGTCAATACTGACGCCGCTAATCCATGCGGATTCATCTGACGCCATAAAGACTGCCGCCATCGCAATGTCAGCCGGATGCCCCCCGCGAACCAGTTCATGCGGTGGCAGTCCCGCATCCTCTTCGCCACGCGTGTCGCCGATACCGCCGGGGCAGATACAATTCACTCGAATGCCATCATCGCGGTATTGGCGGGCAAGACTACGGGTGAGTCCTATAAGTCCCCATTTTGCTGCACCATACCCAGCGTTGGCACGTTGCCGTGTTTCACCCGCAGCCGAAACAAAGATTATTGAACCCCGCTTCTGTTCCTGCATCTTCGGGATCACTCCCTGTGCACACATGTAACCGGTGTGTAGGTTGATGTCCACCAGATACTTCCACGCCTCCTCATCGGTCTCATGCAACCGCAATCCACTCGCAGCGGCATCTCCCAAATTGTCGAAGAGTATATCGATTTGTCCCCACCGTTCTATGGTGGCATCCGCCATCTTGACACCGCCTTGGGGGGTGGTAAGATCAGCGGTCACATAGTCCGCCTCACCGCCCCTCGCTTCGAGGTCCGCAACCATCGCCGCCAACGGTTCCGGTCGACGCGCCACAAGCATTAGTTTCGCCCCTTCTGCCGCAAACCACAGGGGTGTAGATCGTCCCATACCTCCACCAGCACCGGCTATAATGGCAACCTTACCGGCGAGTCGCCCTTCGCCATTCTCTCTCATGATAACCCCTTCCCTGCTCTCAAGAAATGTTATTTGTTACTCCATCAACCCGGTGCCTATACAGCGGTTTCACGTCCTCCGGGAACGCCTCGTACACCTGTCGTGGAACGACTGCATTGTTACGTCCGCCAAACTCCACGCTCACCCACCACGGCACATAACGCACCACAATTGCCACCCGCGGTTTGTCGCTGGGGTTGGCAGCATTCGAGTGCCAGATACGGCTATCTATTATCAGCACACTGCCAGCGGGCCCAGAAGCCTGCATTTCGCCGGGGATGGGCTTAAATGCGTCAATCCCGTCCTCTGGTCCCCTCGGATTGCGTGGATCTTGGTGGCTGCCCGGCACAACCCATGTGCCACCGCTATCGGGTCCAAATGGCGAAAGAAGCCATATTGTTGTCAGTCCCATCGTAACATTGGGAAACGGTTGACGGACCGCACCGGCTCTATCCCTATCCGACAGGTCGTGGGGCCAATCTGAATGGTAAGAACGATACATCTTGTTATCGTCGTTCGGTGGGCGGGTCTTAAACTCGGTTTGTGCAATCCGCACGTGCGGATCAAGCATTGTCCTAATTACACCAAGCACGCGCTTCTCCGCCAAGTAAGGCGCCAACGGCTGAATGTAGGCGATAACGTTTTTCCCCGGTCCTCCGTCTCTGGCCGTCTGGCGCCCGAGTGCACCACCGGCTGCCTCATATTCGGCTGTCGCCTCCAGATGGGCATCTTCCACATGCCCCCGAATAGCGTCCACTTGGTTTCCAGGGATAACCCCCTCCACCACGCACCAACCCACCTCTCTCAACTGCGATACATACGTCTCAATCTGATTAGTGAACGTATCTGCACATGTCATGAATCTTCCTCAATAAAATAACGCAAGTTGCTAGTTGATAATCCAAGCACCGGAAACTTGTGCAATCGTCGGGAATTGGAATTCCCTCCTACAAAAAACATACGGTAGGAGCGATCTCCGAATCGCGACTAGCTTGACTATGGCTAACTAGTAACTTAGGTTAAAATAGGTTCGTCAGCACAACCTAAAACTGTCTATCCGCCGTGATAGATTCATCCCAGCGTTGGGCTTCGAGGTACGCCATAACCGCTTGTCGAGCGGCGGGCGAATCCAAGCGTCTCAAGGCATCCATGGCAAAAGCACCCACATGCCCGCACGGATCATCCAACGCGTGGAACAGGACCTCCTCGGCACCCGCAGCGTCTTTTCCTAACCGTGTAAATGCCATTGCCACGTTCATCCGAACCTGATCCCGAATTGTCCATCCACGACGTTCCTCTTCATGCCAGTCCCCCCGATCCTCTGTCAGTAAGCCGCTAATGTGCGGAATAAAGGTCTGGACATTCTGACGGATGCTTCCGAGCGCGTCCGTCGCCGTGCGAACAACGCGATGAGAATCAACACTTAGGCGCTCCGTCAGTTTTGACACCGCACTTGCTGCGTGGGAATCCAGTTCCCCTAAGGCAAAACTGGCATTAATGCGTACCCATTCACTCGAAGAATCAAGGGCTTCGGTCAGCGCAGGCACAGCTGGCGACCCAATAGCGGTCAAAGCGTGCGCTGCGTCTTCCATTGAGATGGCACCCTCGTTCCAAGGTTCCGGAACTGGATGCACATCTTCTCGGCGCCCTGCTGCGTCCAAGCTATCCATCAGCGGTGCAACGGCGGGTTCTCCAATAGCACCAAGTGTATAGATTGCAGCGACCCGCGCGGCTTGATGATCATTCTCTAACATAGCAACCAGGGCGGGGATAGCTTCAGCGGCGTCGGACCCAAGCCCCGCTAAACCGTAAGCCGCTCTCAATCGTTCGGCTAAATCCCGATCTCTTTCCAAAGCAGTGATATACTGGGACAAATTATTTTTCGTCGATTGGCTGCCGTTGTTTCGGAAACTTTCATAACGGTCCCGTTTGCCGCACAACCAATCCCACATGTGAGACCACACCAATTCCAGATTGTACGGTGTTTCGATAGCAGCCGGGTTCTGCCACTGGAGATCTTGACAATCCCACGATGGAGCAGTAGGCTCCGATCCCCGAACATAAATGAACTTCACCATATCGCGGGGTTGATTGAGGAGGTTAACACCTGCGGCATGACCCACGTCGAAATGTGTTAGCGACACGGTGCCAGCCTTCCCCACCATTGGAATGGCTTGCGCCCGGTCTTCATCGGTCAGGCGCTTATGAAATTGGGTGCCGGGGATCGCATGGGTCGGTCCCAGTTCAATCGGTGTGTCCTGCGGATAGTACATAATCCGCGCAAAACGCGAATAGTGCTGCCGAGGTCTGCCTAAAGGCGTATATGAATCTTGGTGGCAGTTCGCGGCTAACTTGACCTCCGGTTCAGGATCTGGATCAGTGACCGGCCCCAAGTGATGGCAGTAGCGGTGCGGATGTTCAATATATCCCTCGCCCAACGCACTAATCAACGCACCGCGCACCTCCGGACTATTGAGGATGTGCCGCATCTCTGGCACTCTCGGCAGTACGTTGTTCCCCGGATTGCTACCCACCTCCAAAACGTCCGCAAGTTTTCGGCGGATGGTCTCATGGAGTTCATCGGGAACGGATGGCTCCAGCATGACGTAACCATCGACAATGTATTGACGCATCTGCTCATCGGTGAGCAGGAGGGGCGCACTGTTAAACGAAACGTTCATAGGTATTGGCTCCTTTCTAACGGTTCTAACCCAAATTCTAGGTATTGAAAATCTATCAACTTTCTGTTAAAATTAAAGTGCTCTATTTTTCGCTCCAGCGGAGCGATATGTCTATAGCAATACCGATATTTCTGATGTCTGCGCTCCAGAGGAGCGCAATGTGTATGGAAGACTATGCCTAATCCAAGTACCCTAAAGCCCTAGCGGGGCGATAAATGGCAACTTGCGTTATTCTTATAGATAATAATAAACATAAAAGTGATCGGAACAGCAAGGGGCATGAAAGACGGATTCTCGAGTATGAAAACCTTCAATTCAGATCGTGTCAAAAATACCAAGTTGTCTCAGGTAAATCACCAAGTTTCAGCAGAGATTATTATCACTCAGTTGGAAAAGGTACACAAGCAAATTTGCACAAATTCCGGCGAGGTTGAGGACAGTGTTGATGTATTAACTCGACTCCGTGAAGGTAACAGAAATAACAGATAAAGTTATATTCAGTTCCTCCCGCTCTGCTGTATGCACTTCTTGTCTAGTCTTGAATCTTAATAACCGACTGGCGATGTGTTGGATTGAACGCAACAAAGGTTACGTTGTTTTCTGTGAAAAAGGTGTTGCTCTTGAACGCAGCGCGACTTCCAGCACGAGTAAGGTCTTTCCCATCCGCAGAGATGCCTCGCACATCAGCGCCGGTTAAACGGAGCGTCAAATCAGGGACGCGCACCGGTAAGTCCAGCCGAATCGTATTGCCCTCCACCATAATTTCAGCCATCTCCCGTGCACATGCGTAGTTCGTGATCTCGCTGCATTTGCGCCATTGCGTCCGCTCACCCTTCGGGTCACGCTCCTTCAACCGACGGACAACGGTCTTGAAAGCGTTAAAGCCGCGACGGTCATCGTTATGCAGCCCATAAAACCCCTGCCAGTGGCTAATTAGCACCGCGGGATCACCAGCGTCAATGACAGCGGGGAGGCGTCCTCCATCCAAGTCCGCGGTGATATACTTGTCGACATTGACCTCGCCGTACCCGGTCCACGAACCGGTCCAATCACCGGTGGAAGCGATAATCTCGCCTACAGCTGTACCCGTCTCTCGGTCCGCATACCAAACGGGTGTTTCGACAGGCCCATCGCTAGAGACGCGCTTGAAGAAGTACGGCGTGGGATTGCCAGTAACCGCTCGTGCTGCAATACCGACAACCTTCGCATAAAAGTCAAGTGGATTACCGAACCCACCGGGAGAAGTAACCCCTTCAGGACTTAATCCGACGTTCTCCAAGATCTGGCAGGCGGTGGTGATGTAATCAATCACCAATTCTTCCTGATCAACGGGCAGATTGTTCCAATCGTACTGCTCCCAAATCCCGGACTCCAGCGGTTTACAGGTTTTCGGATCGACGACAACGGTATGCGTAATCATTTCAGGCGTGATGTCGTAGGCGGGGGTGATAACCTCCTTGCACATCCGCAGCCAACTCTCCTGCTGCGCCTTGCTAAAGAGCGGTAATCCCTCGTCGATGCGTCCCAAGGCTGCAGGGCACGGAACAACGCTAAACTTTCCCCGGACACCGTGTTCAATGCACCACTCGGCAAACTCACGGACGAATGACTCCGGGTGCACAACAGGCACATCCTGCCACCGGCGGTTCTCCCCGTCCACAAGATTGCGGTCACGCATAAAGAAATAGTTCAGGTTGACCAACACCGTTGAGTCGTCAAAGATGATCGACAACGGCACGCGGTCAAGGGCGTGTCGAGCGATTTCAATCTGCATGAATAGCTCCTATAGACCCCCACGTTTCAGTTCGTTTGAAAAAACTCGACGCTTTCGCCGTTAGGACCTCTGAAGAAAGCGATCGTCACCTGTAACCCGCCAAGACTGACATCGCGCGGTTCAACCGTGATCTCATACCCCGCCTCTCGGACATGTTCCACCGCTCCATGGATGTCGGTTGTTGTCAATGCAAAATGGTGCACAGGGTTGTTCGGCGCGGGATCCCCCGGCTTGGGTCCATCCGCGGTCGGCTGGAAAAGCTCCATGTGGCTGCCATCCCCCATATCCAGCAGGAGAATCTTGCGTTCGGGAGGCCCAAACTCTGCAACAATCTCCATGCCAAGCACATCGCGATAGAGTCGCAGCGATTCCTCCCAATCGCGTGTATGCACAGCAATATGATGCGCGCCACACCCTTTGATAACACTGTTTTTTGTTCCGATAGCCATAATCAAATCCTTTCTATTATCTGCTAATTTTCCGACGCTGCCCGTCCAGTTTGGAGGACCTCTCCAACTACAAACTTTCGCCGTTTTCCATCCATATCTTTGAGCAGCAATCCACCATCCCGATCAATCGCCTCCGTCCGCCCCCGAAAGACGTTACCAGCAGTCTTAATTTGAATCCAATCACTGGCGAGGTGTAATAGCCTGTTAGCGGTTTCGATAATCCCATCCGTTTCGCCACATTTCAAACACAGGTAGTTTTCCTCAAGTCGGTGCAGGATAGCTTGGAGAAGGAGGACACGGGAGATGCCCCGATTGCTTTCTATCTTCAAAGAGGTAGCAGAAGCGTGAAGTTCCTCCGGCAAGTCTGCCCGCGTCGTATTGACATTGACCCCGAATCCCATGATGCAAAACGGCTGCCGATCTCGATCATATTCCAACTCCGTCAAGACGCCGCTCACCTTTTTCCTCTGAATCAGCACGTCGTTGGGCCACTTAATCCGTGTCGTAAGATCGGTCAATTCGTTAATCGCGGTTGCGATGGACACCGCACCGATGAGGTTAGGCAGGCCGACCTGATCCGCCCGGAGCCGGTGTCGCAGGATGACCGATGCGAGGATGCTTGATCCAAGGGGAGCATGCCACTTTCTGCCGTGTCGTCCCCGCCCGTGGGTTTGGCTCTCCGCTAAGATAAGTGTTCCTTCCTGTGCACCGTCAACGCCGCATTGTAGCGCCAAATCGCTCGTTGAGCCCACCTGATCGTAGATTTGGATCTGTCGCCCGATGGTTCGGTTTTGCAGCCCCGATAAAATGTCGTCAGTTGTCATTATGAATCATCATGGTATCACGCCTACCAACGCAGTGTCAACGCCTAACTTTCCGCTTGACTTTGTAACCTCGTTATCCTAAAATTGACCCGATAGTAATCCAGTAAGAGTAACGCAATCTCACGATAGTTAAAGCGGTCAGGCGGTTTGACCATTCATTGCTGTGCGCTACGCTCTACACCTCATGCCCATAATACTCACAATCAACGCTGGAAGTTCCTCTGTTAAGTTTCAATGCTTTGAAATGACGGACGAAGTATGTCTGGCAAAGGGACAAATTGACCGACTGGGTTCTCCATCCCCCGATCTGTTTTATGAGCGGCACGATGGTGTCATATATCAAACTCATATTCCACCAATGGAATATGAGGCGGTTTTCCCTTCGATCTTTGAGATACTGCTCGACACCGAAAAGGGTATTCTTCAAAATCTCAATGACATTGCTGCCGTTGGACACCGCGTCGTTCACGGAGGGAGTCGCTTTGCTGAATCTGCGTTAATCACGGCCGAAGTTGAAACGGCGATTAATCAATGCGTTCCGCTCGCCCCACTGCACAACCCGTATAACTTGGGCGGGATCCGCGCCTGCCGTCAAGCGCTGCCGAATGCCGCACATGTCGCTGTATTCGATACAGCGTTCCATCAAACGATGCCAGATTACGCCTATATGTACGCCCTGCCTTATGCCCTTTATGAGCAGTACGGCATTCGACGGTACGGCTTTCACGGCACATCGCACCGATACGTCTCAATGCGAGCTGCCGAAATCCTCGGACGGCCATTGACGTCACTCAAGCTGATTACCTGTCATCTCGGAAATGGGTGTAGTATCACGGCAGTCAATCAGGGGAAATCAGTTGATACCAGCATGGGACTAACGCCACTTGAAGGTTTAATGATGGGAACACGTTCCGGTGATATTGATCCCGCGATTATTTTTCACCTGATGGAAGAAGGACAGATGCCTGCGGACAAGATTAATCAAACCCTCAACCGCGAGAGCGGTTTACTCGGTATTTCTGGCGTTGCATCAGATGTTCGAGACCTGTTTCGGGCAGGCTCAGAGGGCAATCCGCAAGCGGCACTTGCACTGCAGATGTTTTCATATCGCGTGAAACAATATATTGGAAAATATGCCGCAGTCCTCGGCGGTTTGGACGCACTGATTTTCACCGGTGGGATTGGCGAAAATGCCTCATCCATCCGTGCCTCAATCTGCGAGAACCTCGGATTTCTGGGTGTCCACCTTGACGAAGAGCAGAATCAGTCAGCCGAGTCCGCAAAGGCAATTCATCGGAAAGGGGCTCCTGTCAAGCTGCTTGTCATACCGACCAATGAGGAGCTTATGATTGCCCGTGACACCCTGCGTCTCATTAAAGGATAAATTCCATCACAAAGGGGGCATAGTCAAGATGATCTCCTTAAAATGCCGAAAACATAAAAAAATCTGTTCTATTCTCCTCTTAGTCGGCTCTATATTATGCGGACTGTTGAACTTTTCCTCGGAGAGCCGCGCGAAGCAAGGGAAATGGACGCAGAAGGCGGACATGCCAACACCGAGGCTGCAATTGGCAACCGCCGTCGTCAATGGTAAAATCTATGCCATTGGTGGGCTTAATGGCGGTCCGCAATCGGCTGTGGAAGTATACGATCCACAGAGGGATATTTGGATAAAGAAAGCCGATATGCTAACACCAAGAGGCGGAATTGCCGCGAGTGCGGTTGATGGTAAGATTTATGTGTTTGGTGGTCACAGAATGGCTTTCGAGCCACTTGACACCGTCCAAATGTACGACCCGGCAAAAGATAAATGGACTCGGAAAAAGCGGATGCCGGTACCGATAGACCGGATGACGACAAGTGTCGTCAGTGGACAGATTTATCTCATCGGTGGGTGGGACTTCCCCGACGATGTTTACTCAACCGTCTTTCAGTACAATCCTAAGGGAGACATTTGGACTCGGAAGGCGGATATGCCGACGGCGCGAGGTGGGCATGCCGCCGTTGTGTTCGCGGACAAGATTTATGTCTTCGGAGGTGCGACCTTCAAAGAAACGACCCATGGCGGGATCCGGTATTTTGACGTTGTTGAAATGTATGACCCCGCTGAAGATCGATGGACACGCAAGCCCAAAATGCCGGTGCCAAAAATTGGCTTAGGTGTCGAAACCGTCGATGGAAAGATTTACACCATCGGCGGAACCGCTTCAGATAATACCAGCCGCCTCTCAAGGGTAGACATCTTTATCCCGGACGACGGCACATGGCTTGCGGAGGGCGGGGCGCGGCTTCCGGTGGCAAGAGGAGGACTGTCGGTTTCCCAGATAAACGACAAAATTTACACCTTGGGCGGATTTTCAGTACTAGGAACCGTCCCAAAGGTAGATGAATATGACCCCCTAGCACTGTCAATCTCTCCACAAAATAATATATCAACGATGTGGGGAACAGTAAAACGCAGCAAGTAACCCTTAATAGCTGGGTAGTTGAATGAGCCAAACAAATCCAAACAGTCAAGGAGATTTCTATGAAAATTGGTTTACGTATACCGGGCACCGCACGCGAGTTGCCCTTTGATGAGTTCTGTCGTTGGTGTGCAGATAACGGTTTTGATGCAGTTGATATAAGCGGCGTGACACCCGAAATTGTGGGAACAGCAAGGAACGCTGGACTGGTAATTGGCACGGCAGATATGCCGGGCACCGGCGACCTGTTAAGCGTTGACCAAGCTCAGCAAGCAGCGGGGGCTGAAGCGGCAAAAGCTGCCATCCAGGCCGCAGCTGATAACGATGTCAATCTCATGTTTTGCGTCTTCTCTCCAGCAGATCCAACTATTGGACGGGCGAAAGCCTTCGATCTGTGGAAGGAAACTGTCCCCCCAATTGCCGAATTTGCCGCGGATAACGGGGTTACGATTTCCGTCGAAGGTTACCCAGGTCCCTCACCCCACTGTCCCGCGCTCGGTTGCACCCCTGAAACGCTGCGAGCAATGTTCGCGGAATGCCCAAGAGGGCTTGGTGTGAATTATGATCCGTCGCATTTAGTCCGCATCAACGTAGATTATCTACGGATGCTCAATGAATTTGCCGACCGGGTCGTGCATGTCCACGGCAAAGACACCGATTTTGACCAAGAGGCCCTTTATCTCCACGGCAATCTCGGACCAAGTTTCCATCCCTCGCGCGGTTTTGGTGAGGATTGGTGGCGATATACCATCCCCGGCGATGGTGTTGTCGATTGGCTCAAAGTTGTTCAACGGCTTGAGGATGCAGGCTTCGACGGGATTGTCAGCGTTGAGCTCGAAGATTATCGCTACTGGAAGACTTGGGAGGCGGAATCCGATGGGCTTAAGCGTTCACAAGAGTACCTCGCACAGTATGTACGATAGCACACTGTGAAACCAATAAGGGATACTTATAACATCAACGATTGTAGTCCAAGTAGGGAACGCAGATCTGCGTTCCCTCCCTTTTGACTATTGAACGATAGCATCGCTCCAAATAGCCTTCGATAACAGCACCGAAGAAAGGAAGGATACAATGATCATCGACTCTCACGCATACTGCTTTGAGCCAGCGGATAGCCCACGCGGATACGCCAGCAGTGAAGAACATCTTAAGTGGGTACAAGCATCGCACGCGGTGCACCATCAGCCAGCGTTTCGGATTCGTGACCGCGTACCCGGTCCCTCAGATGTTCTCGCCCCCGAAGGGCGCCGCGATTTATCCAACCTTCCCGACCTACGATTTCGGATTAACCACCCACGCGGCAGAGTAGTCTGGAACTACGAGGGTGAGGAATACACCAAACACTTTTATCCCCCAAATCTGCGAAGTTGTGAATTCACGCCTTTCAGCCTGAACGCCGAGATGGATTATGCGGATGTGGATATGGCACTGCTCCACACAAACCCAATGCTCGGGCGAGATAGCACTTATCAAGCGGAATGTGTGCAGCGATTTCCCGACCGTCTCCGTTCAATGACACACGTAGATGAATGGCGTATCCGTGATGAGATGGATGCCGTTATTGATGAAGTAACGACCGCTATCACCGTGCACGGATTGCACGCTATCAAATTCAATCCACTGACCTACATTATAAGCCCCGCCCCGTGGGACGACGGTGTCTATCGCCCATTCTGGGAAGCGGTTACCTCCCTCGGTGTCCCTATATTCTTCACGCTGGGCAGCGGACCAAAGGCGGATCAATTCACACTCTCAGACATTGAACAGCAAGAGGGCTATCTGAACGAACTTCGCGTCCTAATCCGATGGATGGAACGCTATCCAGAGACCATTTGCAGCATCACTCACGGCTTCCCTTGGCGGGCCTTTCTGGACGGAGACCGCATCACGCTGCCAGAAGCCATCTGGGAACCGTTCCAAAATCCAAATCTCAGCTTGGAAGTGTGCTTTCCCGTCCGAATCGGTGACATCTTCGATTATCCCTATCGAGAGGTTTGGCCCACCCTTGAAGCAATGGTTGAACACATCGGCGCAGATCACCTGCTTTGGGGAACAGATATGCCGTTCCAAAACCGTTTTTGCACGTACCGCCAGTCCCGTCACTGGATTGAGAGATACTGCACTTTCCTAACCTCCGATGACTTGGCGATGATCATGGGCGGCACGGTCGCACGTATTCTTGGGCTTTGAGGACTGAGGTAGGATCGCTGCTATCACCACTGGTATGTTCAGATCTTAAACCTATACAACAGATCAAATGTGCATGAGCGGGGGTTCAGTGAAATTCTAGACGAAACAACAGGAGAGCTTACCGGCTGTGAAGTGAATGACGAACCGCTGTTTCCGATTCTGCCGACGCTGGGCGTGAGTGCGACGTTTTAGGTAAGTAGCGAAATCTATGAAACCAAAAACTCGCCAGATTCAGTAGATTACTAGAGAGTGTATAATGCTTGACATCTCTCAATCACTTTGATTATAATTGGAGAATCATAAGCGCGAAGCAGCATGCATCATTTTGAATTCATACTATATGGCAGTACGCAAGGAGAGGGCCGATGCTGAACAGTATCAAAAAAGCACTGCAAAAGCTCTTCAATAGGAGCGCACCCTCCTCGGTCAAAGGTAGTATGCCCCGAGCCGCACCAAGTGCCGAAGAAGCAATTATCCCTTTTAATCCTGCTGAACATGCAATCCAACCTCAAAGCCTCAAGCGGCTGATAGATAACGGTCACGACATTGTCTTATTAGACGTGCGTGAAGCGTGGGAATACGAAATTGTGCATCTTAAAGATGCAAAGCAGATTCCCCTCGGAAAGCTACCACAACAGGCATCTTTACTGAACCCTTACGCTGAAATTGTTGTATATTGCCACAAAGGGATGCGTAGCTTAGATGCCGCGCATCTGCTACAACAACTTGGATTCAAACGGATCAAAAGTTTGGTTGGCGGTATTGATCGATGGGCGAGGGAAATTGATACCGAACTTCAGCGATATTAATCTTTCGAGCACGTGGTTTTCACGCATTGATGGAGGCTATCTTTTCACGCAGGAACGCGACGCACCCGTCCACCTCTGCTTCGCTAAGACCGTGAAGAACTATCGGGATATCGGGGTCAACGTCGTTGAGCAATGACAGGTATTGGTCGTAATCTAACAGCCCTTTTCCCGCGGCAAGATGGCCCGCTTCGCCATCTCGGTCAAGGTCTTTCGCGTGCGCAAAAGCGATGTGCTCACCGAGCAACGCGAAGGCTTCACCAAGAATTTCACGCATGTGCGGCAATTCCCCGGCATGAAAAATATTGGCACCATCCATAACCACCTTCAGATAGGGCGAACCGATCTGGTCAATGATGCGACGGGCTTTTATTGCAGAATCAACTACATTGGCAACTTCCGGTTCAAAGGCGAGAGTAACTTGGTATTCCTCGGCGACCTCTATGGCTTGACGCATTGAAACCACTAAATCCTCCCACGCTTCTGGCGTGTCATTGTCTGGGTGTCGCCGCCACATGTTATCGGGATCTCGTGAACCAGTGCATAGCGTAATCACCGACGTGCCTAACCGTTCACAAGCCGCTGCCAACACACGTAAGTCCCGCAATCCGTCGGCGCGCCGCTGTACATCGGGATGAATCATGTTGTAGGTGCCACCAAGCGCGGTCATTGCGATATTGCGTGCCCCCATTTCTTCACGGACTTTATCACATAAGTCCCCATCAATATGCGTTGGTATTTTAGTCACACCGGCACTCGAAAGGTTAAATTGCATACAGCTAATACCATGGTTTACAGCGGCATCCAACGCTTCTTCCAACGTCGCACGGTCAAAGGTTCCAGACATAATCCCAATCTGCATTCGTATCCCCTCCTCAGCTCAGACCAATTCTCGATTTATGCACGAGTAATCTATTAAGCGATCCACCACTATACCACCCCTTATACACAGAATCAAGTGAAAATTAATCGACACCACGACAAGGAAAAACTGAACACATCAAATAACAAGCATCGCGGATACTATTCTCTGATTCTCTAACGTATGCACAAACTACCAATTCTACTCAAAGCCAGTTGGCAGGACTGGTTAAATAGTATCCAATACGCCTCAGAGGAGAGACGGAAAAAGGTCGCGGAGGTTATCGGTTTCCTTGTTCTGATGGTTGCGCTATACCTGATAGGCCATGCTGTTTTCAAAGTCGTCGGACAGCAGGCTGCTTTGAGTCCCGATGCAATCGGGGCTGACACCTATACACAAACCATACTACGCGCCCTCAACATTTGTGTAGGACTTGGTGCGCTCATTCTGGCGAAAGGGGCAATAGAAGGTACAATCAAACAGTTTTACGAAGCCCCCGATACATCACTGCTTCTGTCATCGCTATCTCCATCAACCGTTTTTGGATTCAAGTTAATTCAACTCATCGCATCGAATTCATTAGGTATGATGATGTGGCTGTTCCCCCCGTGGATTGCATTTGGACGACTTTTCGGACTGCCGTGGCATTTTTACCTTGGCCTTATCCCAACCTGCTTCTGTCTACTCGTCATCATTGTAACGGATGTTGTGGTCGTGATGATGTTGGTTACGCGCTTCTTTTCTTCACAGCGAATGATACAGTTCTTAAAAGTTGTCGGTGCGATTATTGGTGCTGCCGCCGGATTTTTCCTCGCGTTCAGTATCTTTACATTTGAGTGGTCAGATGAGATTGCCACATTTCTCCTAGGACGATTAAAACTCCCCACATCCGACTGGTTTCCGCATCTATGGGCAGCAAAATTGATGATGAGTTGGCTCCCCGAATCGGGAGTCCAGCCGCTGCGATGGGCGATTCAGCTAGCGGTTGTGAGCGTAGCGACACCGTTCTTAAGTGTATTATTGGCTTCCAAAATCTATCACCGGAGTTGGGAATATGCAAGGGGTGTAGAGATTAATCCGAAACAGAACAGTAAGCAGCGGCGGAACACCGCCCTCCTCGGTCGCGGCAAAATCCGTTCCATGATGGTAAAAGATTTCCACGTTTTCCTCCGACACAAGGGGCGAGTAACCCTGATTATAATCCTAACCCTCATTCAGTTGATACCGATATTTGCCCTACTTTATCAGATGCGCCCGGAAGACCAAATCCACTACGGCTTTCATCTGCCAAACTTAGCAGCAATAGTTGTTCAGATCATGATCTACAGTCTGATCGCGACAGCCGGGCTCTCGTGGGGAGGCTGCAAAGCAGAAGCAAAAACGTGGTGGCTGTTAAAATCAAGTTCGATTTCACCGACGCTGCTTTTCAAGAGCAAACTTTCGATCGGGATACTCTGCACAGCTGCTTACGCGGGTGTATGGGTTTTTGTAATATTAACCCTGTTTCGGATACCTATCCAGTTATGGCTACCAATCCTATTGATGATTGCAGCGATCACAGCGACAGCCACCGCATTCAACACAGCAATGGGAACACTACCGTGGGTAGCAGAAATTGGAGAAACTAATCGGGATTTCGACAGGCAACCAGTCCTCCGATTTGCGACCCTCTTGGTTACAATCATCGCTAACCTCATACTGCTCAGTGTGCCCACCATAATCTTGCAAATCGTTGTTCTTAGCGAGATGAAACTCTTTGGGGGAAAACAGAGCGGCTTACTTTCTATCCCACAACAACTCACAATTGGGTTTATTCTGATTAGCCTTATTGGTGTGTGGGTGATCTCATACCTTCTCGGCAGGCAATCGTTACGGAAACTGCTCTATAGATAATTTTAGCTACTACCCGACCACCGTAGGTTGGGCATCTTGCTCGACCCATAGCGATAAGTAACAACCTATGTCATCTCTAAAATTACTGTTGAAATAGAATACGAAATATGCTAGAGTCTTATTCAATATACATAAACGTGGAAAGATAAAATTGTGTGTAAATTGGGTAAAAATGAAAAGCACCCATAAATCAGATTGGAGGAAATTGGATGGCAATCGATAAAGTACGAGTTGCAGTTGTTGGTATGGGCATCGGCAAACCCAATGGGCGTGCCTTGGCAGCAAACCCGCGTGGACAGGTCATTGCCCTCTGTGATCTGTTAGAAGAACGGATGCAGGAATTTGCGAAGGAGTTGCCGGAAGAGGTCAAATTTTACACCGACTACAAACAGATGTGCAAAGACCCAGAAATTGATGCCGTCTTCGTCGGAACACCGAATCAATGGCATGTTCCTGTCGCGTTGGAAGCTGTGCGAAATGGGAAGCATGTTATGGTGACCAAACCGCTCGCCGATTCGGAAGCAGCAGCGAAGGAATTGGTTGCTGAAGCAGAGGCAGCAGGTGTCGTGAACATGATGTCGCTTTCCACCCGTTTTGGGCGCGACTGTCAATATCTCGGAAATCTCCAACGACAAGGATACTTCGGCGAACTCTACTACGCAAGATCCCGCAGCGTCCGAAGAAACGGAATTCCAACGTGGAGCCTCGGATTCATTCAGAAGGGTGGCGGTGCTTTTCGCGATATGGGTGTGCATGCCCTCGACGCTGTGTGGTGGGTGCTGGGTATGCCCAAACCCGTTGGCGTGTTAGGCACCGCTGGAGCGAAGTTTGGTCCCCACGGATTGGGCTATTCTGGCAGTACACCTCCGCCTAAATCATTCTATGAACAGTACGCATCGGACGATTATGGAGGCGGTTTTATCCGCTTCGAGAACGGCACCGGTCTACAGATTGAGAGTTTCTGGGCATCGCATCAGCCGGGTGAGTTTCAGATGGAATTGTTTGGCACGGAAGCGGGCGCTAGGCTCAGTCCACTCACACTCTATCGCATGGAAGACGGCTCCACCCAAGATATCAACGTTGATCCACCGCCGGGACTTGAATCTTGGGATAACATCGCCGCGCATTTTATTGACAGCATCTTGGATGGCAAACCGTCTGCAGCCCCACTCCGCCACGGACTTATTGTGCAACAGATGATGGAAGCCCTACTCCTGAGTGCGGAAACGGGGAAGGAAGTGCGGATCGAAACTGATGAGTAATTTCCTTGACTCCAGTTCCAAATCCCCATTTGCAAATTTCCATGGGACTGTGGTATAATTTGGGCAACCAAATTTACCGAAACCGTAGACAATTAAAAAGATTAGACATGTCCGAGGAGAGATAGAAATGGCTTATGTGATTGCCGAACCCTGTGTTGACGTCATGGATACGGCGTGCGTTGATGTGTGTCCGGTCGATTGTATTCATACAAAAGAAGGGGAAAAACAGCTCTATATTAACCCCGCCGAATGTATTGACTGCGCCGCGTGTGAACCCGCATGTCCGGTCACCGCAATTTTCATACTTGACGATGTCCCGGAGCAGTGGACCTCCTATGTCGAATTAAACGAGAAATTCTTTGAGGATTTTGTCAAACCGACAAAAGCGGGGGCAGCAGCAGGAGAAGATGGCGCAGACGCAGCGGACGAAGATAAAATTGGAATTGAGGAGTTTGTACAAGACATTGAATCCCCCAAGTCTTCGATTCGCCCCGTATTGCGTCCGTTTGTTATGCTCTCCCAGCTTGTGCTTGGCGCTTTTGACGCGAAATTTAAGCGTGAACTTGAGGAGATGGCTCAGAACCCGGTCATCTTTAGCGCCCCAATTTCAACGGGAATTAACAGTCTCATTAATTTAACGCTCTATCCACTTGTGCTTTTCCTCCTTTTCTCCGGCGGGAATATAGGATCCGCACTGTTCACCGGTAAAGGAAACTTTGCGATCTTCCTCGGCGTTATCTTGGCGGTCCTTGAGGGGCTCTACCGATTTAGAGATGATCTTGCCACAACGGATAGCGAAGAACCCTCTCGATATGGTGCTTCGATATACGGCTGGATACCATCGCTGGTCGTCCGTCCACTGTTGTCAGCGTTGCGACCGGTGCTTGCAACGGAACCGACTTCTCCGCGTTCAACTATGCCGGGTGCTGTCCTTACCGATGGGCCCATTTACCAAGAGGATGTCCGTGAACGCTATCGCCGTTACGGGATGCTAAACCGGATGGAAGAGGAAGTTGATCGGTACATCATCGAAATAGAGTTCCCTCGCTGGGTACCTGACTCCACATATAAGCGGAAGTACAACCTCCCGGATCGGATGCCGGATTACACATATCAGGTCAATCTTGGAGAAGGCACGGTCGAGGTAGAAAGCAAGTTGGAAGATTCCCGATTCACCGAAGTCGCTGGACGTATCAGTTCATTCCCCCTCGGCTTCAACAACGTGTTTCGTATCGAAGCACAACCTGAAGACTTTCAGGCAATGCTACGAGATAAAGTGCTGGAAATCGTCGTCCCAAAAGCCGGGAAGGTCGAAGATCTCGTTATCGAGCGACCGGTCCATTATGCGAAGATTAAGGGATAGTCGCGATAATTCCGAACCCACAAAGCGGAATCTGGAGTAACTCTCTGGATTCCGCTTTTTTTATCGAAATCTTCCGTTCTAAAACCCCGTCTTTTAAGGCGGGGATACAGAACGGCGCCCCCTGTGAGTTAGTCTAACAAGTGTTGAAATTGCAGGTTGAATATGGTATACTCGTCTTGGCTTTCGTGGGAAGGTCTCACGCCACCGCACGGTGGTGCTTCCCACAGCCTTTGAGACAGGACATGAGAGCTAGAAAGCCGCATCCATAATGAAAACTTACAAGTTCAAGTTGTATTCTAATCACGGGAATCGTGAATTGCACAAGACCATAGATGGACACGCTTCTGTGTGGAATCACTGTGTCGCTCTCCAGCGTCGTTCCTATGGCATGTATGGCAAATATATCAGCAAGTTTCGGTTGATAAACCATATCTCCAAACTGAAACGGTTGTCTCGTTTTGCCCACTGGAATCAGTTACCCAGTCAAGCGGTTCAAGACGTTGTCACGCGCCTAGACAAAGGCTACCGGGCAATGTTTGAAGCGAGAGCCAAAGGTAAGCCGTGGGGGCGTCCCCGTTTCAAACCCCGTCGCAAATACAAATCCTTCACACTGCTTCAGGCGGGTTGGAAACTGTTGCCGGACAACCAGGTTCGGATAGGCAAACGAATCTATCAATTTTTCAAGTCCCGTGATGTTTTGGGCAACCCAAAACGTTGCACTATCAAACGGGACGCTCTTGGTGATGTCTATATCTGTGTGCTAACTGACTATGTAGATCCTGACCTTAATCGAGTCATGACGGGTAAAATCGCAGGCTTCGATTTTGGTCTAAAGCGGTATCTCACCGGTCATAACGGACATGATATAGACTCACCCCAGTTTTTCAAACGCAGTATCAACGCAGTCAAACGTGCCAACCGCAAGCATTCCCGAAAAAAGAAAGGTTCAAAGAACCGTGAACGGGCACGGCTTGATTTGGCTCGGAAGCATCGCAAAATTGAACGTCAGCGAGAGGACTTCCACTGGAAACTTGCACACTCGCTCATCAATGTATACGACGAGATACGCCTTGAGGATTTAAACCTCAAGGGCATGCAAGCCCTTTGGGGAGGTAAGGTCAGCGACTTAGGCTTTGCTGATTTCATTGATAAATTGCAACACATTGCAGCTAAACAGGGTGTCACAATCACTTTCATTGATAAATGGTATCCTTCATCTAAGACGTGCTCGGCTTGTGGTGCAATCGATGAAACATTGAATCTACGTGATAGAACGTGGCAGTGTAGTGGTTGTGGTGCTACACATGACCGTGACCGCAACGCAGCAATTAACATCTACAGGGTTGGGGCATCAACCCGTGAAGGAGAAGTTGTAAGTCCATCTTCGGATGGCTAACTTTGTTGATAGCACAATTCGTGTACCTGAAAGACAAAAGAAGCTCCGTCCTTCAGGGCGGGGAGTATGTCAATTTCGACCGTGTAAAGAAATTGTACAAAGAAACCGAGTTTTGCCGTCCGTTCCGAGACCAGGAGAAAAACTCGGTTTCTCTAAGCTGCTCTACACTTTTCAAAGCGCGCCATGACTATCCCCTACAAAATCCCTGATTGGGAAACAGCAGGGGTCAACCACATCTGGTTGCCCTACACACAGATGCAAACTGCACCGTTGCCGCTGCCGGTCATCTCCGCCAGCGGTGTTCGGCTGACCCTAGCCGATGGTAGAGAATTGATTGACGGCATAGCGTCATGGTGGTGTGCCTGTCACGGATACCAACACCCCTATCTGATAAAACAGATTTCCAACCAGTTAGACACGCTGCCGCACGTCATGTTTGCGGGGCTTGCCCATGAACCGGCTTACACACTTGCCCGTCGGCTCGTTTCCATCGCACCACAGGGGTTAAACCGTGTATTCTTTTCCGATTCCGGCTCAATAGCCGTCGAAGTGGGAATGAAAATGGCAGCACAGTTTTGGGCTAACCGACAGGAACCGGATAAGCGCAAGTTTATCTGTTTTCGGAACGGTTATCACG
This sequence comes from Candidatus Poribacteria bacterium, assembly GCA_965204355.1. Lineage (GTDB taxonomy): Bacteria > Poribacteria > WGA-4E > WGA-4E > PCPOR2b > PCPOR2b. Next base: position 5,994,373 of record OZ241983.1, read on the forward strand.
GGGATACCATGGGCGGCATGTCGCTCGCCGATCCCGAAACAGGCATGCACCGGACGTTAAACCGCTACATGCCCGAACAGCATGTTTTCGACATTCCCAACAGCAGGGCGGATCTGGCTGCGCTCGCAGCATCACTAAAGGAAGTTAGAGAAACAGCGGCAGGGCTTGTAATTGAACCGCTGGTTCAGGCAGCAGGGGGAATGAAGTTCCATTCACCCGAAACCCTCGCTGAAATCTACCAGCTTTGTAAGGAACACCGTATCCTATTTATTGCCGATGAAATCGCCACCGGGTTCGGGCGTACCGGCTCGATGTTCGCCTGCTTAGAAGCCGGCATCACACCCGATATTATGTGTCTGGGCAAGGCGCTCACCGGCGGTATGGTAGGGTTGGCTGCGACCTTAGCCACGGAAGAGGTATTTGAGGCTTTTCTTTCAGACCGGTTAGACACTGCGCTGATGCACGGTCCCACATTCATGGCAAATCCAATAGCGTGTGCCGCTGCTAACGCTTCACTCGATCTATTTGACAAGGAACCTCGAATCGCACAGATCCAAGGGATTGAGACGCAGTTACGGGAAGAACTGAAACCGTGCCATAAACTGGAGAATGTCGCCGATGTGAGAGTGAAGGGCGCTATTGGTGTCGTTCAGTTGTCCAATCCCAGTGAGAAGCATATACTTGCGCTCCGACAGCGGTTTATAGACGAGGGTGTGTGGCTCAGACCGTTTAGCGATGTTATCTATATTATGCCTGCCTTCACGATTTCGTCAGCAGAATTAACGCGATTGACTGACGCAGTGTTTAAGGTCTTAGCAGCATAGTTAGCCCTGTTCCCTCCCACCCTACTGTGATGACTGAGACGACTTACGAGGACCTACGCTCATATCTTCAAAGAACAGATCGAAATGCGTAAGGCATGCAGTGTCCGGCTGCTCGACACCATAAGCACTCGCCGTAATCCCCAACTGTAACGCCGGATATTCTCGATGCAAATGGTTAGCAAACTCAAAAAGCCATCGATAAATCATGCCGATTGACTCGGCGCGTGTATAATGCTGATGCCCCAGTGCGTTGCATCCTTTTAGGAGGCTATCTCCCGCACCCAAAATCGGACGATCAAAGATGAGGACGTCCGCCCTCGTTTCTTCGAGCAACCCTTTTACCGCCTGCGTCAGGTAGTAACCGTAATCACTCAAAACGCAATAGACCTCCGGAACTTCTTTGTGACTGGTGGACCGCTGCGTTTGCCCTTCTGCCGGTTCCTCCTCTTGCTCCGCATCCCTCCTTCTCGGTACTGCCTTCCATTGGACTACCGGCGCCGGTGCCAATCGCCATTCCGGACGATCTAAAACCGATGCGGGTATCTCAGCGATTGGAAGACGGATCCCGAATTTGCCTTCACCTTCATGCACCCGTTGGCTTATCCGTTTTGCTGTCTGGAAGTCTGCAATGTTCCAGTCATAATCGAGGACAATTAAATCTCCGGGGCGCATCGATTCTATTAACGTCTCCCATTCAGATTTAGGGGCTATCCAGTGAATCTCAGGGGATTGTAACGCAGCATCCTCAGAATACGATGGAATATACGCCATCGCATCCCGATTGATTCTTTCAATCGCAGCTTGGAGGCCATCTTCAACAAGCATCGTCCAGACTTTGGGGCTGTCCACTGCCTGTCCCGGCGGCACTCGGATTTCAGTCCCATTGATAGCTGGCGCCGATCTCAAACCGATCGACACAGTCTCTCGATCTGAATAGACCGCATAGTACTTGAGAAGTCCCGCGCTCTCATTCCCTAGTACTACACCGCTATCAACACCAGCATCACCCACCAGAATAAACGCCTCCGATGTGCCCCCTTCCCAAGGCGTTGTCAGTGGTCCCTCTACCACTCCCGAAATTCCGCACCGCCAGATTTGAAGACTGTCCCTTCGTCCCGCGAATAGCGGTAGCGATTCGATGATCACATCCTCCACAAAAAACGCTGAATCTGTTAAATTCTGAATCGTCAGCCACTTACGAACCACCGGCGAATCCGGATAAATCTCGTAGTGAACCCACAGATAAAATATCGGTTCTGCCTCCTCATCGGAAGTATATGTGAGTTGAATCGTAATCCGCTTGACCCCACCCATTTTCTGGGCAATCTGATAATCGTTGTAAGCCAGCAGATCGCTACCGCCAGAGAAAACAATCTCACCGATCCGAAACCGGAACTCCTCGCTCGGTCGGTCTATGTAGCTCTGCCCTGAAACTTTATGAGCGTAGCGAATCGTCGCAACCTTGTGCGCTCCCTGATCTAAACGCAGCCAACGTTCCATGAGGTCATTTCCCATGTAGAGCACGTGGGATTTCAGATCAAAGCCAGCATAGGTGCCAACTCTCTTCAAGGGCTGTAGCTGCGCTCTCAAGTCAGCAATCGAAACTGTCTGCGACTCTTTACTGCTGCTGCCGGCGCAGCCAATGCATATCAGCAAGACGAGTATGTAACTTAACAGCTTTGGGCGTGAAAGGTGAGATGGGCGAATCCTTGGGCAGTGGGAATTGAGATGTGTCATGCCATTTCTACTCGGCACTTTCAAAAAGGTAGGATTATACAATCTTCTATTAACCACAAACACTATCAGCCATAACGATCCAACGGGCTAGCCTAAAGCCTCCGTGATGAGGGAATATAGCTTCGGAACGGTGCGATCAAAATCCCCGGAAATATGGTAACTCTCGCCACCATCTCTCACAGTGCGAACAAGGATTGTCTTCTTGGGACGGTGGTAATAATGCGCGTCTGTTGGACTGCCTTCCTCTCGGAAATCGGTGAATTCGATAAGATCAAAGTTAGCCGTGGTGAAGTGCCGGATCTCCTCGCCGCGTTGCGCGGCAATATTTCGCGCCATCGACAGGCTCTTAAGATAGACCTCTGGTCCCATCACCGCGGAACCCAAGTTCAGAAACACGCCGCCCTCTAATTTCGAGACACTGTGGGCAAAACGGAGGAAGTCCTCGCCGGTTGTGTAGCCCATCGCAGCATAATCGGCGGCGGGGTGCTGGTCAATGATGTCGTAGCCGATCCCTTTATGCACGGTTATCGGAACACCCAAACGATATGCCGCTGCAAACATACTAATCGCTCGGTATGGAAACTTGACACCGCACTCTCCATTTTGAATGAGCCGACCAATCGCTTCACCGAAGCCGACTTTATCGTGATAGCCGCGAACGATAGCGTCATTGAGGTAACGCCCGGTCTCCTCCCAATGACCAAACGTCCCATCCCAGATATACTGCTCCACATCCTCCAACGTCGCACCGATCAGGGCAAGTTCAAAATCGTGGATGGCGCCGGCACCGTTTGTCGCCAGATGCGTGAGGATACCGCGTTCCATCAGATCGATGATATAGCGCGAATTGCCTCGTCGCATGACGTGCGCCCCCATCATCCATATCACCTGTTTTCCCGCCCGATGGGCTTGAATTATCCGATCTGCGACTATCCGCAAATCGTCGTTTTCATACAGCGGCGCTTCCGCATCCAACGGGTAGATGTCCGCGACCGTCATTTTATGTTCTCGTTCAGCTAACGGCAGAACCTTTAACCGCCCCCGATCTAATTTCGAATACACCACAAGTCGTAAATCTCCCTGATTTTTAGCCAAACACGGAATAGGGCAGCGGCTTTCCACTTAACCCAGCCAGCAGGTTCTCAGCCGCCATCGTTGCCATCCGCGTGCGGGTCTGTAACGTTGAACTGCCAAGATGCGGAAAGATAAGGGCGTTGTCAAGCGTTAGCAGTGGATCGTCCGTCGGGATAGGTTCCGGGTCTGTAACATCGAGAGCAGCCCGTGCAATTTCCCCGTTTTTTAATGCCTCGTAGAGCGCCGCTGAATCCACTACCGGTCCCCGCGCGATATTTACAAGGATCGCTGTCGGCTTCATCTTCTGAAATTCTGCCTTACCAATCAGATGATGGGTCTCCTCCGTCATCGGAACATGTAGCGTTATAAAATCAGATTCTTCAAGCAAGCCATCAAAACTGGCATACTCAATGCCCAATTCCGCTTCCCAGTCCTCGCGGCGTGTCCGCTTATAATACAGCACCCGCATATCAAATCCCAACGCCCTTTTGGCAACCTCATAACCGATTCTGCCCATACCGATGATGCCGAGCGTTGCGTGATGCACATCGTATCCATGGAAGATATTTGGATCGTAGCATGTCCAACGCTTTTCCTGAACGTAGACCCCGGCGGGAACAAGATGTCGTGCCGCCGCGAGCAGTTGCGCGAAAGTCGTATCGGCGGTGGTTTCACTCAACACACCGGGTGTATTGCCAACCGCAACGCCCTGGGCTCTCGCTGCCTCTGCGTCAATGTGATTATATCCGACACCGACGTTGGAAATTACCTTAAGATTGGGCGCGCTGGCAATCATTTCCGCTGTCACCGGCTCGTGACTATAAGTGACCAGTCCATCAAGCCCCGGCAGCCGCTCCGCGGTCGGGGGCAGAATCTCACTGGTATGCCATATATCAACTTCGCACGCTGCCTCGATCATGGCCAAGGCTTTCTCTGGGATAGGACGGGTAATAAAAATTTTCGGCTTCAATGACGATACCTCCTGCGTAAAACGCGATGTGTGATGAGTAATTAGGAAGTAATTATCCAACATCAATTTCCGTAATTTTAGGGATGCTCGATTTCTGGGATCCAATAGACCGTGTAGGCAAAAATCTATATCAATCTAATATACAGGCAAACATCTGCCACATTTTCCAACCGGATGAACTTCCTACAAAAAGTTGACAAGGGCAAGGAAACAACTATAATATAATTCAGAGGGCTCGAAATAGTCTTTGCCTTATTACATCGAATATTATAATCCACAAGGAACGTATTCTCAAGAGGTTTCTGGCTTCGATGGAAGCCCTTCATGAGAAATGCTATCAGCCCGAAAGAGATCGCATTGAACCTCCAAGCCCAATATTCGACACCCCAGTCCCAACAACCGCAGATCCGTTGGAACGCAATCTGGTTAGGTCTAGGGCTCATTTTTCTCAATAATTACTGGCTATTTGCGATGCTGCGTTGGGAGCAGGGGCTTCCAACCACCATGTCGCTCTTCTTCAATGTGATTTTCATCTTCGCGTTTGTAGTGGTGCTTAACTACTGGCTCGCCCGGTTTTCACCACAGTTGGCATTGACACAGGGTGAGTTGTTGACCCTCTACGCGATGCTTTCCGTTGCCTCTGCAATTGGTGGGCACGATCTGTTTCAAGTCGTTGTCACCAATATCGCGGTCGTCGGCTGGATGTCAAACGAGGAAAACGAATGGGCGACACTGTTCCACCACTACCTCCCCGATTGGCTGGCGTTGACCGACAAAAAAAGTATCACCCCCTACTTCGTTGGGGAATCCAGTCTTTACCTCCCTGAAAACCTGGCATTATGGTGGCAGCCTGTCCTCGCGTGGTCCGGGTTTATCATCGTTCTCCTCTTCACTGCTTTCTGCATCAATGCCATCCTGCGAAAACAGTGGATCGAAGCAGAACGGCTCAGCTACCCGATCATAGAGCTCCCGCAGCAGATGACCACAAGGGACTTCTTTCGGGATCGATTGATGTGGGCAGGATTCATTCTTGCTGGCGGCATGGATCTCATCAACGGACTGCATTTCCTGTTCCCCATTATTCCCGGACTCGGAGGTGAGTTCTTTGATCTGCGCCCATTTTTTACCACGAAACCGTGGAACGCCATCGGTTGGACACCAATCGTTATCTTCCCCTTTGCTATTGGGATGGGATATTTTATCCCCCTCGATCTCTCCTTCACATTCTGGTTCTTCTACGTCTTCTGGAAATTTGAGATGATTATGGGAAGTGTCTTCGGTCTCCAGCACATCCCCGGTTTTCCCTTCATCTTCGATCAATCATTCGGTGTCTGCGTTGGTGTGTTAATTATCACGCTATGGGGAGCGCGGCGTCACTTGCGAACTGTGCTCGTCAGCGCATGGCGAGGCACCTCAATTCACAAGTTTTCTAATGTCCAAAGCAGAGGAGCCGGACAAGAGGATCTATCAGAGAACGGAAGCGAAGCTAACGAACCGATTTCCTATCGCACCGCGGTGCTCGGACTGATTATTGGCTTCATGTTGCTGGTCGGTTTTTGGGCGGTAGCAGGTCTACCGCTCTGGGTCGCTTTTCTCGTGCTCGTCATCCACTTCACAACGGTAACCGTTATCACCCGTATCCGTGCGGAGTTAGGACCGCCCATCCACGACTTACGTGCGATGGGACCAGATGTACTACTACCGAAGATGTTCGGTATGCGACGGATAGGGGCAAGAAGTCTCACTCTGTTCTCGCTTGTATATTGCTTCAATCGCGCCTATCGGGGCAATGCCATGCCACATCAGCTAGAAGCACTGAAACTTGCAGAGCGCACAGGGGTGTCATCACGCCGTGTCGGATACGCTATACTACTCGCAGTCGTTCTTAGTCCATTGACCTCGTTCTGGTTCTCACTGCACATCGGCTACAAGTCCGGTGCGTGGGAGGTGTGGTATGGTTCCATCTTTCGACGCACCCAAAGCTGGCTTACCAACCCGGCACCCGTCGATGTTTTGTCGATCTTGGCGATGTGCTTCGGGGCGGTCTTCACCTTCCTGCTCACCGCTGTGCGCACCCGCTTTGTTTGGTGGCCTCTCTATCCGGTTGGATACGGCATCTCTGGCACATGGGCAGTCAACTTCTTCTGGTTCTCGGTGTTCATCAGTTGGGTGATTAAGTGGTGCATCCTCCGCTTTGGCGGCTTAAAGACGTTTCGTAATCTGGCACCCTTCTTTCTCGGATTGATACTGGGTGAATTTCTTGTCGGTGGTGTGTGGGCGCTGATTGGTGTGGTGTTAGAAAAACCGATGTATCGGTTCATCTGGTAAATCAGGTGCTCTGCACTTATTCCCGTTGGATCTGGAGGGCCGGATCAAGCAGCGCAGAAACTCCTATTGTTCTTGATAAAACGATTGCAATTCCAAAAAGCATAAAGTATAATATCAATGTTTTAGGTCGGGGCAGCTTAAAATAGCGAAGCGCCACAACCCTTCAGCGTCATAACCTTCATTTTTGGGAGGAATCATCATGCCGCCAATTGGCCCAATAGAGCTGATTATTATTCTTGCCATTGCACTTGTGATTTTCGGTCCGAAGCGTCTACCAGATATGGGTCGTTCACTTGGAAAGGCAATTCGGGAATTTAGGAACGCCGGCAAAGAGATTCAAAACGATATTGCTGAATCAATTGATAAAGACGACCAAGATTCAACCAAACCTGCGAATAAGACGGTTTAGCTACCAGCATGGCTTCTGATGCCTCAATGTCCTTTTTGGATCATCTTGGAGAACTCCGTCGACGGATTATCATCTCCCTAATTGCGATCGCGATAGGTATATTTATAAGTCTGTGGTTTCAACGTCCGGCTGTGGAAATCATCACGCGCCCCGTTGACATACCACTCAACGAACAATTGGCAAATTGGATTGATCGGACTGTGAGTTCAGACGGTTCATTGATAGCGTTCTTGTCGATTGCTCTAAGGGCAAAAGCATCAAGTGCAGTTCAGCTTAATAAAATCGGGCCCAGTGAAGCGATCATGGCGTTTATCAAGATCGCCGTCACCTTCGGGGTGTTACTCGCATCACCCATTGTGCTTTATCAGGTCTGGGCCTTTGTTTTCCCTGCCCTAACACAACAGGAAAGGAAGTTCGCACTTCCTCTATTTTTGACCATACTTTTCTTCTTCCTTGTTGGGGTAGTTTTTGCCTATTTTATCGTTCTACCTGTCATCGTTCAATTTGCCGCGGGGCTTTTCTACGCTTCAGGCGTCAGGAACCTATGGAGCATTGATAGGTATGCGGGTTTTGCAACCGGTATGCTGCTAGCCTTCGGTGTCGCGTTTGAACTCCCGATTGTTATGGCGTTTCTGTCACGAATCGGTGTTATTAACGCCCAAGGCTTTCGAGAGCGGCAGCGATATGCCGTTATGTTTATTTTTGTCGCAGCCGCGGTGTTGACGCCCACAGATCCATGGTCTATGTTATTATTGGCAATTCCACTTATCTTGTTATATCAGTTGGGGATCTTCCTCGCCTTTCTTGCAGAACAGGAGCCTGAAAGTAATGCCTAATCTCAAGTTGCAGGAACAGTTACGATTGTTGTACGAGTTTCAGCAGATTGACGCCGAAATTTTGACGTTGGATAATAAACTCAAGTCAGTCCCACTCAAGATCAAGAAGGCAGACCAACAACTTCAGCTCCATCAACAAAAACTACAGGAGAAACGGGCCCAACTGGCTGATACAGAAAAGACACAGCGATCCAAAACGGCAGAACTTGAAATGGAAGGCGAGCAGCGTAACAAATATCAAGCACAGTTACGGGAGGTGAAAAGCAACAAAGAATACCAAGCATTGGATAAAGAGATTAGCTTTATTCAAGAGAAAGAAGCGGAAATAGAAGATGAGATTTTATCGGCAATGCTGCAAATAGATCAGATCAACGAAGAGCTTGCTCAACAGCAAAAGGACTTTGAGGCCGAGCGGGCAAAACATAACGCACAAAAAGCCGCATACGAGCAGGAAGCAAAAGATCTCAAAGCAGCAATTGTAAAATGCCAAGGAAAACAACGGGGATTTTCCGACCAGATTGATTCGGGGTTAATAGACCAGTATCAAGCCCGGTTCAAACGTTATCGCAAAGGACTAATTTCACTAGTTGTTGAAAACGCATGCGGCAATTGTCATCTCACAATTCCACCGCAAACCTTACTGGAGACTCGTAAGTATGAGCAGCCTATCCGTTGTGGAAGCTGCAGGCTTATTCTTTATATTCCTACCCCCTCTCCTAACGATGCTCCCACCGAAGAACCCACTTCCGGTTCCGGTCAGTACTAAATTTCCGTCGCCGCACATCTCTAAAATTCTTTTACCTACCGACGTATACCGCAATAGTTCAGTCTGAACTGAACCCAATATCAGTATTACATAATAGGACTTACGCAGTTGAACGATGAGGTGTTGTGATTCAATGCTTCATCACCAATGCGGGGCAAGATGCCCCGCCTACGATGGGTGTAGAGTCTAAACATACCCTTCGACGCCCGATGAATCGGGCAACTACAATATGAAGTGCGTAACTCCTCACATAATTTGCATTTTCTGATGTCCCTCACCCATCAATGGGATATTTGTGTTGATAACTTTAAGTATTTTTTTATTTACACATGTTCTTCTGAAACCGATTCAAAAAATCTTACGTTAGGCGCAGTATAGCGACTTGCCCAAGATTTAGCTTGGAGAAGAAAAATGACCGTGACACAAAAATCGTTCCTCCTTGTAGCAATACTATCTTTATCTGTCTCTACAACGGGGTTATCAACGGATGCGCCTAAATCCGCCGAACCTACAACTAAAACAAAATCTCCTTTTCGTTTAAGCACCGTTGTTCTCGATGCTGGACATGGCGGTATAGACCCCGGCAATGTCGGTCCGGGGCGCGAAAATGAAAAGGATATCAACTTGGTAATTACGCACAAATTAGCAGCACTGATTCGGGAAAAAACGACATATGAGGTTCATCTCACCCGATCAGATGACCGTTGGATTTCATTAACAGACCGCGCCAATATTGCCAATAAATACTCAGCTAAGGAAACGTTGTTTATCAGCATCCATTGCAATTCACATTCCGATTCCCGTGTTCACGGATTAGAGAGCTATATCTTTAACTTACAAGCGACCGATAGATTCGCGGCACAATTAGCCAAATGGGAAAACCGGGAAGAGACCGTTAGTCCTGTCGATTTTATCTTCATCAATCTACAGAAGAGAGGCATCGAAAAATATAGTTGGGAAGCCGCCCGTATTGTACAATCTGTGCTCGTATCACACCTCAGAGCGCGAGATCGGAATAGGAGTGCGCCAGACAAAATGGTTAGACGAGCCCCCTTTCGGGTCCTTGTCGATACCCAGATGCCAGCCCTTTTGGTCGAATTAGGATATCTATCTAATAAATCAGAGTATAAAAAACTCAACTCTCCCACCTACCAAGACAAAGTGGCAAATGCACTGTTGAGGGCGATTCAGCAATTTGATCGGTCCACACAAGATGCAACTCGTATTGCTGCACAGTTCCGTTAATACAGATTTCATCTACACGAAGGTCCGTAAAATGTGCACGGTTTTTATGTTGAAGGGTCGGAAGTTGGAGTTGTAGGGAAGCCACCGTATTTGGGGTGACTTGGGGATCGGTCAACGAAAGATTTTGTAGAAAGAACAGCGGCGGGGGGAACATTGCTTCAGTCTTTAATCGAGGAATTTTCAGATGATTCGGACGGACCTCTCTCCATAGGTAATTTCACCAATCAGAGCAGGAGATTCACCTAACTCTTGGAGCGAAGCAATCGCCGTATCAACCTGACTCGGCGGCAGTACAAGTCCCATACCAACACCCATGTTAAAAACATGGTACATCTCGGCTTCATCCACCCTACCTTTGTCCTGAAGGAACGGAAAGATCTGCGGTATTTCCCAAGTACCCTTCCGAACTTCTGCACAGCAATTCGGCGGAAGGATGCGGATGATGTTATCTGACAATCCTCCACCTGTAATATGGGCAATGCCTTTAATATCGCAACACTCCCGTAGAGCAAGGACACTCTTGACATAGCTTTTATGATGCGCAAGCAGCGCTGAGCCAATCGTTGTATCGAGCTCAGGGATATACCGATCTACTTCATAGCCACAAACCTCAAATACGATTCGCCGGGCAAGTGAAAAGCCGTTTGTGTGCAGACCGAGTGAACCCAAGCCAACCAAGCCATCCCCCGGCGCAATTCGACTTCCCGTGATGAGTTGCGACTCCTCAACCACACCGACAACTGTACCAGCGAGATCATACTCGCCCATTGTGTAGAGTTCTGATAGTTCCGCGATTTCCCCACCAATTAGCGCACAGCCGATCTCCCGACAGCCCGCCGCCACACCCCTCACAATCTGCTCAATGACTTCGGGTTGCACCTTACTTATCCCAATATAGTCGAGAAAAAAGAGCGGTTCCGCCCCTTGAACCAAGATATCATTACCGCAGTGCGCCACAATATCAAACCCAACTGTATCGTGCCGTCCTGTCATAAAGGCAACCTTGAGTTTTGTCCCAACACTGTCAGTGCTAGACACCAAGATCGGTTTTTCATATTCACCGAGTGCAAACAGTCCCCCGAAGTTGCCTACTTCGCTCAAGACTTCCGGACGATGGGTTGATTGGAGGTGGGGTTTTATGCGCTTCAGTGCATCGTCTTGTGCGTCGATGGATACACCTGCGCTAGCATAGGTTACCCTTTGCTCAGCCATCGGAGTCGTCAGATTCCCTTCGCTTTTCCATGCGTTGATTAAACGATTCTAAGCGGCGATTACCGATGAGAGTCATTATCTTATCCATCTTTAATAGGGAACCAACCAACACCACAATACATAATCCAACAGTGATTAACATGGCATTCTCTGCAGCAACATGTGGGGGAACTGTTGGACTCAGTTTTTGAACCAGCAAGATTGCTGGTTGATACACCACTATGCCAAGAATCGCGCATAAGACGATAGCGTAAAAGGTGAATCGTCCCTGCGATGTGGATAAGCCTCGCCGGACGCTTTGAAAAGGGTGGGAGGATCCCGTCCGTTCTCTTCTTAATCTGTTTTGCATTGGAGGACTCCTTGGGAATGGCTCCCTCAATCACTAATCCGCCTCGCTCATAAAAGTAATGGGGAGTTGTGACGTCGATTGCCCACTAAATTCTATGGGATAGCTGCCGTCAAAACAAGCCGTGCAAAAATCTTCGGGTGATTTCATACATTTGAGCATACCTTCAATGCTGAGATATCCTAAACTATCTGCACGGATGTATTTACAGGTTTCCTCGATGGTGTGTGAGCTGGCGATTAGTTCTTTGCGGGTGGGAGTATCAATACCGTAGAAACAGGGAAATTTATTGGGCGGAGAAGCGATGCGGACATGAACCTCTGTAGCGCCGCCCTGACGAAGCATCTTTACAAACTTTCGGCTCTCAGTTCCCCGCATAATTGAATCATCAACGACCACAACGCGCTTGCCTTCAAGCACATCACGAATCGGGTTTAATTTCACCTTGACCATCAGTTCACGAACCTCTTGGGAGGGGTTCATGAAGGCACGGCCTACGTAAGAATTTCGATAGAGCCCCACATCAAATGGAATCCCCGATTCCTCTGAATATCCCAATGCAGAAAGTGTTGCCGAATCCGGTACAGGGATAACGATATCTGCCGCTGCCGGGCACTCACGCGCCAGTTGCCTGCCAAGTTCACGTCTTGGACGATTAACCAATTCACCAAACACAACACTGTCTGGACGCGAGAGGTAAATATATTCAAAGATACATTGCGATAGGTAAGGTTGCTGCTGCCCAAACATAAATGATTTCGGTTCTTTATCTGTGTCAGTAATAATGACCATTTCGCCGGGGTTAACCTCGCGGATTGGCTCTGCCTCAATTACATCGAAAGCGCACGTTTCAGAAGTAAGAACGTAGGAATCACCAATGCGACCTAACCAAAGTGGCCGGAAACCGTAAATATCTCGTACCCCAATCAGGATGGATCTTCCCATGAAGGCCAGTGAGTACGCGCCGCGAATCTCTTTGAGGGCATCCAAGATACGGTCTTCCAGCAGCGTCTGGCGGGAACGAGCGATGAGGTGAGCGATAACCTCTGTATCGGAAGTGGTGCTGAAAATTGAACCAGCATCCTCAAGGTCATTTCGGATACGTTGGGCATTTACAAGGTTTCCATTATGTGCAATCGCAAGCGGACCACGCTTATATTCCCGAACCAGCGGCTGTGCATTCTGAAGGGAGCTGTGCCCGGTTGTCGAATACCGGTTATGTCCCAGCGCAATGTCACCTTCCAGCTTTCCCAAGGTATCCGAATCAAAGATCGTTGCAACAAGTCCCATACCGTGATGATATGTGAACGCGTCGTTGTCTGCAGCGGCAATCCCTGCGCTCTCTTGACCACGGTGCTGCAGGGCACGTAAAGCCAAGTAAGTCAATTCAACAGCCCTGGGGTGTCCCAAAATGCCGAACACCCCACACTCACACCTCGGCTTATCATCAAACGCATTGAAATGTTCCATATTTGGATGAGTCTCCAATTCATCGGATATTTCGCCACATATCGGCACACGATTGTATGGCGTCTGAAAATCTTGACAGTCTGGATTCGGGCTAGACTTCAACCGCCGTTGTCCGCTTCCGCTCCATATCAAGCCGGTAGCCAAGGATTGCGCCAATCGGTGCCGCAACGACGTACAAAAGCTCGGGAGGGCATTTTATTGCTAGCAAAATACGAAGGGGTAGAGATATGATAAGGGCAAGTAGTTGTGCTATATTTAGGAGTATGTAGAAAAGCACATTCGAGGCAACCAATGCTTCCCAGTGGATATTCAGTAGCGACATCAACGCGACTATCGCGGGAGCACCAAGGAAGGCCCCTTGATATGCGCGCTTACGGTCTACATTCGCGCTAAAGCGGTGTCCGGCAAATATAACACCTTCGGCAACACCAGCGAGGGCACTCCCGTACGCCATCCCAAAGGAGATTAGTAGAAGTAAACCCACCCAGAAGCCGTGCTGCACACGGTCGCCGATTAAGCCGTTCCAGAACAGCAGTTCAACAAGCAAGCAGCAAATCCAGCCACTCGCTAAACCGATAGCGCCACCTAAAACAATCTGACTCGCTGTCAAAGCAATTGTTTTCTTGCGAGGCATGCCACTCTCCCAAAAATCTGGTTTGATATGGAGATTATATCACGGCATCGCATCCCTGTCAACCTTAATGCCGTGCGAAGATGCGGCTCAGAATTCTTCCCGACAACTATAGTAACGCAAGTTGCTAGTTGATAATCCAAGCACCGGAAACTTGTGCAATCGTCGGGAATTGGAATTCCCTCCTACAAAAAACATACGGTAGGAGCGATCTCCGAATCGCGACTAGCTTGACTATGGCTAACTAGCAACTTAGGTTATAGTACTAAACTAAACGGACAAAACCACAGAAATGTGACAAATTTTAAGATTTTTCAAAAACTTGAAGCTGGAGTTTGATATTGACAGACCGGGCGCCATCCCCTACAATTGTATGACGTTAGTCGCAAATACGCCTATTCGCTGCTGCAGCAACTCCCACGCTAAACCACATCGGCTATAGACGGGTGAAACTGAAGTGAGAGGAGATCTATGAGCAATCTACTGTTTCAGTCAGATGAAAAGGTACTTTTTATTGGTGATAGTATCACCGACTGCGGACGGCGTGGTGATCACGCGCCATTTGGGAACGGCTATGTGAAAAAGGTAACCGAACTGATCACCGCAAAGTATCCAGAGCGCCGAATCGAGTATGTCAACAAAGGTATCGGCGGCGATGTCGTCGAAGGGCTCGAAGCACGGTGGGACACCGATGTTATTGCCGAAAAACCTGACTGGCTGTCGGTAAAAATCGGTATCAATAATGCGTCACGCCAACTTGGGGCAGGCCTTCCAAACGAAACATATCTTCCAGAATGGGAGGCGTGTTATCGACGGATCTTAGCCCGTGCGAGAGATGAATTGGGCGCGGGGCTTTTCATGTTCGAGACTTTTTACATTGAAGAAGATGTGCCCCAACCGCGCCCGTTAGACGTTGATGCCTATAATGAGATTATCCATCGGCTAGCGGGCGAATTTAACGCTCGATTGATACAAACAAACGAAACGTTTGACCGCGCAGTGGCTGCACGACCAGGAGCGTTGTGGACGACGGAGGATGGCGTTCACCCAAACCCGGAAGGACATACACTGATGGCGTTGGAGTTTCTCAAACAGGCGGGCTGGTAGGAACACCTTGTTCGCGTATTGCCGTCGGAGGCTTAATTATGGACAGAGCTGCACACGTGTTAGAACGTATGAAGGGCCCGGTAGTGCCCATAAACGTCTGTTTCAACACAGACGGCACAATCAACTACGATGCTGTTGGCGCATACATCAACTGGCTGTGTGAAGAGCAGACCCCTGTGCTTTTACTCACTTACGGGAGCAGCGAATTTGCGAGCATCAGCGATGAAGAACTCTGGGACTTAACGGAGGTTGTTGCATCTGCCAACGCTGGACGCTCACTCTGCATTGCGTCCACCAGTTATTGGAAACCATCGAAAACCCGTGATTTTCTGAAACACGCTGATGCCGTTGGTGTTGATGCTGTTAAGGTACAAATTAACCCTTGGCTGCCCAAGACACGAGAGGCATTAGTCGGATATTTCGACCTGATTGAAGATGCGTCGGATATACCGCTGTTGCTCTGGGGAGTTGCACCACCACCATTCCCCGTCGAGGTGGTAGCCGAATTGGCACAGCGTCGCAATATCGTTGGCATGAAGAATGACGCACATCCTTTTTATGACTACTATGATCTGGTTCGCGCCACGAAAAATGAGGGTTTTGGCGTGGTCAGCGGCGGACAGATGCGTAACTTCGTGTTCGGACACCAGATCGGGTCGCCTGCCTACTTGTGCCCCATCGCGCCTTTCCGCCCCGACATCGCCTTGCAGTTTTATCAGTTGATAGTTGAAGGAAACTACACTCAGGCGTGGGAGATGGTTTATCGTTATGAAGAACCTTGGCTCCAATGGGCAATTGACAAAAACTGGCTGGGGGTAATGAAATCAACAGTACAACTCCAAGGACTGTATCCCAACAATCTGCTCGGACCGCCGAATCCTCCGCCCAGTCCAAATCTGCTCAATGAAGTGCAGGAGAAGCTAGAGGAGCTCTTCGGTGTATCGCGCACTCGTCCAACGTAGATACCTGTTTTCCTGCACCGAGCCCCTTCCTAACCGTTTGACACCTCCAATCTCTAATTCTTAAGGGAAATCGAGAGGGAATATACCACGATGTCTGAGGAACGAACAAGATGAGTAGCCATGCAACCGCACAATACCAGCAGGATACCGTTGTGAGTGCAGAAGCGTTCAGGGAATTGCATAACTTACTGGCGGATCGCCTGACCACAGCGAAGGCGGTTCGGGAGGAACATGCAAAAGATGTCTCTCATCACCTACCCCACCTGCCTCATGCTGTCGCATACCCCCATAGTAACGCTGAAGTCTCTCAAATAGTGCAAATCTGTGCTCGATATTCGATTCCGGTCGTTCCCTTTGGCACGGGAACGGGAGTTGAAGGAGCGGTTGTCGCGATCCGCGGGGGTATCTGCATCGATTTGACTCAGATGGATCAAATTCTTCAGGTCAGTCGGAACGACATGGATGCAACAGTGCAGGCAGGGGTCACACGGATGCAGCTCAACAGCCATCTTTCCGAAACCGGGACGGGGCTTTACTTCCCTGTCGATCCGGGAGCAGACGCATCCGTGGGCGGTATGGCGGCGACACGCGCGTCGGGTAACGCTGCGGTGCGTTACGGCACCATGCGAGAGAATGTCTTAGGACTGACAGTAGTAACCGCTGATGGAAACATCATCCGCACCGGAGGTCGCGCCCGCAAATCCTCCGCAGGCTACGATTTAACGCGATTATTTGTGGGGTCAGAAGGAACGCTGGGTATCATTACAGACGTAACACTGAAACTGGCAAAGACACCGGAGGCTGTTTCGGCAGCAGTATGTGCGTTTTCAGACATTGCGGCAGCAGCACACACAGCTATCCAAGTCATTGGATCCGGTATACCCGTGGCCCGACTCGAGCTGCTAGATGAGATCCAGATGGGCGCGGTCAACGCCTACTCAGACCTAAATTACAAGGTCGCTCCAACACTTCTTTTTGAATTTCACGGTTCAGCATCGGCGGTGACCGAGCAAGCACAAACTGTGGGCTCAATCGTGCAGGAATATGGAGGCGAAGATTTTCAATGGGCAACCGAGGAGGAAGAGCGCAATAGGCTCTGGCAGGCGCGGTATGACAGCTATTATGCTTCATTGGCACTTCGCCCCGGATCGGTCGGGTATGTCACGGATGTTTGCGTGCCTATCTCACGTTTGGCGGATTGCATCCTGAAAACCAAGCAAGAAATCGAAGCATCCGGCTTAATCGCGCCCCTGCTTGGGCATGTAGGAGATGGCAATTTCCATGTGGTATTCCCCCTCGATCCCAACCGTCCCGAAGAGTTGGAAGAAGCACAACGGTTGAGCCAACTCTTCGTTGAATACGCACTACAAATGGACGGCACATGCACCGGTGAACACGGCATCGGATTGGGTAAAATCGAGGCACTTAGGCAGGAGCATGGACAAGGCGTCGACATAATGTACGCCATCAAAAAGTCCCTAGACCCACAAAATATTATGAATCCCGGCAAGGTCATACCGCTCTGAGTAACATGAAAACAGCATTCAGAAAAACGTTAATCGCTTTTGTTATTTTTATTCTAAGCCTCATCGGGATCCTCATCGGTGTTATCAAACGTTGGTCGCAGAGCGGTTCTTTGATTGAAAGCATGATGATGGTTGACTTCACGGGGCTTCTGCTCGGTGTCTTGGGGGCATCAACCCTGATCCTTATCAGCGTTGTCTTGACCTTTTGGTTGGCACGCGCGTGGTCAGTTGAGCAACCTGCATTAGGGGAACGAATCATCCGACTGGCAATGGTTGTGAGTATTCTACTGATCCTTGTCTTCGGCGGAATGGGTATCGGCTTAATCATCTTGCGCACACTCTGGACAGTTAATTATTTTTAGACCAAGATTCAAGCGATAAACATATCCATGCCAACGGTAGGGCTATTCAGTTTTAGGCTTTTTACCCATTTTGCTTGAAAAGTCGGAGTTGGAAAGTCGCTCATAGAGCGAAGCGTCGGGATTGGGAAATCCCTCCTACAGAAGCATTAAAAGACCCTATGCCAACAGATTTTGACTTGCATTCACAGACTCAGATATGCTAAAATAGGTTTGGAATGTAGCAAATTTCATAACCAAACTTTGCCTTTTAAGTCATTTTATCGGGGTTACGGTTGAAAAATGGAATCCACTGTATATCGTAGGGATTATAGTGAATTATCAAAATATGTAGACACTTTCGCTCCCCATGTTTGGTAGGTGCTGTTTCTAACTGCGCCAATGTGGTGCGGTTAGAAACCGCACCTACCGGGGTGATAGCCCGGATTTTCCCATCTCCGGTACAGAGTGTCCAAGTAATTCTAAAGTTCACCATAATTCCACAATATACATAACAGATTGAGAAGGGGTGTCAACGATTCAAAACAGAGGTCGCCGTTACCAACAGAAAACGCAACAGCAACAAAATAGGGTGAATCGACAGATTCGGGCAAGGCAGGTCTTGTTGATCACTGCCGACAACGAAAAACTTGGGCCCATACCTGTCTATGAGGCATTGGACCGGGCGCAAGCAGAGGGGCTTGATTTGGTAGAAGTCTCCCCAAATGCCAATCCGCCAGTTTGCAAAATTATGGACTACGGTAAGTTCCAGTATGAGAAGAGCAAACGGGCGAAAGAAGCAAAAAAGAAACAAGCCAAAGTTGTGCTGAAAGAGATAAAGTTCAAATCCGTAAGAACCGGAGATCACGACTTTCAGTTCAGGCTGCGTCATGCCCGCGAGTTTCTGTCGAATGGCTGGAAAGTCAAAGCATCGGTCAGATTCAGTGGGCGCGAAATGTTGCACACAGATCTCGGGAAGGAAATGCTGCAACGGTTTGCAGCAGATGTCGAAGATGTCGGCGAGATAGAATTGCCGCCACGGATGGAGAGTCGTAACATGTTCATGGTCTTGACACCAAAGTCAGATAAGTAGAGGAGCAGCAGTCAGATGCCAAAACTTAAGACACATAAAGGTTCAGCCAAGCGTTTCAAACTCACAGGAAATGGAAAAATTCGCAGACGCAAGGCTTACTCTAACCACCTGTTCATATCAAAGACACCGAAACAGAAGCGGAATCTCAGGAGAAGCGCCCTTGTGGATGAGACGAACAAGAAAAGGTTACGCCGCTTGCTCCCCAACTAGGTGGTTATCAACATCGTTTTTAAGGAGATTATAATGCCAAAGGTAAAAACAGGCAGTGTCCGTCGCCAACGCCGTAAAAGAATCATGAAGCACTCAAAGGGCTATCGCGGAGGCCGCAATAATCTGAAGCGGTCTGCAACGGAAGCTGTCGAAAAAGGCTGGAATTATGCCTATGCCCACCGTCGGGCACGAAAACGGGAGTTCAGGCAATTGTGGATTGCCCGTATCAATGCCGCCGCACGGATGCACGGGTTATCCTATAGCCGCTTTATGAACGGATTAAAAAAGGCAGGAATTGACCTTAATCGCAAGGTCCTTGCTGATCTCGCTGTTCACGATGAGGCTGGATTTGCTCGTATTGCGGAACTTGCGAAAGGCTAAAAAAATTGGATTCGTGTAAAGGCTATGAAGGGACAAAGTAAGCGGTTCGAATCTTCTAAGCAGAGAGGATGCGTCATCGGCTGAAAGCGCATCTTTAGAACGAATCGCCGAATTTCATCCTGGAGCCGCCGAGCTGAACGCCGATTTTGGCAATTAGGCTTGTGCCGGTTGCTTTGAATCCCGATCTTATCGGGGAAGCTGCGCCGTGACTGAAACAGTCAATGAAGTGGGCAGATGCTATATCTGCTAATAAGGGTGGTACCGCGGAAGGTTTTGACACCTGTCACTTTCGTCCCTTGGACGAGGTGGTAGGTGTTTTTTTTTGCTATTTTACAGGAGATACACATGAAGGAAGAGTTGCAGCAAATTGAAACTGACGCATTAACAGAACTCAATACTGTGGAAGACTTAAGTGAGTTAGAATCCCTACGGATTAAGTATTTCGGACGCAAAGGCTTACTCTCCACAGTGATGCGAGGAATGGGGAAACTCTCTAAAGCGGAGCGACCGGTTATTGGTAAACTCGCAAATGAAGTGCGAACCAACCTCACGGATGCCTTCGACGAAGTTGAGGGAACTCTGAACCAACAAGCACGAGAGGGACAGCTTGCAGCGGAGGCTGTAGATATTACGCTTCCGGGCAGACTACCGCAGCTGGGGAAGAAGCATCCGGTGACACAAACCTTTGATCGCATTCAAGAGATCTTCCGGGGCATGGGATTCCAGATTGCTGAAGGTCCTGAGGTTGAACACGAATATTACAACTTCGATGCGCTAAACACACCCGCAGAACACCCTGCTAGAGACGCACACGATACGTTTTATATCACTGACAGCTTGCTGCTGCGGACACATACCTCACCGGTCCAAATCCGCTATATGGAAAAACAGAAGCCTCCCATACGGATTATTGTCCCGGGACGGGTGTATCGCTGCGATTCCGACGCCTCCCACACACCGATGTTTCACCAAGTCGAAGGTCTCTTAGTTGCCGAGCGAGTCACTTTCAGCGAGCTGAAGGGTGTCCTCTACGCCTTCGTGCAACAGATGTTCGGCGAAGGAACGCGAACTCGATTCCGCCCGCATTTCTTCCCATTCACAGAGCCGAGTGCAGAGGTAGATATCTCCTGCACAACTTGTCACGGGGAAGGCTGTCGTCTCTGCTCAGGCACCGGTTGGCTCGAAATTTTGGGGGCGGGTTCGGTACATCCAAACGTCTTCCGTTATGTCAATTATGATCCAGAACAGTTTACCGGCTTTGCGTTCGGCATGGGTGTCGATCGGATTGCGACTCTGAAATACGGCATCCCGGATCTACGGTTGATGTTTGATAATGACATGCGGTTCGCCCAGCAGTTTTAAGATCAGTGGAGGGAAATGAATCATGAACGTAAGCATCAAGTGGTTAAAGGAATATGTCGATTTCGAGCTATCCCCCGAAGCGTTAGCGGAGCGTTTGCTGATGCTCGGTATGGAAATTGAATCCATCAAACAGCTTGGAGAAGGGCTGGATCGGGTGGTCGTTGGCAGAATCAATAGCGTACAGAAGCACCCGAAGGCAGATAAACTCGTGCTTTGCAACGTTGATGTCGGGTCGGGTACAGACGCACAAATCGTCTGCGGTGCCCCGAATGCGCGTGAAGGGTTGGTTGCTCCTGTCGCCCTTGTTGGTGCACAATTGCCCAATGGGTTGACGATTAAGCGGGCAAAAATTCGGGGTGAGGAATCGGGTGGGATGCTCTGCTCAGAACAGGAGCTGGCGATTTCAGACGAGGCATCAGGCTTGATGGAACTCCCCGAGTACACGCAAATTGGTGCGCCGATTGTCGAAGCTCTCGGTTTGGACGATGTTATGTTGGAACTTGAGATCACGCCCAATCGCCCGGATTGTCTCAGCATGATTGGGGTCGGTAGGGAAATTAGTGTGATTACGGGAAATCCACTCAAGCTGCCTGAGATAGATGTCCAAGAGGAAACGGTAGATACCCACAATCTCACCCGTGTAACGATTGAAGATCCGGAACTCTGTCCGCGTTACGCAGCGCGAGTTATTCGAGGCGTCAAAATTGGGCCTTCGCCCACGTGGCTGCAGCGTCGGCTCGAAGCTATTGGTGTCGGGACAATTAACAACATCGTTGATATTACCAATTACGTCCTGATGGAATACGGACATCCTTTGCACGCCTTCGATTATCATCGACTCGCTGAGAACCGGATCGTTGTCCGCCGCGCTAAACCGGGTGAAACGCTGAAGACAATCGATGCAGAAGAACGTGAATTGACGCCAGACATGCTTGTCATTGCTGATGCGGAGAACCCGGTCGCGTTGGCGGGGGTGATGGGCGGTTTTGATTCAGAGATTACCGATCAGACGGTTGATGTGCTGCTTGAGAGTGCGTATTTCCACCCGCCGAGCATTCGGAAAACGTCAAAGGCGTTGGGAATGCATACCGAAGCCTCCCACCGATTTGAACGTGGCGCAGACCCCGAAGGTGTTATCCCCGCAATCAACCGTGCGGCACAACTCATCGTGGACATCGCCGGTGGAGAGATCTGTTCGGGGATTATTGATGTCTATCCGGGTGAGCGAGAAATTCCCAACATTAAACTCCGTCCAGAGCGCGTCAACTTTGTCTTGGGAACGGAAATTGCCGACGATGATATACGTGGAATCCTGACTCGTCTCGGTTTTGCCGTATCCGATACGTTTGAAGTGAGCGTACCCACCTTTCGCCCCGATGTAGGACAGGAGATAGATCTGGTCGAGGAAATTGCACGTGTCTACGGGTTCGACAACATCCCAACCACGCTGCCGAGAGGCGACATTCCTATTCCGAAGGTTGAACCTAAAGCGGATCTGCGCGAGCGTGTGAAAACGTATCTTCTACAGTGTGGCATGATGGAGGCGATGAATTACGCATTTTATCATCCGGACGTTTTCGATCGCCTCCGTCTCTCATCCAAAGATCCGCTTCGGCAGGCAGTTCAGATAGCGAATCCACTGAGCGTAGACCAGTCGATCATGCGAACGACCTTGCTGCCCAGCTTGCTCGCTAATGCACAGCGTAACCGGAATCATCAAATTAACGATGTGCAATTCTTTGAGCGCAGCAAAGTCTTTATTCCAAATGGAACGGATGAATACCCAAATGAACCCGAGTACGTTGCGGGTATGATAACGGGTAATCTCGGCGCGGGTGTATATGGCGATCCATTCCGTCCAGCAGACTTCTTCGACATCAAAGGAATTGTCGAAGGCATGCTGAACCGATGCGGTGTCTCCGATTATACTATCACTCATACCGAGCATCCAACCTTCCATCCGGGCCGTCGAGCAGAAATCCGCGTTAAAGATAAAACGTTGTGCGTCTTCGGTGAAGCCCATCCAGAGGTGTTGGAAAATTACGACCTACCCAGCAAGGCTTATCTGTTTGAACTCGATTTTGAGAAATTGGTTGACGTGGTAGAATTGATGAAGCAATTCGAGCCTATTCCAATCTATCCCAGTGTTAATCGGGACCTTGCCATTGTGTTAGACGCAGATATACCTGCCAGCCGTCCGATAGACATTATCGAATCTACTGAAGGTGAGTTAGTTTCTTCGCTGCATCTGTTCGATGTCTACACAGGCGAGCAGGTCCCCGAAGGGAAGAAAAGTTTAGCATTTGCAATTGAATATCGCTCGACAACGGAGACGCTCACGGATGAAATTGTCGATCGAGTTCACGGCGGGATTTTAGAACGGTTAGAACAGGAGCTTGGAGCGACACTCCGCAGTTGAGTGGTGTCGTAGCATTTACCGGTGCCACCATCTTCTTTTAGGCTTGGCTTCCGGTAGGTGGGGTTGGAGAGATTTTTCGGAGCGTAGGGATTTGAGCAGGTTCGATATTTCTTTACTCTTTCCGTCAGTTTCTAAGGCAGCTTCGCATATTGCAACGGCGCGTCTCCCAACCGCTGGATCCTGTGTCGCTTGATAGGCAAGTCCACAGATTGTTGCAGCGGCTGCACTGTATTCCACCGGCTCAATCTCACTCGGTAGTTCATCGGGAAGCCAATCGAGAAGCGCAAGCCCAACCTGCCACGTCTCAGACTTTGCGTCACAAATCAACTTGTGATACAACAAATCAGTTGACGAATCATCGAGCCAATACGCTTGCTCATAACAGTCAGCCGCTTCGTCATACGCTTCATTGGCAACATGCAGCTTTGCCAACTCCGTATAAAATGCGTACAACCCACGATCAGTGATGGCATACACTTCGTGTTGCGTCTCCGTCAGCCACGCCCCCGCTTCCAGAAATTCGATTGCTGAATTCTTCTCATCCTCTGTAATAATAATGCCTGTGAGGAGGTGCTTTGCTACCGCTGCGTTCGGGTAAATTTTGGTGCGGCTCTTCATCAAGGGATATGCCTGCACCGGCTTATCCATCTGAAGCAGCTTGAGCCCCGTTGCAATTCGGAACAGTGAGACGATTGAATCGCTGTTTTTTCGCGCCCTCTCATCAAAAACGGCTGTTTGATTGTCGGCAATATAATGATTGAGCGACTCTAATTCCGATCGGATTGCTGGATCGGCAGGCTCTACTTCGTGTGCTTTCGCAAGGAATCTTTGGGCGGTAAACAGTTCATCCCACTCCCGATAGATTTGACCGAGCGACAAATTCGCCTGCGCGAGAAGCGGTGTCGCAACGGCGACAGACGCAATGGTATCCCACGTTTGGATCGCCGTCGAAAGCTCCTTCGGTGCCGTCAGCGTCTGTGCATAATCAATAAACTGATCCAATTCCGCCCGGATTTTCGCTCTGTCGAAAATGAAAGTTTGGTCCACTGGTGCCCCTCCCAGATCTTAGGCGTTAGCGGATGCCCAATCCTCCGTGTTTTTCTCAAACTCGTCAGCAACCTCATCGGAGATGGTATCCTTGATAACCGTGATCAGGTGGGTTCGGAATTTTTCCCAATCAGCGCCGCGCGCGGTAAAGCGGTATCGGCTATCGATCTCAACAAACATAGTGTCATTTGGTTCGTGATGCGATTCGAGATAACGATTGATTTTCATAGTTTCCTCCAAGAGAAAAGAGAGTGAAAAACGATTACGCGCTTTTGTCCTTGCGTACTTTCTCACTTTCATATCCCGATTCGATCGGGATCTACACATTTGCTGTCTTTGTCCGTTGTATCGCTTTCGCGTTCTCCCGTTTTCCCGCTATCATTTTCGCGTCTACTTGCCTCCGACCGTCCACTCACTAATCTCCCACCCCGATTCTATCGCAACCTCTCGTAACCCCTTGCTCGGATTGACAACAATGGGATTGCCGACGCATTGCAGCATGGGAAGATCTGCGCGGCTATCGCCATAGCCATAGCTTGCACCGAGATCAACGTTATGCTGCTCGACGAAAGTCTGGATCACACGAACCTTTTCCGCCTCACCCAACGGCGGCGTTGTCAATTCGCCCGTAAATTTTCCGTGCGTTTCCTCAAGTTTCACGGTCAAAGCAGCATCCGCTTGCAGGTAATCGGCAAGAGGTTGAATGATAAAATCGAGGGAGCCGGTCACAAGTACAATCAGATCCCCTCGATTTTGGTGATCACGAATACGATCTACAGCGGCGGGAAAGAGTTTGGAGCGCACATAGGTCTCGAACTGCTCATCAGCAAGCTGTTTGACCTTTTCTGCATTCAATCCGCGATAGTTGCGATAGAAAACCCGGTTGAATCTTGTGCGACTCACTTTGTCTAGAAAAAAGTAATAGACAACTTTTAGCGCAAACCACGCAATCCAGAAGGGACGCACAAAGGCAGGAAGCAAGCAGGAACGGAATTGGACGTAATAGTGGACGATGGTTGTGCTTACGATGGTGCCATCAACATCAAAAAAGGCAGCCGTTTTCTTTTCTTCCGCTGACATCTTACGCCTCACGGTCTACACTATCTGCTCGTAATGCTTCAATCTCAGCCCTAACAGCGTCGGCAAGCTTTCTATAAGTTTCCTGTTCCAGCCCCGCAGTGGTGTCCACAGCACTCGCGTCGTGTCCGTCGGGCGGCATAATCGGCTTACCGAAAGTCACCCGAACGCGGCTCTTACTCGGAAAACTCTTGCCCTTCGGTAGCGCCCGGTAAGTGCCATCAATATAAGTAGGAATGATCGGAGATCCACTTTCATAAGCCAACAAGCCGAGTCCGGGTTTGAACGGTTGAAGTTCCCCGGTGACAGAGCGAGTCCCTTCAGGATAGATCAGCAGACACTCGTTCTGTTTCAGGATCTCCTGCGAAATTCGGAGTCCCTGCAAGAAATTGGCATGCCGATCAAACGGCACGAATTTAAGCAGTTCGCCGGAGAACCATGACTTGAAGCGGGTGCCAAACCAGTAGTCTTTTGCAGCGAGAACCCTCAAACGTTTGGATTCGCTCTTCAGAACAGTCATGATTGCGAGGGTATCGAGGTGACTTGAGTGATTTGCGGCGATAATATACGGCTGTTCACGCGGAAGGTTTTCCAGTCCATTGCACTTAATCGAGAAATAACATCTATAGATAGTCCACACACTAAAGCGGAATAGCCCCGCAAGTGTCGCGGATAAAGGTGAGGACGCGGACCGTTCAATATAAGCGGATGTTTCTTCGTCAATGGGAGGCGGTGTGGCTTCAGATTGCAGCGTTTTGACTGTCTCAGTCACGTCACCAACCGTCTGGATTTTGGCTATTAACTCATCGGGAATTGTGCGTTGTAGTCTGGATTCAAGTAGTAGTAGTAACTCCACCCGCGCCATTGAATCCAGTCCAAGTTCTGTCCCCAAATTGCTGTTCAAACGGATCTGATCCGCTGGCAGTTTCGCTAAGCGACTAAGTTCAGAGATAATAACTCCTTCGACCCCGGCAGGCGTGTCGGCCTCCGCCGTTGGCGCCGAAGTCTCCTTGCCGCTATCGGCATCAAGGGCATCTCCGACGGGTTCGGACTGCGGAACCTCCTGTGTCTGTTGCAAAAGTTGTTCTTGCAAAATTTCTTTAACACGTTCACGATCTATCACTTCGCCTGATGTCTTAGGCAGCTCAGTTTCCCAAAAGTGCACTGTGTGGAGATGTTGATATGTGGGTAAATCTTGGGCACGTTCCTGAATGTGTTGATGGACGGCTTTCTCAAGCTCAGCCCTGTTCTGATTTTCGTCGCATACTGGAACGATGACAGCGTGTGCCGCCTCAAACAGATTATCTGTACTCATACCAACAACACACATCTCGGAAATCAAGGGACTGCGTCGGTAAAGTGCCTCGAGCTCAACGGGGTAGATATTTTTACCAGCACCAGACACAATCACATCTTTGCTGCGTCCAGTGAGGTACAGATAACCGTCCTCATCAAAGTAGCCCAAATCGCCCGTATAGAGCACCCCGTCCCGAATGACCTGTTCTGTGATGGCTTCGTTCCGATAGTACCCCTGCATCAGGCTTGGACTATGTGCGACAATCTCACCAACACCGTCCTTGTCAGCATTGATAATCTGGAGTTTTACCCCCTGGACCTCAGGACCAACCGTCCCTCGCTTGCTTTTGTGATGAGGATTCACACTCAAAACAGGAGAGGCTTCTGTCATGCCGTAGCCTTGATAGATTGTTAATCCAAGCTCCATGAATCGATCGTACACCTCGTCCGGCAATGCGGCACCGCCGCTGACCAGAACGCGGATATGTCCTCCCAATGCAGCTTGAATCTCTTCAACGACCTCTGCATCAAGGGGTGCTTCCATTGCTTCGGGAGACGCTACAACATAACGTTTAATCGTATCGTACAGCAGCTGGAACAGACGCGGCACCCCAATAAGCACGGTGGTCTTGGTCTCCCGCATGATCGCCAAGATCGACGTCGGTCTCAAACTATTCGTATACGTGATGGTTGTACCGGCGTAAATCGACATTAAGAAATTACAGGAAAACCCCAAGGCGTGATATAACGGCAGGACTGAAAGGAATCGATCCGTGTCTTCAGGCGGTAATGCTTTCGAAACAGCGACAACGTTTGCAATAAAACCTCTGTGCGAAAGCATCGCCCCCCGTGGGTCTACGGTTGTACCCATTGTGAAGATGATAGACGCAACTGTATCTGGTTGAACCTCTACGTCGGGGAAATTGTCAGGAACTGCGGGAAGTTCCGGCTCGGTGGGAACGGAGGTTTCGGTCTCCTCACATTCAAAGGGCTGACAGAAACGATTAATATTCAAGCAGCCCAGCGCTGCGGATTCCGCATTCGGTTTGATGTCGTCGCCCTGTAAACGCTTAACGCAGGCTTCAGAGGTCAAAATAGCTTTTGCTTCGGTGTACGCCGCAAGCGCCAAGATTTCCTCTTCCGAAGTCTGTGGGTCAATCGGAACGACAATCACGCCGATCTGCACGGCAGCTAAATAAGCAACACCCCACTCCGGCTGGTTTTCAGCAAAAAGAATTACCCTATCGCCTTTGCGGTAACCACGCTCCCACAGTGTAAAAGCAACCTGCCGCGAAGTCTCATAGAGCTGACGGTAAGAATAGCGCACCCATTCGTTACCCCGTTTCATCTCCAACGCAATTTTATCCGGGATGGATGCCGCCTGTTGAGCAACCAAATCCATCATTGTCTGAGATTCAGGTGGCTTTGAATCCTGATTTTGTTGGGATGATTCAGGGAATTTATCATTAGCGCGCTCTTCAGATTCACCCTCCGCACTAAATTCCCGCTCGGAGAAGGAAGAATCCTCTGGTAATTCGTCAATCGGCTCGGCTGCCGGTTCACTGATTCTCTGACTCCCTGATTCGTCGCCCAGTTTGAGAAAGTGTCGCTTGATTCCCGGAATATGTATTTCTTGGAAATAATATCGCCAATCAATCCGTGAAATGTCGAAGTTGAAGTGCTGCTTATCCGAGGGTGAAAGCGATTGGAAAAGCTCTTCTGTCTTGCCGATTTGGAACTGAAAACTGAGGCGGACATAGGGGCCATAAATCTGTACATAGTGCAGCAAGGTCTCAATGGCGTTCTTTTTTACCGCAATCCGACGGTCTTTGCGTCTTGCCCACCGCAACGGAATCCGACTGAGCCAACGACTGGCTGTGTCCAAGAGGCGTAGTTTCTGGCGCAGATCCTTCTGAAATTTAGCCTCATCTGGAAACTTCCACACAGGGACAGGTATCGGCTTGCCGTTATCCAGCATCGGTTGTCGCACAAAGTAGTCGTGAGTTATATTAACGATATCGCCAAAAGTCAGAGGATTGCGCGCCCCACTCGCTACGTGATAGACCTCGATGCCTCGGCGGTAATAGGTTTGCACGGTTGCCGCTAAAATAGCGTTAATAACGAAATCGGCAGGAATGATGTCAAGAATACTATTCGGGTCGCCGGGAAAGTCCGGCAGACGCCCTTTTGCAAAACCGACAATCAGTGGATCTGCCATGCGAAGCGCACCGCCAAGCCAGCCCGGTTCAGGGTCCTCAAGACTACTTTCCATAATTGATTGGCGAATAACGGCGGTCGGCAGATCGCCTCGCGTTTTGGTGATCATCTGTTCGCCGAGCGCTTTCATATAGGTATAGGTATCGTTCCAGCCTCGCGCATGGGCGCGTTTCAAACCCTCATCAATTAAACGCTGCTCAATCCATTTCTCTCGGGTGACTTCAATCTGCCTGTTTAGTCTTTCTCCTGTATCAACACCTAAATTCCGTATAGCTTCACGACGAAACTGATCGAGCTTTTCTGGTTGATTCGCCTCATCCCTAACCTGCTCCGCCAACCGTTGGACATCTTCGATTTCGGCGTCAAGGGTTCCGGGGATCGCTTCCCCCTTTTCCGCTTGATACTGTTCAGCATAAGTCTCGTACGGTGGGTGTAACTCTTCGGGAACGCTTCCCGGTTGAACGCCACGAACGAAAGCGGTCGACACATGCAGAAAAATCGCATCGTTACAGCTTTTTGCCAATTCAACCGCGTACTTCGCCCCAAGCACATTGCTTTGCAAGGACTCATCAATGGGTGGGTCAAATTTGACCAGGCCACCGCTGTTAATGAAAATTTGTACCTCGTGCTGCAACGTTTCGTAGTCGGTATCGGAGAGCCCGAGTCGCTCGTAAGCCAAGTCGCCTTCTACCGCATAGACCTTCTCGCGAACCCATCCGTCAAATCGTTCACCATGAATCTGTTTAAGCTTTTCAAAAGCACTCGAAGCAAATATATCTTTTTCCAGCCGATCCGTTGCGGTACGCTTTTCTCCATCGGTTCCAGTTTGACTGCGGATGAGCAGGTAGATCCGCTTCACATCAGGAAGCGCCGTGAGAATTTTTGCCACAAGCGCTTGCCCCAGAAATCCGGTCGCACCGGCGATTAATATCACTTTACCATGAAAAAATTCAGGAATTGTCTGCATATAGCCCTTCGTTTTCAACCAAATTGGATGAACGCTGTAATTATTGCGTGATCCATCAAAAAAGTATAGCCGTTGCCCGAAATTGTTTTCAGCAATGCAGGTTGGGTTGAACGAGAATCGCGCCCCCGAACACCACGCAACCTGCGTTAGTATAAGAGATTAAACGGCTTTCTGTCAATAGCAAAAAGGGTGAGGTTAGGGTCGTTTAGTTTTTCTGTAGGAGGGATTTCCAAATCCCGACACTTCGCTCTATGAGCGACTTTCCGACTCCGACTTTTCAAACAAAATGGGTAAAAAGCCTAAAACTGAACAGCCCTAGGGTGAGGTAGAGGGCTATTCAGTTTTCCGTTTTTGACTGATTTCTGAATGACCCGAACCCGTAGGTGCCTGCATCCCGATTTATCGGGGCGGGGCATCTTGCCCCGCCGTAGTCTTGACCGGGGGATCGAGCTATGGGAAAATTATGGTGAATTCTAAAAATAAATATACACTTTCGCCCCTCGTGTATGGTAGGCGCTGT
The DNA here is from genome assembly GCA_965204355.1 of Candidatus Poribacteria bacterium. GTDB lineage: Bacteria > Poribacteria > WGA-4E > WGA-4E > PCPOR2b > PCPOR2b. Next base: position 6,024,743 of record OZ241983.1, read on the forward strand.
TTCCAACTGCGCCGATGCGGTGCGGTTAGAAACCGCACCTACCGGGCCTAGGAGCAATGCGGTTCGGTTAGGAGTGTCTAAATAATTGAGGGGTGCTCATAAGTAGGTTTTGATGCCTGTAGCCTGAACACCCTCAAATGGTTTACGTGGATACCGATTGGGTTTTAACCGTTCCCCCAATCCCCCCTCAACTGAGCTATACACATTGCGCTCCTCTGGAGCGCGAGGCGTGGCTGTATCGGTGTTCTATAGACATTGCGCTCCTCTGGAGCGAAAGAAACGATTGCCCCTCTGCCTCGCTCTATACCTATTTTGACAGCGGCATGTATTCCGCCCCAGCGGGGCGGTATGTCTATAGCAGGCGATAGGGGACAATCCCTGCACTCCAGCGGAGTGCTATGTTTATAGAATCGGATTGCAGTCACTAGATTTATGAGCACCCTTCATTTTAAACACAGTTATTGCATGAAAGAGTTAAACTTAAGAATTATGTGCAATTTCAATTGACAGCAAATGTAGTAGGAATTACGCACTTCAGATTGGAGTTGCCCGCCTGTCCCGATCCCATCGGAGAGACCAGGATTGGGGATAGTTGCCAGAGGTGATAAATCGCCGAACTACCCCCCTGATAAGGGGGGCAGGGGGGTTGGCTTTGAGCATTCAACTGCGTAAGTCCTATTAGAATTGTGTAGACACCTATTCTTTACAAATACTCGTTAGTAGTAGGGCAATTCATTGCCCGTTGTGCCAAGCAGTGCCCTGATATTTTTAGATTTCACTATAAAATACATTTCTTTGTGTCTCCGCAGGTTTCAGAATAACACTCATAATCATCAATAGAGGCTTCAGTTTGCTATTTTGCTGGGTTTCATATCACTACTCAAGCCCCCGAAGCACTTCCTCAATTTGGTTTTTGAGACTTTCATCACCAGCCTTCTCCGCAAGTCTCAATGCGGTTTGGAAATCCTGCTTCGCCTCCGAAGTGCGATTTAACGAAACCTTCGCAGCTCCCCGATTGATATATGTATCGGCATAATTTGGTTCAAGTCGTATCGCCTTGTCGCAATCGTTTATCGCAGCAAGGTATTGTCCCAAGTCTGCCTTCGCATTGCCCCGATTGCTGTGTGCCTCGGCAAGATCGGGGTCAAGTCGTATCGCCTTGTCGTAATCGCTTATCGCAGCAAGGTATTGTCCCAAGTCTGCTTTCGCATTGCCCCGATTGCTGTATGCTATGGCATCATCGGGTTCGAGTTGTATTGCCTTGTCGTAATCGTTTATCGCAGCAAGGTATTGTCCTAAGTCTGCCTTCGCATTGCCCCGATTGCTGTATGCCTCGGCAAGATCGGGGTCAAGTTGTATTGCCTTATCGAAATCAGCTATCGCATCAACATATTGCCTGAGGTGGTACTTCACATCGCCCCGATTGTTGTATGCCGTGGCAGCCATAGCATCATTGGGTTCGAGTTGTATTGCCTTATCGAAATCGCTTATTGCAGCAAGATGTTGTCCCAACTCTGCCTTCACATTGCCCCGATTGATATAAAGTTGTATCGCCTTATCGAAATCGCTTATCGCAGCAAGGTGTTGACCAAGGTGGTCCTTCGCAAGTCCTCGATTGTAGTATGCCTCGGCATAATCAGGTTTAAGTTGTATCGCTTTATCGTAATCTTTTATCGCAGCAACATATTGCCCTAACTCTGCCTTAGCACCTCCCCGATTGTAGTATGCCCCGGCAAGATCGGGGTCAAGTTGTATCGCTTTATCGAAATCGCTTATCGCAGCTAAGTGTTGACCAAGGTGGTCCTTCGCAAGTCCTCGATTGTAGTATGCCTCGGCATAATCAGGTTTAAGTTGTATCGCTTTATCGTAATCTTTTATCGCAGCAACATATTGCCCTAACTCTGCCTTAGCACCTCCCCGATTGTAGTATGCCCCGGCAAGATCGGGGTCAAGTTGTATCGCTTTATCGAAATCGCTTATCGCAGCTAAGTATTGCCTGAGTTTTCTCTTCGCAGCCCCCCGATTGCTGTATGCTATGGCAGAATCTGGTTTGAGTTGTATCGCCTTATCGTAATCCTTTATCGCAGCAACGTATTCCCCCAAGTTTGTCTTCGCAGCCCCCCGATTGCTGTATGCATCGGCATAATTAGGTTTGAGTTGTATCGCCTTATTGTAATCCTTTATCGCAGCAACGTATTGTCTGAGGTCGTACTTCGCAAGTCCCCGATTGTAGTATGCATCGGCAAGATTGGGTTCAAGTTGTATTGCCTTATTGTAATCACTTATTACAGCAACGTATTGCTTGAGGTCGTACTTCGCAAGTCCTCGCTTGTAGTATGCCTCGGCAAGATTGGGTTCAAGTTGTATCGCCTTATCGTAATCCTTTATCGCAGCTAAGTGTTGCCCAAGGTCTGCCTTCGCAGTCCCCCGATTGTTGTATGCCTGGGCATCATCAGGTTCAAGTTGTATTGCCTTATCGTAATCGCTTATCGCAGCAACGTATTGACCAAGGTAGTACTTTGCAAGGCCCCGATTGAAATACGCATTGGCAGCATCAGGTTCAAGTTGTATTGCCTTGTTGTAATCCTTTATCGCAGCAACGTATTGACCAAGGTAGTGCTTTGCAAGGCCCCGATTGAAATACGCATTGGCAGCATTGGGTTCAAGTTGTATCGCTTTATTGTAATCCTTTATCGCAGCAACGTATTGCCCAAGGTCTGCCTTTGTATTTCCCTGCACGAAGTATGTCTCCGCAGATATAGAGCGATTATCTTGAGGTAAAGGTGTCACTGTCCCAGATCGAGCAAGTAGGGTCTTAAGATAGAGAGAAGGAATTGCAAAATTGAGATTCTGTCCGCCTTCAACAATCATGTAGGAGACACCGATGACTTCGCCTTTCTTATTCAGCACGGGGCCACCACTACTTCCCGGTGAGATCGGTGCCGTCATCTGAATCCGTCCCTTCGCATATCCACCGTGGAGACCGCTAATGATGCCATCCGAGAAGGTCCCTTCCAAACCTTTCGGCTTACCGGCAACATAAACCGTCTCACCAATTTTGACAGCATCGCTGTTGCCAAGGGGGAGGGGGTTGATACCGGGGACCGAGACTTTTAGGAGGACAAGATCGTCGTACGTGCTGTGTGCGGTAAAGCCTTCAATTTCATAGGTATTGTGCTTGCCGACTAATTTTGCAGTGCCGCTGGCTGCACCGTCAATCACATGGTAATTGGTGGCGATGAGGTTGGGTTTGACAAAGAAGCCGCTGCCAAAACCGAGGATTTTGCCGTTGCTATCCTGCATCTCTAAATAGACGGTGGCGGCTAACGCTTTTTCAGCGATCTCTGGAACGGTCTGTGCGGATGTGATGCTTGTTGTGCAGAAAAGCAACACTATAAAGGTAGCCAAAGGCAACCACAATGATTTGTTCTGATGTGTCATTGAAAGAATCCCTTTATAGGACGTACGCAGTTGAATGCTCAAAGGCAGCCCCCTTAGCCCCCACAAGTTGAGCGTAGCGAAATCCCGATTTTATCAGGGCGTAGGAAAAGGCACATCGCAACGCCTGATGAATTGAACAACTCCAGCCAATCGGTAAGTTTGTAGTAAGGCGATTTATCGAATACCTGTTGTGTAGCGCAGTAGTGTTTGGTGAATTGAGCCAAATACTTTAGCGCAACGTTGTTGGTATCCGACGCGCAATGAATTGCGCTACTACAAACCGAAGGGCGCAAGTCCTGTTGACAGCAAATTTAGTTTAACATTGTCAAAATGGCAGGGTCAATCAGAAACAGACGTATCCGCCGCAAACAGGAATACACTGTCCCGTTACATAATCGGAGAGATCTGTGACGAGAAACTCAACAACCTTCGCACAATCCTCTGGCATCCCCAACCGGCGTAGTGGGATTTGCGGCAACAGTCTTTCCCGCGTTTCGGGACTATTTCTGCCACCGGCAATGCCACGGGAGGAAAGGATGTAGCCCGGTGCGATGCAGTTCACATTAATGCCGTATGCTCCCAATTCAGCGGCGAGCAAGCGAGTATATTGCACGACCCCCGCCTTTGAAACGCTATACGCCATACCTCCCCCGTTCCAGGCGCTCCATAACCCCGCCTGCGAACTGACGTTGACAATCCGACCATAACCCGCTTTCTTCATCGGGACGCTGACCGCCTGACAGCAGAGGATTGCACTACTGAGGTTAATCTCCATGATGTAGTTATAATATTCCTCCTCAGTATCGGACGCCATTGAGGATTTTGGTTGACCCAGTGCCCCACCGGTGTTGTTGACGAGGATATCGATTCGTCCCAGCTTATCTACGATTTCGTCAACCATCGCAAAGACAGCATCACGTTGCGTGACATCTACTTCAAATCCGAGCGATCGACACCCAAAATTCTCAACCTCTGCCATAACTGTTTCCGCTGTCAGTTCCTCGTCATATTCCCTCGCTGCATCGAGATTAATATCGTTAATGACAACATCCGCTCCCAACTGAGCGAGATGAAGTGCGTAAGCCCTACCTAACCCACGCCCTGAACCGGTAACAAGTGCAACCTGTCCATCTAATTTACCCATCGAAATCTCCTTTATGCGTGAAGATGAAGCGTGAACATCTCACAACTTCAACATCTGAATTATTATTGACACAACTTGGCTATCGAACGACCGCAACCTTCCCCGACCTACGGACTGTCTCGCCTTCCCGTTTTGCTTCCAGCACGTAGATATAGACCCCGCCGGCGACAGGTTCACCCACCTGATTTTCGCACTCCCAAACAAAGATCTCATTGAGCGATGCTGACTGTTGACCAACGACATTACGTAATATATCTGTATAAAGTAGATGTCCAGTGACATCGTAAATCTCCAGCGTAACATCGGCAGATTTAGTAAGTTGGAATGTAACGGTAGCGTTGTGCGAAGTGGGATTTGGATATACGATAACCGTATCGGCAAAGTCGAAAACATCCTGAGTAAAAAAATCCATCTTCCGACGCCCTTCATTGCCAGCGCGATCCGTCGCACTAACCTCAAGGGTATGCCTACCCGCCGTCAGATTGCTTGGGACGTAGGTCAAATGTCCCGTCGTATCCTCGTATAGGAACTGCACCGCCCGATAGTCCACCCACAGTTGAATGCGGTCAACGCCGGAACCTTCGTCGGTAATTTCATGCACCACAAGGAACTGTTCGGGCTGAACCGCTGAGGAATCTTTGGGAAAAACAGCGTTTATAATAGGCGGCATCCGATCTATAAGGAGGGCATAGCTTCCGAACCGATCGACAGTAGCTTCAAACAGATCGTGGTCTCTGATCGCATTCAGTGGACGCCATTGCTGGAACTGGCTATCCCACTGAAACATCGCAACCCCGTCTCCGTTTCCGTTTCGTTCCGGGGGAATCGGAAGCGCAATCTGAAATGAAATGTTCCCCGTTTCGACAGCGGATTCAACAATGTAGATAGGTTCTTGTATCGTCAACCCACGTGCATCGGCGTTTTGTTGTTGAGCGTGAATCACCCTTTGATCTGATCCACCTTGACTTCGTAAGGTAACCTGAGGGGCTGCACTATCTTCGAGCAGTAAAACGCTGGGACCCCCATCAATAGAGAGGAGAACCGTCTCCATCGGAACATGCGCTCCCTGATTAAATCGTGGGAATTGAATATCTTCAAAAAACCGATTTTGATCCGTGAAGTATCCGCGCACAGGAAGTACCTCCCCGCTGAAAGAACGGACTTGAGCAAAAAACGTCAATCCCGTTTGCGCTGGAGAGATCGGAAAGTCAAGGGCATAATGAAAGATGGATTGCTGACTTCCCATTTTCAAATTCGCGTTCAATCCCCTATCTGCAACGGTGAAATGATCGAGATTAGGTGTATACCCCCAGGACGCACCAGATGGAACAACCTCAAGGACGGGAGTTTCCGCCAATCGCTTTGTTGTGGTTAACGTGATTCTGAGTGTTCGCCTATCCCCCTCAATCCGCTCCGCCGAAATCGATGCTTGAAACGGGCGTGTGTCGATGGTAAGAGCAAAATCAGTTGATGATGCTGAATTGCCTGCGGTATCCTGAACCTCCCATTTGAAGTGATAGGTGCCGTCAGTCAATTGAGTCGGTGGGATGTAGGTGAATTTACCTGTCTCAGGTTGAAAATGAAAGACAGATTCATCAAATTTAGGAGCCCCCGGACTTCCATCAAAAACAGATATCTCTCCATCAAAACTGAAGCGAATTGTTAACGGATCTATCCCCATATCATCGACCAAGAACGCCGTAATTTTTACATCCGACCGATCAAGGAATGCACCATCAGGCGGCGACACCTCGGTTATTGCCGGTGGGTTAAGATCTATTCCAAGGAGCAGATCTTTCTTCTTGTAGCTAATGCGGCGTTGCACTTCTGTTTTACGACCCAGCCGATCAATCGCGACGACACGGATGACATTGGTCGCCTCCCTTCCCACACCCTTAGCGGAATCTCCTTCCGTGAGTCGAAGCGTGCGTTCAAATCGACCATCTACTTTGATCGGTATAGCAGTACCATTAATTGAAAGCCGTGCATCGGTATCACTAATCTGACCAGTCACAGTGACATAAGGCATTTCTAACTGAGCGAGATCAGGCGGAGAGGTCAATGTAATCTGCGGCGGTTGACTATCACGCACAACAGTCCGAACCACGCGTGTCTCCAAACCGATTGGGTTAGTCACCTGGATCTCGATGCGGTTTGGACCTTCGGTCAAGGGCAGCTGCGCGACAAAGCCGCCTTCGGAATTAATAGGTAAGGACATTTCTATCCCCTCAGATTTAAGCGTAACGGTGTTCAATTTTCCCGTCGCCCCTCGTACCGTTATCTGTGTCCCCGACGTCAACAGATCCTCAGGTGGATCGAAAACTGTTAGGCGTGGGCGTTCATTCTCAATGAAAACTTGGATCTGATCCTGTGTTTCATCCCCACTCGTTGAAACAACAACGAGCCGTATCAGAAAGGTTCCACGCAACCGTTGCGCATCCCACTGTCCGAGAAAACCACTCTCCGTTACTGGAGCTGTCGCTCTGCCACCAATCTGACGCCACCCGGTCAAGACAGTCCTTTCCTGGTCTGTAGAAATAGGGGCATACTCTAAACGATATTCCTCAAACATCGTACCTCGAGCCAGTCCAAAGATGTCAACTTTGCCGCTCAACAGTGCCCCTGTATGAGGGCGATCAATTTTTGCTTCAATTGGCGAGAGTTCCGGGAAGGCATGGAGCAAAGTGGTAAAGCTGAGTAACCAAAGCACAGCTACAAGGAGGCTAAAAATAGGCAGAAATAAAGAATAGAGGGATGAAAGGGAGGAGAAAAAGGTAGGATTCGTTTGACGTTTCACAACTCCGTTCCGAGAGGGCAAGGATCAGACCAACGTCCCGAAGAGTCGGGACGGGCAGATCTATCAGGTCGGTCACGTTTTACACACTACAGCCTGCGGAAAAGCCCGACAACCTTTCCCAAAATCTGTGCATCATCGACGATAATCGGAGCCATCACCGAATTTTCAGGTTGCAGCCGAATTTTGGTACCATCACGGAAGAACCGCTTCACTGTCGCCTCATCGTCAAGCAGTGCAACAACAATATCCCCGGTGTCTGCGTAATTCTGTGACCGTACTATGACGACGTCCCCCTCAAAGATGCCAGCATCAATCATACTTTTCCCGTTAACACGCAACGCGAAACAGGGATCCTCTTTGACCACCTCCCGCGGTACGGGTAGAGTGCCTTCAACATTCTCAGAGGCAAGTATGGGCTCGCCTGCGGCAACTCGCCCAACGATAGGGACTTCAACTGCCGTTTGGGGCAATTTTTGAGGTACAAACTCCAAAATTTCAATGGCACGCGGTTTTTTAGGAACACGTCGTATGTACCCCTTCTTTTCGATTGCATTCAGGTGATCGTAGGCGCCCTTTTCGGAAATGCGGAAGCTGGTCCCAATTTCGCGGACGGTCGGCGGATAGCCTGTATCTTGCACATGTTTCCGTATAAATTCAAAGATTCGGTCCTGTTTTTTGGTCAGCGGTTTTCGCATAATGACTTCCCCTTGTCTTTCTGGATACTTTAAATATACTATACATAGATTAAGTTTTCAAGGAAAAAGTGTTCTGTCATCGGAAATTTGGGCTACCATCTAAACCAAGATTGTGATACAATGCCAATCTGATTGAAAGGAGCTATCTGATAGCAAAACGTAGAAGAGTCACGCCCCAATTTAAGGCGGGATACAGATTGGCTAATACGTTAGTTAGGGCGTGTTGACATTTTGATGTTGCTAATTCGGCAAACGCTGTAATCATCGGGCAAGCTGCCAAATGTAGCGCAAACTGTTAGTTTGCGTCTTCAGATCACAATCTAACAGATCGTGGTACAAAAGAATACTTTGTTGGGTTTCACTCTATCTATAAGGAGGTGTTGTTGAATGACCGAGCCCCTATTAGATTTGATAGGGATTCCCGTTTAATCGTTCAACCCAACCTACGGACCGGTAAATGTCAACAGAACCTAGTCAAACAAATGTTGAATTGGTAGGCAAAACATGGTATAAATATTTCGGCTCTCGTGGGAGCTCACCCTTATCACATCACACAAAAGAGAGGTGGTGGATAAGAATCCCCACCCTTTAGGGTGAGGGAGTACGTCAAACTACTTAAGTCATGTTGTCAAATGTCAATACACCCAGCAACGTGCGTTCAATTTAATGTAAAACAGATTGGAGAAGATCAAGAGTGTTAAGGGAAGAACGAAGGAAAATTGTGGTACGCTGTGCGAAAGCGGTCTTTTCACAGAAGGGGTATTATCAAGCGAGTATTTCAGATATCATCAAGCGAGCCGGTATCGCTAGGGGTACGTTTTATCTCTATTTTCAAAGCAAAAGGGATGTCTTTAATAGCATTCTTGATGAGCTGGTTAGGGAACTTGAAGGGGTTATAAAGCGGATCAATTTAGATCCTTCAGCCTCTGCATCAGAACAGTTGAAAAATATCCTACGATCGATTATCATGCTGGCATTAGAAGATCGGGACATGACCCAGATTGTACTGAGTCGCGCAGGCGGTTTGGACAGTGAGTTTGACGGTAAGTTGCGAGAATTTTATGAGACGGTGCTAAGCACGATCGAATCGAGTCTCCAACACGGCATTGAACTCGGTTTAGTTAGAGAGTGCAACACAAAGGTAATTGCATGCTGCGTTCTAGGCTGCATGAAAGAGGTGGTCAATCACATTTTGTCAGACGCGGAAGCCATTTCTCAACTGGATCACATCTTAGATGAAGTTTTAAATTTCGGATTGCAAGGCGTTTTAACCTCTTAGGTGTGCTGACAGTGCGACAAAAGTTTTGCCCCTGCCAAAAATAAGTCTCTCTCAGTAGACTCAAGAATATTCTTGTTTTTTTGATATTTGATAAAGGTATATTATTTTGGATTTATATATTAAACTGGCACGTCAGTTTAAACTGGCACGTCAGTCTGTATCGGTTAAGTCAGGCTTGATGCGTTCTTCTGTGTGTCACTGGCGACTGACTATATTTTATCTAATAGATTCGGGAGAAAGATGTATGGACAACTTAGAGATTAAATCGATTGCAACAGATATTCGTTCCGAGACAGAGCGATTGTTATCCTCCCGCGGCAAGCAACCTCCATTGGTCGATACAGCCCGCCGTAAATCGAACAGGCGGAGTGATAAGCGATTGAGGGCTTTCGATAAAACGACGGAGCGACTCCAATGGAAACGTTCACAGAGCCAAGTGTTTTTCTGGTTGCTGTTCATCGGCGTGTTAATCGTGATTATCTGGTCGAACATCCAGTGAGTATCATATTGACCTGCCTGCCGAGTCTTCACTTTAGAAAGGGTCCTGGCGCTGCTGAATCCAGACGATAGCCGTCTGAGCGAATATGTGACCCACCTATCCCAAGTGATCAAGGTGTATGACGCGGTATTCAATCAATTTTCTAACATAACCCAAACGACAGTAAACAGCGTATAGCGACCAGTGCTTAGAGCGCAGAATCATGCCCGATTTGTATCAATCAACCCCTATGAGGAGAAAGGTATTATCTGATGACCCGCCAAGTTTCCAATCGCAGTGTGTTCATTTTCGCAGTATTGATATTGCTTACCATTTACGGCGTGGACAATGTTGAGCCGCTTTCGATAGACCCCAACCCAGTAGCCGTTTCAGAGGGAGAAGACCCACCCGAACCCACTGACCCGCCTAAGATCCCAATGATCCCGATTGAGTTTGAAGTGACATTGACCAACCTGACCGAAGGTGTGCCCGGTGAAGGGGGTCAGATCTTTTCGCCGCCGATTTTAATTACACACGGTTACGGGTTTTCAATAGGCGCATCAGGCGAGCCAGCCAGCGCAGCGCTGACCGCACTGGCAGAGACAGGCGACCATGTGCCTTTGTTTGAATTAGCGACTGAATCCAGTGGCGTGGAAACTATTGCAGGTTTTCTGCCGCCGCCTGACGGTGTGGTGCTTCCTGGCGAGTCTGTTACAGCGATAGTGTTAGCGACTTCAGAAGCGCATTATCTCTCGTTAGCGACGATGCTGGTGCAGACCAACGACGGGATAGTCTTAGCCAATGCCCTGCCGCTCGTTGATGGCAAAGGCAATCCGCAAACAATCACGATGGATCTCATCGCCTATGATGCTGGCACAGAGGATAACAACGAATTAGCGACACACGTACCGGGACCGCCCTTTCACGGCATGGAACGTGCGCCTACCGAGGGCGGCGTGATTGCGCCCCACACCGGTATTGGGGGCACAGCCGATGTGGGAGTCGAGTTTGGTTGGACTGAGCCTGTTGCACGCGTGACGGTGAGTGTGGTCGAGCTAGATACCGTGGAGCCTCCAAGCCACTCCAACTATACATTTGAGAGTATTGAAGTCCCCGGCGTAGACTTTTTAGAGTTGACTGCCAGTAGCGATTTTGAAGATTATGCAGGCAACACTTTGAGTGCTGATGGCCAGAAGATAGTCGGCTTTACACTGATAGATGGCGTGTTTAATACCTACGATTTCCCCGGTTCAAAAAACACCTATTTCTACGCCTTGGGCAATGATGGGACAGCTGCTGGATACTACGAAGACAGCGACGGTTTGCACCACGGTGTGATCTTAGAAAATGGCGAGCTGCGGCAATACGATTTTCCCGATGCTGTGCAAACGGAGATCTACGGCATTAGCGATGCGACCGGTGCATTGACAGGCAATTTTATAGACGACTCAGGCGTTCGCCGTGGATTTTCAGGGGACCTCAGCCTTGAGTTCCCTGGGGCAGTGGAAACTTATGCAGATTTTGTGAACGCATCAGGAGTGATAGTGGGTAGCTACATAGACAGTGCCGGAATCTATCACGCATATGGACTTCTGCCTAATGGTAGGTTTGTGGCAGCCGACATTTTAACAACATCGGATCTGGAATTCCTTTTTGTCCACGGCTTGAACGACATCAATGTGATAGTCGCCCGATCCAAAGTGGTCGATGATGTGCCGCGCACTTATGTCGGGATATTCGGCGGGATAGAAGAATTGCGATTTCCCGGTAGCGTGAGCACGGAGGGGTGGAACATCAACCAAGACAGCTCTGTGGTTGGCAACTATGTCACAGCAGATGGACACAGACACGGCTTTATCGCCAAACCCGTGATGGAGATAACTCAAGACACCGTAGCCCCACCCATCGACCTTGACTATACCTTCGAGCGCGTTGATGTGCCGGGCGTAGACTTTTTAGAGTTGACTGCGAATAACGACTTTGGCGATTACGCCGGCAGTACGCGCAGTGCTGATGGGGAGAAGATGGTCGGCTTTACACTGATAGATGGCGTTTTTAATACCTACGATTTCCCCGGCTCAAACAACACCTATTTCTACGCCTTGGGCAATGATGGGAGAGCCGCTGGACACTACGAAGATACCAACGGTCTGCACCACGGCGTTATCTTAGAAAACGGCGAGTTACGGCGATACGATTTTCCCGATGCCGCTGAGACGTTCATCTACGGGGTAAGTGATGAGACAGGGGCACTGACAGGTAGTTGGATAGATGCTTCAGGCGTGCGGCGTGGGTTCACAGGAGACACCATAATCGAGGGACCCGGCGCGACAGCAACTTATGCGTATTCTGTGAATACGCACGGTGAGGTGGTGGGCAGCTATGTAAATCCTGAAGGGCTGTATCATGCGTTCATCCGTAGCCCGGATAACAAGTATACATCTCCTCCGACTGAAAAACCACTGGAATTCGCTTTTTTTCACCAGATTAACGACGCGGGGGTTTATGTTGGGCGATCCAAGGCGGTCGGTGATGTCCCGCGCACTTATGTCGGTACACTCTACATAGGATCGCACGAGTTGCAATTCCCTGATAGCGTTGGCACGCATGGCTGGGATATCAATCAGGACGGTTCTGTCGTCGGATACTACGACACAGCCGATGGGCGCAGGCACGGTTTTATTGCCCGCACCGGCGTTGCCACTGAACCGGTTGTGCCTCCAGTGGAAACAGAGATCCCTGCGGAGATGGATCTATTTGAGGTGGAGTTGGCAAAAGGTTTGAACATGATCTCCCTGCCGCTGATGCCTTTGAAACCTTACACGGCACGGTCATTTGCAGAGATGCTTGATGCGACCGTTGTGATTCGGTTAGACACCGATCGACAAGAATTTGTCGGATTCACCGCGGACCAGTCAGGCGAAGGCTACCCCATCGAAGGCGGACAGGGTTACATCGTCAACGTCCCCGGCGGCGGCACAGTCACCTTCGAGGGGACAGCGTGGAGCAACACCATAAAAAACACAGCCGCTGCACCGAGTGCCGGATTCTCAAGCACGGGGTGGGCGTTTGTCGTTAGCGGCGATCTGCACGAGACTGTGGCGGGTGCCTCCTACACAGTGGTTGCTACAAACCTTCGCACCGGCGAAGTTGCGACGAGACAGGTTTCCAGCGAGCACAGCGATTTCAATGCGGTGTGGGCAGACCTGTCAAGGCAGCCCGTTATCGAAGTGGGCGATACGTTAGAGATAGCGCTGATAGATCAATCGGACACTATCGTATCGGGTCCGTTTCGGCATCAGGTTGGTGTTGAGGATCTTCAGAAAGCGTATGTGAGCCTATCGCTGACTGTCGGCGATGTGCATCCCACCGAGACGTTGTTGGGACAGAACTTCCCCAACCCGTTCAATCCAGAGACATGGATTCCCTACCAGCTTGAAAGTTCCGCAGATGTAGTTCTCCATATATACGACACTGCGGGCAATATCGTGCGGACGATAGACCTCGGTTTTAAGCCACAAGGGTTCTATATGACCCGTTCAACAGCGGCATACTGGGACGGTCGTAACAACATCGGCGAGCAGGTTGCCTCTGGGGTTTATTTCTACAGTTTGAATACCCCTGACTTTTCGGCGACACGGAAGATGCTGATACTGAAATAGTATCAAATGACCCTATAATGGGGGTTAGCAGCCTCACTATCGAGAGGGGTGTATGAAAAACTTAAAGGTTCGATGGTTAGCAACGCCACTGATAATAGGAGCCGGTATCTTTGTTGCGACGACGGGGCTGCTGATGTTCTTTGTTACGGCAGACCCGTTCAGGTTCGCTCATGAAATCGTTGGCGTCGGATTTGCTGTTGGCATTGTGCTCCATATCTTGAGTAATTGGCGCCCATTTACCAGATATTTCTCGCAAAAAAGTGCTATTGGCATTATCGCGCTAGGGTGGGTGGTCGGTATCAGCTTGGTTACGGCCTCGGCGATGCGGGGTGAGGAAGATGCTGAGGACCGGGTTGTGGACCAGATTGAGCAGACCTCGATTCAACTGCTTGCGCCGGTCGTTGGTATGGAGGTCAGTGCGCTGGTGGATCGGCTCAAGCAGGGCGGTTTCGCCGTCGATGATCCTGAGATGTCTATCGAGCAACTCGCTGATAGAGACGGGGCGGACACCGAGGATATATTACTCTTGGTATTTCGATGAGCGGGTAGTCGTTGATTCGGCTTATGGGGCTATCGAATCAAATCCATCGATTTTGAGTTAGGTACAAAATTGTGAGTTTTTTGATAGTCCCGCCATTGTTAGGGCTGATTATGTGTCCCATCAGCACTCTCCGTCAGCCCTAATAGGTGCGATGCCTACGTTTTTTGACGTTTCCCGTGGGTGTCGCACTTTATAAGGCAATATGGCAGTTCGTTTCAATCAACCCAAAGAAATTCGAGCCTCCTTGAGTGATGGGGTCACTTCCATAGAGACGAACTGCCGCCATTTTTTTGAAGTGACCTATGTTTGGTATACCGAGTATGGTGTTGACCCTGATATTCATTGTTAGTTTATGGTGAATTCTAAAAATAAATAGACACTTTCGGCCCCCATGTTTGGTATGCGCTGTCCGATAAATCGTGACCAGGATTTCTAACTGCGCCTATGCGGTGCGGTTACAAACCGCACCTACCGGGGTGATAGTCCGGATTTTCCCATCCTCGCTGGTACAGAGTGTTCAAGTAATTCTAAAGTGCACCATAGTTATTGGTGCGATTATTCGGCTTATCGTCTGGTTCAAAAGAGGTAAGTGAAAGGATCTGCGATATGGCGTGGTGGTGTTGGGCGTTCTGTTTGTCCTATTCAGCCTCCCCGTCGATTGTGCTTACTTTGCCACAGGGCTGCACATAGAGATTTAATGACCTTCAAACAATTGAGTCATTTAATACCAATTATTCCCTGCCTTTTCATTGTGGGGTGTGGCGTTAAGGTGAACCCTGTTGCGCCGGAGGGGATGGTGCTGATCCCCGCAGGTGAGTTTCTGATGGGGAGCAACGACGTAGAAGCATCCAGCAATGAAGGACCCGTCCACACCGTCTATGTGGACGCTTTCTATATCGACAAATATGAGGTCACGAACGCCCAATATAAGCAGTTTATTGATGCTAACCCTGAGTGGCAAAAAGATCGCATTGATAAGGCACTCCACGATGGGAGTTACTTGGCACTTTGGAATGGCAATGACTACCCGACTAAGAAGGCGAGCCATCCAGTCGTGTATGTGAGTTGGTATGCGGCGATAGCTTATGCGGAGTGGGCAGATAAGCGGCTGCCGACCGAGGCAGAATGGGAAAAGGCAGCGCGGGGCGGCTTGACGGGTAAAACGTATGCGTGGGGCGATAATTTAGATAGCAGCAAGGCGAACTACAACTATAATGCGAAGGATATAACGCCTATGGGCAGCTATCCGCCAAACGGTTACGGCTTGTACGACGTGGCGGGCAATGTATGGGAGTGGTGTCTCGATGCGTATAGTGACGATTTCTATGACCGTTCTCCCCGTCAGAATCCGCTCTGTGGTGCGATCAGCATTGATTGGGTTATGGATAATTTTACAAATATCAAAACGCATCGCGTGGTGCGGAGTGGTTCGTGGCTATCTTATCCGGCGGCTTTGCCCGTCTCCTTTCGCAGCGGGGATACCCCAACCAATGCCAATGACACCATTGGGCTTCGTTGTGTCCGGGCATTGCGTAAGCCGTAAAAAATAGGGCTGTTCAGTTTTAGGCTTTTTACTCATTTTGTTTGAAAAGTCGGAGGCGGAAAGTTACTCATAGAGCGAAGGGTCGGGATTGGGAAATCCCTCCCCGATAAATCCCCGATACATCGGGACAGGCGGGATGCAAGCACCTACAGAAAAACTATGATGAATTCTATAATTACTTGGACACGCTGTACCGGCGATGGGAAAATCTGGGCTATCACCTCGGTAGGTGCGGTTGCTAACCGCACTACATAGGCGCAGTTAGAAATCCTGGTCACGATTTATCGGACAGCGCATACCAAACAGGAGAACGGTAGGTGCGGTTGCTAACCGCACTGCATCCCGACGAGTCGGGACAGGACATGGGGAGCGAAAGTGTCTACATATTTTGATAATTCACCATAAATGACCCTACGTAAAAAAGGGATTGTGCATTTTGAGAATCTAAATAATTCTAAAATCTACTATACCAAGGAGATTCAAAATGAGCAGCAAATTGACCCCATCCACCCTTGTATTGGCGATTGTCTCTTTGATTGCGGAACTTTGCGCTACCCGTATTGCCCTTTCAGAAATGGTGCTAATTCCTGCGGGCGAGTTCCAAATGGGAAGCAAGGAGGCCGAATCGGGTCGCGACGAACAGCCAGTGCATACGGTGTATCTCGATGCCTTCTATATCGACAAATATGAGGTGACGAATGCAGAATATGCGGCGTTTCTCAACGCCAAAGGGAAGCATATTGAGGGAGGGATCAAGTTGTTCGATCTCAACGATTCAGATGCTCGGATTGAATATGTTGAGGACCGTTATCAGGCGAAAGCGGGATATGGGAATCATCCTGTTATCGAAGTCAGCTGGTATGGTGCGGTTGCTTATGCCGTTTGGTCAGGAAAACGATTGCCAACTGAGGCAGAGTGGGAAAAGGCGGCGCGGGGCGGTTTAGCGGGCAAAAAGTATGCGTGGGGCGATTCGATTGATGCGAGCAAGGCAAACTACCATTCAGATGTTAAGGATACCATGCCGGTTGGGAGTTATCCACCTAACGGGTATGGGCTCTACGATATGACAGGCAATGTGTGGGAATGGTGTCTCGATGCGTATGATAGCCATGTTTATACGAGTTCACCACGTCGTAATCCTATTGTCGGTGCTGAGAGTATAGCCACTATCATAAATAATTTTACGACGATTAAGTCATCCCGCGTGTTGCGTGGCGGTTCTTGGTTTTATTCGGCACCGTATCTGCGCGTCTCTTACCGCGACAGGGATACGCCTCGGATCACGTATACACTTTTTGGATTTCGTTGCGTGAAAGCGGTAACGCCTTGACCTATGGGAAATATGATAAGAGCGAAGGACTTGCTAGATGCACTACCCGTCGCCTGAACATGAAGCCTTTCTTAGAGAGTATATCCGCACACAAAAACATTGAGAAAAGGAGAAGTAATGACTATTGATGTCAAAAATAGAGATGGTGTTATCGTCCTAAAGCCTCAAGGCAGACTCGTCGGTCCGGCAGGCAATGAGCTCAAACAGGTGATTGAAACCCATCTACAAGATGCCGCTGAATCGACCAATTTTCTGTTTGATTTTGCCGATTGCCTGCGGATAGATAGTCCCGCTGTGGGCGTGATACTCGGATTGCATGTAGCCATCGCACAACAAGGTGGGGTTATCGGGATTACAAATCTCAGCACCAGCCTCAAAAATTACTTTGTGATGGCGAAACTGATTACGGCGTTCAAACATTTCAACAGTGAGAACGAAGCGATCGTCAATCTTCGAGCGATAGGGAGCTAGAACAACTTTTAAGGCTTAGGGCAGATAACACCGCGCTAAGGAATCGGGGATTTCTGGTGGGGATACCCCCGCAGGGAAAATAGGTGAGGTGTCTTTCGGGACACCCCCACCGTTTCAAAGCAAACAGACACACGGTTATTACCGCACCCATCAACGTGAATTGCGTCTCATCACAAACGTTGGTGATTCAGAATTGTCCAAGAAATTGCAAAGCATCATCAATTCACTCAGCGAGCCACAACACAGTTGAAAATCGTCCTATAAGTGTCATTATCGAATTGTCTGCAAGGAGGAGCCGATGGAGATTCATGTTAAAAACAGAGATGGCGTCATTGTTGTGAAACCAATGGGAAGAATCATTGGACCGGCAAGCAGTGC
Organism: Candidatus Poribacteria bacterium; assembly: GCA_965204355.1. GTDB lineage: Bacteria > Poribacteria > WGA-4E > WGA-4E > PCPOR2b > PCPOR2b. The sequence goes on from OZ241983.1 coordinate 6,042,502, forward strand.
GTTCAAACACGCAATTATCGACGAAATAAAAGGCAGCGCTGAATCGCCTAACTTCGTATTCGACTTTGCCGATGTCTCCCGGATAGATAGCGTTGGCATCGGCGCGTTGGTGGGATCCCATTTATCAATCGCACAAAGAGGTGGGCAGGTCGGTATAATCAACATCAGTAACAACATCAGAAACACCTTTGTCATGGCGAAACTGATTACGACGTTCAAACATTTCAACAGTGAGAACGAAGCGATCGTCAATCTACGGGAGTGAGAATTTCTGCTAAGTGCGCTTATCGGACATTAGGAGCCTTGGGATGAACGAAGATAAATTGGATACGCTACTAGACCAATGCGAATCTCCGATTTGGACCGCGTGAAGGGGATAGGGGCGCATTTCGGCGCGATCGGCTTCAATCAAGAGAGTTGCAATTGAAGAGTTGGATAGTATTGCGGTTTGCGGGCAGTGAGATCAACTTTGATAGCGAGATGGTGATTGAGACGATTCAGCGGGCGATTGCGCGGTGGGACCGGCAACGGAACTGGCAAGATTTGAAACTACAACTACACTCCGGTACGGCACGACAGTGGAAGCATCAGACACAACAGAAACCAGAGGGCGGGCTGTGCGGTGTTATCTTCCTAGCGAGTGTGATCGTAGAAGTGCTTGTATTGCTGAATCTAATTTTCTGAAGTGATAAAAACCGCAAGGCAGGTATACCTCCCCACGCCTGCCTTGTGGCAAACTTCAAACGATGGGGATTTGAAAGGAGACTAACAAATGCCATTCGGAAGCCAACCGTTAGAGTTTTACGATAGAGACGACGATGAAGATGAGTTTTATAGAGATCACCCGTTTTTGATTGGAGACTGTCTGATTCAACCAACGACGAGAGAAAGATTTGTGGTGAGAGACAAGCAAGGCAAGCATTTAGGCACATTCTTTGATGTGAACGATGCTTATGTCTTATCGGATTATGAAAAAACTAAAACAATAATTAGCAAAAAGAAAGGAGATTGTAAAATGTTTCGATATGTGTGTTTGATGCTGTGTCTAATTGTGACAGTAATGGGGTGCGATCATTTTAGTAACTTTGTTATCAATCAACCGGGCAATCCGCTGGTCGGGACGTGGGAGACCCATACGATTAACGGGCTTACAACCGATCAAGCGGTGGTGGAGTTCGGGGGCAGCTTCGGCGCAACCGATCTCAATGCGATCTGGCAGTTCAACCCAGATTTAACGTGGGAGGCGGCGGTCGCCGTCGGTTTTTTAGGGGGAAAACTCAACTTCAAGCATGCTGGCGATTACTCCTTTACCGGCACAGGGATTACGCTCGTTGCCGAATCCACTGGTGAAAATGTCTTTTTGTCCGATGTGTTTCGCACCCTTGCCGGGACCTGGAATCGCCAAGCGGATCTCCTGACCTTGAGCCTGACGGATCAATACGGCAGACAATTTGTCTTTGAACTGCACAGAGTATGAAAGACAAAATTAAGGTGGCAGTGGGTGTTACCGGCACCCACTGCTATACCATAAACTGAAAGGAGATTTTTATTATAAATGAGGGGTGTGCATGATAATTGTCTGAATCAGGATTTTCAGGATTTAAGGATTTTCAGGATAGAAACCGGAACGTGAAATGGGACTATTTAAGGACGGGACAGGGTGCATTTAGCCCCGAATACCCGGTATGTTGTCCGTCTATTCCTGGCTCATTGAGCCTAGCACTTTACGCAACGCTGTGGGTATTTTCGACATGTTTATAGCATACCGATAGCCCCATATCCCAAAGCCCCAGCGGGGCGACATGTGCCATTTGTCTGAATCGCAGATTGCACTCTCCCACACGAAAGCTATTTATGCACACCCCTCAGTTATATATACAACTTTTGAAAAACCTAACTCGTTGAAATGTCCGATAAAATTCATTATCGGATACGCTTAATAGATAAAGGCTTGACAAGTAAATCGAGGAGGATTTACATGAAAAACTTATCACCCGTGCTAATCGCTTATGTATTGTGCTTAAGCAATGCTTTCACAGATATTTCCATAGCGAACCTAAACGTGGGTGAACCCCGAACGGTGCGACTGGTTTACTTCTTGCCAAATGACCGTCCATACCGCGAGGATATAGTACAACGTATGAAAGCAGAGATCCTTGATATTCAAGCCTTCTATGCTGAAGCCATGCAAGCACATGGCTATAACATGACTTTCAAGATTGAAACAGATACGCAAGGATTGCCCATAGTTCACCGTGTAGACGGTCAACATTCCGAGATACACTATATTGACGATACAAGTAACACTGTACGTAATGAGGTGGAACAAGTATTCGACATTACACAAAACATTTATTTTATTATCGTTGATAGTGGTATGGACCGTCTTGGCACGGGGTCCGGGAGTATGCGTGTCAATGCTAATGGATCGGATCGTGGCAAGAATGGTGGAATTGTCCTAATCCCTACTCAGCATTTCCAACAGAGAAATAGATCGGGGTATGATAAAACTGCTGCTCATGAGATAGGTCATGCCTTTGGACTACGACACGATTTCCGTAGCGGCGGATATATCATGTCCTATGGAGCAGGACGGAATCGAGCACCTAGAAACGGACCTGATCAAGATAGATTATCTGAGTGTAGTGCTGATTTCTTAGCGGTACACCCGTACTTCAATCCTGATATTCCAACTGAAAGTGGACATTCTCCAACGATTGAACTTACTTCGCCAAGGACTTATCCGGCAGGTGCAGAAAGCGTCGATATTCAAGTTAAGGTTGCTGATTCAGAAGGGATACACCAAGTCATACTATATGTTGAATCAGGAGGCGTGGGACCGTTTAACCTGTCTGGTTTCTATGAAGTAAAAGCATGTCGCAAACTAATAGACGAAGGGGAATCTATCGTAAAGTTTGAATACGACGGCGACGTGCCCGGCTCCAGCTTTACCAACCTCTCCCTACACCCTATACATAATGTTTATATCGGGGCTATTGATATAAATGGAGATATGTCTAACAGAAGATTTACGATTTCGGAAGAACCAACGGGACAGGTAGATAATTCTAAAGCGGCTATAACTTTCCTAGAAGGCAGGCAAGAAGCAATAGACAATAACAGTTATCAAACACTAAACTTGCCAACTAGTGCAAGAGCACGAATAGGCAAAGGCGGAGCTGGCTGGAGTAATAGAGCAGCAGCATTTTCACCCACCGGTCAATATCTCGCAGTATCAAGTAGTATAGGGATATGGCTATATAATACTGTAAATTATGGGGAATCTGTACTATTAGACAGTCAATATCCAATCACTTCGATAGCTTTTTCGCCAGACGGAAATACTATTGTTGGAGGGTCTGACAACGGAGTTATCGCAAATCAAGTGTGGAGTGTTGCAACAAAAAAGAAAATTACCGATTTTGATCCAAATGGAAGTGCTTTTGGCGGTGTCGCATTTTCTCCCAATGGAAAAACTATTGCATATTCAGCTGGCAGGATAATAATACTATGGGACCTCCAAACAGAAACAGAAATTATAAAGATAAAGTCCGAATATAGTATCGGAACTATCTCTTTCTCATACAATGGATCTCTTATCGCTGGTGCAGGACGTGACGGAGTAACAAGTGTATGGGATACCTTAACAGGACAACTGAAACATACATTTAGACAGGAAGCTACTGTGTATTCTATAGCGTTTTCACCAACCGAAAATATACTTGCAACAGGCTCAAGGGATACCACTGTTAAATTATGGAATCCTATAACAGGAATAGAAATTTATACAATTCAGAATCCAGATCGTGTTGGTGATATAGCTTTTTCACCTGACGGAGAGACACTCGCTTGGACAGGTATTACTGAACCCGATACAATAAATCTATGGGATATGGCAACACAATCCCCTATCGCAGTTTACGAGAACTCTGTCGGTTTTGACATAGATACTATAGACCTCTCGCCTAATAACAAAAACCTTGTCGCTGTTGACCAATTCTTTGGTATCGTGAAAGTATGGGATATTAGAACAGGAAATACTATTGATTTAGGGCACGTCGATCTAGGGGATAATGATTTAAGACATATATCATTTTCACCTGATAGCACTATGATTGCATCAGGCGGATATGGAGCAGTGAAATTGTGGGACGCTAATACAGGAAAAAACATTGATAACACTCCTGTTGAATATGGAGCTTCCGTTAGGCTTGTCTCATTCTCACCTGACGGCAAAACACTCGCATATCGTGTAACCGGAGAAAAATTTACTAGATTATGGGACGTTACCACAAAAAGACAAACCGGTGTTATTCACAATCCATCCGTCGTATGCTGGGCTTTTTCTCCCAACGGCAAAATACTTGCCTCCGCTGAAGAACGCATAATCATATTGTGGGACGTTAATACAGCACACAATATCGCTACATTAGAAGGACATTTATACAGGATTGAACACCTAACATATTCACCTGACGGAAAAACACTTGCCTCTGTATCATCGGACGATACTGTGCGACTGTGGGATATAAATACAAGACAAAATATCAAAACGTTTGGAAACGGAGATAACGGATTTTGGGGTCCGGCACTATTCTCACCAGACGGAACAATGCTTGCTTTTGGACAACTAAACGTCGGCGTCAATGTGTGGAACATGATAACGCAAAAACTAACTGTTATTGAACAGGATGATTGCTTAACATTCTTACCCAATAGTTCAATGATGATCCTAAGAGGTTTTGATTGGAGAAGTAGTGAGGAAACCTTTAGTGTGTGGGATGCAAAAACAGCAACACGAATCACTACATTAGACCCTGCAATTTTTACTTTAGGTTATGTTTTTTCAAATGTGTGGAAGCAACCAATATACTCACCTGACGGAAAAACATTAGCAGTAATGGGAGAGGATTCAATTATATTATTTGAACCAGAAGTAATATACAATCAAATGCCAACACTAGCACTAGCAAATGCCAAACTCACTAGCGCTCCACGAACAGAACTGTTGGCTAACTACCCAAATCCGTTCAATCCAGAGACATGGATACCGTATCGGTTGGCGGAGGAGGCTTTCGTTACGTTGACCATCTATGACGGGACAGGTCAAGTCGTCCGCACGCTTGATGTTGGACATCGGATTGCGGCAGTCTACGAGAATCGGTCAAAGGCAATCTACTGGGATGGTAGAAACGAGGTCGGTGAACGGGTAGCAAGCGGTGTGTATTTCTATCATTTGCAGGCAGGCAATTATTCAGCGACGCGACGGATGGTCATTTTGAAGTGAGCGGAAAATATCCGATAATATTATTATCGGACATTTAGAGGGTGAAAAAGGGAAAATCTGAAAATAAAGATCCAGTTATAGCGCGGGTTTTAAGAGTCTTGATAAGAAAAAAACGTCCGATAACCGTAGAACAACCAGAAAGGAGTAATTTATGGCGTTAGATGACTTGAAAGAGGTTATTGAGAAGTTGCAAGGCGTAATCAAGGTTTACCACGACGATGATGATTATCTGTCTAAAAAGGAGTGGCGCACGCGGCACGCGCTGATTAATCCGTTGTTGGAGGCGTTAGGTTGGGAGGTCTCGAATCCGGCTGCTGTTCAAATTGAGTATCAGGTGAAGACTAAACGGGCGGATTATGTATTAATACGGGAAGGGGAAGACAAACCTATTGCCGTGATTGAAGCGAAGGGGTTGGGCAACAGCTTAGAAGATGATGAAACAACTCAGGCTCACATCTACGCGAATCAGGCTGGCATTGATTATATGATCGTCACTGACGGCGATACATGGAAGATGTTCAAAGCCTATGGCAGGGGCACATTGGAAGAACGGCAGATAATGGAGTTCCAGTTATCTAACGATGCGTCTCATGAATGTGCGTTACAGGCGTTGCGGATGTGGAACCCCAACCTTGCCTCTGGTAGTCCAAAGGAAGCGGAGGAGCCGGTCCTTGAGCGTCTTGTATCGAAACAAGATTCTGCTGACGATGTGAGTAACGAAAATGAGGAAAAACAAACCGAGCTGCCTCCCTCGAAACGATTAAAGTTCACTGCCTTTACCTTTCGCGATCAAGAACACAAGATTGGCAGGGACTACGAGTATTTGGTCAAGTTCTCTGAAATTTTGTTCCAACTGTTTGGCGATAGATTTAAGAAGGAAGTATTAGAGATTAGAGGGCCAAATGGGGCTGTTTGGTTTTCAGAAAAGGAAGAAGATATGATCCGTCCTCGTTTGATTTCCGGGGCAAATATTTATGCTGAGTCGAACTTCAGGACCACGAGGGTAAAAAAGAGGGTAAAAGAGCTTGCTGAGTTGTTTGATGTAGAAGAACCCTTATTATTATGAAAGGAGTGTCAATATGCGAACTGTCAGGGTTGAATGGGAAGGACCTGTATCTCTTGACGCGGTGAAAGCATTGGATGACGAGGACGAGGACTGTGGTTTATACCAGATCTACGGTCGCCACATCATCTTTGGGGAAGATTCCTTGCTCTACGTTGGGATGACAACCACGACTTACAATCGGCGATTTTTTAGCGGACCCGACCCTCACATTGATTGGCTGGCGGAGGACCAGGAGGAGGAAGAGTTGTCGGTTTATGTGGGTCGAATTGTGGAAGAAGATTATGAGCATGATCCACCACATTGGTCAGATTGGGAGAATGTTCTTAGAGATGCTGAAGCACTTACAATCTACTGGCATTCACCGCCGTATAATTCGTCCAACATTGGGACATACAACGGACAACGATTGGAGGTTATCAATCTCGGCAATTACGGCAGTTTATGTGAAAGATACAAAAAGTGATTCGCAAATCACATTCCTACGGGAAAAGGCGGGCAATTTGCCAAAAACCCTGCCCCTTTTGGTAATTCTCAAGACGGGATAAAACAGGTGGTTGACACGCAAAAAGGATAAATCGCAGTGTTGTTTTGGTTTCAATCGTTGCCGCGATTAAAAACTGAAAGGAGATCGATGAGACACTATAAAAGAATATTTTTCGCCTTGCTTATCATTGCCAACCTACTCGGTTGCGATGTGTTCCAAGATCGAATCTTTGATCCAAAGCCTGAACCTCTCGTAATAGCGGAGGCAATCATCGGTTCTTGGGCGATCGTCTCAATTGGCGGAGCACCTATCCAGTATGCCTTTGGCGCCCGCTATGCCGATTGGTCTTTTGACGGCGATGGGTCGTGGGAAATCTATATGTTTTGGGATTATGGGGCGTTACAGGTTGAGGCGGTCATTCAGGGGGAATACGAGCTTGAAGATGACTTCTTCATACTGACCATTCCCGACGATGATGGATTCTTTGAGCTTGAGCCGGGCGAATCTTTCATCAAAGGGACGGTTAAATTTGAGGGGAAGAATCGGCTAATCCTCTGGGAGCAGGGTGGCGACATGGTAGCTGAACTGGAGAGGTTATTGGATCCTTACTCTGTGCAGTAAAGACAAAAAAAGCCCGATAAGACGCATTTGGCTGATGTCTAAAGTTGCATTCGCTGCCGCGATAAAAAGCTGACGGATCTTATGGCAGTCAGCCTGAGTAGGGCTATTCAGTTTTAGGCTTATTACGCATTTTTAAATGACCCTACAGCCTGACAATTTCCTATGGGTTTTTTGAGTCTCCTGTGGTATCATGGTATTTCGTGACCGACAACCCAATTGACCGACTAACAATTTCCCATGGGGTTTTTGAGTCTCCTGTGGTTGTTAATGCAGAGGCTGACTGCCGCCAACTTTGATTAAGGAGGAATTACCAATGAAAAGTAGTTTAGTCCGTTTTAGAGTAAAGCTATTACTGTTGCTGGTGTTGTTTTGTATCACCTTTGTAAGTTGCGATGCGGTCGAGGAAATACTCACTTTTGCCACGTTGACCGAGGCGGTAGCTATCATCGGCGCTGCGAGTGGTAGCGAGCTAAGTGGCATAGCGATGTTCTTGCAAGACGGCGATACCATCACGGTCTTCATTGAGATTGAGGGTGTATCTCCGGGGCTCCACGCTGTTCATATCCACGAAAATGGCGATTGCAGTGCCGCTGATGCGACATCTGCTGGCGGTCATTGGAATCCGACGGACGTTGCTCACGGCAAATGGGGCGAGGGGGAGTTTCACCTCGGCGATTTGGGCAACATAGAAGTCGGTGAAGATGGGGTAGGGGTGTTTGAGTTAGAGACGGATCTTTGGGAAATAGGGACCGGCTCTGACGTTGATATTGTAGGCAAGGGTATCATCGTCCACGCGGATGCTGATGATTTTACCTCACAACCGTCAGGTAATGCCGGCGCCCGTATCGGGTGCGGTGTGATTGAGTTAGTAGAATAGCTTAGATACAGGCTTATGGCAGTCACCTTGTGGCAGCTCGCTTGTGAGTCATGGCGTTCAACCAATAGCTAAAGGGTGACTGCCGTCAATACTTATTAGGAGTTACGCACTTCGGTTTGTAGTTGAGGTCGTTTTTTCTAAACTCAAGTTTCACAGTTGTTTTTTCTCCTTTTCTTAGTTGTTTGGCTATTGAATCCCTCTTTGTGGGGATACTTCAGATTTTCTCTAAAAAGCCGCTTGATATAATTTGCAATCGTTTTGTGCCAGCAGTTGGGTTACGATAATCCCGTCTGATTTCCCGCCGCCTATCCATACCTACTTGAAATGGCAATCCAATCGTGGCACCGAACTTGCCCTCAATGAAATCGGGGTTGCCCAAGCTACAATCTCTCACAGATTCCGCCGTTTCCCCCAATCGCCCTGTCCCGCTGGTCTCGGTACGTCCTGACTCCGTCGAGGATTAGGGAAAAACCATCCCGATACATCGAGAAAAAATCGCCAAAATCTGCAATAGCAAGAATTCGCGTCGCCAAAAATGGCGAAGCTGTCAAACTCAATGGCCACAAGGCTTTAGGGGTAATTTGCCTCCATAACGCGAAATTCGCGTCGCCAAAAATGGCGAAGTTACAGGACTAGGACATGAGAAGTGATAAGAATGGGGTGAAAGTCCACTCAAATCAACAATAAACAGTAGGAGTTACACCCTTCAGCTTGTAATATAGCAATTTTATCGCCCGATATAACCGTTCTAATCGCTGCGGTTGCTTTTTAGGCGCTCTCCGTTAAAAACTTTATACCGATTTTGGGGCGCTGTTGTTTGCTTTGGCACGGTAATTGCTTGTATTGCTTATACAGGATTGCACAAGTTAAGCGTAAGCTATCTTATGCCGTTGGAAGGAGCAAATGATGCATCTCCATTTCTGTAATACCGTATTTATTGTCGTTTTATGTTTGCTCTTGGTCAGTTGTGCTCCGACACCTCAAGGCGATAGGATGCCTATCCCAAGCGCGACCCGTTCCGACTCGGACTCAATCCAGTCTCACCCTGCATCAGCGACCGAATTGTTACCTTCTAGTGCTTCAATTGATGTGACGAAAAAACCACTGTTGAGAATTGAGACCCAATCAATCAGATTAAACCAAATCGAAGAAAGTGAGGGCTCGTGATGAATTACAAGCAGAAGTTAGGCTACATAGTGCTGGGCGCAGCAATGACCTTGGTAGGGGTGGCGGTGTCAGCCCTTTCCCCGTCGTTGAGCGCACAGAAACGCGGCGAGTATATTGTGTGTACAGGGTTGACGGTGGTTGATGGTAAGGGGAACGATACAATCCGCTTAACCGTCGGTGAGACAGGGATCGGCATAATCATCTTTGATAGGACGGGGGAGGTAGCGATTGGGCTCGGCGTCAATGAGATAAGGGGGAATGAGATACTCCTCTCTGATAAGGCGGGAAATACAGCGATTGGTTTACGCGCCGATCAGACGACCAACCGGATAGCCGTCTATGATAAAACAGGGAGAGAAGGATTTGGCACATTATACGCCGATGAGATAGGCAGTGGCCTAATCATCTATGACCAACCATCTAACGTCAAATGGAAAGCTCCTTAAAAGGATCTATAGCCTTCAGGTTTATAACCAGAAGACTTAAAGATCTTCAGGAAAATTCTCTAACAATCAAGGAGGAAGCACGATGAAACCGACTAACGGTATACCCAAACAAGGTGCAAGAGTCTTGGTCAGATATTCGTATGGATTCACTGTCGCAGAGTCTGGCGATACGATGCTGCTGCTATCAAGAGGCAACTTTATCAATCAAATCACCTTTAAGACGGAAACGCAAAGGCGTCAGGCGGTGGAACTGATGTGCGCTTTCGCTGAGGGCAGAGTCAGGCGAAGGATTGCACCCGTTACTTGGATTGATCCTGAAATCCAATCGTTCCACCCGGCGCTGGTACTGCTCAGGTGAACGACCCCCAAGTGACAGTATCAAAGGAGGCAAGAATATGTTAGTTCGCATGTCATTCACAATAACGATGGCTATTTTTGGCGCGGGTCTTATCTGTTGCGTTATGTTCGGTCGTAAGAATCAATCGATAGCATCACCTGCCGCATCTGAACTTCAATCTTTGCAACGGGGTGCCCAGACGCGCCCCCAGGGCTTAAAGACAGAAAAAAGACAATCCATCAATACATTATCCACCGAAGGGACAGCTTTGCGTCCGGGTCATTCCCTCAACCTTAGATTACATGACAACAATGAACATCAGTTGATAGCGTATGGCGAAGGGGTTAGTGGTCCCAATGGATTAACTTCATTGGCGTACTACAGTCTTGAATTATGGTGCCACCCTGCTCTGAAGCGACAGTCAACTGGATCTGCTCATTAACTCTCCTGCCCACCGGCGCGATTCCTTGACCCGTCAAGAGGTGTTTTATGCGTTTAATAATACTCGCCGTGTGCCTTTTCGTCACAAGCCAACTTCATGCAAAAACCGAGTTTTGAAGAAAAAACTCGGTTTAACGATTGCTACCCTTGTAAATCTATCCGCCTATCCACTCACGTCCCCATCGCTATCCTCGTGATAATCGTAGGGGTGATTCCGAAAAATATAGTCAATCGGCTTGTCGGTAAATTCAACGTTTGGATCTATCTGGCAATTTTCAAAAGCTGCTTCACATCCCTTGTTGAACGGCACCCGTCTCCTGCGGCGGAACCAGTGAATATTGTGAACCATCGCAATCATCTGCCGTGGACGATCGGAGTGGTTGGGCATACCTCGATGCCAAAGGCGCATATCCCTGATGAGCACACTCCCCTTCTTCGTATTGCCACGCACCGGTGGTGCGATCTCTCGACGTGCTTCGACTAGCCGTTCATCGACCTTAATTGTCGCATCATCCAGCGCAACATTCGTGTCCAGGTGAGATCCGGGCCAAAGTTCAATGCTGCCATTATGCTCGTTGACATCCATCGGTGCGATGTTGACCACCAATGATACCGCGGGATGCGCATTTTCCAACCCTTGCCATAATTGTCCAAGATCTACATGAACCGGTTGTGTGCCGCTGCCGGGACAGTTGGTGTTGCCGGTGTAGCAGCTGTTAAACAAACCCTCACCGAGAACTTTTCGGGTTACCTGTATCACCCACGGATTGGCAACAATATCGCGAAAAACATAAGGCGCAAAGGGCGGTGGATCTTGCTGAAGGTGCTGTTTGACAAAATTAACCGGAAGGACAGACGCCGTCATCAATGTGTGTAAATCTTCATCCATCTTTTCGCGGATCAGATCCAGATGGGTGTGTGATATGATGTTTGATAAGATGACGTATCCGTCTGTGCGGAGGGAGTGGACCGCTTGAGCGAGATGCGTTTCGGACATCTCATCGTTAGCCAGTTCATCGGGACTAATCGTGATTTCCATTGTTTATTCCTCGTGGGTTAATTACTGAAATGAGATGGTATCAGACACTCGTTGAGTCGTCAAGGGAAATATGTAGTCCAGCATTTGGGACTTTTAATCGGTGAATAGATACGCGAATTTAGTTATTCACTGTATCCATTCAATCTGTATTGTAATTTTTGACACTACCCCAAATGAATGCTATAATTTCATTAATTATCGGACACTTTTTCGGAGGGATGACGCTAACGGCACAATAACAGAAAGGACGCGGCTGTGAGAGTCTCCGCCGCGAAAAAAATGATGAAACCAGAGCAAGTGATAAATCAAGACCCCGACATTCACGGAGGAACGCCGGTGTTTACCGGCACCCGTGTTCCTATACAATCACTGATTGATCATCTGAAAGCAGGAGATAGTCTTGATTACTTTCTTGAAGGATTCCCTTCGGTTTCTCGGGAACAAGCAATTGCCTTTTTAGAATTCGCATTGACGACCGCAATCGGATCTCACCCCCGATCAGATCAGTTACGTCCCCCCAATACATCGGGACAGGCGTGAATCCCGATGTATCGGAAGATTCAAAGCAACATGCGCGTACTACTTGACGAAAACTTAGACTGGCGATTGGTACGATATTTTGATGCTGATTTTCAAGTCGCGACGGTTTCTCGACTTGGTTGGAAAGGAAAGCGAAACGGCGAACTACAAAGCAACAGTAGATAACCACAGGTAACGACTTGTGCCGCCTGTCTTACTAAAATGGGTGAGGTTCCCTCACCCCCTACGAAACTTTTTTAATTACCTCCCCGCTCTCATTGGAACCGAGGTATATTTTTATGAATTTGCAAACTTATCAGATTTTATATCCAACTATTTAGAGAGGTGCATAGATGGCAAGAGTGAATCGGGCAATTGAACTGCTCGAACAGGGTCAACCAGTCTACTATTCCAGTCCAAGAGAACTCAGCTACGAAGGGGGTGTGCAAGCCTCCCAGACGTGGTCAGATTATCTCGTGGTCGAGATGGAACATGGAACGTTTAACCTTGCGGGCCTGGACGCTTTTATGAAAGGCTTAGCTGCAAGCGGTCCCACGAAAAGTGGACATCACACACCGACGGTCATCACCACGCTGCCGACGGACGGCACCGACGAACACGTCATGCGCGCGAACGCTTGGATGGTTAAACAGGTTCTCGCAAGAGGTGTTCACGGCATCCTGTTATGCCATGCGGAAACGCCCGGCGCGGTGAAGGTGCTCGTTGAATCTGCACGCTATCCGTTCCATACAATCGGCGTCGGTGAAGGGCTTGATGTGGGGAGGCGCGGTGCCGGCGGACAGGGGGGTGCGGCAGACATCTGGGGCATATCCGTAGAGGAATACATGAGACGCGCCGATGTGTGGCCCCTGAATCCGGAAGGTGAAATCTTTCTCGGCTTAAAGATCGAAAACAAACGGGCATTGAGCAATGTTGAGGCGACGGCGCGGGTGCCCGGCATCGCCTTTGCAGAATGGGGTCCGGGGGATATGGCGCTGTCACACGGTTATGTCGATAGGAGTGATCCGTCCTACACAGAAGAGAGCGCAAACGCACGTACGCGTGTAAAGGCTGCCTGTGACGCTGAAAATATCGCGTTTCTGGACGGCGTGACTCCAGACAACATAGCTGAGAGAATCGACGACGGTGTTCTCATCCCTTCATGCGGTGAGGAAGTCGCGAATATTGGCCGCAAACATACTAACCGTGCAATGCCGTGGTAGGAATACTGCGTGAAACGTGAAGCAGATTTTTTTGGGATTGATTAATCCTTGAGCAGCTGCCTAATCGCTGTTGCGGCAACGTGCGTGTCCTGCAACGACTTGATGGGGCTCTCGTCCGCCAAAGCAGCGTCAAGGCTCGATTCCAGATCTTCAACATCAGACCACTTCACTGAGGCATGACGCATAATTTCTGAGTAGACTTTGCTCCGTTTGGGACGGCGCCGCATCTTGTGATCTACCTCTAAGATAATCACCCGCTTACCGCTGCTTGCGGCTTCGCACACCATCGAGAAACTATCTTCGGTAACGACGAGCACATCCGACAGGGCGAAAATTGTTCCAACCGGATCCGTAAGCGAATCCTCACCATGCGCCAATACAAGGATTGGACAATACGAAGCATTTGAAAGTCGCTCGTCAATCAGATTTTCAACGGGGAGCGGGGTTCGACGCGAGGTTGTCAACAAGAGTTGCATATCTCTTCTTGTTGCAAATTGCTGCAAGACTTCGATGAGGCGAGCGGCGGTTGTCTCAGTGATTGTATCGTACCGGTCTTCGCCGCCAATTAGAATCCCAACACGTCTCTGATTCGATAGATCTAAATCCGTCTGGAGTTCTTTCCGCTGCATTTCCAGTTTTTCTGGACGTACTCGATTTGGAACGCCAAGCGTTTTGCAAATGTTGCTTCTGTTGCGGTGGGTCCAATACATCCGGGGAAGGATAGCAAGGTCGAAGTGGTGAACTCCGACCGGTGAGGGGCGACGGCAGGTAACTGTCTTTGTGTCGAGGAGCTGTCCGATGAGTAGGTTAGGTGCAGCGACGGATGAACCGGTTGAGAGGATAAAATCAGGCTCAACGGCATAGATTTCATCCAATGTGTCTCGCTGGAGTGCCATGTGCAAGCAGGCTTTGATAAGTCGTCGCGGTAGTCTGAATCCGGCAAGCAACCGCATCAACACGCGCAGCAGATTGTCCCGCTGCTTACTGCGAAACCTTACATCAATCCAGTGATATTCGCACTCTGGCAGCCGCTCAATCACACCTAAAGACTGGTTATAATGGCCGGGCTTCCCGTCACTCAAGAGAATCGATCGCATAGAAGTGATTAGATTGTGTCTCGCTCAATGTGCAAAAATCAACAGTTCATCAGCAGACCTTTCGAGGTTCGAATTGATTTGTTGAAGAAGCAAAGATATTCATTGCAATGGAATTAAAAAAAACGTAAGAGTCAAGCTCCGTTAGAAATCGATCAACGCCACCTCTTCTGAACCAAAGATATCAATAGTTTGGGATAGACCAATTATATCGAAAACGTGTCGCATCTGATTTGATGGATGGGCGACCCGCAGGACTTGCCCCCTGTTGCGCGTCTTCCAAACCAACTCGACGATGAGACCAAACCCGCTGCTGGTGATAAAACTTTGCCGGTCAAAGCGAAGCAGAATTTTCGCTGCGTTGGCACTTTGGTCATAAGCTGCGTTTATCCCTTCGGCTGAGTCTTCCGTAAAATAACCGGTGATGTCAAAAATCGAAATTTCTCCATCGTGCCTGACTGTTACTCGTGGTTCTGACCGCGTAAGCCGCATATAATGTAGTCCGTTCTCCTTTCGGCGTTTCACAACAGATAAAACTTCCAACCTATCTGTGAAGAAGATTTTAGCCGATTTAGAAAAAACTGTCAACACCGTTACCTCACAAAATCCTATTATCGTGCTAAGGAGAAAACCAATGACCAGAGAAATCCAGCAGGGCAAACCATTTTCTAAAGAAAAGACGCAACAAATCGTCGAACAATTCAATCGCGACGGATACTATTTTTTCGGCGAGATATTCACCTCAGAAGAAGCCACTACCCTTAAAGAATTAATGGAACAAAAGTATAACGATCCGCACATGCACGATGAGGCAGGCGACCACATCCGCGGCATAAGCATGATGCGTATGTTTGAATACGACAAGATTTACCGAGATCTTATCGTGCGAGAACCTTATGTCAGTCTCGCTGAGGCAATTCTGGGTGAGGATTGTCACATGATGTCCCAAAACGCGATACGTTACCTGCCCGGACAAGGCGGTGGATGGCATAGTGACGATCAACTTCATTTCCCGCTACCGGACGATGTGCCCCGACATGATCCTCGTATCACGCTGCCCTGTTTCGTTATCAATGTGCTCATCCCACTTATCGATATTGAAACGATAGACGATGGCCCAACGCAGGTCGTCCCCGGCAGTCATTATTCGGGACGCAGACCACCCGCTGAAGAAAATCCAACATTCGAGGGGAAGGAACCCGTTAGTTTCTTCACAAAGGCGGGCGGCGCTTATATGTTTAACAGTCAGGTTTGGCATCGCGGAACGCCCAACAACAGAAATCAGATCCGTTACATTGCAGCGGTTACATACAGCCAACGGATCATCGCACAACGACTCTATCCGTTTATCGACTATCGGATGCCTGAACATGTTTTTGACGGGGCGGACGAACGGTTACAGCGGCTGTTGGGGAGGCATAAGAAGGGAGCCTTCGGCTAAACGCATGAGCGAATCACACTATAGGCATTTCTTTGAACTCATGGCGCGGCGATCCGCGCTAATCGATCTCAGAGAAGATAAGCAGATCAGTTTAGCTGATGTTACCCCTCCGATTGATTGGACCACACTTTTCGGGAACAAGAATCCCGTCGAGATAGAAATTGGATGCGGTAAGGGACGTTTTCTGCTTGAGGCTTCAAGGCGACATCCAGACGTCAACTACGTTGGCGTTGAGCGAGCACTGAAATATGTCGAACACGCAAAGGAGCGGCTGCGGAAAGGAAGTGCTACGGAGGTTTTCCTTATTTGGAGTGATGCCGCCTACCTTGTTGATCGGTACATTGGGGAAGGCACCGTCGAGGCATACCATGTCTATTTCCCAGATCCTTGGCCCAAGAAGCGGCATCAGAAACGTCGGCTCTTCAGAAATGAAGTTTGGCTGCGCGGCCTGATCAGAACGCTGAATTCGAGTCAAGGGCGCATCCACATCGCTACCGACTACACCGAGTATTACGACGAGATCCGCGACTGTCTATCACATACACCGCCGCTGGTCTATCTGCCACCTGACTCGCTTGAAATAGCACATATACCAACCAGTTTTGAGATAAAGTATCGCGCGGAAGGTCGGAAGATCTACCGTGCGGTCTATCAGATGAATTCAGCTTGATGTGAAGCGTAAGACCCATGTTAAGAAATCGTGTAATAGAAACCGAGTTTTGGTCAAAAACTCGGTTTCTCCCTGCGTACGGTTTTTCACGTTTCAAGCATCACGTTTCACCTTTTTCACTTTCCTTGCCATGAGCCTTTTTCTATATGTCATCCAGCGGATACAACTTCCGCCCCAGATTGTGGAACGGTAACTCTTTCCCCACTGGATCATGCACACTCGGCTCGGACACCGCATAGATTGCCCCCGCCCATGACTCAAAACCTGCTCGAAAATGCACGGTCGATTTGACTCCAATATAACGCATCTGGCGTGGATCTAAACCCATGGTTCGTGAGAAAGCGGTATCGAACGGCTGCTCCCGCTCCGTGACTAACAGCACATGAATCCCGTCCTGTCGGATATATGCCGAGGGGCCCATGCTGCTCTCCAGTCCTGCATTTCGCGGTCCGTCATAACGAAAACTGCCATCTGAGAGCGTAACAACCTCCGCTGTCATGCGTATCGGTTGCCCTTGGAGAGGGGTTGATTTCGCACCAACATCTAAGGTTAGCGTCGCTCCCACGCCCGCCTCTTGGCAAGTGCGTACCGCTTCTGGATCAACGATATACAGGATACACGCATCCTCTAACCCCGCTTCGATGAACGTCTGCAAAATGCCGGTACTATCCCCCGGCGAACCACCACCGGTATTGTCATTTCGATCGGCGAAAATCGCCGGATATTTTCCTGCTGCCGTCGCCTGTGCCAGCGCTTCACGGACTGGCGGCATCGGTGCCTGCCAGTCCGCCCGGCGTTCCCAGATCCACGCCGCCAATTCGTCCGCATACCGCTGCGCCAAGTCTGGATCGTCCTCAGTAACGATATAAACCGACGCGCCCATGTCTGGGATATCTGCCAACGGATAGCAGGTCGCGATCGAACCACACACCACGCCCGGTTGCGCCTCGATTCTATGCAATTCAGCAATCGCCTCCCGCATCGGCGAGTGCGCCGTGACCTGATTCAGTCCCCAGACCAGCGGAATTTGGTGAAGCGCCATCGTAGGACGCAGCCCCTCCCGGTGGATGCGAACCAGAACATCAGCACATTCGCGGGCACGCTCTGCTTGATCAATCTCCGGGTAGGTCTCCCTCCCAATCAACACATCCGCCATCTCGATCATGCGTGGGGAGACGTTGGAATGGATGTCCAACTCCGCCAAGATAGGCACCTGCGGTCCAACTAAATCTCGCACAGCTGCCAGAATGTGTCCCTCACCATCGTCAACCCCCTCTGCCACCATTGCGCCGTGCAGATCGAGCAGAACACCATCAATGGAACCTGCGTCTGCGATCTGATCTAGCATATCCTTCAAGATAGCGTCGAAGATATCTCGCGGTGTTGGCCCACTGGGATGCGCGTTAGCGTAAATCGTGGGAATAAGCTCAAATCCGTGTGCTTCCGCACCTGCAATGTATCCGCCGATGGTCGTATTGGTGCCGCGAAACTTGTCGATGATTTCGTCCCCAGTCAGATAGCCGAATCGTTGATCGCGATAACTCGCCCACGTGGTAGCGACGGTAGTAAAAGTGCTGGTCTCATGACCAATTGCACCGGTAATGACTCTCATTGGTTTCGTGCTCCTTTTCTAAGCGGCATGATAAATGCCAAACTCGGTTCCTCGCGCTCCATTGGCTCTACGGCAAAACCCATAGACAGTTTGAGTTGATGGTTTTCTGGGTGATCCATGTCGCTCACAGATCGAACTTGGTAGCAGTCAAGTTCCTTCGCCCGTTGCAGTGTATATTCTTGAAGCGCTCTGCCAATGCCCCGCCGTCGATACGCTTTCTTCACACCAAACGCAATAATCTTCGCTTCTCGCAACGTTTTTCCGTTCAACTGAACAGGTGGATGATCGCGGTCATTGGGACCAATGTCCCAAACGACGAACATAAGAAACCCAACGATATCCCCAGCCCGTTTGGCAGCCAAGAAGTAACGCGCAAACTGTTCAAAATGTTGATTAAATGCCCAACCTGTTTGGTTTTCCTGTGCGATAACGTCAACCAGTGCCTGCCACTCTGGATGGTCGGGCGTCATCTCTTCGATTGGGAAAGGCGGTGATTTGTACATCCGTTGGCTGCTTTCATTCGGTTTGTCAGATAGTGGGTTCGTTTATGCCATTCCGGGATACCGGTCAATTTTGGGCAAACTCTCTCATGCCGGCAACGCCTGCTCGTAAAACCGCTGCCAATTACGATACATCACATTAGCGATGTCTTCCTCGGCATAGCCGCGCCTGTCAAGGATATCTGCAATTTTCTGATAATCTGCCACCGTGTCGATTTCGTACGGGGCCCCGTCGTTGCCTCCCTGACCGTCCGTATCCCCACCGATGGCAGCGTGCTGCGAATTGCCCGCCAACTGGCAGACGTGATCCATGTGATTTACCAGATGCTCCAACGTAACCGCCTCTCTTGGAAAAACGCTTCGACGTGGCGGAATATCGCCTCCCCAATCGATGCCCCCTTCTGCGTAAATCATCCACGTATCCATCGATGCACCGATAACACCGCCGCGTTCAAGGAGGGCTTTAAGCTGTTCGTCGGAAAACTGTCGCTCGCCGGGCGCTAATGTGCGGCAGTTCTGGTGACTTGCCATCACCGGTCCAGAGAATAGATCGAGTGCCTGCCAGAACGCTTCATCGGCGGTGTGGGTGAGGTCGAGCACCATTCCCAATTCATCCATCTCGCGTAGCAGTGGCTCGGCTGGAAGCAATAGTCCGCCGGGTCTGCCCGTACCGTGAGAATAGGTACTGATGCCGTAATGCGCTAAGTTAATTGTGCGCAGCCCGCTCTCCCACCATTCGTGGACATGTTTGGGCCAGAGAATCGGGTCTGCTCCCTCCATGCCGAGAACCATGCCAACCGGCAGATCATCATAGCTTGTGGCTTCTGACCACATTTGTATATGCTCGCTGAGATCTTTGCGGGTCCTCAAGATCCGTGCTTCGCCTTTAACTTCCAGAATCCGATAGTAGGCAAGGTGTGCTTGTGCCGCGGCGTAGGCAGTGTCACCGCTCCTGTATCCCCAGATAGGACTGTTCTCCCGTTGAATCCGTCCCGTTATTTTAACCAGCGCCGCCGCAACTTTTCCCTTCCGCATCTCTGGAATCGAAGCCATCGTTCCATCGGCGGGCCACCGATCCCCTTCCCGCGATCCCTCTTGAACCGCCCTGACCTCCTCAATCGGTAAGGTCAGATCCCGATTCAGGTCAATTGCGCCATACGCCATCGGATAGTCGCCGTCGAAAATTAACATGATTTATCTCCATCTTTCATCGTAACCTACAGTAAAATATAGTAAATCCTAAAAACAGATAGACACTTTCGCTCCCCGTGTATGGTAGGCGCTGTTTCCAACTGCGCCGATGTGGTGCGGTTAGAAACCGCACCTACCAAGGGCGAAAGTGTCTATTTATTTTGGCTCATGTGAAAAGAAAGTGCAAAACGCGAATCGAAATCGTAGGGGCGGGGTCTCCCCGCCCGCAGTCCGTAAGGGTTGGGGAACCCAACCCCTACGAAGATCCGGTTGCTGTTGCACGCCCCGATTCTCGGGATCCCGAGAATCGGGACTTTCTTAACATGAACCTTTATTTTTAGAATTCACCATAAATGAGATCGTCTTGAATATAGGATACAACCTACACACCAAGCAGCCGAGTTTTGTCAAAGGGGAATCAGTCACTTAACTGATACGCAATCGCATAAGCACATTTGTGGGCCCCAGAGTTGTTGGGCTCAGAGCGATGCCACGTGTAATTGGTGAAGAATGCCGCATCCCCCGGCGACATAGGTAACAGCACCTCCCCGGAAAAATCAATCTCCGCTATCGGAATGCGCCATCGCTTAAACGCTTCACCGCTTCGTGCATTGTGATAGCTCGGCTCATCGTAATAACCTTCATGCTCAATGAGCGTCCACGATTGCTGTGTGCCGGGCATGATCCCCAAAGCACACCCATCTACCCCCACCTCATCAAGCGCAATCCACGAATTACACCCCTGCTCAGGTGCCAGATGCCAATAGAACGAATCTTGGTGGAAGAAGGATTGACCGCTGATAGCGCGATGCTTGATCAACGCCTGATCGGTGAAACGTTTCACGGTCCCGCCGAGCAGCTGCTCCATTACACTCTGCAAGTTTGGATGATCGGCTATCGCCTCAAAAATCTCCTCCTGCATGGCGGGACGCTGCACACCAATCGGAAGGAAACTGCCATCGTTATTTCGGAATTTCGACGGATCAAGCACCTGAAAATGGGTATCGGGCCAATCGTGGTCGCCAGCTAACAGATCCATGAGACGGTTACGCACACGACAACCCTCTTCGGGTGAAATCAACCCACGCACGACGGTATATCCCTCAGTCCTATATTGCTTCAGTTGTCCTTCGGTCAGTTGCATGTCGCCTCCCCGAATCATACGAGTTGGTATTAGCTCCGACTTTTGCCCACTCTTTACGCATCACATTTTATCTTCGCAAATACAAGTGTATCCCGTAATTCCCCTGAGGCCGAAAGCGACTCATTTCGCAATGTGCCTTCCAATGTGAACCCAAGCCGGTCAGGGATAAATCGACTCCTGACATTTTTCGGGTCACAACGAATTTCCACCCGCTTCGCTCCAAGGGTCTCAAACGCAAACCTTGTAATCGCCTCCGTTGATTCAGTAATGTATCCTTGCCCTTGAAAACGCTTTCGACACCAATAGCCGATCTCGAACTTAGGAATATCCCAGTTTACTCGATGCAAGCCGCTGGCACCGACTAGTGTGTCTGCACCTTTAAGAAAAAGAAACAGCGTGAGATCCTCGCGCGCCAAAAATTGACACTGTGCACGGCGCACGACAGCTTCAGATTCCTCCAACGTGGGCATCTGCTGCGCCCACGGCAGCCACGCCTTGAGGTCATCAAAGGTTTCTCGAACCGCAGTGTGTATTTCGGGACCATCGCCCGGACGAGGGGCGCGAATGGTCAATCGGTCTGACTCAAATGATTCTGGAAAATCGAGCAGTAACGCATCCATGAAGTTCTCTCCGTTTGTCTCCAATTCAAATCAAAATGGCTCTCATAACATGTAATGTATGAACGACAGTATAGCAGATTGCAAACGGTTACGCTACATCAAAAAATGTGTTGACAGCAGCTCGAAATCAGTATAGATTATTTAGACTGCCAGTACATTGAGCATGTTACAAAGAAATAATAAAACAGAGATATTCGGAGGTAAAAAATGAGCGATATGAATGTTGGTATTGTTGGACTGGGCTGGGTTGCCGGTGCCCACATTGAGACCTTTAAGACAGTTCAAGGCGGAAATGTCACAGCAATCTGCTCCCGACGTGAACATGACGAAGCGGCATTGGAAGCGGAGTTTGGTACACCGCTGAAAGCCTATACGGATTACGAGGCGATGATAGCGAATCCAGACATACACATCGTGGACATCTGCACGCCGCACCCGTTCCACGCGGATCAGGCTATCGCTGCAGCAGAAGCGGGGAAACACCTAATCATCGAAAAGCCGATCTGTCTGACCTATGAGGATGCCAAAAGGATCCGTGATGCGGTACGGAAAGCTGGTGTGGGTGTATGTGTCTGCTTTGAGTGCCGATACAGCGCACACTTTACGATGATCCGCTCGATCCTTGATGAGGGCTTGCTCGGCGATCTACACTACAGCGAGGTAGACTATTACCACGGCATCGGTCCTTGGTACGGTCAGTACGATTGGAATATCAAAAAAGACTTTGCCGGCAGTAGCCTGTTGACGGCGGGTTGCCACGCGCTTGATGCCCTGCTCTTCTTCATGGATGAGCAGGTCGAGGAGGTCACTAGCTACCACACGCAATCGACGGGGAAGGATTTTGTCCCGTATGAATACGAGACCACCAGCGTTACGATTCTCAAGTTTGAGGGTGGGAATAAAATTGCGAAGGTTACCTCCTGTGTGGACTGCCTCCAACCCTACTACTTCCACATCCATCTGGTCGGCAGTGAAGGCAGTCTGTTGGACAACCGAATCTATTCTGCGAAATTGAAGGGCATGGACAAGACCCGGTGGAGTACGCTTGAGACCTCGCTCATCGATTCGGGTGATGTGAGCGATCACCCGTATGAGCCTCAATTTCAGGCGTTTGTTGACAGCATCGGCACAGGCGAACCGATGCCCCTGACCGATCTCGACACGGCATTTGAATCGCACCGTGTTGTTTTCGCTGCAGATCTCTCGGCAGCAGAGGGGCGACCTGTCAAACTGTCCGCATTTGATTAACGGAAAACTCCTATGTTCATTCGGTATTCACTTCTTTGTCTATTCTTAACGGTATCAGTCTGATGTACGTCTGGATTGAAACATTTGGATTCGTGATGTCCACAGCGTTTTAACCTGATCTATTTGCAGCAATACAAGAGCGAGCAATAAAAAAAGGCGAATGGACAAAACCATTCGCCTAATGTAATTCTCTGATAGTAGCGGATAAAAGTGCGAGCTAGTGTGCGTGGGTCAACTCATAAATTCGCCACGCGCCATTTTCTTTTCGCATCTTAAAGAAGGTATCTGTTGGGCTCGGTGGTGCCGTAAAAGTTATCTCCACATCCGGTATCTCCGGTATCTCCAGTGCTGGCTTTCTTAGTTGGAAATGGAATTCGTCGCCGACATATCCGCTGCTCACAACCTCGGTCCGACTATACATTTTACGGGTCGGCTCAAACAGTTGCTGTTCTAATTGCCGCGTAGCCGCTTCAGCCATCTCCTCGACAACCTCATCCGGCATTTCTGTCTCATTTCGTACCCTTCCAACCTCTATCTTTGAAGGAGCTTCTCCAGGGACGCTTTCTTCAAATTGTTCTTTGGCAGTTCCTGTTACTAGCGAACCCATCGCCTCAACGTCTGAATTCTTAAGTGCCTCCACGTAAGCGTCCATCACATCCTCAGCCGATTGACTTGCGCTGTCTGATGACACAGATGTGTCGGCAGTGAGGCTCTCCTCTGCGTCTGGCTCAAATTCCCCTTCTGTCGCGAATTGTGCCAAATCCGTTTCGTCGAGTTCAGCGAACAAATCGTCAATCAGTTCCCTATCTTCAGCGGACTCTGTAGAGGCAATTTGTGGTTGCGTGTCCCCGCTGTCTGTATCTTGAGTAGATTCAGTTTGCACAGCCAAACCTTCGGAGCTGTTTTGCGGACGTGCAGTACCATCCTCCCACGGCGACAGATACACACGCTCCTCGACTGGGGGCGTATTCATCTCGCGTATCCCAATGTAACCGATAAAAATAAGCCCAATCAGCACTGCCGCACCAATCGTTGTTTTTGATGCCGTTCCAATTTTCATAGCAGTTAGACCTCCCGTATAAAGTTTTTTGAGTGTCAGTCCGGGAGAAACGAAGATGCCTGTCAGAAGATAGCGCAACTGTTTGGAGAGTTTCCGCTTGATACGGAAAAGCCGCAACGCAACTGCGTTGTATGACAGCCCATGCGTACTAGTCAGTTCATCGTAGCTCACACCCTCCAGATAGAAGGCGCGGGCAATGTCCTTGTCTTTTTGCGGAAGTGTCTCCATTGTCCGGCGAATTAACTCTCTCTGTTCCAGTTGTGTCAATCGCTCGTCAGGAGAATCCTCCATTTGCAGCATCTCTTCGCTCACGTCATCAAGGGATACGGTCTTGCCCTGTTGTTTGCGGAGCCAGTTTCGTGCGCGATTTCGCGTAATCTCTGCCAACCAACTCTTGAATTTGGTTGCATCCTCAAGCTGCCTTAACCCTTGATAGGCGTTGAAGAAGGTATCTTGTACCACCTCTTCGGCGTCATGGGGATTGTCCACGATCCCGATAGCAATCGTATAAACAAAGGCATGGTACGCTCGCATCAGGTCAGCAAATGCCCCTTCATCTCCAGTTTGGGCGCGATAGATAAGCGTGTTCTCCTTAGCCATGACTCTCCATTCCTCCCTTACACCCTACCAAGACACAGTTCCGAGATTTTTTTTACCACTTTTTTGTGTTAAAAGATATTTTATCCATTTTTTCAAGAGCAAGCAATAAAAAAGGCGAATGGACCGAACCATTCGCCTCGTGAAGTCTTGGGGATAGGTTTGCGATCTAGTTGTAATGGGGCATATCCGGCATCTCTGATTTCATACGGTCATGATCGTACACAGTGTCATAAACTCGCCACACTCCATTCTCTTTTCGCAGCTTAATAAGCTCATATGAGGGGCCGATCATAGAAACCTTTATGTCCTGATCTGAAACATCCGGTATCTCTACTGCCGGCGCTTTTAATCGGAAGTGAAATTCATCGCCCACATATTTGCTGCTCTCAACCTCCGCTTGACTGCTCCTTTCACGCATCAATTCAGCTATCTTGTCGACAATTTCAGGCGGTAGTTCATCAATAAAATTATCACCGTGGCTATGCCTGTGCCCCTCCGTCATTAACGAGGCCAGCGCGTCATTGTCAAAATTTCTATACGCCTCCAAATAAGCATACATCACATCTTCCGCGGACTGACCTGTGCTGTCCGATGACACAGATATGTCGGTAGTAAAGTCCTGCTCCGCGTCTTGCTCAAATTCCGTTTCTGTTGCTAAGTATGTCATATCTGTTTCGTCGGGTTGATCGGAGAAATCGTCAATTGGCTCGATTCTTGCTGCAGATTCTGTCGCAGCAATTTGTGGCTGAGTACCTTCGCTTTCCACATCTTGAGTAGTGTCAGTTGGGAGTCCTTCAGTGCTGTTTCGTGGGCGTGCAGTGCCGTCCTCCCACGGTGACAGATACACCCGCTCCTCGATTATGGGCGCATTCATCCGGCGAACCCCAACGAAACCGATGAAAATGATTGCAATTAACACTGCTGCCCCTACCGCTATCTTAGGAACCGTTCCAACCTTCATAACGGTTGAACCTCCCGTATACAGTTTTTTTAGCGTCAATCCGGGAGAAACGAAGATGCTAGTCAGAAAATATCGCAACTGTTTGGAGAGTTTCCGCTTGATGCGGAAAAGCCGCAATGCAATTGCGTTGTATGATAGTCCATGCGCCCTGATCAGTTCGTCGTAGCTCACACCCTCCAGATAGAAGGCACGGGCAATGTCCCTGTCCTTTTGCGGAAGTGTCTCCATTGTCCGGCGAATCAGCTCCCTCTGCTCCTGCCGTGTCAATTGCTCATCGGGAGAATCCTCCGTTTGAAGTATCCCTTCACTCACTTCATTAAGGGGTACGGTCTCGCCCCGCTGTTTTCGGAGCCACTGTCGCGCACAGTTACGCGCAATCTCTGCCAACCAGCTCTTGAATTTGGTTGTATCCTCAAGCTGTGTCAAGCCTCGATAGGCACTGAGGAAGGTATCTTGCACCACTTCTTCGGCATCATGGGTATTATTTACACCCCCGATAACAATCGTATAGACAAAGGGGTAGTATTCCCGCATTAGGTCGGCAAATGCCCCTTCATCCCCAGTTTGGGCGCGATAGATGAGCGTATCCTCCTTAGCCATGACTCTTCGTTCCCCCCAACAGCCTATCAAAATACGGTTCTGAGATTTTTTCCAAGCACTCTTTCGCATTGAAGCGAAGGGTAGTACAACCCAAGGAAGTTTTCCGTCTCCCGATTGGTGTTTCAAATTATCACTGCTTCCCCAATTTCATTCGTCCCCAAAGGACGGCTTGATTACTTGACACTTCCACCGACAGAGAACGGTCACGAATGACCCACGTCGGATCCGTATCCGAACCCGGATCCTCAGTAAGTTGCGCCCGATTACCCCCGTTGGCATCCATTACATAAATATCTGGATGCTGACCAACCTGAAATGCGTGGAACGCAATCCATCTCCCATTGGGAGACCACGCAGGCGCACGGTCTTCCCATGGGTGGCGGGTCAGGTTGACAACGTCCGCTCCATCAGGGTTCATCGCATAGATATCGTCCTGACCGCCTTCCCGATTGGACTGAAACGCTACCCTTGTCCCATCGGGAGACCATGTGGGTGCAGCGTCAAGCGCGGGGTGGTTGGTCAAATTGACCTGCTTTCTACCATTTGAACCCATCACATAGATTTCTCCATTCCCATCCCGATTGGAAAAAAACACAATTTTTGAGCTATCAGGAGACCAAGAACCGACCTCATCCCTTCCCGGCGACCGTGTTAAATTCTTTAACACGGTACCTTCGATATCCATAACACAAACGTCAGTCATGCCATCTGGCGACCCATCAGTGCTGGTGAGAGCTAACCGCTTCCCATCGGGAGACCATTTTGGTGATAGATACGTTTGACCACCAAACCGTCTGGTCACGTTTTTGATTTGAATTTTAGGACGAGGCCCCAAAACTTTAGGAAGAATAACAGGAGTCCGCAAATATATAAAAGTGACAAATGGGTCCTGTGGGTCATGTGCATGATAGGCAATAGATTTTCCATCCGGGGACCAGGCAATTGGACCATTACCATCCGCACCTGTCCAAGGTATTTCGTTTGATCCATCGGCATCAATCACATAAACCATTATATCAACCCCAAAAAGGGGATCTCGATTTCGATCAGATAGAAATGTAATGGTGCCAGTCCGCTCGTCGGAGGACGCCTGCTCAGTAAAGGGGCTCCATGCAAATAGAAATATCATAGTACCAAGAATCTTCTCGGGCACTGAGAGCTGCTTCAACATGTATAACCCTCCTTGAATTTGAATTTGTTTGGTGCTCATGCATAAACGGACTTCAATGGAGGTTACTCTTTATTTGTCCCCACGTGGTTGCGAGTTGCCTTCGGGGCTGCACTGAAAGCGCCTCGTATTGAACTTCAAAGTTATCGAAGTGGACACGGTGCCCCCTTCCTGCCGACAGATAAATTCCCCCTGCCGTGTAGGTATCGTCAAGAAAATCTAGCATTTCTGTGTCATCAATAAAGCATTGAAACCGATTCCCCTTGGCAATAACCTTCAACCGATACCACTCGTGCAGTTTGAAATCAAATTCTCGAAATGTGAGTAGCTTGTCCGCTAAAAAGAGTGTCAGGAATCCGTCTTTTCCCACAGAAACCTTCATAAGTTGAAGAGTCGCTGCAAAACCTCTTTTTGTATTATTTATATTACCTATGAAGAACCTGTAAGATCGCTTGTACATAAGTTGGATCCCCTTGTTTCCCTCGTCCCTCTCGTTCCTCTCCATCCCCTCGTTCTTCTTCAAATATTCAGTGATCAGCTCAACGTGGTGCGGATCCGTATGAGCGCGCAGCCCAATGGCTGCACTACCGCTAATATTCCTAGTTAGCTTGCTGATTTTTAGGGATACCGACACTTCGTAATCGCTTGCGATTATACCATCAGCCACAATGATCACATCAACCTCACGCTCCACTGCATTCACTTTAGGAGAACCGACCGCTGCATCCATCACTTTAGGAGAACCGAGGACCAATTCACCATTTTCAATGCCACCATCTTCAGCACCCTGTACAAGCGTCCAGCCCTGTAAGTCCCCATCGTTAAAATTATCGCGAAATATCTCCGCCTCTACGGATGACACCAACAACGCAAGTATCAACATAACCATCATATGCTTCATGAGATATCCCCTTTCTTCCCTGCTACAAATCAATTCAGAGTTTTTATCTAAATTCAACTCCTATGATTCTCACGGCGGTGCTTTTCATATGTCGCTTGAATCCATCAGGATAACCATTATAAATTGCAGCCTCTATCTCCTCAATGAATCTCTTACAGCGTACCATAGTAAAGTTTAGAAGTAATTGGACACTCTGTACAGGCGATGGGAAAATCCGGGCTATCACCCCGGTAGGTGCGGTTTCTAACCGCACCGCATTGGCGCAGTTGGAAACAGCGCCTACCAAACGGGAGACCGGTAGGTGCGGGGGGAAACCGCACCGGGCATCGCTCGGAGATTACCCAATTAATAAATTAATCTTCATTTAGTTTGCCGACTCGGATCACAATCTAACAGATCGTGGTACAAAGATTATCTACTTTTGGCTCATATATTGCGTAACATGCCGGGTATTTTGTCAAGATGTGAATCTCGACCTACTTACTTAACATTTATCTGAGGGGTGTGCATAAGTAGATAACGGGTTCGCTCATATCAAAAGAAAGTGCAGAACAACTCAGAGAAACCGAGTTTTGAAGAAAAAACTCGGTTTCTTTGCACAGTTTCTTTTACATAAGTGCCTGTGTCATCTGATTCATCTGTTTAATCGGTGATTCAGACAAAAATTATGCCTTCTCCACGGATACTCATAAGCGTCAACTTGAGTCATAGCTTCCTGTAAATCCTTAAATCCTAAGAATCCAGATTCAGACAATTATCATGCACACCCCTCATTTATCTGACAATGTACTAGGTTCTACCAAGATGCAGTCCCGAGATTTTTTTTACCACTTTTTTGCTTTCAAATAAAAAAAATACGGCTATCCGCCAAGTTCTCCTCAAATTTACCTTACCCTCAAAGATATTTTACCTATTTTTTTGGAGAGCAAGGAATAAAAAAAGGCGAATGGAATGAACCATTCGCCTCGTGAAGCTCTGAGAATAGGTTTGCGAGCTAGTCTAACATCTCACCTGCATGCACTTGCCACATTCTCTCTTCTTTTCGCATCTTGGTAACAGTATCTGGTGGGGGCGTGACAGACATTTCCATTCTCTGCTCTCTACCCTCCGATATCTTTGGGACAGGCATTCGCAATCGGAAGTGAAATTCATCACCCACAGACTCGCCGTTTATAGCCGATGCCTGACTTTGCATTTCACGGATCGATCCACTCGGCAGTGGTTCAAGTTGTTCCCTCTTCCCTTCAACCGTAGCTTCGACAG
Source organism: Candidatus Poribacteria bacterium (assembly GCA_965204355.1). Taxonomy (GTDB): domain Bacteria; phylum Poribacteria; class WGA-4E; order WGA-4E; family PCPOR2b; genus PCPOR2b. The sequence goes on from OZ241983.1 coordinate 6,072,082, forward strand.
CCCCATCCGGTATGCCATCTGATGACTCATTTGGAATCTCAGAATCATCATGGTTACTACGTCCCATATCGCTTCTCATATTTGCCGCCGGCACCTCCGACATCACACTTTCGATTGAGGTCGCAGCGTCATAAACTCGCCACACCCCATTCTCTTTTCGCATCCTCATCTCATGAATTGAGGCGCAGCAAAATATTGGCATTCCCTGATCTGTAACACCCGGTAGCGTTGATCCCGGTGTTCTCAATCGGAAGTGAAATTCGTCACCGACATATTCGCGGCTTACAAGCAATGACTCCCTTCGTCTTTCACGGACTTTGTTCTCAATTACCATTCGTTCAAACTGACGCATAGTTTCAACTACCTCATCCGAGGATTCATCTGACATATCTATAGAATTCCCATCATCAGAATCCTCATGGCCCTCACGCCTATACTGCTCTGTCATTAACGAGCCCATCGCCTTATAATCAAGGTTCCGCCACGCCTCCACGTAAGCATACATCGCATCTTCAGCGGACTGGTCTGTGCTTTCTGATGACACAGATATGTCGGTTATGAACCTCTGCACCGTGTTCAGCTCAAAATTCCCGCCTGCTGTGAATTGTGCCGTATCCGTTTCTTTGGATTCACCTAAGAAATCGTCAACTGGCTCTGTTCCTGCTGCGGACGCTGTCACAGCAATTTGTGGCAGATTGTCCCAACTTTCTATCCCTTGAGCAGTGTCAGTTGGAAATCCTTCGGGGTTGTTTTGCAGGCGTGCCGTTCCATCCTCCCACGGCGACAGATACACACGCTCTTCGACTATAGGCGCATTCATCTGGCGTATCCCAATGAAACCAATGATAATCAGCGCGATTAACCCTGTCGCTCCAACCATCATCTTCGGGGTAGTTCCAACCTTCATGACGGTTAGACCTCTGGTATAAAGTTTTTTCAGCGTCAGTCCGGGAGAAACAAACACACCTGTGAGAAGGTATCGCAATCGTTTGGAGAGTTGTTGCTTCGCACGCGACAGTCGAAACGCAATGGCGTTGTATGATAGCCTGTGTGTACTCGTCAGTTCATCGTAGCTTGCACCCTCTAGATAGAAGGCGCGGGCGATGTCCCTATCCTTTTGCGGAAGTGTCTCCATGGTCCGACGAATCAGTTCCCTCTGTTCCTGTCGTTCCAATCGCGCATCGGGTGAGTCTCGCGTTTGCAGCATCCCTTCGCCCACTTCGTCAAGGGATACGGTGTGGATCCGCTGTTTTCGGACCCACTCTCGCGCACAATTTCGCGCAATCTCTGCCAGCCAGCTTTTGAACTTCATTGTATCCTCAAGCTGTGCCAGTCCTTGATAGGCATTGAGGAAGGTGTCTTGTACCACCTCTTCGACATCATGGGGATTGTCCACGATCCTTATAACAATCGTATAGACAAGGGGGTAGTATTCTCGCATTAGGCTGGCAAAAGCTCCTTCATCGCCAGTCTGGACGCGATAAATGAGTGTATTGTCATTAGCCATGGACCTTCTTCTCCCTCAGCGTTTTATCAAGACACAGTTCTGAGACTTTTCTGGCACTTGATGTGAACACTTCATTAGATTAGGAAGTTCAGCGGGCATTATATCAACTCGCCCAATCTGCGTCAAGCAAATTACAGTGAAACTAGAAGCGGAAAAGTGTGGATCCGGACCTCGGCAACGCCGTTCTCTCAATAGTGGCGGCTATCGGGCACCCTGTTTGAGCCAACCCCATGTCGTAAGTATTTTACCTGCCGGAGCAACTGAAAGAATAAGGTTAGACCATGCAGGTTCAGTGTCATCATCGGGATGATTAGTGAGATTTCGAGGATTACCCCCGTTGATGTTTATCACGTAGATTTCACGGTTCCCATCCTCCTCCCTATTAGACACGAACGCAATGCGTCTACCGTCAGGAGACCATGAGGGATACCAATCCTTAAAGGGATTATTGGTGAGCCTTCGTTGATTACCCCCATCGGCATCCATCACATAGACGTCCGATCTCCTAACTCCAAAGGAATCAAAAGCAATGTGCTTACCGTCGGGAGACCAGGAGGGATTTTTATCATGACGGACATTATTGGTGAGGTTTCGCTGATTACCCCCATCGGCGTCCATCACAAGGATTTCCAAGTTCACACCCCTAACGGACTGGAACGCAATGCGTTTACCGTCAGGAGACCAAGAGGGATTTGAATCATCAATAAAGGGACTGTTAGAAAGGTTTTGCGGATTACCTCCATCGGCGTCCATCACGTAGATTTGCCAGACACCACCCGCAACGTTCTTATCCTCACTAGTAGTAAAAGCAATGCGTTTACCGTCAGGAGACCAGGAGGGATCCCACTCAGCAAAATCATTGTTAGTAAGTCTGTGCTGATTCCCCCCATCGGCGTCCATCACAAAGATTTGCCGGTTCTCATCCCTAGCTCCCTCCCCAGCCCTACTGGTAACAAACGCAATCCGTTTACCGTCGGGAGACCATGAGGGATCCGATTCATCCAAGGGATTGTTAGTAAGTCTCCGCAGATTACCGCCATCGGCGTCCATCACGTAGATTTCTAAGTTCCAATCCCTATCAGACACAAAGGCAATCCGTCCCTGTGCGTCAACGACGACCATTAGCGGTATTAGACCAACGACTACTGCGCTTGCTAAAATCAAACATCCGAGACTGCATCTCCGTTGCATCTGTCTTTCCTCCTCTGTTTTTAAATCATTTTTTTATCCTTTGGGGTGGATAGAGGTCAAATTGGATTGGCACCCTTTACAATTAAAATGGCAGTTATGGGTCAACCCGTTTGACCCGCCCCCATATCGTGAACTTTTTGCCTGTGGGAGAAACGGAAAAAGGTGAGTTCCCCCATGCAGGACTATAGTCATCACGGGGATTATTGGTGAGTCTTTGCTGATTTTTCCCATCAGCGTCCATCACGTAGATTTCAGGGTTCCCATCTCTCCAAGACACGAAGGCAATCCGTTTACCGTCAGGAGACCATGAGGGCTGCAGGTCAGAACGGCGATTTTCAGTGAGTCTTTGCTGATTACCTCCATCCGTATCCATCACGTAGATTTCAGGGTTTTCAAAATCCCCCTTCCTATCCGCCTCAAAGGCAATCCGTTCGCCGTCGGGAGACCATGAGGGATAGAGGTCATTCTGGCGATTTTCAGTGAGTCTTTGTTCATTACCCCCATCCGCGTCCATCACGTAGATTTCATAAGTGATTAGAAACTTGCTTCTAAAGTGCCCAGGTCTCTGAGACACAAAGACAATACGTTCACTGTCGGGAGACCATGAGGGATACCTGTCATCATTACGACCATTAGTGATATTTTGGGGATTACCCCCATCGGCGTCCATCACGTAGATTTCATAAGTCGGTGCAAAGTCTATAATGTGCCCATCCCTCAGAGACATGAAGGCAATCCGTTTACCGTCAGGGGACCATGAGGGATACCAGTCCTCAGCGGGCTGGTTCGTGATATTTTGGGGATTACCCCCATCGGCATCCATCACGTAGATTTCACGGTTCCCATCTCGTTCGGAAACAAAGACAATGCGTTTGCCATCGGGGGACCATGAGGGCCACCAGTCATTATCGCGATTGTTGGTGAGTCTACGTAGATTCCCACCATCGGCGTCCATCACATAGATTTCAGGCTTCCCATCCCTACGGGACATAAAGACAATCTGTGCGTGCGCGTCAACAGCTACCAGCGTTAGAACAAAGACAACAACGCCAGCTAAAATCAAATGTGTGAGATTGTATTTCCGTTGCATCTGCTATGCCTCCTGTAGTCTCAAAAAGGTCACCTTGGATTAGCAATCCTTTTATAATTAAAGTGGGAGGGTGCACAAATACAGTTGATATAATCAGTTTAGTCCAGATTCGCTCCTCCCCAACCTTTATTAAGATGCAATTCTGAGATTTTTTTTAGCACTTTTTTTTCTTTTAAGTAAAAAAAATATGACTCCCTGTCGAAATACTCTCTAAATCCACGCTATCCTAAGCGGCATTTTGTCTCTTTCTTCGCAGAGCAACCAATAAAAAAAGGCGAATGGACTGAACCATTCGCCTACTGTAATTCTCTGATAATTGCAGATAAGGTGCGAGTTAGTTTACCCCGCCCTCATAAATTTGCCACACCCCATCTACTCTCCTCATCTTAAACAGGAGATCCCCTGCGGAGGCAGGCATTTCTACCTCTACACCTGGGATCTCCGGCATTTCCGGTGCCGGTACTCTCAAACGGAAATGAAACTCATCACTGATATATTCGCTACTAGCAATCTCTGTCTGACTTACGCTTTCACGGAGTGCATCAACCGTTATTTCAAAAGATTCAAGCGCTTCATGCGGCACTTCTACTTCAGGCGGTATTTCAGCCAGTATTGCAGCCGGCATTTCATCTATCGACTCCACAGGAACAAAAGAGCCACCATTAACGCGAACATCATAACTACTGCGTAGGAACTCCTCCGTCGTTAGTGAGCGTATCGCATCAACGTCTAAACTCTTAACCGCCTCTACGTAAGCATACATCACATCTTTAGCGGACTGCCCCGTGTCATCTAATAGCGTAGATGTGTCGGTAGTGAGGCTCTCCTCCGCGTCTGGATCAAATTCCGTTTCTGTCGCAAATTGCGCCATATCCGTTTCGTCGAGTTCAGCGAACAAATCGTCAATCAGTTCCTTCTCTTCAGCGGATTCTGCCGTAGCAATTTGTGGCTGGGTGGCCCCGCTTTCTGTATCTTGAGTGGAGTCAGTTTGGGCAACCAAGTCTTCGGAACTGTTTTGTGGACGTGCAGTACCATCCTCCCACGGAGACAAATATACACGCTCCTCAACTGTGGGTGAATTTATTTGGCGGACACCGATATAGCCGATAAAAATAAGCGCAATCAGTGCTGCCGCACCAACCGTTGTTTTTGATGCCGTTCCAATTTTCATGACAGTTAAACCTCCTGAATAAAGTTTTTTTAGTGTCAATCCGGGAGAAATGAAGATGCCAGTCAGAAGATAGCGCAACCGTTTAGAGAGTTGCCGCTTTGCACGCGACAGTCGAAACGCAATTGCGTTGTACGACAATCCATGCACACTGGTCAGTTCGTCGTAGCTCGCACCATCCAGATAGAAGGCGCGGGCGAGGTCCCTATCCTTTTGCGGAAGCGTCTCCATGGTTCGGCGAATCAACTCTCTCTGTTCAAGCCGCGTCAATCGCTCGTCAGGCGAATCCTCCGTTTGCAGCATCTCTTCACTCACCTCATCAAGGGGTACGGTCTCGCCCCGTTGCTTTCGGACCCACTGTCGTGCACAATTCCGCGCAATCTCTGCCAGCCAACTGTCAAATTTGGCTGCATCCTCAAGCTGCGTCAGTCCTCGATAGGCATTGAGGAAAGTATCTTGCACTACCTCCTCAACATCATGCGAATTATCCACGATTCCGGTAACAATTGCATACACGAAGGCGTGATACGTCCGCATCAGGTCAGCAAAAGCCCCTTCATCCCCAGTTTGAGCGCGATGGATGAGCATATTCTCCTTAATCATGGCGTTTCATTCCTCCCTTACACCCTATCAAGATACAGTTCTGAGATTTTTTTTAGCACTTTCTTATTTTGAGAGATATTTTACCCATTTTTTTATTAAGTAATCAATAAAAAAGGCGAATGGAATGAACCATTCGCCTTGTGTAGCTTCGCAGATAGTTTTGCGAGCTAGGGACCTACCTACTCACACGATCGAATACCCTGTCATAAATTCGCCATACCCCATTCTCTTTTTGCATCTTAACCTGGTGAGATGAGATGCAAATAGCTATTGGCATTATGTGATCTGAAATCCCCTGTAGCTCTGAATCCGGTATTTTCAATTGGAAGTGAAATTCGTCCCCGGCATATTCGCTGCTTACAAGCAATGTCTGCTTTTGTAGTTCACGGATTGTCTCCTCCAAGATTTGAAGCCCAGTTTCGACGACCTCATCCGGTGCTTCATCTGACGTGGGGGGCCTATTAGCAGAATTCTCCTGGATGCTACGCCTATACTGCTCTGTCCTTAACGAGTCTATCACCTTATAATCGTAGTTCCTATACGCCTCCAAGTAAGCATACATCACATCTTCAGCAGACTGACCTGCGCTTTCTGATGACACAGATATGTCGGTAGTAAAGTCCTGCTCCGCGTCTCGCTCAAATTCCGTTTCTGTTGCTAAGTATGTCATATCTGTTTCGTCGGGTTGATCAACGAAATTGTCAATTGATTCTGTTCTTGCTGTGGGTTCTGCTGTAGCAATTTGCGATAGATTGTTCCAGCTTTCTGTCCCTTGGGTATCAGCTAGGAATCCTTCGGGATTGTTTCGTGGACGTGCAGTGCCATCCTCCCACGGCGACAGATACACACGCTCCTCAACTATAGGCGCATTCATCCAGCGTATCCCAATGAAACCGATAAAAATCAATGCAATCAACCCTGTCGCTCCAACCATCATTTTGGGGGCAGTTTCAACTTTCATGGCGATTAGACCTTCCGTATAAAGTTTTTTCAGCGTCAGTCCGGGAGAAACGAACACACCGGTGAGAAGGTATCGTAACCGTTTGGAGAGTTGTTGCTTCGCACGTGACAACCGAAACGAAATCGCCTTGTCTGACAGCCCGTGTGTACTCGTCAGTTCATTGTAGCTTGCACCCTCAAGGTAGAACGCGCGGGCAATATCCCTGTCCTTTTGTGGAAGCGTCTCCATTGTCCGCCGAATCAACTCCCTCTGTTCCAGTCGTGTCACTCGTTCATCGGGTGAGTCTTGCGTTTGCAGTACCCCTTCGCTCACTTCGTCAAGGGATACAGTCTCACCTTTCTGTTTTCGGACCCACTGTCGTGCACAATTCCGCGCAATCTCTGCCAACCAGCTTTTGAACTTTACTGCATCCTCAAGTTGCGTCAGCCCTCGATAGGCGTTGAAAAAGGTGTCTTGTACCACCTCTTCGACATCATGGGGATTGTCCACGATTCTTATGACAATCGTATAGACAAAGGGGTAGTATTCCCGCATTAGGTCGGTGAAAGCCCCTTCATCTCCAGTTTGGGCACGATAAATGAGCGTATTGTTATTAGCCATCGATCTTCCTTCTCCCCAACATTTTATCAAGCTACAGTCCTGAGATTTTTAGGGCACTTTATGTGAACACCCCATCAGATTGAGAGGTTCGTTGGGCATTATATTAACTCGTCCAATCCGCGTCAAGCAAATTGCGGATCGCTATCTTTGCTGAATAGCTCAACGAAAGGAAACGGCAAAATACCGTTCTCTCAATAATGGTAGTTATCGGTCGACCCGTTTGAGCCGTCCCCACATTGTAAACTGTTTGCCTGCGGGAGAAACCGAAAAAGGAGAGTTAAGCCATGCAGGGCTAGCATCAGCATGGGGATTATTGGTGAGTTTCTGCTGATTACCCCCATCGGCGTCCATCACGTAGATTTCTGCGTTCCCCTCCCTATTAGAATAGAAGGCAATACGTTTGCCATCCGGTGACCATGAGGGCCACTTGTCAGTCTCGCGATTTTCAGTGAGTCTTTGTTCATTACCCCCATCGGCATCCATAACGTAGATCTCATAGTTTTCAAAGTCACCCCTCCTATCAGCCGAGAAGGCAATCCGTTTACCATCGGGTGACCATGAGGGATTCTCGTCAAAACGACGATTTTCAGTGAGTCTTTGTTCATTACCCCCATCGGCATCCATCACATAGATTTCAGAAGTGATGTCCAAGTTGTTTTTAAAGTGCCCATCCCTAACGGCACTGAAGACAATGCGTTTACCGTCGGGGGACCATGAGGGCTGCCTATCCTCATCACGATTTTCAGTGAGTCTTTGTTCATTGCCCCCATCGGTGTCCATCACGTAGATTTCAATGTTATGAGGATTATCCCAATCCCTATTAGAATGGAAGGCAATGCGTTTGCCATCCGGTGACCATGAGGGAGAGCTGTCATGAAAAGGACTGTTAGTGAGATTTTGAGGATTACCCCCATCGGCGTCCATTACGTAGATTTCAGAAGTGGGCGAACCGCGTTTAGCGTGAACGTGACCATCCCTATCAGACACGAAGACAATCCGTTTACCGTCGGGAGACCACGAGGGAGAACTATCCCTAGCGGGGTGATTGGTGAGGTTTCGCTGATTGCCACCATCGGCGTCCATTATGTAGATTTCAGCAGCGGGTAGTTTGGGTATACCGGGTATATCGTCTCGAAAGTGTCCATCCCTCTGAGATATGAAGACAATCTGTGCCTGTGCGTCAACGCCTACCGTCAGCAATGTCAGTACCAAGACTATAAAGCTAGCCAAAAGGAAATGTATAAGATTGTATCTCTGGTGCATCTGTTATTCCTTCCCTGTTCTCAAATCGGTTTATTACTCTTTGGAATTGATAAAGGTCAGCTTGTTTAGGCAGCACCTTTCCAATTAGAGGGACAACTCGGATTATTATCACATGAAGTCTGTCCTCTTCCTTACCGTTTATGACCCATTCCTGTACGTTCCCACGTCTTAGCAAGCCCTGTTTTCTCAATAATGGCAGCTACCGGTCAGCCTGTTTAAGCCGTCCCCATATTGTGAGTGTCTTACCGACGGGAGCAACTGAAAGAACAGCGTTAAGCCATGCAGGAGCTTCGTCATCCTCGGGATGATTGGTGAGGTTTTTAGGGTTGCTGCCATCGGCGTCCATCACGAAAATGTCCCGATTCAAATCCTTAGTCCTATTCGACACGAAGGCAATCCGTTTGCCGTCAGGAGACCATGAGGGATTCCAGTCGGCATCGGGATGATTGGTGAGGTTTCGCTGATTCCCGCCATCGGCGTCCATCACGTAGATGTCCCGGTTTCCCCTCAAGGAAGTAAAAGCAATGCGCTTACCGTCGGGAGACCATACGGGATCCTCGTCACTACGGTCACTATTGGTGAGGTTTCGCCGATTGCCACCGTCGGCGTCCATCACGAAGATGTCAAAGTCCCCATTCCCAATGGAAATAAAGATAATGCGCTCGCCGTCCGGAGACCATGAGGGGTGCAGATCAGGAAAGGCATTGTTAGACAGATTTTTAGGCTTGCCACCATCAGCATTTATCACGTAGATTTCCCTGTTCCCATCCCTCTTAGACGTGAAAGCAATGCGTTTACCGTCTGGAGACCATGAGGGCTCGAATTCATCAAAGGCATTGTTAGAAAGGTTTTGAGGATTATTCCCATCGGCGTCCATCACGTAGATTTGTCGGTTCCCACCCCTATCATCCCTATCAGAGCTAAAGGCGATACGTCTACCGTCTGGAGACCATGAGGGGGCCCTATCATCACCAAGATTGTTAGTCAGGTTTTGAGGATTACCACCATCGTTGTCCATCACGTAGATTTCAAAGCGCAGAACGTCCCAATCCCTATCAGATTCAAAGGCAATCCGTGCCTGCGTGTCAACCGCTACCATCAGCGATGTCAGCATCAAGACTACAACACCAACTGAAATCAAATGTGCAAGATTGTATCTCCGGTGCATCTGCTATGCCTCCTCTAATTTTATTAAGATGCAATTCTGAGATTTTCTCTAGCACTTTTTTTACTTTTAAGGAAAAAATATGACTCCTTGTCGAAACATCCTCTAAATCCACGCCATCCTAAGCGGCATTTTGCCGCTTTCTTCGCGGAGTAAGCAATAAAAAAAGGCGAATGGAATGAACCATTCGCCTAATAGAGTCTTGGGATAGCGCTGCGAGCTAATCTAACATCCCACCTTCATAAACTCGCCACACTCCCTCTTCTTTTCGCATCTTGATCAGACTATCTGGTGGTGGATTGACAGATACAGAACGTTCTACTCCCTGTTCTGCACTATCCGGTATCTTTGGCATCCTTGGTGCAGGCAGCCGCAATAGGAAGTGAAATTCATCGCCCACATATTCGCTGCTTACAACCGATGCTTGACTTTGACTTTCACGGATTGATTCTACCAGCAGTGGTTCAAGCTGCCTTATCTTCTCTTCAGCCATAGCTTCAAAGGCTTCATCCGGTATACCATCTGATGACTCGTGTTGTATCTCTCTTATCTCTATGGGAATCTCGGAACCATCATGGCCACTATGTCCCATATCGTTTCTCATATTTGCTGTCAATAATGAGCGCATTGCCTTAAAGTCAGAATTCCTAAACGCCTCCATGAAGGCGTTCATCACATCTTCAGCGGACTGCCCCGTGTCATCTAATAGCGTAGATGTGTCGGTAGTGAGGCTCTCCTCTGCGTCTGGATCAAATTCCGTTTCTGTCGCGAATTGCGCCATATCCGTTTCGTCGAGTTCAGCGAACAAATCGTCAATCAGTTCCTTCTCTTCAGCGGATTCTGCCGTAGCAATTTGTGGCTGAGTCTCTCTGCTTTCTGTATCCTGAGTGGAGTCAGTTTGGGCAACCAAGTCTTCGGAACTGTTTTGTGGACGTGCAGTACCGTCCTCCCACGGAGACAAATACACGCGTTCTGCAACTGTAGGTGCATTCATCTGGCGTATCCCAATGTAACCGATAAAAATTAACGCAATCAGGGCCGCCGTACCAACCGTTATTTTTGATGCCGTTCCAATTTTCATGACAGTTAGACCTCCCGTATAAAGTTTTTTTAGTGTCAATCCGGGAGAAACAAAGATGCCTGTCAGAAGATATTGCAACCGTTTAGAGAGTTGTCGCTTTGCACGCGATAGCCGAAACGAAATCGCCTTGTCTGATAGCCCGTGCACGTTTGTCAGTTCGTCGTAGCTCGCACCCTCAAGGTAGAAGGCGCGGGCGATGTCCCTGTCTTTCTGCGGAAGCGTCTCCATGATCCGAAGAATTAACTCTCTCTGTTCCTGTTGTATCAATCGCTCATCAGGAGAATCTTCCGTTTGAAGCAGGTGTTCACCCACTTCGTGGAGAGATATAGTATCGCCTCTCTGTTTGCGAAGCCAGTTTCGTGCACGATTTCGCGCAATCTCAGCCAACCAACTTTTGAATTTCGCGCTATCCTCAAGCTGCGCCAAGCCTCGATAGGCACTGAGGAAGGTATCTTGCACCACCTCTTCGACGTCGTGGGAATTTTTCACGATTCCGACTACGATTGTACAAACATAGGCGTGGTATGCCCGCATCAGTTCGGCAAACGCCTCTTCATTCCCAGCTTGGGCGTGATGGATGAGTGTATTCTCATTAGCCATGGCTCTTTGTTCCTCCCTTACACCCTACCAAGACACAGTTTCGAGATTTTTTCTAGCACTTTTTTATTTTAAGAGATATTTTACCCACTTCTCTATAACCTAAGTTGCTAGGGCGTGTTGACATTTTGAAGCTGCTCATTCGGCAAACGCTGTAATTATCAGGCAATTTGCCAAATGTAGCGCAAACTGTTAGTTTGCAGGCTGGAATCACAATCTAACAGATCGTGGTACAAAAGTAGATTGTAGGTCGAGATTCATATCTCGACAAAATACGCGGCGTGGCGTGCAACAATCCGGGTTCATTGAGCCAAAACTATCGCGCAATGTGCTTAGGTGGTGTCGATTTTGGAAAATCGACCTACAGAAATCCGAAGCTATCTCTGATATGTGAACAAAGGATTGGGAGACCCAACCCCTACGAGGACCGTGTGTCTGTGCATACCCCTTTATTATCTATAGTGGACCTTAGAATTAATGAGACATGCCAAACCGGTGCGGTTGGAAACCGCACCTACCGGGGAGCGAAGGTGTCTGTTTATTTTTAGAATTCACTATAGTTGCAATGAAATGTCAACAGAACCTAGTTATCAGATGGGCAGGTACAAGACCTGCCGCTACAGGGACCAATCATCCACCAACCACGCCCATTTTGCCAAAAGTGTTAGCTAATGTTAGATTTTGTTAGTGCTCTGTCAAATAAATCATGATAAGGCACTCACCGCTCGGCTCCGACTTCGCCGAGAGTCCAAGACTTGGATAGCCATAGCCAAGCCGCTTTGTGGAGGAAGTGTCTAAAGGAGGCTTTTGTACCATCCCGATGAAATCGGGATGATCCGAGGACGCAAACTAACAGTTTGCGCTACATTTATCTGACAATGTATTAGTAATTGTGGATAATTACCAAATTCCCCGGCATTGACGCAACGCACATCACGCCCCGCCCTGATAAATCCCCGATGAATCGGGAGTCCGTGCCGAGACCAGGCAGGTGGGATTCCTCCGATTTATCGGAGTCCTCGGAACGGGAAAAGCAACTGGAGCGAAAGCTAAAAGCATCCAATCTTAATCGCAAACCGTTGGGGTTTTAACACCAGCAACTTGCGTTATTTTAGCTTAAAACGCAATTTTATCTTACGATCAGGACACCGGAGGTCGGTGCTGTATCCACGGCTGTGCCCGCTCAAATGCCCCCGACGCTGCCAATACTGTCTCCTCGTCCCCCTTCCTCCCCACAATGTGGAGACCGATGGGCAGACCGTCGGACGAGAAACCTGCGGGCACGGTGGCAGCGGGGTGTCCGATCACATTAATCGGTAACGTAAATGCACCGTTCCAGTACTGATCCGGGAAGATCCTGTCAGGTGACCACTTGCCGGGATAGTCGCCGTTGGGGAAGGCGGGAAAGCACGATGTCGGTGAAAGTAATAGATTGTATTCCTCAAACAGGTCGGTCATACGTGCCTTCAAAACGTCAATTTGACCGAGCGCTCTGGCGTAGTCCGCTACAGTGACTTTCGCCCCATATTCAAGACAGAATCTGGCAAACTCGGTCATCTGATCCCCGTGGGTTTCCAGATACCTGCCTTGGCTGGTATATGAATCCCCCGCTATAATGGCACCGAAAGTGTCGTAGGGCGGATCCATTACCAGGTCAGACTCTTCAACGTTGCAACCGAGTTCCTCAAACAGCTGCGCTGCTTTTGAGGTTACGTCCAATACATCGGGTTCCACATCAGCAAAGCCGAAATCCGGACTCCAAGCAATGCGGAGTCCCGCGATCTCCCTGTCTACTGCGGCGATGAAATCGGACGGCGTTTCCCGGAGGGAGGTGGGGTCTCTGCGGTCGTGCCCGGCAAGCGTCTGGAGCATTAGGGCAGCATCCCGCACGGTGCGGCTAAGGGGGCCGTTCTGGGAGAACATGTAGGGCATTGCAGGACCTTGCAAGCCGGTATAGCCGGAGACCCGACCTTGCGTCGGCTTGATGCCGTAGATACCGGATAAGTTAGCGGGTATGCGGATGGATCCACCGCCATCGCTGCCGGTAGCAAAGGGGCATAAGTACGCTGCTACCGCCGCTGCTGCACCACCGCTGGACCCGCCCGGCGTGCGATCGGTGTTCCACGGGTTACACCCGGAGATGCCCAAGCTGTTTTCACAGGTGCCAACCATGCCGAACTCTGGAACGTTGGTTTTGCCCAAAATGATGCCGCCGGATGCCCGCACCCGCTCTACCACGGCTGAATCCCGCTCCGGCACCCGGTCCTTGTATACTACTGAGCCCGAAGTGGTCCGTATCCCCTTGGTCATCTGGGTGTCCTTGATAGGAATAGGCAGGCCGTGCAGCGCTCCAAGTTCATCGCCGCGGATAACCGCCGCCTCGGCAGCCGTGGCAGTCTCCATCGCCTCGTCGTGGGTCAAGAGCAGGAATGCGTTTAGCTGTGAGTCGAATCTTTCGATGCGGTCAAAATATAGTTCAGTCAGTTCTACCGGAGAGATCTGTTTTATCGAAATCAACTCCAAGAGATCGGTCGCTGAAGCGAATGCCAATTCGTTGTCTGCCATGGTATCTCCTTTCTCCGCGTATGGTAAGCACTCAACCGTTTTGAGTCCCTACAAACTTTAGAAGCAAGAATCTCAAAATAGTTATCCGGGTTGTTTACTGGATGAGACGATTCGGAAAGGGCACCTCCGGCCCTGGCATGATGTAGTGTTTCCCATTCGTGGCTGCAGGAGCACGTCGCTGGAATTCTTCCGACACGCTATTACCACTAGTTGAAGGATTCACAGAACCCAGTTTCCCAACTCCCCCGATAGCATAGACCTGCGCGTCGGCTTGGCGGCAGACCTCGACTGCTCTCGCAGACGTATGCTCTGTCCCTGGTCCACTGCTGGACGGTTCATCAGTCACGATAAAAAGTACGAGCTTCCGATTATCAGGTGTTCGGAGTTTGGGCACGGTCCCCATAATTGCGTCTAACAGATGTTCATCGCCACGCCTCGGTCTCCGAAATAGTTTCTTGACCTGCTCCGCATCTAATGGCGGTTTCGTTGTGACAATAGAACTTTCGCCCCCACCAAACCTTGCCCAGAACCGGATAACCCCAAACCGATAATCTACTCCTTCGCTATTCAAAACCTCGACTAGGGTATCCAACCCCGTACAGATTTCGTCCACCTTATCGTCCATGCTCGAACTGGAATCATAAACAAATACTATATCAACTGGCTGTTCTATTGTCTCGACTATATGTTGAGCAATCCGCCTAAAAATCCCATCAACCTTGAGTATGGATTTGTCTATCAGCGGTGCCCGGTCAACCTGACGTTGATACTTATCAATTGGGTACCACTTCCCGTCGGTCAGGTCGGTTAATTGCATCTGTATCTCTTCGCTGACTCCGATGATATTAATCCGAATCTTATCTCGCTTACACCAATCCAGAATCTTCCCGATAACCTGATTTCTGTCGTCTCCCTCACCCCAAGACGTCTGCAATTTTGAATTTGTCACAACAACGAGATGCTTTTCAGCCTCCGACCGGAATTGTAGATCTTCAAGTCCTTTCATAATCGCGTCGAGCCCGTGTCCGGCGACACGGCCCTTAAATCTCGGTGGCGGCAAATTGCGAAAGTTGTCTTCAAGTTCAATGAGTCCACTCTGCAACGGCTTAATTGCGACCCGCGATGTTTTACCGGCATTTTGAAACCAAACGAGCCCAAACCGATAATCAATCACCGCTTCTTCAAAGGCGTTAACCATATCAACAGCTTGTGCTTCGACTATTTTGCCCGGACCTTTCATCGCCAAACTTCCATCAAGAACAAGCACCAGATCTACTACCTGATTTGTGCTTTGACGGCTCGCACGCTGGACAATTTCCACAAGACTTTTCCCAATATCAACCGTTATTTCATCCTTTTTCCGCAGTTCTTCCGGGTTAATCATTAACCCTCTTCTACGACGGGGAGGTTGTACCTGCGCTTGCGTAATTACCGCCACGCCATCAAGGCAGATCCAAGTTACCAATATCATCAACGCGATGCGCCACTTCCAAACGTGGTATTTAAGTGATTTCATCAATTTTCTCCGTGTATACGACATAAAGCGCAAAACGATTATAGTGGATCTTAGAATTAATGAGACACGCCAAACCGAACCGCATTGCCCCCAGGCCCGGTAGGTGCGGTTAGCAACCGCACCGCATCGGCGCGTCCCGATTAATCGGGATCCCGATGCCGTTCCGAGCATTCCGATCTATCGGAACCTGTCGGGAGAAACAGCGCCTACCATACACTAGGAGCGAAAACGTCTATCTGTTTTTAGGATCCACTATAATTCAATAATAAACTCGCTCGATATATTTGACATCTCTGGTCCGCCCGTCAACATTTTTCTTACAGACTGAACGCCAGAAATAAGGCTTGTTTTGTTGTACTGATATGCTATAATTTATTTTTCACCCAATATCTGATTAGGACGTGTGCGTACATAATGAATTACAGCGACTTCCTCAAAAACGCCTCCAAAGCATACTGCCAACGGATCGCGCGCCGGATGAGACTAACCGATCGACTGCCTACATCAGAGCTGCGTCAGCAAATTGCTGAGAGATTCCTCGACCCAGCGTTCTTGAAAGACTCCATAGCACGCTTTAACTCTTATGAGCGTTTAGTGCTGATGATCCTTGCCTTCTCCTGCGGTGAAACGGGGGTTCCGTTTCATCTATTCAATCGGAAGGTCAATCAAATGAGCAGCAGTTGGTCTAGCAAAGGCACTGAAATTCTGCACACGCTCGCCGAATCAGGTTTTGTTTGCACATTCGCAGCAAGCAGTATGCAATATCACTATATTGTCCCAACTGACCTGCGTGTGCTATTGCAAGACATTTTCGCTGAAGATATGAGCGCGCTCCTTAGGCAACCCCAAGAAGCGCCCAAGGAAGTTCGTAATGATGGTTTCGCGCTGGTCCGGGATACTTTCACCTTCCTCTGCTTTGCCTCCCAATATGGAATACGGCAAACACAGCAAGGCAGCATCTATAAGTACACACAGAAACAACTTCTTAAACGGTTTGAAGTATCGAATGATACACCAAAGGTCTATAACCGAATCAATCCAGCAGTAGAAAATCCGGATCGTTTAGCCCTAATCTTCCATTTTTGCCGACACCAAAAGCTAATTTGTCGACAGGATTCTGATTTAGTATGCAGCGAAACCGGCAAGGAATGGATTCAAAAGACCGATCCGGAAAAACTCCTTGACATATACAACCACTGGCTGAAACACAGCATATCGCAAGAACCTTCAGTGTCAATTGCACAATCCATTGTGCGCGTCCTACCCGCAGAACAATGGATACTGCTTTCTTCAATTCAAGAGCAGATTTCCAAATTCGCAGTGAGCGCCACTTGGAAGCAAACACTTTATTCCCAACTGGAACGTTCGTTGGTTAACCATCTAACCTATATGGGAGGATTTACATTTGCTCATTTAGGGGATGATGTTGCAATTCGGTTGACAGATATTGGACGACGCCTGTTTCACAGTGAACCGATTGAAAGTTACCAGTTTGAGTCCTCGTTTATTGTTCAACCCAATCACGAAATACTTGCTTCAAGCTATCTTGCCCCCACACTCCGCTGGCAACTTAATCACATTGCGGAACTCCGTCAAGCAGATCAGATGTCCACCTATAAGTTATCCGCCGCATCAATCTACAACGGCTTGCGCTCGGATTTCTCCCTTGATGAAATTTTAGCATTTCTGAGAACCCATTCCAGAACCGGCATCCCACAAAATGTTGAAGTGTCAATCAAAGATTGGGCGGAGCAGTATGGTCAGGTCTACTTAATGGACGTAATGCTGCTACGCTGCAAAAGCGCACATATCGCTCAAGAAATCAGAGCCTCCAAACAGATCGGGAAATATATTCTCGGCGAGATTTCGCCTACAGATTTTGTGGTATCCCGTCAGCAATCTCAGGAACTTCTCGCTCTCCTCGAGAAACAGAACTATATGCCATTGCCGGAGGTCGTTACGCTTGAGAAAGGATAGAATGACACACGCGCGAAAAAGAAACCATAAATAAACGAAAAAGCAGAAGTTACGCACTCAGCTTACCGCATTTATGAACCGGTTTCAATGAAATAGGGCGGCACATCATGCCTAACAACAGCATCATCGGCAATGCTAAAAGGTTAATGTCTGGCAACATTATGGTCTTTTCCATTACCGGCCTGCTGGGTAACTTTGCCCGCTCGATGGTTTTTCCTTACGCACCGCTGTATGTTCTTGCGCTCGGTGGGGATGCCAAAACTATCGGTTGGGTCAACTTTCTTAGACCACTGGCTGGCTTGATTGTATTTCCCATTGCCGGCTACCTCACTGATCGCTCCAGCCGGATTAAACTCATCGTGCTGGGCAACTACCTCTCCGTCGCTTTCGTCCTGATATACGTCCTTGCGTTCAGATGGCAAGTGATTGCCATCGCGTCATTGTTGAGTGGTTTGGTAGTTTTGGGATTTCCACCTCGGTCTGCGTTGATTGCCGATTCTCTGTCCCCAGAAGATCGCGGCAGAGGCATGGCGACGATGAACACCATTTCAAGTGGTCTCACCATCTTCGCACCTTATATCGCTGGTGTCGTTGTAGAGTTCTCCGGTCCAAACACCGGGGTCCGAACCCTGTATGGCGCAATGCTGATCTTGTACCTGGCTTCCGCCATTATACATGTCCGCCTTTTGAAAGAACCGACACCGAGGTCCCATACTCGGCTGACAGTTTCTGCCTTTCCAAGTTTGCTTGCCAAAGCGTATGGTGGAATCCCTAAATTATTGCGGAGGTTACCACTCTCCCTGAAGGCACTAGCAGGTGTTATTATCCTCAGTTTCATGGCAAATGGAGTGGCAAGTCCCTTCTGGGTGGTTTACGCCATAGAGCAGATCGGTTTATCCTCATCCCGGTGGGGACTAATCTTGCTTTGTGAGACAGCGTTGAGAATCCTGGTACTCATCCCGGCAGGGGTTGTGGTTGATCGTTGGGGACGGACAACATCATTGTTGGTAGCCTTGCTGCTTTCGACAGTAACGATGCCCCTGTTTATTCTTGCAAAAGGTTTCATCGCCGTCCTTCTGATACGGTCAGCGATTGGAGTCGCCTCTGCTATTACTATTCCTGCGTGCAGTGCGCTGATGGCTGACATCGCGCCGCGAGAGATTCGAGGTCAGGTGATGGCAGCGTTGGGGCAAGGCGGCGTCATGATTGGTGCCGCAGGCGGTGGGACCGGTGGTCCTGGCACTGGCTTCCTCATCACCCTGCCTTTGATGATAGCCTCCCTTGCAGGAGGTTACCTCTACGCCCAAGAACCTACCTACCCTTGGCTCTTTGTGCTTATCGCCGCAACACTCGCGACCGTCTTGACAGTGCTTTTTATCCGTGACCCGAAGCAGGCAGAAATCTAATCAGAAATATTCCTGATGGATATTTTAATTGATCCTTGCGGTGATTGCGCCCACTGTTAAATTAGCCCACATCAATCTCCATCAGCTATCTGACCTAGCCCCGGAACGCCCTCCATCATACTTTGGACGCGTGGCCGATCACTATTCACAAACGCTGCATTGGGCTTTAGAGCGTAGAGCGACCAACGCTGCAAAGAAGCCATGTGCGCTTCTGTTGTCGGCCTGGCAGCAAATTTCAGAGCGATATAGCGACGTCCCGCCCAACCGCCAAACATCCCGTGCCACAGACAGTGATTGAAGAACACAACATCGCCCGGCTGCGCTTCGAGAGGGAAGCACGGTAATTCTGCCCCGGAAACTCCGAAGGTCGTTGGACTCGAATCCGGTTTCTGCGCGATAAGCGGTTCAAGATCCATGTGGAGCGGTAGCCGATGTGAACCGGGGATAACGCGCAAACAACCTCGTTCTTTCGTCACCGGATCGAGATAAATCATCACCTTGATGCGTAGGTAATCAACCTCCGCTACCCCTTGTCGATCCGCATGCCATCGGTGCTCGCTGTGAGCGGTAAGATTCCCTTCAGAGCCAGACCAGATAAACTCTCCCGGCATCAACTGCTCAATAACCTTGTAGATACGATCACCCTCGACAAGTTGTGTAAAAAAGGAATTTTGCTCAACGATGGTTGTCGTACTCTGCTCCTCTCCAGTAAAGGGTATATCACCACGCTCTTCGGTCAGCACTTTATCGAACTCATGTGTAATCTCGTTCATCTCCTCCGGTGAGAAACAGTGCCGCATAAAGAGAAAACCGAAAGTGTCAAAATACGATTCCTGTTCTGCCGTTAACATTACACACCTCCTTAGTTTTAATTACTCTCTTGTGTTAGGAGTTGACAATTCAACATGTCAATGCAAACTACCAATCAATCACCGATCCATCATCTGGATCATAGGTCTGACCGTTCTGCCAATCGTGATCGATCTTATCTTCCATAGCATCTTCGTCAAGCTCAATCCCCAAACCGGGACCCGTCGGCAGCTCCACGAAGCCATCCTTGAAAACAAACGGGTTCTTGAGGTAGCCCTCCCCTAACGTTGTATGCTCTTGCGCGAGGAAGTTGGGAATTGATGCATCCAACTGAATGCACGCCGCAAGCGAAATTGGACCCAATGGATTGTGGGGGGCGAGACCTGCGTAGTACGCCTCCGCCATACCGGCAATGAGTCGGACTTCACTGATTCCACCCGCATGACATAAATCTGGTTGTAGGATAGAAGCAGCACCCTTCTCTAATATTTCACGGAAGCCCCACTTAGTGAAAATCCGTTCGCCCGTAGCAATTGGCAGATGTGTGCCACGCGCAATTTCCGCCATCACATCGACGTTCTGACACTGACACGGTTCCTCGACAAACATCGGCTGATACGGCTCCAGCGCACGAATCAGTAGTTTTGCTGTCTGGGGACTAATTGCGCCGTGGAAGTCAATGCCAATATCGACATCAGGTCCAGCGGCTTCACGCAACGCAGCAAATCGTTCAGTGGCACGATCTACAAATCCCTTCGATTCTATTAACCGGGCGGGTCTCCCACCGGCAACACCTGTCTTAAACGCTGTGAATCCTTTATCAACCCACTCTTTGATAGTTTCCGGATCACCACCGCCTTTGTACAGACGGATGCGGTCACGTGTAGGACCACCCAATAGTTGGTAGACAGGAACACCAAGTGACTTCCCCGCCAGATCCCAGAGGGCTTGATCAACGCCACTTAAGGCACTCGTCATAATCGGTCCGCCACGATAGAAGGCGTGGCGATACATCGCCTGCCAGTGATGGACAACCCGCCGTGGATCTTTCCCAAGCAGATAGGGCGCGAGCTCATCGACCGCCTGTGCGCAAGTCTTGGCACGTCCCTCGAGAATCGGTTCTCCAAGCCCCACCAACCCTTCATCGGTGTGAATCTTCAGAAAGAGCCAACGCGGTTTAACTAAGAATGTCTCGACCTTTGTAATTTTCATTCAAATCTTCGCAGTAGAAACCCCATTTTTTAGAGCGGGGAGGAAACTGCGTCTCCTTTCTTGTTGTTTTTAGAATCTACCTTACACTTTTGGGGTAGAATTTCTGACATGAATTAAATTTGCGAGGGCACCTATGTTCCAAGAAAATCATACCATGCGTTAAACTGAACTCATGATCCGATAAACAGACGTTCAAAATTTCGTGTCGTTATCTCACCGATTTCTTCCAATGAAATACCGCGCAGTTCAGCAATTTTCTCCGCTGTAGCACGAACATAAGCCGGCTCATTACGCTTTCCACGTCGAAATTGCGGTGCTAGCCACGGACAATCTGTTTCCACTAACAAGGCATCTGTGGGAACTTTTTGTACGACTGCCTGCAAAACCTCCGACTTGCGATAAGTTACTGGACCGCCGATGCCGATATAAAATCCGAGCGCAAGACTCTGATGCATGATTTCAACATTACCCGAAAAACAGTGCATCACGCCGCGTATCCTGCCGCGCCGCGCCTGCAAAATCGGGAGGATGTCGTGGTAGGCTTCACGGTTGTGGATAACAATCGGGAGAGCCAATTCCTCCGCCAAATCCAATTGACGCTCAAACGCCGCCTTCTGAATCAGACGAGGTGATAGGTTGCGGTAATAATCCAAGCCCATCTCGCCAAGCGCCACTACCTTCGGATGGGCTGCGAGGTCACGGAAGGCGTGTACAGTGTTGTCATCCAGATCTTTCGCATCATGTGGATGCATACCAACTGTTGCATAAATCTGATCATGTTTTTCTGCAAGCGCAATTGCGCCGCGACTGGTCTCCAGATCAAACCCGATGACCAAAATCGCGTGAACCCCGGCTTCGCGAGCCCGTTCCAGAACCGGTTCTCGATCTGCATCAAATCTATCTAGTTGAATGTGAGCGTGTGAGTCTATGAGCATGACAAACTGTCTAATTTTTTTGATAGTGGTCTGGATACAAGATGCGCGGTTCAGGGTTCGGGTTCCTGCTTCATTCCCCACGCTTACCTTCTTCAAAGTGGGCTCCTAGCACTTGCAAAATCTTTTCGACATGCTGACGGTTTTCTCGGTCGTTGAACGCCTGTGCTGCTTCTGCTGCGCGATACCGATTGCCCGCATAGTAACGGTAAGACAGAAAAAAGAATGAAAGCAGCGCATCGTCGTAGTCCCGTTCGATTGCAGCATTGAGCGTAACATAACCGAGCACTCCATTGAGGAGCAGCGCATTCAACCCATTTTTCCAGTCTCCAGCGTAAGTTTGGCCTAACCCCGGCAGAAAGGTGGAAAGCATCCGCGCTGCTCTCTCCGATTTCCGTCGCCGATTAAGTGCATCTACAAAGAGTGCATCAATTTTGGCAGCAGCCTCCGCTGCACCAGGCATCCCTTCCAAATATGCCTGAAATACCGACCGTGCCTGTTCCCATTTGAACTGATACAGATAAGCAACCCCTCGCAAGAAACGTGCGCGCTGACGCAATCGCACCGACTGACTCTGCATATCAACCTTAATCAACTCAACTAGCGCGAGATCATAGGCACCACCGGCAATCAGCGTCACAGCGAGTTCAGTCCGCATTTCCGCCTGCGATTCGGTTTCCGTTGCCAGTTGGACAGCCGCAGTCATCGCTTTAACCGCTTCGGGCCACCACCCCTGAGCACGGTATGCCAATCCAATTTTGAATTGCGCCTCGGCCACTTGTGGTTGGTGAGGGTTGAAAAATAGAAATCGCTTATACTCTGTAATCGCCGCATCATAGTTTTCCAACGCAAAGAGATACTCGCCAAGGTCAAAAGCAGTATCGGAGGCGGAGGCAGTGATAGTTATAAAAAGCAGAAGTATGGCTGCTAATATAGTGAAGTGACTCATGAATCAATTTCCTATGCTCCTACAAATCCATATTATCAAATCGTAACCCTTGATGCAAGCAATAAAAAAAGGGGCGAACTTTTCCAGCTTCGCCCCCCTTAAAATTACCATCGATGCGTGATAAACACATCACATTTTTTATCGTACTGAACGCGATTTAACGTGTCCCCACGTCGTCGTCATTTTGTCACCGGGTTCAACCGCGAACGGCTCAAACGGCTGTTCGTGTCCGCTACCAGCACCAACGTCCCACAGCTCAACCGCGCCTTCAAGGACAGCATCCGGACACGGTTTGGCGTGGCCACCCTCTTTGGCGAAATTGACAATTCCCGCTGCGCCATCTACTTCGTTGAGATGGTAGAGAGCTCTCGTATCGGCGTCCGGTGTCCATTCTTCTTTAGGAACGTCGTAGTCACCCGTGTAGCGGGCACCTTTTGATATACGGACCTCGTCAATCAGTCCGTGGTAGATAGAGTGCGTCGCGCCACCACGTTCACGCCTTCCGATCTTGAACGTATCTTCATGCGCCCAAGCTAGCTGATTACCAGCGTGTTCTTGCACATCGCCTTCTTTGCCATTGAGATACATCAGGACTTTCGGCGGATCCCAGACGACTGCACCGTGGTTCCAAACGTTAACGCCGACACCGAGACCACTGTTCTCCCAAGCCCAACCGTTATTTTTACCTTGGTCGTTGGCGCCTGCGATAGCAGCTTGGAAGAGACCATCCTTGTTAGCAGATTCCCAATGATCTTCTTTGTTAAGAATCATTCGTTCCCCTTGGGAATCGAAGGGTTTAAACCATGATTCAAAGGTGAATGGACAACAGAGATCCTCGTCGAAGAAACACGGATCATGCGGCGCTGATACATAGCTCTCAAAGTCAGCGCCGTCAATAAATACCGCCATCTGAGCGGTTGCATAGCCCCCTGCAACTAAGGTTATTGCGAGCGTAAGAAATAGTAGGCGTTTCAATTTAAGTTCCTCCCTTATTGAGGTTAGTGAAATTTTAGGGTCGAAATTTGAAATCCAATCGACTCTGAAACTTAGCCTATGATGATGAGAATTCATCACCATACAAGACAGAGGAATAATGTCCGATAAGAAAACTTATCGGACATTAACCCCCTAAAGTCTGTGTTCGGACCGTCATCAATAAAACGCTGAAAATTATATCATAATTGAAAATAAAAGGCAATACTTTTAGAAACAAATTCTAAATACGGCAATCCGCCCTAACCTAATAACTTGATAATATTGCCTCTGGTACCGTTAAGACTCGCTGAAATACGCACTGTTCAACACCTTGCTTAATACGGCAGCTACCTAAAAATGGGTGCAGACACCCGTTTCCAAGTTTAGATCAGAGACAAGTATCTACCCCAAATCTAGTCTTAAAGCAACGCAAGTTACTTTCGCGGATAAGGACAACTATTTCAGGATAACCATGCGGCGGGTATCGGAAAACGCATCCGCCTTCAGCGTATAGAAATAGATACCACTCGACACCGCCTCACCCAGTTGGTCTCTGCCGTCCCAATAGGCAGCCTTCTCTCTGCTAAGATAACCGCCCCCACGTTGGTAACCGATGTCCAGCTTACGCACTAACTTACCTTCGACATTATAGATGCAAACATTGACCTCCGCATTATCAGCAAGCGTGTAAGGGATCCATGTCTCTGGGTTAAACGGATTGGGGAAATTTTGAAGCAACGCCGTCCGCTTGATGTCCCCAAACATCGTCAGTGCCAAGTCACTGCGTGGCTCAACCGATAACGGTATGTTGAGACCCTCAGCATCAGCGGTATCAAAGATATACACAGAGCCTTCATCGTCACCACCCTCAGGATGGGCATCCCATTGAACGCCGATGGCGGCAAGGTTCAGCCGTCGTCCAAATTCACCATCGAGGGCGACCGCACTGCCCATATTGTCACCACTGGTCAGACCCTTACTCTCATCCACACCCTTCACAGGTATGACTCTCGCCTGCAACACCCAATTAGCACCGTCTTTCAAAAAGGCGTAAACAGCGCCAGAATCGTCACCCCGCTTCGTATCGGTCGAAGGCGCCCCGACAAGCGCACGATTCACATCAAGCGCAACCGTTAAACCGAAACCCGCACCTTCCTGAGGTTCGTCCGCGGTCAACTTTGCTTCCTGTGTATAGACATCCCCGACTCCCTGGAAGATATAGGCGGAACCGGAGCCACGCTTCTTCGCTTCGTTCTCGTCTTTGTTCGCTCCAACAATAATGCGGCTCTTGCTTACATCAACGGAAACGCCGAAACCATCGCCGCCGTCCCCATCTTCGGGGGTAACCTTTGCCACCTGCGCCCACGCATCTCCGTGTCGCTTAAAGACATAGGCTGCGCCGGAGAGTCTCGCAGGTGCTGCAGCCAACGGGGCACCAACAACTATGGTGTTTTCATTAATCGCGCAGTCCCAACCGAATCGGTTTTTTACACCTGCATCCTCCGCTTGAAGCTTGGCTTGCTGCTTCCATTGCTTGTTTTCGAGTGTGTAAACGTAGACAGCACCTTTCTCTTCGTTATGGAATGGGGTTCCAGCAATGAGGGTATTTCCACTGATGTCAACCGAATATCCGAACCGGTCATCGTTCTGAACGCCCTCGCCTTTAAAGTTTGCCATTTCCCCAAACCCTTTCGCTCCGGCGTGACGTTGGAAGACATACACTATTCCCGGTCCTCCCCCCAACCTACCACCCGCGGTGGGTCTTTTCCCCCCATGTTCGTAGGCACTCACAACGGCAATATCACCTTCAATAGCGACAGCATGACCGTACTGGTCTCGTGTGTTCCCATCGGGAGTTTTAAAGTGATTTTTAAGATCCCATCTCTTTCCATCATATTCAAGGATATAGACACCGCCGAGGTCACCTGTATAAGAAGTATACCCGGCGATGAGGGTTGTCCCATTGATGTCAACGGAATGCCCCCAATTGGTATCTCCGCCCGCGGGTCTAGGAATAACTTCTCCCTCAACATCGGGAACAGCAGCATAGCTCAGTGCAGCCCGTCCAACCAATAAAATGAAGCAGATGAAAGAAAGTGCAAAACAGGTATAGAGAAACCGAGTTTTGAAGAAAAAACTCGGTTTCCTTGCACTATGTCTTAACATAAGCCAACTATTTTAGGATAACCATGCGGCGGGTATCGGAAAACGCATCCGCCTTCAGCGTATAGAAATAGATACCACTCGACACCGACTCACCCAACTGGTCCCTGCCATCCCAATAGACTGCCTTCTCTCTGTTGAGATAGCTTCCTGCCCGTTGGTAGCCGATGTCCAGCTTGCGTACTAACTTGCCTTCGACATCATAGATGCGAACATTGACATCCGCATTGTCAGCAAGCGTGTAAGGGATCCATGTCTCTGGGTTAAACGGGTTGGGGAAGTTTTGAAGTAACGCGGTCCGCTTGATATCCCCAAACATCGTCAGTGTGAAGTCACCACGCGGCTCAACCGACAAGGGTAGATTGATACCTTCCGCATTCTCGGTATCAAAGACATATACGGAACCGTTATCATCTCCGCCTTGATGGTCCCACTGGACACCGACGGCGGCGAAGTTGAAGTTGCGTCCGAATTTGCCGTCAATTGCGACCGCACTGCCCATATTGTCACCACTGGTCAGACCCTTACCCTCGTCCGGCCCTTTTTCAGGGATGACCCTCGCCTGTAATACCCAGTCGGGACCGACCTTCAGAAAGGCATACGCAGCACCGGAGTCATCGCCTCTTTTGCTATCGTACGAAGGCGAACCGACAAGCGCACGGTTCACATCCAGCGCAACTGTCAAACCGAAACCCGCACCCTCCTGGGGGTCGTCTGCGGTCAATTTCGCCTCCTGTGTAACGGCATCTCCAACCATTTGGAAGATATAGGCGGAACCCGAGTTGCGCTTCTTCACTTCATTCTCGTCTTTGTTTGCACCGACAATAATGCGACTCTTACTCACGTCAACAGAAACGCCGAAACTATCGCCGCCATCTCCATCTTCGGGCGTAATCTTTGCAACCTGTGCCCACGCGTCTCCCTGTCGTTTAAACACATACGCCGCACCAGAGAGTCTTGCAGGGGCAGCTGCCAGCGGGGCACCGACAACTATCGTGTTTTCGTGGACCGCGCAGTCCCAGCCAAACCGGTTTTTTACACCCGCATCATCCGCTTGGAGCTTGGCTTGCTGCTTCCATTGATCGCCATCGCGTGTATAAACATAGACGGCACCCTTCTCCTCGTCATGGAATGGGGTTCCAGCAATGAGGGTTTTTCCACTGAGGTCAACCGAATATCCGAACCGGTCATTGTTTTGGATCCCCTCGCCCTTCAATTTTGCCATCTCTCCAAATCCTTTGCCGCCTTGACGCTGGTAGACATACACCAGTCCCGGACCTTCGCCGAGAGGACCGCCTGCAACCGGTTTTTTCCCGCCATGTTCGTAGGCACTCACGACAGCGATATCATCTTCGATGGCGACAGCATGTCCGTACCAGTCCCTCGTGTTTCCATCGGGAGTCTTGAAGTGCTCTAGGAGATCCCACTTCTCCTTCCCCTTTTGCTCCATGATGAACACACCGCCGCTGTTACCGACATACGACGTGTACCCAGCGATAAAGACCGTTCCACTGATGTCAACGGAATGCCCCCAATTGGTGCTTCCGCCCTCGGGCCTAGGAACAACCACTCCCTCAACATCAGGAGCGGCATAACCCAGTACAACCTGTCCTACCAACAGAATGAGACAGGCAAAGCTAATTCGCAAAGTTTTCATTGATAACGCTCCTTTCAGGATGAACCATCTTTTCAATCAACGGTTAATTCGCCATGTCGAGATGCGATCCCGACTTACGCTACAGATCACGTGATTATTTTAGCTCAAGTTGCTAGCAGTATATTGCTTTGAATCCCGATCCTATTCGGAACTCCGAATGCCGGAACCCTTGTGCAAATTACGGCATAGCGCCACGTGTCTACTGCTCTGAATTGAGAATGTGAATTGCTGCGAGTAAGATAACTTAAGGTACCAAGTTAATGGTATAGGTTAAGTTGAATGGCTACAAGTCCCTATCAAGGGAAACTTGAGTGCTGCTCATCAACGATACTGTTGCGTAGGTAGATAAAGTGAAATCCAACACCCTAACACGGATTACTGAGTATTGGATTTCACCATTTAGGAGATTTCAATCAGAATAAAACTCCGCAGTTCAAGTGGAGTGTTCGGTATGCCCCAAGGACAACTACTTCAGGATAACCATGCGGCGGGTATCGGAAAACGCATCCGCCTTCAGCGTATAGAAATAGATACCACTCGACACCGACTCACCCAATTGGTCCCTACCATCCCAATAGAGGGCTTTCTCTCGGCTGAGATACCTGCCTGACCGCTGGTAACCGATGTCCAGATTTCGCATCAACTTACCTTCGACATCATAGATACGAACGTTTACATCTGTATCATCACCGAGCGTATAAGGAATCCACGTCTCTGGGTTGAACGGATTGGGAAAGTTTTGAAGCAACGCTGTCCGCTTGATGTCCCCAAACGTGGTCAGCGCCAAGTCGCCGCGCGGTTCAACCGACAACCGTATGTTGAGACCGTCGACATCGGCGGTATCAAAGATATAAACGGAGCCGGCATCACCCCCGCCCTCGCCCTCTTGACTATCCCATTGAACGCCGATGGCAGCGAAGTTTAATCTTCGTCCGAATTTACCATCAAGGGCAACGGCACTGCCCAGGTTGTCGCCACCCGGTAAACCGGGTTCATCTGGTCCTTTCACAGGTATGACTCTCGCCTGCAACACCCAATCGGCTCCCACTTTCAAAAAGGCGTAAGCGGCTCCAGATTTTAGATTGGCTTTGGTATCCGTAGTAGGCGCGCCGACGAGGGCACGGTTCACATCTATTGCAACCGAATGCCCGAAGCCAGCAGTTTCTTGAGGCTTGTCCGCGGTCAACTTCGCCTCTTGTGTAACGTCCTCTCCATCTATTTGGAAAATATACGCAGAGCCGGAGCCGCGCTTCTTCGCTTCATTTTCGTCTTTGTTTGCTCCAACGATGATTAGACTCCTGCTGACATCAACAGCAGCACCGAAACTATCACCCCCATCTCCGTCATCGGGGGTAACCTTTGCCACCTGTGCCCAAGCATCTCCTTGTCGCTTAAACACATACGCCGCGCCAGAGAGCCTCGCAGGCGCAGCGGCAAGTGGGGCACCGACAACTATCGTGTCTTCATGGATCGCGCAGTCCCAACCGAACCGGTTTTTTACACCCGCATCGTCCGCCTGAAGTTTGGCTTGTTGTTTCCATTGCTTACCGTCTAGTTGGTAAACATAGACCGCACCCTTCTCCTCATCATGGAAAGGGGTTCCAGCGATGAGGGTATTCCCGCTGAGGTCAACCGAATAGCCGAACCGGTCATCGTTTTGGACATCCTCGCCTTTAAGTTTTGCCATTTCCTCAAACCCTTTGGCTTCACGTTTGTAGACATACACTAATCCTGGTCCGCCACCTAACAGTGCGCCTGCCTTAAATCTTTTGCCACCATGTTCGTAGGCACTCACGACAGCAATGTCACCTTCAAGGGCAACGTCACGACCGTACCAATCCATCGTCCCCGCATCGGGGGTCTTAAAGTGGTCTAAAACCTCCCACCTCTTCTTCTCTCGTTCCATGATGAAGACACCCCCACTATGTCCCCTATGCGAGGTGTATCCAGCAATAAAGGTCGTTCCACTGATGTCAACGGAATGCCCCCAACTGGTGCTTCCGCCATCGGGCCTAGGAACAACCTCTCCCTCAACATCAGGGACAGCGGCATAGCCCAATTTGACCTGTCCAACTAGTAGAATAAGACAGGCGAAGGTAATTTGCAAAGTTTTCATTGATAACGCTCCTTTCAGGATGGACCATCTTTTCAGTCAACGGTTAATTCGCCGTGTCGAGATGCAATCCCGACTTACGCTACAGATCACGTGATTATTTTAGCTCAAGTTGCTGGTAGTAGGTATATTGCTTTGAATCCCGATCCTATTCGGAACTCCGAATGCCGGAACCCTTGTGCAAATTACGGCATAGCGCCGCGTGTCTACTGCTCTGAATTGAGAATGTGAATTGCTGCGAGTAAGATAACCTAAGATACCAAGTTAATGGTATCTAGGTTAAGTTGAATGGCTACAAGTCCCTATCAAGGGAAACTTGAGTGCTGCTCATCAACGATACTGTTGCGTAGGTAGATAAAGTGAAATCCAACACCCTAACACGGATTATCGAGTGTTGGATTTCATCATTTAGGAGATTTCAATCAGAATAAAACTCCGCAATTCAAGTGGAGTGTTCGGTATGTGCCAAGGACAACTACTTCAGGATAACCATGCGGCGGGTATCGGAAAACGCATCCGCCTTCAGCGTATAGAAATAGATACCGCTCGACACCGACTCACCCAACTGGTCCCTACCATCCCAATAGACTGCCTTCTCTCTGTTGAGATAGCTTCCTGCCCGTTGGTAGCCGATGTCCAGCTTGCGTACTAACTTACCCTCGATATCGTAGATACGAACATTGACCTCCGCGTTGTCAGCAAGCGTGTAAGGGATCCATGTCTCTGGGTTAAACGGGTTGGGGAAATTCTGAAGCAACGCTGTCCGCTTGATATCCCCGAACATCGTTAGTGCGAAGTCACCACGCGGCTCAACCGACAACGGTATATTGAGACCTTCATCATCCTCGGTATCAAAGATATACACAGAACCTGCATCATCACCGCCATCTTGAGCGTCCCATTGAACACCGACAGCGGCGAGGTTGAAGTTGCGTCCGAATTTTCCATCAATTGCGACCGCGCTGCCCATGTTGTCACCACTGGTCAAACCTTGACCTTCTGGCTGTCCTTTTTCTGGGATAATTCTCGCCTGCAACACCCAGCCGGCATCAGTATTCAGAAAGGCATAAGCAGCACCGGAGTCATCGCCTCGCTTCGTATCGGTAGAGGGGGCGCCGACCAGCGCACGGTTCACATCCAGCGCAACTGTTAGACCAAAGCCCGCACCTTCCTGAAGCTCATCCGCGGTCAACTTCGCCTCCTGTGTATAGACATCGCCAACGCCCCTAAAGATATAGGCAGAGCCAGAACCACGCTTCTTCGCTTCGTTCTCGTCCTTGTTTGCACCGATAATAACGCGACTCTTACTCACATCAACAGAAACGCCGAAACTATCACCGCCATCTCCATCTTCGGGGGTGATCTTTGCAACTTGTGCCCACGCGTCTCCCTGTCGTTTAAAGATATACGCCGCGCCGGAAAGTCTTGCAGGCGCAGCTGCCAGCGGGGCACCGACAACTATCGTGTTTTCACTAATCGCGCAGTCCCAGCCGAATCGGTTTTTTACACCCGCGTCATCCGCTACAAGTTTGGCTGTCTGCTTCCACTGTTTGTTATCGAGTGTGTAAACATAGACAGCACCTTTCTCCTCATCGTGAAAAGGTGTGCCGGCAAGGAGAGTTGTCCCACTAATATCAACCGAATATCCAAACCGGTCATTGTTTTGGATATCAGCAGGTTTGAAGGTGGCCATTTGTGTCCAGCCTTTCACACGCTCGTAGACATACACCAGTCCTGGACCTTCACCGAGAGGACCGCCTGCAACCGGTTTTTTCCCACCATCTTCGTAGGCACTCACGACAGCGTAATCTCCTTCAAGGGCGACAGCATGACCGAACTGATCTCTCGTGTTTCCACCGGGAGTCTTAAATTGAACGATAAGATCCCATTTCTTCCCCTTTTGTTCGAGGATAAAGACGCCACCGTTGTTACCGACATACGACGTGTACCCAGCGATGAGCGTTGTTCCCCAGATGTCAACCGAATGTCCCCAATTGGTATCGCCTCCCGCGGGCCTCGGAACAACCACTCCTTCAGCGTCGGGAGCGGCATAACCCAGTACGACCTGTCCAACTAACAGAACGAGACAGGCAAAGCTAATTTGCAAAATTCTCATTGATAGCACTCCTTTCGGATTGAAAACTCCTTTCAACTGATTTTTTAGATTCTCATGTCTGATAAGTTTTCTTATCGGACAAACCCTAGTTTACCTATTATTGTATCATGTTTTAATTTTCAGGTCAACAGTGATTTTTCAATTCAATTTGTTAGGTTCTGTTGACATTTTATTGTAACCAGATAATAGAGAGACACAAATCGGTTCACTGACGTAAGTGTTGTGCTTACCTTTGTGGTGCTGATTGTAAAGCTTTTCGCACCCCAGCAAGGTTGTGCTTGGCTTCAGTGTAGTCGGGATCCAATCGAACCGCCGTCTTGAAGTGCTGTCGTGCCTCGACAAGATCCCCTCGCTTCGCCAAAGCGAGTCCAAGATGGTTGTGCGTTTCAGCATGGTTTGGTCGCAAACGCAGCGAAGCCCGATAATATGGGATTGCTGCCTCGATTCTGTTCAGGCGGTAGAGTGTATGGGCGATGCCGTGTAGCACATGGGGATCTTCCGGACGAATTCGGTTCGCCTCCACATAATGGCGACCCGCCGCCTTGTTCCGCCCCTGCCCGATCAACGCATCAGCGAGCATACGATTCGCCTCAAAGTGGTCAGGGTTCCAGCGCACAGCCTCCGAAAGTAACGCAGCAATTTTTTCGACAGCATCGTCCCTCGAAAGTGTTAATAGCTCCGCCTGTCGGATGAGGGCTTCGGCGATAATTGCGCCTAGATTTTTCTTCCGAACCGCTTCAATAGATGAAATCCTTTCAGGAGAAAGCGCGAAATCAGCTACCTCGTCAAGAGAGCCGGTATGCTGCAGCAGATAGTCTTTAACAATTGGGATCTCATTTGTTTGGGTGATATAATCCAAGCTGGTTGCGTAGTCAAGCACTGGTAGATCATCTCGGTAAAGACGAGCTCCTGACGCTAACTCAGCGAGTTCACGGGGACCTGCCAGATACCCTCCGAGAAAAACAGGGTACTGGTTGAGCCAATGGTGAGGGCCACCCCAAAAAGTGTAGCGTAGGTCTTGATGCACGGCTTCATTGGACGACAACCGTTCTAAGGTGGTGCGGCTCAGTTTGAAATCTATATCGTTGAAGCCAATCAGAAGCAAATCGGAGGAATTGTACCACAGGACACTCTGTGGAAAGGCGTCAAGAAAGGCTTTAATCACCCCCTGAAATTGGTCGGTTGTGAGCGACGGTATCGAAACCAGTTGGGTGAGGAGACCGCCGGACCGGAGTCGCTGCCGAGAGCGATGGTAGAAATCAGCGGTGTAGAAAAAGGCGATACCGGGACGAAAGATTTGACCCACCTCAATGGCAATCACGTCATACATAGCATCACTGTGATTCAGGTAGTTCAGACCATCCTCACCGATCAATTTGACCCGTTTATCATTCATCCACTCCGAGTCAAAATGGCCGCGTATAAAATCAAACAGTGTCGGCTCAATATCGACGCAATCGAGATTATCAATATCATACATCAGGCAACGGCTCGGCGTTTGTCCTGTGCCGGCACCAACGACAAGGACGTTTTTCGGATTCGGGTGTAAAAGCATTGGAATATGCGCCCCGACAACCTGCTGATTTTTCAGATTGCTTCCCTGCCACCATCGATCGATCTCCAGTTCAATCCAGTCTTCATCCCTTCGGATAACAGCCAAATCCCCGTCAAACCCTTCACGAAAAGCGACCAGCTGCCGCCCATCGGCAAGAAAGTCAGCAGGAATTTGAGTTCCTGAAGCGAAAGGGATACAGAGCCAGACACCTAACACACCAGCGACTGCACATCCACGAAAGACCGGTGAGAAGGTTTTGTCGATCCAGAACCACGCAGCGAATCCAGTTAATAAGCTGACGCATGTAATAAACAAAAGACTGAATTTTATTCCAAAAATGGGAAGCCCCACAAATCCAATCAGCAGCGACCCGAGAATTCCACCCAGCGTATTAATCGCTGCCATCCGCCCCGTCCCGACACTCGCTCTTGACGCCTCCTCAACAACCATGCGCACGGCAAGTGGAAACGACGCACCCGAAAGAACGGCAGGAGGCAATAGTAGGAGGAAATACATCCCCAACTCATTTTTGACACCCGCCCAAAAGGTCTGTGGAAGACTCATAACGATCAGAACCGATAGCCCCGTGAGAACCTGGAATAGACCAAAATATCGTGCTCGCGGTGTTGATCGATCAAAGAGGCGAGCAGCGAGAAAACTACCAAGAACGATACCGACTAGCACCACTGTCAGTGTTAAGGTGTAAGTGTAGACATTATTCTGACGGGTCAGGAGTCGCAGGTAGCGCGTCCAAAGCACCTCACTGCCAAGGGCAACAAAACCAACAGAAAAAAATAGCATAGTGATGGGGAGTTGGGCAGCGGTAAATCGTTCTGTGGTCGTTTTGTTTTGATTTTCAGCTTGCTTTGTATCCTGATCCAATTGAGGAGGCTGCCTTTTGGTAAGCGGTAACAATCCGACAGCAATGCCACACAAAATATTGAGAGCAGCCCCCAACTGAACGGTGAGCTGAAGCCCAAGCGTTGGAAGCAATAAGAGCCCTGCCGCTGCACAGCCCACCGCCGCTCCCAAAGTATTCACCCCATAAAGGATTCCAACAGAATTGGCGACCTTCGCATCGCTGCGAACAAACTGACGGCAAAAGAGAGGAAGTGTACTACCCATGAGGATGGTAGGTGGGAGGATGACGAGAGACACCAACACACCACGTACCGCAAACAGAATAGCGTCGTGACCTGCGAGTGCACGATAGATTGGCCCGTAGAGGCTATCTGTCCAGTCAAGGAAGTAAGGGCTTGCCATAGCGAACAACCCAAGTCCAACTTCGATCAGGGCGTAAAGCCTCAACGGTCGCAATGTTCTTTGACCAATTCGTCCGAACAGGTAACTTCCGCAAGCCAGCCCAAGAAAAAAGACGGCTAATACCGTGCTAACAGCGAACGTGGTAGATCCAAAGACCAGAGAAGCCTTGCGTATCCACGACACCTCGTAGACCAATCCCGCGAAACCAGAGAGGAAGAAACAGATAATTGCAACACCGTTTTGGATTTTCATTTAGTCGCCTTGAGCGAGAATAGTTGTGGGATTGAGTCGTTGTGTGATGTAAGCCGCCACCAGCCGTCCTCACCTTTTTTCATACACGGAAAGGCTTTATAACCGCTGCAGGCAAACTCGTGGAAGAACTGAAGCTGTAACCCGGCAGCCAAGATGGCATTCAGTATCTCACCGACACTGTGCTGCCACTCGTAACACCCAGCTTCTATGATGTCTGAACCCGCATAGGTGTGTTGACCACCTTCGTAGAAATCGCCTTCAGGCTTTTCGAAATATGGATGCCGCGCTCGTAGTTCCTGAACCCCAGCCTGATCCTCTTCAGATTCAAATACGTGCGAGAACGGGTGGCCATCCATAATGTAGAAAATGCCATTGGGTTTGAGAAACCTAGCGATGATATTCGCCCATTCAGACAAATCGGGTAACCAGCAGAGCACGCCCATTGCTGTGTAGACGATATCGAACTCTTCCTCCAACACATTGGGCAGGTCGTAGATATTGGAAAGGATAAACCGAGTATTCAACTGGAGTTCATCATTCAGGGTCCTTGCTAAATCAATCGCGGCATCTGAGATGTCAACCCCGGTCGCCTGTGCACCCAAACGCGCCCACGACATAGTGTCCATCCCAAAGTGACACTGAAGGTGCAGCAGAGACTTGCCTTCGACAGAACCCACTTCAGTTCTTTCTATATCGTTTAGCGTTATCCGACCATTGCGGAATCCCTCTACATCGTAGAATCTAGAGGCTGCATGAACAGGAGTGCGCTCGTTCCAGTTCTTTCGGTTGCTTTCTATGCGATAATCCACGACTGTGTTCCTCTAAATCGACGCTGCATTGATAGATCGGTTAAAAAACGCTGAAGATTCCGGGAAAGGGGGTTTCGCCTATACGGCAACGTTGATGAGAGGTTACCGCGTTGTTGGTGCGAGCATCAATGGCAGGAAGTGCAATCTATTCCCGCCTGCGAGACCAAATTGACATCTCCGACACGCTATGTTAAAATCAGGTTCTTAATTGGAAATTATAACTTATTGAAGGTAGGAGTTCAAGGAGGGAAAACAGTAGATGCGTAAACAGGGCAAGGGCCAGATTCTTATGAAAGGGCTACGCTTAAAGTGTCCAAGATGCGGCAAAGGTCAAATATTTTCAGGTATATTTAAAATGCATCCGGAGTGTGGCAGCTGCCACTTCAGGTTTGAGCGTGAGGTAGGATACTTCGTGGGGGCGATGTACATCAACTACGGCGTGACTGTTCTCATTGCATTTGCCAGCTATTTTGCGTTGGACTATTTCACTTCTATCCCGTTTTATCCGAACTTGATTCTGTGGGGAGTCTTCAGCGCCCTTTTTCCCGTCTTCTTCTTCCGCTATTCTCGCAGCCTGTGGTTGAGTTTCGACTACATTTTCAATCCTTCCAAACCGCCGGATTCGCGCCGGGAAGGAACGGAACAACCGCCTTCCTCCTAGGCTATACGTCCTCAAAATCCTGAAGTCGCTCGCAACGGGCAGGATGGCGCAATCGATCCAAAGCCCTCACCTCAAGCTGTCGGATTCGCTCTCTAGAAAGATTCAGGAGTGTACCAATCTCCTGTAAACTATGTTCCTTCCCATTTTCTAGTCCATATCTTAGGGAAACAATTTGCTGTTCGCGTGGTGGTAACTCGGTTAGGGCTGTTTTCACTTCGTCCACCAAATCTCGCCGAGCAATTTCCGCTAGTGGGTTAGGGGTCTTTTCACAGGCGACAAAATCCTCAATTCCAGCTTGACCTGAACCAGTGCAGGCCTCGAGCGATACAGTATTAGCGGTTAGTCGATCCAACAGCAGGAGTCGATCTACGGTGAGTCCCGATGCCTCAGCGACCTCTTCCCGACTCGGTTCACAGTTCGTCTGCTGATGCAGGCTAGCTTCCACGCGATTCACTTTCCGAATCTCACTGAGAAGATAGGCGGGCAGCCGAATCGTTCGTCCCTGATTGGCAATACCACAGCCAATAGTCTGCTGCATCCACCACGAAGCATATGCTCCAAATCTGACGCCACGCTGCCAATCAAAGTGATCAACTGCTTGGATAAGTCCAATACTCGCCTCTTGGATCAAATCGAGGAGATCAAGTCCACGCTCCCGATACTTTTTGGCGATGCAGACTGCTAATCTTAAATTCGCCTCAACAACACGGTTCTTGGCGGTATCAATCTCTGCATTGTACAGTTTTATGTGTCGCGCCACGTCCAAAAGGTATGCTTCGGTAGACTGTGGAAAGGATTCAGCTATAATTCTATGATTTAGGATAGCGGTAGAGGGCAGGTTGTCCAGAGAAAGGTCGGGCAGGTAAGTTACCAACTCCTGATAAAGTTCATCTATTTGCAACCGGCGTTTTCCGATCTTGATGAACAGGTTTGTTTCTTCTGCCTGAGTTAAGCGTGGGATTTTTCCAATCTGGTGGAGGTAAGTCCTTAATAAACCGTCCTCCTGATCTGAATAGCGGGTTTCAAACGGCTTGGTGCTATCCTTGGCTGTGTCAATTGGAAATTCTTCTGGCGATTCTGGCAACTCGGGTATTTGTGTATCGGTGGGCACAAAACGCAGCTTTGGGATTGTCAAGTCATCAGCGCGCGCTTCAGTAGAACTTTTCAACCGCATAACTTCATCTGTCTGTAGAGCCATTCTTTCCCCCAACACTTAAACCTTTCGCTTGTTCATAAATTGCTTCGTTTTATATAAGGCAATATATGTGCCACATTGTGAGAAGATGGGAATTGGGAGGAAATAAGGAAGGAAAATCAGAACTAATCCCACCGCAAAAACAGAAGGAGAGAAGATTGACAGCTATCAATTGAAAAATACTATTTTTTTATTTTTTTTATTTAATTGACAATTCTAAGCCGGTTCATACGTCGCATTCACGTCATCTGAATGTGACAGCGTAACACAAAAGCGACACAAATTTAAGTCTTACCCAAATCCCGCTGCAGCCCTAATTCATTAATCTTACGATGCAAGGACTGGCGCCGAATCCCAATTTGCTCCGCAGTTGCTTGGATGTTCCAGTGATTCTGCTTAAGCTTGTGCTCCAAGAAAATTCGCTCAAATCCCTGTGAAGCCTCCTTAATCGTCGCAGTGTCAAGTAAATTACGGAAACTTGCTCCCCGCGAATCTACATTCTCGTCCACCACGTTTCCCTGATTAAGGAGTTCGGGATCAAGTTCTGCGCTCTTTTCAAGGATTTCCGGTGTCAAATCGCGCACAGAAATCTGGGGACCCGTACAGGTCAGAACCGCATATTCGATCGCTTTTTCCAACTCTCGCACATTTCCGGGCCAATGATGCTGTTCGAACGTCGTGAGCACTACATCGTCAAACCCCAAACTACGCTTCTGTTGAAGGATATGAGAATATTTGCGAAGAAAGTGCCACGCCAGCAGTTCGATATCCCCTTCGCGTTCACGCAGCGGCGGCAAAGCAATTATCGGTTTCAAACGATAATAGAGATCGCTGCGAAACTTGCCTGCCTCCACTGCTGCTCCAAGGTCACGATTGGTTGCAGCAATAATCCGAACATCAACGCGTTGCACTTTTACCCCAACGCCCTGAATCTCTTTATAATCCAGCACACGCAGCAATTTGGGCTGCATCTCCAAACTCAAATCGCCAATCTCATCAAGAAAAATAGTCCCCCCGTGTGCCTGCTGAAATTTACCCTGACGTTGATCCACTGAAGTCGCGACCCGTCGTCCAATTCCAAATAGTTCTGCCTCAATCAACTCGGCTGGAATTGCGCTGCAATTAACGACCTCAAAGGGTCCATCTCGACGTGGACTATGCTTGTGGATCGCGCGTGCGACAAAATCCTTCCCGGTGCCGCTTTCGCCATAGAGTAAGACGTCCGTCGCTGATCGTGCAACTCGCCCAACCGTTGTCATCACTTCAATCATAGCAGGACTTTTGCCGATAATTTCATAATCATTAGCGGTACCTATGCCGTCATCCTGAACAGGAGTCTTATGATCGCGCTGGCTTAATACCTCTTTGACAACTTCGATTAGATGAGCGGAGTTAATCGGCTTGCTAACATAATCATAAATACCCAATCCACTTGCCTCAAGTGCGGTTTCCGAAGAACTGTTGGCAGTAATAACTATGGCTTGCGGTATCGGGAGTTGCTGCTTGCTCTGCTTAAGGACTTTTAGCCCTGCTTCTCTATCCAAAGTTCCCTGCGCATCCGGCATCCAGAGATCAACCAGAATCAAGTCATAAGGCGGATTTTCGTCTAATTGTGCAATTGCCGCATCCCGATTATAAGCAAAATCAACGGAAGCATCGATCGACGTCTCCATTTTGAGTTGTGCATCAATGTATTTACAGGTCGCTTGTTCGTCGTCTGCGATTAAAATTCGTGCGTGTTTCATGATTTATATCCGTTAATGCGTTATTGCCTAAGATATGTTGCATAGGAAAATGGCAGAGATTGACTACAATTTAACGAAAAACGTCGTCCCGACGCCAACCTCGCTTTCCACCCGTACTGCTCCACCGTGCCCTTCGACGATGTTCTTTACATTGACTAGCCCAAGTCCCAATCCTCGCGGTTTCGTTGTATAAAATGGTTCAAAGATTCGATGGAGTTCATCCGGAGGGATACCCGCTCCTGTATCCTTGACGATGACAGTGATTCCGTCCTGCTGAGATGCTGACACCTCTCCGACGATTTCCAACCTCCCGCCCGACAGCATCGCTTGACAAGCATTTTTGATCAGATTCGTAAAAACAATCCGTATCTTATCAGCATCGAGCAGAAGTAGCGGGATTTTCGGCGGCAGATTCAACTGCACCTCAATCTGATTCTCATCAATCACCGGTTGTGCCATCTCCACCGCAGATTTCAAGATCGGCTCAAGGGTTTGGTGCTGGAAATTCATGTGGGAGTCTTGGAAAAAGCTGAATTCATCTTCGATCATTTCGTCCAGTTTTGTCACCCACCCGATAATCTGGTCCATTTCACCGACAATCTCTTCGGGCTGTTCACGCAACTTGAGAGGGTCCTGCTTTTGGAAATTTACCCGAATCATCTCCGCAGGGGCACGGATTAGGTTCAAGGCATTTCGCAACTCATGCCGAACCCGTGCCGACATCACACCAAACACAGCCTCCTTCTCCGATCTGACCAACTGATCTTGCGTCGTTTGCAACTGCTGAACCAGATGCCGCAGTCGAAGATGTGCCAGGAGTAAGGTACTAATCACGCCACTTAGAAGCAACGCAAGTGTTGATCCGGTGACTTCAATCCACAGATCGAAGAGAGCAAACATCGCACCGACAAAAAGAAGGTGGCATAGTATCAGTCCACCGCCGAAGAGCATCATAGATCGGTAGCTATGTCCACTTCGGTAGATCAACATTGTTCCTGTGGCAGAAAAAATTGCGAGACAAACCAGGTAGAGAAGATTTCCACCTCGACTAAGCTGCCACACAAAGTCTCGATTCAACAGAGCGTTGAAAAGATTTGCCCGCAGAGACAGTGCCGACAGTTCACCCAAAGGGGTTGCTCTCTTGTTGACACCTGCCGTTGTAATACCAATCAGTATGCACCTATTTTTAAACGTCTGCAGGAATCGGTCGGTCTCATTCTCTGACATTGACAGGGCATCGACAAAGGACACGGGCTGAAACACCTCGGCATCGCCTGCAAATCGAATGAACAATTGGCCCTGTGAGTCAATCGGAACACGAACCACTCCTTCCGTCGGCGAGTTGAATTCAAGATATTTTCCAATCCAAAATCCCTCCCGCAATTTTATAGACGTGGGAAAAACGCCGTAGGTTTGACACAAGATCGACATTGCGAAGGAGTAACGGTAGATATCTGTGGTACGGTCATCGACGACAAGCTGGGCAGAACGCGAGATACCATCCGAATCACTCAGGGGAAAATAACTAAATCCCCAACCCTGCGCTTGCGTCAAGCTATAGGGTAAGGGGCGCCAGTCGGTAATTGCTGGCAGTGCATGACGGTCTGCAGTCGCGGGAACAGGATAGGGACGAATAACAAATAGCTTTTTACCGGGAATCCGTTTTTCATCTTCCCACTCGCTGTTGAACCACGCAACCAAGCCAATTGCTTGCGGGTTGGCTTGTTGGAGGGAGTTAATCAACGCAGCGTAAATGTCAGATCGCCATGATGGCACTAACCCAAGTTCACTCTCACTTTTGCCATCAATCGTAATCAGCGCAATTTGAGGAGACACTTGCGCAGAGCGAGGCGCAGTCCATCGTAGTCGACTATCTAACGTCTTCAGTTCAATAAACTCAAACGTATTCAAATCACGTAGAAAGACGATCACTATGAACGGCAGCAGACTCACGATACCGATCAGGAGATATACTTTCTGAGATTGTGCTAGTTTTGAGAGCATAAACTTTTGTGAGGCGTAAAATATATAGTCACCTCAACTGCTCACGGACTCATTCCCCTGTTTTCTATCTACGGCTGGCTTCCCTGATACCATGCTGTCGTGAAATTCTGCTCAGACGATTGAATCTGCACAGCGATCCAGATCGTATCTTCCCCTTGCCGTTTATGGACTAACTGCTGATTGGCCGCAATCTGCTTTGCGTTGTTGAAGAGCACCTCGCTGTCAAAAACGACGAACAGTTGCCCTTTCTCATTTACGTCAAGATCAACGTTGAGACCAACATGATGAAGCAGCTGAGCGTACAGCAAGGGGCGAAGCGATCTTTCTATCTCAATCGCGTTGAATATACCGTAGATTTTTCGAGCTAAGTCCAGATTGGGAGCAGGATACGTAGGATCTTCCAGATTTTGTTCGACAGGACTAATGAGGAGAGGCGAAACCAACGCTACAATCTCATCGGGGAGCCGATCGATCTTGTGACGGAGAGTTTCCAGTTCACTTTGGCTTACCTTCACCGTAGGCAGCCCCCCAAAAGTCGAAGCGCGATTCCGTGTTTTTGGTTTATTACCAACGGGTAGCACATCGGTTGCGGGATCTTCATCTGAATCTACACTAATCCGCCTTCCTTTTTGGGTATCTCTGCGTTGAAATCCTTCATTGATTAACGTGCCAACAAATACCTCACGTCCACCTGAGAGGGTTGGTAAGCGGGTGTCATCTGCTATTGTTAATCGCAGGAGCGAGAAGGGTGGCATTCGCACCAAATCGTCTACAGCCAAGACCATGCCTTTCTCCAAGAAACGCCACTCCTGTTCACCAGCTTTTAGAATTTCTATCTTGCCAAAGGTAAATGTCGCCGTTGACTCTTCTGATTCAGCATACACGGTGTACGCCAACACCATACAGAGCAAACAAATTATAGAGGTTAGGGTTTTGTGCACTATCACTGCTTTTCCTCCTAATGCGACCCATTGCGGGTCGAGTATTTTGTTAAACTGGTTCTTCCTATGATATGTCGCCCCGATCACCAATCGAGGGACAAAGACCTAAACATAATATAGAATGACATATTTATAGTTTAATAAAGACTTCGCTAATACATCCTAATTGGGTATACAGATATGAAGCGTAAACGTCCTCTTGTGTTTGCGGAGACGCTCATCTTTCGATTCTTAAATCGGACAGCGCGTTCAAAAATTCGCTCATCCATGGAGTAGCGAGGTCCGCATCGATCCGATTCTGAATGCGGTCTTTCGGAATAGCAAATTCGATCGGTTCTCCCCAAAGGAAACTCTCACCATATTCTTCCCATGCGTCCTCAACAGTTTCAGCTTCAATACTCACCGCTTGGAGTGATTTACGCCCCTCCTGCCACGCAGTAGCAAAACCCTCACTGATAAGGGTCGTCTCAATCGGAATCCACGCCTGCCCGTTGACTGTCACGTAGTAATCATTGGGCAAGCCTATCTCCTGCGCTTGTTTAACGGAAATATTGCCCAGATCAAACGCCATTAACACATGACTTGGTAGTTGAATAAGTGCCGTTTTGATGCCAGCCGATTCAAGCAAAGAGCAGTAAAGCACTGTGCTATCATCACAATCACCAAAGGTAGATATCTCGTCATCCCCTGAATGCTGCCCCATAAGACTCTCCAACATTTCATGGGGATACTTAATATCATCAATCGTCCCACTCCCCTGCGGTATATTTGGATCTCGCGCATACGATATACCGTGCAAGGCGTTAAACGACAGCATAGCGACATACAAGTTCTCTGGTATGTCAACAGCATCAACCTCGACCTGAAATGTAGTACGAACCTGATTGATAAAGGCTCCAATCGCTGAATCCTTCGCCGAGCTTTCCGAGGAAATAAAGCAAGCCAGTTTAGCAACATCATCCAACAGGATTGAGTGGTTACCGTGTAACGAAAATGTTACAGGAAAGGTTCGGTAGGCAGAACCACCGCTCTCAATCACTCGAATCTCTGCTTCAACAGGCTGTCTCTGGCGCAATTTCAATGCCTGCTGCGTTAAAAACAACCGTTGTATTGACACCGCAACGCGCTTCGAGGCCGGCACCTTAATATCAGAAGCAACTTCCGTGCCTTTTTTTCTGACAAACTCAGGAATAAAGAGTTTGATTTGAACCGTTATCTCTTTATTGCTCTCGTTTTTGAGCCAAATCCTGCCGATTGAATCGGCTTGCTCCAGTAGTGGATAGTATCGCTCTCTATCGGCGGGAGTAAATACCGGCGGTGTGGCACTATCCTCTAAAATCTCCACTTCTATTTCTCGATTCTTAGCATAATAGTGATAGAGAACAGGATAGAGATCGCTTATGCGAACTTCCTCAATGAACACCGGCAATTTCCGAAAATCGAAGTTGAGCGAAAGCCCTACGTAAGTAGTTGGAGGCAACGTCGGCGGAATGAGATAAGCAACGTTAAAATCCATCCACTTATACCTCACCCTTCCGCCCAGCGAATAGGTCGGCGGCTCCGGTGTATACAAATCTTTCTGGAATCCGACGCGGAGGGCAAAATTTCGATACGGCAAAAATTCTGTACCGAGCTGCAATCGGTCTGTCAGATCTGCGGAGATTAGCCATCTCGAAA
This sequence comes from Candidatus Poribacteria bacterium, assembly GCA_965204355.1. Taxonomy (GTDB): domain Bacteria; phylum Poribacteria; class WGA-4E; order WGA-4E; family PCPOR2b; genus PCPOR2b. The sequence goes on from OZ241983.1 coordinate 6,115,801, forward strand.
TAGGGTGATAGGCAACACCAAATTTGTATGCCGTCGGGAAGACCTTTTCACTGACATCTGAATCGTGCCGTATCCAAGTGCCATAACTGAGTCCTTCTCCAGATCCAAAACCGATAAAATTTTGTACAAGTATCCCTAACTTCAAGTGGGGATAGGGTTGGTACAGAAGACCAACATCCGTGCCCCAACCCGTTGCTGCACCCCTTGATCTGCCATCCAACGCAATTGACCAAGTAAAGTATTTCAGATTTGCCCCTAAAGATAATTGAGCCAAAGGGGCATAACTATAAGCAAAATTAAAGTTACTACGCCTTGAATCAAGTTCCTCGTCTGCTATACCAACTTGTAACCAGTCAATGCCGAGCGCCATCTTCTCGGATGTGGGCAAGACCGCACTGAGATAGCTTGTTTCCAACGCGTCAAATAATCGAGATGGTGTCTGCTCAAATCCTACAGCATACCTGTCCACACGAGTCAATCCAGCGGGATTCCGACGCACAGCGTTTTCATCGTCTGCAACGCCAATAAATGCACCCCCTATACCGATGGCACGGGCACCTGTTCTCGCTTGCTCTTCAGCACCGGATATCGCAGTCGTGGCATATAAGATAAATAACGCTGAAAGAGAACATCGCATTCCGAAAATTATGCGAAGTGCACTCAGTTTTTTGACAATCCATATCATTGAGACTGAAAACTCTTGAATAGGTAACGAAACGAATATTCCAAAATCTCTAACAATAGAAAGTTTCTACGTGCCTGTTGGCGGGAAATTTATACTGTAATCAGAGAGGTTTTGATAGCCGGCAATTTCGATTCTGTTATTTTACCATTAAAAAGGTCAAAACAGATACAAATAAGATAGTAAAGCCACAGTTCGGGTACACCATAGTAAGCGACACTTCGTGATTTCTAACCACCTATGCCGCTTCTCTCGGCTTCCATAACTCTGCCTCTCACGTTTTACATTTCACGCTTCATCCCTTAGTCATTCTGTACAACAACGACCTTCGTCCCCAACGCTCCCTCGCCCTCGACGGTAACGAAGTAAAAATTGCTGACAACCCGCCGATTATCATCATCATGACCGTCCCACTCGAAAACATGTCCTCCAACGGACAACGGTTCTGATTCTCTTAGTAACCGCCGTAGCCGTCCGGCTTCATTATAGATCTTAATTGTTATATCATCAGGGCGATTTAATCGAAACGAGATCCACGTTGATTCTCGACTGGGCGAAAATACGCGCGGCTGGCATGTTAGATCGGAGATAACTGTGTTCTCATCCGTTTCGACAGCAGGAACTGTGATGATGGCATAACGTCCGAGCATCGAAACAATTGTTGAGATTTTTCCACGCTGCACATCAATTGTCCCCCCAATAGCGAGCCATCTCTCGCCCTCCCAACGAGCGATCGTCAAGGTTTCTTTTGGTGTGGAGCGCGAAAACACTGCCGTATCCTTGATGGAAAATTCAATGGCTGCCGGTTTCAACCGGTGTAGCCGCAAATCTTTAGGTGCAAAATCGTAAGCCTGAATCGGAATGGGGGAAACAGTGAGCAAAGATTGATCCGCTACCGGGTTTACAGTCACAACGGTTGTCCGTGGCAAGCTGTTAGGCGGCAAGGTAATTTTGGCGCGATTGTCATGGCTTTCTACCATCCCACCAGTTTCACGATTTACACTCGGATTGAAGAATATATGCACCTGATCAAATTCTCTATGTCCCGCCGTATCAGCTACAATCAGTCGCAACGTGTATCGTCCCGATAAATTTGGCGCATCCCATAACGCCAATATATCACGAGTGACAGGAGTTGAAAACGAGGGCGGTTTAGATATGGGCAACCAAGCATCGGGAGATTCTCCGGAGCCGTATTCAATAATATATTCCTTGAAATTTCGGTCATCTGCGGTGCCGCGAATCTCAATTTTCTGTTGTACCTGTTCACCCTCAGTAGGAGAAAGGATTTCGACTTGTGGACGGAGTCCATCAACTTCAACCGTGACCGATGCAGTAGCAGGATGTTGTCTATCATAATCTCCATTCGGAGTATCCCGCGCGATTAACTCAATCGTATATAGACCAGCGGCGACTGTTCGCGTATCCCAACGATAAAGTGTGTCTCCTGTGACAGGGACCGTTGAAACAAAAGGCGGTAAGGGTTCACTTGAAACTGAATCAGCGGGAAAGATACGGATCTGATAATCTAGAAAATCCGTTGCATCGGCTGCAGTACCTTTGATTTCATAAACACCCCCAATCACAGCATTTTCTTTTGGCGCGGTAATACTCGCAATCGGAGCGAGGGAATCAACTACAAATTCTGCCCTTGCGCCCGTCAGATCTTGGTTACCTTCTCTATCAATGGCATAGACCATAAAGCTATGTGGTCCTTCTGCGAGACCTGACAATACTGCCCGTCTATCGCGACCGAAATCTTCGGTAGAAATCAGCGGTCCGTCGTCAAGTTGGTAAACATAACGAAGTGCCGCAGTTGGCGTGCTAGCATCACCACCTTCAAACTTAAAGACAACGCTCCTATCCCCAACGATTTCACCATTTTTCGGACCTTCGCTAATCCGTGTGCGAGGCGGAGCCTGCTCCGGACTGAAGACGCTTAACCCACCACTATCCTTACTACCAAACCAGAACACATCGTCCACTTCGGAAATTGCGGAGATGTTGTTACTGTTGAGCCCATCACTCGCTGTAAGCGTCCGTTCAAACCGATCGTTTTGGAATAAATTCACACCATCAGCGGTTCCGATCCAGATTCGGTTGTCTTCATCACGGTAAAGCACCTGCACACGATTATCCGTCAATCTATCGTCAGTTGTCAGGGAAGCAATGTGTCTCAAGGACTCTTTGTCAAAAATCTGAATACCGGTATCTGTTCCAACCCAGATTTCACCGCTAGCCACTTCTAAAATCGTGTGAATAGAGAATGGTTCAGGTAGACTATAGATTGGGTTTAAATTCAATCCGTCGTAAACCCACAGATCGCTCCCACGTTCTTCATTACCAACTGTACCGAAGTAGATCCTCCCCTGCGAGTCTACGAACATAACCACGATTGTTCGACCAATCTCCAGAAACTGATTTCTCTGCCACTGTTGTCCGTCATAACGGTCTAGACCGGGGAGATCATCCGTCGGCAAAAACCCTGTTCCAACCCAAACATCGCCAGACGAATCAACAACAATGGATTGAACACTATTAACGTTGATATCGGGAATCCGAAAAACTTCCCATGAGCTCCCATCGAAAACGCCAACGCCGCCATTTGTTCCAACCCAGATCCTGCCCTGGGGATCCTCGGCTAACCCACGAATCTCATTTCCCGGAACCTCGTTAATCAACTCAACCCCACTCCGAGTATAGAGACTCAATCCATCGCGCGTTCCGATCCAGAGCCCATCCTGCCGGTCTTTTAGCATTGCTGTCACACTATTGTGACTCAATCCATTATCTGTCGTAATTGATTTCCATGATCGATCTGAAAAATTGACCCCATTATCGCCTGTTCCAATCCAGATCTCGCCGGTTCGCGTTTCAAACAGGGCTTGAATATTGTTGCTTGCCAAACCATTTGCTCTTGTTAGGTGACGCCAACGCCCTAAGTCGTGGAGTGCTGTGGCGGAGAATTGTGGGGGCAGACGAAATTGACTGATACCAGCCGTAGTACCAATCCAGATCGTTCCATCCCGATCATTCATCATGGACTGCACATTGTTCCCAATTAGTAGTCTATCCTGCGCGGTTACAACATGCCAAATTGAATCGTCGTAAACCGCGACGCCAGCTGTTGTGCCAACCCACAGATTGCCGAGATTGTCCTCCAAAATTGTCTGTACATCGCCATTCGGCAAGCCATCGTTCACGCTAAAAATTTCCCAACCTACGCCATCGAAACGACTGATAAGATTGCCACTTTGGAGGCGATTGCTCTGTGAAAGCCCAAACCAGAGCACTCCGGCCTTATCCTCGTAGATGGTCTGTACACCTTGATTGAGTTGTCCAATTTCCGCGCCAGCCACAGCGTGCCAAGTTGTACCATCAAACCGGTTGACTCCAAGCGGTGTCCCGATCCAGATCCCACCATTTTGATCTTGAATCATTGTCACAACAACTGCACCAATATCGATTAGGCCCGCTCCTTGGGTATAATGCTGCAACCAATCAACCTGCCCCCGCGAATCATCCCATACCCCTCGATAAACCCCTGTATCCGCCGCAACCCAGATGAAGCCCGCAACGTCTTCAAAAACCTTGAATATCTCGGTCTCTTGGGGTCCCCCGTTTGACCTACCGGCTTCGCGCCAGAACCCATCTAAACGATTTAATCCCTTGTCTGTCCCCAACCAGATTCGTCCAAATCGATCCTCAGTGATGGTTCTAACATTGTTGCTGCTGAGATTATTACCACTTCGTGTGAAATTTCGCCACTGAAAGTTTTGCTGGGCAAACGTAGTACCAGGCACTAGAAGGAAAAGAATAAGGAAGAACGCAAAAAGTGAAAGGTAAAATGGATAGCGAAAACTATATTTGGATGAGAAGGGGACGTGCAGATGAGAAGATCGGGAGAAATATAGAAATGCGCTCATTGTCTATATGTCCAAACTAACAACGCTGATCGCGTTGTTAGCATTTGTTGCCTTAGTCAACAGCAGTTTGAAGGACGTGTCCGAGGAATTTCACCATCGAACCATTGTTCTTGAAAGTTGACGGCTTCGGCAATTTCGCTGTCTGTTAAATCTATCTGGGTTTCAGGAACAACAACTAGCTTGCCATCGTCATCGTTCAGTCGGTGAATAATGGCAATACATTACCTTGTGCGGTGTGTAGAGGTCGACTGACGCCTAAGTAATACGCGTCTAATTCCTCACCGTCAGCGGATCGTGTTCTGGAAACATAGCCGTAATTGACCTCGTAGAGAAAACCGTGTTTAGAGTACTTGCTGCCGAGAGGTCTGTCAATGATAATTGACACCTCCGTACCAAGATATTGCTCCGCAAGCAATAGAGAGTGAGACCTCTTTTGCATCGAAATGGTTCCTCTATTTGCTGATAGTCATTTTCCGGGTTGTATGGAAGGACGGAGTGGAAAGTGTGTAGAAATAGATCCCACTGGCTACAGGCTCACCATATCTATTTGTCCCATCCCAATACGCCGCGTTTGTCCGATTCAGATAATGTCCGGGCATCAGGTATCCCAAGTCAATTTGACGGATAAGCATCCCAGCAGCATCATAAATTTCGATACTAACCTGACCGGTTGAAGCAAGGTGGAAGGGTATCCACGTCTCTGGGTTGAACGGGTTAGGATAGTTTTGAAGCAGCTGATTATGTGTCGGAATTGATGAAAAGAGGAGTTGTTGTAAAACCTGCCTAGTACGAATAAACTCTGGGGACTTTTCAGGCAACAACAGGAGTTCGTGGTAAATCAATTCAAACTGCTTGCGCAATGTTGGTGAGATTAAGTGCAGAGATTCAACAGTGGCTTTCGGTGCAGCAGGGGCTTCATCAATCTGATAAGATTCTCCAAAATGTGCACCCACCAGCATAACGTCATTAAAATTAATAACACCGTCACCGTTGACATCCGGATAGACATCCAAATCTGTCGGAACTGGCTGCCCTAAGTATCGCACAACAGTACTAAGATCGAAAATATTCACAATCCCATCAACGTTGACATCCCAAGGTTGGCCAAGTTCTTCGACCAGCACTTTCAACTCGTGGATTTCACAGTCGATCTGTTCTTGATTTGAATTAACAAGAATAAGATTCTGCAACTGAATTGCACTCATTCCAGCAGCTTTTGCCCGAAATGAGGCACCTAACACGATACCACTACCAGTTATTCCGCTAGTCCCGGTCTTAGCGGCGCTGATGTTCTTGTATATCCCATTTATTTGGTCGGGCGGCTCCGTCGGCTGGTGTCCAACCCCAGATTCGCCAAAGATATCTCGGAACCTGGTGACAGTTACAAATGTGAGCACGTCAGGATTAGTCCACCGCAAATCGAAGCCAAACCCTTGCAAGTCAATAACAGACTCAACGAAAATATCGATGGCAAATTCCTCTCCTAAATTGATCCGTCGAACGGACGATGCTATCCTGACCACGCAACCCAGTGCTCGAAAATCCCGGACCTCGGACCAGTAACTGACTCCACCGAAGCTGCCAGCACGAACACGCCACCAATAATGGGAGATATTGTTCTCAGGCTCAAAGGATAGCTCATCCGCAGTAACAGTTATTAACTGTGTGTTCTCTGCGATAAAGTTTGAAGTGCTTGAAATTTCGATATCATAATAGACTGCATTCTCAACGGTTTCCCACTTTAAGTTGATCTGCGAGGGTCTGACAGACTCGCCGGCTTGCGGCGCCAGGAGCGCCGGACTTATATGACTTGAACTCCAAATAGTGACCGTACCCTCGGCTGCCCCTGCGACCGCGAGTTGAGGACGAGTTGGACTGAACGATAGATCATGTATCAGCTGCGTATCGAAAGATTGGAGTTCTGAATGGGTCAAGATATCCCATAATTTAAGAGTGTTATCCGTCGGTGAATTTAGTAGTCCAACAGCGAGCAGGCGCCCGTTAGGATTAAAACTAACTGACGTCACTTGGCGGTCATAGGTTGCAAACGGCTCCGCCTCCTCAATAACGTCACCCGTTCCAGGGTTGATATCCCAGAGTCGGACAGTCCCATCTCGAGCCCCGGAGGCGATCTTGCTGCCATCGGGATGGAATGCTACAGAAAGAATTCCTTGTGTGTGTCCAGTCAACTTATGGAGCTGCGAACCATCCGACGCATCCCAAAGATGAACGGTGCCGTCTTCTGAGCCGGAGGCGATCTTTCTGCCATCAGGACTGAATACAACCGACCAGACAACGTCTGTATGCCCTTCAAACGTCCTTAGAAGCTTACCGGTGTCTGCTTCCCACAGCTTGAGTGTTCGATCCCGCGATCCAGAAACGATACGACTTCCGTTGGAATTAAAATCTACAGATGTGACCTGTCCAGCATGTCCTTCAAACGCACGGATTTCCCGTTGCGTCTGAACCTCCCACAGTCGAACAGTTCCATCAACCGAGGCAGATGCGAGATTGCCGTTGGGTCGGAATGCAAGGTCTTCAATTTTTCCCCTATGCCCGATTAGGGTGTATATAGGTTCATTGACATTGACCTCCCAAATGCGAATTTCATTCGCGCCACCGGAAGCGAGCCACTTCCCGTCAAGGCTATACCCAACTGCAAGCGCACGTCCAGTGTGCCCCAGCAGAAATTGGTGAGGGAACTCCGCGTAACTATTTACGCAGAAGAGAATAAGAAAAAAGGTTGCAATCGATAAAACCAAGCGCTTCATGGTATCCCCCGGAAATGTCAAAAGTAGAAACACGGTTCTTTAAACAAGCATAATTTATGCCAACAGAACTTGTCAACCGCGAAAATACGCTGGGGAGGTATCGGGAATTTGTGGGTCTGAAAGGAGAGGAGGCGGTTTGAGCGTGAGAATCTACCAAATATCAAACTTCAACTTAGGGATTCCACCAATACGTCATTTTTCCGACAAAGGTGGATTCCTCCAGTTTAGTACTTGAGCCACTACCATCATAGGTTTGGTTGAACACAAGATAGAAATCGCTACCGGGCCGGTAGATGTAGTTGAGCAGGAAGTTGGTGGAAATCACATGGCTATCACTGTTCCACTGGGCAAACAGTTTAGTAAAGAATCTGGTAGAAAAGGAATAGCTCACACGCGCAGCGAAAATGCTCGCGTTGAATGAACCCGCTGGAAGGGTAACCCTATTAAATTGGAAACGCGGCTCAAGACTGAAATGTCCATTCGGCTTAAAGTCGGGTCCGATATCAAATCCAACTCTTTCTCCATCAAAGAAGCCACCAAAATTTGTACCTAACTCGATGGAAAACATCTTCGTATCGTCAGTGTTAATCGAAGCTCGGAAGGAATTGAAATGGTATTCATCAACCGGAATCGTGATGTCATCTCGAATTTCAAAATCCTCATCGAGCCGTTCAAAGGTTCGTTGTGCCTGAAAACCAAACCAGCCTCCGCCTTCTAATTCAAACCAGTTCACGTACGTAAACTCTCGGGTTGCTAGTTCATTATCCCGATTGAGGACTAAGTCAAATTCCGGACCCGCCCAGATTTGGCGAATCCCAAACTTACTGAGCATCGGTGTAAGCCGCACCTCGCCGCGGAGGCGACGGACGTCTTGCCTCCGGACAAATCCAACTTCGGGCTGAAAGTTCTCGCCAATATCTATGTATGAACCCACCAAGCGCAAATTCTCATTCCGCCAATCACCCCCAAAGTACAAGGCATCCCTTTCGTCTAACATACCATCTTCAAATGTGCGAGCCCAGAGTCCACGCAGGTTGATATTATCGGCAGGACGGTACGCAATATCAAATCCACCCGCGCGGTTGTACGTATCAGCATTCTGTTTGTTGACCGCAATCAGTCCAACAGTGGAGCCACTGAAGAAATCTCGCCGCATACGTAACACTGAATAGTTTGTGCGTGGTTCATCAACAATATCATCCGGATCGGTAACAGACGCATCGGTATGAAATTTGTCCGTGAAAACATTCAACAGACCAATACCGTAAGGTCCCACTTTACCGGTAATCTTGCCACCAGTAATAATTGGGACAGCATGTCCTTCCGCAAGACCGATACGACGACTGTAAAAGAGGAGCAAGGGGGGAGGACGACGGAAACTGGTGCGTGGAATACCGAAGTCAAACAGTCCAGCACCTTCTAAGAAGAAAGGACGCTTCTCCGGAAAAAACAGACTGAAGCGGGTTAAATTTACCTGCTCCTCATCGGCTTCGACTTGTGCAAAATCGGTGTTGAAGGTCAGATCGGCGGTCAGATTCGAGGTAAGCCCATACTTAGCATCAAGACCGATCTCAAACGTTCGGTTCGTGTCATCATCTGCCTCAATTCGACTCACTCCCGGCAAGACGTAAGGCAATAGCTCTAGATTACGGGACGGGGCAACTCCTTTCAACCCCACCAAACGACCGATGTTGGCGGTGCGATACCTTGCGCGCCACCCATGTGCTCTAGAAACCGGTGCCCACAACCCTTCTTCCTGGTTTCGCATGAGACTCCGCCCTACATTTAGTCCCCATGTCATCGTATCGTTCCGATTGAAACGGAGTTGGCTGAAGGGAATACCAATTTCTGCTGTCCAGTATTTCTCGTTGGTTTGCGTTCGACAGTCCCAGACCGCATTCCAGTTCTCGTTCCGACTGTCCCCAGCGTCCATTATAGCAACATCTTCCATAGCCCCCAACGGATTGACACGGAAGAAAAACCCACTTCGTTGATCATCATAAGTATCCAAAAGTACAAAGACGTTGTCGTTGTCCCACAGATTTCCGTCGCGGCGCATCTCTTTGGCAGTAACCTTAGAAATATCCGAGTCAAAGCAGGTGAAACCGAAATAGATATTTTTCTCATCATAAAGGATGCGGACCTCCGTTGTCTCTGTCATCGGCTCACCAGTGTCCGGTTCCATTTGGACAAACTGACGAAGTCGCTTCGCATTTTGCCAATCCGGTTCAGTGAGATCGCCGTCAACCTCAATGGCTTGAAAAGTTCGATACGCCTCGGCTTTGTACTCTACAGAATCCGGGTTTGCATCCACAATGAATGGTGACAAACAACAAATTACCATACAGATTGCTTTGAACCCCAATCCCATCGGGGGAAACAATCTTCCGTTTCGACTATTTTTACACAATGGTAAATGATCAATCATAGCCCGTCTCCCATGATGAACCCTAACTTTCAGATAAGGCATTTTGCGTGGGTGTTTAGGTTGTATTGAATTTAGGTAAGTAACTGAGTCGTTTTTTTAGCAGCGGGAAACTTGGGAGCTGCCGATAGCAATCGTTCAAATCTATAGATGCCGCTGAATCTGATTAAAACTGTGCGAATCGAGCCTGTGATAGTCGGGAATATCGTACCGATTCCCACGAACATCTGTCACAAGTAGTCGGGCAGGCGGAAACTGTCTGACGTTCTGATGAAGCCCCTGGACAGAGAAAGTGATCCGGCCACGCGATGTTTCGACCTCCCAGTCATGGATACCAAACCGCTCCTTGACGCGGTGAACTTTCTGAATAATAGGCGTAAAATATCGCTTATCGAGCTCCTCTCGAAGAATTTCGAGGCTTTCGGGGTCGAGTCGTGATGGCTCCTCAATGATACCAATTTCCACCTCCTCCCCAACCCCAAGCGAGATGTAGCGATTTGGGTCGCTCAACGGGAGGATTCGGCGTACCGTCACGCGAGTGTAGCAGACCTCTTCTAAGATTTCCAAACGGGGTGCGCCCATCGGTGACCGAAACAGTCGTATCTTCTCCGGATCCAAATATCTCGGCGTGAAATCATCCCCGTCAAGCGAAACTGGGAGCGGAGGTCCCGATTCCAAAGCGGCGATACCTTTAGATAGCTTTTCTTTCTCTGTATTCATATCTAGCTCTCGACAGCCTGCACCTCTGAGCGGATTTCGGAAGCTTGTCGTTGTGTCTCAACGAGGTTGTAGTAAATCCCTTTCTTTTCCATCAATTCTTCGTGGGAACCGCACTCGACACCGCGTCCTTTGTCTATGACGAAGAGACGATCCGCATTTCGCAACGTCGATAGTCGATGCGCAATAGCAAAAGTGGTTCGGTTCTGCACGAGTCGGTCAATTGCCTGCTGGATTTTACGTTCCGTCTGGACATCAACAGACGAAGTCGCTTCATCAAGAATTAGGATACGCGGGTTATGTAGGATCGCCCGTGCAATTGATATCCGCTGCCGCTCTCCACCTGACAATCTCCCCCCCCGCTCACCAACTTCCGTGTCATACCCATCGGGAAACTTCACGATGAACTCATGGGCGTTAGCAGCTTTCGCGGCAGCAATAACCGCCTCCATCCCCGCCCCCGGCTTTGCGTAGGCGATATTTTCCGCAATGGTCCCATTGAAAAGGTACGGTTCTTGGAGCACGACACCAATCTGCTGCCGCAGGTCTTCAAGGCGAATGTCCGTTATATCTACACCATCAATGGTGATACTCCCCGAATCCGGTATGTAAAACCGGCAGATCAGATTAATCAGTGTCGATTTTCCCGCCCCAGAATGCCCAACTAAGCCGATCATCTCGCCCGGCTTCACGTGCAGGTTGATGTCTCGCAGAACAGGTTTATGCGAATCATAGCCAAAGGTCATATTGTGAAATTTGACCTCTCCTTGCAGTTCCGATTTCGAGATGAGTTTACTATTATCTAACTGCTCTGGCTCGGAGTCAATGACCTCAAAAATTCGCTCTGCCGCGGTCATCGCTCGCGATGCCCAGTTCACCATTGGACTCAGATGCCGTAAGGGACCGTAGAACATTGCTAAATAACTATGGAACGCCATCAACGTGCCAAACGTCATGTCACCGGTGAGGATCTGTAGACCACCGGCGTACCAGACGATAAGCGTCCCCAGTTGAACGGAAAATCCCAACAATGGATAATAGGTTGCCCAGACTTTCTCGGCAACTGTGTCGTAATTCCGGGCATCCTCGTTCGTGTCCGAAAATCGTCCCACTTCACTCCTCTGCTGACCAAACGCTCGAACAACGCGAATACCGGAGACCGAATCGTTCACAATGTCGTACAGCTTGGATCTTCGCCGCCACGCCCGATGCCAGAGCCCACGAACCTTCTTCCAGAACCATCGCGCACCAAGGACAACCAGCGGAATGGGAATTAGGATAAAGCACGCCAGTTGCCAATTCATTGAGAACAAAAAAGCACCAATTCCAAAGAGCATCAACAGATCGATAACGAGAAATTGAAGCCCATCCAGCAGAAACCACTGAAGGCGTGTACTGTCTTCTGTGATGTGGGAGATGACTGTCCCAGTCTTGCGCTTATCGAAGAATCGAAGGGAAAGCCCGTGCAGTCGTTCGTAGATCTGGTCACGGATGTCCGCTGTCATGCGGAAGGTCAACCACGCGGCTAAACGCCCACGAAAAATGTCAAGGATATGGGTGAGGATATGTGCTGCCACGAGACACGCCATAGCAATCCCCAACGCAAACGTTGCCGTCTCAAACGATCGGAAAATTCGACCTATCGCCGTTGTCGCTGTACTTTGCGCCGCTGCGAGATCTTCGTTTAGCTTCAGGACATCATCAATAAGGATGCGCGTAAAATAGGGCGGCACAAGCGCAATCAGTGTTGAGATAAGCATGAGAAGCGCTACCACAGCCGCCCGTGCCTTATGAGGTTTGAGATAAGAAAGGACCCGCAACATGACCCGATGCTTTTTGGTGCACGCCGGGCACGGCAAAAATATATCAGGCAGCGGCAAGCCACACGTTTTGCAGAACTTCTGCTCCTCTTCGTACTCCCACATCGGCGCTTCGTCGCGTTTCTCTCGACGATGCTCAATCTCTTCACTGAGAAATTTCGCTATATACCCAAACTTCGGCATCAGACCGTTTGAGTAACGGATGAGATCTAGGGTATCCCCCATCATCTCTAGAACGAGAATTCCGCCGTCAACAACCGCCTCTGAACGCACCTCTATCACTTCGCTGTACAGCACACGGTGGAGGGCAGCACCTTCTGCATCAAGAGCCAAAACCTCCGTATCGGTCAGGACGAACCAGCTTTCACCGAACAGACCGTCGGGATTGAGATCGCTCTGCGCTGCGAACCGCACTGTGTCTAAAGGAATACCCGCCTCTCGTAAAGCTGTTTCTATCGAGGAGGGTAACGTATCTAACATCTCTTGATGTGCCAATGGTCCTAATTTCTCCTACAGGTGAATTTGTGGAGGCTAAGCAAAAGAAAATTGATATCTCATGCTGCCTGCGGCATTTGTACAACAACTCCGCCGAACAACCTCGGATAATCATCGATCTTTTGCCAATTTAATCCCAAATCATCGGTCTGGTACAGAGTGGTATCGTCCACGACAACCAGCGCCTTCGTTCCGCCAACAGTAATAATCTGAAACGTGTCAATATTCTCACCAATCTGTTCTGGCAGCCCACTGACCAACACCCAATTTTCACCTGCGTCGTCGCTTCTATAAAGCTGGGCATCTACGCTGCTGTGAGGTCCTCGTGATGTAGAAACTAAGTAGACGTCACTTTCAGGGAAGCAGGCACACGCTCGTTGATAATAGTACGGCATACCACCCCGCTGGTGTACAAACGTATCGCCATGATCTCGGCTCAGATAGAAACCCCTAGCGGTCGCAGCAAAGACGGTCGCAGGATCGGATGGATGGGCAGAGACCTGATGCACGTCCATCTCCAATCCTTCCTGAAGGTTTACCCACGTCTCCCCATCATCGCGCGAGCGCACAACCCAACCGACATGAATGTTCGCATAGATGGTTCCATCCGTGGCGACAGCCAAAGAGCGTACATCCGGAGGCCCTCCCCACGGTGTCTTCCAAAGCTTACGTTCCGGCACTGCGTCAAAGCCCTCAATAAATTTCAGATCGCCATCAGCGACCCATGCGAGCCGAGCACACTCTGTGCCCACGAGTAGCCGATTATCAGGCGTCCAGCAAACGCAGTTCAAGGTGACATCCGTTGATACCTGTTGATTCCACGTACCCGAAACATACGTCCACACTTCATGGTCGTTGACGATGACGGATAGCCGATCTTGACTCGTATCTCCCGCAATGACCGATGCAGGCTGAAATGGAACATCGTAGACCGGTTCGCCGTTGAAGTCTAGGATGCCCTCTTCTGAGAGTAACCAAACTGTCTCCTGGCTCATGGGAAATGCTCCTTTCTCGAAATATGTGAGTATACTTAATGTACCAATGAACCAATGAACTACATTTACGGATTCCACCAATACGTTAGCTTTCCAACAAGTGTGGATTCCTCAAGCCTGACACTCCCACCGTTGCCGTCATAAATCTGGTTGAAGACGAGGTAGAAATCGCTGCCAGGACGATAGATGTAGTTGAGCAGGAAGTTGGTGGATATCACCTCATCGCTGCTATTCCATTGTGCAAACAATTTCGCAAAGAGTTGGGTTGAGAAGGAATAGGCGAAACGACCGCCAAACACATTCACATTGAAGGGCTCTTCTCCGGGAAGAGACACTCGGTTAAATTGGTATTGAGATTCGAGGGCGAAACGTCCACTCGGTTTGAATGTTCCTCCAATGTCAAACCCGCGCCTATCACCGTTGTAGAACTGACCAAAATCCACATCAAATTCCATAGCAAGCATTTTACTTTCATCGGTTTGAATCCCTGCCCTAGCAGATGTAAAACTATACTCATCAATGGGTATGACGACGTCATCTCGAATTTCAAAATCCTCGTCGAGGTGTTCAGCAGTCTGCCGAATCTCAACTTGCAGGCGGCCACCTTTTTCCAGTTCAAACCAGTTACTGAATCGGATGGATCGGGTCTCTAAATCACCGTCGTGATTGAGGACAAGGTCGAATTCAGGTCCTGTCCAAATGCGCCGAATCCCAAATCTCCTGGGCCAAGGAGTATAACGCAGGTCACTCCGGATTTGGCGCACACCCTCCCGTCGGATGTATCCCACTTTGGGGTTAAAATCCTCACCAATATCGGTATATGATCCGCCCAATCGAAACTTATCATTTCGCCAACTGCTGCCGACATACCACGCATTGCCGGTCCCATCATCTTCGTCCGAATCAGCAGTTCGCGCCCACAACCCACGCACATCAAAATTGTCTACCGGACGGTATGTGAAGTCCAACCCCCCAGCGCGATTGTAGGCATCTCCATCCTGCTTGTTGATACCGATTAACCCGACGCGTGAACCACTGAAAAGATCTCGCGTCAACCTTAGCACGGAGTAATTGGTGCGGGGCACATCAACAATTTCATCTGGATCCGTCTCATCAAGAAATTCGTTCGTCAGCACGTTTAGCATACCGACGCCATAAGGTCCCATTTTGCCAGTGATCTTACCGCCAGTGATAATCGGGATGGAGCGTCCCTCTTCAAGACCGATACGACGACTATAAAACAGAAGCAGCGGCGGCGGCCGGCGGAAACTGGAGCGACCAATACCGAAATCAAACAATCCCGCCCCTTCTAAGAAAAAGGGACGTTTCTCAGGAAAGAATAGGCTAAAACGACTGAGGTTGACCTGCTCTTCGTCAGCTTCAACCTGTGCAAAGTCGGTATTAAAGGTTAGGTCAGCGGTAAGGTTTGAGTTAATACCGTACTTGAGATCCAAACCGATATCGAACACCCCATCCGTATCAGCCGTATCTCCTTCCGTTCGACTCATCCCCGGCAGAACATAAGGCAGCAGTTCCAACCGCCGAGATGGAGCAATCCCTTCTAAACCGGTAAGGCTGCCGAGATTACCGAGCCGATATTTCGCCATCCCCCCATACTGCCGAGGCACCGGCACCCATATCGCCTCCTCATTGTTCTTGCGGACTCCCCGTCCCACATTCATACCCCAAGTCATCTGATCGTTTTTGTCGAAGCGGAGTTGGCTGAACGGAATACCGAATTCAGCTGTCCAGTGATCTGAATTAACCTTAGCTTGACATTCAACAACTATATCCCAACTCCGATTCAAGCTATCCCCACCGTTCGTTAAGGCTCTGTCCTGATACGCTCCCAACGGGTTGATACGGAAGGCGAATCCATTCCGCTTGTCGTTATAAGTATCCAGAATCAGAAAGACGTTGTCGTTTTCATGCAGATCTTGTGCGTCATGGCGCATGTCGTTGGCAACCAACTTGGA
Organism: Candidatus Poribacteria bacterium; assembly: GCA_965204355.1. Taxonomy (GTDB): domain Bacteria; phylum Poribacteria; class WGA-4E; order WGA-4E; family PCPOR2b; genus PCPOR2b. The sequence goes on from OZ241983.1 coordinate 6,131,608, forward strand.
CATCTCTGATTCAAAGCAGGTAAAACCGAAGTAGATGTTTTTGTCATCGTACAGGATGCGAACTTCCGTTGGTTCGCTTATCGACTCACCTTCATCAGGCTCAATTTGGAAAAACTGATTAATTGGACTCGCGTGCTGCCAATCAGATTCATTGAAATCTCCATCGATCTCAATGCTCTGAAACGTTCGGTATGCCTCTATCTGGTACTCTGCTGGGACCGAGTCGGCACCCACAGAGAGGAGAACGAATAGACAGCAGATAGCCAGTAGAGAAAACAATTTTCCACCTTGCAGAATGCTACCGCTTGAAAGCTGATGCCAAAAATTGAAGTGATAAATCACAAACGGTCTCCTTTCAAAATGTCTCTGTAATTGATTCCGCTGAACAGGTCCTGATGTTGTTTGCTGGAAGCCTTATAACACCGGGTAGAGCAGCTCTTACCATACATATCGGTCATCTGAAACCGCGTAATCAGGGCATGGTGCCCTGATTGTACGTTTCACATTTTACGAACTACGGATTCCACCAGTAAGTCATCTTTGCAACAACTGTGGATTCCTCAAGTGCTGTTTTTGTGCCACCACTATCATAAATCTGGTTGAAAACAAGGTAGAAATCGCTACCGGGACGGTAGATGTAATTCAGTAGAAAGTTGGTGGCGATTATGTCATCGTCGCTGTTCCATTGGGCAAATATTTTTGCAAAAAGCGTTGTCGAAAAGGAGTAGCCCACACGAGCGCCAAAAATGCTCGCATTGAATGCGTCGCTGGGAAGCGTCACACGGTTAAACTGAAATATAGGCTCAACATTGAGACGCCCATTCGGTTTGAAGCCCGCATTGAGGGTAAAGCCCCACCTGCTTCCGTTATAGAAGTTGCCAAAATTTACACTATATTGCCCTGCAAGCGCTTTCGTATCATCGGTGGATCCCCTAATCATCATTTCAGTAAAAGTGTATTCGCCCTGAGGGATAATAATTCCCGTTCGGATTTCGAAATCTTCGTCGAGGTGTTCTACGGTTCGTTTAGGCAGAAAGCCAATGTAGCTTCCGCTTTCAAACCGAAAATAGTTGGTCAGTGTAATTTCTTGAGTTTCCAGTTCGTTGTCTTGATTGAGAATAAAATCAAACTCCGGTCCTGTATAGATTTGGCGAATCCTAAATTTGCCGAGCCGCGGGCTGTAACGCATTTGACCATTGATTCGCCGGATTCCCTCTCGACGGATAAATCCGACATCGGGGTTAAAATTCTCATCGATGTCCGTATATGAACCCTCCACGCGAAAATCTCTATTCCGCCAAGTACTGCCAAGATACAAAGCGTTATTATCATCGGAAACATCCGCTTCAAACGTGCGAGCCCAGAGACCACGTATATCAAGGCTATCGCTTGGGCGATATGTGAAGTCAAGTCCACTTGCTCGATTGTAGTCCTCAGTATCTTGCTTGTTGATGCCGATTAATCCGATGCGTGAACCACTGAAAAGGTCCCGCGTCAACCGCAACACAGAGTAGTTGGTACGCGGCACATCGATAATTTCCTCCGGATCGCTCCCATCGTAAAACTCATTTGTCAACACATTCAGCAAACCGATGCCGTAAGGTCCTGCTTTGCCTGTAATCTTAGCCCCACCGATAATCGGAACAGCGCGTCCTTCCGCCAAGCCGATACGGCGACTATAAAACAGAAGTAAGGGAGGTGGTCGGCGGAAACTTGTGCGCGGAATGCCGAAATCAAAAAGCCCTGCACCCTCTAAAAAGAACGGACGCTTCTCCGGGAAAAACAGACTGAAACGGGTGAGGTTGACCTGCTCCTGATCTGCCTCGACCTGTGCAAAATCGGTGTTAAACGTAACATCTGTCGTGAGATTAGAGGTTATACCGTACTTGAGGTCTAGGCCTACGTCGAATACTCCATCCGTTTCCTCCTCTTCTTCGATGCGACTCATCCCCGGCAAGACATAAGGCAGCAGCTCCAGATTCCGAGGGGGAGTGATTCCTTCCAAACCAACCAAGTCGCCGATAACATCGGTGCGATATCTCGCAAAGAACCCATGTGCTTTGGAAAGCGGCGCCCACGTTGCGTCCTCTTGGTTTCGCATGAGGCTCCGTCCCAAATTCAGCCCCCACGTCATCTCATCGCTCTTACTGAAACGGAGTTGGCTGAAAGGAATACCAATCTCTGCCGTCCAATGATTCTCATTAACTTTGGTGCCACACGTCCAGATCGCATCCCAAGCTTGGTTCCGACTCTCTCCGCTATTTATTAAAGCGATATCTTCCATCGCTCCCAACGGATTGACGCGGAAGAAAAATCCGTTGCGCCGATCGTTATAAGTGTCGAGAAGGATAGACACATGGTCGTTTTCACGCAACCCGTCCTGACCACTTCCATCGCGGCGCATCTCGTTGGCAACCATCTTGGACATATCACTGTCAAAACAGGTGAACCCAAAGTAAATCTCCTCAGCATCATAAAGAATCCGTACCTCCGTGGGTTGCGAAATCAGTTCTCCCTCGACTGGTTCATATTGGATAAATTGGGTGATGGTTTTTGCGTTTTTCCAGTCTTCCTCGTTGAACTCTCCATCGATCTCGATACTCTGATAAGTTCGGTACGCCTCCGCTTGGTATTCCATAGACTCCGGATCGGCACTTGCAACGTGCGGAAACAGAAAACAGCACATAGACAGAATAAAAAAAGATTTGCCGCACCACGACGTTCTGGGCACTCTGTTAAGATGGCAAATCATAGACGACCTCCTTTCACAAATCAATATCACAAGATGTACGGTATTCCACGCGCTACGGGTTCCACCAGTAAGTCATTTTAGCGACAACTGTCGATTCCGCCAGCTTCGTTCCTGCACTACCGCTATCATAAATCTGATTAAAAACAAGATAAAAATCGCTGCCGGGACGGTAGATGTAGTTGAACAAAAAGTTGGTGGATATCACCCCATCGTCGCTGTTCCACTGCGCAAACAACTTCGCAAAGAGAGTTGTAGTGAATGAATAGACAATGCGACTGCCGAAAACATTCACATTGAAAGGGGTTTCGTTCGGGAGATCAACCCGGTTAAATTGATATCGTGTTTCAAAAGCGAGGCGTCCGCTCGGTTTGAAGTTCACTTGGATATCAAACCCACGTCTCGTCCCATTGAAGAAAGTACCGTAATTTCCGCCAAATCTGCCCGAAATTTTTCGCCCCTCATCTGTATCAATCATAGTTCTGATGGACGTCAAATCATAATCGCCAACAGGTATAATAACATCATCACGAATTTCAAAATCCTCGTCGAGAAATTCAGAGGTTCGTCGAATCTCAAGATTGATCCAATTTCCTTGTTCAAGTTGAATCCAATTGGTGAGTGAAAACTCCCGTGTTTCCAGTTCATCATCCTCGTTCAGAATATAGTCAACGTCCGGTCCCATGAAGATGCGCCGGACGCCGAATTTTCTGGGCCACGGGGTAAAACGTATCTGCCCGCGCACACGTCGACTCCCCTGACGGCGAACGAATCCGATTTCGGGGTTGAAGTCCTCTCCAATGAAAGTATATGTCCCATTGAATCGCAGTAAGCTGTTGCGCCAAGTACCGCCAAAGTACATTGCATCGTTTTCGCCAGAGACCTCATCTTCATAAGTCCGCGCCCACAATCCACGTACATCAATACTGTCGTTTGGACGATACGCAAAGTCTAATCCACCGGCGCGATTGTAAGTATCCACATCCTGCTTATTGACCGCAATCGCTCCAACGCTAGAGCCGCTGAAAAGATCCCGCCTCACCCGCAGCACGGAGTAGTTTGTCCTAGACAGATCAACTATATCGTCTTCATCTGTAACCGATGGGTCGGTGTGAAACTCGTCTGTCAGCACATTTAACAGTCCAATGCCGTAAGGGCCCACTTTCCCAGTAATCTTGCCTCCACCGATAATTGGGATGGCATAACCTTCCTCAAGACCAATGCGACGACTATAAAAGAGAATCAGCGGAGGAGGAGCAAAGAAAGTAGGACTGGGAATACCAAAATCAAACATTCCTGCCCCTTCCAAGAAGAAGGGACGCTTTTCCGGAAAGTATAGACTAAATCGAGACAGGTTGACCTGTTCCTGATCCGCTTCAACTTGAGCAAAATCGGTATTAAGCGTCAGATCTGCGGTGAGGTTCGAAGTTAAACCGTACTTGAGATCCAACCCAATATCGAATTTCCTATCAATGCTCTCATCTTCTTCAATTCGACTAATCCCCGGTAGAACATAAGGCAGAAATTCAATACGCCTCGATGGAGTGATGCCCGCCAAACCGACTAGGCTACCGAGGTTAGCGGTCCGATATTTCGACAGGCTGCCATATTGTCTGGATACGGGAACCCATGTTGCTTCCTCGTTCTTTCGCCGGATGGTTCGTCCAAAATTTACGCCCCAGACCATCGAATCGCTTCTCTTGAAACGGAGTTGGCTGAAAGGAATAGAAATCTCCGTGATCCAGTGGGTATCATGAATCTTGGAGTGGCAATCCCATACCGCATCCCAACTTCTGTTTTGGCTATCTCCACTATTCGTCAACGCAATATCCTGCATCGCACCCAATGGATTGATGCGGAAGAAAACCCCATTACGTTTATCATTGTACGTATCTAAGAGGATGAAAACATTATCGTTCTCGCGCAAATCTTCTGCATCTCGGCGCATCTCGTTGGCGACAATGTCGCCACGATGTGAAACTGAACAGGTAAAACCGAAATAGATGTTTTTCTCGTCGTAGAGGATACGGACTTCCGTAGATTCGGTTATCGCTGCGCCTTCATCGGGTGCCGTTTGGATAAACTGGTTTATAGGTTTAGCATGCTGCCAGTCGGCTTCACTGAAATCTCCATCAATTTCAATGCTCTGAAAGGTTCGGTACGCCTCAGCTTGATATTCTATCGGACCGGGTACAGCACTCACACAGATCGGGAATAAAAACAGGTAACTTAAAAGAAATAAATATCTCCTAATTTTAGGAAATTGATATAGATCGAAACGCATACTTTCCTGAGTTCTAGTGTTTAGATTCTGGGATGTATTGTATATGTGGACATTAGAATGACGAAAAAGGCGGGGAAGGGATTAGCCAAAATGGTATGATAAGCATCTGGGTAGATCAATTGAGTTGCCATCACAGGGAAAGACACCGGGGCTTGTCAATCCAATTAGAACGTCCGTCTATCTATAGATTCGCGTATCTTCCAGTGTATCCGTAAATGGTCCCTGCTTTTCTGTTTGCAACGTAACAATAATCACGCCCCGCTCCGTGTCACGTTGTTCATCCTCTTCGATCAGCCGGTGTGGTAGGTCCGCAAAAAGGACTCTACGGTTACCACCGACCGCTCCCCATTGCAAACCTATGAGGCGTCCATCGTAGACCTTTTTGCTTCTCGCACCCTCTCGCATCGAGTAAATTTCGACATGATGCGTGAATTTGGACTCCGAGAGGCTCCTAGGACCAGTTCCCGGCGTCAAGATGCTTCCATGCTGAATTAAGGGACGGCCATTCTCATTCAGTAGAAAAATGTCGAACTCAATCTCATCAGGCCGAAAAGTAGTTTCAACCTTAATACCTGCGAAATTATCTATTATGCCGGTCTCACAACCTAAAATTGCTATCAGACATCCACAGGCGAGCCAAGGCAAGACCGTTCTTACTCTTTTATCTTTTAAGGAATCTGCGTTCAACTTCGTTCTCCTCAGAAGTGTAATCCAATCCCCACGCCAATCGCTGTACCATCAAAATCAAGGTCGAAGGGAACTGTGCCGCTCCCCTTGAACGTCTTGAGGATGCGCTTGGCTTCGAGAGTAAGGGTAAGCTGATCTTCAAGAAGCAGATACGTTAACCCGATTTGTGCATACCCTGTCAAACCAGAATTGCCGTTATCAAGAGCCACACCTTGCGCTGCCAACAAAGGAAGGGCACTGCCAGCAACACTCAAATATGAATACCCAACACCACCGCCAACATAGAGCGGAAGGAAGTTGTTAAGCAGCACCGGATAGTAGAGCAAGTTGAACGAAATAGGGATAAAGGCAGCGGAAAGATCTGCAGCACTCGGCGGAGGTAGCGCGGCACTATTCGTCCAATATCCAAGTGCTATTTGGGAAGACAACTCTGGTGTGTGCTTCAGTTTCACAGAAACAACGGGCATCAAGCCGGCGTCGAGTGCTGGAACTCCGAGACTGTTTAACAACGCTGTGAGCTGCTCTAAGTTTGGTTTGTAAGAGAAGAAAGAGAGGTGGAACGATGTGGATTCAACGCCACGCCTCATAAAATCCGGCATTAGGTTCGACTGCTCGCGTTCAATCGACGTCTCTGAAACGACCGTCGATCCAAGCGAGATATTTCCCACGAAACAGCCAACAACCACTATGAATAGCATTGAAGGAATCGTATACGGCTTTTCCATTTTTCGTTAATTGTCCTATCGCGCTTTCGACTTCACTGTACTTCACGTATCACGCTTTCATCGCGAGTCGCATCGGTAGATGGCTCTACCCTTTGTTCCGCCGAGTGGTTTTACTGCAAAATACGCCTCCAACAACTTCCGTATTGGCTGATCAACTCGGTAGCAGATCAGGAGCGTAGTCACATTCGGTGCCTCCGCGACCTGTCGGAGAAACGGCTCAAGGGGACCAAAATCCGCTGACTTAAGCCCATCTTCCGGATTCCAATGGTCATTATGAGCGTAAGGCGGATCTGTGATGAGGGCAACTTCACCATCAATCGAAGCCAAGTGCTCGTTAATCCGTGTTGCGTCATGCTGCTGAAGTTCTACATCAAGGTGAATCTGCTGCGCGTGTTTGAACATCAACCGGCACCGTTCCTGATAAGATTGTTTTAACTCATCATCCTCGGTTTTGTACGCTTGGATTGCGCTTAATCGCTCTTCAAGTGCGTTTTGTTCTTTCAACCACTGAAAATTTCGCCGTGCCGTTTCTAACACAACCGGATGGAGGTCTGTCCCAAGTATTTTTTTAATTTTCTTCGAAAAAAGAAGGTACGCTGTACAGAGGAGGACGCCATTACCGCAGAACGGATCATACACCGTAATAGGCTCCCGTTCTTCCTCAAACAGTGAGTTAAGCATCACATAGGCAACACGAGGTGGAAATCGTGGAGTCCGCGTTGAAACGGCTTGATAGAGTGTCTTACCAACCTCTATATATTTGTAAGTGACGGGACCTTGTGGGAGGTGCATGATGCACGAAGTTACAATCGGTCAGTCTGACGGTAGTTGATTGAAAATGTCCTAATTTGACGATTAAGACGCCCCGGATCGCCAAGGGATACAGTGTGCAGCAAAACGTTTGAGCGCACCGCTTTTGACGATAATCGCTTCCGGTCGTAGCACAGTTGCGTACATCATAAGCAACGAAATCGTATCGAGTAGAGACCGGTAGCCAGACAAACCGGATATATCAATATAGATCTTGTTGAACTGTTCATCGAAGTCAAGCGCTGCCTTAACATCAAATCCATCTAAGACTTCAAAGTGCAGGCCAGGATGCATCTCCCGCGCACGTTCGATACACTTAGGACTGATGTCAGTACCAATGACCTTCTTACAACGTGGCGCAATCAACGCAGTTGTCGTTCCCCACTCACAACCGATTTCTAGCACAACATCATCGGGGTTTACCCAGACGGGGATGGTCTCGCGGTACTCCCTAACCCCGCGTGTGCCGATAAACTCTGTTTTCGCCTCAAATAGTTGATTCTTGCTCGCCATGCGCTTTTCAGACAGCAACTTAAATTATCATAAAAAAAGGGAAATTGGGATGAAGCCGATTCTACCCAATTTCCCTTAAAGCTAGATACAGTGTGAAGTGCTACATCATCGAGCCAGCAGGCACGATAATGACCTCTGCTCGCCGGTTCTGGGCGCGACCTGCTTTTGTATTGACCGGACCAATAGGTTCCGTATGTCCAAGTCCACGAGACCTAATTGTGTTGGTTACACCTTTGCTCTTGAGATATTGCACAACCGAATCTGCGCGGGCTTGAGAAAGATCCCAGTTGCTGCGGTATCTCCCGCTTAGTACAGGGCTGCCATCCGCGTGACCTTTGACAAGTACCGACGCGTCAGCATCTGCTTGAATCTTTGCGACTGCTTTATCAAGCGCTTCCATGGCAGCTGCAGTCAAGTCGACTTTACCACTGGGGAATTGCACCGTAGTCGCTAGCATTGGTTTGGCAGCAGCCATCTCTTTAGTTGCAGCAAGCGCCTTGTTTGTCTCCATGAGTGCAGCTTCCAAGTCAGATATCTTTTGGGCTTGCATTTTGTTCGTATCTTCAGCTGCAGCAATCTGGTCTTGGAGTTTCTGATCTCCAGATGCAGCGGCTTGTTGTGCCTTTTCGCCAACCATATCTGCAGTCTGCATCAACTCCTCACGCAGCTTGGCGTCCCCACTTTCAGCTGCCTCTTTGGCGGCTGCAATTGTATCCGCATCACCTTGTTGAGACGCGGTAATGGCCGCTTCTTTTGCCATAGACACTTCTGACCTCAAAGCATCCCCTTGAGCGTCAACCTTGCCGCTCAACTCAGAAACTTGGTTGCCCAAATCAGTGTGTGCCGCTGTATTTTCTTGGTTGTATTTATCCATCTCCATGGCAAACTCTTCCTTGCTTAATTTGCCACAGCCACTGAGGATGACACTAAACACAAAAATGCTAACAATCGCTATTCCTGCTATACTTCTCATTGTTACCTCCTCGAAAAAGATTCATTCTAGAGTGAACGAATATGGTTTATGGTATGACAATTTCCATAAGTTTGTCATATTGTAGCACAAACCGAATTTTTATACAAGCAAAATTCTGTACTATCCTTGAGGAAGGATTCGCTTTTGGATTCTATTCCATAATTGGTTGCGGGTCGAAACCAGATTGCTCGACGTAATAATTTCAATAGCCTTGCCTTTTCCCCGAAAATCCATTAAATTAAGCATATCCAAGGGCATACCAACCCATTTGAGCTCCCTAGACAGATTGAAATGTAATTGTTTGCAATGCTTTGTAATACAATTGACAACCTATAACAAAATCTTCAACTCTGAAATGGAGACAATCTTCGCATTTTCGCGGGGAAAATGGGTAATTTTTTACACCTACGACAGGAGACGATAGAAATATGGGGAAAATTGGTGTCGGTATTATCGGATTAGGAATGGGGAAGTCGATGTTCGGGATTCGACAGGTACCCGATACAGATCTCGAAATTCGAGGAATTTGTGATACAGACACGGACCGGCTTGAGAGTATCAGTGCAGAGCATAACGTCCCGTTTGGGACGACGGACTATCGGGAAATCCTCCAGCGAGACGAAATTGATATCGTCGGTATATACACACCGGATCCACTTCATGCACAACACTGTCTTGACGCGCTCGATTGCGGTAAGCATGTGATCTGCACCAAAGGTTTTGTTGACAGTCTTGACGACGCAGTTCGTGTATTACAGAAAACGCGGGCGACCGGTTTGAAACTCATGATTGGACAGACCTGTCGTTTTCGACCAGATTTCATGCATACGCACCGACTAGTGGAGGCTGGTAAGCTGGGCAGCATCGTCGCAGCTGAAGCGCATTACGTGCACGATATGCGCAGCGTGCTCACAGCGACGCCGTGGAGACACCAGATGCCTCAGAAAACGCTTTACGGTGGACTGTGTCATCCGATGGATCTCATTATCTGGTTTCTCGGTTTTCCGAGTGCCGTACACGCAATTGCTCACGAAAGTGGGATTGATAGTCGCTATCCGGCCGGCGAAGGACATTTCAACGATAACTGGATGGTCAACCTAATCTATGAAGATGGACGGCTCGGGCGTGTACTTGGGCTTTACGGTCTCTGTCATGCACCGATGCCAATGCTCGGTCTATCGGTCTATGGGACTGCTGGCAGTGTTGTCAATGGACAGGCGATTTTCGATGATGACCATCACAGCGTTATTCCCGTCGAAGAGGCCGCTTCTGTGGAGACAGATGAGATCGCCGATATTGGGCATATCGGCGAAGTTGTGCGTTACATGCTACATTTTGAAGACTGTCTCAAACACGACAAACAACCGCTGATTAACGCAGAGGTCGGCACAAAGGTCATCGCTGTGTTAGATGCGTGTGAGCGGTCCGCAAGAAGCGGAAAAGTGGAGAGGGTGCAGTCAGCGTTTTAGCAAATTCTTAAACGCTACAACAGATTCAGAGGTTCAAGAACTCATAGAACCCCTGAATCCAAATAGAAATTATGTGAAATGAGGGACTGAACAGGTTACATCAGGAGAGAACTTAACCACGCGAAGGCTCGCTCATTGTCTCCCGCGCTTTTTGGGAAAGCGCTGCGAGATGGCCATCGTTAGCCATCACCTGCTCTAGGTGCACCATCCGTTCAGATCCCGCAGTACCAACCATCTTCGGACCGTATTTGCGGTCAATCCAGAAACGCGCCGAGCCACTGATGTAGGTGCGTAGATCTTCCAAACGGTCTTCAGGATAGCGTTCGCAGAGGTTCATAGTAAACATCCGTCGGCGCGCACTACCGCCGAACGCAGCGTGTTTGGTATTGTGATTGAAGCAAACCACATCCCCCGGCTGCGTCTCGAATGCGACCGCCGGTACATCCTCACCATGAACACCCCAGTCTGCCTCACTCTCCCGGATCTCCTCCTGAAGTCGATCCGCATAACCATCTCCAAAGAGATGGCTGCCGGGGATGACCCGCAGGGCACCCGTGTCACGGGTTAGATGATCGAGGTAAAATGCAATTTTGAGGTGGGTAGGATCCTCCGGCTTGTGTCCCCCGTCAGAATGCCAGCGCGTATCCCCGACGTAGTAGTTTCCATCACTACCCATATAGTTGAAGTCATCACCGAGGAGAGTGGTTGCTATCCCCAAGATACGGGGTTCGTCCAACAGCGAGGATAAATATTCACTCTGATCAATGAACGGAACGATACAGGAGCGCGCCGTTCCTTCATGGGGCTTCCCATTATGACCTCCCCCACGTTCCGACCAGACCGCCTCAAAGGCGTCAACAATTTCCTCACTACGGTCTGCCAGAAGTCCGGGAAAACTCAGATAACCGAAAGTCTGAAAAAAATTGATCTGTTGATCCGTCAATCTGAAATCTTGATTTTTCATGTGAACTCCTTTCTGAGTTTCAGCGTAACGAACTGATACTCCCAAAAACCGAAACTATAGTGGATCTTAGAATTATGGTAAATTCTATAATTACTTATACACTTTCAATACAAAACCAACCCCCTAAATCCCCAACCCCCCTAGCCCCCCTTGTCAGGGGGACTTCATGAGGCTTCGATAAGGGGCACTATTGGTGAACGCCCACATATTTATATTGTTCACTATAATGAGACACTCCAAGTCGGTGCGGTTAGGAAGCCGCACCTACCGGCCCCGATAAATCGGGATCGAAACCGAGGGACGAAAGTGTCTATTTATTTTTAGAATTCACTATAAAACGCTACGCAAGCGGGTCATGCGAAACAAAACGGGGCGTCGCAAACGGCATATGCGTTGCCCCACGCGCAAGAATATGATTCTGATTGCCTTCACCCCATTCAGTATAAGATCGGGCGTTGGCATAGTGGCAGACGTATGACCGCCGAAATCGATCTTTAGAGCGATTCTGTTTAGATCTATGGATAAGGTGGCCGTGGAAGAAAATGACATCTCCGGCATTTGCGGTCGTCGGCACCTCCCTGCGTTCCTCTACTCCTACAATCTCGGTCAATCTTTCATGAAAATCCTCGGTATCATCCGGCAGTGCCACCTCCTCGTAGATCGGATGCAGGTGAGAGCCGGGAACAACATACATGCAACCGTTCTCCTCATCACAATCATCAATGGCTATCCAAGCACCGCATAGCGTATCCGGAGCGGTTTTGATGTAAAAAGAATCCTGATGATAAGCCTGACCGGATTTCTGTGGCGGCTTAAGGAAAAGCATTGACTGCATCGCCATCACATCGGGTCCAATCAAGGTTTCAAGCACATCAAGGATGCGAAGATGGAGCAGATAGCGTTCATGAACCTCCAGATGACGGTGGAATTGAATGAAGCGGAAAAACTTGTCCTCCATATCCGCGGGGGTATCTCCCTCACTTCTCGGTGTAACCCCCTCCAGTTCACTGAAGTCAACCTTCCCTAGCGCCAAATCCATCGAATGGCGATCAAGCTCACGAAGATCTTCTTCACTCAATAGCCCCTCAATTTTCAGATAACCTTGTGTTCCAAAGAATTGGCGCTGCTCAAGAGTGAGTTCATATTTTTCTCGTGGATGCTGTTCCATCAGCAATCTCCTGTTCTGACTAGAAGGTTTCTCATTCCGTACGGTAATTAACTTGTTAGCATCAGTATCGGAACTGAAAACTGACATCGCAAAAGTGTAAACTCTAGGTAATTTCCGTAATGCAGCAAACAGAACCGATTATGGTAGATTATAAAAATAAATAGACACTTTCGCTCCTCATGTTTGGTAGGCGCTGTTTCCAACTGCGCCTATTCGGTGCGGTTAGAAACCGCACCTACCGGGTCATAGCCCAGATTTTTCTAACCCCAGTAGTCGAAGTTTGCTCACCTCGCCAATTGGCAGTGTCCAAGTAATTCTAAAATCTACCATAAATGATAGTAAATTCTCCCTAGACACTACGCAGACAACGTCCAATGCATAGTCTCATCAATGGGCCAGATCGGGCGGCGTAGATAGCGATAAGGAAGGCTAGCGTAGTTCACGGTGCTGACACCGGGGGTGTCCAGTTCGATGGTGCCAGCGACAACCGGATCAAAGGAAGCACGATGCGCTTGATTGGATTTGACAACGAGGATTTGTTTCTCCTCCAATAGGATACCTGCGCTCTTAAAAAAGTCTCTATCCTTGCCGGTCTGTCGTTGGGAGAAGATAACGTCGACTTTATTTCCGATGCGCAGCACTACCCGCTTTCCCACACTCGCCTCCCGAAATGTTTCCTTGTTGACTTCACGCCCCCATCCTCCATGGGTGGGGCCACAGATCATATACCTCCCATCGTCGATGGACTTGACCTGACCTGTCACTTTCAGCGGTTGGTAAAAGCGTTGGTCAATCTTGCCGCCCACCGCGATGTTGAGTTCCGCTCCCACTCCGGCCGCTATGCCTGCATGAACTGCCTCCGCATCACGGATAGTGACCGCACAATCCTGCGCCCCACAACGGAGGAGACTTTCCAGCACCGCCGGACTATCCGCCGGGCAGGCGCTGCCGGGATCATCACCTAAATCTACCAGAAGAATCGGCTTTCGCGGGTCAGCCATCGCCATTTTCACCCCTTCATCAATGGGATGTATCGGCCGCACTGTGTTCAGTCGCTCTCGTTGCTCCCACAGATCCTGCGCCAACTCTTGAGCCAGTCGTTTGGCGAGTTCTGGATCGCCGTCGGTTGTCGCTACAACCGACATACCCGCATCGGGGGAATCCCCGTACCCGTAACCGCCGAGAATGGTGATGTTGATAACTTTGGAAATTTTTTCCATCTCCGCCCGCTTTTCATTCAGTTGATGGAGCAACAACCCCCGTTCCTCGTCCTGCAAATGCGACCAAGTACTCTGACCGATATTGGGACCGATGATCGGGACAAATATGCGCTGAGTGACCGGATTAATTTTGCCATCCAGCATTTGAAGCAGACATTCCGCTGCCTCCAATCCTCGCTCGTAACCATCAATATGAGGATTGGTGTTATTAGGGAACGGGATCAGTGCTTCAGCCTCTTTATCGCTCATGATAGTGTGAAAGTCGTAGGTGCCAACCATCGGGATATCCCCCAGTACTCGTCGCGCTTCCTGTACCAGTTCACCTTCAGCATCGGTATAGGGTGTTTCGGCGACCATCGCACCATGAAGCGCAAAGTAGACACCATCCAGTGATCCCGCTTCCCGCAAGCCCGTCACAATCATATCCCGACAGCGTTGGTACACTTCAGCATGGATGATGCCGCCATGTGCAAAGCCAATTCGGACGGTGGGAACCAGCTCTATATCGCGTCGCTTGGTCCCCTCGACAAAACCGCCGATAAAACTCTTAGGCTGTGAACCCAAAAGCGCCTCTCCGCGCTGGGTATGGACAGTATCCATGGTATCGTTCTGCTCCACAGCAAAGGTATTAGTCTCATGCCAGAGACTAGCAATACCGATCCTCATCTCCTACCCTCCCTAATTATGGTCGATTTTAGAATTACTTAGACATGATGATCGAACCAAGTCACGAACCTTGCTCGCCGAGTTACGGCACACGGAGTGTGCCTACTACTATTAATGTCTACTTATTTCTATAATTCACTATAAAAGCGAACTTCTGAAATCGTTTTACCATCTAGTACCTGTTCAACGACCCGAAGCGTTTGCTGGTAAGCAGCATCAATCTGCTCCTGCCGCAAACGGATCTGGGCATCAATTTCGTTCAGTTGTATCTCAAATTCATCTACCATCCGCTTCACCTCTGTGGGCGATGTACCGCCAAGACTCCGGTTATTGCGGAGGGACAGTTTCGGATCAAGAATGTGTTGGAGTTGCGGGATGGATAGGTTAACGCCTTCGGATCGCAGCAACTTTTGCGTCTCATCCCAATCCCCAAAAGTTTTCCCTTTTTTCGCTAGACCGCCGACAACACTCCCAACGATCTCATGACATTTTCGGAATGGTAATCCCTGTTCATTAACGAGAAAATTGGCTAGCTCTGTTGCTGTCGCAAAGTTTGCATTGGCGAGTCGTTCCAGCCGATCCGTGTTAAAATCGAGCGTCTCAAGCAGACCGGGCAGAATCCCTAGGCAGGATTGAACCACATCAAAAGCACCCCACAGCGGCGGTTTGTCCTCTTGGAGATCGCGATTATATCCCGTGGGCAACCCTTTGAGATTCGTCAACAGATCCATCAGCGCTGCATAGACCTTCCCTGTCCGCCCACGTGTCAATTCCGCGATGTCAGCATTCTTTTTTTGGGGCATGATCGAGCTACCCGTTGCATACGCATCATCAAGCCTTGCAATGTTAAATTCATACGTGGTCCAATAAACAATCTCTTCACCAAGCCTTGAGAGGGTAGTCATCAGCAGGGTCAACGCGAAAAGAGGTTCAGCGATAAAATCACGGGAGCTAATCACGTCCAATGCATGCTCATGTGTCCCATCAAAGCCGAGCAGTTTGGCTGTCAAATCCCGATCAATTGAGAAGGAGGTCCCCGCAAGCGCACAAGCACCAAGTGGATTGAGATTGGCTAGTTCGTAAGCAGCGTTCAAGCGCTTCTGATCTCGAAGAAACATGCTGACGTAGGCTGTCGCCCAAAAACCGAGACTGATTGGCTGCGCGTGCTGTGTGTGGGTATAGCCCGGCATTACCGTTTCGGTGTGTTCCTGTGCTATGGACAGAAACGCACGGCCCAAGCGCGACACACCCTGCTGCGTGTCAAGGAGATGCTCCCGAATATAGAGATGTGCATCGACAAGCACCTGATCATTCCGAGAGCGAGCGGTATGAAGTTTTCCGCCATACTCACTTCCGGCCCCCTCAATGAGGTAGGATTCCACATTCATGTGGACATCTTCCTTTTCGGGCTTGAGGACAAATTTTCCATCACGGAAATCTGATGCCGCCTTGCCTAACCAAGGCAAGATTTGGCGGAGATCTTCATCAGAGATGATGCTTTGCCGTGCCAACATAATCGCATGGACCTGGCTCGCCCAAATATCATATGGGACTAGGCGGGAATCGACATCAATGGATTGTGTAAAATCCTCAGTTTCAGTTGACAACTCAGAGCGAAATCGGCCGCCCCATAGTTTGGTGGAAGTGTTCATCGTTGACTATTCCTGAAGGTGGGAAGCTGCGGAAGTCCATTAAATCTCTGTTATAAAAACATCGAATTGAGCGGTATTATAGCATGAAGCAGGCTGGGTTGACAAGCGGTGATTGTACCATCTTCTGTGGGATAATCAGGCGTCTCCAGTGAAAAGGGAAATGCCACAATCAGCACATCAAATACAAGAATTCCATCCCAATACAAATAAAAAAGCCCACATCAATTCTCATTGGATATGGGCTTTCTTCGTGGATATGTTCAAGTTAGTAACAGACTATTTCGTCGACATCTTGAGACGGTCTAGAAGTATTGCCGTCTGCTGACGAATTTCTTCATTTTTCGCATCGCGTAATTTCTCAAGCGTTGCAATCGCCAATTCAGACTTTTCCTGAATTGCGTAGGTAATCCCTAAGTAATATTGAGCATCTTCATAAAACTTGCTGTCCGGATAGGTATCAATGACCTTCTGGAGCAGCGCTTCCGCTTTCTGGAAATAGCCCTTTTCATTGTCGCTGGCAGCGTTATTCCCATAATGGAGCGCAACATTCACATACAACTCCGGTAACAGACCCGTTTCATTATCTGGATCCTGCTTCACCGCTTTATCAAATAGGGGCTTCCCCTGTTCAAATTTGCCGCGCTTAATGTAAATCAGTGCGAGTCCAGCATTAGCGTTCGAATCATCTGGATTCTTCTGGACCGCTACTTTCAACTCCTTAAATGCCTCTTCCTCTTTGAAGATGTTTTCCATCACTCCAAAAAACTCCTCGGGAGGACTATAGCCGTGGTTGAGACGGATCAAATCCCCTTCGGAAGTGAGAAATGCAACTACCGGGTACCCATTGATACCA
Organism: Candidatus Poribacteria bacterium; assembly: GCA_965204355.1. Classification (GTDB taxonomy): domain Bacteria; phylum Poribacteria; class WGA-4E; order WGA-4E; family PCPOR2b; genus PCPOR2b. Next base: position 6,148,341 of record OZ241983.1, read on the forward strand.
TACTTGAGTCGAGCTTCCTCATTTTCAGGATGGTCTGTATCTTCAGGATTGACCTTGAGGTTGACAAAATTTTTCGACAGTTCAACAACTTTTGCATCTGTAAACGTTTCGGCGTCCAGCCGCTTACACCAACCTCACCAGTCGGTGTAGAAGTCCATCATGATTGGCTTGTCTGTTTTTTTCGCTTCTGCCAACCCTTCCTCGATTGTCCCCGCCCACTGGATCTTCTCCTCTGCCAGCACTATCGGACTTGCAGTAACCAGCAGCAGACTGGCAAGCACAATAAGCTGTCTTTGTCTCCACACAGAATGTAACATCGTTTTTCTCCTTTGAAGGAATTTAGGGATAAAAATTAAAGATTCCAAAAAGTCCGTCAATATCTTAAACGGATGGATCTAAAAAAAGTGTAATTTTCATTTCAAATTATAATGGATCTTAGAATTAATGAGACACTCCAAACCGGTGCGGTTAGGAAACCGCACCTACCGTTCTCTCGTTTGGTAGGCACTGTTTTTCAACTGTGCCTATGCGGTGCGGTTGGAAACCGCACCTACCGGGGGCGAAAGTGTCTATCTGTTTTTAGAATTCACCATAGTTGCTAACTGTTTTCAGAGGGCGACCGGTCAGCAGCAGACTCTGTTTGCATCTGCTTAAGAATCGCAGCATTGACCGTTTTGCTACCCAATGTTGTCCGACACTTCTGGCAGGTCATGACAAGTTTTATCAGATTGCCACGTCTACCCAATTTATTCCGCTTCTGTTCCGTATCGACGTAACGTTTGCATTGAGGGCACCACTGCTGTTGCTGTGTCAACATTTCATACCCCTCCTTCACCATTCTTAATCAGAAATCAGTGGTTCAGTCTGGGTCGATTATATTTCAAAGGATTGCAGTTCAATGTCTACCGTGATGATTGCCAATATGTTGACCCTCTATCGCTTTATTTTACTTTCCAACACAGAATTGGGAGAAAATTCTGCCCAGAATATCCTCCGTCGTTGTTTTTCCAACAATTTCGCCGAGGCTATCCAAGCTGATATGCAGGTCAATCGCTACAAGGTCCGGGGGCATCTGTTGAGTGAAACTCTCTATTGCATGCCCTAGTGCAAGCCTCCCGCGACGCAGTGCATCGTGGTGACGGACACTTGTAACAATGGGAGAATCACCCCACACTCCGTCTCCTTCGAGCAGCTCTTGGTGAACTGCGGATTTCAACTCTTCAATCCCTTTGCCGTCGCGGAGAGAAATCTGAACCGTGGGTTTTTGAGGCGCATCGGTGTGTAGGTCTACAGGAGTTGTAACGATAGGTAGGTCAATTTTGTTTAGAATCAGGATTGATTTACGACTCTTCGCCGCGCGGAGCAGTTCTCGATCGTCCTCAGTTAAGGACCGAGATGAATCAAACATTATTAAAAGCAAGTCAGCACGGTCAAGGTAAGCTTTACTCCGTTCAACGCCCTGCTGTTCAACGAGATCCGTTGTTTGATGTATTCCGGCGGTGTCTATCAACTGGAGCGGGATCCCACCAAGGTTCAGTGGCGCTTCAATTGTATCCCGTGTCGTCCCCGGTATTTCCGTAACTATCGCCCGATCTTCCTGTAACAAAGTGTTTAGCAAGCTCGACTTCCCAACGTTTGGTCGTCCGAGTATTGCGATGTTAACCCCCTCCCGCAGGAGTTTGCCATCCGACGCGGTCGCAATCAACCGGTCTAAGTCATCAAGGATGTTTTGGGCGGTTTGTTGCATCACCCTTAAATCCATGAAATCGAGTTCTTCTTCAGGAAAATCGATAGACGCTTCGACTTCCGCAAGCAAATTCGCAAGCCGATCATTGAGTGCGTTAATCGTTTGGGACAGTCTGCCAGACAGTTGGTCTATTGCAATCCGACGGGTGAGGTCGGTTTTTGAACGAATCAGATCCACGACCGCCTCTGCCTGCGCCAGATCTAGCCGCCCATTGAGAAAAGCGCGTTTGGTAAATTCCCCCGGTCCTGCAAGACGCGCTCCGGCTTTTAACGTCAGTTCAAGCACGCCTCTGAGGGGGACAACACCGCCGTGGCAATTAAACTCAACCACATCCTCCGCTGTATACGATCTTGGGGCCCGCATAATACCGAGCATTACTTCATCGATAATCTCTCCCGATGTTGACTGGACAACATGCCCGTAATTCAGCGTGTGGCTCGGCAACTCTGCAGCGGAAACGTGGCGGGACGAACGAAAAATCTGGCAGGCAATGGGAATAGCAAGACTACCACTCACTCGGACGATACCAACACCACCTTCGCCCCGCGGTGTCGCAATGGCTGCAATCGTATCCCATTCAATCTTGCTGCTCTGAGTTTGACTCATATCTTTCGCGCGTGGTGACAGCAACGCGCCGCATCATCCCCTCACCTCGGCTATACGTGCGAATATGCTCATCCGATTGTAAGGTAACGTGAATAATTCGGCGGTCGCGAGGAGGCATCGGGTCTAGGACAATTTCTTGATGGGTCTGTTTGACCTTTTCTGCAGCACGAGAAGCCAGATCTGTCAGCATCTGCTCACGGCGTTCACGGTACCCCTCCGCATCAACGAAGACCTTTTTCTTTACGAGAGAGGACCTATTTAATATACAATTCAACAAATATTCGACAGCGTTTAGGGTCTGACCATGCTTGCCGATTAGTATACCGGGGTTATCAGAACTCACTGTAAGATGCACACTTCCATTGATAACTTGAGATTCAATCTCCGCATTAAGCCCCATATGACTTAGAATTTCATGAAGTACTGCCTCTGGCGTTGAGGAAATATCCTCTTTTAGGGTCACGCGGATTTTAGCAAGTTTTGCCCCTAGGCCAAGGATGCCTTTCGTAGGTTCATGTATAACCTTCACACTCACTTGCTCACGACTAACACCAAGTTCTTTAAGAGCAGACTCTAAGGCTTCTTCTGTTGTATCTTCTTCAACTTCAATATATTGGTGCACGATTTAATGTCCTCCCGAATAACCGCATAATATCTATAGTCGTTTGAACGGTGTTATTGAAATCTATGATTCGCGTTCCGCATATCATGTCTTACGGCTCGCATTTGGGGACTGTCGTTTCCTAGATTGAGGTTGTTTTCTTGTTGATGAGCCTTCAACAGGGAGGGCATCTTCCGCTGCATCGGATTGCCATAATTTAGGTAAGTATTGTTGTCCGATGGTAAAAATATTGTTGCATAGCCAATAGAGTGCCAACCCCGATGCAAAATTATAAAGGATAAAAACAAAAAGCAAAGGCATAAATTGCATAATCTTTGCTTGCATATTGTCGGTCGTAGGTGCCATGCCACCCGACGTTTTCTGTTGTAACCAAGTAGTGAAACCGTTGACAATCGGTAATAATCGAAATGCATCTCCAATAAATGGAATGGTAAAGGGAAGCGTGAATAGGACATCAGGAGCGGAAAGATCATCTATCCATGAAAAGAAAGGTGCACCTCGTAGTTCAATTGCGTTGCCAAGGAGTGCAAACAGTGCAATAAAAACCGGAATCTGCGGAATCCACGGGATGCAACCACCAAATGGATTAACGCCATGTTCTTTGTACAGTTGCATCGTCGCCTTATTAAGTTTCTGTGGATCATCTCGATGCTTTTCACGGAGTTCTGTAAGCAGGGGCTGAAGCTTCTGCATCGCCTGCATAGATTTGTAACCTTTACGGGTCAGTGGATATGAGACCACTTTTACCAATAAAGTCAGAAGAATAATGGCAACTCCATAATTGTTGATGATACCATAGAAGAAATTCAGGAGCCAGAGCATGACCCAAGCAATATACCAAAAGAAACCGAAGTCGATAATATCAGCGAGTTGTAGGTCTTCTCCCTGAGTTCCCGGTGCCTCGATTGCCTTTAGAGCCGTGTACTCCTTTGGACCGACATAGATACGGAATTGATCTGCCCGGCTATTATTAGAGTCCAATGAAAATCCAGGAACAATAAGGCTTGCAGCTTCCGATGGCGCAGTAATATCCACTGGTGCCGTTGCTCCGTTGTCTGAGAGGGTTTCCAGTTCGTATGTCGCATTGAGCACTCCATCCGGAATCATGAGCGCAGCAAAATACTTATTATTCATACCTGCCCATAAGACCGTATTCATGCTTTGATCGTCATCAAGTTTTTTTACAGGCTTGCTGGTGCCACTGCCCAAGGCTCTGGCGCCTTCACTTTTCGGGTTGTGCCGCCCGCGATTACCATTCTTGATTTCATGCACAAGCAGGTCAGCATTGATTCCAGGGCCCCAACGGAGTTTATATCCGTTACGGTTATCGCTCCTGGTATCAAGAGAAATTAATGGCTGATTGGATAAATTTCGGAACGCTAATTCGAGATCAACGTAATATCTATCGTGGTAAAACGTAAATTTCTTGAGGATCTGGAGGTCGTCTCCAATCTGCTTGCTGAATGTAAGGGAACCTTGCGGATTTCGATCTGTGAGCATAAGCTCCGTTTTGTCCGTTTCCCAGAACGTCTCCATAGCATCAGCCGTCAAGCCCTGATTAAAAAAGTGGACCGACAAACAGTTTTGAGCCGTTTCCGGAATCAGATTAAACAATGCTTCAGCCGGGCCCGACCTGTCTGGATATTCTTTAAGCGCCCATCCATGTGCGTAAGCGAATCGTCCCACTGAAAATATAATATGATACTTTCCGGTTTCGACCTGAACCGTTTTACTCTCCCGAACCGGTTGGCGCGGACGTGATGGCACCTCCACTTGTCCTGATTGAGTTGTATCAATTGTTGCCTCGCTGGAAGATGACGATGAATCCGATGAGAGGGGTGAGGTTTCCCTCGGTTGCTCAGTCGCTTGCTCAGTTGTTTGCGGGGGTTTGGGGAGGTTTCGACCATAAAACCAACTCCAACCGAACATCACCACAACCATGAGTACAAGGGCTAAGACATAACGTTTCTCCATTTAAAGAATCTCCTCGTGACAATTTCTTCGATAATAAAATTTTACTGCAAAGGGTCGTATCCACCGGGATGGTAAGGGTGACACTTGGATAGCCGTTTAAGCGTAAGCCACCCTCCTTTCAAAGCTCCATACTTAGTAACTGCTTCAAGCGCATATTGAGAGCACGTGGGATAAAACCGGCAGGTTGGCGGAAAGAGAGGTGAAATCAGTTTACGATAGCAGTGTATGGCATAGATGAGTAAGATTTTCATGGTATTGACACAACGGCTCATAAATTTCAAAGCTATGAGGTCTACACATGCACTACATTACTTGGATTTGCAGACCTTAGCTCGTTGTAGCAGTTGCAAGAATGACGCTTGAATTTGCTGACATTTCATACCGCCCGCCGCAGAT